>NZ_JBBOSU010000001.1:110000-1405833 GCF_038005225.1 Solibacillus sp. FSL K6-1523
CGCTTTACCGAATTCAGACAAACTCCGAATGCCAGATATTTATACACGGGAGTCAGACTGCGAGTGATAAGATCCGTAGTCAAGAGGGAAACAGCCCAGACCACCAGCTAAGGTCCCAAAGTAATCGTTAAGTGGAAAAGGATGTGGCGTTGCTTAGACAACCAGGATGTTGGCTCAGAAGCAGCCATCATTTAAAGAGTGCGTAATAGCTCACTGGTCGAGTGACGCTGCGCCGAAAATTTATCGGGGCTAAACGATTCACCGAAGCTGTGGATGCATCCGTATGGATGCGTGGTAGGAGAGCGTTCTAAGGGCGTTGAAGTCAGACCGGAAGGACTGGTGGAGCGCTTAGAAGTGAGAATGCCGGTATGAGTAGCGAAAGACGGGTGAGAATCCCGTCCACCGTATGACTAAGGTTTCCTGAGGAAGGCTCGTCCGCTCAGGGTTAGTCGGGACCTAAGCCGAGGCCGATAGGCGTAGGCGATGGACAACAGGTTGATATTCCTGTACCACCTCCTCACCGTTTGAGAAATGGGGGGACGCAGTAGGATAGGGTAAGCAGAGCGTTGGTTGTCTCTGTTCAAGCAGTAAGGCGTGTGTGTAGGCAAATCCGCACACTAATACGTTGAGCTGTGATGACGAGTCCGTATGGACGAAGTTCCTGATTTCACACTGCCAAGAAAAGCCTCTATCGAGGTGAGAGGTGCCCGTACCGCAAACCGACACAGGTAGTCGAGGAGAGAATCCTAAGGTGTGCGAGAGAACTCTCGTTAAGGAACTCGGCAAAATGACCCCGTAACTTCGGGAGAAGGGGTGCTCTTGAGCGTGCAAGCGCATGAGAGCCGCAGTGAATAGGCCCAGGCGACTGTTTAGCAAAAACACAGGTCTCTGCAAAACCGTAAGGTGAAGTATAGGGGCTGACGCCTGCCCGGTGCTGGAAGGTTAAGAGGAGTGGTTAGCGCAAGCGAAGCTACGAATTGAAGCCCCAGTAAACGGCGGCCGTAACTATAACGGTCCTAAGGTAGCGAAATTCCTTGTCGGGTAAGTTCCGACCCGCACGAAAGGCGTAACGATCTGGGCACTGTCTCAACGAGAGACTCGGTGAAATTATAGTACCTGTGAAGATGCAGGTTACCCGCGACAGGACGGAAAGACCCCGTGGAGCTTTACTGTAGCCTGATATTGAATTTTGGTACAACTTGTACAGGATAGGTAGGAGCCAGAGATCTCGGAGCGCCAGCTTCGAAGGAGGCGTCAGTGGGATACTACCCTGGTTGTATTGAACTTCTAACCCATGCCCCTTAACGGGGTAGGAGACAGTGTCAGGCGGACAGTTTGACTGGGGCGGTCGCCTCCTAAAGAGTAACGGAGGCGCCCAAAGGTTCCCTCAGAATGGTTGGAAATCATTCGTAGAGTGTAAAGGCATAAGGGAGCTTGACTGCGAGACCTACAAGTCGAGCAGGGTCGAAAGACGGGCTTAGTGATCCGGTGGTTCCGCATGGAAGGGCCATCGCTCAACGGATAAAAGCTACCCCGGGGATAACAGGCTTATCTCCCCCAAGAGTCCACATCGACGGGGAGGTTTGGCACCTCGATGTCGGCTCATCGCATCCTGGGGCTGTAGTCGGTCCCAAGGGTTGGGCTGTTCGCCCATTAAAGCGGTACGCGAGCTGGGTTCAGAACGTCGTGAGACAGTTCGGTCCCTATCCGTCGTGGGCGTAGGAAATTTGAGAGGAGCTGTCCTTAGTACGAGAGGACCGGGATGGACACACCGCTGGTGTACCAGTTGTTCTGCCAAGAGCATCGCTGGGTAGCTATGTGTGGACGGGATAAGTGCTGAAAGCATCTAAGCATGAAGCCCCCCTCAAGATGAGATTTCCCATTACGCAAGTAAGTAAGACCCCTGAAAGACGATCAGGTAGATAGGTTCGAGGTGGAAGTGTGGCGACATATGGAGCTGACGAATACTAATCGGTCGAGGACTTAACCACAATTTATTGCACAATTCAATGAAACGTTTATCCAGTTTTGAAAGAATAAAATTTATTTTTTTACTAAAAATCACTTGATTTTATTAGTAAAAATGATATAATAAATCTTGTCTTTTAAAATAGTCTAGTGATGATGGCAAAGAGGTCACACCCGTTCCCATACCGAACACGGAAGTTAAGCTCTTTAGCGCCGATGGTAGTTGGGGGCTTCCCCCTGTGAGAGTAGGACATCGCTAGGCACACTTAAAACCACTGAGAAATCAGTGGTTTTTTCTATTCGGTCAAACTTATCTAATGAATAATAGATCTTTTACTAAATAAAATGTCCACTACTGAAATTCAATTTTAGTAGTGGACATTTTATTTTCTTTAGTTTCTCCAAGCGCTTAAATGAAATGAAGACGTTAAATGAATTTCACGAAAAGGGCCAAAAAGTTAAAACTCCAACAGCGCGCGTAAATTATTTATATATGATTGGCTTACAGGAAGTTCAGTATCATCATTTAAAAGCACAATAAAGTTTGATGTAAGGTCACGCGTTATCCTTTTTATAGAGCAAATATTAACAATATAAGAACGATGAATACGAGTGAATGTATCAGGTAAGCGTGTTTGTAATTCTTTTAAAGTGACAGATGTTTTATATTGTTCTCCATCTTTATAAAACCAAGTTCTTTTTTGTAAACTTTCAAAATGAGATATTTGTTCTATTGGAATTGGAATCCAATCCTCTGCTTGTTTACCTGTAATAAATCGATATGGTTCAGGACACTGTATATTGAATAATGGAGGCAGGACTACAACGAGCGCTCCAAACTCGCCATTAACGATGATTGGATATCCGATCGCATAATAAGGTGTTTCAAACATCAGATTTTCCATGATGGCATCGGTTTTCTTTCTAGTCTGTATTACTTTATACGCGATGCTATCTGTTGGAACCTTGGAGCCGATTGCTAAATGAATCTTTTGATGTCCTGAACGAAAGTAAACAAACGTATCCTGAAATGCAATGGCGATAGATGCATCGCTTGGAATCCACTCTTCTAAAATAGTATTAAATTGTTCAATTTCCTCTGTACTCATTTTTATATCCTCAAAAATCATCGTGAATTATCCCCCTCTGTATTATCCATGTTTTAGTAATCCATCCCATAAAAAGTATATTCTATCATAAAAATAAACTGTTTTGTCGGAAAATAATGAAAATTTAAATTAACTGTTATATAGTATATTACATCAAGGATAACTGTTATGGAACAGAGGGGTAACAATTTTCATAGCAGAATGTTTTTTCTACAAACACAAATCGGAAGGTGGAAATTTAACATGTCAACTCGTCAACAGAAAATTGAGGCTTTACAAAAAGATTGGGCAGAAAACTCACGCTGGAATGGTATCGAACGTGCATATTCAGCAGAAGAGGTAGTTAAATTACAGGGGTCAGTAGTACTTGAGCAAACTTTAGCAACACGCGGGGCTAAACGTTTATGGAACTCTTTACATGAAGAGCCATTTATCAATGCATTAGGTGCGCTTACGGGGAACCAAGCAATTCAACAAGTAAAAGCAGGATTAAAAGCAATCTATTTATCAGGATGGCAAGTAGCTGCTGATGCGAACATTGCAGGTCAAATGTATCCTGACCAATCTTTATACCCAGCAAACTCTGTACCACAAGTAGTTAAACGTATTAACCAAGCGCTACAACGTGCTGACCAAATTGATCATGCTGAAGGTCGTGAAGATGAGTTTGACTGGTTCGCACCAATCGTAGCAGATGCTGAAGCTGGTTTCGGTGGTCCACTGAACGTATTCGAGCTAGTAAAAGGTATGATCGAAGCAGGTGCTGCAGGCGTACACTTAGAAGACCAATTAGCTTCTGAGAAAAAATGCGGTCACTTAGGTGGTAAAGTATTACTACCAACTCAAAACGCAGTACGTAACTTAATCGCTGCTCGTCTTGCGGCAGACACAATGGGCGTTGATACAATCTTAATCGCTCGTACGGATGCTGATGCAGCTGATATGGTTACATCTGATATCGATCCACGCGATGCTGAGTTCATCACTGGCGAACGTACACCAGAAGGCTTCTTCCGTACAAATCCAGGTATCAAACAAGCAATCGCTCGTGGTTTAGCTTATGCACCATACGCTGATTTAATCTGGTGTGAAACATCTAAGCCATCTCTTGAGGAGGCTCGTGAATTTGCGGATGCAATCCATGCACAGTTCCCAGGGAAAATGCTTGCTTACAACTGCTCACCATCATTCAACTGGAAAGCAAACCTTTCTGAAGATGTAATTGCTGAGTACCAACGTGAACTAGGTAAAATGGGTTACAAGTTCCAGTTCGTAACATTAGCTGGTTTCCACTCATTAAACCACTCTATGTTCGAGCTTGCACATGACTATAAAGATAACGGCATGGCAGCATACTCTAAATTACAACAAGCTGAATTTGCTTCAGAATCAAAAGGTTATACAGCTACTCGTCACCAACGTGAAGTGGGTACTGGTTATTTTGACGACGTATCACAAGTTATCTCTGGTGGTACATCATCAACAACAGCAATGGCAGGATCTACAGAAACTGAGCAATTCGTTTAATTAATAAAAAGCTCCCCATTCTCTAATGAGTGGGGAGAAATATAAAATAGTGATTGATTAAATATTTATTATTTAATTAACAGGGGAATCACTATATATAAAACATTTAATCAAAATCTTTCAGAAGTTTTTTAAAATGCGAGACCGCTGTTGGGGAACAAGCGGGGAAGTCGATATGCCGAAACGACGGACTAGTTCAATTTTAAATGGTGGAAGGAAATTTTGAATAGGTATTTATCTTAACAGTTATCTACTATACGGCTAAATCGAATTGGAACGCGATTTAGGGCAAATATAATTGGATTGCCTCCAATTAAATAGACAGTTAAAACTTAGGGGTTATTATAAAGTTTTGTAACAGTTATTGAATAGGAAATGTCTTTTTAGTCGGGATGGGGCTAGAAGGACATTTTCTATTTTTAAAAATAGGACAATTATAAAGGGGATAAAAAAATGAAGAATCGAGAATTATTGCTTGTACCAGGACCGACACCTGTTGTTGATGAAATTTATGATGCGCTTGCGAGTGAAACACGTGGTCATACAGATCCGCGCTTTGTCGCTATTTTTAAAAATGCCATTGAGCAAACAAAAAAGTTATTCAATACAAAGAGTGAAGTGTATGTAGTAGCGGGTTCAGGTACATTGGCAATGGAAATGGCGATTGTTAACACGGTCGGAAAAGGGGAGCGTCTTCTAGTCATTAGCCATGGCTATTTCGGGGATCGCTTTACACCACTTGCCAATGCATTCGGTATTGAAGTAGAAGTTTTACAATCTGCATGGGGTGAACGTGTAGACCCACAGTTAGTCGCAGAAACATTAAAAACGAACACATTTAAAGCAGTAACAATTACACATGCAGATACGTCAACGGGGGTCATGTCAGATTTAGAAGCATTAGTCCCAATTATTAAAGATGCGGGTGCACTTGTCATTGTCGATGGCGTTGTGGCGACGGCTGCGCTTGAAGAAGATATGAGCAAAGCATATGGGAATAATGAAGCTTATAAAATTGATGTTGTGTTAACGGGCTCACAAAAAGCGATTGGTATTCCACCAGGCCTTGCAATTATTGCATTTAGTGAGCAAGCATTAGCAGCGCGTGAAGCATTAGGCCAAATTCCGGCTTATTATGCAGATATTAATTGTTGGAGAGGGGTAATGGACAATCCAGCAACGTATTTTGCTACTCCACCAGTAAATTTAATTTACGCTTATGACGCAGCATTAAAAATCGTTTTAGCGGAAGGAATGGAAGCACGTGAAGCACGCCACATCGCATTTGGAAAAGCGGTTCGTGCAGCGCTTCGTTCATACGGCATGACGCCGTTAGCAGATGAGTCTGTTGCTGCTCCAACATTAAGTTGTATTTTATATCCAGAAGGCGTTGAAGATGGTGCATTTCGTGCAAGTTTAGCTGAACGAGGGATTATTGTAGCTGGTTCATTAGCGCATCTTGCGGGTAAGGCATTCCGTATCGGGCATATGGGGAATACAACAGCTTCAATGCTCGAGCAGGCAATTGTGGTGATTGGTGAAGCATTGCAAGAGCAAAATCACACAGTTAATGTAGATCAAGCACTACAAGCTTTTCATGAGCAAATTGCACAAGTGGTAAAAGCATAAATAAGAAGCTGGCAAAGGAGGATTTCCTCTTTGCCAGCTTTTTTTACATTTCTTGTTCGATCGATTGTTTTAACCAACGTGTAGCCTCTGTATAGTCTTGGGCGACACCTTGTCCTTTTTTGTAAAGCATCCCTAGTTGGAATTGCGCTTTAACATGTCCTTGTTGTGCGGCAAGGCGATACCATTTGGCAGCTTCTTTATAGTCATGTGCGACTCCTTCACCGTTCGCATGCATTTGAGCTAGTTGAAATTGTGCTTTTGCAAAACCTTTATTAGCAGCACGTAGGATCCATTTTGCTGCTTCCTGATAATCCCGCTTCACTCCGAGTCCTTTATCAAAAATATTGCCAAGCTTATACTGAGCTTCGATATGTCCTTGTTCTGCGGCAAGACGATAGCAATGTCGTGCTTCATCATAGTTGAGCGTGGTACCTAGACCTTGCTCATAAAGTAAACCAAGCTGAAATTCTGCATTGGCATCATTTTGACTTGTGGCTGCCTGCAACCATTTGAATGCTTCATTATAATTCGGTAAATTATTTTCCCCATCTAAAGCGAGCATTGCTAATTGAAATTGTGCTTGTGCATGGTTTTGTCTAGCTGCACGTTTTAACCATTTATGAGCACTGTCCAATTGCCCAAGCGATAAATAAATGATACCAAGATCATAGTTGGCACTAATATGTTCGCTAGCTGCTGCTTTTGAAAGCCACTCAATCGCTAAAGAAATGGAATGCTTTGTATTTTGTTGTTTATAAATAAGTCCAAGTGAATATTGTGCATTTATATGCCCGCTATTCGCGGCAAGTGTGAGCCATTTTAACGCTTCTTCTTCATTTTTTTGTATGCCTTGCCCAGATTTATAAAGGAGGGCTAATTGGAATTGTGCGTTTGTATGTCCTTGCATCGCTGCTGTTAAAAACCACTTTGCCGCTTGTTTAAACGACTGCTCAACCCCACGCCCATTCTTAAATAAATAACCAAGATTATACTGGGCACTCGCATCTCCCGCAGTGGCTGCTTCGGTAAAGAGCGTGGCGGCTTGCGCAAAGCTTTGTTCGACCCCATTGCCATCATGGTATAGAAAGCCGAGGTTATTTAGTGCACTTGTATTCCTTTGCGTTGCTGCTTTTTCATACCAATGCGCTGCTTTTTGGAAATTTTGTTCGACGCCATGCCCTTGATTGTAAAGGGAGCCGAGGTTGTACTGTGCATCAGCATTACCAGCATGAGCTGCTAAGTCATAGAGCTCGGCTGCTTTTCGCACATCCTGGTCAACCCCTTGCCCCAATTGATACAACACACCAAGTGCATATTGCGCATTTGCATCATTTTGCTCTGCTGCGCGTGTATACCACTTGGCAGCTACGAGATAATTCTTTCTCACGCCATTTCCATGATTATATAAAAATCCGAGATTATACTGGGCGTTACTGTCCCCATTATTAGCAGAATCTAAAAACCAACGTGCTGCATCTTCATAATCATGCTTTGGAAAATCAAGTTTCGTTCGTTGAGGTGCTGTTTGCATTTCATCTAAATCAAAATAAGCGGCCTGAGCAAGTTTCGCTCCTCTTGTTAAGTGTTTTATATACCAAGTAGTTAAATCAATTAAGTAATCAAGTGCGATTTTTGCTGCCTTTGTATCGACGATAGCATTAGAGGATGTTAATGTTGTTTTTTGAATTAAATTCATCAATAAATACATACGTCGAGGATGAATCTTCTCAGCAAATCCTTTATTAAGTAGGAGTGTACGAAGATCGGAACCCTTCCCTGATTTGTTCATTTCTTTTTCATATAAATCACGAACAATAATACTAAGTGCGACATTCAACTTTTTTAAGGAAAGAGTAGGATTTGAAATCGTATAGCGTGCTGCCCCTTGTAATGCTTCAGCTAATGGACGATGAGTTTCAGGAATAGCATTGCAAAGATTTGTAAGCAAGTCGCGATTCACCATTAACGTACTCACTCCTTTCATATATTTAGTCGATTTCGATAAGTGATATCTTTTTAATTATGCTTTTTATCGGAAGAATATGAATAAAGTGAAACTTCGATCGACGTAAAGGGATTTTAGTATAACCTTGTTGAACTATAATAGAAGAGTAATAGTATACGTTACTATTGATAGGGGGGAGGAATTGTATGGGGAAATATAGTCCTTATTTTTGGAAGATCATTTGGGTTATCGGACTAATTGTATTCATTAAGTTTAGTTTAAATTTTGAAAATCAAATGCAACAAACGGCGATGGCTGAATATAATCCAATCCCAGTTTGGTGGTATGATGTAGTTCATCCAATATTATTTGGTTTTTATCTTTCGTTGCTTTTTGTTAAAAAGTGGTCAGTAAAAATTAATCTATCTTTATTCTGGTGTGTATCAATGCCGAGTTTCGTTATGTTGTGTGGCTATCCTTTGTTAGCTACACTTTCAATGTTAGGAATTTTGCCAGATAAAATGCTTAACTTCTCTATTTATACTTGGGTACTCAAAGCGTTTGTATCCTATTCCTATGTTTTTGGAATGATCGCAGGATTGACCATTATGTTAAGCTTTTTTAGCACGCACCCAACTAAATCAAGGAAATAATTTAGAGAATCCTTAGAAGGTAAGTCTGAAAAAACGTTTCATTTGGATTTACCTTACCTTCAGTATTTTAGCCGCACCCAAATGTATCTTTTTGCATACCATTGTATTTAACCTCATTTCTCGATAAACTTGATTCAATTGGTCTAGTATAAAGGGGAGTGTAAAAATGGAACCAGTCATCGTACTGATCCCGGCATTAAATCCTTTGCCAACAATTATTGAATTCGTTGAAAAGCTTGAAAAGTTAGCGATTGAAAAAATTATCATTATTAATGATGGCAGTGATGAAAAATATAAAAAGACGTTTGAAACATTACATAATAAAGGGCATGTCGTTTTAACACATGAACAAAATTTCGGTAAGGGGCGTGCAATTAAAACGGGGCTTCACTATTTGTTGAATTCCTCATTCCATAGTAAAGGAATCGTTACTGTCGGGGCACATGGTCAGCATTCTGTTCTCGATGTAGAGCAAATTATAATGAGCACGAAAATTTTCTCCGATGGTATTATTTTAGGTGTACGGGAATTTAAAAATTCGGATTACTCGGTGCTTCATCAACTCCAAAACCGCGCTAACTCGATGTTGTTTGAACTATTCTTTCATAAACGTTTGCTCGATATACAAACAGGCTTACGCTATATTCCACGACAACATTTAGCATGGCTATATCAGGTCAAGGGGGAGACTTTTAACTTTGATACGAACATGCTTGTCGAAGCGATTCAGCGGAATGCTCAGCTTTATGAAGTGCCGATTGGACATGCAAAATTAAGAAAGAATTCGGTTATTTATTATGATGAAGTCATTCATCCAGCGAAAATTCTGCAGCAACTATGTGCAAGTTTTAGAGGAAATAACGCACGCCCATGAAACTTTTCAATGAAGAAATCGTAAATACTAATGAAAAGAAGTTGTCTTGCTATTGGAATAAGTGGGTAAAATAGTGTAGAGCGTGTTTTCTAAAGAGGGGAGAATCATCATGAGTGAAAATTTTAAATTTGATAAAATGATTGAAGGACAAGATAAACATTATTCTGATAAAAAGTTTCTCAGTAAAATGAAAGGCTTTGGTGGGGGTCTTGGCTATAAAGCAATGCAAGCTGCTTCAACATTATTTGTAGCATTAAAAAGTCCAGACATGTCAAAAGCAAATAAATTAATTATGCTTGGTGCGCTCGGTTATTTTATTTTGCCATTAGATGTCGTGGCTGATTTTTTACCTCTAGTAGGATTAACGGATGATGCATTTATTATTGTAGCAGCGCTTGCAAAAGTGTATACATCCATTACAGATGAGATGAAAATAGAAGCAGATGAATGGATTGAGAAAACATTAGGTAGTAAAACAATCCCAAAAGAATAAGTGGATGAGTCGAGATGGGAAAGTCATTTCGGCTTTTTTATCATTATCCGACAGAAGACTCCCACTTCAAGGAATGTGTAGGGTGTAGCTAAATGAGTAAGTGGGAGATGAATGTCGGTAGGCGGTAGCCTAAAGTTTTTTCTTACACTTGCGAACGTATATTCTGTTTGATAGAATGTAAGAAATGGAGGTGAACCGATTGTTGACGTATAAAGCGTATAAATTCCGTCTCTATCCGACAAAGGAACAGACGACATTGATTAATAAAACAATAGGCTGTTGTCGCTACATTTTCAACCATTGTCTTGCTGAGTGGCAAGCCACATACAAGGAAACAGGTAAAGGCTTGTCGTATGGAAAATGCTCCGCGATGCTGCCAACATTAAAAAAACAAGAAAAAACAAGCTGGCTAAAAGAAGTAGATAGCATTGCCCTTCAAACAACAGTACGACATTTAGCGGATAGCTATGACCGTTTTTTCAAACAGCAAAACGAAGCACCGCGTTTTAAATCGAAGAAAAACCCCACACAAAGCTATACGACAAAAATGACGAATGATAATATCAAAATAATCAAAGGTCGCATCCAACTCCCGAAACTAGGTCATGTGAAATTCGCAAAATCCAAAGAAATTACAGGAAAAATCATGAGCATAACCATTAGAAGAAGCCCCACAGGTAAGTATTTCATCGCAGTTTTAGCTGAAACAGACATCCAAGCCTACCCAAAAACAACGAAAAACGTCGGCATTGATGTTGGTCTCAAAGAATTCGCAAAGTTATCTGACGGTACAACCTACGCCAACCCGCAGTTTTTCCGTAAGCTAGAGGCAAAATTAGCAGAAGAACAACGCATTTTAGCCTGTAAAAAAGAGGGGGTCATCAAACGAAACTGTCCATTAGATGAAGCGAAAAACTATCAAAAACAGCGCATAATAGTAGCAAAAATTCATGAGAAAATCCGCAATGTACGGCATGATTACTTACACAAAATATCCACTGAAGTTGTCAAAAACCACGACATCATCGGAATTGAAGATTTGCGTGTCAGTAAGATGCAAAAGAATCACCTACTTGCCAAGGCTATTAGTGACGCGGGCTGGTCAGAATTCGCGCATATGCTCGAGTACAAAGCACAATGGCACGACAAACAGGTGATTCGAGTAGGTAAAACATTTGCCTCCAGCCAGCTTTGTTCACATTGCGGCTATCAACATAAAGACGTGAAGAATCTCGCCATCCGCACATGGACGTGTCCAAAATGTCTTACAGAACATGACCGAGATCTCAACGCAAGCATCAATATTCTACAAGAAGCATTAAGGCTTCAAACCGTAGGGACTACGGGGCTAGCTCGGTGAATTCTCCATCTAATAGAGATATTCAGCCAAGAATCTCCCTCCTCTAAGCGATAGCGTAGGTGGGAGTAGTTCAAGTTGTGCATATTTGGCAACTAGGTGATGGCAGTAAAGGACGTTATACTACAAAGGAAAAAGGTTATTTGAGCGGGACTAACTTATCTCCACTTAATTTAATTTTAAAAGCGCCGCCTCTTCAATGAAAGTAGCTGTGTTAAATAAAAACAGCACATCCTGAATGTTATTCTCGGATAAGTAATTTCCTATACTACCATTATAATAACGCAAATCAATTACATGAATTTCGGGTATATGATTTGTGAGGAATGGGAGAGCATTATGCGCATAAGAGTCTTTAATGACGAGTAGCTTTTCTTGTGTAACTTGTTGTGGATCAAGTCTCGTTGTCAATTTTATTAACGCATGAACCCCACCTAGAAAATATGAATATTGATCCTTCTTCGCTAAAAAGCGTTCATCATACATGCTTGTCACAGTTTGATCGGAATCGGCGATATATATTTCTGTGAAGGCTGGATTAAGAGGTGTGTAAGTCTGAATCGTATCCGGTGTTAATCCTGTAAACTGCCCCCTTGTATGGTAGCTCCCTAGAAATGACTCACTCACTGTTTTAATTAAAAAATCACTTTGAGAAAGTGGTTGCCATCCTTGTTGCTCGGCATAGGCAACGTAAGCCAAATAAGCTCCGTATGTTGTCCAATGATGATCCGTCCGATAATAAATCGGTTCAGATGCATGTTGTTCTAAGAAATCAAAGCCATTCATAAAGGCTAATTTGTTTTGCATTGTTGCCTCGATAAATTGATTGACCTGCTTTTGAGAATAGGAAGATGCTAACCAAGGTAATCGTTCTGGATAGATGCCAATTGATGTTGGGGCAAGCATGAACGTCATTTTTACAGTCGGATGATTGCTTGCAAACTGGTTTACTGACTCGGCATAGCGTTGAACCTTCATATAATTAGGCTCTAAAAACTTTTCAAATAAATAGCCATCTTTGCCCTGATAAATACCGTTATTTTCTTGCTGCAATCGGGCTTGTTCTGATGTTGATTTGATCCATAACCACTTGTCTCGAAACGGAAAGTGATCTGTAATGAAAAGCTCCGTCTCTTCAGCAAATTTCTTGGATACTAAGTTATCCCAAGTAAGTTGTGGCGCGGCCTGTAAATATCTATTTTCTAGTTCAGAAAAACGATGATGAGGCATAGCGAAGAAAAGTACTGAGATAAGAAACGTCGAACTAACAAATCCAACGACTAGTAATCGCTCTGATATGTGCTTCATAAAGTCTTCCTCCCTAAAAACGGAAATATAAAAATGGATTAAATGTGGCATCTACTAAGTAGGCAACCGAAAGTAAATAGAGAAATCCATACCAAGCTAAATGGGCGATTGATAATCTAGGATATCGCTTCAACGGTAAAGAGGCGATGACTAATACGATAAGCAAAATGGTATTTGTATAAAACAAGTACATTGTTTCGTTATTCCACAGAGCTTGACCATTGAACCCCCACATGGCAGCCAAATAGCCAATAATTAAAGAAGGTTTTTCAAAGGCAAATAGTACCCACCCCATAAGAATGAGAAGAATGGCATAAAGATGTCTAATAAAGCGTGGTGCACGTTGAAGTAATGCTAATCCCCACCATTTTTCAAAAATGAGAATGACACCAAAATACAATCCCCACAGTATAAAGTTCCAGCTTGCGCCATGCCAAAAGCCTGTTAGCATCCAAACAATTAAAATATTTCGCGTTTGAATGGCTAACCCTCGTCGATTCCCACCAAGCGGAATGTAAACATATTCGCGAAACCAACTGCTAAGCGATATATGCCATCTCCGCCAAAAGTCAGTAATGCTTTGGGCTATATAAGGTTTGTTGAAATTTTCGTTAAATCGGAAACCAAACATAAGACCGAGACCAATCGCCATATCTGAATAACCACTAAAATCAAAATAAATTTGGAAAGCAAATGCGATAATACCTAACCAGGCTGTTAACACAGGCATCGACGCTGGATTGGAACTCGAAATGGTATCCCATAGCAAGCCGATATTGTTGGCAAGTAGCACCTTCTTCGCTAATCCAATGGTAAACCTACGAACACCTTCCGCAAACATCTTCATATTTTCAGTGCGCTGTTTTAGCTGTTCTGCAATCGTGCTATATTTCACAATCGGCCCTGCTACTAATTGTGGGAACAGGGCGACATATGTGCCGAAGTCTATCCAGTTTCGCTGTGCTTTTGCTGTCCCACGGTAGACGTCGATAATATAAGACATCGACTGGAACGTGTAAAAGGATATTCCGATAGGCAAAGGCAGATCGGTTAACGGGATATTCGTCCCGAGTAACGCATTGACATTTTGAATGAGAAAATCAGCATATTTAAAATAAGATAACAGCAAGAGGTTCACAATAATGGAACATGCAACAATGGCTTTACGCTTTACGGAGGTCATATTCGGTTTATCTAGGAGCAAACCGAAACAAAAATCTGTCAGCGTAGACACTAACATGATGACGATGTAGACCGGTTCACCCCATGCATAAAAAATAAGGCTCATTATAAATAAAATGAGGTTTTTAAACTTTCTTGGCGAGCAATAATAAAGCGTTAACACGGCTGGCAAGAACAAGAATAGGAAAAGAAGGCTACTAAATACCATCGTCGTTTATTTTTCTGTGAAGAAGCGATCATAAACTGTTATTAGTTTGTCTGCTTGATCAGAAATAACGAATAATACATAATTTCCTTTTGTTACGATTTTGTGATTCTTTGCATTTTCATATTGATCCGGAAGATATTGTTCGAATGACTTCATGGCATTTTCAGCTCTTCCCTTTACTTTTGCTAATACTTCCGCGATATCATTTACGTCTCTCACTTTAAAGATAGCAATTTCATTCGAATGTACCATCATCATTGGAATTCGAACGGAGAAATCTTCAAGTTTTGCCGCATCTAAATCGTAAACATTCTTCAAATCCTCTGCCGTTAATTCCATTAGTGCGGGTTGTTCCACTTCTGCTAGCATTTGCTCGGTCATTTCTTTGGCAGATACATTTGGCTCAATTGGCGCTGTCTTATCATCCGTTGTAGAAGTTTTGTTTCCAGAGCATGCCGAAACTACTAGTACTAACACCATCGTTAGCATAATTACTATCATTTTTTTCATAATATTATCTCCTTTTATTAATTATTTGATTACAAAGGGATTAGACGTAGGAAGTCTACTAACGTTACATAAAATTAAATATTTTTAAGTAATATTTTTTATGCATATGGAGATAGTATGTTTCATTTGTGATGCTACATACTTGATTTGTTAATTAATTTTAGGTTTTCTGGTTATGGTATTTTTACAAATCTAACAGTCATTTACAATTCTTAATGGACACTTAATCTTTGTTTTATTTTTGCTTAACTTTTGAATTGTATAGTTTGGATAGATTCAAAAAAAAAACAAAAGTGGGGTCTTTTCATGAAGTGGAGAAATCATTTATTAGTGGCAACAGTTTTATCAGTATGTACTTTGGCGGCATGTAGTAATGATGTGGATTCAGGTAGTGCACAAGACTTGGGCAATTTGAAGCTAGAGGAAATTGAAGAAAAGGCAAAGCAAGAAGGGAAAATCAATTCAGTCGGGATGCCGGATACTTGGGCAAACTGGAAGGATACATGGGAAGGGCTAGGAACGGAATATAGCTTGAAGCATGTAGACACAGATATGTCGAGCGCGGAGGAAATAGCTAAGTTTGAGGCGGAAAAAGCAAATGCTTCGGCGGATATTGGAGATGTTGGTATTGCCTATGGACCGATTGCAGAACAAAAGGATTTAACGCTAGCTTATAAAACATCGTATTGGGACGACATTCCAGAATGGGCAAAGGATGATGACGGGGACTGGGTTGTTGGCTATACAGGAACGATTTCTTTTTTAGCAGATAAAAATAAAGTAGCGAAAATTCCAACTTCATGGGAAGAACTTTTGAATTCAAACTATAAAGTGGCAATTGGTGATGCATTAGCAGCAAACCAGGCACAATTTGCGATTTTGGCAGCGGCATTTGCAAATGGCGGTGATGAAAAAAATATTGAGCCAGGAATTGAATATTTTGCAAAGCTGGCAGAGCAAGGGCGCCTTTTAACAACAGATCCTTCCGTTGCGAATTTAGAAAAAGGGGAAGTTGAAATCGCATTATTATGGGACTTCAACGCACTTGGATACCGTGAGCAAATCGACAAAGACCGTTTTGATGTAACGATTCCATCTGACGCATCCGTTGTTTCGGGGTATGCAACGATTATAAATAAATATGCAAAAAATCCACACGCAGCGATGTTAACGCGCGAATATATTTTATCGGATAAAGGACAAGACAACTTAGCAAAAGGTTATGCACGTCCGATTCGTGAAAATGCAAAACTATCAGATGAAGCAAAATCATTATTATTAGATGCAGATTTATATAAAAATGCGAATCCAGTAAAAGATTTTAGTGCTTGGGAAGCGACGACTGCTCAAATCCCAACATTATGGCAGGAGAAGGTGTTAATCCATGTCAAATAAGGTCATTGTCATTGTACTAGATGCACTACGTTTTGATGTTGCATGTACCCATTTAGGGTTCATGCAACATTTAGTAGAACAAGGAAAAGTCGCGCGTTATAAGGTAAAAGGAGAGCTCCCAGCACTATCACGTCCAATGTATGAAACAATTTGTACAGGAACCCCAGCGATTGAGCATGGCATTGTCCATAATCATATTGTGCGGATGTCAAAAGAGGAAAGCATCTTCCATTTAGCAAAAGCTGCACAAAAAGTGACGGCAGCTGCCGCGTATTATTGGGTGAGTGAACTGTATCAAAAAGCGCCATTTCAGCATTTTACAGATCGTCTTCAGCTAAATTCAGACGGGGTCATTCAAAATGGTAGTTACTATTTTGAAGACCATTATCCAGACTCGCATGTGTTTGCGGATGCACATTATTTAACGCAACAATTCACACCAGATTTATTGTATATTCATCCGATGAATATTGATGATGATGGGCATAAATTTACAGCAGATTCACCGCAATATCGCAATCGTGTGTTGGCAACAGATGGTTTATTAGCCCTTTCCATTCCAGCATGGCTTGAACAAGGCTATCAAATTATCGTAACCGCCGATCATGGAATGACAGCAGATGGCAATCATGGTGGAAATACGGCGGCTGATCGTGAGGTACCACTGTTTATTATTTCACCAAAAGTGCAGCCTGGCATTTATGAAGAAGTGGTTTCTCAATTACAAATAGCTCCGTTAATTTGCGAGTTGTTAGAAATAGAAAAATCTCCGAAAATGCAAAAACTGCATTTAAAAGGAGTCCGGGAGGCGGAATAATTGCGTACTAATAAATGGATTTCCTTATTCCTTCTTCCGTTCGAAGTATTGCTTGTACTTTTTTTCTTTATCCCACTAATTTACATGCTATACAGCAGTTTTCGTTTTAATAATGGATTTAGCTTGAATCAATATAAAACGATTTTTTTAAGTGATTACATTTTGCAAAGCTTCGCGAATAGCATTTGGCTATCACTTGTTTCGGCTTGTTTGGCGCTAATAATTGCGATTTTTGCCTCCTACGCAATTTATACTTACTCGGAAAAGGTGCGGGAACGAATTTTAATTATTATTAATTTAACATCCAACTTTTCCGGGGTTCCACTTGCCTTTGCGTTCATTATTATACTTGGGAATAGTGGCTTGATCACATTATTCGTTCAATTTATGGGCTGGGATTGGAACTTTAATTTATATAGTTGGTCAGGGCTGCTGTTAATTTATATTTATTTTCAGCTACCACTAGCAATCATGTTAATTTACCCTGTTTTTTATGGCATTCAAAAGGAAATGAAAGATGCCGCCATGATGTTAGGCGCTTCAAACGCGTATTTTTGGCGGAAAATTGGTGTTCCAATTATTTGGCCGGCACTTGCTGGAACGTTGACGATTTTATTTGCGAATGCAATGGGTGCTTACGCGTCCGCCTATGCTCTAACAGGCAGTGGCTATAACTTAACAGCAATTCGTATTGGTGCCTTATTGTCAGGCGATATTTTTGCGCAGCCAGAATTGGCGAGTGCGATTGCAGTCCTTCTTGGTGCCGTAATGATTGTAGGCATGTTGATTAGTGAATGGATGACGAAAAAAATGCGAAAGGATGCGAATTTGTAAATGAAGTTTATACGATGGATTCCTTTAACATTTGTTGGTCTTTATTTAGCGATTCCACTTTTAGCCACAGTTGTTTATGCATTTTCTACGAGCTGGAATCATACGGTTTTCCCTGAAGGACTGACATTAAAATGGATACTCACATTATTTCAAGATAAAGAATTTCTCCTCGCATTTGGTCGCTCCGTTTTATTGAGCGCTGGGGCGGTGCTGTTATCGGTTATACTAGTCGTGCCTGCGATTTGTGTGATTATTTTATATTTTCCACAATATGAAAAATGGGTTAAGGCCATCATTGTCATGATTTATTCCTTCCCTGGAATCATTTTGTCGGTAGGTTTATTGAAGTTTTATTCAGTGACAGTTATTCCGCTCGTTGCGGTTGTTGTAGGTGTGTACTGTGTCATTATTTTGCCGTATTTGTATCAAGGCACAAAAAATAGCTTAATGACGATTAATGGTCGACAGCTAATGGATGCAGCCGAGTTATTGGGAGCGAATAAATGGTATTCGTTTCGTAAAATATTAATGCCGTCGATTTATCCAGGACTATTTGTTGCAACACTATTATCGTTCTCCATATTATTTGGGGAGTTTGTATTAATTAATTTAATTGTTGGATCGAAATTTAAAACGCTTCAAGTTTTCCTAGTCGAACAATTAAATACAAGTGGTCATTTAGCGAGTGCAGTTGTATTCATTTACGTGCTATTAATGGCCATACTCACATTTAGCGTAATGCAATTATCGACAAGAATGAAAGGGGCAAATGCGAAATGAGTCAGGTAGCCTTAAAGAAAATTAAAAAAATCTATCAAAATAAGCCAGTGCTTAATGAAATTGAGCTGCATATTGAAGATGGTGAATTTCTAACGATTTTAGGACCAAGTGGTTGTGGGAAAAGTACAATTTTACGCGTGATTACAGGCTTAATAGAACCAGAATTTGGGGATGTGTCAATTGATGGGCAACCGATGAATAACGTCCCAACAAAGGAACGCAATGTCGGGATGGTTTTTCAGCAATATGCACTTTTCCCGAATTTATCGGTATATGAAAATATCGCATTCGGTTTACGAGTAAAGAAAGAGACCGAAGCGCAAATTCAAAAAGAAGTGGCGTATTTATTGCAGCTAGTAGGGCTAGAAGAAAAAAGGGAGTCATATCCACAGCAATTATCAGGTGGGCAACAACAGCGTGTGGCATTAGCAAGAGCATTAGCAGTCAAACCGAAAGTGCTTTTGTTGGATGAGCCATTAAGTGCGCTCGATGCTCAAATCCGAAAAAAATTACAAGTGCAGCTACGTCAAATTCAACAAGAGCTAAAGATGACAATGGTGCTCGTGACGCATGACCAAGATGAAGCGATGAATGTGTCTGACCGCATTGTCGTGATGAATAACGGAAAAATTGAGCAGCTTGGTACACCGACAGAAATTTATACGCATCCGAAAACAGAATTCATTGCGAATTTTATCGGAAACTACAATGTGTTTTCAAGACGAGAGCTAGAAGCAATAATTGGACAGAAACTTACAGCACAAGGGAACCGTTTCGCCATCCGACCAGAAGTGATTTTAATCAACTCCAATCAATCAGGTATTAAGACAAGAGCAATTGCCAAAAATATATTGATGAAAGGCAATGTGCTAAAAGTCGATTTTGAAGCGAATGGACAAGTATTTCAAGTTGAGCAATTGCATCAGCAAGGCAATCAAATTGATATCAATCACGATTATGTTTTAACGATTGCAGAGAATGATGTGATTTCACTCGAATGAAAACAGCAAAAGAACAACGCTTAGAGCTAATTGAGCAAATGGTCCATCAAGAAATGAAGATTACGGTTGTTGCGCTAGCGAAGCAATTAAAATTAACGCCCGAAACAATTCGTAAAGATTTAAAGGAATTAGAGGCGATGAAACGCGTTACTCGTTTTCACGGGGGAGCACGAGTTTATGAGCCTACATATAAAGAACCAAAATTTAATTTGAAAATGAATTTACATGAGGTTGAAAAAAGGGAGATAGCACAGGCTGCTGCAAGTCGGATTGCTTCTGGTGATACGATTTATATTGATGTAGGGACGACCACGGTACATATGGCGAACTTCATACAAGGAGAGAATATTAAAATTATCACAAACTCTCTTGCCGCAGCGAATGCTTTTAGCCGCGCGCTAGAAAAGCATCAATTTAGCGGTGAAGTTATTTGTGTTGGAGGTATTGTGAATACGGAGCAACAATCACTTGTCGGTGCATTGACGATGGAATGGTTGCGTCATTTTCATGTGCAAAAAGCATTTATTTCATGTGGGGGTGTTACACAGCAAGCCGTTTATGATTATGATATGAATGAGGCAGTATTATCACATGTCATGCTTGAACGGAGTGACCAAGCTATTTTATTAGTCGACCATACAAAGTTAAAGAAAAAATCCTTTGCGAAAATTGGAGCGTTAAATTACTTCCATGAAATTATCTCGACAGGTGAAAGTCCTTGGGAAGAGTGGCAATCAATTTGGACGAAAGTAGGTCATTAAATGTTAGTCGATTATCATTTACATTTGGAAGAGGGACCGTACAATGCCCAGTGGTTAAACCGTACGATTCGGGCACTTGCGACAATGACAGATGAATTTCAGCTAGACAGCACGAAAGTACAAATGGAAAAAACAATGGATCAGTTACAAAAACGAATGGTGCATGGTTGTTATAGTGAGCAATGGCTCGATCTTTATTTAAAGCGTGCATTGCAATTAGGGATTCAAGAGGTAGGCATTGTCGATCATTTATACAGATTTGAAGAAACAAGGGCCTATTTTGAAAAGTATATGTTGTTGGATGAACGAGAAGAGGTCGGAAAATTACAGCGGCAATGGCTCGATCAAGTAATGACGCAAAATATGGCACAATTTGTTTCATGTATTGAGCGGGCAAAGGATAAATGGGCACAGCATGGGGTTGCGTTAAAGCTAGGGCTGGAGTGCGATTATTTTGTTGGAGGCGAAAAGGAATTGCAAAGCTTAATTGAAGGATATGAGTGGGACTTTTTAATCGGCTCTGTCCATTTTATTGATGGTTGGGGATTTGATAATCCAGCACTGCAACATCGCTTTCAAAGCTTTGAGCCAGAAATACTTTATAAACATTTTTTTGAAACAGTCGAACAAATGATTGTAAGTAAGCAATTTGATTTTATTGCCCATTTGGATAATTTGAAAGTGTTTAATTATCGCGTACAAAATGAAGCATTCATGCATGCATGGTATGAGCGGATTGCCAAGGCATTAAAGGAAGCGGATGTTGCGACAGAAATTAACTCTGGGTTATATTACCGTTATCCAGTGCAGGAAAGCTGTCCGTCCCCATCTTTTTTACGTGTGTTAGCAGCGCATCAAATACCTATTACGTTGAGCTCCGATGCTCATTATCCTGATGATTTAGGAAGTTTTGTAGCGGATAATGCAAATCAGCTAAAGCAATTGGGCGTGTCGGAAATTGCTACATTTACAAAGCGTGTTCGCGAGATGAAATTATTATAAAACAAAAACGCTATTTTGAAATAGCGTCACAGTGTTGAAAAACAAAACTGTCAATGAAATCCCGTTGAACTTTAAACGGGATTTTTTGAATTTTCATCAAAATTCTTCTATAATTTTATATGTGAGATGGAGTCCAACTTGTTGTAGTGAACGGAGCTTGGTCCATTTCTTCGAGTTTTGAATGATGGCTGTCATCAAAACTTGTGTTTCTACTTTTTGAAGACCGCGGTATCTGGCGTAACGGAGACCGTGGTTTTCTTTACTTTGGGCAAAACTCAGTTCAATGGTTTGTGGCCGTACCACTCTCAAGATTTTCCCCCTCCATGAAAGTCGCATTTCTCTTAAATGGTCATATGTCGGTTGATGAATCGAGATTCTTAAGATCCGATCGGTGTCTTCTTTGAGAGCGAAAGGACAGTTGAAACAACTTCTCTTAGGAGCCTTAAACTCATGATAGCCTTGACGCGTCGTCGTAGAGTATGTGAAAGGTACGCCATTTGGGCAACAATAAAGAGCTTCTGTCACCTGTTTAAATTGAACTCTTTTACATTGAGGATGTTCTTTTGACCGCGATCGTTTATATGGCACCGAAACAAAAAAATTTCGGGCGAATAAAGCCTTCGCACATGTCGCATTGTAATACCCTGCATCTAATGTAATTTCTTTTGCATAAGCCCCAAACAGTTCATTTAATTGATCGACTTGTCTAGGTAAGATTTTATGCCCAGGAACATTAGCGGCTGTGACGTCTGTCGCAATAATAAAGCCATGAAGCGTATCGACAATTCGATGTTCAAAATACGCAAACTGCCCCCGTTCAACGTGTTTAACAGAAAGCCGAGCATCGGCATCAATCGGACTAAAATTCGTTGAAGCATATTCGATTTTAGGTTCAGCTGGCTGTAACGCCTTCTTTCCTTGACGTGTGCGAAAGGCATTGATAGTTTCGAGGTCTTCTGATTTCTCTAGAACCATTTTTGGGACAATGAGCTTTTGGCGAAAGCGTTTATTCGCATTCGCTTTTAATTCTGTTTCATCCGCTGCCCACGTTTCATTCGCGATAAAACTCTCAGCTTGAAGTGTAAGGAGTTGTGTATGATGTAGTGCTCGCCAAAAAGAAGCACCTTGTAGGCGTTCCCATAAAAAACGTGAAACGGTACTATGATGCGGCACTTTTTGAAAAGGAGAAATCCCTAAAAACCAGCGATAGGTAGCATTGGACTGAATTTGTTTACAGGTGAAGCGAACTGAACGAAACCCTTCTAATCCCTGAATCACAAGAATTTTAATTAGAAAAAGAGGGTCAACAGTAGGACGACCCGTTCTTGTAGAAGAATAATAAGGTAAGAGTTTTTGACAAATCCACTGCCAATCGATGAGTTTGTCTAGTTGAATTAACTGGTGACTGGAGTCGAACATACATTTATAAAACTGACGATTTTTTTCGATATCTTGACGTGAGTGCATAAAAAACATAAAAGTCCCTCCAATTCATAAAAATTATGATTTGAAGGGACTTTACCCGAATTTTCACAGAATTTCTATTGACGATGGAGTTTATCAACAGAATGACGCTATTTTGAAATAGCGTTTTATTCTTCCTACTATGGATTTATTGGAGCCTTTAATGCGTTGAATGCACGCTTTACAATAGCTTCAATCGGCTTTTTCTCGCACATTTGAATTGTAAGTTGCGGATAAATTGCTACTAGCTTTTCTTTTAATAAATTTAAAATGAATTCATTGTTTTTTAAAATGCCACCATTTAAAAAGAATAGGTGAGTCCCTTGTGTATAGTTAGCCTTGTTTAATACGGTCGTGCTTAATAGGAATAACTCCATAGCGGCTTTTTCTGCAATTTTTTTCGCGACGTTATCATTTTGAATAACTGCCTGTTGTAAAAATGAAGCTAAGTTCGCTAGTCGCGTATTTGTATATTCTTCACTGTAAATCCAGTTGAGTAACGCGTCACTATCTTCTAGTTTATAAGCATCTAAAATAAGTTTTGTGAGCGAGGTTGGTTCATTGCGACCGTCAGCTGCGCGGAAAACCGCCTTGGCAATATGCTTTCCAATCCAGTAGCCACTACCTTCATCACCAACGCGATGTCCCCAGCCACCCGCTCGGAAAGTTGTTTGACCTGCGACACTATAACAAATCGCACCTGTACCTGAAATTAACAGTGTCGCATTCTCTTCACATAACCCTTTTAGCGTAGCCTCAACATCATTTTCGATAATGATTGTGCCAAATGTAAATGAAGAACGGGCAAGGCTTTGCTCAATAATCTCTTCAAGAATAATTTTATCACGCTTCGTATCCATTCCAGCCATCGCAAAAACCGCCACCTCTAGATGGATTGGTGGGAGATGTGCTGCTGCACTTCGCAATAATCCGATTAGTACATGTTGGACACTTTCTACTCCAACGGCTTGATAGTTAGAACCTGTTGAAGTGGCACTAAAAAGTTCCAGTCCGACTGCTGTACGAATGGACATCGTTGTTTTTGAGGCGCCCCCATCGACCGCAAGAATATATTGATTACTCATGTTCATCCCACCTTTGTAAATTTTTTTGAGTTGCTTTTCGACCTGTACGATTAAGAGGATACCAACAGGGAACTATTTGTGTCCATCTTGCCTAAATACAATTGTTGTTTAAATAAGATACATTAACATTTAACTGAATATTCTTTAATTTTATCAAATTGATTGTGGGGTTGCTATCTTTTTTCAATGAAATTTCAAATATATAAGCATGTATCCTGGGTATTTATGGTACTATAAATTTAAATAAGGTAAATGTATTTTTATGCATTAAAAGAGGTTAAACGGAATGAAAATACATATAAAAATTTAGAAGGATGTTTTGGATATGGATATTTATTTAAAATTTGTTCTAGTTGGTTTATCAATTGCACTTCCAGTAGGAGCAATTACGGTTGAAATGACAAAACAAGGTTTGAAAAATGGATTCTTTCACGGTTGGGCTGTTGGAATAGGTGGAATGACAATCGATGTATTACTCATATTGGCACTCTATTTTGGGCTTGCACAAATACTATCACTACCTTATGTTCAAATGCCGTTATGGATTATAGGCGCAGGTTTTTTATTCCTGCTAGCATATGATTCGATAAAAAATGCAGATCAGGACATCACATTAGCCGGTGAAAAAGTAAATAAATCAATCGGTAAAACTTTTCGTAATGGGTTACTTGTAGCTGTATCTCCAGGGAATTTAGTGTTCTGGGTGTCTGTATTTGGTGCTGTACTAGCGGACTCCTATTCTTCGAGTGAATCAAGCAGTTTTATCATTGCAGCACTCGGGATATTAACGGGTATTTTACTTCATGATATCGGTTTATTAGCGGTTATTTCCATGACAAGAAAGGTAATGAATAAACAGATGATTAAGTGGACATCCATTGTTGCTGGAATGCTCCTCTTTGGTTTTGGGTGTTACTTCTTATATGAGTTTTATTTGGATGTTCAACACTATTTTTGATTGGCAGTAAAAGCATCAAACAGTGCCTCCAAAACAGGCGGACACTGTTTGGCGTGTGTTCGTATTTTTCGCTATATCCACACCTATACTGTCTGTAACAAAATAAAGAGGTGGAATGAAAATCGAATCGATTAATTGATTATAATCGATTATTTTTTTGCATATATGAGTAATCAATACGGGAAGGGGCCTACCAATAAAAAGCGCCAAACATACGTTAAGAAAAATTCGACAAAAGAAAGCTGATATTTCCTATGCTAAGGAAATATCAGTATTTTTCAGGTAACTTGTCAATATTGTTTTTAAATAAATCCTATTCGATTGGGAAGGTAATATTACACTGGGTTCCTAGTTGAAGTTTACTATTGATTTCAATATTTCCACCATGAGCTATAAGGATTTGCCTAGCAATTGCCATACCTAAACCTGTTCCAGAATTGCTAGAAGTTGTACTTGTCCCCCGGAAATACTGGTCGAATAAATGTTCAATAGTTTCTTGATCCATACCGATTCCATCATCTTCAATTAAGACACATATTTGCCTTGGATGAGACAGATTTTCATGAATTATGATCTTAATTTTAGTTTCAGGAGGATTATGTTTAATACTATTGGCAATTAAGTTTTCAAATGCTCGTTTTAAATATTTCATATCCATATTAAGATATATTTGATTCCTATTTGTTTCAAATGAAATTAACTTATTTTTTGATTCAGGCAAACTTTTCAGTTGTTCCAAAATGTCTTTAAGCACAATTACAAGGTCATTTTGTTCAAGTTGTATCGGAATAACATCATTTTTCAATTGAAAAGTTAGGTTGAAGTCTTCAATTAATTGCTCCATATACTCCACACGTTCCTCCATAATTTTGGAAAAGTGACGTACTTTATCTTGTTCCCAATCATGTTTATGTGAAGATAGTAAGACAGTATATCCTTTAATAACAGATAGTGGAGTTTTTAAATCATGAGAAATCCCTGTCATCCATTCTTCTCTTGTTTTTTCCAATAACCTCCTTTCCTGCTCATTTTTCTTAAGGATTGATGTAAGACCTGAAAGTGCCTGAGTTAATTCTTGATACGTTTTAAACTCTGCTTTATTCCGTCGGTTCTTTTTTGAATGAAACTTCAAATAATAAGAGGGTTCTTCATATTTCCCTTTAGATAAATTTTCAATCCAAGATGCAATATAGAGTAAGGGAGCACCTAATTGTCTTCCAAAAAATGAGGCAATTATTATTCCAATTATTATGATAGAAAGAATCCATAGATTATTCATCCAATAAAGAAAGGGATTATTTTCAGTTGACGGTTTTCCTAAGACCCATGTTAAATCCTGATTATCCAAAGTTTTATACCATGTAGAAAGCTGATAGCCCTTTTTAGCAGGATAAAGGTAATCGGACACTAATTCCCCTGGTATATAATGCTCTGGTATACTTTTAGGTTTATTGAAAGAAAAGACTTCGTCACCCTGTTCATCTAATACTTGCATCCACATTTTATTTTTGATTAAATCTTCTTTTATTTTTGAGCTTACTGAAAGGTTTTGATCAACAACAACCGTACTTTCAACAATTTTGCTAATCAATAATTGTGGAGTTTCTGTTTTGTTATATCCAAGAAAGAAGCTGAATATAACGATACTAACTACGATGAATAAGCCCCAAATAAACATCAACCAAAAAAGACGCGATACGAAGTAATAGGCGACGCGATTTTTTAATTTCACAATAATTCCTCATTTGTGCCTGCTTCAAATATATATCCTAATCCTCGAACTGTTCTTATCCATTTAGGCCTACTAGGATCTTTCTCTATTTTTTCACGTAAACGTCGTATATGTACCATCACCGTACTATCCCCACCATAAAATTCCCCCCATACATCTTTATAAATTTGATGTTTACTCAAAATTCGGTTAGGATGTTCGCAAAAATAGAATAAAAGTTTCATTTCCTGAGTAGGACATTCTATCCTTACATCATCAACAATAAGTATTCCAGTATTGGGATCTATTTTAAAATATCCATAATTATATACGTTTTTACGTGAATGCGATGATGGAATTTGAGTAGAACGCTTTAATTGGGCTTTCACACGAGCTACGACTTCTAAAGGGTTAAAAGGCTTTGTAATATAGTCATCTCCTCCAAAACTAAACCCCTGCAATTTATCTAAATCTGTAGTTTTAGCTGTTAAAAATAATATAGGTACATTTGTATTAGAGCGAATTTTGCTACATAAAGTAAACCCATCAATATCAGGTAACATAACATCCAACAATATAATGTGAGGATTTTCTTGTATTGTTGTTAACAAAGTCTCGGCTCCTGTGCTGGCTTTTAAAATATTTTGGAATCCTTCCTTTTCAAAAACGACTGTTAATAAATCTAGAATATGCTGATCGTCATCGACAATAAGAATTTTATGTTCTTCGAGTTTGAAAGTCATATTTGTTCCCCCTTCCTAACTTAGTATTATTTTACATTAAATATAAGTTGAAGTATTTGTTACGGAAGAGAATTTATATTCCGTTAAGTGTTCTGAATAGTCAAATTATTTAATGGCCGTTGATTTTACGTAGATGTGGCATAAATAGATAGCAATTTTCAGGAGATATCGTTAAGGAAATGTTTAGAAAGAGTTTAGTTCATGTTAAAAAAGTTTCGTTTACGATAGAAATGAGGTGAGGAACAGATGAGTGATCTAATATTAATGACAAAAGAGCTAACCAAAAAGTATAAGAAGCATACTTCTGTGGATGGGGTGAACTTAAGAATTGAACGAGGACAAATTTATGGTTTCCTTGGACCTAATGGCGCTGGAAAAACAACAACAATTCGAATGTTACTAGGTTTGATAAAACCGACACAAGGAAATATTGAAATTTTTGGCCAAGACCTGAAAAAAAATCGTCTTCAAATTTTACAACGGATCGGATCGTTAGTGGAGTCTCCAACATACTATGGAAACTTAACTGGGCGTGAGAATCTAGAAGTCGTTCGTAGGTTACGAGATCTTCCAGACAAACGTGTGAATGAAGTATTGGAAATTGTAAGATTAACCAAAGTGGCAAATCGGCTAACCAAAGAATATTCGCTTGGAATGAAGCAACGTCTGGGAATTGCTGTCGCCCAACTTAGTAATCCAGATTTATTAATACTAGACGAGCCTACTAATGGTTTAGATCCGGCTGGTATTCAGGAAATTAGAGAGTTGATTAAAGAGTTACCAGAGACCGGAATGAGTGTTCTTGTATCTAGTCATTTGTTAAGTGAAATAGATCAAATGGCTACAAAAGTAGGAATCATTAATAATGGAAAAATGATTTTTCAAGATTCGATTGAACATTTAAGACAAAAACGGAAACCTCTATTAAAAATCGGAGTTAGTGATGTAATAAAAGCAAATGAAATATTAAAAAGACGAGAATTAAAAACGGATTTACAAGGAGGTTTTTTGTGGTTGTCCCAAACGAATCCAGCATTCGTTTCAGAAATTAATTCTATTTTAGTTCATTCGGGTGTCTCTGTATATCGACTTGAAGAAGTGAAAAGAACACTTGAGGATATTTTCTTAGAATTAACAGGTGCAGAGCGGAGCTTATGAAAAGGATATTACAGGCAGATCAATTAAAACTAAAACGATCGTCGTTATTAATTATTGTTTTATTAGTTCCGTTACTTATTTTAGCATACGAATTAGTGAATCTCACATATCGTACCGAGTTTGTGGAAAAACAAGCTGAAATGTTTGGTGCTAGTTCTATGTGGATGTTTTTATTGTATGACAACAGTTTGTTATTTGGTCTAGGTTTCCCATTAGCCATCACACTAGCTGCATCAGTGATAGCTAATATTGAACATCAGGCAAATGGATGGAAACATACTCTTTCAATGCCTATATCAAGAGGGAAAATTTATTTGAGTAAATTTATTTGGCTAACTATTAGTCTGTTCTTTTCAACTACCTTTTTTCTAATTGGAATGATTCTATTAGGAAAAATACTAAGATTTGAAGGGAATATTCCTTTTGGGTTATTGATAGGCGATTGTTACGGTATGTTAGTCACAGTATTACCAATTATGGCTTTTCAATTTTGGTTGTCTATGACCATTAAAAATCAGGCATTCTCGATCCTTATTGGATCAGTTTCGGCTATTATGGGTCTTTTTTTAGCGGCTGCTCAAATGACAAGGTGGTTCCCTTTAGCTTATCCAATCCAATCATCAACAGTCATATTACAATATGAGGGTATTGGATATAACCCGGATTTTTCAGCCTATCTCGTCATCAATTTCATATTAGGTATAATCCTAATGTTTATAGGTTCTAAACATTTTGCTAAACGAAATGTCCAGTAGGGAGAGATTATTTTGAAAAATATCTTATATGTTGAACGATTAAAGTTAAAACGTTCCAGGTTGTGGTTACTTTACTTAATGGGTCCCTTATTAGGGGTGTTCCTAGCTTATATCAATTTTTATAAAAACTATAATCTTTTTATGCAGCCTGGAGACAATGAGTGGATTGAAGTGTGGACACAGGTAGCGTTATTTATGGGTCCTTTTGTATTACCAATCTTAGTTGGGATATACGCAGCTCTTGTTTGTAGGGAAGAACATGTCGGTGGTGGTTGGAAGCAACTTTTAGCTTTACCACTCAAACACTCGGAAATATTTTTGGGGAAATTTTTAACAGTGGTTCGTATGGTAATCATTACAATGTTAGTTTTAATAACCTTATTTATTGGAGTTGGTTTTATAAAAGGAGTAGAAGGTAATCTTCCTATCTTTGCAATTTTCGGATTCATGATTAGAGGAATTTTAGCATGCTTGCCTTTGATACTTTTACAACTAATTATATCCATTAGAGCTAAAACTTTTGGCATACCATTGGCAGGTAGCGTTATTTTTACTCTCCCAGCTATAATTATTGCGAGTACACCATTAGGACAGATTTATCCATGGACGCAGCCTATGCTAGCGATGTCACCTGAAGATGAATCCCCTATTCAATCTTATTTCTTATTTTATGCACTACTAATTGGGACCTTCCTATTCTTACTTCTTTATGGTTTGCGGAGTTTTGCAAAACGGGACATGATTTAACTGATTCTGGCTGGTTTCCTCTTGGATAGTTAAAATCGGCCTTCTTTCTAGAGCACAATTTAAATTTTCTGAAGTTAGATGGAGTGCATTAGATTTCGTCCCAAAACGATGGGAAAAGCATGTGTACGATGAGGTAGGAACAATTAATCGCCATTATTATGAAATGGCTGCACTAACGGAATTAAAAAATCACATTTGTTCAGGGGACATATCTGTAGTCGGTAGTGGACCAACAACTCGTTATAAAGCGAGGGAATAGAAGGTTGCAAGAAGTTATGAAAGTAAACATTGCACAATGCAGGTATCAAACAGTGCCCCCTAAACAGGGGGGCGCTATTTGACGTATGTTCGTATATGGCACGCTATTTTTTATGTATTTGGATTTTGCTGTATCAGTTCGTTGCGAATTTGTATTAAGATCGTAAGCCCCCAAAGGATGATACCAATTAAACAACCCAATCCCAAAAATAAACCGACTGTTCTTTAAAAAAATCTGTGACATTCCTATTTGTAATATCAGTAAATTTGTGAATATTCAAAGCTCTTAATTGCAAAAATAGACTTTATGTGATAAAAATTAAATTGTAAGATAATTTATGTTTTGTAAATTAAAAATGACTTGGAGGCTTTTAAAATGAGATTACAAGGTAAAGTAGCAATTATTACAGGTGCGGCAAATGGTATGGGTGCTGAAGAAGCAAGATTATTTGCAAAAGAAGGCGCGAAAGTTGTTGCAACGGACTTTAATGAAGCAAAATTAGTAGAAGTAGAAGCAGAAATTAAAGCTGCTGGTGGAGAAATCACAGCAATTAAGCAAAATGTTACTTCTGAAGATGAATGGAAAGCAATCGTAGCTAAAACAGTTGAGTTATATGGTAAAGTCGATATTCTTGTAAACAATGCGGGTGTTGCGAGTCCAAATAGTTTCGCGAATATGGAAATGGACGAGTGGAATTCCGTTATGGACATCAACTTAAATGGTTGTGTATTAGGGATGAAATACTGTATTCCAGAAATGAAAAAAGCAGGCGGCGGTTCTGTCATTAATATTTCTTCTATTGGCGGTATTGTAGGGATGGCTGGATCAAGCCCATATACAGCTGCAAAAGGTGCATTACGTGCTTTATCAAAATCAGCGGCAGTTGAATATGGAAAAGATAAAATCCGCGTGAACTCAGTACACCCAGGTATTATTGTAACTCCTATGACAGCGCCTTCGATGGAAGCGGCAATGCCTTATTATGAATTACATACGCAATTACCTTACTTTGGTAACCCAGAAGATGTAGCATATGGCGTTGTATTTTTAGCGAGTGATGAATCTAAATTTATGACAGGTGCAGAGCTTGTCATTGACGGTGGATGGACAGCACTATAACTTGATTCGGCAAATCAAGTTGGGCCCCAGCGGATGTCACAGATTTTCAAGGGAAGTTTTTCGAGCGAACTCGAAAAAATCTGGACGCAATTACGCCTTGGCGTAATTGATTATTATGGAATCATGGAATGAGAGCAATCTTGTTCGATGATTCTTTTTTATCTCTTTGTATGGAATGAACGGATAGAAAGTTAAAAGTGACGGATAGAACAGCGATTCCGATGGATAGCTAAAATTCGTGGCAAGTGAAAGCAATATATAGATAGGTGTGATGTAGTTGAAACTGGATGCTAGACAAGTGAAATCCATAAAAAAAATGCATAAAGCGTATCTTTCATTACTCATAAAATCGAATGAAAACATGTCGATACAAAATATTTGTTTAGAGGCGGATGTAACACGGCCTACCTTTTATAAATTTTATAGGGACCCGATGGAACTTCGCCTACATTTGCATGAAACGTTGTTGAAAGATTTAAAGGCATGCTTGGAAATTAACCATCCAAAAGATATGAAAGATTTTGGTCCAGAAGAATTGCCTGAAAATATGCTGTGGCTATTTGAACATATTTTAGAAAATCAATTAGCTTATGAAGTTTTATTAGTTAATCAACCAGATGGCCTATTTATTAAGGCATTTAAAGAAATTTTACTACAGTATATTGAAGATGGAATTGCTACGACAAAAATCCCGCCGAAAGATATACGGGCGGAAAGTGCATTTATTCTTCATTATGTTGCAGGTGCTTATATTGAGAGTATTACTTGGTGGATTCAAAATAATTGTGAGCACGAGCCATCATATATGGCGTTGAAATTACTCGAGATTTCTTTGCATGGGCCTTATAAAGTAGAGATTGAATGGAAAAAATGAGCGCTCTGAATGAGGGAAAGGTTATTTCATGTCTTTCCCCATTTTAAGAAAATAGGCTCTTACTTCTTCGGGCAATTCTTCAACGTTCAGCACTTCTAATTTGTGTGTCCCCGGAGAAGTCATAAGTACATATGTTTTATCATTATATACAAATAGTGTAAATTGATTGATTTGTTCAGCAATAGTATTTAAGTTATTAATATAATGAAAATCGTCTTCATCCAAGTAATCCTCGTAACCCTCTAACATAAACTGCTTTGCCTCTTCATAATCTTTAGCAAATGAAAAACTTTGATAGAGTTCAAGGGAGTTTTTAGGTTTTATAAAATTAAAATAAAAGATTACGAATGCAATAATTAGTACTTGCATAATTAAAAAAAGCGCCAATCTTTTCGAATCGCCCTTGCTAGAGTTCACTATAATCCCCCCATGTCTCTAATATAATTTTTCCCCTTAAACAAAATAAGCGCGACTATATCTTTTTTGTTCAATCGTTTCAAGTTGGCTTGGCTGAACCTCATTAATTTTGAATGTATATTGTTTCAAACTATGCGCCTCATCATCAGCCCAAAAAACAAGTAATTCTACGTTGTGTTCTGCTCGTATATTTTCTTTTATATAATTTGAAAGATCCGTTAAAAACTCACCTCTCCAGTTGCCTCCGATAAAATAGACATGCTCTTTTTTTGAGTAAAATCTTAAATCAAATGGAGGCGTTTCAGTAGCTGAAATTACTAATTTGTTAAATGCAGATTCATCAGGAGCTTGAATGATTAGTGCATCGTCGTCCATCGTATGCCAAATTTTCTCGGGTGAATTTTCTGTAATAGGATTTAAAAATTTTAATTCTCGAACGGTTATTTCAGTAATTCCCGTTAAATCGACTTCCTTTAACGGTTGGTCTGAAACAAGCATTGTAAATAAAGACATAATAATAAGGCTCCTTTTGATTTATATTCATTCTTTATTGTGGCTGAAATTAAAACGAACAAGTTTAAAAGGTAGAAAGAAACTAAAGATTTAACGTTCCCCTTTATTCTCCTCGAATTTCTGAAATAACGTTAATGTAATGGATAAGATAATAAAAAGTATAGCAAAGTTTAGCAATGAATTGCTTTCGATTATATCAAGTATATACATGGTTATGCCTACAATTATTGCAATAATTAATGATTTGTAATGCAAGTACATTATTTCGCCAACCTATTTGGTGATTCAAAATAGATTGGAATAAATCTACTTGAGACCTCCATTGGAGATTGAAAATTTACAATATTCGTAATTATACTTGAAAAATAAAGTTTATCTAGTAATATATGTTAAACACAAGGATAAATATAATTTTAGTATATTGAATAGGCAATAAGGGCGGGGGAGATTTTCGATGAATCACGGAATAAGGAAAAATACTTTTAAAATGGGGATTATCGCATTATTAGTATCTGCCATTATTACAGCGTTAAGCCAAGTGTATTATGCGAATAAAGTGCAGGGGATTCACCCATTTCTTTTTACGGGAATTAGTTTCTTTGTGACAGCCGTTTACTTTCAAGCTTTTGCATTTAAGCAAAAGGTGAAAGTCCAATGGCAAGAAGCGCGGCGTCCACTGTTGCTTTTAAATATGGCATCGATTATTACATTTATGGGATTTTACTTCGCATTAAAATATATAGAACCTGCTATTGTCAGTTCGCTTGAAATGGGAATTGGTCCACTTTTTATTTTACTTTTAGCCGTCTTTCAAAAAACAGCGGTCCGCCAAAAACAATGGTATATCGCGATAGGAACATTTATAGCATGCGCGGTGCTAATTTCTGCTGTGTTATTTGGTGAATCCGGCGTGAAAATGCAATTATCGATAGAAGTGATATTAGGAATTGTCGCAAGTTTGTTATGTGGAGTAGGTGCTGTATTCTGTTCCATCTATTCTAAACAACTTAATGAACTGGGCTGGACAAGCTCGATGATTTTAGCGAAAAGATATATTGGCATTATTATTATTTCATTTCTTTTTACATATGACCTTATAATCCCTTATTTTAAAGCGAATATTACTTGGATTTTACTCATTACCGTTTTAGGTGTCATGTTGCCAATGTATTTATTACAAAAAGGAATTCAATATACGAATACGTTCATCGTCATGATGTCATTATGCTTTATTCCGGTCTTTACTTTTGCTTTTCAATTATTCGATGCGCGTATTCAATTTTCGGGACTTACTTTTATCGGCGTTAGTTTATTATTTTTATTCGGTGTATTAAGTATTTTGGGGGAAAATAAGGAGATAGGGTAAAGTATAGCGCGCATTATAAATATCAATTATGAAAAGAGGAATAACTATGAAAATTGAACGAGTTGATTTAACGAATGTAGAAGAAATAGCTAGATTATTCGATTCTTATAGAACGTTCTATAACCAAACGAGTGATCTAATCGGTGCAACTAACTTTTTGAAAGAGCGAATTCGCAATAAAGAATCGATTATTTTTGCAGCAAAGAAAGCAGGGGAATTTGTAGGATTCACTCAAATTTATCCGACATTTTCCTCTGTCGCGATGAAACCGGCTTTTATTTTAAATGATTTATATGTTGCAGATCATTGCCGAAGAAGTGGTGTCGCGGAAAAGTTGATGGAAGAAGCTTTCGAATATGCAAAAAAGAATAAGGGTCGATTTATCACTTTAGAAACGGGATCTTCTAATACGAAAGCACAAGCACTCTATGAAAAAATGGGAATGGAAATTGAGGATGATGTGAAGCACTACACATATTATTGGTGAATTAAGTTAGCAGCCATATTTCGAGATGATTTATTGTATACTAAATAGGTAAGTAACTTTTCATGTAAAGGGGCAGGTTTAAATGATTATCGTTACAACTGAAAACATTGCGAATCATGAAATTAAAGAAGTGATCGGTCCGGTATTTGGTTTAACTGTAAGAGCTAGAGGAATTGGTAAAGATATTATGGCTTCATTTAAGGGGCTTGTAGGTGGGGAAATTAACCAGTATACAGAAATGCTTGAAGATGCCAGAAAGCAAGCGATGGATCGAATGGTGAAAAATGCTTCGGCAATGGGTGCCAATGCAATTATTATGATGCGTTTCGACTCAGGTGAAATTGGTCAAAATATGAGCGAAATCGTATCTTATGGAACAGCTGTTATTGTGGAAAAGAAATAGCAATGGGATGGATTTTAGGATTTTACGGCATCCAATTGTTAATTCTTATTGTATTAATAATCGGGTCATGGCTGTTTTGGGATCGCCGTTTCAAAACAAAACATGGCAAGCAAGTTCCAAAAGGTTTCGAACGTACAAATGAAATATCAATTGACCCGAGTACAAATAAGCGATTAATCGTTTACTTCAACAAAGAAACGGGCGAGCGGTTTTATAAAGAGGATAATAATAATTAACTTGAAAAGGTCCCTGCTCCAAACAGGTGCCTTTTCTTTTTTATTTAGCTTTGTTAAAGATGAAGGTTGATATTTAATGAATCATACTCTTTTATGTTTGTATTTTTAGGTGAGTTAAGCGATATTGTATAATGTTACCAAAGGACGCTTTGGGGGCTTACTTTTATGGAATGCTTACGGAAGAAACTTTTGTGTTGATGTAAATACTCATGAATATTTTTTTGTCGGTCTACTTATTCTTTATATTCCCACTTGTTCATCAATAAAATCAATCGTCTGTTGCAAACTTTCCTTTGCTTCCTCTAATTCATAATTAAATTGATATTCATGTACAATTTCCTTTTCTGCCTCATTAAAAAATAATGATTGGACAGGAATGTTGAGCGATTTCAGCTTTTCTTCAAATGCCATTCCTTGTTCTTGGAATGAAAACGCATTGCCGTCCGTTATGTACGTCGGTGGAAAATCTTCTGTGATATATTCTTTTACAGAAGCCTGTTTAATTTCCATACTCTCTTTCCAATCTCTTGTGCCAATGAGCGCACGGGCTACGGTGTTTACGAAGAATTTCATAAACCGATCATCTGATTTTACAGTCGTCATTTGTTGAATATCGATGGGACCACTGTAAGAGATAAACCCATGGATTGAATTTTCTCCTATTGTTTGTTTCATATCTAGCTCACGTGCATAAGCCGTATTCGTTTGAATCGCAACGTATTGTGCAGCAATTTGGGCTCCTGCTGAGTCGCCACCAAAAAGGATTGTTGAAAGATCTATCATTGGATACGTGTCTTTATGCGCTCGTAAAAATTGAACGAGTTCTTCTACTTGCTTTACTTGCCCTGGATATTGTAATTGTGGGGCTTTTTCATAGTTCATGGCAACGATTGCAATTTCATTATCCGCAGCAATATAGGTCGCAAACTCTGCAATCCCTTCTTTATTGCCAGAAACATAGCCACCCCCATGTACCCAAATTAAAACGGGTAACGGCCCTTCTTGATTTTTTGGATAATATAAATCAAAAATGTTGTCGTTGAAAGTGGAATCATAAGGGACATCTTTTAACACTTCAACTTTAGATGCGGCATCTTGATAACGGGCTTCATCTAAAATAACGACTGGTTGATCGAACATTTTACTAATGATATAAACGCCAGGTTTCACGGACACTTTAAAGGCAATAAAAATTGCGAGTGCAAGACCTACAATAATTCCGACGATCCATAATAATACGATTCGTAACTTTTTCATATTTTGACTCCTTTTAAAAAACAAACTTTAGATTTGTTCTGATTATACGATTCTATCATCTTCATTAAACTGGTTGGCGATATAATTTCTAATTGTATCTTCGTCTACTATGGCACAAAAGTAACCTCTTACCCACTCATTTGGACAAATTAGTCTAGAGGGGAAATTCCAAGAATTCTCTAGTCAAAAAAATAAGCTAGAATTTGAATTTATGATAGACTAGAGTCATTTGCCTGCAACATTATTGGATATGAGATCATACATTGAACTAAAATCTAAAGAGTAATATGTTATTCACTACCATTCAAAAAAACGTTCCCAAATACAAGTTTTGGGCAAAATAAAACACTTAAAAAATTGTTATATCAATGCGCACTGACCTAAAAAAATGAGACAAATAAAAAACACCTTACGTTTAAATCAGGTATTTAATACCAATAAATTAACGTGGAGGTGTTTTTTCTATGGGAAGAAGAGTAAGTTATCCAGCTGAAGTTAAAATTAAAGCAATTGAAATGAGATTAGCAGGTATTCCAGTTAAGGAAATACTAGAGGAATTAAAAATTAAGAATAAATCACAATTAATGATTTGGATGCGATGGTATAAAGCAGGAGAAACTCAGCGATTGCATCAACCGGTAGGAAAGCAATATTCCTACGGAAAAGGGCCAGAATATGACTCTGAGGAAGCTCGTTTACAAGCTGAAAATCTTTATCTTAAACAACAAATCGAAGTTTTAAAAAAGTATGTAGAATTGGAGAGGAAGTGGTTGGGCTAGTATTCGTAGATTTAGTGGAAAGATTGAAAGGATTTATGTCAATTCAATCGATTTGTGTGCATATGGGTGTAGCACGTGCGTCCTATTATCGTTGGCGAAAGAATACCGGGAATACTTCTAAAAAAGCCGAGCGAGATCAGGCGATTGGTGAAGCTTGTGCAACCCATAAATATCGTTATGGTTATCGGAAAATAGCAGCCTTATTCTCTGGAATCAGTGAAAAGACTATCCAAAAAGTGATGCAGAAATATAATTGGTCATGTCGGGTAAAAGTGAAAAAGCGTAAACGGACTGGTCAACCATCTAAAGTAGCTGATAACACGTTAAACCGTGACTTTAACGCAACAGCTCCTTTACAAAAGCTCGTAACCGATATTACTTACTTGCCTTTTGGACAGTCGATGTTATATCTTTCAAGCATTATGGATTTGTATAATGGGGAAATCATCGCGTATACAATTGGTTCAACACAAGATACAGAGTTTGTCTTAGAAACGCTTGACCAGCTTAAACAATTGCCAAAAGGCGTCATCTTGCATAGTGATCAAGGTTCTGTATATACGTCTTACGATTATCAAAAAGAAGTGAAAGAAAAAGGAATTACCATGAGTATGTCTCGTAAAGGCACACCAGCGGATAATTCCCCAATCGAAACGTTTCACTCCTCGCTAAAGTCAGAAACGTTTTATCTTGACGACATACACAGCACGACTAATGCATGTGTAATTCGTATCGTCGAAGAATATATAAATTATTATAATAATACCCGTATCCAAACGAAACTAAACAACCTGTCACCGGTAAAATACCGACAACAGGTTGCTTAAAATAGGTGTTTTATTACTGTCTCAAAAACGACAGGCAGTGCCATGTTCTAAGTGTTTTTTCTTTACTGCAATCATATACAGTTTTTATGCGAAATCGGTTGAAGCTCTATATAACAAGGTTTTATCGATGCTCAAAAGAAACTGAACTAGCGTACATTTTGAATGAAATCTTGCATACTCAGCTGACTTCTTAACGTTGTAAATCAACCTTTAACATAGCCTTTTATATTACAAAAATATTTTTTACATAGATGTCACAAATCTCCACCAATTTCAGTTATATATGTCAGAGAGGAGGGGAACGTTTTGACTACATCAAATACATCCAAAGAAAATGCTAATTTAGAAATAAAATCAATCTTAGAACAAGTTCAATCAGGTGACACTTATGCCTACACTGAAATCATCCGTAGTTTTCAAAAACAAATATATATTTATTGCTATTATTTATTAAAAAATAAGGAAGAGGCGGAAGATGCTGCACAAGATATTTTTATAAAGGGATTAGAAAACATTCATAACTTTTCTTATACGGTCTCTTTTTCTGCGTGGCTTTATAAAATTGCACATAATCATTGTATGGATTTATTAAAGAAGAAAAATAAAAGCTACAAATTTTGGACGAGCTTTAAGAAAGAACAAGCATACGAACTTAGCCATAGACAAGCGTATGAATATGATGATTTCATCCACGAATTATTAGATAAGTTAAATGTGGATGAAAGAAGGATTTTGCTGCTTCGTTCGATCGAGGAATATAGCTTTGATGAAATTGCTTCGATTATGGAATTGAAACCAACAACGGTTCGAAAAAAGTATGAACGATTACGTAAAAAGTTACTGAAAGAAAAAAAGTTAGGAGGGGAATTTTATGAACACTCGCTCAAAACAGGAGGATAAAGAGGTAGATCAATTAGAAAAAATTATTCGAGAAACACCTGTGGAAGTGGATTTGGTAAATCGAACAATGCGCAATTATGAAAGTAGTCGTGATACAAAGCTGTCTGGAAAATCTAGAACGCGTCAGAAACTGCGTCATGGCGTAATGATTTTTACTACCTCCGCAGCTATGATTTTTAGTTTGTTAATTATGACGAACTTAATTTCACCAACGACGGCGACGATAAAAGACGAGCCTATATCAACATCTGTTTTTAAATCTAGTGAAAGGGATGTTGGTCTGCATGCCGCAGATGAAAAGGGGCTCTCAACAAAATTGAATACAAGCGTTACGCATGAAGGTTTTACATTAAGTGTAACAGAAGTCGTGTATGACGGTGCACGTGTTGCAATTGGAGTTGAACGCCATCAGAAAGAAGCTGAAAATTCAAAAGAAAGTTTATCAGATCAAATAATGGGCAATATTGAATTTTTACTAAATGGTGAACCACTTAATCACACCAATTTTAGCGGTATTTTTGGACAACCAAGTAAGGATAATAATTTTGCGATTTTGGAATTTGCAGATTTAAAAAATCAGGGTGGGGAGCCTTTCCCAAAGCAGTTTAATTTGACATTAACCACTACAATAGATGGAATTTCTGAACCATTTATAATAGATATTCCAGTAAGTGATAGTGGTAACTATATAAACTTACAGCCTAATATAAGTAGAAAATACAAAAATAACGATTTCACTATTGAACAAGTTATACTAACGCCCATTACAACGAGTATTACGACAAGAAAAGCCTTGCTTGATAAATCAACTTCTATAGATTCTCGGGGAGGAATAAGCATCGACGTTTTTGATGATCAAGGAAATAAATTAAAAATAATTCATGGCAATGGTAGCCGTGAGACAAATGAAGGAACTAGCGATTTAATTGAGGATTTACGGTTACATCCATTTGAAACTTTACCAAATGCCATTACAATCAAACCGTATACCTATCTTTATGATGCCTATCCAAATGGATCATTCCAAATGGATGAAAATGGTGACCCAAAGATTCAATACATCCCAGAGCTAGAAATAATAGTACCGATTTCCTCACAGCAATAAAATAGAAATAGTAGAGCAAGTGAACTAGTATGCCGAAACGTTGAATTTATAGCGTTTCGGCATTTTTACATTGAATTAATTAAAAATCATAATTGCGAGGACACCAAATATCCCAAAAATCAGCGGGTAAAACGTGGTTTGGCTAGTTTCGGCATCAATTCGGCTAGTTTTCGATGTATTTTGGCGAGTAACGCTTGAAAAGTGGCTAGTTTTGACGGAGAAATGGCTAGTTTGCGGTAAAAGTTGGCTAGTTACAACGGGGAAATAGGAAAATCTATTGAAGAATCCGGCACGAATTTGAATGAAATAAGAGCATTTAGTTCAATCTATATAGAATCCAAAATCTTTTCGGCTGTTTTAGAGGAATAAACTCATAATGAGCGTGGGCTATGGATTTATCTTAATAAATCGGAATCATTCGTCATTTTACAAGGGACTTGCTTTTTGTTAAAATTGCATTTCAAAGCATGTCGAAAACTGTCGAAATATGAATTTTCAAATAACGAGTGGTTTCTTCCCAAAAATATTAAGAAGGTGTCTATTATGAACGTGTTATGGGGAATAGGCGGTATATTTACCGTCTTAATTATTGCTTTTCTTTTATCAAGTGCTAAAAAGTCGATTAAGTGGCGGACAATTTTAGCCGGATTAGCAATTCAAATTTTATTTGCTTTTATTGTTTTAAAATGGGAAGCAGGTCGTAAAGCACTTGAAGGTCTATCCAACGGCGTTCAAAATTTAATATCCTATGCGAATGAAGGAATTTCTTTCGTATTTGGGCCAGCAGCAGATACAGTAAACTTCGGATTTGTTTTTGCGTTCCAAGTATTAACTGTAATCATTTTCTTCTCTGCATTAATTTCTATTTTATATTATTTAGGTATAATGCAGTTTTTTATTCGTATTATTGGTGGAGGACTTTCAAAGCTCCTTGGGACAAGCAAGGCCGAGTCCATTTCAGCAGCTGCGAACATTTTCGTTGGGCAAACAGAAGCACCACTTGTCATTCGACCGTTCATCGATAAAATGACGAAATCGGAGCTATTTGCCATTATGACTGGAGGACTCGCATCGGTTTCAGGTTCGGTTTTAGTCGGATATGCACTGTTAGGTGTGCCTCTAGAATACTTACTTGCAGCAAGTTTCATGGCTGCTCCTGCTGGATTAATTTTAGCGAAAATGATGCTTCCAGAAACAGAAGTAGTTGATGAGGGGAATTTTAAGTTAGAAAAGGATGATACTGCTGTAAATGTGATTGATGCAGCAGCACGTGGAGCAAGTGATGGAATGAAGCTCGCGGTGAACGTTGGGGCTATGCTATTAGCGTTTATCGGTATTATCGCGTTGCTTAACGGTTTACTTGGTGGTTTAGGGAGTTTCTTTGGTTTTGAAGGTTTAACAATTCAGGGGATTTTAGGTATCCTATTTTCACCATTAGCTTTTGCAATTGGTGTTCCATGGGAAGAAGCGGTTAAAGCGGGTTCTTACATTGGACAAAAGCTAGTATTGAATGAATTTGTTGCATACAAATCTTTTAGCGAGTCAATTGCAAATCTCTCTGATAAAACAGTAATTGTAGTTAGTTTCGCTTTATGTGGGTTTGCAAACTTAGGCTCACTGGCGATTTTACTTGGTGGTATAGGGTCATTAGCACCTAGTCGCCGTTCAGATATCGCACGTTTAGGCGTTCGAGCGATTGCTGCAGGGATGTTAGCCTCTTTATTAAGTGCGGCAATAGCAGGGATGTTTCTTTAATAATTATAGTGCCAGGTGCGGGGAAAACTCCATTGCACCTGGCACATTTTTGATTCTTTAGATTAAACAATCCTTTATTGACTTCGAAAATCAAGTTTTAGTTATAATTCTATTTTGAGCAATTTTCCCACCAACATAAGGGATGACTTTAAAGCTCCCCAAAAATAAAATAAAAATATTAGAAAATGCAAGTTGATGTACTAAGTTTCCAAAAACGATACCTTTAGAGCTAGAAGTATATTTAGTAATATGGAAAAAAATAAATGAAAAACTTGCCCTACTAAAAATAATTAATGTAACTTTATGTTTATTTTTTCTAAGTAAATTAGTTGCCAAAATCAATAAAGTATAACGATGGCTATTTCAATGTTGTAACTAAAATTACCGAAGAAGGTTATTTTATCAGTTAATTCAGGAGGGAGATTATTTAATGAAATGGCATATTTACTAAGTTTATTTCGATAAATTTATAGTATTAGAAATGCGAAGTTTAATATTGAGGAAATGATGATAACTGACTATTCATACTTTCCGCCTTCCATATAATCATTTCCTTCCAATAAATTAAGTACATCATACCGGAAATAACCTAGCCTTTCTTTTTTGCCTTTATAATAAATGTAGTTGGAAAATGATTCGCTTTATGTAATGAATAATAACGCTCCGAATATGGAATATCCGTATTTTTCATCTCCTTAGGAATGTCTGATTCAATTAAAGAAACCAGTTCGAAATTCGCTTTAAGAAGTTCATTCACAAACGTGGCCAATTTATATTTAGGAACCTTCATTGGCGCGTTTTCCCCTTTAAATGTGGGCATATCAATGGAGCCTTCTTGCTGATAGGATCCATTTAAATAAAACTGATGATCCTGACACTTTATTTGTGCGTAAAAGGGATGTTCCCAACTAAATACAAACTCCCCACCAGGTTTCAAATAAGAGTAAATCAGCTGGAACGTTTTTGCTAAATCATTCGACCATCCAATTGCATAAATTGAATACACTAAATCGAAATACTCTTTCGGCAAACCGATTTCTTGTTCCATTGGAGCCGTATATAACGTTGCTTCAATATCTGCTAATGTTTCACGAGCAAATGCCATTTGTGCTATAGAAAAGTCTACACCCCACAATTCAGCAGCTCCTTTGTTATGCATATAAAGCAATGAATGTCCACTACCAAAGCCGATTTCTAAAACATTTTTCCCATCACATGCACCAATGAGATTTAACTCCTCCTCGGTTTGTGTGAAAGGCCCATAGCTCGGCAACGCGTCAATTCCATTAAAATACTTTGCCACGATGTTCCAACTTGATTGATTGCTTTCGATCATATCTTTCAAAATAATCACCCCATTATTTTAATAGAACGTAATAAATACATATAACTCTATGTCGAGCGGATTTATAATTTCATAAGCGTAAATTAGAGGAATCGACCTGTTTGATATGGTCGAACCATTATGTGAAGTTTACATATTCTGTTTATTAATGTCACTAGTATGTTGGATGCATTTTAAAGAATAGATGAGCTTAATCTGAGTATTTTGGGACATTGAATAACCGTATAAAGAATAAAAAACCGCAATTAGTAGGTTGCGGTTAACTGTACCAAATATATTTAACTTTTTCAGTGAGTGCTTTTTTATTTTATCTGTTAAATTTACTCTTTAAACCAAACCAACACGCTGAACATGTATCCCCGCATCTATATATTGCTTAAAAAGAACATCATTCAATCCATCATCTGTAATAAAGTAATCGACATCGCTTAATGAGCAAATTTTGACCGCTACATCTCGCTCAAATTTGGTGTGGTCCGCTACAACGTATATCGTTTGTGCTATGCGCACGATATTTCGCCTTGTTAAAACTTCCTCAAAGCTAAAATCAGACAAACCATTTTGAATCGATATCCCACTCGTACATATAAATGCTTTTGAAATATTCAATTGATCATATTGAAGTAAAAAATCATACGCGACGATAGATTTTTCTGAATGACGCACTTTCCCGCCCATTAAAATGATTTCTACAGATGTATGTAATAATTCTACAGCGATTGGCAAAGAGTTTGTAATGACCGTGATATTTTTCATATTGCGAATGAATTTAGCAATTTGAAAAGTACTAGAACCACTATCTAAAAAAATACAATCCCCCTCATGAATAAGCTTGGCACATTCCCTGGCAATGGCGATTTTCTCGTCTAATTGACTAATCATACGCTGCTCAATCAATGTTTCTGTCATTGATTGTTCAACCTCTCGAATCCCCCCATAAAATTTTTCAACGAGTCCTTGTTGTACAAGGATTTGAATATCACGGCGCAACGTTTCCATTGAAATTTGCAGTGCTTCTGTTAGTTCATAATGCTTTACAACTTGCTGTGTTCGAACGATTTCCATAATTTTTTGTTGACGTTCAACGGGATACATAACCATCACTCCTCGTTCTTTACCATATCAAAAGTGGTCAAGACTTTGTCAGAAGTTAATCTAAATTTACGCAATATTTACTCAACATTTACGAAACTAACGTCTTTAAATTTACAATGCACTTTTATACTAAGGGTAATCAGAAAGAGGTGGCACACGTGCTTGAGCTTCAGCAAATAAAGAAAAGCTTTGGAACGAAAGATGTTTTAAAGGATATTCAATTAACATTACCAAAAGGACAAATTATGTCGCTTCTAGGACCGAGTGGTTGTGGAAAAACAACATTATTAAATATTATTTTAGGATTAGAGCAACAAACGAGCGGCAAGATCATTTGGGATGGTGAGGACATTAGTCAGAAGCCTATGCAAGAACGGGGTTTTAATATCGTCTTTCAAGATTTCGCTTTGTTTCCCCATTTAAATGCATACGACAATATTATTTATGGATTGCGTAATCAAAAGAAGGGCATTGATGAAAAAAGTGTCCAAGAATATATTGAATTTTTAGAGCTTAGCCCCCATTTGAAAAAGAAAGTGCATGAACTATCAGGTGGGCAAAAGCAGCGTGTTTCGATTGCACGAACACTTGTTATGCAACCAGATATTTTACTAATGGATGAGCCATTAAGTGCGCTAGATGGTGTGATTAAAGAAACGATTAAAGAGCGCATTCAGTCAATTTCCAGGGAGTTTAATTTAACGACAATTATCGTTACGCATGATCCAGAAGAGGCGTTAACATTATCGGATCAAGTAGTAATTTTAAATGATGGACATATCGCACAATGTGGCAGTCCAGTAGAAATAGTAAATGAACCCGCGAATGAATTTATTGAAAACTTTATCCTTCAGCAACTGCGCATTAAGCGTCAGAATATATATCGCCTATTTGGTGAGCAATATGCTTAAAACGACGATGCTAATGCGCGGTATGGCATTTCTGCTGTTAGCTACCATTGTATTCTTTTTAGCACTGCCTCTAGGAGCAATTGTTTTGAAATCATTTGAGGGAGCTGATGGTTGGACACTTCAAAATTATGAACAAGCTTTATCTAGTGGGATATTAACAGAGGTTTTCTTCAATAGTGTATGGGTATCAACAATTGCAGCGGTCATTACAACCGTGCTGGCGTTTTTATTAGCCTACACGATTCATTTTACGAATGTTGCAAAGCCAATTAAAAAATTTATTCGGCTCGGTGTGACAATGCCGATGCTACTACCAACGATTACATATGGCTTTGTATTGATTTATGCATTTGGGAATCAAGGGATATTCAGCCGTATCTTTGGCCAACCGATTTTCACAATTTACGGCTTTAACGGTTTAGTCATTGGTTATGTTATGTACACATTGCCAGCCGCATTTTTACTTATGCATAATGCCATGCAGTATATGGATCACCGATTTATTATTGTGTCGCATCTGATGCATGATGGCAAATGGCGCCGATTTTACCATACGATTTTACGCCCGATGCTAAGTCCAATCGGTGGTGCCTTTATTTTAGCATTCATCTTAAGTTTCACGGATTATGGTATACCAGCTTCAGTAGGTGGCACATATGACGTGATTGCAACGACGCTTTATCAAACGATGCTTGGGTCCATTCCAAACTTCTCGCAAGGTGCGGTCATTTCGATTGCCATGCTTGCGCCAGCTGTACTTGGGATGCTTGCTATGGGAATTTTGGAAAGAGGCAATGTGTCGTATAAGTCTGTTTCACAGCAAGTTGCTTTTTCTTCCAAAACAAAGACGGTGTTGTTCGGTTCAGGTAGCGTCGTTTTAGTCCTTACTTTATTGGCAGTATTTACACCGCTTATTATCGTGCCATTTACGACAGCATACCCATTTGATTTTGGCTTCACACTGCAACATTTCCAAGCAGTTATTCAAATGCCAGAATTAATGAATGTGTATAAGAATTCATTGCTTGTTGCGATAAGTACGGCACTTGTTGGGGTAGTCATTGCTTTTGTTGCAGGTTTGTTAAGTGCGCGTACGCAATTAAAAAATCGCCAAGCATTTGATGCCATTGCGATGATAACCAATGCAGTACCAGGAATGGTTTTAGGTTTAGGTTACTTATTTTTCTTTAATAATAGTAGTTTAAAAGGCACTTTCTTCATTATTATTGCCTATGCGATTATGCATTTCTTTACAACACCGTTTTTAATGGTGAAAAATGCATTGCAAAAAATGGACCCTTCTTGGGAAGTGACAGGCGCTTTACTACGTGATAGCTGGCTGCAAACAGTTTTCCGAGTGATCTTACCGAATATCAAAAAAACATTAGTAGAAGTGTTTAGTTATTACTTTATTAACGCAATGGTGACGGTGAGTGGGGTTATTTTCATAGTTACAACACATACCGTTTTAGTTTCAACCAAAATTAAAGAGTTGCAGCATTTCTCAAAGTTCAATGAAATTTTTATTCTATCTCTGTTTATTTTAGTAACAAATATTGTTGTGAAAATAGCCTGTGAGTTTTATCTAAATAGTCAATCGAAAAGGGGATAAGGAAATGAATAAAAAAGTAATGGGATTTTTAACGGTAGCAAGTTCGGCGATTGTATTGGCAGCTTGTAGCAGTGGTAGTGCAAATTCAAATGACCAAGTAATTATTTATTCAAATGCAGATGATGAAGCGATTGAAGTGATGCAAAATACGCTAAATGATAAAGGTTTTAAAGGGGAATATATGATTCAATCTGTCGGGACATCGGAGCTTGGTGGAAAGCTTTTAGCTGAAGGGAAAAAGATTGAGGCTGATGTTGTGACGATGGCTTCTTATTATATTGATAGCGCGGATGCACAGCATGATATGTTTATTGATTTAACGTCTTCACAAGCATTGATCGATGAAACGTCGAATATCCAATTACCGATTTTGGGGAATGTCGGCTCGATTTTCGTTAATACTGAAATGTTGGCACAAAAAGGATTAGACACACCGACATCATTAAAAGATTTAACCGACCCGCAATATAAAGATTTAATTTCGATTCCAAACATTATGGATTCATCTACGGGCTGGCTACTTGTACAAGCAATTATGGCGGAATACGGGGAAGAAGAAGGACCGAAAATTTTAGCAAATTTAATTCAAAACGTAGGGCCGCATTTAGAAAGCTCGGGATCAGGTCCAATTAAAAAAGTGAAAACGGGTGAAGTACCGATTGGTTTTGGCTTACGTGCACAGGCGCTTGATGCAAAAGAAGAGGGATTACCGATTGATTATATTGATCCAATTGAAGGGAATTACTCGTTAGTAGAATCGGTTGCGGTCGTTGATAAGGGCGATGATGAAAAAGAAAAGAAAGCGCAAGAAATTGCTTTAACAATTGCCAATGATGCACGTGAACAATTACTAGTGCAATATCCAGTCGCTTTGTATGAAGGTGAAAAAGTGGCAAATGAACCTGCGTACTTAAAAAAATGGGCAACGACATTAACAGTAGATTTATTACAACAACATCAAGCGATCTTTAACGCTGCGAAATAATGGGGGATTATGATGAATCGATATAAATTACTAACACCAGGACCGTTAACGACGACAAATACTGTACGCAATGTGATGAATGAAGACCGCTGCACGTGGGATGATGAATATAAACAAATTACCCAAACGATTCGTAAACAATTATTGGAGATTGCGGGTGTAACTGAAGAAAAATATACTACTGTTTTAATGCAAGGGAGTGGGAGTTTCGTTGTAGAAGCAGTGCTAACAACAGCGGTTCAATCAAGTGATAAAGTGCTATTCATTACAAATGGTGCTTATGGTGAGCGCATGGTGCAAATGGCAAATGCAATTGGTATCCAGCATACACAGTACGAAACACCTTATGGCGAAGCGGTAAATGCTTCCGATATTGCAACTCTATTACAACAAGATCCAACAATTACGCACGTAGCAATGGTGCATTGTGAAACGACAACAGGCATTTTAAACCCTATTGAAGAAGTGATTGCAGTGGCAAAACAACATAATGCACAAGTAATTATTGATGCGATGAGTAGCTTTGGTGGTGTCCCAATTGATATGGAAGCATTGCAAATTGATTATTTAGTTAGTAGTGCGAATAAGTGCATTCAAGGTGTACCAGGTTTCGGCTTTGTTATTGCGAATATCGACCGTCTATCAGCATGCCAAGGGGTAGCTCGCAGTGTGTCACTCGATTTATATGATCAGTGGCAAACGATGAAAGTAGATGGCAAATGGCGTTTTACATCACCGACACATGTGGTGGCTGCATTTGCACAGGCATTAGTTGAACTAGAAGAAGAAGGTGGGGTAGCAGCTCGCTTTACTCGTTATGCTGCGAATAACTCTTATTTACGCAAAGAAATGCAGGCAATGGGCTTTGCACCATATATCGATGAAGCGGATCAGTCACCGATTATTACATCATATTATTATCCGACTGAAAGCTTTGAATTTACGGCCTTCTATGAGGCGATTAAGCAAAAAGGATTCGTTTTATATCCTGGGAAATTAACGGATGCCGATACATTCCGCATTGGTAATATTGGCGATATTCATCTGTCCGATATGGAGCAATTAGTAGGCGCAATTAAAGAATATATGGGGGTTCAAGTATAATGACAACGAAAATTGAAGGTGTTATTTTTGACTGGGCTGGAACAACTGTAGATTTCGGATGTTTTGCTCCGGTAAATGTATTTTTAGAGATTTTTAAGAATGCGGGTGTAGAGGTAACGTTAGAAGAAGCACGCGAACCAATGGGTATGTTAAAAATCGACCATATTCGCGCAATGCTACAAATGCCTCGCATCCATGCGAAGTGGCAAGAAGTACACGGCAATTCATTTAGTGAAGAAGATGTGAATCAATTGTATGCGCAATTTGAGGAACAGTTAATGATTTCCCTTGCAGAATATACAACCCCAATCCAAGGTGTGTTAGAAACAGTAAAATGGTTGCGTGCGAATAATATTAAAATTGGTTCAACAACAGGTTATACGAAGGAAATGATGGCGGTAGTCGTACCGGAAGCGAAGAAAAAAGGCTATTCACCAGATCATCTTGTCACACCGACGGATTTAGAAGATGTTGGGCGCCCATACCCGTATATGGTTTTTGAAAATATGCGTCAACTACAACTAAGCCATGTGAAGCATGTTGTCAAAGTAGGGGATACCGCATCAGACATGAAAGAGGCGCTACATGCTGGTGTGTGGGCAGTAGGTGTACTTGTTGGGAGCTCAGAAATGGGTGTGAGTGAAGAAGAATACCAACAACTCACAACCGAGCAACAACAACAGCTAATTGAAAAAACACGCTTGAAGTTTGAATCATACGGTGCGCATTATACGATTGAAACGATGCAACAGTTACCGGAGATTATCGGGGAAATTGAAGCAAGTTTTGAATAGTCTATAAAATCGCTTTAGGTTGTTTCGTTTCTAGAGCTGTTAAAAATAAGGCACTTCTTGTTCAGGGTAATGAACAGGAAGTGCTTTTTGATGGTTTGAAGGAGTTTTTATTGCGCACATTAAGGGTGTAGGCGAAAAATATAAATTTCCTATTTCTTATGGGGAGTTTTAAAAGCCAATTTCTTTAGATCTGCTAACTCTTGCGCAAATTCCTCTCGCACCTTGTTTGGGGCAATCTTTTGGTTTTTCGGTGTTTGGGGTAAGGAACCTTTGTTGCTGCTTTGACCTTGTTTATTATCTCTTCCCATGAAATATCTCTCCTTTCATTTTGAATCTTTCTTAATATGGCTTGGAATTCGTTTTTTAATCATGGAAAAAAGTTTAAACGGATAGAAAGCTGAAAGTGTTGGATAGAAGTGAAAAAGTGTTGGATAGAATCTAAAATGTGACGGATAGAACCAAGATTCAGGTAACTTCCCACCGAAAAATTAAAAAACCAGCATATCGAAATATGCTGGTTAATCATAAATACTTATTCAACTGAAGATGAAATCATCCGCTGTTTTCTCCCGGCAAAATAGGAAGGTAACATCATCCCAATTAACACGAGAATAATACCGCCGATTTGTATCACTGTTAACGTTTCTTTTAACACGATAACGGATACGATAATCGCAACAGGTAATTCTACTGCACTCAGTATCGGAACAAGTCCACCGCCAACTTTCGGGGCAGCAATTGAGAACAATAGAATTGGGAAAATAATGCCGAATAACCCAAGCACAAAACCGAATTTCCATAAGCCCGCAGTAAGTTGTCCATTCCAAATGATTTCAGGAGATAGGAAGATCGAAACGACGATCAGTGAAACGATGGATAAAATAAATGTTCGACCAATCGTCGTCACGCCTTCTACTGGACGCGCATTGATTTGTAAAAAGCCTGCAAAGCTAAAGGCAGCTGCAAAACCAAATACCCACCCTTGCCATGCAATTTGTGATAAATCGACGTCAATAATACCAGCTGCTAGAATTGTCCCTGCCAATAAAAATGCCAATGAAAAAAGCTCGATGCGGCTAGGGAAACGCTTTTTAATAATGCAATCCATAAAGAGACCAATCCAAGTAAATTGGAAGAGCATAACGACTGCGAGTGAAGCGGGTAAATAATTTAAAGAGTGTCCGTAAACAATTCCAGTAAAGGCCGTTAATGTACCTGCACATATAAGAAAGAGTACACTGGATTTCGTAAGTTTCGGTAATGTTCGTTGTGTTGCGATAAATAACACGAGGGCAAGTAAAAAACCAAAAACATATTGGCTTGTAATGGCCTCGGAAGAAGTAAATCCATGTTGCATTGCTACTTTTACAATCGTTGATAAAATACCGTAACTACTAGAAGCAATGACAATCATTAGAGGGTAAATCCAAGTTGCTTTCATCTAATACCGTCCTATTCTAATGAAGCGATTTCACCATATGATGAAACGGTTCGTCTATAATTGTCCAGGGCTCTGTGACATGAAAACCCATACGTTCATACAAACGACGTGCATCCAGTTTTTCGAGCTCTACATTTAATGCTAATTTACGATAGCCAAGTTTTTTGCCGTTTTCTTCAGCAAATTGAAGAAGCTTTGTCCCAATTCCAAGACCACGGGCTTCCTTTAAAACACAAACTGTATCAATATAATATTCATCCTCATGGGCTTCCACATCAACCTTCAGATGAAGTCCTTTTTGCGCAAGTAGTGCTTCGAGCTGGCCATCAAGTATTGCGCCTTGTTTGCCATCATATAAAACAACAATGCCTTGTACCGTATCATTTGAAGTGGCAACAAATGTATTTAAATAAGAATGTCGGTTGGATGTTTCTCTTACAAGTTGTTCTAAAGCAGCTATAATCTTTGGTAATTCTTGCTCACCTGTTAAGTTATTAGCAATATCACCAATCGCATCATAAATTAAAGGTGCAATTGCTTGTGCATCCGCAATTTCAGCCTGTCTAATAAAAATGGTCATTTAAAAACATCTCCTTAACCTAATAAATTATAACAGAAATCGACTCAATAAGGGGAAATGGGATAGTTCAGAAAAGTATGAAGCTTTATTGGAATCATAGTTCTATGGTAAATTAAGAGGAATACAATGTCGGAGGTAAATAACTCATGAGTCAGTCAGACAAAGATTTCATTTTAGTTTACGGAGATGCTTTTGTTGATTATATAGCAAATGACCAAACGAATACGTCATTTACAAAATATCTAGGTGGGGCAACGATTAATGTTGCGGCAGGCATTAGCCGAATTGGTGCACCTTCTGCACTTATTACCATTTCAGGGGATGATGAAACCTCTCAATTTTGTCGTGAGGAAATTTTAAAAGAAGGCGTAAATTTAGATTATGCTATTTACGACCCAACTAAACGTGTTAGTGGTGTTTATGTACATTTAAATGAAAATGGTGAGCGCGAGTTTAAGGATTATGTAGACGAAACACCAGCGCTTCAAGTAGCATCAGTACAATTACAAGAGGCTGCTTTTAAACGCGCATCGATTTTTAATGTGTGTTCAGGAACAATGTTTGAGCCGACTGCGCTTGCAACGACACGTGCTGCAGTTGAAATGGCGAAGGATAAGGGAGCCATTTTAGCGATTGATGCGAATATTCGTCCATTACGTTGGGACTCAGAGCAACAATGCCGCGAAACGATTTCTTCATTTTTTGAAGATGCGGACATTTTAAAGCTGACGGATGAGGAACTATTTTTCTTAACAGAAACAGACACAATTGAGGATGGCTTAGCGAAATTAGACGAGCTGTTAGTGCCGATTGTGCTTATAACGGTTGGGGCAGATGGTGCTTATGCGGTGTTAAATGGGGAAGTAATGCATGTAACAGTTGATCCAGTCGTTCCAGTAGATACAACAGGTGCTGGAGATGCATTTATGGCAGGCGTTTTACGTTATGTTCATTTTAACGGGCTTCCAACAGTTGCAGAAGATTTAATAAAATGTGTGTCTTTCGGCAATAAATTAGGCGCGATGGCAGCGACAAAACCGGGTGCTCTAACGGCATTACCAAGCTATGAAGATATTAAACATCTAATTTAATTCAGCGAGGTACATCCCCCGCTGAATTAGTGGAATTCTGGCTAAGAACGCCGCGTCGTGCGGCAACGCCTGAGTGACCAACATCGTGTTGGCCCGATGCCCCGGCGGATGTCATAGATTTTTAAGGGGAGTTTTTCAAGTATGCTCGAAAAAATCTGGACGCAATTACGCCGAGGCGTAATTGATTAGAAGATTAAATAATGGAGGGTTTTTCATGAATCGTCATTATAATGAACTAGTAGCAGGTCGAATTTTCATCGGTAGTGCGGATGATACGGAACAAGCGGTGTCATCTGAGCAAATTGATACGGTATTTGATGTGCGTGTCAATGGTCGTGAAGGCGAGCAAGCGTACAACTATATTCATACGCCGATTACAGAAGAGGCAACAGCTGAAACGATTAAAGCAGGTGCGGAAAAATTAGCACAAGCATATGAAACGGGTGAAAAGATTTACATTCATTGCGGTAGTGGCACAGGTCGCGCGGGTGTTATGGCTGTAGCGACATTGTTAGAAATCGGAGCTGCATCGAGTTTAGATGAAGCCATTACGCAAGTAAAAGAAGCACGCCCGGCAGTAAAAGTACGTGACAATATGCAGGCAGCGCTTGAAAGACTTTATATAAAATAGTAAAAACGAAATCGCACTTACTTGCGCGATTTCGTTTTTTTTATATGCATTGCAACTACCAGTTGACGAATGTACGAAAAATTAACATGCATTCGCTACTTTTTCCCATTAAATATCTTTATAGTTAGTAGTAAGAGGAGGATGCATATGCAAAACTTTCAATTTGCCCAAATTTTCACGGAGCGCCGAAAAGAACTAGCAGTGACGCAAGAACAAATTGCGCACTATGTCGGTGTATCACGCGCAGCCGTTTCGAAGTGGGAGAAGGGATTAAGTTATCCTGATATAACAATTTTACCGAAGCTCGCAACTTATTTCAATGTGTCGATTGATCTTCTATTAGGCTATGAACCGCAAATGACGAAGGAACGAATTATGTCTACTTATGCAATGTTTGCTACGAAGCTTGGAAATGAGCCGTTCGAGCAAGTAGATGAACAAATCGATGAAATGATAGCAGAATATTATTCATGCTTTCCATTCTTGTTAAAAATCGTGCAACTATATATGAATTATTATCCGAAAGCCGCGAACCCAGATGAAATTTTGGGGAAATGTCTTACTTTATGTGAGCGCATTAAAACGCAAAGCCATCATCGCCAGCTATCATATGAAGCGACAGTTTTAGAAGCATACATTTCTATTATGCAAGGGAAACCGAAGCAAGTGCTTGAATTATTAGGGGAAGAAGCAGCTGTGCAATATGGGGCTGAGCAATTGATTGCAACAGCGCATACGATGCTCGGTACTAAAGAAAAGGCGAAAGAAGTTTTGCAGGTGAGCATGTATCAGCAAACGGTCGGGTTAATTTCAAATGCAACGGAAACATTGTTGCTTGAAATTGATCATACTGTCCATTTTGACGAAACGATAAAACGTATACAGCAGTTGCTTGAAACTTTTCAAATTGCAAACTTAAATCCTAATATAGCGCTTGTGTTTTATATTAAAGCAGCAGGTGGATATATGATGAGAAATCAAACAGAGCAGGCGCTTCAAATGATTGAATACTATATCAAAGTTTGTAGCACATTAAAATTTCCATTGGAGTTACAAGGAGATCGTTATTTTTACAAGCTCGGGGACTGGATTGATCAGCAGGAGCGAATTGATAAACAAGCGCCACGGGATAATTTGTCGATTAAAAAAGATCTTGTAACAAGTATTGCAAATAATCCAATATTTAATGCACTACAAGACAATACGCAATTTAAAATAATGATGACGAATTTACAACATCATTTACAACTAGAGGAGGAATTATAGTGGAAGAATTAGCGAATATAAATTGGGCGCTTATTGCCCCTTTAATTATTTTGCAATTTATTTTGGCACTTGTTGTGATTGTTGATATTGCACGTAACGGCGCAACGAATGGACCGAAATGGTTATGGGTAGTCGTTGCATTATTTGTTTCAACAATTGGACCGATTTTGTACTTTATTTTCGGACGTAAAAGCCAATGACATGTATTCAAGTAGCGCAATTAACCAAACAATATGGTGAACAAAAAGTTGTCGATCACGTGTCGTTTACATTGGAAGAACATACAGCAACCGCTCTCATTGGTCCAAATGGTGCGGGGAAAACGACCACATTATCAATGCTAACAGGCTTGTTACAACCAACAAGTGGTCAAATTCTAATGCCAGGTGTTAAAGATATTCGAAGTGCAATCGGCTTTTTGCCGCAGTATCCGCAATTTTTTTCTTGGCTAACGGCATTTGAATTTTTGGAAATGACCGCAAATTTAAGTGGTGTGGAAAAAAGAAAAGTAAAAAAAGAAGCACAAAAAATATTAGAATTCGTCGGTCTTGGAGCGGCGATGCACAAAAAAGTAGCAACGTTTTCAGGTGGGATGAAGCAACGTTTAGGTATCGCACAAGCTATTATTCATCAACCGAAATTATTATTGCTAGATGAGCCGGTATCAGCGCTTGACCCTGTTGGGCGTAGAGAAATTATGAACTTACTGAAAGAAATTCAACAGCAAACGACGATTTTATATTCGACGCATATTTTAAATGACGCGGAGGAAATGACCGATCAAGTGCTCTTTTTACGAAAAGGTCAACTTGTCGAGCAAGGATCCCTTCATCAAGTGTGTACAAAATTTGATGAGCCGCGCTATAAAATCCAGTTTGCATCAAATGAAGAAGCAAGACAGTTTGCGAGTCAATCAGAGCTTGTAGCAAAAGCAGAACAAAATATTGCTTATGTTGAAATCCGAGAAGAAAAACCATCGATGCAACAGTTACTTTATCGTTTAGCGAAATCCCCGTATCACGTTGTAAAAGTGGAGCGGGAAACAGCGAGCTTGGAAGAAATCTTCATGAAGGTGGCGGGAACTAATGGGTCAATTTAACACGTTGTTAGTAAAAGAATGGCGGGAAAGCTGGCGTAGTTTTAAATTTATATGGATTCCGATTGTCTTTGTTCTACTCGGTGTAAGTGATCCAATCCTCAATTATTTCATGGAGGATATTTTGAATGCAGTTGGTAATATGCCTGAAGGATTTGCGATGATGATGCCAGAACTTCATGCGATGGATTTACTGGCGGCTTCAACGGGACAGTTTCAATCTATTGGATTAATCGTACTAATTGCTTCCTATATAGGTACGTTTAGCAAGGAACGCCAAAGCGGCACAGCCACATTATTGTATGTGCGTCCGATTTCCTTTACCGCAATGTTTTTGAGCAAATGGATTGTGGCGAGCAGCGTAGCAATTATTAGTGCAACAGCTGGCTATGCGGGAAGTGTGTATTATACGGTACTTTTATATGGCAAAGTAGATCCTACTCGCTTTATGGCGATGCTTGGAACGTATTGTATATGGCTCCTATTTGTCATGGCGGTTACAGTGGCAATGAGTGCAGCATTCAAAACACCGGTTGCTACGACGATTGCAATTTTTTTGATCTTGATTGGTTCAGTTGTAGACTCCATCATTGGTGGTTTTTGGACGGTTACTCCGTATAAATTGTCGACATATGGATTGCGACTTATTGATGAATCTGTCACGATGTCAATATTTTGGAGTACATTTACAATGACGGTTTCATTAATGTTTGTCTTTGTTATTATAGGAATTTACTTTAGTAAGAAGCGAGCAAGTACGGTGAAGGTTTAGCTTTTTATAAAGATGAAATTGCTAAGATAATTATTAAATAGTTGTAATATTTCATTTATATGGTATTGTAAAGTCATAATTTAATAAACTATTAAATGAGTGCTTATATTTTGAGAATAATAGGGAAATTAGTGAAAATCTAATGCAGCCCCCGCTACTGTAATAACGGATGAAATCACGAATATCACTGTCTGATGAGGATGGGAAGATGTGAGAGTAAAGTGAAGTTTAAGCCAGGAAACCTGCTTGTTTAATTCGATTACTTACTTTTCGGTGGGAGAAGTGTAGATGAGAACTCAAATATAGCAGGTCGTAGTAGATTCTATTTTTTGAAAATACGATTTTTTATATAAATTTTCAGATACCCAAACTTCTTTTGTAAAAGAAGTTTGGGTATCTTTTTTTATTGGAGGGGAACGTTTTGGGTAAAGGGAAGATTTTTGTAGTTGGGTTTGGTCCTGGAGATCGAGAACATATTACAAAAAGAGCCGTAGATGCATTACAGCAAAGTAATCATATTATGGGTTATAAAACGTATGTAGATTTAATTCGCCATTTAGTAACAGCACAAACAATTGTCAGTACAGGTATGACCGAAGAAGTATCACGAGCGCAAGATGCTGTTAAACAGGCAGAGGCAGGAAATATCGTTGCAGTCATTTCGAGTGGTGATGCGGGCGTATACGGCATGGCTGGTTTAGTGTATGAGGTTTTAATTGAAAAAGGTTGGACTGAGGCAACAGGTATTGAAGTAGAAGTTGTGCCAGGAATTTCAGCGATTAATTCATGTGCGAGCTTACTTGGTGCACCGGTAATGCATGACTCTTGTACGATCAGTTTGAGTGACCACTTAACGCCTTGGACAGTCATTGAAAAGCGTATTGAAGCTGCAGCAATGGCGGATTTTGTCATCGCATTCTACAATCCAAAATCAGGACGGAGAACACGTCAAATTGTAGAAGCACAGCGTATTTTGCTGAAGTATCGTTCACCTGATACACCAGTAGGATTAGTGAAGAGTGCTTATCGAGAAAGCCAAAATATCGTATTAACAAATTTAGCGGAAATGTTAGACCATGATATTGGTATGTTAACGACTGTTGTAGTTGGGAACTCCTCCACATTCTTTTACGATAATAAAATTATTACACCACGTGGCTATCAAAGAAAGTATACGCTCGGTGATGAAAAACAAGTTTGGAAACCGCATCAACGCTTGAAAAAAGAAGCAGAACCATGGGCGCTTGATCAAGAAACAGGAGAAGCAAAATCGGGCTATGAAAAGATTGAGGCAATTAAAGCAGGGCCAAACCTTAAAATAGAGCCTTTGAAAGAAGTGAGTGTAACTACTGTAGAACCAGCGCCGGTAGTGCCAGCAGAATTTCAACAACTTCCGGAGAAAAAGTCAGCACTTGAGATGGCAAGAATGGCATTAGCTTGTATATCAAACGAACCTGTGAAGACGGACTTTTTAGTACAGCAAGCAATCGAATCGATTTTTGAATTTGCCGTTTCACCAGGTGTTGCAAATAAAATCATTACACCACAGCAAATGAAGGTACTTGCTGAAGTAGTAGGAGAAGAGGGAACTCTTGAATATACACCAGATCATCGTTTCCATGTAAAGATTCCTACTGAAGCACCGGAAAAAGTCGTTGGATTATTACGTGAAACAGGGTTGTACGTGCTGCCTATGGGAGATGTCTTAAACATAAAGGCATGTGATTTTTGCTATGGAGAGAAGGCAGATTCGATTCCATATGCGGAGGAAATTATGGATACGCTTGGCGGTTTGAAGCTACCAAAGGAATTGCATGTTGGTTTTAATGGCTGTGGAATGGCTTGCTATCGCCCAATTTTCGATGATATTGGCATTGTCTATCGTAAAAAGAAATTCGATCTTTTTATTGGCGCCAAGCCAGTTGGTCGAACGGCACACGCTGCACAACCAGTCGCAGAAGGATTAGAGCCAGATGAACTGATTCCATTATTAACGAAGATCGTTGAGGAATATAAAGAACATGCACATCCAAATGAGCGCTTCTTTAAATACTTTAAGCGCGTAAAGAAAGTTGCCCATTTCACGTACCAAGATATGAGCTGCAAAATCAAAGTAGAAGAAGCACCATGTGGCGATTAGGAGGGGTGACATGATTTTATTTTTAGCAGGGACGAGCGATGCACGTGAATTGGCCATTGAGCTACAAAACAAGGGGCATTTATTATTAGCAACCGTCGTGACAGATTCAGCAGCAAATAGCTTGAAGGAAGCGGGCATTGCCTATCAAGTAGGGCGCCTTTCAATCGAACAGATGACGGCGATCATTGATGAAAAGGGTGTGACAACGGTTATTGATGCAAGCCACCCTTATGCAGAGGAAGCTTCAAAAACAGCGATGGCCGCAGCAGAGCAATGCAAGGTGCCTTATATTCGTTACGAACGTCCGCAGCAACAGTATATGCATCCACTAATAACTGAAGTGGAAACATATGAAGAAGCGGCACTTATTGCGCGTGAGCATAAAGGAACTGTGATGTTGACAACAGGTAGCAAAACACTTGCGACATTCACGAAGCACTTGCTCATTGACTCCATCCGTCTAGTTTGTCGCATGTTACCGAACAAAGAAAACATGGAGAAATGCGATTTGTTAGGCTTGAAGCAGCGTGACATTATCGCGATTCAAGGTCCATTTTCAAAAGAGTTAAATACAGCATTGTACCGTCAATATGACACAACACTCGTTATTACAAAAGAAAGTGGAAAAGTCGGTGCTGTTGATGAAAAAGTGGATGCTGCATTGGAATTAAACATTCCTGTAATTTTAATTAAACGACCTAAAATCACTTACATTAATCAATGTTCTACATTTGAAGAGATCATTGAAAAACTAGGAGGAATTTAAAATGGCAAATATGAACTTTAATATGGATTTCGTACCTTTAACGGTAGACCCAGACAAAATTTACGATTACAGCTTTGCAATGATTAAAGAAGAGATGGGCGAGCACAACTTTACAGACGAGCAGTGGTTAGTAGTAAGACGTGTTATTCACGCATCAGCAGACTTTGAATTAGGGCGCAGTATGATTTTTACAGAAGATGCGATTGAGGCAGGTATTCAATCGATTTTAGCTGGTCGTCATGTAGTTGCTGATGTACAGATGATTGAAAGTGGATCTGGGCGCAAACGATTCCAAAAGCATGGTGGAGATTTACACTGTTATATCGCGGATGAAGATGTTTCAAAAGAAGCGAAAGCAATTGGGACGACGCGCGCGATTATTTCCATGCAAAAAGCAACGAAATTACAAGAAGGCGGCATTTATGCGATTGGTAACGCCCCAACTGCACTTTTAGAGTTAATTCGTTTAATTAAAGAAGGGTTAGCAAAACCAGATTTAATTATCGGCATGCCAGTAGGGTTTGTATCGGCAGCAGAATCAAAAGCCGAGTTAGCAATATTAGAAGGTATTCCATTCATTACAAATGAAGGACGTAAAGGTGGCAGTACAGTGACTGTAGCAGCATTGAATGCGATCTCGATTATGGCTGATGAGCGAGCAAAGCAAACGAAATAAAAAAGACCCGTCACAAATGCGTCATGGTTACACAACAGGTGCGTGTGCTACAGCAATGACTAAAGCAGCCTTACAAGCAGTTGTGACTGGTCAAGTTCCTGATGAGGTCACGATTTATTTACCAGTGGGGCAATTTGCGACATTTAAGGTGGAAACGAGTGAAATCCAAGGCGATGCCATCATGTGTGAAACGATTAAAGATGCCGGGGATGATCCAGATGCGACACATAAAGCGCGTATCCAAAGCACGGTGCGTTTAATAGACGTCCCAGGCATCCATTTAGACGGTGGTGTAGGTGTAGGGCGTGTAACAAAAGCGGGTTTACCAGTACCAGTTGGGCTGGCGGCGATCAATCCTGTACCACGTAAAATGATTACAAGTGTCGTTCAAGAAGGAATAGATAATTATGCGCTAGAACAAGGTGTAGAAGTAATTATTTCCGTACCAGACGGCGAAGAAATTGCCAAAAAAACATTGAATGGACGCTTAGGTATACTCGGTGGCATTTCAATATTAGGTACACGTGGTACGGTCGTTCCGTTTTCCAGCTCAGCGTATATGGCGAGTATTGTTCAGGCGCTAAGTGTTGCGAAGGAAGCAGGGTGCGACCATGTTGTCATCACGACGGGCGGACGTAGTGAAAAATACGCGATGAAACAATATCCTAATTTACCAGAGGAAGCCTTCATTGAGATGGGTGATTTCGTTGGGTTTACATTGAAGCATATTGCACGTAAAAAATTCGCCAAAGTATCGCTCGTTGGCATGATGGGGAAATTTTCGAAAGTTGCGCAAGGCGTTATGATGGTCCATTCGAAAAGTGCACCGATTAGCTTCGAGTTTCTAGCAACTATTGCACAAAGAAGTGGTGTGGAAGAGCCGGTATTAAGTGAGATTTTGACAGCAAATACAGCCTCTCAAGTAGGTGAGATTTTACAAGGGAATGAAGCTTATTTTGAAGCGCTCTGTAAAAACTGTTGCTACTATGCATTAGCGCATATGAATACACAAATTAGTGTGTCCACAAGCTTGTATGCCATGAATGGAGACTGTTTAGGAAAGGCTGAGAATATTGAAGAATTGCATGAAGATGATTGGTATAGGGGATAACGGCGTAAATGGTTTATTACCACAATACATTGACTGGATTAATGAATGTGATGTGTTAGTTGGAGGAGAGCGCCATTTAGCGTTTTTCCCAAATTTCAATAAAGAAAAGAAAGTCATTAAAGGTGGTTTGTCTAAGCTTGTCGATGAATTACAGCAAGAAACACGTAATGTTGTAATTTTAGTGTCGGGAGATCCATTATTTTTTGGACTAGGTGGTGTGTTAGCAAAAAAACTACCATTAGAAATTTACCCGTATACAAGCTCTGTACAACTAGCCTTCTCAAAAATGCAGGACAGCTGGCAAGATGCCTATATCGTTAGTTTACATGGACGTTCGATAAAAGGCTTTGCTCAAAAAATTGATGGACGGAAAAAGATTGCGATTTTGACAGATGACAATAATACGCCACAAGCGATTGCTACGTATTTGAAACATTATGGTATGACAGAATACGAAGCGTTTGTCGCTGAAAATTTAGAAGGTGAAAATGAGCGCTGCCGTTTTATGACATTAGATGAGATGGAACAGGCTAGTTTTTCCCCTTTAAATGTTGTGATTTTAAAACAATGCGGGTTGGTTAAGCGCTGTGCAATTGGTATTGCTGATGAAGCGTTTCATCAACGTAAGCCAGAAAAAGGCTTAATTACGAAGAAGGAAATTCGCGTACTTTGTTTGCAAGAGCTACAGCTGCAAGAGGATAGCGTTATGTGGGATATCGGTACATGTACAGGTTCAGTTGCAATAGAGGCCGCAAAAATTGCCCGTGAAGGCGCGGTATTTGCCATTGAAAAAAATGAAGGTGACTTAGAAAACTGCTTATTGAATCAAGCGAAACATCGAACTGATTTCACCGCAATTCTTGGAAAAGCACCAGAACGCTTAGATGAATTTCCAAATCCGAATGCGATTTTTATCGGCGGTAACGGCGGTAATATGGAGCATTTATTAGAAACTTGTATTACACGTTTATTACCAGGTGGTCGATTAGTAATGAACATCGCCACGATTGAAAATTTAGCGGATGCGATGAAGTATTTGAAAAGCTTAGGTTGCACAGTAACAATTTTACAAGCTCAAATTTCAAGAAGTAAGCCGATTTTGAATTTAACGCGTTTTGAACCATTAAATCCAATATTTATTGTGACGGCACAGAAAGGAACGGACAAATGACATTAGGTATTTTATATGGAGTAGGCGTTGGCCCTGGAGATCCAGAATTAATTACAGTAAAGGCTTTCCGAAAATTACAGGAGTGTCCTGTTATTGCTTACCCGAAAAAACTAAAAGGTAGTAAATCATATGCACATCGCATTGTAGAAGAATACATTAATCCAGCAGAAAAGAATATGCTTGGTCTTGTTTTTCCCATGACAAAAGATGAGGAAACATTAAAAACGGAGTGGGCAAAGTCAGTAGAGGCGATTTATACATATTTAGAACAGGGGCAAGATGTTGCGTTTGTGACAGAAGGCGACCCGATGTTGTTCAGTACATTTATTCATTTAATGAAATTGATGAAAGAAACGTATCCAGCTGTTGAAATGGAAACGATAGCGGGCATCTCATCATTTAACGGCTCGGCAAATCGTCTAGGTATCCCACTTGCAGATGGTGACGACCGTGTGGCGATGATTCCAGCAACGGAAGATATGGATGAAATGCGTCGTGTACTTGAAACGCATGATGCCGTCGTGTTTATTAAAGTGGCAAAAGTTTTAGAGGACATGCTCGATTTATTAGAGGATATGAATTTATTATATGGCACACATGTCGTGACAAAAGTAACTTCTGATGAAGAAATTATTTGGGATGTCGAAGAGTTACGTGGTGCAGAGCTTAATTATTTATCTTGTATGGTGGTGCGAAAATAATGAAAAAAATATGGATTATTGGTGCAGGTCCTGGTGACCCAGATTTGATTACGGTAAAAGGATTGAAACTGTTACAAACAGCAGATGTCGTGATGTATACGGATTCATTAGTAAGTGAAAAGTTAGTAGCTGAGGCACATCCAGATGCTGAAATTATTCGTACAGCGGGCATGCATTTAGAAGAAATGGTGAACTGCATTGTGGAACGCGTAAATGCCGGGAAAGAAGTCGTTCGTTTACATACGGGAGATCCAGCGATGTACGGTGCAACGATGGAACAAGTGGCATTGTTAAAACAGCATGACATTGGCTATGAAGTGGTGCCAGGTGTCAGTTCCGTATTTGCAGCAGCAGCAGCGGTTGGCGCGGAGTTAACGGTACCGGATTTAACACAAACGTTAATTTTAACACGTGCAGAAGGAAGAACGCCTGTACCGGACCGTGAAAAACTTCAGGCACTTGCAAGTCATCACAGTACGATTGCCATGTTTTTAAGTGCAACGTTAACGAAAAAAATTATGAAAGAGTTACAAGCTGCGGGTTGGGCGGATGATACACCAATTGCGGTGATACAACGTGCTTCTTGGCCGGATCAAAAAATCGTTCGTACAACATTATCACAACTAGATGAAGCGATGCGTACAAACGGCATTCGCAAACATGCGATGATTTTAGCTGGTTGGGCACTTGACCCGAACATTCATGAAAAAGACTATCGTTCGAAATTATACGATAAAACATTTACACATGGTTTCCGTAAAGGTGTGAAGGCAGATGATTAGTTTACAAGAAGGTGTCATTCCAGAAGTGGATAAACGCAAGCCATATGCCCTTGTATCCATTACAAAACATGGTGTGGAGAATGCGCGTAACTATGCGGAAAAATTCCCTTATGTTGACCTTTATTATATGAAAAAATTTGAGCGCGGAGACGAATCGACACGTCATATTCAAATGTTTGATGGGACGGTTCGTTTATTATTACCGGCACTTTTTCAACAATATAAAGCGGTTATTTGTATTATTTCACTCGGTGCGGTCGTACGAATGATTGCACCGCTATTAGTAGACAAAAAGCAAGATCCAGCCGTGCTAACAGTTGATGATAAAGGACAGTATGTTGTGAGCGTACTTTCTGGACATATTGGCGGTGCAAATGCATTAACACATGAATTTGCTGAGGCAATTGGTGCGCAGCCTGTTATTACAACGGCTTCAGATGTTCAAAAAACGATTCCTGTCGATTTATTTGGCGCAAAATTTGGTTGGATATGGGATGCAGAAGATAAGCTCACGCCAGTAAGTGCTTCCGTTGTTAATGAGGAGCATGTAGCCATCGTGCAGGAAACAGGCGAAAGAAACTGGTGGATGCACGACACACCAATGCCCGAAACGTTAAAGTTATATCCTTCAACCGAAGAAGCGCTCGCAGTAAATCCGCATGCGACATTACTTATTACGGATCGCATTATTGAACCGCATGAAGAAGTGCTTTTACAAAATGGTGTTATTTATCGACCTAAGTCACTTGTATTAGGAATGGGCTGTAATAGAGGAACATCAGCAGAAGAAATAGAGGCCCTTATCGACGAAACGTTAGTCGAGCTAAAGTTGAGTAAAAAAAGCGTGAAAGCGATTGCGACAATCGACCTTAAAAAGGATGAAGAGGGCTTTTTACAAGTAGCAGCTAAAAATAATTGGGCGTTTATTACGTATACGCCAGAACAGTTAAATGAGATGCCATTAAAAAACCCTTCTGAAAAAGTGCATAAGTATACAGGTGCTTACGGTGTATGTGAACCAGCAGCTCTGCGCTATGCGAAGACGAACGATTGGTTGCTAGAGAAAAAGAAGGGTGTGAATGCAACAATTTCAGTTGCACGAATTTCTTTTGATGAGGAGGAAATGCAATGAATCGATTTGTTTTAGCGGGTACAGGCAGTGGTGTTGGTAAAACAACATTCACAATTGGTATTATGCGTGCACTCATGAAAAGAGGGCTATCCGTGCAAGGATTTAAATGCGGACCGGATTATATTGACCCGACTTTTCATACAGCGGTAACGAAAAGACCTTCTCGAAATATTGATGGCTTTATGATGGCGCATGATGTTGTTCGTGATATTGTGGCCCGTGCTAGTCATGATACGGATGTAAGTATTATTGAAGGGGTTATGGGTTTTTATGATGGGAAATCACCATTATCCAACGAAGGTTCAGCGGCGCATATTAGCGAGTTGACGAACAGCCCGGTTATTTTAATTGTAAACGCAGCGAGTATGGCGCGTAGTGTGGCTGCCATTGTAAAAGGGTTTCAAATGCTCGATGAAAACGCCCAAATTGTCGGCGTCATCGTCAATCAGCTTGGCAGCAAAAATCATTATGATATTGTCAAAACCGCAATTGAAGCAGAGTGTCATATACCGGTGATTGGCTATTTACTAAAGGGCGCAGTTAAGGTGATGCCAAGTCGTCATTTAGGGCTTGTCCCCGCCATTGAACGTGGGGATTTAGATGATTATTTCGATGAGTTAGCGACTGCGATTGAAGCAACAGTTGATCTCGATGTTTTGCTTAATATAACGAAAGCTCCAGTCATTACGGTTGAAACAACTATTTTTGAACAGCAGCCGAATCGACAGCGGGTACATATTGCCGTAGCAAAAGATGCGGCCTTTAACTTTTATTACGAGGAAAATTTAGCGCTTTTACGAGCGTATGGCGCTGAGCTACACTTCTTTTCACCATTAAATAATGAGCCAGTTCCGGCACAAGCACAAGGTGTATATATTGGCGGTGGCTTCCCAGAAGAGTTTGCTGAAAAGCTAAGTGAAAACACAACTTCAAAAGAATCAATTCGTGCTGCAATTGAGCAAGGACTGCCGACTTTAGCGGAATGTGGGGGCTACATGTATTTAACGGAAAGCATTACAAATCGTGCGGGTGAAACGTATGCCATGCTCGGTGTCATTGAAGGTCACGTAAAAATGCAAGAGAAGTTAGCTGCATTAGGTTACCGTGAAATTACAGGTGTTAAAGGCAACTTCTTAATTTATGAAGATGAGCAAGCAAAAGGGCATGAGTTCCATTATTCGACATATGAAGGTGAGCATAAAACACCTGCATATTTTAGTAAAGGACGTTTTCGAGCACAGCAAGAAGGCTATTTAAGCGGGAATTTAGTAGCAGGCTATACACATTTTCATTTTGCATCCAACCCAAAGCTTGTACAAAATTGGTTAGATAAATGTTTGGAGGTAAATCGATGAGTTATTTCCCTTTGTTATTAAATATTGAATATAAAACAGTTGTCGTCGTTGGTGGTGGGCGTGTTGCTCGTCAAAAGGTTGATGCATTGCTTCCTGCAAAAGCGAACATCATTGTCGTGAGTCCTACGATGACGGAAGAACTTTTAGCGTATGCAGAACGCAAAGAAATTACATGGAAGCAAAAAGAGTTTGAGCCAGCTGACTTAGATGATGCGGCATTAGTTTTTGCCGTGACAAATAGTCAAGAAGTGAACGATGCAGTTGAGGAAGCGACACAACATTGGCAATTACTTAGCCGTGCCGATGCAAAAGGGCGTGTCGATTTTATTAATCCAGCTGTAGTCCGACGTGGGGATTTTATCATGACGGTATCAACTTCTGGTGCAAGTCCACGTTTAACGCGCCAAGTGAAAGCACAATTGGCGGATCAATATGGTGATTATTACGAGCAGTACGTTGCATTTTTAGGGCAAGCTCGTCAGCGCATTTTAGCCACATTTAATGGGGAAGAAAAGGCACAATTACTAACACAATTATTAGAGCCACAGTTATTAGAATGGGTAAAGGAAGGGCGCCTACATAAGTGTGAGGAGTGGCTACAACAACGATTAGGAGATTTACAATGAGCGCAAAAGTATTTATTGTTGGAGCTGGACCAGGAGACCCCAAATTATTAACAATACGAGGGCTTGAATGTATACAGCAAGCCGATGTCATTTTATATGATCGTTTAGTAAATCCTGTATTACTGGAACATGCAAAAAAAAACGTAGAATTCATTTATTGCGGCAAAGAACCAGGAAAGCACGGCTTAATTCAAGATGAAATTCATCGTGTATTAGTTGAAAAAGCATTGGCAGGGCATACCGTTTTACGTCTAAAAGGTGGAGATCCATTTGTATTTGGACGTGGTGCAGAGGAAGCAGCCGTTTTACGCGAGGCTAATATTGACTATGAAATTGTACCAGGTATTACAGCAGGCATTGCAGCGCCGGCTTATGCAGGAATTCCTGTAACCCATCGTGATCATGCGACAAGTTTTGCTATTGTGACTGGCCACGGACGTGCAGAAAAAGGCAATGATTTTTTAAATTGGGGCGCGCTTAGCCATATTGATACGGTCGCTTTCTATATGAGCGTTGGCAATATTGAGCATATTACAGCACGTTTAATCGAACATGGAAAACGAAGCGAAACACCAGTTGCAGTGATTGAATGGGGCACTACAGATAAACAACGCACAATTATCGGCACATTAGAAACCATTGCCAAACAAATTGAGCAGGAAGTCATTCAAAATCCAGCGATGATTTTAGTTGGGGATGTTGTCAACGTACGTGAGGATATAAAGTGGTTCATTGAAAAGGAGCATCAAACATGTTAAATGCACTAAAAAAGCGTCGTGCAATTCGTCAATTTGAAGCACGTGAAGTAGAAAGAGAAAAAATTGAACAATTATTAGAAGCCGCTACATATGCACCGAATGATCGCATGCGTGAGCCATGGCATTTTTATGTGATGCAAGGCGCTAGTAAACAAGGTTATGAGCAAGTCGCACTAAATTTTCTAGAAAAGCGTTTTCCAACAAAGCCTAATTTAGTTGAAAGTTCGATGGAAGCCATTACAAAAACGCCATTAATTATAGCGGTGACTTCAGCCATTGTAGAAGGGGATGAAGGGGCAACGAAAGATAATGTCTTTGCGGTAAGTAGTGCAATTATGTCGATGTGGCTCATGGCGGAACAATTAGGGCTAGGCATGGTTTGGCGTACACGAGGCGTTGGTTTAGTACATGATACAGCGCTTCATGCTTATATTGGTGCAAGTGGGCAAGAACAGTTAGTAGGTACGTTATGTATTGGTTATCCAGCTGAATCTCCGGCGACAGAGAAAAAGCGTACAGCATTTGCTGAAAAAACAACTTGGTTATAAAAGGATAAGGGGGGATTGACGATGGCGAGACAAGGGATGTTACTTGTTTATACAGGGGATGGCAAAGGAAAAACAACAGCTTCACTTGGTGTCACGTTACGTGCAATTGGACGAGGCATGAAGGTGAAATATTTTCAATTTATTAAATCTCCTGAGCGTACGTATGGTGAACAAATTGCTTTACGCAAATTAGGGGTAGAAACGGTTCAACTTGGGATTGGGTTTACATGGACAAAAACACCTGAAGAGCACCGAGGGGCTTTAAAATTGGCATGGGCACAAGTCAAAGAAGTGTTACGAGATGATTCGATTGATTTATTAGTGCTTGACGAACTGAATAATGCATTGGCGATTACACGCTTTCCAGTTGACGATGTTTTACCACTTGAAGAGGTATTAGAAGCCATTCAAAATCGTCCGAAAACGATGCATTTAGTTGTGACAGGACGTTCGGCTCATCCATCACTTATTGCCATGGCAGATTTAGTTTCGACAATCGATGCGACAAAGCATTATTACGAGGAGCAAGATGTTAAAGCAATGAAAGGTCTTGAATTTTAATGAAAGCAATTATGATTCAAGGGACGTCCTCAGATGTTGGAAAAAGTGTCATTTGCACAGCACTTTGCCGGATTTTTGCGAATGATGGATTTCGCGTAGCACCGTTCAAATCACAAAATATGGCATTGAATTCATACATTACAAAAAGTGGTGGTGAAATTGGTCGTGCCCAAGGTGTACAAGCAGAAGCCGCTAAAATTGACGCGACAACAGATATGAATCCAATCCTCCTAAAACCAAAAGGGGAAATGATATCTGAAGTGATTTTACATGGAAAACATTTAGCGAATATGGATGCTTTGACATACCGAGAAACATTTGTAGAGGATGTTATGCCAGAAATACGGAAATCACTTGGGCGTCTAAGCGAACAGTTTGAAATTTTAGTATTGGAAGGTGCGGGCAGTCCAGCGGAGATCAATTTGAAAGCACGTGATATTGCGAATATGCGTATGGCACACGAAACCGATGCAAGTGTCATTTTAGTTGCGGATATTGAACGTGGTGGTGTGTTTGCCTCAATCGTTGGTACGTTAGCACTTTTGGATGATGAAGAACGCGCTCGGGTAAAAGGTGTCATTATTAATAAATTCCGAGGGATGAAGGAATTATTGGATAGTGGTGTGGAATGGCTTGAAAACTATACGGGAATTCCTGTTTTAGGTGTTATTCCATATGTGGATGTACAAATTGAAGCGGAGGATTCGATGGCACTATCGAGCTTACGATTAAAAAAACCACAGCAACAAGAATTTGCAATTGATGTTGCGATTATTCGCTTACCTTGTATTTCAAACTTTACAGATGTTGACCCATTATTTGAGGAACCAGGAGTGGGACCTCGGTTTGTGTCTTCATTAAAAGATTTAAAGCAGCCAGATGTCATTATTTTGCCAGGCACTAAAAATACGGTAGAAGATTTTTTGTGGCTACAAGAAAATGGCTTAGCACAAGGCATTTTGAAGCATGCACAAAAAGGTGGAAAAGTCGTAGGTATTTGTGGAGGCTACCAAATGCTTGGAGAAGTCATTCGCGATGAGTCTGCGATTGAAGGAAGTGGTGGCACGTACTTATCACTCGGGCTATTACCAATTGAGACGCATTTTGTAACAGAAAAACAAACCGTACAAGTACATGGCCAAACTGTAACAGGTCACGATGTGAAGGGTTATGAAATCCATTTAGGTCGCAGTGTGGCAACGAAGAAAATGACACCGTTTATTACTTTTGATGATGGTCGACAAGATGGTGTTTATACGGAACAAATTATCGGTACATATGTGCATGGTATCTTCCAAAATCGTCATTTTACACGCGACTATTTCAACCTTATACGCAATGAAAAAAATCTGGAATTAGTTGCTGGGGATGTTGTATCAGATGAGGATCGTCGTGAACAGGCGTATGAACTTTTGGATGAACATGTGCGCCAGCATTTAGATATGAAGAAAGTATACAATTTAATACATTTATCAGTGTAGAAATACGTAAAGGGAAGAGTGATGGAAAGTCACCACGGTACCCGCCACTGTGAAGCGGAGAGTTGTAGCGATACCACTGCAAAATATTTGCGGGAAGGGCTATGAACTTTAGGATGCGAAGTCAGGATACCTGCTGATAAACGGAATATTGTTCTTACGGGAGTATAAGAGCCACTATGCAATACATAATGGCATATTAACTTGCTTCAGCAGAAGTTCTCCACTTCTATTAGTGGGGGATGAATGCCAAGAATGACTTTAATTCAGTGGGAGTTCAATTCCAGGCTGAATCAAGTTAAAGCCCCCGGCGGATGTCACAGATTTTTTAGAGGAGTTTTTCGAGCAAGCTCGAAAAAAAATCTGGACGCAAATACGCCGAGGCGTATTTGATCGTATAAACAATTTGATTTATACGTTTTTTTGTATTTTATAAGAAAGGAGATGCTTGAAATGAAAGGGTCACCTTTACATATCGATTTTGAGAAGCTATGGAAAGAAGGCATGCATAATTGGCACGGTGAAATGCCTGAACGAATGATTGATGATGCATTAGAAGAAGCATTTTGGTCTCAATCGATGCAAAAAAAATCCTATCGCCAAACGGATGCCCATACGAAGCCGATTTATGAAAAAATGCGGAAACATATACCGGAAAATGCGACGTGTTTAGAAATCGGTCCGGGATGGGGAAATTACACCTTTCCATTACGAGAAGATGCTGAAAAGCTAACATTAGTAGATGGTTCAGAAAGTGTTCTTCAATATTTACAACAATATTTTGTAGAAGACGAAGGGGTGCAGTACGTCCATGCAAAATGGGAAGATGCTGAAGTAGAAAAGCATGATGTTGTCATTGGCGTCAATTGTTATTACCGGATCTATGAAATGAATGAGGCATTGTTGAAGATGAATCGCTTGGCAAAAAAGCGCGTCATTATCGGCTTAACAACAGGGCCTATTCAGCCTCATTATGTTGTACTCGATCAACAATTCGGTTATCAAATTAAATATCCAAGGCGTGATTATATTGGAATCGTCAATATGCTTTATCAGCTTGGGATTTATGCAGATTGTGAAATGCTTCCACTAGAACGTACATATCGCTATGCCTCATATGAAGCATTATATACCGCGCAAAGTAAGAAGATTTTAAATGACACGTTTCAGATCGATGATGTAAAAGCAGCACTTGCAGGTTTTATAACGGAAGAAAACGGAGAAATTATCTATCGTCATAAATTTTACGCGGCGATTATTAGTTGGGAGCCTGTGAAGCGATGAAGAACAGGAAATTTTACGTTTGGTTAGTTATGTTATTCGTTATTTTACTTTGCTCAGGAATCGGCGCGATTATGGTTGGTTCTGTAGGCATTACCCCCTCACTTATTATAGAGGTACTCATGTATAAACTTGGTATAGTACCAACTACAAACGCATCGAACGCTCAGCAAATCATTATTATGGAACTGCGTGTGCCGCGTGTCCTACTCGCGATGATTGTAGGTGCATCACTTGCAATTTGTGGTGCAGCCATTCAAGCATTAGTGAAAAACTCGATTGCAGATCCGTATATTTTAGGTGTTTCATCGGGTGCTTCTGTTGGTGCAACATCGGTTATTTTACTCGGTGCATTTAGCTTTCTCGGTGTCTATGCGCTATCATTTGCAGCTTTTTTAGGAGCAATCGCAGCTGTAAGTATCGTTTTTTTACTTGCTCGTATTGGCGGACGAACATCCATGATTCGCTTACTTCTTTCAGGTGTTGCGATTTCTATGGTACTAAGCGCGCTAACGAACTTTATGCTGATGATGTCTAAGGAGCAAGGGGGCATTCAAGCGGTCATGCATTGGATGTTAGGCAGTTTAGGCGGAGCAAAATGGAATAACATTGGAATTCCTGCTGTTGTATTCGTCATCGTTTTTACATTACTAACATTAAGCTATCGCCAATTAAATGCATTATTGCTCGGCACGGAAACAGCTGCAACATTAGGAATTAATATTGAGCGTTTTCGAATTTTTATTATTATTATTGTTTCGTTATTAACGGGTGTTGTTGTAGCGGTTAGTGGAAGTATCGGTTTTGTCGGATTAATCGTTCCTCATATCGTAAGAATGTTAGTCGGCTCAAATTACAAAGTTGTCCTACCTTTAAGTGCATTACTTGGCGCGATTTTTATCGTTTGGGCGGATATGGGCGCACGTATTGCGATTGCACCAGAAGAAATGCCAATTGGAATTATTACAGCGTTATGTGGTAGCCCATTCTTTATTTGGATGCTACGTCGTCAGCGATATGCATTTGGAGAAGGGGAATAAAATGATACAACTTCAAGACCTAGAATATTCTATAGCAGAAAAAGCAATTTTGCGTAATTTGTCCATCACAATTGAGGAAGGGAAATTCATCGGCATCATTGGACCAAATGGTAGTGGTAAAACGACGATGCTAAAAATGATTTATCGTCATTTAAAGCAAACATCGGGTAGTGTGACGCTACATGAAAAGGAAATTTGGGATATCTCCCCTAAAAAACTAGCGCAGCAAATGGCCGTTGTCAGTCAAGAATCTCCGGTGCTCTTTGATTTTACGGTGAAGGACCTCGTTATGATGGGGCGTATACCATATAAAAAATGGCTAAGCTCAGACAATGTGGAAGACTTTAAAATTGTCGAGGAGTGTATGGCACTTTCAAATGTTGGCCATTTAGCGGATCGAACATTCGTCCATTTATCTGGTGGTGAAAAGAAGCGTGTCATGTTAGCTCGCGCATTAGCGCAAAAGGCAAAAATTTTAGTATTAGATGAACCGACAAATCATTTAGATATTGAGCATCAACTGCATTTAATGGATTTAGTGAAGGACCTACCCGTCACGATTATTACAGCTTTGCATGATTTGAATTTAGCGGCAGCTTATTGTGATGAAGTGATTGTGATGAAAGATGGGACGCTGTATGAGCAGGGCACACCAAAACAAGTGTTTACAGAACAAACAATGATGGATGTTTTCCGCGTCCGTGTAGGTATTTCAACGAATCCATTTACAAACAAGCTCCACTTATTTTTTTATACTAAATAATACTTTGAGAAAGTATGAGGGGAAATCATGAAAAAACAAAAAACTTTTTGGGCTTCTATCTTCTTAACAGTATCACTACTTTTAACTGCATGTAACAAAACAGAGCCAGAAATAAAAAAGGAACCATTAAATGCTGAAGCATCGGCTGAAGTTGTAACAATTGAAAATGAAGGTATGACATTAGAGTATACAGAAGTACCAAAACGCGCGATTACAATTAATCAGCACGTAACGGAAATTATGCTTGCGTTAGGTTTGGAAGATTCAATGATTGGTACATCTTATTTGGATGATGAAATTTATGAGCCATTACAGGAGGCGTATGCAGAAGTACCTGTACTAGCTGAACGCTATCCATCAAAGGAACAAATTATTGCAAATGAAGCTGATTTTATTTATGGCGGATGGGCAAGTGCATTTAACCCTAAAAATGTCATGTCTCGTGAAGAATTAAAGGAGCTTGGCATTAATAGTTATTTACAATCTTCATCGATCAAAGTGGGTCCAACATTAGAAGATATTTATACCGATATTCGTAACATTGCTACGATTTTCCGTGTAGAAGAACGTGGTGAAGCTTTAATTGAAAAAATGAATAAGGAAATTGAAGCGATTACTGAAAAATTACCTGCAAATGAAAAACCAATCGAAGTGCTTGTTTTCGATAGTGGGGATACGGAAGTGTTCACGGCAACACAAAACTTTATGAATACATTAGTAACAATGGCTGGTGGTAAAAATGTATTTGGTGATATCGAAAAAAACTGGGCAACTGTATCGAAAGAAGACGCTGTTGAACATGCACCAGAAGCAATTGTTGTCATTGATTACGGTTCAACAACTGCTGAGCAAAAAATTGCTTTCTTAAAAGCGGATCCTGCACTTAGCCAAACACCAGCTGTTCAAAAGGAGCATTTTGTTGTGCTCCCATTATCAGCAGCTTCAGAAGGCGTACGTGTAGCAGAAGCGTTAGAAATTTTAGCAAAAGGATTATATCCAGATTCATTTTAACGATTAAAAATTAGTAAAAGCAAAGGTGGTATAAACATGGAGCAATACGTACGGCAAAACTTTGAGAAAGCAATGCAACTCCCAATGCCTACTAAAACATTTGCAAAGTTAAAGGCAGCAGATAGCTTTATCGTGTTAACGGTTAGACCCGGTATCATTAACAAACATTTAACGAGCACTCAATTGAATGTATTAGCAAAACTAGCGGATGAAGGTGCTGTGAAATATTCAGCTGGCCATAGCTTTATCGTATCGGTTCATGAAGAAATGCTTGATGAAGTGATCCAAATGTTAACTGATGTAGAGCTCTATGTAGTGCCACCTACTCCAAGTGCCATCATGAAATGTTGTGATTTTTGTGATGGAGACGAATTAGATGCCTTGCCAATCGCAAAAGAGCTATTACGAGAAATTGAACAAATGCCACTTAAAAAGAGAGTAAGAATTGGCTTTAATGCATGCACTCTAGCTTGTTACAATGCTGTTCAGGATGATTTAGCGCTCATTTACCATAAGGGGAAATTTGATATTTACGGCGGAGCGATTCCAATGGGGAGACGTGCAAGCTCTGGGGAACTATTAGCCAAAAATATACCAGAGCAGTACATCATTGCATGTGTAAAAAAGTTATTAGTTCATTACAATACATCCGATATAGAGAAATTTTTCCTATTTATTAAGAAGGAAAAAGTGAGTATTCAACAACAATTAAAGGGGGATTGGTCATGACAACTTGGAATTTAACACCGATGCAACGTCACGTTTTAATTTGTAATGGGGCGACTTGTATGGGTGCTGGTGCAGAAGAAGTGACGCAGCAAATACGCGATGAAATTAGAGTGAATAAACTTGATGATGTGATTCATACTTCCCGCACGCGTTGTAATGGGCGCTGTAAGGATAAATGTGTCGTCATTGATTATCCGAAAGGTACATGGTATTCCGTTCAGGAGGAAAAAACCGCTCGTGCAATCGTACATGAAAATGTATCCGAAGAAAATATTATTTATTCATTGCAAGAAGGGGAGCGTTTGCGCGGTGAGTCGCGTATTAAAGGTCTTGATAAGTACCGAAAACGTAAAGGGAAAAAACATAAGGCCGTTTTATTTGTGGGGCACGGTAGTCGTTTAGAAGAGGGCAATGAAGAAGTTCGTCAGTTTGTTAGCCGGATGGAGCCAAAAATTGATCCACAATATATCGTTCAATCTTGCTTTTTAGAATTCGCCTCTCCAAATATTGATGATGGGATTCAAGCATGTATGGAGGCGGGGGCGGATGAAATTCATGTCATCCCAATTATTTTATTACATGCTGGGCATTCAAAACTTCATATTCCAGCCGAAATTGAGGAAGCAAGGGTACAATTCCCAGAAGTGCGTTTTACATATGGACAAACAATAGGCATTCATAACGAAATTTTTGAGATTTTAAAATCACGCCTAGAAGAAGTTGGCTTTGACACAGCTGCTAAACATAAAGATACAGCTATCTTATTAATTGCACGTGGTAGTAGCGATCTTGAGGCGAAAGAGGACTTTTATAAAATTTCACATAAGTTAGCCGGGCAAATTGATGTACCAATTTTCGAAACGGCATTTATGGGCGTAACAACACCAACTGTTGAACAAGGTATTGAGACGTGCATGGAGCGCGGAGCCAAAAAAATAATTATGTTACCGTATTTCTTATTCACAGGTATTTTAATGAAACGCATGGCACATATGGCAACGGAATTTTCTAAAGAATACCCGAACATTGACATTACGATTGCGAATTACTTTGGTTATCATCCGAAGTTACAAAATGTCCTATTAGAACGATTACAACAGACAATCGATGGCACATCCACTGGTATGCAAGACTTAGAAAACTTCCGGAAATATGTTGAAGAAAATGGCTATGAACACAGTCATTAACTTAATTCAGCATTTATTCCCTACTTCAACAATTTGGTGATAAATGTTAAATGGGAAATTCTATTCAGTGGGGTTAAAACCCCGGCTGAATTAAGTTAGCCCCGGCGGATGTCACAGATTTTTTTTAAGGGAAAGGAAGTCAGCCTAAGGGCGTCACATCGTGTGACAACGGCTGACTGACCCACATCCTGTGGCCCCAAGCTCGAAAAAAATCTGGACGCAATTACGCCGAGGCGTAATTGATTAAATAGTACCGAAGCGAATTTTAAAAGTTGCTTCGGTATTTATAATTTACGAAGGGGCGTGTCCATTATTTTATACTTCATTTGTATAATAGCGGTACTAATGGATTTGATTTTAGGGGAGCCAAAGAAAATTACACATCCTGTAATTTATATAGGACGCTTTATTTCCTTTTTAGAGAAGGCATTGAACAAAGGGAGTTATTTACGCTTAAAAGGTTTTATGACAGTTTTAATAACAGTAGGTGCGACAACTTTTACAACCTTTGTTATCGTTTATCTCGCCTTTAAAATTCATTTTCTCCTATGGGTAGTTGTGGAGATCTCGTTAATTAGTTTAGCGCTCGCTCAAAAATCATTAAAGGAAGCAGCGATGATTGTCTACGATGCACTGAACAATCATAATATCGATCAAGCACGAGAAAAGCTAGGGTGGATTGTGGGACGAGATACTACACATTTAGATGAACCAGAAATTGTACGGGGAGTTATTGAAACGGTATCGGAAAATACGAGTGATGGCGTAACCGCACCTCTCTTATATGCACTCTGTTTTGGCGCTACTGGCGCATGGTGTTACAAAGCAATCAACACGCTAGATTCAATGATAGGCTATAAAAATGACCGCTATGGACAATTTGGATATACCGCCGCAAAATTAGATGATCTCGCAAATCTTATTCCGAGTCGTATGACGGGCTTCATTTTACTTATTAGTACGAAAAAGTATATTAATAAATCATTCATATTCCGATTAAAAAATTGGTTGAAAGATGCAAAGAAGCATCCGAGTCCGAACAGCGGCTATTTGGAAGCGGCAACCGCTTGGCAATTAGGTATACGCTTAGGTGGGTACAATCAATATAGTGGAATAGAATCATTTCGAGCCTATATGGGAAAACCGTATTTTACGATGCGAAAACAGCATATTAAACGAGCGATTAAACAAATGTATGTTTGTACATGGTGGACTTTATTAATAGGGGGAATTTTATATGTCATTGCCTTCACATGGGGCTAATGCATCGGCATTGTATAAGGCAATGGGTATTACAATGCCGCAAGAAGTAATTGATGTAAGTGAAAATGTTAATGTAGATGGGTTTCCTGAGAAAATTAAAGAGCATTGGCCTAGTTTACTGTCTAAATTAGCAACTTATCCAGATGAACAAGCCGAACCTTTTTATACGGATATAGCAGATTTCCACAAAGTTTCGAAATCACATGTTGTTGTAACGAACGGTGCGGCAGAAGGATTAATGGTATTAGCGCAATTTTTTAGAGGAAAAGATATTGGATTATTAGAACCATCTTTTTCAGAGTATAAAAGAACATTGCAGCAACAGAATTGCACAATTCATTCAATCGTTGCAGAGGATATTGTCCATTATTATTTTGATGAACAGGCATTAAATGAACTATTATTGCGCGTTTCAGCTATTTACATATGCAATCCAAATAATCCAACAGGTGTTTTATTAAAAAGGGAGTGGATAGAGGGATTAATACAAAAGTATCCGCATTGTGACTTTGTTGTAGATGAAGCTTTTATCGATTGGACTGACGAGGCGGAAAGTGTTGTTGCGTTAACGAATACATATACGAATTTATTTGTGTTGCGATCTATGACAAAAATGTTTGGGCTTGCGGGAGTTCGACTAGGTTATGTGATTGGGAAACAAGCAGAAAAGTTACGGTGTTTCTTACCACATTGGAATGTCAGCAATATTGCAATTGAACTTGGCTCGATTTGTTTACAGGAACAGCAATTTATAAAGGAATCTAGGGAGAAAAGTGAGCATTTGAGAGTGGAAATGAGCGTTGTATTGGAGGAATTAGGGTGTACAGTTTCGAATAGTTCGGCTAATTTCCTATTATTTAAATTACCAAATGGGCTAAATTCGGCGGCATTTTTTTCGCATTTACTGCGTCGTGGCATTGTGTTACGTCATACAAAAAATTACGTAGGGTTAGATGGACAGTGGTTCCGAATTGCCGTTAAAAACGAAGAAATCTGGGCGAAGTGTCAGGAAGAGATAATTAATTATGTCGAAAATCATTAAGTATTACCGCCATGCTGAAACAATATGGAATAAAGAAGGACGATTGCAAGGATGGCTGGATTCAGAACTAACAGAACGAGGCATTCAACAGGCAAAACAAGTTCAGTGGGAACCAGAAATTGTATTTTGCAGTGATTTAAATCGAGCGTATGAAACAGCTAAGTATATGTTTCCAAATAGTATCATTCATAAAAGTGAAAACTTACGTGAAATTCATCTTGGTCATTGGCAAGGCTGTCTAATAAGCAGCCTGCAAAATGATGGGCAATATAAATGTTATATGGATTCACCACATTTGTTTCAAAATACTACACAAGAATCATTTCAACAAGTGGCGTCTCGAATGCTCGCGTTTCACGAAAATTTAGATCTCATACCATATAAAAAGATTGCGGTCATTTCGCATGGAGTAGCGCTTGCATGTTTCATCTCAGCGCTTAAAAACCAAGGTTACGAAAGTTTATGGGGAAATTTATTAACAGGTGCTGCTTGCGAAACGATTACGCTATAAAAGACATATCTCGCCATTTTACGCGTGAAATATGTCTTTTTTAGTTGAACGATGTCTCGTTAATCTATTTAAATATTCGGAAATTGATATATAATTAAACTTAGTTAAAAGTTGTTGTAGAAAGTGAGGGGAAGGTCGTGAAAAATTCTGATCGATTTTTAACGGCATTCAATCGCATTGATCATTCGATGAGAGAGATTGCTGGAGCAAAGGATTTTATGGCATTTTATCGTTTAGTAGACTTAGCTAAAAAGAAAAGTCCTCTTGTGCGAAAATACGAGGATGAATTGCGTTCTTATGCAGATTTGCGTAATGCGATTGTCCATAATCGAACGTCGATGGAATATGTGATTGCTGAACCACATATAGAAGTTGTTGAGAAAATCGAACATATTGATGAAGTGTTAACAAAACCGAAGCTTGTTGGCCAATTATTTAGAAAGCGTGTGTTCACATTTCAAACGACCCATTCACTGCAGCATATTTTGAAGGCTATTCGAAAACAAAAATATACGCAATTTCCTGTTTATGAAAATCACTCATTTAAAGGGTTGATCACGACAGTTGGGGTAACGAATTGGCTAGCAACGTCGATGGCTGGGGCACGTTTACCACAGCACACACCGACGCTAGAGGATATTTTGAAATATGAAAATAATAATCGGAACTATAAATTTATTAGTCGCTTTATGACCATTTATGAGGCGGAGGAAATCTTTAAGCAGGGGGTTGAGCGTGGTCGCCGCTTTGAGGCTTTGCTTATTACAGAACATGGAAAGCCCCATCAAAGGTTATTAGGAATTGTGACACCGATTGATATTATGAAGGTGGACTAGCATTTTTAATACTAATGTATAGGGAGCCATTTTCTAAAACTTGTGCGTAATAAACATCTTTAACGGAATGGATATTCTTCTTTGATAACTTTCTTAGCAACCATTCTTCCGTTAAATTAAGCTCGTTTAAGTTTTTTACAATAATTTTGCCATCAGAAATAAGTTCGGTTGGCATATATTGGGGTGCTGAAAGGGCTATTTTTACATCTTCTTTTGTTGCCTCACGCATTAGGGGTTTTTTCAACACAGTTAATTCCCCGTTTGTTTCGAAAATAGCATGATGTACTTCATCAAGTGAAAAAATGCTTTGTTCGCGTAAAAGCATCGTTACTTCATCCATATGCAAGCGCGCTTTTTCCAAGTTATCATTTAAAATAACACCGCTCTGTATAATAATCATCGGCCGATCATCAAATAAAACACGGGCTTTTTTTGATTTAAATGTTACGAACGTAACAAAGATAGTTAATACAGTCCACCATATTAACGAAACTATACCATCTAAAAAGGGTGTTTCGGCTTGTGCGGATATTTCAGCAGCAATCGAGCCAAATGTAATCCCTGTTGCGTAATGGAAAAAGGTTAGCTGGCTGATTTGTTTTTTGCCAATGATGCGTGCAAGTAGTAAAATGGCAAAAAATGCAAAAGTTGTACGTATGAGCATCTCGAATAAATTAAGCTCCATTTCATCACTCCTTTAAACGATATGATGGTCGGATCGATATGAAACTATACCAATTTATCTCCATTCCCTGTAATTCGAAATAGGGATGCAATTGATAAATAGAAAGGACGTGAAAGAAATGTCTACCACAATGGTAAAAGAGTCCAATCCCATTTATCCTGTCATGGTAGCGATAGGTGTCTGTCATTTAATTAACGATACAATGCAAGCAGTGATTCCAGCGATGTTCCCGCTACTAGAGAGAGATTTAGGGCTAACGTTTACACAGCTAGGGATGATTACCTTTGTGCTAAATATATTTGCAAGTCTATTGCAACCAGCAGTCGGTTTTATGACGGATAAAAAGCCGTTCCCTTATGCGTTGCCTTTAGGAATGATCAGCTCATTTATTGGCTTGTCGCTTTTAATTGTTGTTAATGAATATTGGATGATTTTAATGTCTGTTATTTTTTTAGGCATTGGTTCAGCGATTTTCCATCCAGAAGGTTCTCGCGTATCATTCATGGCAGCGGGGAATAAACGCGGTCTTGCACAGTCCATTTATCAAGTAGGTGGCAATACTGGGCAAGCATTAGCACCGTTATTAAGTGCATTTATCATTTTGCCGTTTGGAATGAATGGTGTATCGCTTGTTCTAATATTTACTGCAATTGGCATATTTATGTTAACAAAAATTGCAGCATGGTATAAACGTCAACTTGAAGCAGAAAAGCTATCAAAAGTGAAGAAAGTGCTTGTATCTTCTTTGCCAAAGTTAACGAAAAAGCAAGTTGGCATTGCGCTAAGTTTATTGCTCGTTATTATTTTTGCACGTTCATTTTATGTTACGAATATAACAAGTTTCTATGTGTTTTATTTAATTGAACAATACGGGATTAAAGTAGAATTTGGGCAATTATTAATATTCTTATTCATGGCTTTTGGTGTAGTCGGTACATTTTTCGGCGGACCATTATCGGATCGCATCGGTCGAAAAAATGCGATTTTAATTTCAGTTATAGGACCGATTCCACTGTGTATCGCATTACCATTTTTACCGATTGCATTTGTCGCAGTGTTTTTAATCGCGATAGGGGCACTTATTATGATTAGCTTCACGGTAACGGTTGTCTATGCACAGGAGCTTGTGCCATCTAAAATTGGGACAATGGCGGGTCTGACAGTTGGTGTAGCTTTTGGTATGGGGGCAATTGGCTCTGTCGCGATAGGGAGCTTTATGGACCTGTTCGGCATTCGTCCTACGATGATTGCCATTTCCATATTACCGCTGCTGTTACTTGTAGCGTTTTTATTGCCAAAAGATAAAGTGGCGCATTAAAAAATACCGAGCATCAAGGGAAACCTTGATACTCGGTATTTTTCATAATCAATTTAGAAGTCTTCCACGATAATATACGTCATACGCACCGGTCCATGCACGCCAACGACTAAATTCATTTCAATATCTGCTGAATTGCTCGGACCCGTAATAAAGCTAACGCAAGAAGCGACAGTGCTTTGTTTGCGTAAAAACTCGGCGGCTTGTGTCATGCGTGGTACGATGCTACTTTTCGGTATAATGGCAATCGAGTTTTCGGGTAAAAATGATAAGGTCCGGCCGCGCTTTGCAGAAGATTGTAGCATAATCGTTGCGGATTCGGCTAATGTGATATCGCTAATAACGAGACCGATATTCGCACGCTCCGCAATTTCGATGTTCGTGTCACCTTGAGTAGGGTCCCATTTGAAGCTTTGCTGTGCAGCAATAAAAGATTCGATTTGAAGCTGCTCAAAACGGGCATCATCACTATAAATAATTTGTCCGTTATTATATGTAGCAAAGGTTTCTTCAAGTGTCTGCTTCAAGGTCGATTGTGAACAAATTTTAACGGTCGTATGAATATTAGCGCAATGCTCTACTAATATTTCAACAAGTTCATCTGCAGAGGCCTCCTTCAGTACTTCATGCTGAGGTAGGTGCTTCCAATTACGTTCAGGCTTCATGAGAGAAGGCTTAGAATGGCCTAACTGTGTTGCAATCGTTTGCAAAAAGGCTTCACGGTTTTGAATCATTTATGTTCGCCCCCTTTACTATGCGTGTCAAACCAATCACGAAAACGCTCCTTTTTCGGAGAGGGTAAATCGCGAATATCTGTCCAATTTTTGAGTAAACCAGGACCACTAGAAATTTTATCATTGGATGTAAAAGGCTTCATCGCAGTAGACGCAAGCTTTGAGCCAAAACGATAAATCGATTGCGAAGAGGTACCCATACCAAATGCCTGCATTAATAAACTTTCGCTTATAGGTGCACGTCCTTCACGTTCAACAATTACTTCACGGTGCTTATGCAGTAGCTGATGTAGCGGAATTTTAACTGGACAAACATCAGTACAAGCACCACAAAGTGTTGATGCATAAGGTAATTCCTTATAATCATCATAGCCACCAAGTAACGGAGAGAGCACGGCACCAATTGGACCGGAGTAAATGGAGCCGTAAGTATGACCACCTACATGACGGTATACTGGACATGCATTTACACACGCGGCACAACGAATGCATTGCAAAATAGATTGGAACTCGCCACCTAAAATGGATGAGCGTCCGTTATCAACAATAACTAAATGAAATTCTTCTGGTCCATCAACATCAAGCTCTTCTTGAATACCCGTTAGCACGGTAATATAGCTCGTCAGCTTTTGGCCAACCGCACTGCGTGTAAGCATGCTAACTAATACTTCCATTTCTTCAAATGTAGGTACTAATCGCTCCATGCCCATCACTGAAATAAGTGTTTTCGGGAGAGCCGCTACAAGATCTGCATTCCCTTCGTTTGTAACTAAACAAACCGAGCCTGTTTCAGCAACAGCAAAATTACAACCTGTAATGCCGATATCTGCGGTTAAATAATCTTGGCGTAATATTTGACGTGCATGCTGTGCTAATTCTTCTGGTTGAGAAGAAGCAGTGTAGCCAATCTTTTCTTCAAAAATATCTCGAATTTGTTCTTTATTTTTATGGAGAGCAGGGGCTACGATATGGGATGGGGGATCATGGTCGTCAAGCTGTAAAATATATTCCCCTAAATCCGTTTCAATGACTTCGCAGCCAAGCTCTTCTAAATGCGCATTTAAGTTAATTTCTTCTGTTACCATTGATTTCGATTTGACGATTTTTTTAGCTTGTTTTTGCTTTGCGATGTTCGTAATATAGTCCGTTGCTTCTTCCGCTGTTTTGGCAAAAAACACATGACCGCCACGAGCTGCAACATTTTCACTTAGTTCATATAAATAGTAGTCTAAATGTTCGAGTACATGCTGGCGAATTTCTTCCCCGTGATTGCGCCATTCTTCCCAATCTAATGCTTCAATTACAGCACTACGTCTCGTTTGAAGGCGATCTTGAGCAGAAGAGACGGCACCACGCATAAAATCATTATTTAAATTCACTGAAAGCCGTTCTTTGAATTTGTCTTTACTAATTTTCATTGCCATATGATTGCCTCCCTCATCTACTATTTAATACTTCTGCAATATGCATTGTTTTCACTTCGAGGTTTTGTCGTTCAATACGACCACCGATATTTAGTAAGCAACCACCATCTGCTCCGATTAAATAGTGCGCTTTTGTTTGCTGCACAGAGGCAACCTTTTCATCAACCATTTGTTCAGAAATTGGCCCCATTTTGACAGAAAAGGTCCCGCCAAATCCACAACAGTTTTCTTTTAGTGGGAGTTCAATCATTTTTAACCCATCGACGTTTTTAAGTAATGTCATAGGTGCTTGCTGTACTTTAAGAAGGCGTGTCATATGGCAAGATGGATGGTACGTGGCAGTGCCACTTAATTTTGCCCCGACATCTTCAATTCCGAGTACTTCAACAATAAATTGCGTAAGTTCGTATGTTTTATCGGCAATACGCCTAGCACGTTCTTGCCAAATGGGCTCATCTTCAAAAATATGCACATATTCTTTTAACATGTATGCGCAAGAACCAGATGGGCAGACGATTACTTCAGCATTTTCAAAAACACGAATCGTATTTTTCATTGTATCTTTAGAGGCGTTCACATAGCCGCTATTATAGGCTGGCTGACCACAGCATGTTTGCCCTTTTGGAAAGCTTACTGTACAGCCGAGCCTCTCCAAAAGCTCAACCGTACTTTTTCCAACATTACTTTGAAACATATCCACAATACAAGTTGCAAACAAAGAAACATTCAATCTAATCCCCCCTATAATTTAAATTTACAATGTTCAGAAAAAATAGTCAACTGGTCATCTGATGAGTTTGGAAATAAAGAATTACCGAGTGTTTATTTGATCTGAGGAGATAATTTCAATCATTTAGGCATCCGCATCACCTGTTTGAGGTCAGTGTTAAACGGGCGCGGATGCACTTTTTACTTAAAAAGTAAGTTTTCTACAGTACGTAAATGGCGCTCCATCGCGTTCCTTGCAGAAATGGGATCACCGATTTTTACGGCCTCATAAATCTCAACATGTTCATCGTGTAATTGCATTAACGCATTTGTATTGGATTGTACAAGTAACTCACGTGTATGTTTAATTTGTGTTGCGATCGGTATTGATACATTTTGTAACATGGATACAAGCAAAGGGTTATTTGCTGAATCTGCAATTGTTGCATGAAATTGCATATCAGCAACACTACTAGCTTCTGTATCAAGTAACGCTTGATGCATGTGCTCAATTGCTTGCTGCATTCGTTGGAGCTGCGTTTCTGTTCGACGAGTGGCTGCATTTTCGATGACACCGAGCTCTAAAATTTTGCGTACTTCAAATATTTGCTTTAAATCTTGTTCAGAAAATGTGGCATAATGTGGAATGTTTAATGTAATATCTTCAGCAGTAATTTTGCGCACATACGTCCCCTCTCCTTGTCGAATTTCAATGATACCTCGTGCTTGAAGGGAAGTTAATGCTTCACGAATAGCGGAACGTCCCACTTCAAAATTTTTTGCAAGCTGTTCCACAGAATCTAATTTATCTCCAGGTAAAAATTCTTTGCTTATAATTTTTTGTTCGATTATATTAGCAACTTGCTCGTATAACTTTTGTGGTTTTATTTTTTTATAGTGCATGATTAACATTCCTTTCCAGATGAAGAAGTGAAAAATACGTAAATTTCAATAATTCTACCATAATTGTGCCATGGAAATTTGCCAATTGTGTTTATGGATGTAAAAAACCACTTTAAGCTCAAAGTCTTAAAGTGGAGAATCGATTATTAAAATTAATTTTGCTACAATTTATAGTAAGATTGTCTAGCCGTTCACTGGGCGACAGGCATGTGGGATACGCTCAGGGTTTGTGACGATTCCTTCTGTAATATTCACTTCATGCATTGTTTGGTCATACGTAAATTTAAATATCCCGTTATCGAAGTCGGTGCCAATCTCTTTAAAGAAAATACCTTCAATAGAAATAATTTTAGGACAAGTGAAAGCAACTTTAAAGCTTTCTGAATCTTCTACTAAGTAAGTACGCACACCTTTTTCGTATATATCGATTAATTCATCCTCAGAAGGGCGCTTCACTGAAACGATATGAAAATCAACAAATGGCACTTCTTTTAATAACACGTTTAAGAAGGAGCCTTTCGTAATTTCCTCCCAGCGACTTTGTGCGCTTTGTCCGACGATAATTTGTGTAATATCGCAGTTTCTCGCTACTTCAGAGATCACCTTTTGAATTGGTCGACGCTCATTATCCTTAATGATGAATTCCTCTATTTCTAAATCTTTCGCTAATTGCCCCCACTGTTCGATGTAGCTTGATCTTTCTGCATCGAAGTCATCCAGTGGTTGCGGATCGACCGTTAAAACATAAAGCGGACAATCTAGTAAAGTGGCTAGTTTATGTCCTCTGCGTATTAAACGTTCTCCATTTTGTCCATAATATACACAAACTAAAATACTTTCATCCATCCGGCCTCTAATATGTTTCATTTTAGCCCGCACCTCTTTTTCTTATCCTATAATAATAAATCAATTACGCCTTGGCGTAATTGCGTCCAGATTTTTTCGAGCTCGCTCGAAAAGCTTCCCCTAAAAATCTGTGACATCCGCCGGGGGCAATTTGATTCAGTTGGCTTTTGAACCCTCACTGAATAGAATTGCCTGTTTGGCATTGGCTCTCACATATGGAAGCGATGGACTTTGCTGAATCAAATTCAAAATGGAGAAATTAAGTATAAATGAGATAAAACTAACGTTATTACAGTGCAAGGAGCTCACTGTTATTGTATACTTAAAACTGTAATGTTTATTTTTGTTTAGTAAATTTTCCGTAATAAAAATTGTTTTAAGGGTATATTTCTTAATTCATTCATTTTGATGTTAGAAAGATATACTCTCTATATGACACATTATTATGAAGTGAGTTATGTGGATAGTCAAGTAAGAGTCCATTATTAACGCTTACTACACATTTGATACATTGAAATTAATTGTTAGGAGGTCATTGCTTTTGATTGTTGCATTTTCAATTATGCTCCCATTTATCGCTGCAGCACTAATTCCGTTTATATATAGGCGATTCAAGAATGTTCATCTCGGATGGTTTGTTTTGGTAGTACCTGCTGTTTTATTTACACTTTTAGCTTCATATATCCCTCGAGTTGCAAATGGTGAAACGTTTGTGAAAACATATGAGTGGATCCCCACATTTGGTATTAATATAACGACTTACTTAGATGGTCTGAGTATGATATTCAGCTTACTCATTACTGGTGTAGGTAGTTTGGTTATATTATATTCTATTTTTTATTTATCAACAAAAGAATCACTACATCATTTCTATTGCTATCTATTACTTTTCATGGGCGCTATGCTTGGCGTCGTCCTTTCAGATAACTTAATGGTACTTTATGTATTTTGGGAATTAACAAGTGTTTCTTCGTTTTTACTCATTGCATTTTGGCATCATCGGAAAGCTTCACGGGCAGGTGCACGTAAAGCGATGATTATTACTGTAAGTGGCGGCGTTGCAATGCTTGCAGGCTTTTTAATGTTATATGTTGCTTCGGGTACCTTTAGTATTCGTGAAATTATTGCCAATTTAGAAGTCGTACAAGCGAGTGCATTATTCGTTCCTGCGATGCTTCTAGTATTGCTTGGTGCATTTACAAAATCAGCGCAATTCCCATTCCATATTTGGTTGCCTGATGCAATGGAGGCACCAACGCCTGTTTCTGCTTATTTACATTCCGCTACGATGGTAAAGGCAGGAATTTATTTAGTGGCGCGAACAACACCGATTTTTGGTGGGCATGAAATATGGTTTTGGACAGTGAGTGGCGTCGGGATTTTGACATTATTCTGGGGCTCATTTAATGCAGTAAGGCAATATGATTTAAAGGCTTTGCTTGCGTATTCAACGATTAGTCAGCTCGGTTTGATCATGAGTTTATTTGGACTTGGTTCGGCCGCATTGCACTTAGGTTATTCTACAAGTTCGGTCATTTACACACAGGCAACATTTGCTGCACTATTCCATTTAATTAATCATTCTACGTTTAAAGGTGCGCTATTTATGATGGTCGGTATCGTCGATCATGAAGTAGGGACGCGGGATATTCGCCGGTTGGGTGGATTAATGGCGCTCATGCCGTTTACATTTACAATTGCTGTTATTGGCAGTTTTTCAATGGCAGGTTTACCACCATTTAATGGTTTCTTAAGTAAGGAAATGTTTTTCGCTGCTACTGTGAATATTATGCAGTTAAATATTTTCTCACTTAATAATTTCGGTTTGATTTTCCCGGTTGTTGCATGGATTGCAAGTATTTTTACATTCATATATTGTGCGATTATTGTGATGCGTACATTCTTTGGCAAAATTCAGCCAGATCGTTTGGAAAAGCCACCACATGAGGCACCGTTTGGGATGTTAATTTCTCCTTATATTTTAATTTCATTTATTGTTGGAATTTTTATTTTCCCAAACGTATTAGGGCATTATATTTTACAGCCTGCGATGGCGAGTATTTATCCGATGTTTCCTTCGAGTGAAGAGCTTACACCGCATATCGCAGCGTGGCACGGTTCTATTAATACAGAACTATGGATGACATTTGGTGTCATTGCACTCGGAACGTTACTTTATCTTTCGCTTAAAAAGTGGCGTCCGATGTATCAAATATTCCCACAAAAATATACATTTAATGCGATATATGAACGAATTATTGGCTCTGGGGAAAGTTATTCAAGCCGTATTACCAACCGTTATATGAACGGGCATCTATCATATTATTTCATCTATATTTATGTATTTTTTATTGCCATTTTAGCGGGATACGCAGTGTATGCCGATGTGCTAAATTGGGATCCTTCAAAAGATTCAGCAATTGAATCGTATGAGCTAATATTGGCATTTGTAATGGTATTTGCAGCTGGTGCAATTTTATTTGCCAAGCAACGGATTACAGTTGTTTTGCTAAATGGTGTACTTGGCTATTCTGTTGCGTTTTTCTTTGTTGTGTTTCGAGCGCCAGATTTGGCATTAACACAGCTTGTTGTAGAGTCGATTACGACAGCGCTATTTTTACTAGCGTTTAAATTTTTACCAAAAATTCAGCCTGAAAAGGTGTCCAATACAATCAAAATAACAAAAGCGATGATGTCGATTGCAGTAGGTGCAACCGTAACACTCATTGGTTTAGCAGTGATGAATTATGATAAATTCGAACCCATTTCGGCGTATTTTGAGGACGCCTATAATTTAGCAGGTGGGAAAAACATCGTCAATACGATTTTAGGTGATTTCCGTGCGTTTGATACGATGCTAGAAGTGGTCGTATTATTTATCGCAGGGCTTGGCGTCTACACACTCATTAAGCTTAAAGCGAAAAAGGGGGATGCAGACGTTGAAAGTAAATGATGTTATTTTAAAAACCGTTGTTCGAATGGTTGTCTTTATTGTTTTTACGTTAGGGATGTACTTATTTTTTGCGGGGCATAACGCGCCAGGAGGAGGGTTCATTGGCGGGCTTGTACTAGGCTCAGGCATTGTTTTACTCTACTTAACGTATGACATTGAAACGGTACATAAAGGCATGCCGTTCGACTTTAAAAAGGTTGCAGCGCTCGGTGTTTTACTCGCAACGGGTACAGCAATAGGTTCGTTATTTTTTAATGCGCCATTTTTAACACAAACAGATGGCTATTTTAATATCCCAATTTTGGGGGAAAAGCATTTGTCTACAGTAACATTGTTTGAGGCAGGCGTTGCATTAACAGTCATCGGTACACTTGTGACGATTATTTTAAGTATAAGTGAGGATGAATAGTATGGAATCTTTAATGATAATACTTGTAGGCATACTTGTGGCGATTGCTACGTATTTAATCCTCTCTCGAAGTGTTTTTCGTGTCATTATGGGCACGGCAATTTTGTCACATGCTGTCCATTTGTTACTTTTAACAGTAGGCGGTTTGAAAAAGGGTAATGTGCCGATTATTGGGCAAGCGGATGGAGCTTTTACAGATGCTTTGCCACAAGCGCTTATTTTAACGGCAATTGTTATTAGCTTTGCCGTTACAGCGTTTTTACTTGTCCTTGCTTACCGAATGTATTTAACAAACGGCACGGATGACCTTTCGCAGCTAGGAGGTAAATCAGATGAATAATATCATTGTTTTACCAATGATTGTGCCGATAATTACGGCGATATTTTTAGTTTTTTTACGTGATTCGATTAAGTTACAGCGTATTGTCAGCCTCGTAACAATGATATTCGTTACAGCTGTATCGGTTGCCTTGCTGCAATTAATCCAAACAGAGGGTATTTTACGACTTGATTTTAGCGGTTGGGCACCACCGTTTGGCATTTTATTTGTTGCGGATTCATTTGCTGTTTTATTAGTACTAACGGCAAGCATTGTGACGGCTATTTGTTTAATTTACGCCTTTTCAACAATCGGCCCTCGCCATGAACGGATGTTTTTTTATCCTTTTGTTCTATTGCTAGTTGCAGGTGTAAATGGTTCGTTTTTAACAGGGGATATTTTTAACTTATTTGTCTGCTTTGAAGTGATGTTGCTTGCTTCCTTTGCATTAATAGCGCTTGGCGGTGAGAAATTCCAGCTGCGTGAAGCACTAAAATATGTGTTAATCAATATTGTCGCTTCATGGATGTTTTTACTCGCGCTTGCGTATTTATACGGCACAATAAAAACATTGAATATGGCACACATTTCCCAGCGTGTAGCGGAAGTAGGACAAGAGCCAATCTTGACGCTTGTCTCACTTGTTTTTCTCATTGTATTTGCTTTAAAAGCAGGGTTGCTTCTGTTCTTCTGGCTACCAGGTTCTTATAGTGTGCCACCTACAGCTGTGCAAGCATTGTTTGCGGCATTATTAACAAAGGTAGGGATTTATGCGTTATTCCGCACATTTACATTAATGTTCCCGCTCAATCCAGAAGTGACGCATACGTTAATTGGTGTAATGGCTGGATTGACGATCATTGCAGGCTGTATGGGGGCTCTCGCTGGTCAGGATGTGCGAACAATTGCTACATATAATGTTGTCATTGGCGTCGGCTTTATTTTACTAGCGCTCGCAATTGGAACGGAACAAGCGATGGCGGGGGCTGTTTATTATTTAATTCACGATATGCTTGCGAAGGCATTACTCTTTTTAATTATAGGTACGATGGTGCTTTTAACGGGAGAAATTGTCGTGAAAAATATGAGTGGGTTGATTCGTAACTATCCGCTTTTTGGTTGGCTATATTTTATTGTGATGTGTGCGCTTGTCGGGATTCCACCATTGAGTGGCTTTATTGGGAAAGTATTGATCGGACAAGGCGCTGTTGAAACGGGTTCTTATGTATTGCTTGCATTAGGATTTGGCTCGAGTGTTATCGTTTTATATTCGCTTCTTCGCATTTTCTTAGCTTCATTTTTTGGAGAAACATCAATTAGTGAAGAGGAGAAAAAGCCAATCCCTCGAGGTGCGATGGTTTCATTTGTCTTATTTGCACTGTGCATTGTCGGCTTGGGTGTTGGTGCAGAAGGAATAGCCGTTTATGTAAACGACGCAGCATATACATTAGTAAATCCTTCTGTTTATGTGGAGGCAATTTTAAATACCCATGAGTAAAGGAGGATGAGTATATGTTTGGACAATTTATATTAAATTTATTTATCGCAGCATTATGGTTTTTACTAAAGGATGACCCTAATGCAAGTTTTACTACATTTATGTCAGGCTTTTTTATAGGCATACTTATTTTATATGCAATGCATCGCTTTTTCGGTATGCAATTTTATTTAGGCCGTGTGTTAAAAGTGCTCAAGCTCATCCTGTTATTTATTCAAGAGTTGGTTCTTTCAAGTTTATCTGTTTTAAAGCAAATATTACAACCGCAGCTTAATATTACACCTGGGATTTTCACGTATGAAACACGCCTACGTGGAGACTGGGAAATTACGGTTTTAGCGCTGTTGCTCACATTGACGCCGGGTTCGGTAGTAATGGAAGTATCTGAGGATGGAAGTGTTTTCTATATTCATGCGATGGATATTGAAGAATCTAAGGAAACAGTTCTCAAATCAATCGGCAAATTTGAGCAAGCTATTTTGGAGGTGTCACAATGATAAATACGATTTTAAACATGTCACTGTTCTTATTTATGATAGCAATCGCGCTGTCGTTATACCGTGTGATTAAAGGACCATCGCTTCCAGATCGTGCGATAGCTCTTGATACAATTGGTGTCAATTTAATTTCTGCAATTGCCATTGTCTCCATTGTTTTAAAAACGAAAGCTTTTTTAGAAGCGATTTTGATTTTAGGGATTTTAGCATTTATCGGGACGATTGCGTTTTCGAAATACATTGAAAGAGGTGTAATCGTTGAGCGTAAATCAGCTGATTGAGTTAGTAGCAGCGTTGCTTATTTTGTTTGGCGCGGTTGTTAGTGTTATAAGCGCATTTGGCATGATTCGCCTTCCGGATGTTTACACACGTTCCCATGCAGCTACAAAAAGCGCGACACTATCTGTATTAAGTTGTCTATTAGGCGCATTTATTTATTTTTGGATACATGATGGCTATGTAAGTATTCGCTTAATATTAGGAATTATTTTCGTCTTCATTACAGCACCTGTTGCGGGGCATTTAGTTTGCCGGGCTGCTTATCGTTCACGTGTTCCATTAGCAAAAGGATCTGGTGACGATGCGCTAAAGCCTGTGTTGTTTGGAAATGATGAGTCAGAAAATGAAATGAAATAAGAAGTATGTTGCAAGTCTATCCTATATAATCTTTCAAAAAAGGCAGAAATGTTGTGCATTCGACATTTTTGCCTTTTTGAAGTGAAATTTGATTGGGGGCAAATTTCTACTTTCATAAATCTAATCCACAATAAAAATGGGTTATTTCTAAGAAAATGAGGATTTGTGGATAACTTTTTTGTCAATTGTTGAAAATTTCAGATAAAAATGTGTACAACTAAGAGAATAGTGGATAACTTTGTGGATAAGTAGTGATTGTGGATAATTTTTTGTAATAATTCCATGTATTTTTGCCGAAATACATGTTTGCCAAATTAAAAGGAAATTTGATTAAAAATGACTAATTATAAGGAAAATATCTCTAGTATTTAGGAGAAATAATAATGGGAATTTATATTGATTTAGATGTAAACGACCCTTGTCCCATATATTATATTGAAAATTAAGTTCACATAATTGACGCATTATAATGAATAGGTTATTATGGTTACATAAAGTAACTGACATCCAAAAAAAGTTGCTTAATTATACTAATGTAATGCCATTGAAAATGGGATTACAGGCTTTATAGGAAAAATTTATAAAACCTAATGTCATTATTGGGTACACAAAAAATATGTTTTTTATAGAGGAGAATTTATAATGAAAAAACTTGATGGAAAAGTAGCAATTATTACAGGTGGCGCAGGCGGTATTGGTATGGGTATGGCAACTGCTTTTGTAAAAGAAGGAGCAAAAGTAGTAATTGTTGACTTAAATGCTGAAGCAGGAAATGTAGCGATCAAAACATTACAAGAATACCAACCAGAATCAATGTTCATTCAAGCAAACCTTATGGAACATGACAAGCTTGGAAATATCGTGACACAAGTTGTTGAGCGCTATGGCAAACTAGACATTTTAGTAAACAATGCACACGCATCAAGAATGAACTCAATTGAAGATACAACACAAGCTGATTTTGATTTCTCATTTAATACTGGATTCTACCCAACGTTCTACTTAATGCAAGCTGCACTACCTTACTTAAAAGAATCAAAAGGTAACATCATCAACTTCGCATCAGGCGCTGGTATTAACGGAGATGTAAACCAAGGTTCTTACGCAGTTGCAAAAGAAGCGATTCGCGGAATTACACGTGTAGCAGCTAACGAATTTGGTCCATTTGGTATTAATGTAAACATCATTTCACCAATCGCTAAATCACCAGGTATGATTCAATGGGCAGAAGATAATCCAGAATACTACCAAGGAATGCTTTCAAAAATTCCTCTAAGAAGATTAGGTGAAGTTGAAGATGATATCGGTCGCGTTGCTGTATTCTTAGCAAGCGAAGATTCTGCTTACATCACTGGACAAACAATCATGGTAGACGGCGGATCAATTAAATTACGCTAATAATTTTTATAAAGGAAGTCCTTTTCATTAACGGGCTTCCTTTTTTCTTTGTATAAATCGAGCGATATATGCTCTAAAAACCATTTCCTATCATGCAATCACTTGTTGTGAGGGAGTATTTGACAGAACATACCTTTTAAAGTATAGTGCATTACAACACTAATGCACTGGATGAACCTTAAGGAAAGGAGAATTTTTATTGGATTTCAACGCACAAAGCACGACGCCAATTTATATACAAATAGCAGAATGGCTTGAAAATGAAATATTAGCAGAGCGCTTATTACCTGAAGGCAAAGTGTATTCGCAATATCAACTTGCTGAAATCTTTAATATCAATCCCGCAACAGCCGGAAAAGGGCTAACGATTTTAGTTGAAAACGAAATTTTATTTAAAAAAAGGGGGCTTGGCATGTTCGTTGTAGCAGATGCGAAAGAACGAATATTAGCAACACGTCGCAATCATAATTTAACGAAAATGGCGCAGGACATTGTACAGGAAGCGAAAAGATTAGCTGTATCAGATGAAGAGTTAATTACGCTAATTAGGCAAATTCAAAAGGAGGGTTGAGCTGTGATTCAATGTGAAAAATTAGAAAAGCGTTACGGAAAGAACAATGTATTAACAAATGTCAGTTTTCAAATTGATGAGCCGAAAATTATCGGTTTAATCGGACGCAATGGTGTGGGAAAATCGACGCTTCTCAAATTATTAGCAGGGCATTTAAAGGAAACAGGCGGGCATGTGCAAGTGCTTGGGAAAAGACCGTTTAATGCATTACATGTTGCAGCGAATGTTATTTTAATCGAGGATTCGATGTCGTTTCCATCAATATTTACATTGAAGGAGATTTTATTACATGCGAAACGTTTTTACCCGAATTTTGCAACGGAACTCGCATTTGATTTACTGCGCTATGTCGGGATTTCGGAAAAAAACGAACATATGCAATTATCCAAGGGGCAAATGGCAGTATTCAATTTAATTTACGGCTTGGCAACACGCTGTGCGATCACACTTTTGGATGAGCCGATGAATGGCATGGATGAAGCCGTTCGTGCGGATATGTACCGGGCAATTTTGAAGGATTATATCGCATTCCCACGGTTAATCATTATATCGAGTCATTATTTACAGGAGATGGAGCATTTAATTGAAGAGATTTTATTGTTTCATGATGGAGTAGTAGAGCTGTATGCACCACTAGAAGAAGTGCAGCAAATGGCACTTCGTATCGTTGGGCAAAAAGAAGAGATCGAGCCGCTTTTAGAAAAGGCACATGTGTTTTATAAGCGTGAGCAATCGCCATTATTTGAGGCGATCATTGAAAATAACAGACTTGAAATACCAGCTAGTGTGAAGAGCCAATCATTAAGTGCGAGTGAAGTGTGTAAATATTTGACGAGCAGTAAGGAGGGGACAATTGATGACATCTTTAAATAATGTCAGTATTACGCAAAATATATGTCAACAGCTCCTGTGGAAATGTCGAGTATTTAGTGCGACATTCAGTACGATTGTAATTGTGCAAATGATTTTTGCGGTGTTAGTCGGAAGTACTGGAAGCAGAGGTAGTGGTCGCGGTTTTTTTGAATACGATGAGCGATATTTTAGTTTAGACCTCTTATTAATTATTAGTGTTATTTCAGCAATCATGCTCGGTTGGTTACTCGCTACTCAATCTATTCGCAATGATAACTATGCGGTAGTAACGACGAATTTTACAGAAACCGTATCAACTTTATTATTTTTAGTTGTGCTTAGCGCATTTACCGTTTTGTCCGCATTAAGTGCATTTTATATTACGGCTTTTTCACGATTATTAATATTTAATCAAGTGAAGGTTAATGTGGGGTCACTTTTTGAACTGTCTTCATTATTTCTATTTTTCCTATTCGTTTTGTTGGCCGGATCAGCAAGTTTCTTTGCGAGAACGTTATATGATTTCTCGAAAGTTATTACGCTGTTGTTAATTATCTCCTTTATATTTTATACACAATTGAGGAATATATCAGATTCGGCATTGATTAAGTTTTTCTTTATCCCTGACAATGTGGGGGTTGAAGGGGGATTAATCTTTATGATTGTACTATTTTGGGTACTAGCGATTGGCATTAGACAACGTAGAGAGGTGATGCGAAGATGAATATATTATGGGTGTTTCTACCGATTTTAGTGATGGGTGTATTAATTATTGGTGTTGTAAAGCTGGCATCAAGAGTTAGAATTTGGACACCGAAGCGAACATCTTGGGTAATCCTCATTTATTTCATGTTTGGTATCATTTCGTTTATAGGAATTTTAATTATGCCAAATAAAACAATGAACCCCCTTTCTGAGCAACAACTACAAATTGCGTTAGCTGAAGAGAAAAAGGTAGATGAACTATATTGGGCTGATAAATTCGATCAAATTCCAGCTGATTATTTCGTTTTTGCCAATAGCTATGAGGGAACAGCAGAGGATATTGAAATTACACTGGGCGAAAACGTTTATAATACGCGTGTTGCGGTAACATGGAATGATTCGAAATCTAAAGAGATTGTAGCGACTTATTATGAGTCACCGCTAATTTTTAATCGTATGGATATTTCAAAAGAAATGCAACCGCCTGTAATTGAATTTAGGGATAATCATTTCTATATTTCAGAAGTGGAAAAAAGAATAGAAATTTATTCGGTTCGAGCAAAAGTAGAAATGTTGGATCCTAAAAATATGGGGTTTATGCCTGGTGAAGATTTAGACGATTTTATCGGAAATCGGATTTTACACTTGAATGTTCCGAAGCACTTCAATATCATTGATAACAGTGGGCGGGTGGATTAGCTCACCCAATCCATAACGAATTGAGCGACGGAAAGTGAAAAAGTTATTAAAATTAGTTCTGTTTGTAGCAGCAGTTTATGTGTTTTTGTATGTGAATAACAATTGGATGATGACGACGAAGCTAGTGCATGAATCAGAAAAAATTCCGGAAAGCTTTCATGGGTATCGGGTAACACAAATAACGGATTTGCATGATGCGACATTCGGCAAAAATCAATCGCGCTTAGTGGAAAAGGTACGGAAAACGAAGCCTGATGCGATTTTTATTACAGGTGATTTAGTTGATAGTCGACGCTATAATTTGCAAAATAGCTTGCAAGCAGTGGAACAGTTTGTTGAAATTGCGGATGTTTATTACGTGCTCGGAAATCACGAGGTAGCGCTAAATTTAATGGACGAAATTTATTTGGCGCTGACGGATTTAGGGGTGCACGTTTTACCGAATGATGCAGTGGTGTTAGAGCGTGACGGGGAACGCATCGCCATTGCCGGTATAGAAGATCCGTTAATGGGACGTCCTGTTGGAGAGATGATTGATCAGGCGATGAAAGGCGTAGATGACGGGCTTTTCACGATGCTGCTATCACATCGACCAGAACAATTTGAAACGTATGTTGAAAAAGAAATGGATTATGTATTTACGGGGCATGCACATGGTGGACAAATAAGACTGCCGTTTATAGGTGGGCTCGTTGCACCATCGCAAGGATTACTCCCAAAATATACAGCTGGTATTTTTGAAGAGAATGATACAACAATGGTTATTAGTCGAGGATTAGGAAATAGCGTTTTTCCATATCGGATTTTTAACCTCCCGCAAATTATTACGGTGGAATTTCAGCGGAAATAATCTAAAAAACGTCACATTTGTGGCGTTTTTTTTAGTGGATAAAATTCCATTAAATTGTATAAATAAGGCGTGCAGATTGATGCGGGAAAAGCCATGTGCGCCATGAGTTCCCACGATTTAACAAACGCGTACTTTATCAGAATATAAATAAGAAGTTAACTCGAATTTTTGGAAACTATTCAATAATAATATGAGGAATCCAATCGCCTATTAAGATGAAGAGTAATATATTTTTAATTCGTATTTACTTAATGGAATCATTTCTATATGATGGAAATTAATGAGGTACTTTAGAGTGTTTGTGAAAGCGGATACAAGGACATGGTAAATGGTTGAAAATGTAATGGGAGGGTGACTAATGAAAGTAAAAAGTCTAGGTGCAAAGCTAACATTATCAATTATTATATTATTAACGGTAACATGTGCAATTTTGGGCGTATCAAGTTATTACAATAGTTACAATGCATTAGAAATTCAAATTCAAGATAACCTGCAATCAAGGGCGGGGGATGTTTCAAATTACATAGAAGAATTTTTTAAACGTACGAATACAGAAGTTGAAAGTATTGCAGAACAAGCCGTTATTCAAAATATGAATTTTGATGAGCAATCTATGTACTTAAATAAGCGCCTTTCTGAAAGTGAGGACTATATCGGTTTTGGTATTGTTGATGCGAATGGGGTAGCGCATTATTTAGACGGCAGTACAGCGGATTTAGCGGATCGTCCGTATATTACGGAAGCTTTTCAAGGGAAAACTGTAATGTCGGATACTATTATTAGCCGTGTAACAAATGAACCCGTTATTATGATCGCAACACCCATTGCGACAACAACAGGTGAAGAAGCGTTATTACTAGCGCGAATGGATGGTTACTTTTTATCTTCCGTTTTAGAGGATATCGTCGTTGGTGATACGGGTTACGCCTTTTTAGTGAACAAAGAAGGCATCATTCAAGCGCATCCTAATGCTGATTATGTAAAAGAACAAAAGAACTTTTTAGCTGAGGCGAAAGAAACTGGAGAAATGACAGGGGAAGCTTTAGCAATTGAGAGAATGATTAGCCATGAAAAGGGATTTTTTGAATTTGCTCAAACTGACAAGAAAAAACGCTTTTTAGGCTATTATAATTTGGAAAATAACTGGTCGATGGGTATTTTGGCTGCTGAGCATGAAATGTTTGTTAGTTTAAATCAAATGAAAATTATTTTAACAATTTCTACGTTCAGTGTACTATTCATTGGCTTCATATTTGCAGTAGTTGTTTCAAGCCAAATTAGTCGACCAATTCGTGAAGTGGTAAAAGTAAGTGAATTTATTGCACAGGGTGATTTTACGCATCAACCATACGAAAGGCATCAAAAACGCCAAGATGAGCTAGGAGTTTTATCGCGTTCGTTAACAAAAGTCGTGGAAAGTATGCGGACAATGATTACGAAAGTTCATACGAGTTCCATGAATGTGAGCGAGTCATCTTGTGAGCTGATGGGTGATGTGAATCAAGTGACAACGAATGCTAAACAAATTGTACAATCAATTGAAGAAGTACAGCGCAGTTCGAATAGTCAAGCGCAAGTCGCAGAGGAAAGTGCAACGGCGATGGGACAAATGGCGATAGGGATTCAGCAAGTGGCAGAAGTGGCGAGCACAGTAGCAGAACATACAAATATTATTGAAGATAAAGTTCGTGATGGCTATCAGGCGGTGCATCATTCCATAACGCAAATGAAAGCCATTCAAGAAGGGACGGAAATCGAGCTAGAAATTATCCATAAATTAAAGCAAGAATCGTTAGAAATTGGTTTAATATCAAAAATGATTACGGATATTTCAGATCAAACCAATTTACTAGCGCTAAATGCATCCATTGAAGCAGCACGAGCAGGTGAGGCTGGGAAAGGGTTTGCGGTCGTTGCGGGAGAAGTTCGAAAGCTATCCGAACAAACTGCCAATTCTGCATCTCAAATTAATATTTTAATCGAAAAAGTCCAACGCTATACAGAGAATGTGGTTACCGCTGCGGAATCGGGTGAAGAAAAAGTGACGCTCGGTATCCAATCCATTCACCAATTGGAGCAACGTTTTGGTGAAATTGTCGCAGTCGTTACGCAAATCGCAACCGAAATAGAAGAATTAAGCGGTTCTGCACAACAAATGAGTGCGAATACGGAAGAAGTTTCAGCATCGATGGAAGAAATGTCGGCATCTGTTGCATCGGCAGTAGGGTTTGTCCGTGATGTAACACAATCTGCAACAGGTCAGCTGAATACAGTGGATGAAATGGCTAAACAAGCCCAGGAACTTTCGACGATGGCACAAGAATTACAAGTAGCGATTCGCCAGTTTAAATTATAACGTATGGGGCAGTGGTGCATAAACCACTGCCCTTTGCTTATTTGTGAATAATTAGACGTATATCTTTTTCATTTCATCTAACAACTGCCCGGCGGTAAGAACCTTTTCACCACCACCTTGTATGAGGGCATCATTGCCGCCACCTTTTCCGTTAATTAAAGGAAGGATAGCTGAAGAAATATCTTTCATAGAGTGCGTAATATTCGCACCACGAGAAGCAACGAATTGTAACTTTTCCTCGTTTTCGGCTACTAAAAGGGCGATAGCATCAGGATTTTCCTGTGTAATAAAACGTGCTAACTTTTGTAGTTGTTGAATGGAGCGGTTTGAAAATACACTTGCGGCAATTGTATCTTTTGCTAGCTCACGTGCTTCAAAAACGAGCAGTGCATCTTGCGCTTCTCCAAGGGCTTTATCGTTCGCCTTAGCTGTTTGTGCGAAATTTCGTAAAGCATCGGCTGCATTTTCCTCGGGAACACTTAATTGTCGCGCAACTTCGCTTAACACTTGTTTGCGCATCGCTAATTGTTGTAAAACACGTTGCCCACATACAAAATGAATGCGAATTTGCTGCTTCATTTTTTCGGTAGCGAGGATTTTTATTAATCCAACTTGTCCCGTAGAAGTCGGATGTGTACCGCCACAACCGTTGTAATCATATTCTGGAATAATAACTAAACGAATATCTTCATCCACTGTTACTTCTTTTCTTAAATTGTATTCAGCTAACCCTTCTTTATCCACCCATTTTGTTTCGATCGGACGGTTTTCTAAAATAATTTCATTGGCGCGGCTTTCTACAGCTGCTAATTGCTCCGCAGTGACATCCGCTGTATTCAAGTCAATTGTGGCTAACTCTGTGCCTAAATGAAAACTCACAGTCGCAAAATCAAAAAGCTCCACAAAAGCAGCTGTTAATATATGTTGCCCTGCATGCTGCTGCATATGGTCAAAGCGGCGGGTCCAATTGAGCTTGCCGTGAACTTCTCCCTTTAATGAAGTAACATCCGCTAATGTATAATGACGAATTTCCTCACCCACTTTTTCGACATCTATTATTTCAATATCATTAATCCAGCCCGTGTCATGTGGCTGTCCACCACCTGTTGGGTAGAAGGCTGTATTATCGAGTACTACGTAATTACGGTTTTCTTCTGAACCTGTGCGCACAATATTTGCCCTAAATTCAGAGAGCATTGAATCTTGATAATAGTATAGGTTTTTCAAATGTATCAGCTCCTTAAGTTCTAGTTTGGCATATGTAACGAGCGCTGTCACTTTGATTTCATTTGACGCATCCGATTTTTTGTTTATGATTAAATAGATAGGCTTTTGAAGGGAGCATGATTATGAATATTACACAATTTTCGATTGAAACGATTTTAGACCCAACGAATATTATAGAAGGCAAGCGCTTTGAGCTTTTATTAGATGTGGAAGTTGATGAAGAGGACGAGCTTTATTCAGAAGCAGGCCTTGAAATCCGTGCCATTATCGGCGTACTGGATGAAAATGTGCGCGTTATCAGCTATTTTATTATTGATAAAAAGGATAATGCTTACTTAGAGTTTGAATTAGAAGAAGAAGAACAACAAATGATTTTGGATTTTTGTAACGAAGAGTTAAAATCAGAATTAGGATTAGCATAAAAAAAGGACCGAGGCATTTTCAGCTCGGTCCTTTTCAATTTTTGTAATGCTTATTTTGGATATGTAATAAACTTAATAGTGTAGTAGCTACCGGTAATTCCGACACCTGCATATGAGAAATATTTATTATTAATATTATCGCGGTGTCCTTGTGAATTTAGTAATCCATTATGCGCTTCGAAAATTGTTGGGTAGTTGTAGCTTAAATTTTCGCCAGCTGTAGTGAAATATAAACCTGCATTTTCCATACGGTCGAACGGAGATACACCACTTTGGCTATAGTGATCGAAATAATTGTTTGTATTCATATCCGTACTGTGGTTTTTCGCCAATTTTGCAACTTTTGGGTCGTATTTTAACGCATGAATCTCATTATTCGCACGCGTTACATTTGTTATCTCGATAAATAAGAATTCCAAGCTTGAATATTTGCTTGCGGAAGTATCCCTTTTCATCATTTTAAATTTTTTCGCAGATACCTCATCAGCATTTTCCCAGTAAATTGCATCAATTTTATTGCCATTTAGCTTGTCTACTAAAATATAAATCAGCTTGCCATTTTTCTTTACTTTTGCCTCGCCTTTATAGGCCTTTCCAACTTCGAAGCCTTCAAGTATAGCGCCCTTTTTCGTTATATAACCGCCGATTTTATCTTTTCCTGATAACACAGCAAGTTCAAATTCTTTGTAGTTAGAGTTTGTAATATAGTAGCTTAAATTTCCACCCACATCGTAAAGTTTTGACGCGTCTAAACTTTCTAGCGGTGTTGTTGGTTTTGTTGGGGCTACATTACTAGTACCTGATAAAACGCTTGCTGCGAGTGTGCCTTGATTATTTTGAGACATACGGTATAAAAATGTTACAGCTTGAGAACGAGTTAATGAGTTAGAAGCTCCGAATATTTTTGCAGGATCCGATTCATTCATATTTTGTCCTGATGAGATACCTTCAGCCATTAAATATGTAACAGCGCTATTCAAATCAGATGGTTTCCCATGTGCAAATGCGATTAGTTGAGCAAGTGTCCCGCGATTAATGGACTTCTCTCGAACGGAATAATTATCCGCCCCTTTTACAGGTGCATTATAGTAGTTTAATCGATCATAATAAATGTCCGACCAAACGTGACTGTCCGTGCGTTCATTTGGCACAGAAGGGAACTGGAAAAATTCGACGTACATTTTTGCAAATTGTGCTTCAGTGACGGAACTTGCAGGGTTGAATTGTCCATTGTTACCAGAGGCGATACCATATTTATCAGCCCACTGGATTGCATTATATGATGGGTGCTTAGTACTTACATCAGAGTAACTTGCCGCTTCAGTTAGTAGTGTGAAACCGTTATAGGTGAAAATGACTATTAGTGATATTGTAATTTTTTTCAATTAAAGTCACCCTTTTTTACCAGTAGTATACCATTGGATTTGGTGTTTTTTGATGGTTTTTCAATTTTTATAATAAATGATTCATAATATTCAAGAAGGGGAGTTGATGGTAATAGAAATGTTGGATGCGCGAAAAGGGAATTTATAATAATGGCTTTCATTTGTAGGTCTATTTTACTGTGTTATTTATTGTGTTTGATAAAAAGAAAGGGAAAATAGCGCATATGGTTTGATAAATCAAAAAACCACCATGAATTGTTCATCATGATGGTTTATAGTAGAGCAAAGTCTATAGCTAAGCAATCAATTACGCCTCGGCGTAATTGCGTCCAGATTTTTTCGAGCTCGCTCGAAAAACTTCCCTTTAAAATCTGTGACATCCGCCGGAGCTTAACTTGATTCAGCCGGGGTTTGAACCCCCACTGAATAAAATTACCTTTTTGGCATTCATCCCCCACTTATAGAAGTAGGGGACTTCTGCTGAATTAAGTTAAAAAATAAACAGACACCCAATTCGGTCACGTCTTTTATTTGAAGTTAGCTCTCTTTCTTTTACCACGCAGCAATTTGACCGTCTGTGCGTGATTCTGTTCCGCCGTAGAGGACGCCTGTTTTTTGGTCACGCCAAATAACTTGCCCGCGTCCGAATAGACCACTGTCATGCGTAATGTGGATATCATGCCCTTTTTGTGCGAGCTCTTGAACTAAATAATTTGGGAAATGAGGCTCCACTTCAATACGTTTTTCACCCATCCATTGCCAACGCGGCATGTCGAGTGCAGCTTGTGGATTTAAATGGGCATCAATTGTATGTGTGATCACTTGGAATTGTCCTTGTGGTTGCATATAGCCACCCATTACCCCAAATGGACCAACTGCTTGATTATCTTTCGTTAAGAAACCTGGAATAATCGTATGGTACGTACGTTTCCCAGGCTTTAAGAAATTCGGGTGATTTTCATCAAGTGAAAAATCATAGCCGCGGTTTTGCAACGAAATTCCTGTATTCGGAATGACAATACCTGAGCCAAAGCCCATGTAGTTACTTTGAATATAAGACACCATATTTCCTTCTTCATCCGCTGCGGCTAAATAAATAGTACCACCTTTTGGAATATCAAACGGGATTGGATCAAGTGCCGTATCTGTTATTTCAGCAAAGCGTTTTTCGCCATATTCCTTTGATAACAGTGTTTCTGTATCCACAGGCATATGGGTACGTTCTGTAACGAATGCTTTTCCGTCTGTATAGGCAAGCTTCATCGCTTCAATTTGTTGGTGAATACTATTTGCATCTTGCCAATTTGCCTCTCCATGCTGATAAATATTCAGTGCCATTTGTGCTACAATTCCTTGTCCGTTTGGCGGGATTTCCCATACATCATACCCTTTATAATGAACCGAGATTGGATCCACCCACTCTGGTTCGTAGCTCATTAAATCCTCTTTAGAAAGGAATCCGTTATATTTTTTCATGAAGGCATCAATTTTGTCTGCTAACTCACCTTTATAAAACGCTGCCCCTTTTGTTTCTGCGATTAATCTTAATGTCCCCGCATGCGCAGGGGATTTCCAAACTTCGCCGATTTCAGGTAGACGTCCATCAATCGAAAAAGTCTCAAACCAGCTTGTGAATTCCTCTGTTGTTAGTTTTTCTTTGTATTGTTTATAGGCATTTTTCCAATTGTGACCGAGCGTAGGCGAAATAGGATAGCCTTCCTCAGCGTAAGAAATAGCGGGTGCAAGTACTTCTGTTAAAGGTAATTTCCCGAAACGTTCTGAAAGGGCTACCCAAGCAGAAGGGGCACCTGGAACTGTGACAGGAATTACACCATGCATTGGCACTTTGTCTAATCCTCTTTCAGTTAAAGCTTCTTTAGAAATTGATTTTGGAGAAGGGCCTGATGCATTTAAGCCATATAACTCATCCTTCATCCAAACAAGTGCAAAGGCATCGCTCCCAATTCCGTTAGATGTTGGTTCAACAACGGTTAATGTTGCAGCCGTTGCGATCGCAGCATCAACTGCATTTCCCCCTTTTTTTAAAATGTCTAAGCCAGCTTGTGCTGCAAGTGGCTGAGACGTTGCGACCATTCCGCGAGTGGACATAACTGTATTTCGCTTACTTGCAAACGGATGATGTAAAAAATTCATTTCAAATTTCCCCCTTTGTTACATTTGAAAATAGTGTATTTTTATATGGAACCGTAAAAAACGGGTACCTATTAATTAATTGAAGCGTATTATGATCTTTCTAAAAACAATGTATCAATCCAACGCTGTACTTTGAGCCCTTCTTCAAACGTGACAAGGAAGACATCTTCAGTATGAAGCGCTTCATGACATGCTTGAAGTAATGTTTTGGGGGTAACAGTCGGAATCACTTCTTGCTCTGCCTCATACGGCGCACTTATGAATACTTGTGACCAGTTGCGAAGTGTGACGACTTTTTTTGTACCAAAAATTTTGAACTCAATCCGCTCCTCTTGACCAATTGTTGATAATCCATTAATGACTACTGGAATACCACTCGTTGTTTTCGCAAGCGCGGTAACCCCTGTTTCGCATAACGTAACATCTTCTGGGTACGTCGTTTCGTGTGCAATAATCGACAAATCACCAAATAAATGATGTGTTAACTGGAAATAATGCGGGAAGATTTCGCGAATAAAGCCACCTTGCTCACGCGAAGCAATCCATGGATTTTGTTGCCATTTACGCGGCCACTCTGGGAAATACGTATGTAGTTCAATGCGTGTAATAGCGCCCATTGCCTCTTCTTTTATCTCCTGCTTTAACTGATGAACAGCTGGACTGTACATGAGTGGGAAGTGCATCGCTGTTTTTACATTCGCGTGCTGCGCTACTTGAACCATCAACTTTCCATCTGTTGCATCGTGTGCTAACGGTTTTTCCGATAAAATATGTAAGCCATGTTTCGCAATTTCCTGTGCGAGCGATGCGTGACTGACAGGTGGTGTACCGATATATACCCAGTCAGGTTTGAGCTGAAGTAGTTCTTGTAAATTAGCTACAGTCGGAACGTTATATTTTGCTGCAAGTTCTTCAAGGCGCCTTTTATTTTCATCGTAAATCGCTGTGATTTCTAAGTTTGGATTGTCGAGTGCTTGATTGATGATGCGTTCACCGACAACCCCTGTTCCGATGATTGCAATCGAAGTTTTGGTCATATGTATATAGGCTCCTTTAAAAGTTTGAGTTTTCTGATATTTAGTTTAGCATATTTTGGGTGTTTGGACAGGGGGAATTTTAAAATTGCGGAATCAAGTGTGCTCGCAAGCTTGTTTTTAGTGGAGAAACTACGTAGAAAATCCCTAGGCGCTAAAATGTACCTAGGGATCTCTAAAGATTAATATTTATCATTATCCGACAGGAGACTCCCACTTCAAGGAATGTGTAGGGTGTAGCCCAATGAGTAAGTGGGAGATGAATGTCGGTAGGCGGTAGCCTAAATCCGATTGCGAACATACATTCCATTTGGTAGAATGAAAGAAATGGAGGTGAACCGATTGTTGACTTATAAAGCGTATAAATTCCGTCTCTATCCGACAAAAGAGCAGACGACATTAATCAATAAAACGATTGGCTGTTGTCGCTATATTTTCAACTATTGTCTAGCGGAGTGGCAAGCTACATACATAGAAACGGGTAAAGGCTTGTCGTATGGAAAATGCTCCGCGATGCTGCCAACATTAAAAAAACAAGAGGAAACGAGCTGGTTAAAAGAAGTAGATAGCATTGCCCTTCAAACAACAGTACGACATTTAGCGGATAGCTATGACCGTTTTTTCAAACAACAAAACGAAGCACCGCGTTTTAAATCGAAGAAAAACCCCACACAAAGCTATACGACAAAAATGACGAATGATAATATAAAAATAATCAAAGGCCGCATCCAACTCCCGAAACTAGGTCATGTGAAATTCGCAAAATCCAAAGAAATTACAGGGAAAATCATGAGCGTAACCATTAGAAGAAGCCCCACAGGTAAGTATTTCATCGCACTTTTAGCTGAAACGGACGTCCAAGCCTACCCAAAAACAATGAAAAATGTCGGCATTGATGTTGGTCTCAAAGAATTCGCGAAATTATCTGATGGTACAACCTACGCCAACCCGCAGTTTTTCCGTAAGCTAGAGGCAAAATTAGTAGAAGAACAACGCATTTTAGCCTGTAAAAAAGAGGGGGCAATCAAACGAAACTGTCCATTAGATGAAGCGAAAAACTATCAAAAACAGCGCATAAAAGTAGCAAAAATTCATGAGAAAATCCGCAATGTACGGCATGATTACTTACACAAAATATCCACTGAAGTTGTCAAAAACCACGACATCATCGGAATTGAAGATTTGCGTGTCAGTAAGATGCAAAAAAATCCCCAACTTGCCAAAGCCATTAGTGAGCTGGTCAGAATTCGCGCATATGCTCGAGTACAAAGCACAATGGCACGGCAAACAGGTGATTCGAGTAGGTAAAACATTTGCCTCCAGCCAGCTTTGTTCACATTGTGGCTATCAACATAAAGACGTAAAGAATCTCGCTATCCGAACATGGACGTGTCCAAAATGTCTTACAGAACATGACCGAGATCTCAACGCAAGCATCAATATTCTCCAAGAAGCATTAAGGCTTCAAACCGTAGGGACTACGGGGCTAGCTCGGTGAATTCTCCATCTAATAGAGATTTCAGCCAAGAATCTCCCTCCTCTAAGCGATAGCGTAGGTGGGAGTAGTTCAAGGTTTACTTAATTGTAAGTCGATCTATGTATAGAACAAACGAAAATGAAAAAAGTATACAAGAAAATGAAAATAATTTATTTAGCGGAAACGGGCAGTATAAGCTTATAGGCATATTCATATATGAAACATGCGGATAAGGAGTTGTGGAAGATGAAAGTAGTAATTATTGGCGGAGATGCGGCAGGTATGAGTGCAGCGATGGAAATTTACAGAAATGATAAGGAAGCGGAAATTCTTGTGCTAGAGCGCAGTGCGATTTATTCGTATGGTCAATGTGGCTTGCCGTATGTGATTAATGGGAAAGTATCGCATACAGATGAATTAATCGCTCGAGATGTGGAAACGTATCGTGAAAAGTATGGTATGGATGCACGCATATTCCACGAGGTCACAGCGATTGATACGCAGGCTCAAATTGTGTATGCGACAGATGTAAATAGCAACGAAGCATTTGAATTTTCCTACGACCGATTGTTAATTGCGACTGGTGCTTCACCAACGATGCCAGCATGGGAAAACCAACATTTACAAGGGATTCATTATGTGAAAACGATTCCTGAGATGGATGTGCTTATGAAAGATTTAGCGAATACCAAGCATGTTACAGTTATTGGGGCGGGGTATATTGGGTTAGAAGTGGCGGAAACGATTCGTGCTCGCGGCTTAAAAGTTCGTATGATTCAACGTGGTACTCAACTGATGGCGAATCTTGACCCGGAGTTAGCAGAGCTTGTGCTAGAGGAAGCAATTAAAAATGGGATTGACGTGTTGTTAGAAGAGGAAGTTATAGGCTTTGAAGGACAGCAAAACATACGAGGAGTTCGTACAAATAAAGGGAGCCATGAAACAGATTTAGTCATCGTTGCAACAGGTGTTAAGCCGAATACACAATTTGCGAATGGCTTTGCAAAATTACCAAATGGTGCGTTAATTGTTAATGAAAAGATGGAAACATCCATCCCGAATGTTTATGCAGCAGGGGATTGTGCGTCCCATTATCACCGAGTTAAACAAAAGGATGATTATTTACCACTTGGTACGACTGCTAATAAGCAAGGGCGTATAGCAGGCTTAAATATAGCGGGAATTGAGCAAACCTTTAAAGGCATTGTAGGCACATCCATCTTAAAGTTTTTTGATTTACAAATCGGTATGACAGGCTTAACGAATGAAGCGGCGGATGATCTTAATCATGTGGTAGAAGTGTACCGTTACGAGGCGAATGATGTGGCGAGCTATTATCCACCCGTAAGCCCAATGAAAATCCGCATGTTAGTCGAGCAGCAAAGTCGCCAATTGCTTGGTATGCAAGCTATTGGTGAAAGCGGAGTAGATAAACGCATCGATGTATTTGCTACAGCTTTATTTAATGCCATGACATTTGAAGATTTATTGGATTTAGATTTAGCGTATGCGCCGCCATTTAACGGAGTATGGGATGCGATACAGCAGGCACCAAAGAGATACGGGAAGAAATAAAATATGTAAATGATTCAGCGGGGGTTCGAACCCTCACTGAATCAAGTTAAACCAAGTATTACTTCTTGCTTTTAAATTCCTTTTTCACCCCATCAGAAAAATGAATTTCAACTTCAATTTCTTGATAATTTTCATCTAAGTCAAAAGCTTTCAATACTTCTGAAATGATTTCTTGATCAGTTGAGGTAGATGTGAATTGAAAGGATTTGAAAATGGGCTCTAGCTTTGTATAGGCATCATTCCCTTTTATTACTTTATTATTGCGATCTTCAATCGAAGCTTCTACTCCATCTCTTTCCAATTCATAATCGACCTCAAAGCTATCATTAATCCCGTAATCGACATCTAATGAAAAGCTGTTAAAGTTAAATGCACCTTCGTTAGCGATAGTATTCGTGTTTGCTTCAGTCTGTGTATTCGTATTTACTGGCTCCGTAGTTGTTACTTTTGTCTCTTTGTCATTATTACACGCCCCAAGTAATAAAAGGCTCAATGGCAGTGCAAATAGTAAATTTCTTTTCATTTGTTTATCCTACTCCTTTTTTTCAATATAGTATTGATATACCCCATTTTTAAAATTCAATACAAAACCCCGGTACATAAAATGTCCGGGGCTTTGCGTATCTATGAAAAAGGCGTTAGTCAAATGGTTCAAATAAAAGTAAATATTTTCGGTTTACGCTTACTAGTAAATGAGACAGTTTTACTAGGTGGAATCAAAGGGTAAAATAAAAATATTTATTTGAACTTAAAAGTACTATAACGCAAAAAAATACAATAATGGGAGCTTTAATATAAACGTAAATTATTTGTAATATGATTAAATTATCGAGAAACCTTGCTGCGAAAGGCTTTTCTTTACGAATTGGATTTATTCGTTTGTCATCATATGAAAGAATGATAACAAATAGATGACATCTGTAACAAAGCGATACAACTCAAGTATCCCCGCCAACCTAAAACTTCTACAAATTTTGTTTCAACGGTATTCCTATTTAAAATGCTGCATACAATAATACCGGGTTTGATAGAATGAGTAATTTATAGTGTCCTTTTTTACTGTTGATTTCGTTAATTTGCTCACTCATTAACGCTTGAAATTTCTAATTGCTCTTAAAAAAGTCCCTCTTTCATAGTATTCCTTATAATTATAAGTAGAAATAATCTTCATTTGTCATAAATCAATCTAATATTCTGAACTTAAAAATTGTATAATAGAATTAAGAAAGTTTTCCCAAAGAAGGAGAAAGTACGAGGTTTTTTAGGGAATACACATAAGAAAAGGTATATTTACTTCTAAATTTAGCGAATGATGGCTATTTTCATTCAGTAAAAAATGCTGGATGAATGACGCGGAGATGTAGCTGATCTCACTTTAAATTTTTGCAATTTTCTATCGCCTTATCACATCATACTTGATTCAGAAAAGAGGGTTTCATATGTCAAATGAGCAATTTTCAACAATCGAGCAACAAACAGATTCGTCAACAATGGAACAAAAAGACGTGCAGGAGTATACTGTCGAAGCCGTAGAAACGTTATTTGTTAATGAATTTACAGATGGTGTTTTAAATCCGTATGCTGCAATGTTGGGTCCATTAAAGGATGGGGGTACGATTATCGCTAACACAGCGCCAGGCTGCTGGGGACCGATGATTACGCCAGCTATTCGTGGTGGGCATGAAGTGACAAAGCCTGTTTATGTAGAAGGTGCGGAAGTCGGGGATGCGCTAGTTATTCAAATTAAATCAATCCAAGTGACGTCACTTGCTACATCGTCAGGAACTGATGAAGCACAGGCAGATCGTTTTATTGGGGATCCATTTGTGAAAGTGAAGTGTCCAGGCTGTGGAAAATTGCATCCAAAAACAGTGATGCAAGGAATTGGGCAAGAGTCTGTTCGTTGCGCTACATGCGATACAGATACAACACCTTTTAAACTAACGAATGGTTACACAATGGCATTCCATCCAGGTAGTGAAATTGGTTTAACGGTAGGTAAAGAGGCTGCTCGCCGCATTGCATTAGATGCTAAAAAATTTATGCGTACGCCTGAAAAGTCGATACAACATCCAATTGCAGGATTTGGTCCAAGTGATTTAATTGGAATGATGGCGAGAATGCGTCCGTTCGTAGGTCAACTAGGGACTACACCATCAAAAGCGATGCCAGATTCCCATAATGCTGGTGATTTTGGTACGTTTTTAATCGGGGCACCACATGAATTTACGATGACCGAGGATGAGTTAAACATTCACCGTACGGATGGTCATTTGGATATTAGCCGAGTACGTGAAGGCGCGGTCCTCATTTGTCCTGTAAAGGTTGCTGGTGGTGGTGTATATGTGGGAGATATGCATGCGATGCAAGGTGATGGAGAGATTGCAGGGCACACAACCGATGTTTCGGGCATCGTCCAACTTCAAGTGAATGTTCTGAAGAAGGTAGCATTAGAAGGACCGATTTTACTACCAAACGAAGAGGATTTACCTTACACAGCAAAACCGTTTACGAAGGAAGAAAAACGTATTGCGCGTGATTTAGCAGAAGAATATGGTGTGAAGCAAATAGAAGATTGCTACCCATTATCAATTGTTGGGACGGGTGCTAATTTAAATCATGCAACAGATAACGCATTGGAGCGAGCGGCAAAGTTATTTAATCTCTCTATAAATGAAATAAAAAATCGTGCAACAATTACTGGGTCCATTGAAATTGGTCGCAATCCAGGTGTCGTAACAGCGACTATGCATATTCCGAAGGCACATCTTAAAAAAGCCCGTATTTTCAAACCGGTCAAGCGACAATATGATTGCTAGAAGGTTTTTCTAGCCTACTTTTCGGGAATAAGAAAAAAAAGAACTGTAGGAGATGATATTATGAAACCACTAGTCAAAAAAATTGAGGCATCAGTCATCTCAATTAGCGTGCAATCAGGGCTTGGGATTATTGAAACGATAAGTGAACGGGATGATAAAAAGTCGATTGTTTTTCAAGTAACACCAGAAACGCCACTCATGACAAAGGATGGGCAACGTTTGGGCGTATCAGCGATTCCAGTTAAGGGGAAAATTACGGTTTATGTTGATTCACTTACCCCGTTGCCGATGATTCAGCCACCACATGTCGTACCGCTATTACTTATTTTTGAACAGTATGGGAAAAAGGGTGAAGTGGCTGTTGGGATATTTGATGACCGATTATTTAGCGAGCAGCTCAAGTTAAAAGTTCATGTAGGGAGCAAGACGCAAATTGTGGATTTAACAGGGAAGCAAGTTAGTTCAGAAAGGTTAGCGGGGAAGCTATTATTCGTATTTTACGAAAAGGCAACGCACGGGAAGCCGGTCCAAGCAAACCCAACGAAAATCATCGTGACTCAATTGAGAGATAATTAAATATGTGCAAAAGCATATCGAATTCTATAAAGGCTTATGTATGAATGCCACTGTTGCAAATGGCAGGCAAGATTTACAACGCCGATAGAAGGAAGGTGTGCTTTTTTGCGGAACGAGAACAAACTAATTTAGTCATCCAAATTAGTTTGTTCTTTATGGGTGTATTTCTAATATAGAGGTATTAGGAAAAGCAAAGAGGAGGGATTTGTTTGTTGCTATCATTTGATGAGCAGCTACTTCAAGTAACCAACGGACAAACAGGGGAAAGCTTAGAACGAACATGTCTAGAGCAATTCTCATCTGACCAAATAGATCAAAGTAGTTGGGGCATCACATTGCCGAGTGCGCAATTTTTGGTTGATCCAGAACAAGCAGAGCAATTTTGTTTTCAATTGATCAAAAATTATTGGGGAAAAGCAACGTTGTTTTTTGATGCTACTTTTCAGGAAGCACATTTCAATGTTGAAGTGGTACATGAGCGGGTGCAACAATTTTTTGATAACCCAAAAAATAGCCAGCAATTATTTAACTTTTTACAAATTCACGGAGAAATACGCTTTGAACAATTTGTCGAACAGCTCTTTTCAAAACCGATTGAGGCGTCAAAATTAAAAAATGGGCTCGATGTTATTTATGTGTACAAAGTGAATGATCAATTTCTTGTGCAACCTATTTATTCGCAGCAAGCTCTATTTTGGGAGTATGTTTCGGCAAAGAAGATTTATTCATTGTTTTTGCAAGTGCCTTTACTAAAAATAGAGCGCCCTCTAGAATTGATGGGAATTTTAAAACAACAGCTTCAACATCATGTAACCGTGAATCGAACAGCATCAATTATTCATAAATTAGTTCAGCAAATTGATAATGTAAATCCTCGTTCCCTTGCGTTAAAACAGCTTCACCTGTTAAATGCGAGAACCCATTTTACAAGTGGAAGACGCCATTTTTTAAAGTTGAGAAAATGTATTGATACTTTGCAAGCGAATTGGTCAAGTGGGAGTTTAGCGCTGAATGAAAAGGAAAAAACGCTTTTATCCTACATGCTTTTTCAAGAGGCTATTTTTAAAAAGGAGCATGAAGCGATTGTTACATACGGGCTTTATTTAATTGAAGGAGAACGATTAAATAATCATGCAATTGAGTTGGTCGTGGAATATCAGGATGTGCTAAACAGTATGAGCCCGCAACCACATGCGATAGTGAAAAATTATAAAGAGAACTATTTAGAGCATGTATTTTTTGTGCTCATTGATACCTTAGTAAAGGAAAACCAGTTTGAATTTGCGATTGAGCTACTTCGAAATCACGAATTAGCTACATGCACAGTGCTTTTTGAAATACTTCAATCACCAAATGAAACGCAGGAACTACATAAAATTGAAGCCAATGTTCAGCAAGATATTGCGATTCTAGTAGATGGATCAACGCAGCTCATAAGGGAATCGTTAAAAACATGGCAAGAACAATATTTAGAACGAAAAGGACCTTACATACAAATTGCAGAAATGACCTCCATGCACGTATGTAATATACTGAAAATATTATTTCATGAAGAACAGGATATTTTATTAGAAAAACTATTAAGCGTGTATAAAAAGTATTTAGTCATACCTCAGCACTTAAATAAGTTACGACAGTTTATTGAGCAACGAATGACCGTGAAAATGTAATGTGGGGTCTTGTCAAAGAAATACGAGTTTGGATGTGACATTTCTTACAGCGAATGCCCCCTTCTATCTATTAAAATTTTAGATAGAAGGGGTGATGAGAATGTTAAAAAACATTTTGTTTAGTTGTGTAGGGATCGTCTTATCATTAGTGGCAGGAGTAGGCGTTTATACTGCTTTCGTCTCAGTAGGATGAATCAAAACATAAAGAAGGTGTGCCAAAACAATATTTGTTTGGACACACCTTTTTTTATTTTAGCACCCCGTTATTTTCAAGTTGCTCGATTTGTTGAGCGGAGTACCCATACTGTTCTAAAATCTCTTCCGTATGTGCCCCGATTTTTGTTCCGACAAATTGATAATTTGGTTCAATCCCATCAAATTTTAAAACGGTTCCAATTTGGCGTTGCACTGTACCATCTAGTTTCGGTACATCCACGAGCATATCTCGCGCCTGAATTTGTGGGTGCTCACAAGCTTCATCGAATGCTAAAACTGGTTCTACACAGCCTTGAAAATCCTCGTTAAAAATATCTAGCCACTGATCGAATGTTTTCGTACAAAAAGCATCAGAAACGGCATCTTTAAAGCGTTTTTGCGTATATGCCGAATCTTTAAATTTACTATCGATTAGCTCAGGGATCCCGAGTGCTTCACAAAGGAGCTTGCGGAATTGTGGCTCCAAGCTTCCGACTGAAAAATAGCGCCCATCTTTTGTGCGGTAATAATCATAAAACGTTCCACCGTTTAAAATTTCTTCTTCTGGCTGTGGTCGACGTCCGCTGCCAAAATATTGAGCTCCGTAAACGGCATTCATCGCAAACATCGCATCCGTCATCGAAACATCGATAAATTTCCCTTCACCTGTTTTCTCGCGGTGTAATGCGGCAGCCAGCACCCCTACTGCTGCATGCATAGCTCCACCCGCCATATCGGCAATTTGAATCCCCATAGCAATTGGTTTTTTATCTTTCAAACGTGAATGATCGAGCACTCCCGCAACCGATAAATAGTTATTGTCATGACCTGGACGATTGGCGAACGGTCCTGTTTGTCCATAGCCAGTAATGGAACAGTAAATAATGCGCGGATTGATGGCTCGCAACGTTTCATAATCAATGCCAAGCCGTTTCATCACACCTGGACGGAATCCTTCAATGACAATGTCGTAATCATTAATTAATTTTTTTACAATAGCAATTGCCTCGGGTGTTTTTAAATTGAGCGAAAGAGAACGCTTCGAACGATTTAAGTGTTGATGAATATAAGATTCCTGCTCCTCATCATATGGTGGCATAATCCGCATTAAATCAACGCGGCGTTCTGATTCAATATGAATGACATCTGCTCCTAAGTCAGCAAACATCATTGTTGCAAATGGTCCTGAAAAAAGCGAACAAAAATCAAGAACTTTTAATCCGTTTAAAATTGTCATTTTCCCATCCCCTTTTAGTGGTTAATAACAGAAAGATGTAATAAAACAGGTTTTCTTTGTGGTAACCAGTATTATAACAGTTGTTTTTATGAAATTATATATCTATGTAACAATATTGCAAAAATAGTCAGAAAATTAATGTCCGATTGTTTTAATTTTGTAACTTCTCTATATATACAGACGACTAATAAAAAAAGGGGGGCTGGATGGATTGAAAAGGCGACTGTTTATGCTATGTATTCCTTTCGTGTTAGTAGGATGTGCACTTACAAATACACAAACAATTATTGATTGGGTGGATTTTATAAAATTGAATGATACACAATACTATGGAATTTACGAAACAGAGCTTGCTTCAGACGACTTTTTAGGTGATGTCACATCCGTTGTGCAATTTAAGCTTGATGAAAATATCACAACTACTTCATATAAATCAAAAAATGGTGATGCTGCCTTTCATGAAAAGGGTACGGAAATCTATGCGATTAAAGGGCTAGAGGATGTGTATGCCATTCAGGCGGATTATAAAATAAATGGCTATCAAATTTATTTTGAAGATGGGAGCATGAATAGCTATCGTTTTGCTACAATGCCTCAAGAAGAAGTCCACAAAGTTGAATTGCATAAAATGAATGAACAAGGTGATTACAAACTTTTAACCACGCTGAATGACCAAACTGAAATTCAGTCGTTTCTCGCTTTTCTAAATGAGAGTGAAGAAAACCAAAACTTTGAGCCAAAAACGATTGATCAAGATCCAACTTCTTTTGAAATGGTTTTTTACAGTGACGCACCAATCGCACATCGCTATGGGCTACAATATGACGGCGAAACGTACTATTGGTATCCGTGGGAAACAGCGACATTGGATGAGGATATCGGTGAATATTTTAAGGAATAACAAGGGAATAAAAAAGCCTACAAAATTGCGTTCGGTCAATTTTGTAGGTATAGGTTGTTAAATCGAATAGAAATTCATCGTGAAGTAGGGCTGGTTTTTATTATTAAATTCGACTCCTACGAAAATATGCGTGAATTCTTTGCGTAAAATATTTTCACGGTGCCCGAGGGAATTCATTAATGCCTCATGTGCATAAATGGCGCTATATTGACCGTATGCTAAATTTTCGCCCCACCAAGAATAAGAGACACCGCCATTTTTCATACGATCGCCACCACGTCCGCCAGCTAAATCTACGTGACCGAAGAAGTTATTATTGGCCATGCTTGCACTATGCTTACGCGCGACACCATTAAATCCAGGCGTGTAAGTCAGTGGCTGTAAACCTTCTGCGACGCGTGCTTGATTGATAAGCTCTACCATTAAGTGTTCAAAGCCTTCACGTAATTCGTCTGAAGGAGTTGCAAAAAATCCAGGTTTCGACATTTCGGAACGGGCGTCCACCCATGTAATCGAACGCACTTTATTTTGTTTATGTGCATCATAAAAAAATGTCACGTAATGGTTGTCTATTAAGTACGTGCCACTTGTTTCGTTGTCATATTTATCAATATAAGTTTGTGTGTAGTTTGTTAAGTTTTTTTTAATTTGCTTTAGTGGCTCTCCGTATTTGGCTATCACAGTATCACGTGAGCTACCTACTTGAATATCAAATGCAGATTGTCCTTCAGTTGTTTCATAGCCAGCAACGGATTGTCCATTTTTTGTACCTACTAAGTTAAATTGTTTATAGTTCGAAGTGGGCATGTCCCAAGTGAAGTCGTATTCAGTAGGGAATGATTTGACTGCAGTACTAGCAGGAGACGCATCATTATTTGCGACCGTTTTAAATGGAATAATGACACCTTGGTTCATTGATTTTCCAGCGGTTGTATTTAAATTGTTTGTGACAACTACCTTATAGTTTGTGTCGTACTGTAAGTTTGAAGTTGGTGTAATGGTTAATTTATTATCAGAAACAGTGGATTGAATCGCAATTTTATTTGCCTTTTGATCTTGTATATAAACATTGTGCTTAACAGAATCTGCTGCAATAGATTTATTAAATGTAATTGTCCATTTTTTATTGACCGCAACATCTGAAAAAGAATCCCATTCATCTGATTCTTTTGCACTCGCGATGATTAATGTAGCACTAAATAATATTGGAATGATGATCCCCATCATTGAACTTGTTCTTTTCAATTGTAACCTTTCCCTTCAATTAAAAGTATATTAACCTCAAGTATTTTATAATAGATTTATAGGGAATTTCACGGATGGTGATTGAGCATATTACTTGCATGACTCATTAGAAATATTGACTTTATACGTTTTGTTCTATGTAATATCCAATATAAGGTAATGTGTAAGTCTTGTTAAATAATGGGTTTAAATTACGTTTATGTATAAAGAGAATAAAGGAGAAATTTTGCGTATAAAGGAGTATATTTACACGGTGTCTTTGTGTCTACTTTTTACAAAAATCCCCTTCACAATTAGGACGTTTAGTTGTGGGTATTTAGCATTGTTTTTTGTTTTATTGTAAATAGAGATTTAGTAAAAGGTCATAGTGATCAGTGAAAGCGCGGGATAACCTATATATTGTTGAATTTAATGGCATATATGGAAATAGGATAAACGGGATTCCAAAAGAACAAATCAAATTTTCTATAAAGGAAAAGTAAAATTTGACCGATATAAGAAGGGTAAAGTTATCGAGTTACATAATTTCATAATTTAAAAAAGGGGAGGTAATCTCTAAATGAATTCGAAAAAAACGCATAAGCTATCAAAAGCATCGGTTGCAGCAGTACTAGCAGCGAGCGGTGTCATTGTAGCAATGCCACAACCAACACATGCCTATGGATTCGGTGATTTAAATCCAAATGCAGATTATTATGAGCCAGTCATGGATTTATATAAACGAAATATCGCGACAGGTGATTCAAAAGGAAACTTCCGACCAAATGAAGCGATTACACGTGCAGATGCAGCAAAAATGATTGCATTGTCGATTAATATAAATACGAAAAAAGTTAAAAATCCAAAGTTTAAGGATGTACAAGCGTCACACCCAAACTATAAGTATATCGCGGCTTTAGCAGAAGCAGGCATCATTGGCGGTTACCCAGATAACAGCTTTAAACCGAACGAATATATTACACGTAGTCAAATGGCAAAAGCTATATCGCTTGGCTATCGGTTCGGTGTGTCTACGAAGCTGACAAATACATTTCAAGATGTACCAGCAACAAATGCCAATGCCTATTTTATTCAAACACTTGTTGATTTAAATATTACAAAAGGAATAACACCGGTAGCATTTGAGCCATCTAGCACAGTAACACGCGGTCAAATGGCGACATTTATTTGGCGTGCAGAGAGAGCCGATAAAGGAACTCCGGTCTACGCGATAGGGGATATTACAGGGGATAAAGTTTATGTAAACGGTGTACCGTATACAATTGCTCCATCTTTGCGCGGAGTTTTTAATGCTTCCAACAAGCGTATTTTAAGTGGTGCACATATCGAAGGTTCTTTTACGAACACGACGCTAACAGCCGTTTCTAAACTGACACTTAATGCAAGCGGGACATCAACAAGCTTATTAGCACTTGATGGAGATTATTCAACTTTTGGTGGAGAACTGATCATTAACGGAAGTTACTTGCGCTTAAAAAATATCGATTTAACAGGGCGCGTAGAAGTAGCAGAAACACCGCGCAAATCATTAGCGAAATATATGACCAATCCATTGCAAAATGCACGAATTGCGAGCATAAATGGCTTTGGTTTTATTGATTGGGGCAAGCCGACAGAACCAGAGGAGGAAGGCTTTTTAAATCCGGATGAAGACGAAAAGCTAACGGAAAAGCCAAAACCATCAAAACGACCGAAGAAGCAGTCTTATAAAACACGTATGCCAAAGATTGAGAAATATGTAGACTTTTCAAATTCAACGGTACGCAATTTATATATTACTCAAAATCGTTCGTTTGTATCGGCAGAGGATACGATTGACCGTATAACTGTTCAGCGGGATGTCGCACAATACGAACTGTATGCAGATGCCAATGCAATGTACATCGACACGGATGTCAGTGTAACGGTATTTGGTGTGAATGATGTTCAGTATGTATATAAAAATACACTGAAAAACGTTTTTTTCCATACAGATAGTTACTATGACTATTTATATGTAACAACAGGTAGTGGTTTTATTGATATTGGTGAACATGTTTACATCGGGGAAGCCATTATACCACCTAATAAATCGGTAAATGATATTTTTGATGACTACGAAAATGATGATGAGAATATTGGCTGGATTGAAGATGAGGATGGTAACCCAGTAGAGCGTGATCCAGAAGAAGATTTGGTTGTACCAGATGTAACGGCACCAAGTATTTTAAAATTATCGGTAACAGCAGGAGGAACACTTGCGAACGTTTCATTAACAGCGGATGAAGATGGTACGTACTATTATATTGTAAAGAAAACGGACGAGAAGCCACCTTCAATTAATGAAATTAAAACAGGTGGCAGTAAATTTAGCGGTAATGGCCCGATTAAGCAAGATACACCTGTTAATTTTACGGTGAATGACTTAGAAACACTAACGGACTACACAATTTATGTCGTTGTTATTGATGGTGCAGATAACGTTTCGAATAAAGAATCTGCGGACTTCACAACGATTGATGGACAGCCACCTACATTAAAATTAAAAAAAGGCGACCCAATGTATGGCGGGAAACGTGTTCAGTTTGTCATCACACCAACTGAGGCAGGTACGTACTATTACTATATTCGACCAAAAACATCAGATGCTGCTCCAACGGTGGATGACATTATTAGCAGACATACCGGCACAGGAAAAGCAACAGAGCCTGGCGACATTGTTATAACGGAGCATAACTACGGCGCAAAGCCAAACTTAAATGATATTCAGCCGAATACAACTTACGAAATATTCGCGGTGATGGTCGATTCATCGGGTAATAAGATGCGTACGGTGTCGGATATTGAGATTAAGACAGAAGGACCGGATACAGATCATCCTTATGTAAATGATACAGGTTTGAAACTTGTCGATAGAGAGAACGGTATTTTCGAACTAACGGTAAGTGAAAAGCTAGATAAAAAATCAGCTGAAGATGTAAATAATTATATTTTATCAGGTACAGGTATTGTTAACGTAACTGGACAAAAAGAAATAAAGCCATCTAAAGTGGAATATGCAGAAAACGGAACGAAAATTCGCTTAACGATTCCTTCGCTTACAGCTTTAGTAAAAGGTGATACGATTCGTGCAACAATTTTACCAGGTGTAACGGACTTAGCAGAAAATCCGTTTGAAAATATTGATACAGTGCCAGTACAACAAGTACCACGTAACTATGCAGAATATCGTCATGAAGATACAGATATACCAGAAATTAAGATTGATAATGTAATTACTGGGCCAACTAAATATGAAGTAGAAGTAACGACGAAAAAAGCAGGAACGTACTACTACATGATTTTACCAGACAATTATGATTTCACAGGTAAAGATATTAAAAGCCGCGATTTCGTTGATGAGTTCTCGTTGGATCCATCAATCGTGACAGGTAAATTCGGACCAGTTGGTAATGAAGATTATTTATATAAAGAAGGAGATAAACCAGCTGAGCTTGGCACATTCAAATTCGATGTAGAAAAGCCTAAAAATCTTGATCCATTTACAAGTTATTCGATTTATATGGTATTAAAAGACCGTTCAGGCCAATTGTCGATAATTGAGAGCAAGTCATTAATTAGCGATTCAAAGCCACCGTTAGTATCAAATATTAGAGTAGAATCGATTAAAGATAATGATACAGCAGTAAAAGTAAAATTAAATGTCGATGAGAAAGCGAAATTCTATGCTATTCCTGTGAAAAAGTATATTTTAGATGCAGCAGGTAATCGAGTGCTTAATGCAGACTACTTTAATACAGATGGCACGCTGAAAGACATTGATGGTACGTTGGGTTCGGACTTATCAGATGCAGAGCGTAAAGCAAGCTTTATGAGCATTAATGGTACATTAAAAGAAGCAAGCTCAGATAAATTTGGCGAAATTGATTTTGATATTTCTGAGTTAGATGCACATGAAGAATACGGTATTTACATTGCAGCAGAGGATACGTATGGTAACTTTACAGTAAGACAACGTAGCAATTCGACCTCTACGGATATTAATGAACCAATTGGCGGAATGATGAAAGCAACATTCTATACGGATGGGACGAAGCCGTTTATTGATAATGATCAAATTGTTTATAGAAACTTAGATGCAACAAATCCGACATTTACGATTACTTATAATGAAGCAATTATGCGTGAAAAAGATACTAATCACTCTATTGTAGATGCTACAAATTGGTCGACTATATTAGATATTGCCGATGAAGATGGAAATTTAATTACGGGTAACTATAGTTTTGTAAGTTATACAGTTGGTACAAAAACTACTGACAAATCGACATTAGTTATTAAGCCAAATAGTACAACTGTTGCGAATCAAACATTTACTGTGACGATGAAAGCACCACAAGAAAATCCAGGACAGCCAGATAAGTTAATTGCATATGACTATATAGATCAAAATGGATTTGTTTTAGATAAGATTGGGAAGTATGAGTGGCCAGGCGATGTTAAGAGTAAGATTGAAGATGCCGTTCTTACAGGCATAAATGCTGGTACACCTGCAGTACCTGCTTCAACAACAATGCGTGCAATGATGTATCTTGATATCGATTTATCATTAAATCAAACATATTACTATGCAGTTACAAATAGTTCAAAAACATCAGTTGACCCACAACTTGTGATGGACTTGGTAAATAATCCGGATACACCGAACAATGATATTTTTGCATATGGATCAGGACAGCTTTCAGCTAATAGCGTAGCCGATAAACAAGCTACACTTAACTTAACGGCCCCACCTGCAGTTGGGGCGTATACACCAGTATTTACAAAAGGAAATAACTTCTTTATCTTTACAATTGATAAATACGGGAACATTGTATGGGCAAATGATGAGAGTAGTGGGCTGAAATATCGTCAGATCAGCAATGACTTTAATATACCGTTTCAATAACCTGTACCGGGTGTACCCACAATTCACTACAACTTATAAAGATGCAATATACAAGTTTATAAAGGAAGAAGTCCTATGTGAGATAAAATCTTGCATGGGGCTTTTTGGTAGGGTAGAAAAATAGTAAAAAGTTTTTTCGCATAGTTATCACCATGAAAATGCCATTTTGGAACTCAATTTCAGCGGTGTTAAATGTTTTTCTAATTTAGGTCGTACATTCATTTTTTTATAAAATTGGCTAAGCTCATAAAAAACGAAAGGGAGCTATTGATTGATAGCATCGCAAATATTAGAAAAGCCAGCTAATTACTCGAAGTCACAATTGACCCATGACGATTTGTGGAAGAAGGTAATTGCGGAGCTGTTTGAAGATTTTTTGTTGTTCTTTTTACCAGAATTTCATGCAGAAGTCGATTTTTAGAAACCCATCGTTTTTGCAACAGGAGCTCTTCAAAGAGATTATTGAGGAAAGAAAAGGGAGCAAAATGGCCGATCAAATTGCTAAAGAGCAATTGAAAAACGGGGAAGAGCGGTGGGTGCTGGTGCATACGGGGAAGTTCAAACCGATGATGCAGAGGATTTCCCATAACAAATGTTTAAGTATTACTACCGAATTTTTGATTGGTGAGGTTGGCGAGGAGGAAGTGCTAAAAAAGTATTCCCAAATATAATTGCTAAAGAAAAGAACAATGAAGGGATGATGGATGTTACGGGTTTAACTTTCGAAGGGATAGCAGCATTAAGAAATATCGTTCAATAAATAACTTGCTGTTTTATGTATGGGAAATTCCTACAATACAATTTATAAAAATATTGAATGAGGGGAAGTCCAATGTGAGAGAATTTTGCATAGGGCTTCTTTTGGTTTGAAGAGAAAGGAAAGTTTGAGGGGCTTTTAACTTAATTCAGCAAATGTATTCGTACCTAAAGAAAAGTGGTAGTTACAGAAGTCTGCTACTTCTATAAGTGCGGGATGAATGCCAAAAAGGCAATTCTATTTGCGGTGGGGGTTCAAACCCCGGCTGAATTGGGGAACAAAGGCTAAGCCCGTCACGTCCTGTGACAACGTCTTTGTGATCGACATCGTGTTGACCCAAGCCCCGGCGGATATCACAGATTTTTAAAGAGGCCTGCGTGATACAGGTTAGTTAGCCGTTGTCGCATGGACGCGACGAACTTAGGCTAACATCCCTAGTGAGTGAGCTCGAAAAAATCTGGACGCAATTACGCCAAGGTGTAATTGATTGGTCATTTAAGGTGTTTCTTCAACAGTAGTTATTCTTACTTCAGGCGGTGAGTTAATAATTCATTTAGCTTGCTTCTCAATAATTGAAAGTGCTGTTTCTTTTAATGTAGCCCCCAAAAATACCGTTTGTACTTATGCAAATCTCCCTTTCTTATAATTGTCTCAACTCCTACGACAAATTTGTATGACTATCGAATATATGTTTTTTGGTAAATCGGATTTTCATTAGTTATTAAAGATTAAAATAAATAATTGAATTTTCATAGAATTGTGTTATTATGAATTTTATAAAACATATATAATTACTAGGTATTGATGTTTGTTAATTAGAGAAATCGGATAAGAAAAGGGAGAGATTTTTAATGTCTACATTAACAGTAAAGGCAAAAACTACTTTAAAAGAAAATGTATTAGTTGAAGCAGAAGCTAGAGGTCATAAAATCATTATTGATGAACCTGCAAATTTAGGTGGTACAGATAAAGGGATGAATCCAGTTGAGCTTCTTCTATCTGCTTTAGGAGCTTGCCAATCCATCGTAGCTAGAATATATGCGAAAAAGTTTGAAATCGATTTGCAAGATTTTTGGGTTGAAGTAGAAGGCGATATTGATACAGATGGATTCCTTGGTAAATCGGATGTACGACCTGGATTTGAATCCATCAGATATACATTCCATATCGAAACAACAGCTTCAGAAGAAAAAATTGAGGCATACAAAGAATATATTGAAGCACACTGCCCTGTAGGTGATACAATTGCCAATACGGTTAATCTTGTATCATCAAAAGTAGTTGTGGAGAATTCAGTTAAATAAAGGTTTCAATTTGTGGAAAAATATGAGCCAAACACCGGAAACCAAGTATTCTTACTTATCCCGATTGAAGAATATGTATAAGCAATTCTGACAATATGATACAATTTATGTAAATATGTTGAGTGAGGGGAAGTCTTATGTGGAAGGAATTTTGCATAAGGCTTTTTTTGGTTAAAAAAGAAAGTTTGAGGGATTTTTAAAAACAATAAATACGTAGGGGGGAAAGAAAATGATTAACAAGAAATTTCTACAAGCAGCAGTTCCAGTAGCGGTATTAGCAACGGTGGCAGTAGTACCTGGAGATATAGTATATGCAAATGGAATTGATGTGACAGCGAGCGTAACGATGAAGGATTTCACAAATCTAGAACTTAGCGTAAACAATCCTAAGGAACGACAGATTGAGAGTATAGAAATTAATAAAGAAGGGATTTTCGCGGACTTTGGTTTAGATGCAGACAAGGTAAGAGTCGGTGATGTGCAGAATGGACATAGTGTTGATTTTTCAAAGGCGCGTGCTATCCGTACAGTGAATGGAAAACCAGCGACAGTTATGCACTACAATAATCAAGAGTCTATCGTTATTACTTCAGAGTATTTAGATAATATTATGATTACTACTAAAATCGAAGTACCTTTTGTAGATGTAGCCAAAACGAGCGGATATTACGATGAACTAACTGAAGCGTATAACTATGCATTAGTTGGGGGAACTGCTGCAGATAAATACTCTCCAGATAAAACGATTACACGGGGGGAATTCTCTGCTATAATTGCGCGCGCCCTAGAGATTGGAAGTTTTGAACCTGTTGATTATTATACTATGGAGGATCTTCGCGGAAAATGGTACCACCAAGAAGTGCAATTCTTAACGGATCGAGCAATCATTACTGGATACTCTACTGGTAACTTTGGAGGAGAAGATGAAATAACTCGTGAACAAGCGGCCTCAGTTATTACGCGAGCTTTAGCTAATATTGGAGGTGACATTAACTTTTATAATAAATTAAGAGTTAAAGATATTTATGAAGTGAGTGATTATGCTAGGGATTCGGTGCAATTTTTAGTAGAGCAAAGAATTATTGAAGAGGATGGGAAATTCCGCCCTAAGGATAAATTAACTAGATCTGAAATGGTGGAACTTTTAGTACCGGCATTAAAAACAAGTCGTAAGTACTAGAAGTAACCTGTACCGTGTACACGAACAATTAGCCTTCTACTCGATTGGCTAGAAAAAACTCTGAGTAGGGTTAAGTGAACGTTTTTAGGAATATATGGTATTGTTGTATTGACATATTTACTAATATAGGGGGAGTTTATTTATGTGGAAAAAATTATCGGCTTCAGCACTGACATTTTCACTTTTAGCAGGTGGAGTTATAGCGGAATCAGCAAATGCATCAGGGAACGAAGAAATCACGCGAGGTGAATTTGTGAAAGTCGTGATTGATGCGCTTGACGTGCCACTTGGTAGTGGAGAAACAGTAAAGTTCCAAGATGTACCGGATTCATTAAAGCCGTATATTGAGAAGGCAGTTGAATTAAAACTAATCAAGGGGAAAACAGCAACACAGTTTGCCCCGAATGATAAATTAACGCGTACACATGCCTCTATTATTGCAGCACGCGGGATTCAAAGTAGTGAAACATATCCATCAAGTTTAGTAGATCAATTTAAAGATGGCGACAAAATCGCAGAGAGCAATCGGGAAGAAGTGGCTAAAGCAGTAGGTCTTGGTTTACTTTCTGGCTATGAGGATGGTACGGTTCGCCCGAATAACTTTATGACAAAAGCGCAAGCACAACAAATTTTAGCAAACTTTTTAAAGGATTATAGTCCAGTAGAGGCAAATACGACTGTAGCATTACGAATTTTGGGAACGACAGATATTCATACTAATATTGTGAATTATGATTACTATAAAGATGCAGAGGCGAACAATTTAGGTCTTGCTAAAACAGCAGTACTAATTGATGAAGCACGTAAAGAAAATCCGAATACGCTATTATTCGATAATGGAGATTCGATTCAAGGAACACCACTTGGTTCTTATATACAATCTGTTCAAAAGTTAAAAGATGGCGAAATTCATCCATCAATCGCTGCGATGATTGCATTAGATTATGATGCTGCTACATTCGGTAACCATGAGTTTAACTATGGTTTGGAATACTTAGATGAAGTAACGGACGATGCACCTTTCCCGTATCTCAATGCCAATGTGCGTAATGCAACTACGAAAGAATTAATGTACAAGCCTTATGCGATTATTGAGAAGGAAATGGTGGATTCAAACGGCCAGTCAACGACGATTAAAGTTGGTGTAACAGGTATTGTCCCACCACAAATTTTAAAATGGGATAAAACTTTACTTGAAGGAAAAGTCACAGTAGATGATTCTGTTGAGGCTGTAAAAGCAGTAGTGCCACAAATAAAAGAAGCTGGCGCGGATGTCGTTGTTGTCTTATCGCATTCTGGCTTAGGTGATGCTAAGCATGAAGTTGGTGAGGAAGATATAACGTACCTACTTTCAACAATTCCAGATGTTGATGCGATTGTTACGGGACATGCACATGACGTATTCCCGAACAAAGTAGATACTTCTTTACCGAATGTGGTGTTAGAAAAAGGTACTATGAACGATGTACCGGTTGTTATGGCAGGTAAATTTGGTAGCCATTTAGGTGTAATTGATTTACAACTAGAGAAAAAAGGCGATTCATGGGACGTAACAGAGGGTACAGGTGCGGTGCGTGAAATTGATAAAGATAGTTCAAAAGTGAATGAAGCTGTCGTGAATAGCGTAAAGGATGCACATGCTGGAACAATTGACTATGTGCGTCAAGCTGTTGGGACGACTGAAGCAGTAATTCATAGTTACTTTTCACAAGTACAAGATGATCCGTCAATTCAAATTGTTACGAATGCACAAATGGATTATGTAAAAGCTAAAGTAAAAGGTACTTCATATGAAGGCTTACCTGTATTATCTGCAGGTGCACCATTTAAAGCAGGAACTCGAAGCGATCCAGAATATTATACATTTATTCCAAAAGGTGAGTTAGCAATTAAAAATGTAGCTGACTTGTATTTATACGATAATACAGTATCGATGTTAAAACTTACGGGTGCAGATGTAAAAGAGTGGTTAGAAATGTCAGCAGGCCAATTCCATCATATTGATGTAAACAAAGCAGGCGAGCAGCAATTAATTAACAACGATTTCCGTTCATACAACTATGATGTAATTGATGGCGTTACGTATGAAATTGATGTAACACAACCAGCGAAATATGACGCATCAGGTAATGTTTTAAACGAAGGAGCATCTCGTATTGTAAACTTACAATATGATGGTAAGCCAATTGATTTAAAGCAAGAATTTGTTGTAGCGACAAACAATTACCGTGCAAGTGGAACTTTACCAGGTGTGCGTAATGCAACGGCTATTGAAAATTATACAGATGAAAACCGTCAAGTCATTATTGATTATATTTTAGCTGAAAAAACAATTGACCCGTCAGCTGATGGCAACTGGAAATTCTCACCGATTCTAGAATCAGTGGAAGTTGTTTTCGAAAGTTCAAAAAAAGCAGTGGATGTTTTAGGAGAAAATACAGCTATTAAATATTTGGGTGAAGGCACGAGCGGCTTTGGAAAATATTCACTAAAATCAATTAAATAAGAACAAAAGCAAAGGCACTGAAAAACCAATGTTATTTATGACAATTTAGTTTTTTAGACAAAAATAAGGCACTTTCTATTCATTAGCGAATGGAAAGTGCCTTATTTCTTTAACTTGATTCAGCAAATGTATTTGTACCGAAAGCGAAGTGACAGGTACAGAATTCCTCCGCTTTTATAAGTGGGGGATGAATGCCAAAAAGTACAATTCTACTGGGGGGTTCAAACCCAGGCTGAATCAAGTTAGTAACCAGCACCAGATCACAAACAATTAAAGATCCATCATGCGCAAAAGGCAATTTCACTTTACTTATCCGTGGACCAAGACCCCCTGATATTGCCATATGACTATTCCATTTAATAAAAGTGGTTAAGTTGTGTAGTTTTATAAATTTATGGTAATGCTTATAATTTAATGTCATATCAAATGGTGAAGCGTTTGAAAGGGAATTTTTCCAATTGTCACAGCGCAATCAGAAGAGTTAACAATCATCAAGACATACGATATGGAACTTGGAAAATTGGATGCCTATTATATAAACGAGGAAATAGACGGGGCACATGAAGAAAATGATATAGTTCTATTTTTTGAAAAAAGTGAAATTGTAAGCTGATATTAGTGAATAGATAAAATCAGTTTGAATTAAAATGGAAATCAATCCAAAGGCAAAAATCCTTGATGTATAAGGATTTTTGCCCTTTTTTATGAAAATCACTTGCTGCAATAAATCAGTCTAACGTGATTTTTATTATCAGAAAAAATAAATTATTTTGGTAAATAAGGTTGTTTATTTGGAACGGATAGATTAATATAACTCATATAATACAAAACCTAGTTGAATAATTGGTTTTAAAAGAGGTGATTAATTTTGGTGACATCGCTCGTATCTATTGACCATGTATCAAAAACATACGGTGAGCACGGCCCGCTTGTTTTAAATAATGTGTCTTTTAATATTGCAAAACGCGAGGTCATCTCGATTCTTGGGAAAAGTGGCTGCGGAAAAAGTACGTTACTGAATTGTATCGGTGGCTTTGAACGAATGAATGAAGGGCGAGTGCTGCTTGACGGGCAACCGATTACGAAGCCAAGTAAGCGCTGTGTCATGCTCATGCAAAACTACGGCCTGTTACCATGGCGGTCTGTTCGCAAAAATGTGGAATTAGGATTAGAGGGTGCAGGGCTTTCTAAACAAGAGGTGAAGAGCAGGGTTGCACATTATTTAGAAATGGTGGGCCTCGCAGATCGTGCCGCGTCTTTGCCGAGCGAATTGTCTGGTGGAATGCAGCAACGGGTCGCCATTGCGAGGGCACTTGCGATTCAGCCAGAAGTCATTTTAATGGATGAACCATTTGGCGCGCTAGATACATTTACACGTTATTATTTGCAAGATGAACTGATGCAAATTCAGCAACGCGAAAAAATGACCATTATTTTAGTGACACATGATATAGATGAGGCCCTTTATTTATCTGATCGTATCTTTATTATGAAACCGAATCCGGGTGAGATTCATAAAGAAATTTCTTTGAAAATGGCGAAACCACGTGACCGTTCAGACTCAGATTTTCAGCATTACCGAGAATTAATTTTCAATGAGTTCCAGTTCACTCAGGAAAAAGCAGCAATCGAGTTTAATATTTAGGGGGCAAGGGATGAAGAAGTCTTATGCACTAGTATTGCTAACAGTTGTACTTCTATTAGCTGCTTGTGGCGGTGAAAAATCCGTAGATGGCGCAAAGCCAACAATCAAAATCGGCTATTTACCAATTACACATGCCGTACCGCTTTACATGCAAGCCGCTACTGAATATAACGATTATCAGTTGGAACTCGTGAAATTTGGTTCTTGGCCAGAGTTAATGGATGCGCTCAATACAGGTGCTATTGACGGGGCTTCCGTACTTATTCAGTTAGCAATGAATGTAAAAGAAAAGGGCATTGATTTAAAAGCAGTTGCTCTAGGACATCGCGATGGTAATGTGCTCATTGGTGGCAAGGATATATCCTCAGTAGAAGATTTAAAAGGCAAGTCATTTGCCATTCCAAGCCGCTTCTCTACACATAATATTTTATTGTATGAAATGCTGCAAAAACACAGCATTAATTATGATGAGGTGGATGTTATTGAGTTGCCACCTGCTGAGATGCCTGCCGCGCTTGCGGAAGGAAGAATTGCTGGCTATGTTGTAGCGGAGCCATTTGGTGCGATGTCCGTTGCCCTTGAAAATGGGACGGTGCTTTATCAATCCGATGAAATTTGGCAAGATTCCATTGATTGCGGTTTAGTACTACGCGGTCAATTTATCGAAAAAAACAAAGAGCTTGTACAAAGTTTTATGGATGATTACGTAGCTGGTGGTGAGTTAGCGCAGCAAAAAGATGATCATACACATGAAGTAGTCGGCAATTATTTAACAGTAGATAAAGAGGTTTTAGATTTGTCACTTGAATGGATATCATACGATCACTTAAAAATAGAAGAAGAGAGCTATACGATTTTACGTGATGCATTAACGACAATGGGGTTATCAGAAAATCCACCAACATATGAGGAATTTATCGATGCTAGCTTTGTAAAGTAGCATGGGACGGAGGGGAATTATGACCAAAACGAAAAAATTTCCACTCATTGTGATGGGCTTTGTATTGCTCATTGCGGTATGGCAAATGGTAGCCGTTATTGGTGGACATCAGGCGGCACTTTTCCCTCCGCCATTAAAAGTGGGAGCAGCTTTAGTGTCCATCATAGTAGATGGTTCCATATTTACACATATACAAATTAGTTTATTTCGTTTCTTTACAGGTTATGTAACAGCAGTTTTCGTAGCGGTGCTGCTCGGGTTAGTTTTAGGTCGCTTACCTGTTGTGTGGCAAGTACTAGACCCGGTCGTTCAAGTATTAAGACCGGTATCACCGATTGCTTGGTCACCATTTATCGTCTTATGGTTTGGGATTGGCAATATGCCGGCAATTGTGATTATTTTCATCGCGGCATTTTTCCCAGTGTTATTATCAACAGTTTCAGCGGTGAAAAAGGTTGATCAAACGTATTTGCGCATTGCGGCAAATTTTGAAATGAGCCAAGTAGAGACGTTATGGAAAATTGTATTGCCGGCTTCGTTTCCGATGATTGCTAATGGTTTACATATGGCACTCGGATCAGCTTGGATTTTCTTAGTAGCCGGTGAAATGGTAGGAGCACAGTCAGGACTTGGTTTTTTAATTGTCGATGCCCGCAATTCCCTCAGCTTAGATCTTGTCATGGCATGCATCGTAATCATTGGAGTGCTTGGTTTAATTTTAGATAAAGGGATTCATTATTTCGAAACATGGGTGAATCGTATTTGGGGCGGCACCCAATAAAAAATAAGGAGGAAATACAAATGAGTTTATTTTTAGTCGAATCAACAATTAACGAGGTTTCATCAAAAGAGGCATTTTCAGCATTGGTGGAGGAAATTCACGCAACAGAAGGTGTTGTAGTCGTTGAAGTGCAAGTAGCGAAAGACTTTTCACGAGGCTATTTCATCATTGAAGCGGCAGATGGAGCAACAGCAATAAAGGCAATTGTTTTACAAAATATAAGCATCGATTTAGTGAAAGAAGTACGTTTAATTGGGAAAGAATTAGCAGAAGTAAAGGCTGGCGGTGAGCAAGTAAACTATTTAGTAGAGTGGGAAATTCCAGCAGAAATCACAATGGAAAAATATTTAGAGCGCAAAAAGAAAAACTCTGTGAAATATGAAGAAGTACCCGATGTAAAATTCTCACGCACGTATGTATGTGAAGATATGACGAAATGCTTATGTTTCTATGATGCACCAGACGAAGCAGCGGTAAAGCGTGCACGTGAAGCTGTATCAACACCGATTACTTCATTAACTGAATTAGCGGATTAATAGGGAGGGTGCGGCGACTATGGCTATCAATACAAATCAACTACAACAGATTATTGGGGAAATATTAAAGCCCGTCGTCAAAAAAGTAGATGAGCAGGCGTATTATGCAGAAGGTTATATAATCGCGCTAAGTGAAGCAGGTTTTTTCAATTCTGCTGGGAAAGAGCAGGCGACGATTTTACAAGATGGTGTAGCCGTTGTGCGTGAAACGGCTAAAGTTTGCATGACAACAGCGTTTTGTATTTGGTGCCATTTAGCTGCATTAACATACTTACGCACGAGTAAAAATGAGCATTTGCAGGCAACGATTTTACCAAAGTTGGAGCAAGGTGAACTGCTTGGTGCCACTGGTTTATCAAATCCAATGAAGCATTATTCAGGACTTGAAGAATTGTTTTTAACAGCACAACAAACAGCAGAGGGCTATATTATTAACGGGGTTTTACCGGCTGTTTCGAATTTAGGAAATCGTCATTATTTCGGTGCCATTGCGGCATTAGGAGAACGAGATGTTATGGTGCTCGTTTCAACCGATACACCTGGATTAGAGCTGAAAGAAAAAGTAGGTTTTATCGGTGTGAATGGCAGTGCGACGTATACGTGTAAATTCAATCAAGTATTTATTCCCACGAATCAAGTGATTGCAGAGGATGCGCGCGCTTTTTGTGATGAAATTCGTCCTTCGTTTATTTATTATCAAATTCCACTTGGTCTTGGCGTTATTGCGGCGGCAGGTGAAGGTATTGAAAAAGTGAAGGCTAAGCAGAACGGTTGTAATGGTTATTTACAAGTGCAGGCAAGGGAGTTATTTGCGCAGTATGATCGCCTAAATGCAGAACTTGAGCAAGCGGCGCGGCATTTGAATTTAGAAGAAGTTGTTAATATCCGTTTACAAACTGTGCAAACTACATTAGCGGCAGTTCAAGCGAATATGATGCATAATGGGGCAGCGGGTTATGTGGCAGGAAGTGTTGCCTCACGCAAATTACGGGAAGCATATTTCTTTGCCAATTTAACACCAACTGTACGCCATTTGGAAAAGTTAAAGGCGGAATTTAAGGAAATACCGGGAATTTTACATTGATGAAAGGCTCTTCATGGCTACGGCTGTGAGGAGCTTTTCATTTGAAGTTGGAGAAAATAACTTGGATCAAGCGCGACTAGCTACAGTCATGCTTGTGGTATTACTGAAATATGTTTCACTGGCTGATGACGTATATTGTGATGACTGATTTTTGGTATCACTTCCACTGAATTTCTATGATTGAAGGCTATTATCATGTCTACCCATAAAATAAGCTCATTATCATTCCACTAAGATAAGCATCCGTATTTGTTGTTGGAGTTTGATTCTTTGTTGTTTGCATTTTTTGCCCCTCCATCTTTAGTAGTTAACATCTATTTTAAGTCGTTGAGAAATCTAGTACTTTCTACTATAGACTATTGACCTATACAAAACATATACAGGTTGGAGTAGATGCTAGAAGTCATGCCACAAAAAACATAGCTATATATGTTGAACTTATGAAACTAACATCCCATTAGAATGAAAATCTGACTGAGATACGTCGCCTCCCACGGCAGCGACGCACTCGATTGAGTAAGATCTTTTAGAACGAAAAACTTTATACAAGGCTGGCCTTGCTACATGCGCACACAGATGAGTCGTATAGATTTGTGCAAACATTGTCTGTGCGCCTCATGTGCTTAGCCAGCCTAAACTAGCAAATACTTTATTAGAAATTTTATTGGAACACTTAAATAATAAGGATAGGATCTTATGTTTAACTTATATATGTAGTAATTGTATTTTTGGGTGAATTCTAATTTGGAATGCTCCTAAAGACAAAAATAAACGTGTATTAGTTCGATTTCATAAAGATTTTTGTTCTAATAGTACAAAAAATAATACATATTCCTTACATATTTAATCTCTTAGGCTATATAATTAGAATATTCAGAACAATAAAATAGGAGGTAGATATAAAAAGACGGGGTGAATGATGTGAATGAACGAGCGCTACAGCAATTTCAAAATATTTTAGGGAAAGAACATGTGAAAAATTCTACAGCACAACTACTTGCATACTCATATGATGCGACTGCGAATTTTCAGCGTATGCCAGAGGTTGTACTATCGCCAGAAAGTGCCCAACAAATTATCGAAATACTCCATGTTTGTAATACATTTAATATCCCAATTATCCCTCGTGGCTCAGGGACAAATTTAGCAGCGGGTACAGTACCATATGCGGGAGGGGCTGTGTTGTTATTTAATCGTATGAATCGAGTAATCGAATTTGATCAAGAGAACTTAACGATTACAGTGCAACCAGGAATGATTTCAGAAGACCTTTGTAAATTTGTTGAGTCGCATGGATTATTTTATCCACCTGATCCAAGCTCCATGAAAATCTCTACGATTGGTGGAAACGTGAGTGAAAATTCTGGAGGTTTACGTGGCTTGAAGTATGGTGTGACAAAGGATTATGTAAAAGGCTTGCAAGTCGTTTTAGCGAACGGTCAGCTATTAAAAACAGGTGGGAAGCTCGCAAAAGATGTAGCAGGCTATGATTTAACATCTTTACTTGTAGGTGCAGAAGGAACGCTAGGCATTATTACAGAAATAACGTTGAAGTTGATTCCGTTGCCAACAAAAAAAATGACGAGTGTTGCGTATTTCCATTCATTAGAGGACGCAGCTAGAACCGTTTCACAAATTATAGCGAGCAAAATAATACCCGTGACACTCGAGTTTTTAGATCAAAAAACAATTGTCGCGGTAGAACAATTTATGAAAATCGGCTTGCCAACAGATGTGGAGGCGATGCTCGTATTTGAACAAGATGGCGACGAAACAATTGTTATGAAAGATATTAATGAAATGACACGGATTGCCAAAGAAAATGGCGCATTCATTACACAGTTAGCAAAGGATGAAATAGAAGCTGAAAAAATTAAAACGGCAAGACGCGTTGCATTATCGGCTCTATCGAAGTTACGTCCAACGACAATATTAGAAGACGCGACAGTTCCACGTTCAGCGCTTGCTGAAATGGTACGTCGCATTAATAAAATTGCTGAGCGCAACAATGTGAATATCGCAACATTTGGTCATGCAGGTGATGGGAATTTGCATCCGACTTGTTTAACGGATGTACGGGATCATGAAGAAATGGAACGTGTTGAACAAGCATTTGCTGAAATTTTCGAAGCTGCACTTGATCTCGGTGGCACGATTACAGGTGAACATGGAATTGGTGAGATGAAAGCGCCATATTTGGAATGGAAAGTTGGCGAGTCAGGGATTCAGCTTATGAAGGGCATTAAAGCCGTATTTGACCCAAATAATATTATAAATCCCGGTAAAATATTCGCCAAGGAGACGAAGAAAAGGGTGATGCTCCATGTCTAAAACTGGGTTGATGCAGCAGTCTTTTGAACACCATGTATCCGATGATTTATTACTCGATTGCATGCGTTGTGGCTTTTGCTTGCCAAGTTGTCCGACTTATTTACATATGGGACAAGATGAAACACAATCCCCTCGTGGACGTATTGCCTTAATGCGTGCAGTACGTGATGGATTTATTGAATGGGATTCATCGATAGAGCGATCATTCGACTTATGTCTAGGCTGTCGTGCATGTGAACCCGCATGCCCTGCAGGTGTACAATACGGCACATTAATTGAGCAAACACGTGAAGCGATACAATCTTTAAAAACGCCTGGGATCGTTGAAAAAACAGCACGCAAAATCGCTTTTGATCATTTATTTGTTGAACAAAAGAAAATGGGGAAAGCAGTTAGTTTAGTTAAAGTGTATCAAAAATCGGGCTTGCAAAAGGCAGTGCGTAAAATTGGATTTTTAAACCTATTTCCAAAGCATATGAAGTCAATGGAAGCAGCATTACCACCTGTAGAAAAGCCAGTTGCAACATTGCGAAAAGTGCATACATCACCATTAAAAGTAGCATTTTTTACTGGCTGTTTAATGGATACACTTTATAAAGAAACAAATGGAAAAACAATCGCCTTGCTAGAAATGCTTGGCATAGAAGTTACTATTCCTGATGGGCAAAAATGTTGTGGTGCTCTACATGGACATAGTGGTGAACTAGCGCGTGGATTAAAAAATATCGAGCAGAACATTGAGGTATTTGATTCCGATGACTTTGATTATATCGTAAACAATGCAGGTGGTTGTGGTGCATTTCTTAAAGAATATGAGAAACATTTATCAACGGAAAAGGGACAGCGATTCTCTCAAAAAACAATCGATATTTCTAGTGTGCTCATAAAGGGGGGATTACTAGATTGGTTGCAAGCATTGCCAAAAAGAGAGGTAAAAGCAGTTGTAACGTATCAAGATTCGTGCCATTTACGCAATGTAAATGGGGTCATTACAGAGCCACGTGCCATTTTAAATAATTTGCCTGGTATTGTTTATAAAGAACTACCAAAGGCCGATATGTGCTGTGGTTCAGCAGGTATTTACAATTTACTACAGCCCGAGCTTGCTGGTGAGATTTTGAAGACGAAAATGTACCATGTGAAAGAAATCAATCCAGCTATTATTGTTACAGCCAATCCGGGTTGTTTACTACAAATGCAAGCAGGCATCCATCTTGAAAATTTACAACAAAATATGCAAGCTATGCATATTGTTGACTTAGTATATTCAATAATCAAAGAGAATGAATAACCTAGGAAATATCTATTTATCTATATAAGTTTAACCAAAGAAACTAGCCTAATGATATAAGTGTTCTATATAAAGTACCTGCTAGTTTAGGTTGGCTAAGCACATGAGGCGCACAGACAATGTTTGCACAAATCTATACGACTCATCTGTGTGCGCATGTAGCAAGGCCAGCCTATTTAAAGTTTTTCCTTTCTAAAACCTTCTGCATTTTTGCGCCGCTTGCCGTGGGAGGCGGCGTCAATCTCAATAAATTTTATTGTCGAGTTCATATTTCAAAAAAGATATTGAGTAGCGAAAACGAACTTCATATTTGAAAAAATGATTAGAAGTTGTAGTGGTAAAAACTTGAATAGAAAGAGTTGATTGGAATGCAGGGAAAGCGTCCGACCCGGAATGGAAATCAACTGTCCCTTTATTAAGAAGGATTATTAATGATAGATTCTTTAATTTAATTATATAGATTGAAAATAAACGTATCTATCGTTACTTATAGCGTATGATACGTCTTTTTTTAGGAGGTATAAGATGTTTGACTTACAAGTAATCGGATTTAAAATCGTAAATGAATTATCAGAACTAATTGAACAAAACGTTGTAGTCATTGATCATAATGGTTTTATAATTGCCTCGACAGATAGCAAACGACTTAACCAATTCCATGAAGGTTCACTTATAGCGATGAAAAGAAAAGAAGTCACACATATGACAAAGCAAATGGCGTCTAGTTTAAAGGGTGTACGAGAGGGGATGGTTATGCCATTAGTTATTGAAGGCTCATCAATTGGCGTTATTGGTGTGACAGGTCAACCAGAGGAAATAGAGAAATACGGCAAATTAGTACAAAAAATAACGCAATTGTTCGTTGTAGATTTTTTACGTCATCAAGAGCAAGCACGTGATCATCGCCTTTTCGAATTGTTCATGATTGATTTGTTAAATGGCAATCTAAACGAAGCGCTTATTATGCAACGTGCGGAAATGCTAAACTTAGATATGCCATTATATGACCGTATTATTATATTACAAGTTGGTAGACGTTTTGAGTTAAAGGAAATTAAGGAGTTGCATCATATTCAGTTTATCCATACGCAATTGAAAATTGTCCAATGGAGCTTTGATAAACTAGTTGTGCTCGTACCGAAAGTAACACGAGAACACTTAACCCAATCATTGCAGGTCTTTTTAAGGAAAATAGAAAAAATCTACAAAACTGAAGTTTTAATTAGCGTCGGTAACAGCCACCCATTTACAATGTTAGATATGTCATATGAACAGGCATTAATGGCGCTTAATACTACCGTGAAGGCTACCCAAATCATCTTCCAAGAAGACTTAAAATTAGAGTTGCTATTAAATAGCTTAACTAAGGAGACAGCTAAAGAATATATGCATCGCACCCTTGGAAAGATTTTAAATGAAGAAGAGTTATTACAAAATTTAGAGGCTTGGCTTGTGTCACATGATTCATTACATGACATAGCTGAGACATTACATATCCATAAAAATACACTGAAATATCGTTTGAAAAAGATAGAGAAAATACTACAGCTAGATCTTAATGAACGAATGCATCAGGTAGAATTAATATTAGCAATTCAAATCTATAGGAAATTTTGTTAAAGCTCAGAAATGGGCTTTTTTAGTTCTTAAAAACAAAACGTAACTAATATTTTCATATTATTTAGCTCTAGTGAACATATTTTTATAATTTTCTAAATTATATAATAATTAAGAAGTGACAATTTTTTACTAAGGTTTAAATATAGGGGGGATATTATGGGGAAGTTTTTTAAAGGGAAAATATTATTAACGATGCTATTGGCAATTTCAGTGGTACTGGCAGCATGTGGAGACAGTGCTGAACCAGGAGAAAGTAAATCACAAAACTTAAAGATGTCGGTGACGGTTTCGGATTCTTCAACATGGTATGAAGCAGCTTCAAAGTTTGCTACGGATGTTGAAGAAGAAACAGATGGTCGCATTAAAATTCAAGTTTATACAAATGAACAACTTTCTGGGGGAGACTCAAGTAAGGCTGTTGAAGGGTTAGCGAAAGGTTCAATCGACTTAACATTTAACTCGACAATTATTTATTCAGTTTTGGATCCACGTTTTGGCGTTATTAGCGCACCTTTTTTATTCCAGACAAATGAACAAGTAGAAAAAGCGCTAGCTGGTGAAGGTGGCGAAGGTTTAACGAAGGTCTTAGCTGAAAAAGGCGTACATGCACTTGGATTTGGTGAGAGTGGTTTCAGACAAATCACTAATAGTAAGCGACCAATTCAAAAACCAGAAGATTTAGAGGGTTTAAAAATTCGTATTCCTGGTATCACAATGTATACGGATTTATTCCGTGAATTAGGGACTGACCCTACAACAATGACATTCTCAGAAGTATTTACATCTTTACAACAAGGTACGATTGATGGCCAAGAAAATCCGATTGATGTTATTTCATCATCTAAATTACAAGAAGTACAAAAATATATGACGCTTTGGAACTATTCATATGACCCGATTGTACTTGGTATGAATAAGAAACTTTATGATTCTTTAAGTGACGAAGATAAAGAGATATTTGACCGACTAGGTAAAGAAGCAACTAAATATCAAGTTAAAATCTCTCGTGAAAAAGAAGCGAAACAAATTGAAGATTTAAAAGCAAGTGGGATGGAAGTATACACACCAACTGCTGAAGAAATTGCAGCATTCCAAGAAACTGTACAACCAATTTATGATAAGTATACAGATGTTTGGGGAGCAGATTTACTTAAAGCGTTTCAACAATAACAGGGGGGAATATTAATGAAGATATTAGACTACTTTGAAGAAATTATACTATTTGTATCGTTTGTAGTCATTACAGCGATAACGTTTATTAATATTCTTTCACGTAATTTTATGCAACTATCGTTATCTTTTACAGAGGAAGTAACAATTAATTTACTTGTATTATTAACGTTTGTAGGGACTTCACTAGGTGTGCGTCGTTTTGCGCACCTAGGTTTTACATTAGTATACGATAAAGGTAGCAGTGCAATGAAGTATGTAGTAGTTGTTGTTTCATCTGCTGTGAGCTTCCTATTATTTTCGGTTCTATTGTATTTTGGGATTGATATGGTCATGTTCCAAAAGCAAATTGGTCAGACGACACCGGCTTTGAATTTGCCACAGTGGATATGGTCATTAGCATTACCAATAGGGGCATTCCTATGTCTTATTCGTACAGTACAAGCATTATTTATTGAACTTAAAGTAGTAAGAGAAGAACAACGACAATCAAAACGTGAAGAGTTAGTAGAAGTGAGGGGAGAAGAAGTACTATGACAGCAACATTACTTTTTGGCTCCTTTATTTTACTTGTTTTCTTACGTGTAAATATTGCCGCATCACTCGCAGTTTCTTCTATTATCGTTATGTTTATCGCAAATGGCTTTGCAGGATTTGAAGCTGTGACAGATATTATGTATACGAGTGTGGCAAAGTTCACATTATTAGCGATACCTTTCTTCATTTTGGCAGGCGTTATTATGGACCATATTGGAATTTCACAACGCCTCATTGATTTTGCACAGACATTGGTCGGGCATCGTAAAGGCGGTATCGTCCTTGTAACGGTTATCGTAGCCGTTTTCTTTGCAGCGATCTCTGGTTCAGGACCAGCGACTGTAGCGGCTATTGGTGGAATTTTAATTCCGGCGATGATGAAAAATGGTTACCGTAAAGAAACAGCTGGAGGTTTAGTTGCAAGTGCAGGGGCGATTGGGATAATTATACCACCATCCATCGCCCTTATTATTTTCGCCGTTGTTGCAGGTGATCAAATCCCAATTACGATTAATCGTCTATTTATGGCAGGTATTATACCAGGTATTTTAGTAGGGATTGCTTTATTTATTGCAGGAATGTATGTACGTAAGCGGGATATTAAACGTGGCATTTTCAATGAAGAAGCAGAACGACAAACTACAAAAGCTACGGGTAAGGAACGTTGGGATGCATTTGTTAAGGCGATACCGGGATTGATGATGCCGGTAATTATTTTAGGTGGTATTTATGGGGGCTTCTTTACACCAACGGAATCAGCAGTTATGGCCGTTGTTTATGGATTAGTTGTAGGTCTGTTTATTCATCGTAGGGGCTACATAAAAATGATGTATAAGATTTTTATTGAATCAGCATTACAAACAGCTGTAGTTATGATTATTGTAAGTGCGGCGTCCGTATTTGCTTATATCGTGACGACGGAACAAATTGCTACAAATGTATCGAATGCAGTGTTAGGTATTACCGATAATAAGATTCTCATTTTATTACTTGTAAATCTCATCTTATTAGTCGCAGGGGCATTTATTGATGCGATTTCAGCATTTTACATTTTTGTACCAATTTTATTACCAATCATGCTGAGTTTGGGAGTAGATCCGACTGTATTTGGGATATTTATGACAATCAACTTAGCAATCGGCTTATTCACACCTCCAGTAGGGTTAAATTTATATGTAGCAGCAAGTTTATCAAAAACGAATATTATCGAAATATCTAGAGGGGTTGTACCGTTCGTAATTGCATCGATTATTGTGTTACTACTCGTAACATATGTTCCTGTAATAACGACATTCTTACCTGATTTACTCAATGTAAAATAGCTAAAGTGGGAGGTATATATATGGGATGTAAAGGTGATGTAGCGATTGTAACTGGTGCTGCAAGTGGAATTGGACAGGCGGTCGCTGTAAATTTATCAAAGCAAGGTGTACATGTTGTTTTAGTAGATTTAAATGCATGTGAAAAGACAATTGAACTTTTAGAAGACGGAAGTTATTTAGAATGTCTAGGTGATATACGTGAGGAAGAGTTTGTGAAAGCAACGGTCAAACGTACAGTTGAGAAATTCGGTGAGGTACATATTTTAGTGAACAACGCAGGTACTTGTAGCCGAAAAGATATTGAGACGATGACAGCGGATGACTGGTCACGAGATATTGATACCAACTTAAAGGCAACGTTTTTATTTACTCAAGCATGCGTATATCCACATATGAAAGAAGCTGAATATGGACGTATCATTAATATTAGTTCTATATCAGGTATTAATGGTGGAGTTGTTTCAGGACAAGAAGATGGATCGGGTCGTTCAGGTCCTGCTTATTCTGCTTCAAAAGGCGGCGTTATTGCTTTAACAAAATGGGTCGCAAAAGAACTAGGTCCATTTGGTATTACATGTAATTCAGTTGCACCAGGAGCAGTCGAAACGGCAATTACTGCTGGCGTTCCATATAGCTTAGATAGTCAAGCTGTAAAACGTATTGGTGTCCCACACGATATTGCAGAAGCTGTTTCATACTTTGCATCACGTAAGTCGAGCTATACGACGGCACAAGTGTTAAAAGTAGATGGAGGCAATGCTATTGGTTAACAATCGTTGGCAAGCTGTATACGACAAGAAGACAGATCGTATTTTAGGCCGTTTAAAACGTGGGACAGATGTAATGGAAGGTATAAAAGAAATTTGTGCACATTTTGATGTTACAGCAGGCCAATTTCAATGTATGGGTTCATTGAATTATGTAACCTATATGCAAGCTGAAAGAGCAGACGACAAGGGAAATATGAAATATTCACCGATTATGAAAACAAGTTCAGGTGTAGAACTGGTGACAGCTACTGGGTTTATCGGAATAAGCGAGGAAACGAATGAATTAGATATTCATCTGCATGGAGCTTTTATTGATTGTGATCATCAATTTAGTGCAGGACATTTTATTGAAGGCGGAAATCCGACTGCTGTTACAGTAGAATACTTAATTCATGTCGTTCATGATGTAGACGTAAAGCGCAGTTTGGACGGAGAATTAAATCTGTCATTTTTCCAATTTAAAAAAAGGGAGGCGTAACAATTGAGTACAATCGGTCAATTAGCAACTAAATCAGCGAAAGCTTACCCACAAAAAATTGCGGTGAAATATAATGATATCGAAATCACATATACACAGTTATTGGAACGTGCGCACGCATTGACGGCTTATTTTCATGCCACTGGTTTAAGGAAGGGCGACCGTATTGGTATTTTAATGTCGAATCGTTCAGAGCATATCGAGTTGGATGTGGCGATTTCGTTAGCAGGCATTATTAAAGTGCCACTCAATTATCGTCTACATCCTCGTGAACTTGAGTATCAAATCAGGGACTCGGGCTTACGATTGTTGATTGGTGAGCAACCGATTTTTGACAAGGTGGACACAACTGCACCACTGCTTTTGGTAGGAGAGCAATACGAAGCTATTATTGATAAATACCGAGGACAGTCACATATTACGGAAGTTGAAGAAGACGATTTAATGGCGATCATGTATACATCAGGCACGACTGGAAATCCAAAAGGGGTCATGCTATCACATCGCAATATGGTTTGTGGTGCAGTTTCACTAGCAACAGCTTGTGAAGTAGACTTTAGTGATACGATTGGTCATGTTGCACCGCTTACACATGGTGCAAATTTTTTATCTCATGTGGCTTGGATTTACGGCTTAACTCAAGTTGTTTATGACAAGTTTGATCCAGAAACGTTTATTCATTATTTAAAAAAGGATTGTGTCTCAGTTATTTTCCTTGTGCCGACGATGGTGAATTTAATGGTGCAACATGAGAAATTTGATGCCTCTTATTTAGAAACAATTAAATCTATTAATATGGCAGGTTCACCGATTGCTGTTACGAAACTGCAGGAAGCGCTCGATAAAGTAGGAACAAAATTTGTTGAGACGTATGGACAAGTGGAATGCCCAATGTGTATTTCAATTATGCCCCGTAATGATTTGCCAAAGAAATTAGATTCTTGCGGGCGTATAGGTCCCTTTGTTGACGTGCAAATAGTCGATGATGAGGGGAATGTATTACCAGTTGGAGAAGTTGGAGAAATTACAGCAAAAGGTCCACTAGTTATGAAAGGCTATTGGAATAACGAAGCAGCGACAAAAGAGACGCTACAAGACGGTTGGTTATATACAGGCGATTTAGGTCATGTGGATGAGCAAGGCTTTTTATATATTGTAGACCGAAAAAAAGAGGTCATTATTTCAGGTGGAGTTAATATTTACCCGCGAGAAGTTGAAGAAGTACTCAACAAGCACGAAGCTGTAAAAGAAACATGTGTTATCGGCATCCCCGACGAAAAATGGGGAGAGTCAATTGTTGCGTATGTTGTGCCGAATGGACGTGGTGAAGTGACTGCGGAAGAACTTATACAATTATGCAAAGATCATTTAGCAAGCTTTAAAAAGCCGAAAGAAATCCATATTGTATCAGAGTTACCGAAAAGTTCATATGGGAAAATACTAAAACGTGAGCTTGTGAAGCAACATATGGGGGTAATACGATGACTGTATATATCCAAAGCGTTGGGATGACGAAGTTTGGCAAGGCGGAAAATAGCACATTAAAAGATTTAATGCTACAGGCAGCGCATGAAGCTTTACAAAAAGCGCCTGGCATGAAAATTGATGCCGTTTATGTAGGTAACTTTATGGGTGGAAGCTTGGCTAATCAAGAAATTTTAGGTGCAATTGTGGCCAATGATTTAGGATTAGGCTATATTCCAACGGCAAAGTTAGAAGGAGCTTGTGCTTCAGGTGGCATTGCGCTGCGTCAAGGTGTACTTGGTATTTTAAGTGGAGAATATGAAAATGTCCTTGTTGTAGGCGCAGAAAAAATGAAGCATGCATCGACAGCCGATGTGACGCAAGTGATTAACTCGGCAATGGACCGGGATACGAGTGAAAAACATGCAGGTCTTACATTCCCAGGATTTTTTGGCGTCCTTGCAAATCGTTATTTCTATGAAACAGGAGCGAGTAAGGAACATTTAGCGATGATTGCATTGAAAAATCGCGAGAATGCTTTAAACAATCCACTTGCCCAGTTCCAAAAACCAACGACATTAGAAGAGATTTTACAGGCACGTCATATCACATCACCGCTTGGATTATTTGATTGCTCGCCTACGACTGATGGTGCAGCAGCTGTTGTGCTAACAAGCAAGCCGACAGATATTAAAGTACTCGCTTCTTCACAAGCTTCGGGACCAACAATGATGCAAGATGCAATTGATTTATTATCCATTCCAGCGATTCGTATATCAGGGGAGCAAGCATATGCAAAAGCAGGTGTTGGTCCTGAAGATATCGATGTTGTAGAAATTCATGATTGTTTTTCGATGACTGAAATGCTGGCGATTGAAGAACTGGGCTTTTATCCAAAGCGTGAAGGATGGCGAGCTATAGCAGAGGGCAAGACGAAGGTAACAGGCGAAAAACCAGTCAATACGAGCGGAGGATTATTATCCCGTGGGCATCCAATTGGCGCAACCGGTATTGCACAAATTGTTCAACTCGTGCATCAACTACGTGGAACCGCGCCAAATCAAATGGCGAAACAACCACGACTCGCATTGGCGCAAAATCTTGGTGGCACAGGAGCTTATTCTGTTGTACATATTTTAGAAAGGGTGTAGCAGATGAAAGTATATGAATGTTGCGATATCGAATCGGTCACAAAAAAGATATATTGCCGAGAGTGCGGGCAAGAAATTACGAATGAACGTGAAGTTCCGGATAAAGGAAATGTGTATAGCTATACAGTCATCCATGTACCACCAGCTGAATATGCACACTTAGCGCCGTATACAGTAGCACTTATTGAATTACACAACTCAAATGTAAAGCTAACAGTACGAATTGCAGGGGAAGTCGAGATTGGTGATGAAGTTGAATTAGATGAGTTTGTAGATGGAGCTTATGTTTATAAGAAAACCAGCTAATGGGTAAGGTGTTGTCTTCTATAGGCAGCACTTTTTTGCGAAAGAAGGGATTTCGTGAGCAATAAAAAGATATACAGCATCCTAATATTCGTCATGCTACTTTGGGGCATGAATGTATCTTGGATGAAGCTCATAATTACAAGCGGGGACCCACTGACATTGCAGGGATTACGTGTATTTTTGGCGGCACTAACGGTGTTTCTTATCTTGAAGTTGATGAAGCAACCGTTAACTGTTCCGAATATGCCATGGAAATATATTATACTTGCCTGTTTTTTTGGTGTCATCTGCCATCACGGTTTTTTTGCATATGGGATCGAACAGACAACAGCGATGAAAACCGCGATTATAAGTGGAATGAGTCCTTTATTTACAGCGTTTGTGGCAGTACTATTTAAAGATACTGTAATGACCCGCGCGAAAGGTCTTGGCTTTATGCTAGGCGGCATTGGTGTGCTTATAGCGGTAGTACGTGATTTTTCAGATTTGATCAATTGGGCACTTGGGGATGTATTTATGATACTGTCCTTTTTCTTGCAAGCCTTTAGTTTTATCGCGATACGTCGTGCAACTCGCATCATGCAGCCGATGTTAGTGACGGCATGGATGTTGTTAATTGGCTCTTCAGTCCTTTTATTGGCTGCGTTAATAATCAGCCCAAGTAATTTTACAGTGTTGACAGGGCTATCACCAATTGTACTAACTTTATTTTTACTATCTGCCATTTTAGCCACAGGGGTAGGGCATACACTTTACAATCTTTGTATTAAACAAATTGGTGCAGCTGAATCTGCGATATTTGCAAACTTTAATACAGTATTCGCACTTATATTTTCAGCGTTATTACTTGGTGAAATTATTACGATACAGCAATTTATCGGTAGCGTTTTCATCATAGTAGGTGTTATTGTAGGGACGGGTAATGTTGAACGATTATTAAAATGGCGTAGGGAAGTTGCTTGAGTTTGAGGGCAGGGACCTATAGTTGTTCGGTAATGTCTTCAGAACGTTAGATTGAAGTGTTCAATGACCAACTTGAGTGGATAAGAGTCCTTAGAAACTGGATTATCATTTGTAAGTCCAATCATATGCACTGAGACTGAAGCAAAGTTCAAAGTATTTAAGAAAGAGTGCGTTATTCACTACTAGATGCCCCCGTGCTAAAAATTCCAGCATGGGGGCTTTTTTGCGTTAGAAAAAGTTCTGTCATAAGAAAAGGCATCCCGTGATTGCTGGCAAATCATCGACACAAGCGCTCGACGAACTGGCCAGCTGAAGATAAACGCTTCAACGGTTTATTATCACGCCATGCCGAATACCTAAGCTAAAGTATCCTTCATTAAATAAAATGTAATAGTGACTCCTCTTAACCCACGATTTTATAAAAAATAGCATAAAGTATGTTTTAAAACGACTTAGGGGACTGTCTTATACGCCAATTCAGAAGTAAAATTACATGAAATTTAAAAGGTAGAAACGTTGTTAAATCAATGTTTCTACCTTTCACTTTTTATTCATTTTCAGCTAAAATCCTCCATCGAGACTTATATCTCAATTTAAATGGATCAAGCTAATGACAGGTGATCGATAATATACTAAAATTTGTTAAATTATAAATCATTTGTTTAATATTATCAAATATTTAGTGGATTGAAGAAAAGTTAGATTGATACCTAATTAATTTTTATATTGAGAAAATTCACAAAATTTATTGACTTTACAATATTATCAAATATATAATAAAACAAAATTAAGAAATGAAAATCAATTATCACTATTTGATAATGGATTGGGGATGAAAGAAGCATGAGTGTTGAAAAAACCCTTGATATTTTAGATTTATTTGATTTTAAAACTCGAGAATTAACTGTACAAGAAATGGCAAATAAATTAGAACAGCCACAGAGTTCAGTGTACCGTCATTTAAAAGTTTTAAAAGATAGATCTTTAATAACTGAAACTAACAAGGGAACTTATCGATTAGGATATCGATTTTTGGAAATGGCGAAAATAGTTAAATCTGATATTAATCTTTCTTCAGTGGCCTTTCCTATTATGCAAGAGCTTTGTAAGCAATTAAATGAAACAGTTATTTTAACAATCGTTTCAAATTTGAATGTTATTTGTTTAGAGGTTGTTACACCGGATCAACCCATTAAAGTGTCATCAACGCAGGGGAAAATATTACCCCTTCATGCAGGTGCTTCATCAAGAATTTTATTGGCACATCTAGATGACAATATAATTTTTGAACTTGAAAAGAAAGATATGTTGGAAAAATACTCTGACTATACTTTTACAGATGTTGAAAAATTATTTGCTTTAAAGAAAGAGGTTTTAGAAAAAGGGTATGCTGTTTCAGATTCTGAGGTAGATATTGGTGTATATGCATACGGTGTTGCGATAAAAGATATAGATAAAAAGCTAGTAGCAGGTTTAAGTATTGCGGGTCCTAAAGAACGTTTAATTGCTGTTGATGAAAGCTATATCGTTGAAACGTTATTTGAATCAAGAGATAAAATCCAAGAATTTTTATAGGGGGAAGAATAATGATTAATTTTGATGTTGTTATTAAAGGAAAAATAGTTTTACCGAATGAAGTAATTGATGGGGAAATTGGTGTTTTAAATGGCAAAATTGAGGCCATTGAAAGATCTCAAGGAAGTTTAATAGGAAATCAAATTATTGATGCAATTGGTCAAATTATTTTACCTGGAGTTATTGATGGACATGTACATGCATTTAGTAATCCTGAAGAAGGTTTAATAGCTACAACTTCAGCCGCAGCAGCAGGCGGAGTTACAACAATTATTGATATGCCTTACGACTTACCCAATCCAGTTAATAACATAGCAGCATTTTCAAAGAAAGTAGATTTAGTAGAGAAAGAGGTTATTGTTGATACTTGTCTATGGGGAACGATTGCTAAAGAAAATGGAGCAGAAGCAATAGATGATTTAGCAAAAGCAGGTGCATGTGCATTTAAAATGTCTACTTTTGAAACGGATAGTTACCGTTTCCCTAGAATTTCTGATGTAGATATTCTAAAAGCTATGAACAAGTTGAAAGAATACGATCTTGTAGCAGCTTTTCATGCAGAAAATGATGAGATGATTGTAGATTTAATAGACGAATTACAAGAAGAAGGAAAAGTTTATCCGAAAGCACATATGGAATCAAGACCACCAGTTACCGAAACAACAGCAGTTTTAAAATTAATGGAGCTAAGTTATTGGGCAGACGCTAAATTACACATTGTACATGTAAGTCATCCTCGTACAATATCTTTAATTCAACAATTTAAAAAACAGGGTGTCAAAGTAACTGCGGAAACGTGTTATCCATACTTATTATTATCTGTTAATGATTTAGAAAAATTCGGTCCAAAAGCTAAAAATAATCCTCCATTACGATATGAAGAAGATGTTCAAGGCTTATGGAAACAATTAATGGATGAGGAAATTGATTTTATTACAACAGACCATGCTCCATGGAAAGCTGAACAAAAAGAACGTGGAGTAGATAATATTTTCTTAGCAGCATCAGGCATGCCTGGATTAGATATTATGGTTCCACTGATGTATGAGGCTGCAGTTAAAGAAAATGGTATGGCAGTAGAACAATTTGCAAAAATAATGTCACAAAATGTTGCAGACATTTACGGTATTCCGAATAAAGGACGAATTGAAGTTGGATATGATGCAGACTTTACAATTATTGATCCTTCGAAACCATATATAATTGAAGAAAAAAACCTTCATTCTAATTCAAAATTAACACCATTTGATGGAGTTAAAGTAGATTGTTCGATTGCAAAAACAATTGTTCGAGGTGTGATGGTATTTGATGGTGCAGATATTAAGGTGGGACCAGGCTTTGGTAAGTTTGTCCCTGGCAAAGCCTACAAAGAAAGTAGCTTAATAGTTTAAGAAACTTAGGGGGTGGATTATGAATAACGTCTCATCACATGGTATTTGTATAGAACGAATTCAAGCAGATTTAGAAGAAATGGCCCAATTATTTAATTCAGATTCAATCGGATATAATCGTATAGCCTTTTCAAAAGAAGAAGATGGAGCACTCGAATGGCTTCGTAAAAAGCTTGAAGATTTAAATGTTACAGTTAAACAGGATGCTGTAGGAAATATTTTTGGAAGAATTGGATCAATAAATGAACCATCGATTGCTATTGGTTCACACCTAGACACAGTTATTCATGGTGGTTTGTTTGATGGGGCATTAGGGGTTGTTACAGGCATCGAAATATTAAGAGTAATCCAAGAGAAAAATATTCAGCTAGAGTCTCCTGTAGAACTTATTGCTTTTCGAGCGGAAGAGGCCAACCCTCTTGGCGGTACATTTGGAAGTCGGGCATTAGTTGGGCAACTAAATATCACTCCTGAAGTAGAAGATAAACTTAGTCTTGTAGGGTTAACAAAAGAAGATTGTTTGTCCTCTTTACAAAATAGACATTTATATAAACAGTTCATAGAGTTGCATATTGAACAAGGTGCGGTGTTAGAAGAAAATCAACAAAAGATTGGAATCGCAACTGGTATCGCTGGGATTTTGAGAATTGAATCAATTTTTAAAGGGGAAGCTAGGCATGCAGGTACAACACCTATGAATCAAAGGAAAGATGCTCTTATAGATGCTGCAAAGTTTATCTTATTTGCTGAAAAAACAGTGGCAGACTTTGATTCACAAATGGTTGTAACGATAGGCGAATTAGAACTACAACCCAACTTAGCGAGTGTAGTTCCCGATTTTGTAAAATTAACAATTGAAATTCGTGCTATGGATTGGGAAAAAATGAAAGCGTTCCAAAAGGCATTACAACTGTTTGCTAGTAATAGTAAATTTAATGTTTCATTTAAGGAAACAGTTGAAAAACACCCAAATTATTTGAATGCACAAATCCAAGAACAAATTGAAAAAATATGTATTGAAAATCAAATACCATATAGACACATGATGAGTGGAGCAAACCATGATTGTAAGTCTATGGCAACTATTGTTCCAGCAGCGTTATTATTTATTCCAAGTAAAGATGGCATTAGTCATCATCCAGATGAATTCTCTAGTTGGGAAGACGTTGAAATTGGAGCCCAAGTGTTTTTAGAAACTGTTCTACAATTAACAAGGGGGGGAATTTAATATGAAGAAATTAATAGGGGTATTACTTTTTGGTGTTTTATTATTATTAGCTGCTTGTGGTAACAATGTTGATAAGAGTGCAAAAGCAGAGGGTTCTAAAGAAAAGGAACCAACAAGCGCGTTAGAGTCCGTTAAAGAAAAAGGAAAGATCGTTATTGGTACGACTGGGAACTATCGTCCTTTTTCTTATATGGATTCTTCAAATAAACTAATTGGTTATGATATTGAATGGGGTAATATTATCGCAGAAGAATTAGGGGTTAAAGCTGAGTTTACTACAGGTCAATTTGCTGGTCTTATCCCTGGCTTAGTTGCAAATAAATTCGATATTTTATTATCTGGAGTAAACGTAACAGAAGAACGATTAAAATCTATTGTTTTCACAGAGCATTATGCAGTAGATGGAGCGGTAGCTGTTGTTCAAAAAGATAATAAAGATATTGGTGGTATTGAGGACCTTGGAGGACGTATTGTTGGTGTTAATGCAGGTTCTGCTTTTGAAGAGGTTGTAAAAAACATTGGCACATATAAAGAAGTGAAAACATATCCGGGTGCAGCAGAAAGTTTTATGGATTTAACAGCAGGACGAGTAGATTTGATAGCTATAGGTTTACCGGCAGCGGCAGAGTATATTAATAACTCTGTTAACGGCAATCAACTTAAAATTGTTGGAGATACTTTTGACAAAAAAGATATTGCAGTTGCAGCAAAACCGGGAAATGAGGATTTAATAGAAGCTATTAATGAGATTATTAAAAAGAAAAAAGAAGACGGTACTTATGATAAATTAGCTATGAAATACTTCGGGATGACGTTTGATTAAGGAAGGGGAATATATATGAATTTAGAGGTTATTTCTAATGCTCTCCCTTTCTTAATTGAAGGGGCCTGGGTAACTTTAAAAGTGTCAATTCTTGCTATTGTAATTGGTACAATACTGGGATTTATACTTTGTCTGTTTAAACTGTCACATAATCCAATTTTAAAAGCCCTTTCTTCAATCTATATTTGGCTATTTCGAGGTTTACCATTATTAATCATTTTATTTTTAGCGTATTATGCAACACCATTTAATATAACTTTAACGGCTTTTGCAGCAGCATTATTTGCAATGTCATTAAATGCAGCAGCATATAAAGCAGAAATTATTCGATCTGGTATGATGGCTATTCCTAAAGGACAAATTGAGGCAGCAGAAGCTATTGGTATGACACCTATTCAAATTATGTTTCGTATTAAAATACCATTGATGATTCGTTTTATTATACCGCCATACATTAACAATGCTGTAGTTCTTTTAAAAGAATCTGCACAAATTTCTGTTATTACTGTGCCAGATTTGATGTTAAATGCACAAATGCAATATAGTAGTACGTATCTTCCATATGAGACATTAGGTATAGCAGCTATATTATATCTCATTATGACTAGCGCACTAATGTTACTACAATCGTACACAGAGAAAAAACTGAATGTTTCGAATAATAATTTATAAGGGCGGTAAAAGTTATGGAAGTAATTAAAATTGAAAGTTTAAATAAATATTATGGTGAAAAAAAGGCTTTATCTGATATTTGTTTAACTGTTAATAAAGGGGAAGTTGTTACATTAATTGGACCAAGTGGATCTGGAAAAAGTACCCTTTTGAGATGTATTAATTTACTTGAAGTTCCGTCAGATGGGAAAATCTTAATTAATAATAAACAAGTAAGCTTTAAATTAAATAGAGCAAATCATCTAACATATGGATCAAAAAGAAAAGTTAGTAAGGTAAGAGAACATGTTGGAATGGTTTTCCAACACTTCAACCTATGGAAACATCGTTCAGTATTGGAGAACATAACTGAAGGGCCTATTCAAGTTAAAAAGTGGGACAAATCAAAGGCGATTGCTAAAGCCGAAGAACTATTAAATAAAGTGGGATTAATCGATAAAATCAATGCACATCCAAGTAATTTATCCGGGGGACAACAACAACGGATTGCTATCGCTAGGGCGTTGGCGATGGAGCCGCAAGTAATGTTATTTGATGAAGCAACCTCTGCTTTAGATCCTGAAATGGTTAATGAAGTTCTACAAATTATGAACGACTTAGCACAATCAGGTATGACTATGATTATTGTAACGCATGAAATGGACTTTGCTCGAAAAGTTTCAGACCGAGTAATTTTTATGGAAAATGGATCGATTGTTGAGCAGGGAACACCAGATTATATATTTGGTCAGGCTTCGAATCCTCGTGTTACTAAGTTTTTAAATAGTATGACCGTTCATGTATAAATACAGAAATGTTAATATAAATTTTTAATCTACCTTAACTACTTAATAGGAGAAGATTTATGGATATCTATTCAAAGTTAATAGAAACTAGCGGTAGTAGTCCCATTCACTATCGTATAGCACAATCTATTCATCAATTGGCGCAAATTGGATTAACTGATGAAGGTGGAAGTAATCGCATTGCCGGTTCAAAGTCTGAAGTACATTCTAGACAATGGCTAAAAAGTAGAATGGAAGAAATAGGAATGGAAGTAAGTGAGTATAACCAATCTATATATGGTTATTATCCAGGAGAAAATGACAACCTACCAGCAATTATGCTAGGTTCGCATCTTGATACTGTTTTGAATGGTGGTCATTTTGATGGAACAATTGGTGTGTTATTACCGTTAATTTTCGTTGAACAATTAGCAATACAAAACAAGAAAATAAAACACCCTATAATTATATGTGCATTTTATGATGAAGAGGGCGTAGTAACAGGTATTGGTTTAGAGGGTAGTAGAGATTTCAAAAAGGACTATAGTAATAAATGGAAGCCCTTTCAAAAATCCATAGATGCCTTTATAGAAATTCATATTGAGCAAGGGCCTGTACTAGAATTAGCAAAAAAACCATTTGGATTGGTATCTGCCATTGCAGGCTCAATCGCTCTAGAAATTATATTTGAAGGCATAAGTGGACATGCAGGTACTGTCCCTATGTCGGTACGTCAAGATCCTTTAATCTGTTTTTGTGAATGGGCAAGTAAAATACAACAATTAGTTCTTCCTTTTGGCAAAGAGACAAAGGTAACAATCGGTCGAATTGAAATGTTTCCTAATGTAACGAATGTCATCCCTAAAAAACTAAAAGCCCAACTGGATATTCGTCATATTAAGCTAAACGAACTTACAGAAGTAGTTTCAACCTTAGTTACTGAAGCTAGAAACATTGCGGCAAAACAATCTATTAAAATTGTAGTTAAAGATAAACTTGTTCAAACTCCACAGTATTTAGATCAAGGAATTTTACGTAAAGTCAACCCTGCAGACACATTACCAATTCTAGTTAGTGGAGCATTGCACGATAGTGCTGTAATAAATGAAGTAGTTCCAACATTAATGATATTTGTGCGGAGTCGTGGTGGAATTAGTCATACACCTGAGGAATGGACTGACCTTGATGATTTAGTAGACTCATATGAATTCATGAAAAAACTTTTAAAGGATTGGTGAAAATGAAGGTTGGGTTTATAACTTTAGGTACTACCCCTAGAAGAGATCTAGAGCAGACCATTATGAAAAATGGTTATGAAAAATTTGAAATTGTCGGTGCCTTAGATAATCTAGAAAAACAAAAAGTTGAAGATATTAGTATTACTAAAGGCGATGCACCTTTGTTTGTTCGTACTAATTTTGGATCGTATGAAATTGAAAGAGATATATTAATTCCCTATATTGAAAAAGCTGCAAATGAACTATACCTAAAAGGTTATAACGTTGCGATTTTACTTTGTTCCGCAGCATTTCCTGTTTTTTCAGCAAACATACCTATAGTGTTACCAACAGAAATAATTGAAAAAGAAGTGAAAATTACTAAACAATCACCCGTGCTTGTTTGTGTTCCTATCAAAAATCAAATCCCTTTTGCTCAACGGAAATGGGATTTAACAGGATTAAAAGCAATAGTTCTTTCATTTAATCCTTTAGAAACAACAGCACAAGAAATTCAAAGCTATATTGAGAGTTATAATGCAAAACAAGTTATTTTAGATTGTATTAGCTATGATTCTGAATTACATTTAGAATTACAGCAATTATCAAATATCTCCATATGGAATCCACTTAAACAAGCATTATTAGAATTTAAATAATGAGTTGGATAGTTCCGTGAAAATAGCAAAGGGCACTATCGTAGCGCCGTTTGCTATAATCGCTTATCAAATAAAACAACTAGCATCCTATCATTGTTCAAATGAAAAATTAAAAACCTGTTCTTCTCCGCTATCCATATCTTTAATTTTATAGTAGTTAGCTGATAATTCATTTTCCCCAAGTACAATCGTCTTTTGGATATTTTCGCGGTTGGCTCGTTCCATTGCTTTTCGCACCTTTTTACCACTTAGCTCAACCTCAACTGTATAGCCATCATTGCGCAACTTTGCCGCTAAAATAAGCGCCTGTTTTTTCATATCAACTGGAATAATATAAATATCGATATCCGATGAGTTTTTCGCGATTTCCCCTGTTAGCTCCAAAGCTGTATAAATAACATCTAGCCCAAATGAGATTCCCACTGTTGCGTAAGATTGATTAGTGCCAAGTAGACCACCTATTGCATTATCATAGCGCCCACCACTACCGATGCTTGATTTTATGCTTCCGTCGGCTAAAAAGATTTCATAAATAGTTCCTGTATAAATTTCAAGCCCTCTTGCTAAAAATGGATTGAAAATGCATTGTTGTTCAATACTTAGAGCTGCTAAATAGGAAGCGAGCTCTGTTAATTCCTGCACGCCTTGTTGTACAAATTCATTAGTAGAAGTATAAGGTTCAAAGTACTCGAGTGTTGGCTGTGCATCTAAAAATTGTTCAATATCCTGCAAAGTCTTTTTAGAAAGCTCAAGCTCCGCCAATTCCTTCACTAACATTGTCCGATCAATTTTCTCCATTTTATCTAAGATTAAAATAACGCGATTCATTTTTTCAGAGGGCACGTTAAATAACGTCAACATCCCGTACAACAATTTGCGGTTATTGTATTTAAGCGTAATTGTTACATTCAATTTCTTAAACGCATCAACTGCCATCATCATGAGTTCAGCTTCTGCTGCTTGTGATTCGACACCAACAATATCGACATCACATTGCGTAAATTCACGGAAACGTCCTGCCTTTATCGGACCGTCGCGAAAAACTTTACCGATTTCATACCGTTTAAATGGCAGTGAAATAGTCGGATTCATTGCGATGACTTTGGCAAAAGGTATAGTTAAATCATAACGTAATGCTAAATCTCTATCTCCGCGGTCAGTCAGTGTATACATTTCCTGCAAAATCTCTGCCCCACCGGCATATTTGGAAGCCATTAGCTCGGTATAGTTTATAATTGGCGTTTCTAAAGGTTTGCAACCATACGAAATGAAAGTATCTTCTAGCGTCTTGCGAATTTTACGACGAACAACTTCCTGCTCTGGCAAATAATCTTGCGTTCCACGTACATTTTGATAATCCATCTTTTTCATTATGATAACCTCCTTATTTTTGGAAAACAAAAAAATCGTATAGTCATAAAGCTCCTAGATCGGCTTTATTTATACGATTTCATGAAAAATAGTCTTCCTATTCAATATTAAAAAAATAATAAAGATAGCAAGACTATTACATATGATGATGTGTTGTAGTAAAGGTTTTTCTTGCTCGTTTTAGCATAGTATGACCTCCCTTAAAGTTAAGGGTACTATACAGCAATATCCTTAAAATGTAAAGGGTTTAAATGCTATTGGGCGTACAGAAACGAAAAGTGTCATTTATTTACCAAAAAGTATTCTTAATTTTAAAGACATTAGAGAACAATTTAGCGTTCCTTCCCATTCGGCTGTGAGAGTTCATTTCTGGTAACAAACATTTTTGGAATAATTCATCGCACTGCTTTGTTCTGCCGTATTTTGAATAGCATTCGTCATGTAATTTACAACAGGCATCGACTGCGTTCGTTGGTTTACCTGGACCAGAACAGCCTGGTCCACAGTATCTATAACCAGGATAACAAAAACCAGCTTTTTTACTTTTGCCCACCATTTTTCCCCCTTTCTAAAATGTATTTATACTCTAAAATATGTAACTTTTACTTTAGGTAATGGGGTTAAAAACTAGAGAAGTGTGAAAGAGGCAAGCAAATTTTATGGATGCTTTGATTGAACTTAAAATATCTTAAGGAGAGAAAATCATCTAGTAAAACGTGATTTGGCTAGTAACTGCACAAATTCGGCTATTTTTCGTTGTTTCTTGGCGAGTAACGCTTTAAAAGTGGCTAATTTAAACGGTTTAATGGCTAGTTTACTGAAAAACTTGGCTAGTTACGGAGGGGGGATGGGGAATCTATCGAAAAACAGGTATTCATTGGAATTTGTCGAATTAGTTTATGGAGGTGAGGAAGAAAGTGGATATTGTAGCAATCATATTGATAACATGTGCCTGGTTAATCATCGGCTTTTTGGCTTTTAAAATTTACCGCAAGCAACTGGAGAAACCTGTTTTGTGGAAGGTAATTATAGCAATTTTAGTGGGACTGTTTTCATTTTCATTTACGTTTACTGTGCTTGGTCATGCGATGAAAATTGCTATATTGCCATTAGGATTATGGCTGCTCTATTGGCTATTAGGGCGGCGAAATAGCTGGGAGAAATATCGGAAGTATGCCTGGCTTGGATTTTTTGCAAATTATCTTTTCTTTATATTTACAGTGGGTGGAATATTTATTCATCAAGCCATTTATCCAAAAGAAAATATTCATACATATATAAGCGATTTATCCGAAGCGAAAATTATTCCTACGCACCCATCAGCTAAGGGGAATATACAGTTTGAACGGGATGCAAGCCAAAAGTTAGAGAATTTTAAGGAGCATCATTTTTTTAGTGATGAATGGTATAGGGAAGCATACGGCGGGCAGGATGAAGTACGTATTGAGCGTTTTCCTTATTTAGTAACAGACGCTCATGCGAAGTGGGGCAGTGGTTATACACCGCTTATTTACATTGAACAAGATGGTAAAGGGGTATTAATAACGACGGGACATAATCAAATATATTTCAAATCCGAGCAATCAATCATTGGCGAGGTGAGCGCAAATGAATAAAAAATGGCTTATTGTAATTGGTTTAGTAGTAGTTGCGATGAGTGTCATCTATTATTTATATTTCACAAAGCCAGTATCATTTTTAAATGAGCAGCAAATAATGGATGAGATAAATGCGTTGAATGATCGCATCAAGGTAGAGAAAATTGAAGCGATTATTAAATTAGATGACGAGCATTATTTCGTACCGTTTATAAGAAAAAATGGTCAATTAGGAATGAGCTATTATCGATGGGCAAAAGCGAAGTGGCGTGTAGTATATTTTGGCTATAATGGCCTTGCAAAAATGTGGCAACTTGATAAAAATGCCCCAGAGACAAAATATGTCGTGTGGCATTATCCAAAAGATGAAGTTGACTATATGAAATTATATTTAATGAAGGATCGCTATTATAGTGTTACAGGAGAGGATAGCTACTATGAGCCGAAAACGCAATTAGTAGAGAAAATAGGCGTCGGCGAAAATTACGGTGTGTTTAAAATTTCGGAAGACTTTTCATCGGTCATACAGGCACTTGAAGTCCCGAGAAACAATCCAACCAGCTTTTTTGATATGTTTAATTCATATGAATCGTATTATTTAGGGTTAAATTTCTTTAAGGATGGTGAAGAGTCCCACCTTAGAGGTTCAGGAAGTAATAGCTATTGGACGGACTACGCTGAGGTGAAAATTGATGATCTTTGGTATGTAGGTGAGTCGCAATTAGAGTAGGGTGTTAATAGGGGGAGAGGAAGTTGGAAGGTTTGGCTAGTAACCCAAAGATCTTGCGAAAAAATAAAAGCTATTTATAAACGAAGCCGTACTAAAATGGAAATCTAGTACGGCGTTCACGTTATACTTGGCGTTCGAACGCAAGCTTAACCCCCAATGAAATTAATACAATGCCCGTAATTTTATTAAATACGGACTGTACAGATGGGCGTAAAAACCACGCGCGAATAATGTTTAGTATGTAAACGACTAACACAAGCCAAATGATCGAAATCGCGATTAATATGGCCGCAAGCGTGAGCAACTGTGGGGTAACGGCGGCATCTGTATTAATAAATTGCGGCATTAATGTCACATACATCAATAATGTTTTCGGATTTAGTAAATCAGTCACAATCCCTTGTGTAAAACAATGGCGATATGTTTTTTCAGGAATTTGTACATGTTGGCCGTCTTTTAATAACTCACCCATTGAGGATTTTTTCGCCAACAACGCTTGAATACCTAACCAAATTAAATAGAGTGCCCCCAAATATTTAATAATTGTAAATAAAACAATGGAACTTGCCACAACCGTTGCAAGACCAAGTACTGCGAGAAAAGTCCATATGAATAGCGCTAAAATGATGCCTATCGATGTAAAGTGACCTGCATTTTTTCCGAAGTTTAATGTATTTTTTGAAACGAGCAAAAAGTCTACGCCTGGAATGACAACGATTAATGTAGCAATCATTACAAACATCCAAAGATTTTCAATCATTGTTTCACCTCTGTTTTTCAGTATGAATTGTACTATAGCATACTGAAAGGGGTTGTAAACGAGTTTTTCATAAATAACTTAAATATTCAGATTAGGTAGAACTAGAAATTACCCTAGCTGATGCAATAATTTAGAAAGGAGTGCGGATGGATGAAAAAAGTTTATATCCTCTTCTTACTATTGTTCATAGCGGGGTGTAGTGGACAAATAACTTCACAAGAAGGAAATTTTAACGTACATGCATTTAAAGTAGGCAAGGCAGATAGTTTATTAGTTTCTCATCAAGGGCAACATATTTTGATTGATGCGGGGGAAGAAGATGACGGTGAGAAAATTGTTGCCTACTTACAATCGAAAAACATTCAAAAGCTTGATGCGCTCATAATTACACATTTTGATAAGGATCATGTAGGGGGCGCGGATTCTATTGTAAGGGCGCTACAAATTGAACATATTTATGTTCCAAACTATGAGAGTAACAGTAAACAAACGCGTAAATTTTTAGAAGCGATAGATGAAAAGCAGTTAACAGTTGAAACGATAACAGATGTGCAGGACCTTTCAGTAGGAAAGGCAATGGGTAAAATTTATCCACCGAAGCAAACGAATTTGAAAGGGGATAATGATCAGTCTTTAGTCGTGAGTTTAAGTTATGGAGAAACGAGCTTTTTATTTACTGGCGATATTGAAGCGCCTCGGATTGCAGAGCTATTAACAGATTCGAGCATTTCAATGCCGCATACTTTCTTGAAAGTTCCTCATCACGGGCGTTTTAATAGGCAAACAACAGCCCTCGTGGAAGCGGTACGACCTACGTACGCATTAATTACGAGCTCCGATAAAAACCCCGAACATTCAGAAACCGTCGCAGCATTAGAAGCGGTCGGTGCACAAATTTGGACGACACGAAAAGGGGACGTTGAATTTATTTCGGATGGGGAGAAAATAGAAGTGACGGAGTAAAGTTGGTAATACTCAATAGGATAAAGCCGCTAATTTTTACGTTAGCGGCTTTATAGAGTGGAATAATTTAACTACATGTTCACAGTGTTTGCTTTTGCTGTATCCACAATCAGTCCCTGCACATTTTCAAGATCCACATTGCCGCCAGAAATAAGTGTGACGATATTTTTCCCTTGCATATTGAGCTTATTATAAAGCGCTGCTGCGACAGTCGTAGCACTTGAAGGTTCGATTAGTTGCTTTGTACGTTCGAGCACAAGACTAAGGGCCATGCGAATTTCGTCTTCACTTACGAGCACTAAATCATCTAAATACTTTGTTAGCACTGGAAACGTTAAATCTCCAGGTTGGTTCGTTCGTAAGCCATCTGCAATCGTATTTGTTGCAGGAATCGCAGTAATCTTTTTGTTTTGTAAGGATAAATATGTATCATTCGCTAGCTCAGGTTCGACCCCAATGATTTGAATGGCGGGATTTGTTTCTTTTACCGCAGTTAAAATACCTGAAATTAAGCCGCCACCTCCAATTGGTACAATGATGGCATCAATGTCATGAAGCTGCTGTAAAATTTCAAGCCCAACCGTGCCTTGTCCAGCCATAATAAGTGGATCGTCGTAAGGAGGAATATAAATGCCGTTTTGTTCATCGGCAATTTGCTGTGCCCTCGGTAGACGTTCCCCAGATGTTGTTCCACACTTTTCAACTTGCCCATTGTAACCGAGGATGGCATTAATTTTGCACTGGCTTGCGTTCTCAGGCACTACAATCGTTGAAGGAACGCCGTATTTATTTGCAACGTAGCTAACCGCTTGCCCGTGATTGCCAGATGATGCTGTTGTAACATGCTGCGCGCCGTTTTCCACTGCATGAATGACCATGTTACTTGCCCCTCGTATTTTAAATGAGCCGGTTTTTTGCAGGTGCTCCGCCTTAAAAAATAACTGATTGCCACATAAATTTGAAAGTTGTTCGGATTGAAGAATTGGCGTTTCATAGACGACGCTTTGTATACGCTGTTTGGCATCTTGAATATCTTTTAATGTAATCATCGTTTCAACTCCCTTATTTAATTGCGATTATAAAATCAATTTCCACTGGTGTGTTGCTAGGTAATGTTGCGACCCCTACAGTAGTGCGTGCATGGCGCCCTTTTTCACCAAAGATTTTTTCGAGAAGTGCAGAAGCTGCATCAAGCACTTTTGCCGGCTCGTAAAAATCAGGTGCTGCTTGAACGTAGCCTGTTATTTTAAGGATTTGTTCGACCTGATCAAGTGAACCAATTTGTGCTTTCAAACAGCTCAGACCTTTTAATACACAGTATTCAGCGAGCTCACCTGCCTGCTCGATTGTGACATCTTGACCAACTTTACCGGGAAACGGAATCTGTCCGTTAATACGCGGTACTTGTCCGCTAATGTACGCGACATTTTGATGAATTGTTATCGGTACATAATGGTAAAGTGGGGGTGTTGCTTCAGGTAATTGTAAGCCTAATTGTTGTAGGCGCTGTTCAATGGTGCTCAAGTAAAAAAACTCCTCTCGATATCGTATTGCCTTTTCCTATTTCAAGAAAGTATGGAGGATAGTCAATATAGCTAACTATCATCTGATTCTTAATAGGAAATTCATTTATTAGCCAAATTATTAGCTTTATTAGCCACTAATACATTGATATTAGCTAATTGCCCAGCATTAATAGCCAAAAAATATCAGTTATTAGCCAAACCACATTTTATTAGCCAATTTATTAAGTACAACAGCACATAATATATGAATCATATAAAACAACACATCCATTTAAGGATGTGTTGAGAGGAACTTTATTTAATCACACCATGTAATTGCAATGCTTGTAAAAAGACATCGCCAATATGCAACATTGACTTTTCATCCACATCAAATTTTGGATGATGATGTGGATAAACGGCATTAATGGACGGGTTGCCACCACCGACAAAGAAAAATGTCCCTGGTTTTTCTTGTAAGTAGTAGGTGAAATCTTCAGCACCCATACGTGGTGGTACATCAACGATTTGAAGCTCAGGCAAATGAGTTGAAACGGCTTCACGTAATGCGGCTGTTTCATTTGGATGATTGTAAACAGCATCATAGCCGCGCGTATATTTGAAATCAAGCTTGGCATCATACTGAATTTCAATAGCCTTGCATAAGTTATTTAATTTTTGCTCTACCATATCACGTACTTGTGGGTTAAATGTACGCACGGTTCCTGTTAAATAGGCTTTGTCTGGAATGACATTGCCGACCGTACCACTTTCAATTTTTCCAACTGTAATAACTGCGGATTCAATCGGATCGGTGTTGCGGCTTACAATGGGTTGTACCCCGAAAACAAATTGTGCTGCTGCAACAATCGGATCAATCGTTTCATGCGGAGATGCACCGTGACCGCCTTTTCCTTGAATTGTTAACTCAAAGAAATCAGCCGCAGCCATTGCGTAGCCTTCACAAAAAAGTACAGTACCAAGTTCACTCCATGAAGAAACATGTGAACCGTATACGTAATCTACCCCATCTAAGCAACCTGCCTCTACCATAGCCTTTGCACCACCTGGAACAACCTCTTCAGCAAACTGGTGGATGAACACAACATTTCCGTGCAATAAATCACGTGCATCGGCAAGTGCTTTAGCCAGACCAAGAAGTGACGCCGTATGAATATCATGACCACATGCGTGACTCACACCATCAACTTTAGATTTATAAGCAACTTCCTTTTCATCCTGAATTGGCAATGCATCAAAATCGGCGCGCAATGCAATCGTCGGACCATCAAATGCGCCCTTTAAGAAACCAACAACCCCGTTACCACCGACATTTTCTTTTACTTCAATGCCAAAGGATGTAAGCTTTTCTGCGATTAACTTAGGTGTATTCACTTCTTTAAAAGAAAGCTCTGGATACATGTGTAAATGTCTTCGAATGTCGACCATTTCATTAAAATTCGCTTGTAGTTTTTCTGCAATACTCAATACATACACCCCTTAGTAATAGTTGGACTTAGGAAACAACCGCATTTCCTTCTTACTATGCTATTTTATCAGAATATTGAGATAGAATGTTATAATAAATGGTAAAGATATTCATTAATGAATGAGGTGGGAAAATGAGCGGGCGTAAAAAGGGTGTTCTAATTGTGCTAGCATGCGCTACGTTACTAGGATTGTTATATTATTTTATTTTTTCATCGTCAGCTATTTTAAAAAATGTGTCACATACTCGTGGTTATAATGTACAGGTGTCAGAAAATACAATTCCAGTTGAAATGTTTATCGAGCCAGAAATGTATGAGGTTGAGATGGAGATTGAAAAAATAATGAATGAAGTAGTATATGACCAGCATCATACAAAGATTATTTTAGAGAGGGTATATTTGGATGAGGAAGAGTTATCTTTTAGTTTTACGACGGATTATGATTTATCAGTGCTAGAAGGAGAATTTTTGTATAACGGTATTTTTCATTCGGATGGTTCAATAATGTTTACTTCTAGACATAATGAATATGAAGCGACAACCCTTAATAACGTTACTTTACAAATAGGATCAACGGGTAGTGGACCCAATTCAGATTTTAGATTATCTCTTCGTCAGCCACCTATGGAATTGTTAAAAGAAGGATTTACGGTGCGTTATAATGCTATGTACTTGCATAAATATCAATTGAAGTGGAGATAGAAAATAGGAAATCCTGCGCACAGACAGAGTAGTTTGTACGCGGATTTTTTTATGGAAGAAGTTTAATTGTAGGGTTAATTTCTAATAATTTTTTAACGAATAATTCTTTATCTTTTGGTGAAACGAGTGTTACTTGCATATCCGGATCAAATGTAATTTCAATTCGGTCTATAGACATAGCAGGCGCAGGTCAACGAACCCCCACTGAGGTAAAGCATTTCAGTGGGGGCTTGAAAACGCCAGTTCAGGTCTTTCCGTCTAAGAGACGAGTGACGCTCTGAGTGACGATTTTCAAATCACTGTTTTTGGTCGGCACTTCATGTACCACTTGCACTACCCTAAGAAGAGCTGTACAAGCCCCGACAAGTCGAGTACACAAGGATGGTTGACGCACCCACTAGACCGTGCCTAAGCAACGGTTTTACGTGTTTTTCACTGGTGCTTGGATATTTTACGTGACAAAGCTTTTCTTGTCACAACCCCCCTCTATCCAGTTATCAAGGAACAACGTATCGTATTATTTTAACACAGAACAAACGTTTCGGCTAACGCAAACCGACATTCATCTCCACCTGAATCGTTGGGCTTTGTCCGCAACACGAATCAGATGGAGTCTTCTGTCGGAGAAAGATAAAGGATTTTTTGATGGGCGCAAGCTACGGATTTGTGCAATATCAATCTTTGTTTTTGAAATGCCACCATGGACAACTAGCTCATTGTCCTGGATGACATATTTTGTCCCCAAAAATAACGTACCTAATAATGCAATTAACGCAACTGTAACAACAATAATAACGATATCAGGCTCTGTAATAACTCCATAAATCATTACGGCAGGAACGAAAATGAAAATTGCCCCCATCCAAATATCGACTTTTGATTTAAATACCATAGGAAACCCCGCTTTATATATTTCAATCGTATATTATATGTATAGTGTTGTATGGAAAAAGGAATGGCTGTATATGGCCATTCCTTATGAATACTGGATATAATATTATTATTATTATTGGTTAGCTTATTACATTTCTCCGCTTAATTCTACTAAAATTTTAGCTTGAGTTTTATCATTTGTTAATGCTTCAAAACCACTTTCAACAATATCGTCTAATTTAATTTGAGAAGTTATAATACCTTGTGGTTTTAACTGGCCTGTACCCATCAAATCAACTGTTTGTTGGAATGTTGTTGGCGAATAGGCAATGGTTGAAGTCACTTTAACACCTGTATTAGTAAGCATCATTGGATTCCACTCAATTGGGCGAGCGAAGATGGATACAATAACAACTATACCGCGTGCTTTTGTTACATCGATTGAAGATTTAAATGTTGGAGCTACGCCAGCAACTTCAAATGTTACATCTACACCATCCGGTAATTCATTACGAACTGCTTCTGAAGGATTAACTTGTCCTGAATTAAAGACATGTGTTGCACCTAATTCTTTTGCTATACCCAAACGATAATCAGATAAATCGAAAACAAAGATTTTACTAGCGCCAGCTGCTTTAGCTGCAATAACTGTCAATAATCCAATTGGGCCTGCACCAAATACTGCTACTGTGTCGCCAAATTTCATATCTGCTTCTTTTACTGCTTGAACTGCTACTGCAGTAGGTTCAACTAAAGCACCATCTTGAAGAGATAATGTTTCAGGTAATTTATAAATATTTGCTTCTGGGGCATTAGCGAATGTGGCAAAACCGCCATCACCGTGTAAACCGATAAAACTAAAACCATCATAAATATCGGCATCTTCATGTTTGATGCCATGAGTGATTGTTGGGTTTACTACTACACGATCTCCTACTTTATATTTTGTTACCTCTTTACCTACTGCTTCAATTACACCTGCGAATTCATGTCCCATAGTTAATGGTGCTATTTCACCAGTTAATTTGTCTGGAGCGTCTACAGGTAAGAAAACTGGTCCCTCTTGATATTCATGTAAATCAGATCCGCAAATACCTGCCCATGCTACACGAACTGTTACTTCATTATTTTTAAGAACTTTTAATTCAGTTTCTTCAATACGAATATCTTTGACACCGTGCCATACTGCTGCTTTCATTTACGATTCCTCCATCTACATCAATTGTGTTATTAGTTTAAAATAATAAGGTTCATTCCTTACCTTATATTATTTATGGTAATATTCTGTTTTTTGAAAAACAAGTTATTTGCTTTCTTCCCATCCTGTTATAATACAACTTAGTATCAGAAAATCGCATGATAGCAACAGTTAAATTACATTAAAAGCCCAAAAAGTTTTTTTATAATTTTACTTTACAATTGTATTAATACACGCCTGTTTTTTGGTTATTCTTAATAATTTTATTAAGGAAATTGGCCTGCTGCTTTGGATTTTGTTTGATATACGAGCATTCATTTAAAAATACGCATTTGCAACGCCTCTCCACACATCACTACATCATCCACCTGAGTATCAGCCCCAAAGGATATCCTAAAAAATTGACGCGCTTCAGTGATTGTTTTGCCCATTGCTAAAATCGCTTTCGTTCCTGAAGCGCTATTAATATCACAAGCGCTGCCAGTTGAAATGTGGAAATTTTGTTCATTCAGCTTAAGCATAACCCATTGCCCTTCCATACCTGTTTTACAAATGCCGACAATATTCGGTAACTGACTTTCTGCTGGGCCTTCAATTATTTGGAATGTTTCTTCTGGTAACATGTGCAGGAGGTTTTTACGTAATTGCCATTGCTTGTCCATGTCATATGTATAGTTTTCAACTGCGACAGCAAAAGCGACTAACGCGGGTGTATCTAATGTCCCGCCGCGCAGGCCACGCTCATGTGTCACCCCCGGAAAAACAGGCTGAACACGCACAAATGGGTTGAAATAAACCGCGCCACAACCTTTAGGACCGCCTACTTTATGCGCGGAAACGGAAATGGCATCGGCAAGGCGAGTATCAAAAGCGACATCAAGTTTACAAAATGATTGAACGCAGTCGACATGATATAAAATGCCATGTTCTTTTGCGAGTTGAGCAATTTTCGCAACCGGTTGGATTGTTCCAATTTCAGAGTTAACATGCTGAATCGAAATTAATGTTGTATCAGAGCGAATCACTTCCTTCAACATATCCACATCGATCACCCCACCAGCTGTTAAAGGTAAACGCGTTACTTCAAAACCTTCACTTTCTAACGTATTCATCGCCGCATGGACAGAAGTATGCTCCGCCATGGAAGTAATAATATGCCGGCCTCTTTTTTCACTACGAGCTAAAGATAAAATGGCTAAAATATTCGCTTCTGTCCCGCTACCTGTAAAAATCAGCCCATCTGGATGTACGCCAAGCTTACGGGCGATGACACCTCTTGCCCAAGCGACCGCGCTCGCCGCTTGTCCTCCCGTATCATGCAAACTGGAAGGATTCCCGTAAATTTTTGTTGCTACTTCTGCATAAGCAGCTATAGCTTGCTTCGTCATCGGTGTTGACGCTGCATAATCTAAATAGGTCATTTATAATCCTCATTTCTCTTAAAGTATGAAACACTTGTTTATTTCACTATTTTATGCAAAGATATGTGACAAGACAACTGTAAAGAAGAGGTATCGTATGAACATTCAAACAGACATCGTCATAGTCGGAGGGGGCATTGCAGCATTGCAAGCCGCTCGAAAACTGGGGCATCATTTTAAAGTTCATTTATTAACGAAAGCTGATTTTACAATGAGTAGTTCTTATAAAGCACAAGGTGGGATTGCAGCGGTTATGACTGCCGATGATCATCTAGCATTACATATAGCAGATACATTAGCAGCTGGTGAGTATCATCATCATGAAGAAAATGTTCAAACTTTAGTTGAACAAGGTACGAATTATGTAAAGCAATTATTGAACAATGGATTTCCTGCTGATTATACAGAAGAAGGAAACTTAGCGCTCGGTTTAGAAGGGGCACATAGCAGGCATCGAATTGTGCATGCAGGTGGCGATGCAACAGGCGAGAGAATGGTTAAGCACTATATAGAAGGTTCTCAAGAAAATCCTCAATTCACAATGAATACGTATGAATTTGCATATGAACTGTTGCTGAATAGTAATAGGGAATGTTGTGGGGTACGTGTCAAAACAGCAGAAGGGGATAAAACGTATTATGCCTCCTATATTATTTTGGCGACAGGAGGTGCAGGTGCTTTATACAGCTGTACATCCAATCAACTGAACAGTTACGGAGATGGCATTGCTTTAGCTTACTTAGCTGGAGCAGAAGTAACGGATATGGAGTTTGTTCAATTTCATCCAAGCCTACTGTATGTAAATGGGGCACGTGGTCTCGTTTCAGAAGCAGTTCGGGGTGCAGGGGCCAGGTTTGTGGATCGTCATAACAAGCCGATTATGGAAGGAAAACATCCGTTAGGTGACTTAGCTCCGCGCCATATTACCGCATATGAAATGTATAAAATACGTGCAGCAGGTAAAGAAGTATTCATCGATATTTCAATGATTGAATCTTTCGATAAAAAGTTTCCGACGATTACAAAGCTTTGTCAAAAGGAGCAAATAGATTTATCAACAGGGAAAATTCCTGTGGCACCGGGTAGTCACTTTTTAATGGGGGGCATTGTTGCAACGGCAAAAGGTGAAACATCCATTCCGCGGTTATTTGCGATTGGTGAAGTGGCGTGTACTGGTGTACATGGTGCGAACCGCTTAGCAAGTAATTCCTTGTTAGAAGGGATTACATTTGGAAGCTTGATGGCGGAACATTTAGTACAAAACGCGATACAACAGCATAATTTTATGTTAGCTGCTCGACCGGTAGCTGCGGAATTCCCACCGCTTTTACAAAAGGAAACATTGCAAAAAGCGATGTTAGAATCGGCAGGAATTTTACGATCCACTGGGGAGTTAGAAGTGTTATTAGACCAATTGCCAACAGCTTGGCAGCGGATGGACCTATCCAATGCGAGCCAAGAACAAATTGAGCTGTATTTTATGCATGTGACCGCAACTTTAATTGTGCAAGCGGCTCTTCTGCGAACGGAATCACGTGGGGCACATATCCGCCTAGAATATAAGCAGCAACAGTCAGAATGGACAAAAAAATGGATTGTCTTTCAACGAGGCAATGTGAATGTGAGGGAGACATTATATGAATACAATCAAATTAAAAGAAATGTTAAAGCAGTTTTTTAATGAGGATATTGGGGATGGCGACCTTTCAAGTGAGTCCATTTTTAATGCGACAGAGCAAGGGGCTTTTACATTTTACGCCAAACAAGATGGTATTTTTTGCGGCAAGCAAATTATTGAAATCGGCTACCCTTTATTAGATTCGAACTTACGGGTAACGGTTTTCAAAGAAGATGGGGAAAAAGTTCAAAAAGGGGAGCAAATTGCGCGTATTGAAGGAGCTTTACGTAGCCTTCTAACAGGAGAGCGCGTCATTTTAAATTGCATTCAACGGATGAGTGGCATTGCGACACAAGCGTATGCAGCTGTGCAACTGACGAAAGGCACGGATGCTCATATTTGTGACACGCGAAAAACGATTCCAGGTTTACGCATGTTGGATAAATATGCAGTACGTGCAGGTGGCGCTTACAATCATCGTAGTGGTTTATATGATGCAATTATGCTGAAAGATAATCATATTTCATTTGCTGGCGGGATTACTGAGGCGGTTCAAACAGCGCGTGGGAAAATTGGGCATACTGTGAAAATCGAAGTAGAAATTGAAACGAAAGAGCAATTACTCGAAGCTATTTCGGCAGGTGCGGATATTATTATGTTTGATAATCGTACACCGGAAGAAATTAAAAGCTGGTTACCACTTGTACCTGCGCATATTGCAACAGAAGCGAGTGGAGGGATTACGCTCGACAATTTACGAAGCTATGCACAATCCGGTGTAGAATGGATTTCATTAGGTGCACTGACACACTCGGTCACTGCGTTAGATATTAGTGCATTAGTGGAACAGAAAGGGGCGGTGACAATTGGTGCTCGCTAAATTTATGGATAGTTCCATGCTACCTGAACAATATAAAACATTAACGAATGCAGAAATGGAAAATCGTATATATGCGATTAAAGAGAGATTAGGTGAAGATTTATTTATTCCAGGTCACCATTACCAACGGGATGAAGTCATTCAATTTGCGGATACAGTAGGGGATTCTTTACAGCTTGCGCAAGTAGCAGCAGCGAATAAAAAGGCCAAACATATCGTCTTTTGTGGCGTTCATTTTATGGCGGAAACGGCGGATATGTTAACGGAAGATGGGCAGGTTGTTTATTTACCAGATATGCGCGCGGGCTGTTCGATGGCGGATATGGCAAATATTTATCAAACGGAAGAGGCATGGGTGGAACTACAAAAGTTATTTGGCGATACGATTATTCCGTTAACATATGTCAATTCAACTGCGGCCATTAAAGCATTTACAGGACGAAATGGCGGGGCTTGTGTGACAAGTTCGAATGCCAAAACACTTGTTGAGTGGGCATTTATGCAAAAGGAACGACTCTTCTTCTTACCAGATCAACATTTAGGACGCAATACGGCGTTTGATTTAGGGGTGCCGCTTGAGCAAATGGCGATTTGGAATCCAATTAAAGGTGAGTTGGAATTTGAAGGGGATGACATCGAACAAATTAAAGTGATTTTGTGGAAAGGTCACTGCTCTGTTCATGAAGGTTTTACCATTTACAATATTCGTGAAGTGCGAAAAAAATATGCGGATATGAATATACTTGTGCATCCGGAATGTTCACGTGAGGTTGTGGCGTTATCTGATGACTTCGGCTCGACAAAATATATTTGTGATGTCATTGAAAATGCACCCGCAGGATCAAGCTGGGCAATCGGTACGGAAATGAATTTAGTGAAGCGTTTAATTGCGAGTCATCCCGACAAGCATATTATTTCATTGAATGAAAATATGTGTCCTTGTTTAACGATGAATCGAATTGATTTACCTCATTTATTATGGGCGCTTGAAACAATTGAGCATGGGGAAAAAGGGAACGTTATTCAAGTGGATGAGCGAACAACGCAAGAAGCCATTTTATCGTTAAATCGGATGTTGCAACATAGTTCTTAATTTCCGCGTTTGGCGGATAGAAAGTCCAAAGTGTTGGATAGAACGCGAAATTTGATGGATAGAATGTGAAATGTGTTGGATAAAAATCAAAATGTGACGGAAAGCCACCTAAAAATTTTCATCGGGAACTGCATATTTATAGTTATTTTACAAAAAAGCTTAGGGGACATTAATGTGTTCTCTAAGCTTTTTTGCGCTAATTTTGAAGATGTACATAGTAGTTAGCCAAGATAATACGACATCGAGATTAATATTCATTTCAAGGTTGGAGATAAAAAAGTTATAAATAGCCATTACTAATTTTGACTGGGCACCTACATAATATTAATCAACAGTAGGGAAATTGGATTTTTTTGTTTTAATAAAGGTAAAAAGGTAAATAATATTTAACTAAACTTTAATTTTGTTTATATTTATGTTAAAGTTATCTTTATAGAAGTGAAGGGGGAATGATGCTATGGATATTAAAAATATTCCAAACTGGATTTTAGCTTTAGAAAATGAGGACTTAGAGTTTATTAAAAACTTAGTGATTCATTCAGGTTCTTTAAAAGAAATTGCTAAAGTATATGAGGTATCATACCCAACGGTTAGACTTAAACTCGATCGACTAATTGATAAGATAAAAATAAATGATACTGTGGAAAATCAAGAATTCATTAAATTTATAAAGAGTCTGTCGATTGATGACCGAATTAGCGTAGAAGATGCAAAATTAATTATTGAAAAATATAAACAAGAAAGGAATGAGGAGTAATGGACTTTAGTTTTTATAGAGTTTTCATTATTGCAGGTATTTTAGCTGTTCAATTCTTCTTATCTACTAGAAATAATAAGTATTGGGGATTATTCTTACCAGTAGCTTATATTGTGTCTCTAACATGGATGTTAATAACAAATCATATTGATAGTGCTATTAGCTATTCTTTAATTCTAATATTGGGGTTACTTTTTCTTATTGCAGAATGGGTTGGTGGACGAAAGTATCTTGTTGAGAAACAAAAAAAGGAATTAGAAAAAATGGAGATTCATGATATGAGATAGAAAAGTATTAAAGTTCTTCACATTGTATTAAAGCAAATGAGGGGGAGTGGGATTCGAAATTATGATGTACACCAAGACGGAAATATTCAATCAAGTGGTCTTTAAAAGAGCTATTAAATTTATCGTATTTTCTGCCGCTATAACAATGATTGCAACAATTATAACCTATATTATTAATCCGGATATAAAAGAAGTAGTACTGGGGATGGAGGAGAGTTTATCAATCCAGATAAAAGAATCCACAGGTATTGATAGAGTATGGTCTTATGTAATTAATAACGGTTTTGCAGTTCCATTGCAAATGTTGATCCTCGCCTTAATACCTATTCAATTTATATATTTGCTAAATATTATTTCAACTACTTCTTTGCTCGGAGTTTTTTGGGGAATTGCTTTATTGATTGATGAAAAAGGTTTTGAACTCATAATTGCTTCGATTCCACATGCTGTTTTCGAGATTTTTGCATATTGCATATTTGCTGCAGTTCTCTTTGAATTAAATCAAGTTATTAGAGTGAAAGTTAGAAATAATTTTAAGAAAGACAATGACGGAAATTCTTTTATTAATAAATTTGTAAGGACAATAATTGTTTACGCAGTTTTTGTTTTACCAATAATCCTCGTAGCCGCATTTTTGGAAACTTACATAGCTGACATTATACTCGACTTATTTGAATAATAAAGTTTTCATAGGGGATTAGCGGTTTTAAATTAACTTGATTTACGTATTAGGCGGATAGAAAGTCCAAAGTGTTGGATAGAACTCGAAATTTGATGGATAGAATGTGAAATGTGTTGGATAAAAATCAAAATGTGACGGATAGCCACCTAAAAAAGCTTAGAGGAATCACACCTCTAAGCTTTTGCCTTTAAAAATTAAACTTCTTCAACAAAACCCGCTCAATCATTTCCACGCACTTATACATAATCGTTGCTAAAATGACAATCATGATGAGCGATAAAAACACGAGATTGAAGTTGAAAATTTGGAAGCCGGAAATGATTAAATAGCCAAGTCCCTTTGATGAAACTAAAAACTCACCGACAATGACCCCAACCCAGCTTAAGCCAACATTCACTTTTAACGTGGAAATAATTGTTGGGATGGAGGCGGGAAGAACAACATGCTTAAATGTTTGCGCCTTACTCGCATTGAATAGCTGCATGACTTTTAAATAATTTTCATTCACTTGTTGAAATGAAGAAAAAATGACAATGGTTGAAACAATGACAGAGATTGAGATTGCCATCACAATGACTGACAAAACGTTCGGACCAAAAATAACGAGAATCATTGGTCCAAGCGCAACTTTTGGCATCGCATTTAAAACAACGAGGTACGGATCCATTACTTTTGCGACAGTTATAGAGGACCATAAGAAAATGGCGAGTAATGTTCCTAAAAGTGTGCCTAACAAAAATCCGATAACGGTTTCCATTAGCGTGAACCATACGTGAGGGAAGAGTGTAGCGTCCATCACTTTTGTGACAAGCAATTTCGCAACGGCAAGAGGACTACTAAAAATGAGTGGGTCGAGAATTCGGTAGTGTGTGGTGATTTGCCAAAATAGAAAGATTAGGATGAGTAAAAGTAATTGAAACAGCAAAATTTTTCGTGATTCAAGCCGTCGCTTTCGTTTGTATTTTTCATGTAACGTTTCCGTATCCATTGGCTTCGAGCTCCTTCCAAATGGTTTGGAATATAGGTTGGTATTCAGGGGCGTTTCGTGCATCGAATGGTACTAAATTTCGTATTTCGTCTGGAATCGTAAAGGACTTGAGAATGGTACCAGGACGATTGCTGAACAAATAGACTTTATCGCTCATTGCAATAGCCTCACCGATATCATGTGTGACCAAAATGGCGGTTTTAGAAAATTGCTTTAATGTTTCTGAAACGAAATTTTCAAGATCGAGCTTTGAGTGGAAATCAAGCGCGGAAAAGGGTTCATCTAGCAGGAGCAATGTTGGCTCCACAGCGAGTGTTCTTGCGAGTGCAATTCGTTGACGCATCCCCCCAGATAGCTGCTGGGGGTAGAGTTTTGCGGTATGAGATAAGCGGAATTTCTTTAATAGGTCCTCAACAATTTGCCCTTCACCCTTATTTAAAATCGTCAAACCAAGCGAAATATTTTCCTCAATCGTTTTCCATGGGAACAAAAAATCTTGCTGGAGCATGTAGCCAATTTCAATTGAAGGGGCTTCATGTGTAATGACTCCAGAGGTCGGTTCGATTAATCCCGCGATGATAGAAAGAAGCGTTGATTTTCCGCATCCACTTGGTCCAATAAAAGATATAAATTCGCCTTCATTGATCGAAAATGAAACGTCTTTTAGTGCGGTTGTATAGGAGTGATCATTAAAAAAGTGGTGCTGAATATTACGAACATCAATAAAGGCCATTTATTTCACGACCTTATCAGCAAAAGTTCGATTCACAAGTTCTTCATATGTTGCATCGTATTCAAGCACACCAGCCTCCGACATGACATTTAAAAGATTTTGGAATTCATCTTCTTCAATGATTGGATCTGTTGCGAAAGACTGTTGATCACGATAGCGTGTTACTACTTTTTCAATAAGCGCAAGGTCCGTATCTTCAAAGTAAGGTGCGATTGATTTCGCAACATCTGCAGCAGGCTGCTCATACACCCATTTTTGCGCTTTATACAATGCTTTTGTAAAACTTTCGATCATTTCTTTATCTTTATCAAACTTACTTTCTTTTGCCATAAACCCAGTGTACGGAATGCGACCTAGTTCTTCACCAAATGACGCAACGATTTTACCTGTGCCTTGTTGCTCGAAAATACTCGCAGTTGGTTCGAATAATTGTACGTAATCACCTGTACCGGATGCAAAGGCATTCGCAATATTAGCAAAATCAATATTTTGAATAAGTGTTAAATCATTATGCGGATCAATATTATGACCTTTCAATACAAATTCCCCAGCCATTTGCGGCATACCACCTACACGTTGCCCTAAAAACGTACTACCTTTTAACATATCCCAATTAAAGTTTTCAATCTCTTCCCGCGCAACTAAAAATGTACCGTCAGTTTGTGTTAATTGTGCAAAGTTGACAACGACATCATTTGGATTTTGACCCGCCACATAAATGGATGTTTCAGCACCAATTAATGCGATATCAATCCCATCGGATAGAAGCGCAGTCATCGTTTTATCGCCACCAGGAATCGTGGATAATTTGATGTTTAAACCTTCCTCTTCAAAAAAGCCTTCTTCAATCGCAGCATAGAGTGGTGCGTAGAAAATGGATCTTGTCACTTCACCAATCTTCACATCCTGCATTTCTTTATCGCCACAGCCAACGACTAACATTATGACACCAAATAGGCAGAGGTAACGAATCCATTTCATTCAGCCATCCTTCTCTCTCTTCGTAATATGCCCTATCATATGCCGTATAGAAATGATGCGTGCCTATGTGGGGTGGCTCACATTTTGTAAAGCCAATTGAATACATTTCCGTTACAATAAAATTCTCCACTACTGTTTTAGCATTTTGAGAAGTTTACATGATGCACTGGAAAATTTATTAGTTTCCATTAAAAATACGCTAATTAATAGTGAAAAGATTTCTTTAAAAGAGCTTCTTGAAATTGCTGATGCGATGATTCCTTAATTGCAAAGGGAACGAATATCCTACTATAAAAAATGAGCCTTACTATTAATCACAGAAACTTTCATAGAATAAAAATATATTAAGCGTCGCACATCTGACTAGGTGTGCTTTTTTTATGGTTGAAATAGTAGAAGGCGGTTAGTGAATTTTTAGATAAATAGGCAATTTCCATACGTTGAATATTTAAATACACATATAGATAGCAAGCAAGGTAATAAAAATAGGAGGTTAAAATAATGAATAAAAATCTGCTTCTTTCATTAATGAATAAAGTTGTAAGGGTGGATCGGGGAGGACCTGAATCCCGGATTGGGAAGCTAATGGCTGCTGAAGACGATCATTTCGTAATGCTAACGGAAAAAGACGGCATCATTTATTATAAAATGCAACATGTTAAGAGTGTTACGATAAATTCAAGAGATGGGATGGAGTTTAACGTTGAAGATCCAGCGGCGGATTCTTATGCGCTCGCATCGGATTTTAAAACAATTGTCGATAGTTTACGTTACCAATGGGTGAAAGTGAATCGTGGCGGACCTGAGATGATTGAAGGAATTATGAACGAAGTAACAGACGACTATATTACGATTTTTGCAAAAGATGAAGTAATTCGTCTTGCTATGTTCCATGTTCGCAATATTAGTTTAGGAACAACTAGTAAAAAAGACGATAAAGATAAAGGTAAGGAAAAAGGAAAAGATGAAAAAGGAAAAGAAAGCGGAGGGAATAGTGACAATACAAATAACAACGAAGCAAGCAATAATGCGGCGAATAATGCTGTAGCAAGTGATAATGCAGCAGCAACTAATGAGACGGAAAATGATACTACAGCAACGAATGCGGCTGAAAGTAGCGCACCGGAAAATAATGTTGCAGCAAAAAATACTGGAGGAAATTTACGCCCTCGCAGAAGACGCTGAGCTTATATAATTTATAGGCAAGTTAGTTAGAGTAAGTTACATTATTGTACTAAGCCAAGCTAAAGAAAGGAGGAAGGAATGTGATCATGCTCCTTTACTTTTCTGTCGTCGGTGGATTAATTTACAAAATATTTGTTGCAACACCTAATGAGCAGGGAGAGGACATAAAAATCAAGTCTACCCAATCAACCGTTATCGACCATAATGCGGCGGATATAAATATTGGCTAGCATATAATTATGCTAGCTGTAATTATAATAACAATTATTCTTTAAGCCCTTAATCCTATAACGTATATAACTTTCTTGGCACTTCCGATACGATAGACATATCAAATGAAGGAAGTGCTTTTTTATGCCGATGAACAAATTAGCAATAGCTTTTACATAACTATTTGCATCTGTTCAAAAAAGCCATCTACACTGAAAGAAAATCAGGATAGATGGCTTTACATCGTATTTACACAAGGATATTCAAAATAGCCAAGTAACCCAGTAATATAACAGTACTAATGTAAACAATACGGTCGGCGGTATAACGATAAGCGTAACTTTTATATATTGCCACCAAGTAATTTTCACATTCCCTTTTCTGACAATATGCATCCACATGAGTGTAGCGAGCGTCCCCATCGGAATAAGTAATGCACCCATATCACTTCCAATTACATTTGCCAAATAAGCAACCTTCAAAGAAATTGGATCTAAATCCATATTCATAAGCGTAAGTGTTCCGACCATTAGCGCCGGGTGATTATTGAATATATTAGAGAGTACGGAAAGAAGTATTCCCATCATTACGCTTGTATGAAGTAAGTTCCCTGAAACTAAAGGACGCATAAATCCAATCAACCAGTCTGTTAAACCAATATTATTCAATCCATATATAATAACGTACATACTAAACGCAAAGATGATAATGTACCAAGGTGTTTTTTTCAACATATCTCCTGGTGATATTTTTAAATAAGCCCATCGCCAACCTAAAAGTACTAAGGAGCCTAATACAGCCATAAGAGAAACGGGAATGTTAACGTATGAAGCGAAAAAGAGGCTAATACGTACAGCAAAGACGAAAAATAAGATGTTGCGCATAAACTTTGAACGATCTGCTTCCGAGTGGTAAAGGGCATTTTGCATGAGTGGGTGATAAGACGAGAGTGATATACCATTTACATTAGTAGGGATGACTTTCGGTAAATCTTTTTGAAACTTTAGGAATAAGAGTCCGACTAAAAGTAATAATCCGAGTGTTGCTGGAACAAACATCATTGCTGCATGGGAATACAAACTCATATTCACAATTTTTAAGGCGATTAAATTTACAATGTTACTTACGCCAATTGGTGCACTAGAAGCAGTTGCAATTAATGCGCCAGATAGTAAGTAGGGGATCTTTTGGTGATTCTTTAAATTCATATTGTTTAACAGCATAACTAAAATAGGCGTGGTTATTAAAATACTGCCATCGTTATTGAAAAAAAGTGTCATAAGAAAACATAAAAGATTCACATACCAAAACAATCGAATACCGGAGCCGCGTGCTTTTTCAGCCAGCCTTTCTGCTACCCAGTTAAAGAATCCGAAACTTTCTAAGACGATGGCCATAACGATCGTCGCCATAATGGTTATTGCTGCTCCACTTATCGTTTCAGCAATAATTCCGAGCTCGCTCAGTGTAACACTCCCACTTATGATGACAACAATTGCACCGATTGTGGCGGGTATTGCTTCATTAATGCCTCTAGGTCTCCAAAGTATAAAGATTAGTGTAAAGAGAAATGCTAAAATGGTTAGCCAAGCCATTGGTTGCATAGTTTTTCCTCCTTCCCGACGTATTTCCAAATGCTATCTATATAGATTTAGATTTTACTTTCATATAAAAACTGCCTATACCACCTCTCCTAGCGAACCTATTGAAATTCTCCTTCCACTTATTTATATGTACATAGGTGAATCCTCGCTTGGCTTAGTACCTACTTTAATAAAATATTATTGAACCAATTAGTAACCTATTTAAACCTATCCTTCGAGGCTTCTATTTTCCTAATAGTTCAAGAGCTAATCCTCCATGAAAACTGTCGCTTTGATCTGGTCATAAAAAAGCCTCCTATTAAATATCGTTGCCATGAGTGACTCATGCTCCGTTATTTAATAGAAGGTGTGCGTTTATAATTATTTCGTTTAATCGTACGTAGAGTAGATTGTAGTTTTACAATATACCCATGCTATGAAGCGTGTTTAGAATAAATGAAACCTATTAACTGTTAGCTTTATGAAATGCAACAGGTCCATGATAAGGGGTCTACTGTTTACATGACCATCATATATTTTTAAAAACCTTCCTACAATTATGATCAGTTCTATGTCGAGTATAGACATGGTTTCGATCCCTTACTTACTACAAGGTTGCATATTGAGCAAATGTGATCGGAAGTGATAATAGGGTATTATTAATGCCTTTAAGTACAATAGCAACACGCATTTGGACGTTTCTACGTAAAAAACAATAATATTTAAATAAAAGGAGGGAAGACTTTGAAAAATCTACTTCAAGATTTTGATAAAGAAATTGTGGAAATGGAAATTACGGGGAAAAGGGTCCTCAAAGGAAAAATTATTGATAATAGTAGCGAGATGGTTGTTTTATTTGATGGGAAGGAATTTCTTTACATTCCAGTTTGTCATATTCATGAAATAAAAACTGATTATTCCAATGAAGATAGTCTCAAAATACCTGCATCTTTTGCACAGGATAAAATCTTCAACGGTACAAAAGAAGAAATGACGCTTTTAAAAGTTCTTGCGAAAGCAGTAGGGATTTATTTAGAAATTCATGTGTTAAATAATCAGCCATTGCATGGTTATATTTCTAATATTCTACAGGATTATATTGTATTTCAATCACCCATTTACAAAAAGATGTTTATTCCCATTCAGCATTTAAAGATAATCGTGCCTTATAATCAAAACCAAAAACCATATACATTATCAAATGATGATTTTGCAATCAATGCCTGTAACGAAACTTTCCTAAGCACTTTTGAAGCACAAATTGGAACGCTAAAAAATAAATTGACTGTATTAAATATTGGTGAAAAGCACAATTTTACAGGCCTCATATGTGAGATTAAGGGGACACTTATTGCGCTTCAGACAGCAAGGGAGAATATTATCCATTATAATATTCAGCATATAAAAACAATTCATTTACCGTAATACTTATTTATTCAATTATGGACTACACAAACTTTTGTAAGTGTGTGTGGTCTTTTTAACTTGATTCTTTAGGGGAGTTTTTCGAGCGAGCTTGAAAAAACTTGAACGCAATTACGTCGAGATGTAATTGATCTGGTACACGGATATAACAATAAAAAATGTATTATTGAGTCATTTTTTGATATGATAATAGTAACATAATAAAGACGATGTTTATTCCCGTAGTCAACAAGTTTGATTATGGGATTTTCTTTTTATTCATCTCGCATGTACTTGGTTGGAAATGCCATTGAATTAAAAAATAAGACTAAGGGGATGAGAGAGAGAATTGGTAGGTTTAGCTCAGGCGATTCAAAGTATTGAATTGTTCTTAGAATCCATGTTGCAGCAGTATGGCACGTTTATTTATATTATTTTGTTCCTTATTATATTTAGTAAAACCGCTTTTATCATTTTTACCTTTTTACCAGGGGATGCCGTTGTTTTTGCAGCGGCGATGTTGGTGGCGCTCGGTGAATTGAATGGGTGGATTTTATTTGGGGCACTTCTCGTAGCAACAATAGCAGGGGATGCGCATAATTTCTTCCTAGGGATATTATTTCGAAAAAAGTTTGGTGTGAAAATGGTGAATCGTTTTATTTCGATGGATACCATTTTAAAAACGGAGCAGTTGGTTCAACGACGTGGGGGGACGGTTATTATGTTTTCAAGGTTTATCCCACTAATGCGCACAACTGTACCATTTGTTTGTGCGTATACAAATTATTCTTTCCGAAGCTTTTTAACAGCCAATAGTATCGGTGGATTCTTCTGGCTCGTGCTTTGGTTTGGAGCGGGAATATCACTAGGACAGCTAGAATGGATGGAAGAAAACTTAGTGTATGCTTTAATGATCGTCATGTGTATTCCATTTAGTATTCCGATATTCTTTTATATTTTTAAACTTATTATGAAGAGACGGACGATTATAAAAGATAAAAAAGTATTATAATCATTTGTATTTTTAATCAATCGTCTATTCATGATACGATAGGAGCAGAAAGAAATAAGGTGGAGAATTTTATGTTTTTAGATAAGTTGAAAGGGCAGTTAAATGGGCCACAACCGTTATTTTTAGGTGAGGAATCAGCTTTCCGTTCGGCAGTATTAATTCCATTAGTAATGGTTCGTGATGAATGGCATGTGTTGTTTGAAGTACGCGCCTTTACGATGAGAAAGCAGCCGGGAGATATTAGCTTTCCAGGTGGGAAAATTGATGCAACAGACGCGTCACCACTTGCAGCAGCCTTACGAGAGACATCCGAAGAACTAGGTGTTGATCCAAAAACAATCGAGGTTTTAGGAAAGCTCAGTCCATTTGTGCTATCTCCATCATTTGTCGTCTATCCATTTATCGGTATTATTGAAGAATCACAGCTTCATACGTATAACAAAGATGAGGTAGATGAGATTTTTATGGTACCAATGAAATGGTTACTTGAGCACGAGCCTTATATTCATTATGTCCCAGTTGAACCAAAACCCCCAGAGGATTTCCCGTATGAGAAAATCGCTAATGGAGAAAATTACAAGTGGCGGACGAGCTATATGGAAGAATGGTTTTTTGAATATGGAAATTACACAATATGGGGCTTAACAGCTAGATTATTAAAGCATTTTGTAGATAAGATAAAGTGAAAAAATCCACGTAATAATACTGCGGTTAGAGGTTCAATTTAGTCTTCGTTGTATTTACGTGGATTTTTCTATTTTATCGAACTTCTCTCTGATGAAAAAGCGGTTATGTAGTATGAAGTAAAAAGAAGAGTATTCGTATGCGCCATAAAAGTTAAGGAAGTTTGAAGGATTTCTGCGTAATATTATTTTTTATTTCACAGGATTTTGCCCCATCTAAATAAGCCTCAATGATGAAGAGCTCCTCTGAAGTAAATGTTTGAACCGTTTGGATGTCCAGTGATTTTGTGTTGGCGTGGTGCATAGAAAGAATAAGTGTGTCATTATTTGTATGAAAGTGAAGACGCTGATCATCCGCAGTAGTAATGATCACTAAATAAGTTTTCATGCTATCACCTCTTTGCTTCTATTATAGTGTCAAAAATAATAGATGTAAATTATGAGACTGAAAATTAAGAAATCTAAGGTTTCCCTAAAAGGAGCGACACCTACTTGTAATAGTAGGGTCGCCTTTTTAAATTACTTCACTTTAAAAACACGAACCTCAGATAGTAATTCGTCGACAATACTTTCTAACGCTTCGGCAGTAGCCGAGATTTCCTCCATTGAACATAGCTGTGATTCTGTTGACATGGATACGGATTCAAGAAGTTTTTTCGAATTCGCTGCAATTTCCTCAACCATTTCAATATCTCCAACGGCAAAATCACTATCTTCCGCAATTTGAAGCGCTCGATCTTGAATTTCTTGTAGCTGTTCCGTTAATTTACGGATGAATGTTTTGACTTCTAGGAAGTTCGTTTCTGTTTGAGCGAACATTTCTAAACCTTTATTCACTTCTCCCAAACTTGTATTCATAGATTCAACCGAGTTTGACGACTCACGTTGAATAGCTGTAATAATGCCTTTCACTTGAATGGATGAGTTATTTGTTTGTTCAGCTAGCTTGCGAACTTCTTCTGCAACAACTGCAAAGCCTTTACCATGTTCACCAGCACGAGCTGCTTCAATCGATGCATTCAGTGCTAATAAATTAGTTTGATCTGCAATCGTAGTAATTACATTAACGATTTCATGAATTTCATTTGCATACGTATTTACTGTGCCAATATCTTCAGAAAGCTTATGGAATGTGCCTTCAATATTCGACATTTGTTGCTGCGTCGAAATGACGATATCATGTCCAACTTCTGCAACCCTTACTGCATTTTGAGCACTTGCTGTCACTTGTACAGTATTGTCTGAAATGGAATGAATATTATCAGACACCTTTTTCAGTGAGTTAAAGCTTTTTGATAATTTTGTTGATTGTTGTTCAAAGCCATCTTGTACATCATTCATGGCAAGGGTAATTAACTCAGATGCTTTTCGATTTTCCGCTAATGTTGCTACAAGTTCCTCAGAAGAAGAAGAAATGACAGAAGATTTATGATGGATATGCTTAATAATTGATGATAGCATTTCACTCATCTTAAGGAATGCGTGACTTAACGCGCCAATTTCATCATTCTTTTTTATGGATAAGTTTGTACGTAAATCACCAGAACTCATCTCAACTGCTGCATTCGATATTTCTTTTAATGGCTTGGTAATTGAACGAATAATGACGATTAAAAATAGGCCTAATACAATTAACGAGCAGATGACAACAAGCAATGTCGTATATAAAATCGTATTCGTTGCTTCGTTCACTTCGCTAGTATACATTGTACCGCCAATTTTCCAGTTTGTTAGCGCGTTTGTTTGAACATACATTTGCTTTTGAGCACCTTCGAAAACATACTCAAATGAACCTTTTTCCTTTGTTAGAACTTGGTCCGCCCAACTTTCAGTAGAAACATCTGTCCCACCTTCATATGTTGGGTGGGCAATAATTGTTTTATCCGTAGTCATTAAAAAGGTGTAGCCAGTTGTCCCAACTTGAATGTTATTAATCATTTCAAATAAAGCATCCATGCCTAGGTTTGCAGCGAAAACACCGCTACCATCCGCAAGTTGTTTTGACACCGTCACAACCCAGTCACCAGTTGAAGCCGATTGGTGAGGATTTGAAATAATCACTTGTCCAGGACTTGCTTCTGCCTGTTGATACCATGCACGTGTACGAGGATCGAACTCCGAATTATTCATTAATCCAAGGTCTGGATGTTGAATCATATCACCATTTTTTGTCCCAACGAAAGACGAAACAATTCCCTGACTCGTTTCGAAATATTGTTCTAGCTTTTGAAGAAGGACGCTCCAATCTTCTGTTTCCCAATTGCTTTGCTTAAAGTTGCCTGCAAAATAGTCGACATCGCTAACAATTGGAGAGACATGCTTTTCAATAAATGCATCCACAGTAGCAACACTTTGTAATTCACTCGTATGAATCTGTGTTTCGATTTCACTCTTTGCAGAGAAAAAGGACGTTAATGCGATTAATAAAGTAGGTATTAGTAAAGCGATTAAGAACGCAAAGCCTAATTTGTATTTAATTGAGGCTTTCGAAGTTCTTTTCTTATTCATTTCTGGATTCCCCCTAAATGTAATTCCTAAATATACCTTTTATGTATCTTGTTTCATTATATATCAATGCGTAGAAGGGCGGAATAGGGAACGTGAAATATACAAATATACTTAATCTTGAGTTTAATTTAAACAAATTAAGGACGTAAACGTTTCCATTGTTACAATTTATGTAATTCAACAATTCGCTGTTTTTTTGCGCGGAAAAGATGCATATTCTGTTAAAAGAAATGGAGGAATGTGCATGGAGGAGAAGCTAAAAAAGATACACAATATGAAGAAGGTAGTGCCACAATTCTTCCAAATCATTTTAAACATTAGCTTGACGATTTTAGCGTTTTTTTTAAGTATCATGCTGCTTGAGGGGATTATTGACTTTTTTCAAATGATTTTTTCTACTGAAAAGCGGGATTATAAATACTTTTTAGCAAATATTCTCGTATTCTTTATGTATTTTGAGTTTATTACGATGATTGTTAAATACTTCAAAGAGGATTATCATTTTCCGTTACGATATTTCATGTATATTGGCATTACCGCGATGATCCGGCTCGTTATTGTCGAGCATGATAACGCGATGGATACATTGTTATTTGCGCTTGTTATTTTAGTACTAATTATTGGCTATTACATTATTAACATTACACCTCGCGAACGGCCGCAAAAGAAATAAAATTTCGCAAAAGTGCCTGCTTGAAAAATGAGGCGGGCTCTTTTGTGTTGGATAGATATTAATGAGTATCTGCTGAAGAGCTTGGAAAATAGAATGATCGTTATAAATGATAGAATCTTGAATGAAGGGGAAAGAAACATAAATAAAATTTAAAGTACGACTATACAAATTTTTTTAACCTCGATAAGGGTATTTATAGAAAAGATGATAAAATATAGGTAGTGTGTTTTTCGAAAATATGCGTTTAGTAGTTTGATGGTGAATTAGAGGGGGAATTACTTTGGAGAAAATGCTAACGTTAGAACAACAACAAAATTATTACGATCGTGCCCAACAATTCCTTGTAGCTGGCGACTTTAAACAGGCGGAAGAATGGCTACAAATTGTGATTACAAGCGCTTTTCAACATCAAGATTATTCAACATATACGGCTGCCAATGTAAACTTACTTCGGATTTTAACAAATTCCATTCGATATGATGAGCTATTTCCGGTTTTGGAAAATGTGGCACCTTATATTTCACGCTATGCAACAGATGTAGAGGAGTTTTCGTATCGATCTACGCGCGCGGTATTTCATTACACAGCTGGAATTGGGACGCCGTTAGAAGATTTAGAGCAACTATATGAGGAATCGAAGGAAAAGCAATTGTTCACGCAAATTTTTAACACAGGGAATAATTTGTTGCATGTGTATTATGAAAAGGGTGACTTTGAAAAGGGGATGTTCCTTGCAAATGAACTTGAAAGTTTAATCGACTATTCGAAATTTCAGGATCCAGTTACGCCATTTGCATATTTTGTGAATTCATTAAAACTGTATTATCGCATGGGGGACTTTACAAAGGCAGAAGCTAATCTTAAAGCAATTGAAAAGCAAAGTTTTCATATAAAAGTCCCATCGCTTGAGAGTCATTATTGGTTTTGCAAAGCATTGGTAGAGGCGCAGCAGGGCACCTTTAAGATGGCATATCATTATTTCGATAAAGCATTTAATATGATGGAAAATAAATATTATTTTTTATCGGAGCTAGAGCTTTGGATACAAATATTGAATTTAAAAGATAAGATGAATGATGTTATTTATTATCAGAAAATAATGATTACAACGCTCCAAAACTATGTCAACATTGAAGAAAGTTTACGACGAACAAAGATTATTGAGCAAATGACAACGACCAATTTAGAGGAACGATTGCATACGGACCGTTTAACGAATGTAAAAAGTCGAGCTTATTATGAAGAAAAAATAGTAAAAAAACGATTGCATATGAACTTTACATTTGTCATTTTTGATATTGATCGATTTAAATCAATTAACGATAAATATGGTCATTTAATAGGGGATCAGGCACTCAAATTTATTGCATCTCATGTTGAAAAGAAATTGCCAGAAAGAGACATGGATATGATCCGTTATGGTGGCGATGAATTTATATTATTATTCCCATATCATATAGATGAGGTTCATGATTTGATTTCTTCGCTTCATGAAAGTATTCCGAAAAAGGAATTTATTATTCGAGAAACAAACGAAAAGTTAAGTTTACAAGTAAGCCTAGGGATAAGTTATACGAATGAGGAACCAGCAACTCTGAAAGAACTATTCAAAGTGGCAGATAAAGCTTTGTATAGAGCGAAGGAAAATGGCCGAAATCAAATACAAGTTTTAAAACTTTCAAAGCAAAATAGCTAGTCCACTATTTATACTGTCCGAGCAATGTATAAGTTTTTTTTCCTATGTGATGAGTTGTTTCGTATCAAAGCGAAAATAATAGAAGCAAATAAAGGTAGCCTTTGTGGAAAAATAGCTTATGATTAAAAGGAATACTGAAACGTCGGAGGATTTAAAATGAAAAACAAAAAGAGTATATATATGGCAGTGGGCGCAGTGATTGTAGTTGCAACGGCACTGGATGTAGTATTTAAAGGCATTGGTTATCAGCTTTTACAAAAATTGTTTTAGTCGAAAAAAACATTCGCGGAATAGAAAAAAGGTGTTTGGCTGAATATCAAACACCTTTTTGTTTATAAATGAACTAATTTCATGGAAAAAATTGTGGAGACATCTCTTTTTAACCCAGTTTTAACCTTTATTCATTATAATTATTAATGAACCATTTCACAAAATGGGTTTTATTCCATTTTGGGTTTATGTTATTCTTTTCTCCTTTTACCTTAAAATTTTCCACTTTACCTTTTACTTTCTCTAATAAGTAGAAGGTCTTTTTTTGCAAAAAACAGGTCTTTTTAATGAAAGTCTAATTTATTATTTAGTATATAGGCTCAACTTATGAAACTATCATCCATTTAGACTGAAAGTCTGAATAAGGATACGTCGCCTCCCACGGCAGCGACGCACTTAATTGAGGGGGCTTTTATAGAACGGAAAACTTTTTAGGGGCTGACCTGCTACATGCGCACACAGATGAGTCGTACAGATTTGTGCAAACATTGTCTGTGCGACTCATGTGCTCGGCCAGCCCAACCTAGCGCATACTTTATGAGAATTCTTACTATGAAAAGATAGAAACTTATGTTGAACTTATATAGCTAAATAAATTAAAGTTGGTAAAGTTTCTTATACTTTTGCTGTAAATAATCTGTTAAATATTTTGCAGATAATGCTTGCCCAGTGCCTTCTTGAATTAATTCATAAGGCTTTTTCAATGCGCCAAATTGGTGAACTTTGGTCGTTAACCATTCGTGAATAGGCGTTAAATTACCGCTTAGGCATAAATCGTCGAAATTTGGAATATCTTGCATCATAGCATGTTTCCATTGCGCAGCGTACATGAAGCCAAGTGCATAGCTCGGGAAGTAACCAAAGCTACCGCCACTCCAGTGCGTGTCTTGTAAAATCCCTTGCGCATCATTTTCTGGACGGATGCCTAAATATTGTTCGTATTTATCGTTCCAAACGTTCGGTAAATCTTCAGCCGCTAGATCGCCGTTGAAAATTTCACGTTCGATTTCATAGCGAATCATAATGTGGAGCGGGTAAGTTAATTCATCTGCTTCAATTCGAATGAATGAAGGCTCTGAGTAATTGATTGCCTTTAAGAAATCTTCTACGTCCACATTGGCAAATTGTGTAGGTGAATATTTTTGTAAGATATTAAAGTTATGAGTCCAAAAATTCTCGTTGCGCCCAATAAAGTTTTCGTAAAATAATGATTGTGACTCATGAATACCCATGGAAGCTCCTTTTGATAATGGGAGTCCGTTTAGCTGTGGGTCAATATTTTGCTCATAAAGCGCATGCCCACATTCATGAATTGTGCCGAAAAGTGCAGAGCGGAAGTCTGTTTCATCATACTTTGTCGTAACGCGAATGTCGCCGCTATTTAAGCCAATCATAAATGGATGAACGGTTTCATCTAAGCGTCCAGCTTCAAAATCATAGCCAAGTTGTTTTAAAAATTCCAGAGAAGCCTCACGTTGCCCAGCTTTCGGGAAATGCTGAAACAAAATTGTTGTGTCTGGCTTATTTGGTGATGCTTGAATCGCTTTAACTAACGGTACAATTGTTGCCTTTAGTTCACCAAAAAGCGTATCTAATACGTCTGTTGTCATTTCTGGCTCATATTTATCAAGTAAAGTGTTGTAAGCGGAACCATTTTTAATACCCCAATATTGCACGAATTTCTTTTGGTAATCAATTACTTCTTTTAAGTAAGGAAGGAAAATTTGATAATCCGATTTCGCCTTAGCTTCTTCCCAAGCAGCTTCTGATTTTGCTTTTAAAATAGTGTAGGCTTTGAATTCATCGGCAGGGATTTTCTTTGATTCATCATAAGATTCTTTGACATCCTCATACAAACGGCGCGTCACGAAATCTAGCTTTTCTGGTTCAAGCTGTTGCAATATAGTGCCTAATTCGTCACTCGTTTGTAAAGCAAATAAATCAGCTGATAATGTACCGATTACTTCTGCGCGCTGTGGTAAACCTTTACGCGGAGCTCCGGTGCGCATATCCCAATAAATAACAGACAAAGCCTCAGAGTAATTTTGCATTTTCTTCACATAGTCAATAAATGTTTGTTTCATGTGTAAACACTCCTTTCATCTGTAATTATAAAAGAAATGAATAGGTTGTTACTAGGAGGGGGGAGGCAAATATACATTAATAGTTAAATATGGAGGGACGATAGAAAAACAATGCACTATTTCTAGTAGGTGAATTTTGCGGGTTGGAACAGGATGCGGTAATACAAACTAGATCAAATTGAATGGAGGATTATTATGGGAGCGAACTGGATAAAGATATCAGTCGTTTATTTAGTAATGGGGATTCTTTTTGGACTATTTATGCATTATACAATTCAGCTTCAATGGGGAGCGACACATGGGCACATTAATGTAGTTGGCTGGTTGTCTACGGGACTAATTGGTGTCATCTATGCGGTTTATCCAAAAGTAGGGAATAGTCGTCTAGGAGTTATTCATTTTTGGTTACAAAATATTTCTTTACCGTTTTTATTAGTAGGAATGATGTTGATTCATACAGATTTCCCGAGATGGATGATGGAGTTTTGTGTATCGAGTGGAGGAATCGGCTTTGCTTTAGCAATTTTAATTTTCTTAGTTAATATATTTCAAAACGTCGAACCAACTCATAATATGAAATAAACGCAAATTGATAAATGACAAGCCGATTTTTTTAATTGGCTTGTCATTTTATTTTGTTTTAGTGGAATGTAGAGGGGAGGTTATTTTAAAGTTTCTTGAATCGCTTTCATATAGAACTTATTTATATCTGGGTTCTCATAACTTCTTTGGCTTGGGCCATTTTACTTAAATTACCTTAAAATAAATGATTATTAATCTTACCTACACACATACTAGTTAGAAATATTGTTTATTTATTAAAGCTTTCTATTTAGAAAAAATCGACTTCAATCAATAGGATTACTGTTCAAATTGAAATGTTTCGCTAATTATAGTTGGGGAAACATTTATTGTATCTTTTAAACGTTATGCTAAAAAACGTAAGAGAATTTTGTTTATAAAACATCAGAAGGGGGAAGAGTTTTTTATTTAAAGAGAAATTTAGTGGTGGAAAGTTAAAAAATAATAATTCATATTAATAGGAAGAAAAGTACTTCATAAAAAACTTTTGAAAAAACTTTTAAAAAAGTGTTGACGAATGTTTCAAATGGGTGTAATATTCTAAGAGTCGTCAGTGACAAGCTGATAACAACGACAACATGAACCTTGAAAACTGAACAAGCAAACGTTAATGATTTAAACGTTTAAGTGATGAACTTAAACAAATTATAGATATCAACTTTATGTTGATACGCTAGCAAAGCAAATGAGCTTTCAAACTAACTTTTATGGAGAGTTTGATCCTGGCTCAGGACGAACGCTGGCGGCGTGCCTAATACATGCAAGTCGAGCGGACTTTCATTGGTGCTTGCACCTTTGAAAGTTAGCGGCGGACGGGTGAGTAACACGTGGGTAACCTACCCTGTAGATTGGGATAACTCCGGGAAACCGGGGCTAATACCGAATAACACTTTTGAACTCATGTTCGAATGTTAAAAGACGGCATCTCGCTGTCACTACAGGATGGGCCCGCGGCGCATTAGCTAGTTGGTGAGGTAACGGCTCACCAAGGCAACGATGCGTAGCCGACCTGAGAGGGTGATCGGCCACACTGGGACTGAGACACGGCCCAGACTCCTACGGGAGGCAGCAGTAGGGAATCTTCCACAATGGACGAAAGTCTGATGGAGCAACGCCGCGTGAGTGAAGAAGGATTTCGGTTCGTAAAACTCTGTTGCAAGGGAAGAACAAGTAGCGTAGTAACTGGCGCTACCTTGACGGTACCTTGTTAGAAAGCCACGGCTAACTACGTGCCAGCAGCCGCGGTAATACGTAGGTGGCAAGCGTTGTCCGGAATTATTGGGCGTAAAGCGCGCGCAGGTGGTTTCTTAAGTCTGATGTGAAAGCCCACGGCTCAACCGTGGAGGGTCATTGGAAACTGGGAAACTTGAGTGCAGAAGAGGATAGTGGAATTCCAAGTGTAGCGGTGAAATGCGTAGAGATTTGGAGGAACACCAGTGGCGAAGGCGACTATCTGGTCTGTAACTGACACTGAGGCGCGAAAGCGTGGGGAGCAAACAGGATTAGATACCCTGGTAGTCCACGCCGTAAACGATGAGTGCTAAGTGTTGGGGGGTTTCCGCCCCTCAGTGCTGCAGCTAACGCATTAAGCACTCCGCCTGGGGAGTACGGTCGCAAGACTGAAACTCAAAGGAATTGACGGGGGCCCGCACAAGCGGTGGAGCATGTGGTTTAATTCGAAGCAACGCGAAGAACCTTACCAGGTCTTGACATCCCATTGACCACTGTAGAGATACAGTTTTCCCTTCGGGGACAACGGTGACAGGTGGTGCATGGTTGTCGTCAGCTCGTGTCGTGAGATGTTGGGTTAAGTCCCGCAACGAGCGCAACCCTTATTCTTAGTTGCCATCATTTAGTTGGGCACTCTAAGGAGACTGCCGGTGACAAACCGGAGGAAGGTGGGGATGACGTCAAATCATCATGCCCCTTATGACCTGGGCTACACACGTGCTACAATGGACGGTACAAACGGTTGCCAACCCGCGAGGGGGAGCTAATCCGATAAAACCGTTCTCAGTTCGGATTGTAGGCTGCAACTCGCCTACATGAAGCCGGAATCGCTAGTAATCGCGGATCAGCATGCCGCGGTGAATACGTTCCCGGGCCTTGTACACACCGCCCGTCACACCACGAGAGTTTGTAACACCCGAAGTCGGTGGGGTAACCTTTATGGAGCCAGCCGCCGAAGGTGGGATAGATGATTGGGGTGAAGTCGTAACAAGGTAGCCGTATCGGAAGGTGCGGCTGGATCACCTCCTTTCTAAGGATATTTTCGGAATCATTCCTTCGGGAATGAAACATTAACGTTTGCTGTTCAGTTTTGAAGGTTCATCTTTTTGATGAAACACTTCATATATACTTGCTCCTGACGCTAGCGCTTACGTCGCAAAGCTTCATGTAGCAAAAACAGCGAAGTCATTCACGATGTGATTGAAGTCAGCTGCTTTGTTCTTTGAAAACTGGATAAAACGACATTGAAAGCAATAAACAAACAAATGATCAAGAAATTGATCGTGCAAGTTCTTAAATCTTATCTTTTATAGGATAAGTAGTAACTAATTAAAGGTTTCAAGACACAAGTAGTTCTAGGAAGCAATGGAGTGAAGGAAGGAGCGTACCTATGTACGTGACTGACAGAACGAAAGTAGCTGACGACGAAATACGCCGTGTATTGGAAGCTGTAGGTTAAGTTAATAAGGGCGCACGGTGGATGCCTTGGCACTAGGAGTCGATGAAGGACGGCACTAACACCGATATGCTTTGGGGAGCTGTAAGTAAGCTTTGATCCAGAGATTTCCGAATGGGGGAACCCACTATGTTTAATCGCATAGTATCTTCACGTGAATACATAGCGTGTTGAGGACAGACGCAGAGAACTGAAACATCTAAGTACCTGCAGGAACAGAAAGAAAATTCGATTCCCTGAGTAGCGGCGAGCGAAACGGGAAGAGCCCAAACCAAAGAGCTTGCTCTTTGGGGTTGTAGGACATTCTATACGGAGTTACAAAAGAATGAGATAGTTGAAGCGGCTTGGAAAGGCCCGCCATAGAAGGTAAAAGCCCTGTAAGTGAAACCTCATTCCCTCTTGAATGTATCCTGAGTACGGCGGAACACGTGAAATTCCGTCGGAATCTGGGAGGACCATCTCCCAAGGCTAAATACTACCTAGTGACCGATAGTGAACCAGTACCGTGAGGGAAAGGTGAAAAGCACCCCGGAAGGGGAGTGAAATAGATCCTGAAACCGTGTGCCTACAAGTAGTTAGAGCCCGTTAATGGGTGATAGCGTGCCTTTTGTAGAATGAACCGGCGAGTTACGATTACGTGCGAGGTTAAGTTGATGAGACGGAGCCGCAGCGAAAGCGAGTCTGAATAGGGCGAATTAGTACGTGGTCGTAGACCCGAAACCAGGTGATCTACCCATGTCCAGGGTGAAGGTGAGGTAACACTTACTGGAGGCCCGAACCCACGTACGTTGAAAAGTGCGGGGATGAGGTGTGGGTAGCGGAGAAATTCCAATCGAACCTGGAGATAGCTGGTTCTCTCCGAAATAGCTTTAGGGCTAGCCTCGTGATTGAGAATACTGGAGGTAGAGCACTGTTTGGACTAGGGGGGCATCTCGCTTTACCGAATTCAGACAAACTCCGAATGCCAGATATTTATACACGGGAGTCAGACTGCGAGTGATAAGATCCGTAGTCAAGAGGGAAACAGCCCAGACCACCAGCTAAGGTCCCAAAGTAATCGTTAAGTGGAAAAGGATGTGGCGTTGCTTAGACAACCAGGATGTTGGCTCAGAAGCAGCCATCATTTAAAGAGTGCGTAATAGCTCACTGGTCGAGTGACGCTGCGCCGAAAATTTATCGGGGCTAAACGATTCACCGAAGCTGTGGATGCATCCGTATGGATGCGTGGTAGGAGAGCGTTCTAAGGGCGTTGAAGTCAGACCGGAAGGACTGGTGGAGCGCTTAGAAGTGAGAATGCCGGTATGAGTAGCGAAAGACGGGTGAGAATCCCGTCCACCGTATGACTAAGGTTTCCTGAGGAAGGCTCGTCCGCTCAGGGTTAGTCGGGACCTAAGCCGAGGCCGATAGGCGTAGGCGATGGACAACAGGTTGATATTCCTGTACCACCTCCTCACCGTTTGAGAAATGGGGGGACGCAGTAGGATAGGGTAAGCAGAGCGTTGGTTGTCTCTGTTCAAGCAGTAAGGCGTGTGTGTAGGCAAATCCGCACACTAATACGTTGAGCTGTGATGACGAGTCCGTATGGACGAAGTTCCTGATTTCACACTGCCAAGAAAAGCCTCTATCGAGGTGAGAGGTGCCCGTACCGCAAACCGACACAGGTAGTCGAGGAGAGAATCCTAAGGTGTGCGAGAGAACTCTCGTTAAGGAACTCGGCAAAATGACCCCGTAACTTCGGGAGAAGGGGTGCTCTTGAGCGTGCAAGCGCATGAGAGCCGCAGTGAATAGGCCCAGGCGACTGTTTAGCAAAAACACAGGTCTCTGCAAAACCGTAAGGTGAAGTATAGGGGCTGACGCCTGCCCGGTGCTGGAAGGTTAAGAGGAGTGGTTAGCGCAAGCGAAGCTACGAATTGAAGCCCCAGTAAACGGCGGCCGTAACTATAACGGTCCTAAGGTAGCGAAATTCCTTGTCGGGTAAGTTCCGACCCGCACGAAAGGCGTAACGATCTGGGCACTGTCTCAACGAGAGACTCGGTGAAATTATAGTACCTGTGAAGATGCAGGTTACCCGCGACAGGACGGAAAGACCCCGTGGAGCTTTACTGTAGCCTGATATTGAATTTTGGTACAACTTGTACAGGATAGGTAGGAGCCAGAGATCTCGGAGCGCCAGCTTCGAAGGAGGCGTCAGTGGGATACTACCCTGGTTGTATTGAACTTCTAACCCATGCCCCTTAGCGGGGTAGGAGACAGTGTCAGGCGGACAGTTTGACTGGGGCGGTCGCCTCCTAAAGAGTAACGGAGGCGCCCAAAGGTTCCCTCAGAATGGTTGGAAATCATTCGTAGAGTGTAAAGGCATAAGGGAGCTTGACTGCGAGACCTACAAGTCGAGCAGGGTCGAAAGACGGGCTTAGTGATCCGGTGGTTCCGCATGGAAGGGCCATCGCTCAACGGATAAAAGCTACCCCGGGGATAACAGGCTTATCTCCCCCAAGAGTCCACATCGACGGGGAGGTTTGGCACCTCGATGTCGGCTCATCGCATCCTGGGGCTGTAGTCGGTCCCAAGGGTTGGGCTGTTCGCCCATTAAAGCGGTACGCGAGCTGGGTTCAGAACGTCGTGAGACAGTTCGGTCCCTATCCGTCGTGGGCGTAGGAAATTTGAGAGGAGCTGTCCTTAGTACGAGAGGACCGGGATGGACACACCGCTGGTGTACCAGTTGTTCTGCCAAGAGCATCGCTGGGTAGCTATGTGTGGACGGGATAAGTGCTGAAAGCATCTAAGCATGAAGCCCCCCTCAAGATGAGATTTCCCATTACGCAAGTAAGTAAGACCCCTGAAAGACGATCAGGTAGATAGGTTCGAGGTGGAAGTGTGGCGACATATGGAGCTGACGAATACTAATCGGTCGAGGACTTAACCACAATTTATTGCACAATTTCAATGAAACGTTTATCCAGTTTTGAAAGAATAATCTTTCTAACCTTAGGGTTTCAAGACACAAGCTAGTCAAGGAAACAACTGAGCGAATGAAGGAGCTTACTTAAGTACGTGACTGATTGAGCGAAGGCGGTTGACGCAGGATAGCGCCGTGTATTGGAAGCCGAATAAGTGAAGTGATGATGGCAAAGAGGTCACACCCGTTCCCATACCGAACACGGAAGTTAAGCTCTTTAGCGCCGATGGTAGTTGGGGGCTTCCCCCTGTGAGAGTAGGACATCGCTTCGCAAATAATGGAGGATTAGCTCAGCTGGGAGAGCATCTGCCTTACAAGCAGAGGGTCGGCGGTTCGAGCCCGTCATCCTCCACCATTTCTAAACGCCGGTGTAGCTCAGTTGGTAGAGCAACTGACTTGTAATCAGTAGGTCGAGGGTTCGACTCCTTTCGCCGGCACCATTTAGAGAGCCATTAGCTCAGTTGGTAGAGCATCTGACTTTTAATCAGAGGGTCGTAGGTTCGAATCCTGCATGGCTCACCAGTTAATTTAATACATTGTCAGAATAAAAATTCTTAAGCATATGCGGAAGTAGTTCAGTGGTAGAACACCACCTTGCCAAGGTGGGGGTCGCGAGTTCGAACCTCGTCTTCCGCTCCAACATATGCCGGGGTGGCGGAACTGGCAGACGCACAGGACTTAAAATCCTGCGGTGAGTGATCATCGTGCCGGTTCGATTCCGGCCCTCGGCACCATTTTCTTTAAAAAAATAATTATGCGCCCGTAGCTCAATTGGATAGAGCGTCTGACTACGGATCAGAAGGTTGTGGGTTCGACTCCTGCCGGGCGCGCCATTATAAATTTAATTGACATGTTCGGAATGTAGCTCAGCTTGGTAGAGCACTTGGTTTGGGACCAAGGGGTCGTAGGTTCGAATCCTGTCATTCCGACCATTATTATATGGGGCCTTAGCTCAGCTGGGAGAGCGCCTGCCTTGCACGCAGGAGGTCAGCGGTTCGATCCCGCTAGGCTCCACCATATTTTACTTCGGAGGTATACCCAAGTTCGGCTGAAGGGATCGGTCTTGAAAACCGACAGGCGGGTAACACCGCGCGGGGGTTCGAATCCCTCTACCTCCTCCATTTTTTTAAAAGTAATAATTTTTAACAGAATAAAGTAATATTGTCGCGGGGTGGAGCAGTGGTAGCTCGTCGGGCTCATAACCCGAAGGTCACAGGTTCAAGTCCTGTCCCCGCAACCAAATGGTCCCGTGGTGTAGCGGTTAACATGCCTGCCTGTCACGCAGGAGATCGCCGGTTCGATCCCGGTCGGGACCGCCATTTTTTTATGGGTCAGTAGCTCAGTTGGTAGAGCATTAGATTGAAGCTCTAAGTGTCGGCGGTTCGATTCCGTCCTGACCCATCTTTTTTAAAAAATTGGGGCCTATAGCTCAGCTGGTTAGAGCGCACGCCTGATAAGCGTGAGGTCGATGGTTCGAGTCCATTTAGGCCCACCATATTTTTCCGAAGTAGCTCAGTGGTAGAGCAACCGGCTGTTAACCGGTTGGTCGTAGGTTCGAGTCCTACCTTCGGAGCCATGGCCCGTTGGTCAAGCGGTTAAGACACCGCCCTTTCACGGCGGTAACACGGGTTCGAATCCCGTACGGGTCATATAAAACATATTTATGTGGAAAAGCTATATATAAACTCAAATTATGAGTTTATATATAGCTTTTTTTGTTGTGATTAAACGTAAATGTTCGAAATGACGAAAATGCTCCGCCAATAGTGATTGATCTTGAATTTAGTAAATTTGCTGCGAAGATAAATACAATTTTAGATATTGGTATGTATGGAGATGAGGAAAATAGATATTAGTGTACTTGATGTATAAAAAAATCAGTGAGGGCTTTTAAATGTAGTCCTCACTGATTACAATTTTATTTTAATTTTAATATGCCATTGAAGTTGGTTTCGCGTTGACGGGAGCCGTCGCAATCGTGTTCAATCGTTTTAATCGTATTATTGTTTAGCTTTTGAAACTCAATGACACAGCGTTCACCAGCGATAGTTTCAGATAGCATCGCTTTTTTATTGGAGATCACGGTTGCGTAACCTTGCACAAATCCTGTGGCATAGCCATCATACGTTTCATATTCTACATAAAAATCCTTTTTAGAGGTAAAGGAAATCGTCAAATCACGAAGGCTTGAATCGGCTTCTCCACGTCCGTATTTATAATAATAGAAGTAGTTGCCATCCCAAGAGTTTTCTTTTGATACGGTTGACCAATCTTTACCGATTCGCAAGGAAGCATCCACTGTTTTGCGTGCAGCATTGGCTCTTACGTTTAGTGGGAGGTTGTCTAAATTTTCATAGCTACTTTCTGCATCTTCAGAAATATAAAAGTAGTTTTTGTTTTGTAAATTATGGAAAAATGCAACAACTTGTGCACGTGTTAAATTGTTTGAAGCACCGAAGTATTTTGCTAGATTAGTATACTCGTATTTTGGATTTTGTCCACTAGAAATACTGTGATCGAGCAGAAATTGAATGGATTGTTTTAACGTAGCATTGCCATCTGCTACATGAGTAATTGCTTGGGCTACGACACCACGGCTAACCGCACGCCCTCGAATATCGTTATCAAAATATCCATTTAGTGGGGTTTGATAGGCAGCGAGTGTATTGTAATAGTGATCTGAAGCGATTTCCCTTTTTGTGAATTTATTAAGTTCTTCTGAAACTGGTTCTAAATCAAAATAGGTAACTAAAATTTTGGCAAATTGCTGCTCAGTGACTGGTTGATTTGGGCGAAATGTTCCGTCTGGGTATCCACCAATAATGTCAAAATCATAGGCCCATTTAATCGCATCATATGCATAGTGATGTGTGGGTACATCTTTAAATAATGTTTTTGCAGCAGAACTCTTCGTATTAAATGAAAAACTCATAATGATTAGTAGTAAAGTAAAAAATAAATAATGCTGGCGCTTCATTACAGATCCTCCTTTAAAGTGATTGGTGCAAATTGGTTTTATTTTACTCTAACATGTTCCAATTATTCCCGCAATAAATGGCTAAGTTCATGACAATATCGCCTCAATTTGGTATAGTGAGTTAAATAAATGATTGAAGGAGTGACGGGTGGACGATGATTAACTAATCTTATTTTGAGTAATTGAAAATTTCTTTCAAACAAAAAATAGGATTAGTATGCCCAAATTCCAATAACTTTGTATAAAACCCATTTTGCTATGTGCTTTTTTGGTGTCTTTTTATACAAATTTGAACAGCAGCTAATCCTTCCAAATGAAAACTTTTGGGGGATTTTTTTTCTTCCCAAATTGCGGGGGTAACATATATGAGAGAATTATTGAAATTGCAGCATGGGATGATTGAGTTAGCCGATCGAATCCTTTTTGAAAATGTAAATGCGATGATTAAACAAGGTGAGGTCATTGGTATTATTGGGCGGAATGGGAGCGGGAAATCTACTTTATTAAATGTAATTGCAGGGGTGCAACCTTTTACGAATGGTCAGCAGAAATGGTTGCAACGGGATACTTCTGTTTATTTAGTGCAACAAGAAGAACAGCATTTTCAATCGGACGTAATAAGTGAGGTGGAATCTGTATTACTCGCAAAGTGGCAAGTGCCAGATATTTCATATGAGCAATTGAGTGGTGGAGAGCGATTGAAACGTCGGTTAGCGAAGGGATTTGCACAAAAGCCGCAAATTTTATTATTAGATGAGCCGACCAACCATTTAGATGTGGAAAGTATGCAAAGTTTAATCGATCAAATTAAAGCGTATTCGGGGACGATCATTGTTGTTTCGCACGACCGGTATTTCTTGGATGAGGTGACGACAAAAATATGGTCATTGGAACAGCAGCAATTTATCGAACAACAAGGCAATTACTCGCATTATATAGATGTTCGTGAACAGCGCCGCCTTACACAGCAACGTGCCTATGAGAAGCAGCAAAAGAAAGTTGATAAGCTGGAAAAACAAATGGACGCGCTCACCTCCTGGTCGCACAAGGCGCATCGTGATTCGACTAAGCAGGAATTTCCGAAAGAGTATTACCGGGTCAAAGCAAAGCGTATGGATGCCCAAGTGAAATCGAAGCGAAAAATGATTGAAAAGGAAATTGAGAAAAATAAAGTTGAGCAAGTGGCGAATGAGCAATCAGTTAATTTTACATTGCAGGCGAATAGTAAGGTAGGTAAACGATTTTTACAGGCGAAAAATGTGTCGAAGTATTTTGGAGAGCGGCGTCTTTTTGAACGGGTTAATTTCACGATTTTACATGGCGAACGTGTGGCATTAGTAGGCGGAAATGGAAGTGGGAAAACAACTTTATTAAATATGATTTTGGGGCGAGAGAATTATGATGGTGAGCTGTCGTTTTCTCCAACGACGAGCATCGGTTATTTAACGCAGGAAGTATTTGATTTGCCAGAGCATCAAACGCCTGCCATGCTTTTTCATCGTGATAATTTTGCAGACCGTGGACTTGTGCAAAATTTAATGCGGCATCTTGGCTTTCAAATGGAGCAGTGGGAGGAACCGATTGCCAATATGAGCATGGGGGAGCGCGTGAAATGTAAGCTCATGCAGTATATTTTAGAGAATCGGGATGTGTTAATTTTAGATGAGCCGACAAACCATTTAGATTTACCGTCACGTGAGCAGTTGGAGAAGACACTTGCGGAGTATAAAGGGACTTTGATTTTTGTTTCGCATGACCAATATTTTGTTGATAAATTGGCGGATATGCATTTAGTTATTCAAGATGGTGTGATTCAAAAGAAGGCGGTTGGTCAATCGAATACGCAAAAGGATACAAAGGAAGAGCAGCTATTGCAGCTAGAAACGGCACGTCAGGAAGTGTTAGGGAAGTTGAGTTTCATGACGACAAAAGATCCAAGCTATTCGGAGTTGGATGCGCAATTTTTAGAGCTGACAAAGCAAATTAATGTGCTTAAGAAAAAATGATTTTATGAGAGGGTGGAGATTTCCGCCTTCCTTTTTTAGTTGGTGAACTTTTTAAAAGGAAATTCCAAATTCTATCCAATATGTTATTCTAAATTTAGTGATAAATGTCGATATAAAGAGTAATGACGATTAATACATAAAGAAATTGAAGAGGGGCTGTTAATAAGATGAATCAATCTAAAAAGATACTTGCTGCAATGCTCGCAATTCCTGCGACGGTAATTGTTGCTGGGGAAGTGCAAGCGGCGGACGTAACATCCACGTTTGAAATTAAAAATAGCTTTGTTGGAACTATGAATGCAACGGAGAATACAAGTGAGAAGATAATTACTGCTACAACGAAAGATCAGTTGAAAAACGGTATTTTAGCTGAAATGGAGAAATTCACAGAAGGATTTACAGTTACTTATACAGCCTCAGATATTGCAACAGCTGAAAAAGATACGAGAGAAATCTTTGAAGGTTTGAAAAAAAATATAAACGGTACAACAACAATTGATACTGCTTCAATTGATAATACGATGCTGTATGGAATGTTTAATAATGTTCATGTAAAGGCTACAGAAATAAAAACAGGTGAAAGTGTAACTTCTGTGAAATTAGAGTTTTCTTTTAAATATTTTGCAGATGAAACGAGTTCAGCTGAATTTAATCGATTAGTAAATGATTTGACAGGAAATACTGATAAATCAATTTTAACGAGTGCCAATACGGATATAAAAAAAGTAAAGGCGATTCATGATTATATAATTAAAAGATCTCATGTTTCAACTGATCATAGCCTTACGTTGGAAAAAGGCGGCTCTCCCCATGCATATGCACTTTGGACATATAAGCTTTTAAAAGAGGCTAAGATAGAGGTTCGTTACGTATCGGGTATGTCTAATGGGAAGAAACATTCATGGAATTTAGTAAAAGTGGGGACTGAATGGTATCACTTAGATATAGCGGCTAATGACGATTCAAAGAAAGATAGTAAAGATATTAAATACCGTTATTTCTTAGCAGCTAATAAAACAATAATTGATAAGCGCGAAATTACGTATGGAGAAGTTCCAAGCTTAGGGTGGGGTGAGGCTTATACGGCTTTTGAAAAGATCGAAAACCCTGCACAAGCGGACAATGTAATGTATTATGCAAATAAAGCTAGTAATAGTGAGATTTTAAAACTGGAATTAGACAATTCGGGAGGAATATCTGTAAAAACACCTCCAAACATTTCGGGGGCAACATCCGGATTTGGAAAGATACTTTATTATAATTCAACATCTGCGGACAGTACTAGAATTACGACAAACGAGTATTTATATTTCATCAATGATGCAAAAAGCAAACATTTATATCAATACGATATTACTAATGAAAAATTGCAGTTAATAATAGAAGAACCAATTGAATCAATTTCAATAATAGCTGACAAGTTAGAATATAAACCAATAAATGGTTTGAAAAAACAGATAGATTTAAATGAATTTAAGGATTTTAATAGACAAGAAGTAGATAAGGTTATTCAAGCAATTAAAGGCTTAAATTATAATGGTTACACAAATTTTAATGAATTAAAAAGTGCAGTTACATCAGCAGATACTGCATTCATTAATCTAGGTAAAGATAAGCAAGCTTTAATCCCCGCTGGAATCGAAGAGATATTAAAAGAATATAATAAAGCAGTTATAGATATTGAAAGAATTCAAAGTAAAATTAATAGTTTAGATTTAGATAACGGATCTTCTAAGGTAGATGTTTCAAATGTAAGAAATGAATTGAATCAACTTAATTCAATTCATAAGAAATTTGTTAATGATGCGAATTTAATTACTCAAGAAAAGCGAATTGAAGCTACAGATTTAGCGGAACGTGTCCAAAAAGTAACCGAAGCAATCAAAAAATTATCAGATAATTCAACATACGCCGAAGTAAAACTAGTACATGAACAATATATCGCGCTTGGTGTTGCAACATCACAAGTAACAAATAAAGATGAATTGCTAAAATTATGGGATAAGGTAGGTACAGAGAAAGCCGCCATTGACCACGTCAACAAATTAATAGAGGAACTTAGCCTAAAATCAAAAAAAGAAGACTTCCAAAAAGCTCAAGAAGCATACGACAATCTTCCGCCAACCTCAAAAGAGTTAGTAAAGGACTACGGCAAAATTGAGCGGCTGTTAAAGGAGCTTGATGGCAAAGAAGCGGAATTAGCAGACCAAGAAGCAGCCCGTCTAGTAGAAGAAAAGATCAATGCACTGAATGACGAATCGACGCCAACAGCCATTGCGGAAGTACGCGTGGCATACGAAGCATTAAACGAAAACGCAAAAAAATTAGTGTCCAAAAAAATGTACGACTTGCTTGTCTTTTATGAAAACAGCATGAAAGAACAAGCGGACCAAGCGAAAAAAGAGGCGCAAGTCGTTATTGACCGCATTAATCGCATTACAAATAATTATACAGAAGCTCAAATTAAAGATGTTCGACTGGCATATAATACGCTTAGTGATTTGGCGAAAACTTATGTCGCGAATTTGCAAAAATTAATTGATGCGGAAGCGTATATTTTATATCAAAATACTGTTGTCAAAGAAGCAAAGTTGGAGGCAGCGGCATTTGATGAATATATGGCGAACCTTGATAGGAATTCATCAAAATCAAAAATTGCGAAGGCGCGTGAGTATTACAAATCATTATCCAAAGAGGCAAAAAAACATGTTAAAATGTACGAAAAGTTACGTCGCCTTGAAACGATGTGGAAAGATGAAGATTATTTAGGATTAATTTTTACGTATTACCCAGATTACATTGATGAGATTAAACCAGGGGGCATTGAACTAGAGGAATCAGAGTATGACCCGTTATATATTCCAGATGATTCGGATTCCTTTGCGTATTTTAAGCCAGATGCAGCGTGGTCACCATATGAGGAAATGGCTTATTATAATGGTCGATATACGACAAAGATTGAGGCTTCACAAGTTAAAAATGTGGTAGATAAAACGATGATGTTGACAGCGGAAGGAATCGAAATATTAATTCCGACAGCGGATATTAAAGGGACATCTGCAACGGTTGGCGTGTCCATGAGTGTAGACAATGATAAATTAGTCATTAGCTTTACAGAAGGGAAAGCGACAAAAGTATTTTCAGAATTCGTCGAGATTCGAATTCCAATGCGTACATTAGGCGGGAATTCATCAATGGCTGTGCAGCGTGCCGATAATAGCGGGACAACACCAGCAAGCTATAAAGTGGAAGGCTCTACTTTTGTTATTCGCACAAAAGTAGGCGGCACTTTTACAGCGAGCACAAGTACAACAAAGTATTCGGATTTAGCGTCAGCGAGCACGAGTGCGGCAGGTATTCGTGAATTAGCGAAGCGCGGTATTACGTATTCGACATCGGGTAAAGCCGTTATTCCAAATAAAAATGTGTCACGTGCAGACGTTGCAACATTACTTGCAAAAGCGCTTGATGTTTCAAGTACGAAAGCGACAAAATATACAGATTTAAAGTCGACGGTACCTTCAAGATACGTACAAGGTTTATTAGAAGCAGGTGTTATGAGCGGTGTGACGGCGCAACAATTTAGTCCGCATAGTGCAGTAAGTCGTCAGGAAGCAGCGATTATTATTGCCAATATGTACCGCTATTTAAATCAAGATTTATCATTAGCTTATAATGAATTAAAGACAAACTTTAGGGACGTTTCCCATTTAACGTATGAAGCACGTCAAAGCATCGCCATTTTAGAGTTGTTTGGTGTTGTAGACGGCACAGCTTCAAATAAATTTAATCCAGACCAAAAGTTAACGAGAGCCGAGTTTGCTGAAATGCTTTACAACGCATTAAATACAATCGACTATTTATAAAATTGACGATAAAAGCACAGCGTATGGAGCGCTGTGCTTTTGTATTTGAATTTGGCGGATCATAAAAAACTGCGCTATAATTAGTAAATAGAAGAATATGGATGTAATTTTGAGGGAGGGCTGCATTGTGGAATATTTATCTATGATTTTTTTCAAAATCGTTTCGCCTATATTAATACTGCTTTTCATTGGCGCCATTTTACAGAAGAAGTTCAACTTTAATTTAAAGGCATTATCACATTTAATTACGTATTGCTTTATGCCGGCAGCTGTCTTTATTAATATTTATGAAACGTCGATTGAAGTGAGCGTTATCGGGCAAATTACGCTCTTTATTGTACTTTTTATGGGGTGTCAAATGCTATTAAGTCAATTGTTAGCAAAACTATTAAAACTTGAACGTAAAGAAGCGGCTGTGTTTAAAAATAGTGTCGTGCTCATCAACTCAGGAAATTACGGCATCCCAGTCGCACAAATGATTTTTGCGACAAACCCAATTGGTGTATCGATTCAAGTTATTATGGTGATATTTCAAAATATGGTGACATATACATATGGGCTGTACAATTTAATTTCCTCTACGAAGTCAGGTATCGCGATTGTCCTTGATTTTTTGAAGATGCCGATTGTACATGCGCTTATTTTAGGCGGAGTGCTTAATTACTTTAATGTACCGATACCCGAAACATTTAGCATTCCTCTTGCGCATATTGCAAATGGATTTGTGGCGGTTGCATTAATTACACTAGGTGCGCAGCTTTCTCAAATTGAAATGCGTTCAATGTTTAATAAAATGATTTTTGTAAGTTGCTTTACACGCTTAATTGTAGGGCCGGCTATTGCATTGCTTATTATTTACACGCTTGGATTAGACGGTGTCGTTGCACAATCATTATTTATTGCGAGTGCATTTCCAACGTCACGCAATAGTGCTAGCCTTGCATTGGAATATGATATTGATTCAGATACTGCGGCACAAACAGTATTATTTTCAACGATTATTAGCTGCCTCACAGTGACGGTCGTTATTTACATGTCGAATTTTTTATTTGCAGTCAACTAAGGGGCTTTTGTCTCTTAGTTTTTTTATATATTTTTATGAGGTTTCGAGTAAATTTAATCATCTACATCATCTAATTACCATTTATGTATAAATTATAATAATTTATGTTGAAATTAACTCTTTAATGCAACATAATTATTTATGATAGCGTTACTATCATTTCGTAAAGGGGAGAGAGTGCGATGCAAAACATTCAATGGGAAAAAGAAGTAGATGTGATCGTTCTAGGGACAGGGGGCGCGGCATTATCGGCAGCAGTTGCAGCAGCAGATAATGGTGCATCTGTATTAGTACTTGAGAAAACGCATCAAATTGGTGGTACAACAGCTTACTCTGGCGGTGTACCATGGGTTCCATTAAATCACTATATGAAAGATCAAGGCTTCTCGGATAACCGTGAGCAAGTAATTGCATTTATAAAACGATTAACTCTTGGTCGTGCAGAAGAAAGCATGATTGAGCGATTTGTAGATAAAGGTCATGAAATATTCAAGTTTTTAGATGAAGAGGCGCAAGTTCGTTTTAAAACGCCAAAAAAATATCCAGAATATTACCGAAATTTAGATGAAGCATTAAAAGATGGGACACGTTCACTCGATCCAGTACCGTTTAACTTAAATTTGATTGGTGAGTGGGGCATGCATTTACGCCAAAATCCAATTTTCCCACCACTAACATTGGAAGAAGGCGGTGCGATTGGTGGCATTGATTTCACAGTAGTTGCGGAGCGTATGCAAAATAATATTGTAACGATGGGGCGCTCACTAGTTGCTTCTTTATTTAAAGCGTGTTTAGATCGCGGAGTTGAAACGATATTAAATACTGCAGGTAAAGAACTTGTAATGGGGGAAAATGGGGAAGTAATTGGCTTAATTGCCGAAACTTTAGAAGGTGAGAAGAAATACTTCAAAGCTAATAATGGTATCATTTTAGCTTCAGGTGGCTTTGAGTGGAATAAACAATTAACGAAAGCATTTTTAAAAATGGATATTACACACCCTGTTTCACCTCCAGGAAATGAAGGTGATGCGTTAATGATGGCGATGAAAGCTGGCGCGGCACTTGATAATATGAGTGAAGCTTGGTGGTATCCAGCAATGGTTGACCCAACATTCGAGTATGAGGACAATGTGATGGCGCAATTAGGTGGCGGACGTAATGGTCCGAACTCAATTGTTGTTAACAAGCATGGTCGTCGTTTTACACATGAAGGAACAACTTATAATGATATGCCACGTACATTCTTTAACTTTGATCCGGTGAATATTGAATTCCCGAATGAAGCGCCGGTATGGCTAATATTTGATCAGCAGTTGAAGGATCGTGAACTTATTATTACAATGACACCGGGCGATCCTGCTCCGGATTGGGTAGACCAAGCACCGACATTACAAGAGTTAGCTGCAAAAGTAGGCGTGAATGCGGAAAACTTAGTGGATGAAGTTGCAAAGTGGAACACGTATTGTGATCAGCAGGAAGATCCAGATTTCCACCGCGGTACGATTCAATTTGAAAACTTAACAGGTGGCGGTGGAAACCCTGAGGCAAACCTTGGGAAAATTGAAAAGGGACCATTCTATGCATTACCAATCTATTTAGGTGCACTAGGTACAAATGGCGGACCGAAAATTGATGAAAATGGACGAGTACTCAATTTTGCGGGGCAACCAATTCAAGGTTTATATGCAGCAGGCAATGCATCTGCCAACCCACTTGGTCCAATATATCCAAGTGCAGGGGGAACAATTGGACCTGCGATGGTATTCGGTTTCTTAGCAGGAGAACATGCAGCAAAAACAAATTTAATTAAAAGTGAGGTCTAAAAATATGCCACAAGGAACACATACGTTAAGCGTACCACTGAATATTGAAACGATTTGGGAATTCGTACAAGATATGAATAACTGGGCACCATTAGTACCAGGCTATATTGAACATGAAATTATTAACGACCGTGAATCAACATGGGCTTTTAAAGGTGACTTAGGTTTCATGAAGAAAACGGTAAAGTTAAAAATTGATATTAAAGAATGGAATGAGCCTTCAGAAGTTATTTTTGACTTAGCAGGATTGTCGGATAATTTTAAAGGTGGCGGTTATTTCAAAGCTGAGAAAATTAGTGATAATGAAACGCTGATGACAGGAAACTTAGATATTACAGCTGGTGGTATGATGGGTCCGATGGTCAATCAAATTTTAGTGAAATTCGTGCCACAAACCGCAACAGAATTAACTGAGGCCATCGTGACAAAATTACGCGAAGATAATAACGTGCCGGTATAATTTGAACACGAAAACACCATTTTGATGTACTCAGTCAAAATGGTGTTTTGCTAGTGCAATCAATTAGTTGTGTGTACCCGTTTTGAAATAGAACATGATAATCGACTTTAATTGGGATAGCTGTTCTTTTGTCGGAGTAGAGACGGTAACATCGGATAAAAGCGAGTTAAAAGCGTGTTTTTTAATTGCAGTTCCAAATAGATTCATAATCGTAATCGCATTCATTTGACCAGCAGAATCCAGTGAAATAGAACCATCTTGTACTCCCTCTTGAATGGATTGATTCACTATGTATCCGATTTTTGTATACGTATTATAAATTTCCTCGATCAAAGGCTTTTCCATAGGATTATAAGCAATAAAATGTTCGAAGCTTTCTAATAACGTGACGGCTTCGCGATTGGCGGAAAAAAGATAGTCGATATATGCATCTAATATGGCATCCATTTTTTCATAACCTGAAAGTGATAATGCTGCGATTGTTTCAAATCGCGGAACCATTTCTTCAATGACCTCTTTGACGACCTCAATAATTAAAAGCTCTTTTTTCGGAAAGTAACGGAATACAGTGGCAACCCCGACCCTAGATTCATCTGCAATTTTTTGCATTGTTGTTTTCTCGAAGCCATATTCCGAAAATAATTTATTCGCAGCAGCAAGCATTTGTTGTCTTTTTACTTGTTTGTATTGCAATAATTTCACCTCAAAGCTGTTTTATTCATTATTGAATAGAGCGGAATAGAATTGATCTCAAGTCGCCCGTGTTATTCTAATATACCTAAATTCTATTAAAATTGGAATTTCCTTTGGGGAAAATGAAAGAAGCTGTAAAGAAACCCTAATTGATAGGATTTTTTACAGCTTCAAAATAAATAGTAGTTGTTATTTCGTATTTACTTCTTTTGAATATGGGTTTGAAAGATCCATACCTTCTAATGAAAGACCCATTGCTTTTGCTACACCTTCACCATATGCTGGGTCCGCTAAGTAGCAGTGTAAAATGTGACGGCGTTTAATGAACTCTTCAACTGGCGCCATGTCAGCAGCCGTGTTGTTAAATAATGTTTGTTTTTGCTCGTCATCCATTAAGTTAAATAGCTTACCTGGTTGCTCGAAGTAGTTGTTGTCGTCTTCTGCGAAATCATAAATATCCGCTGGACCATCTAAAGCGAGTGCAGGATCTTGATATTGTGATTGACCTTGTAATGCACCATAGCTGTTTGGATGGTAAGAAATCGCGCTACCACGGTTGCCATCTGCACGCCCAGCGCCATCGCGGTGATAAACCATGAATGGGCATTTTGGTGTGTTTACTGGAATTTGGTGGTGGTTTACACCTAAACGGTAACGAGTTGCATCTTGATAAGCGAATAAACGTGCTTGTAACATACGGTCTGGTGAGAAGCTAATACCAGGTACGACGTTTGATGGCGCAAATGCAGCTTGTTCAACATCGGCAAAGTAGTTTTCCGAGTTGCGATTTAATTCGAATTCACCAACTGGAATTAATGGGAATTCTGATTTATACCAAACTTTTGTTAAATCGAACGGGTTGTCCTTACGTCCGCGTGCTTGTTCTTCAGTCATTACTTGAATGTACATTTTCCATTTCGGGAAATCGCCTTTTTCGATTGAATCGAATAGGTCGCGTTGTGAAGATTCGCGGTCATTCCCAATTAGTTCATTCGCTTCAGCACCCGACAAGTTCTCAATACCTTGCTGCGTACGGAAGTGGAATTTTACATAAACGCGTTCGCCAGCATCGTTAATCATTGAGTATGTGTGAGAGCCGAAACCGTGCATATGTCGGTAACCTTTTGGAATACCACGGTCAGACATTACAATGGTAACTTGGTGTAATGCTTCAGGAAGTGATGACCAGAAGTCCCAGTTTGAGTTCGGATTGTGCATATTCGTTTTTGGATCACGCTTTACAACGTGGTTTAAATCTGGGAAGTGCAGTGGATCACGGAAGAAGAATACAGGCGTATTGTTTCCTACCATGTCCCAGTTTCCTTCTTCTGTATAGAATTTTAATGCGAAACCACGAATATCGCGTTCTGCATCCGCAGCTCCACGCTCACCTGCTACTGTTGAGAAACGTGCGAACATATCTGTTTTTTTGCCAACTTCAGAGAAAATTGCAGCTTTTGTATATTTTGTAATATCATGCGTTACTGTAAACGTACCAAATGCACCAGAACCTTTTGCGTGCATACGACGTTCAGGAATAACTTCACGGTTAAAGTTTGCTAATTTTTCGATTAAAAATACATCTTGTAATAGGAGTGGGCCACGACGACCAGCTGTTTGAGAATTGTCATTGCTTACGACTGGTGCACCAGTAATTGTTGTTAAACGTTCATTTGTCATGTTTTATACCTCCAAAGTGAAATTAAGAATCTCTTCATAAATAACTATAACAAATTCTCTACTTAATTTCTACTAGATTATAATAATTCTTTTTAAGTAATTTATATAGTAATGGATTTATACCAAAAAAGAGGGGGAATTATTACTTTGTTCTAGCTGATTAGTTCTTTTCTTATGATAATGTGTATTAAATGATTAAATATGCTCTAATATGTAATAAAACACTTTTTTCGTATTGGAGATAAAACTTGAAGGATTCTAAATGGGAAGTGATGAATATGTCCTTTTGTTGTCATGCTATTGAAAAAGTGAATTCTAATTGAAAACGGCGGTAAGTTATTCCCTTTTCCATCAACCGTTCACTTATAATGTTACATGAATATAGAAAGAAAGGGATTTACTATGGAATTAACTTTAACTTTTGTAATTTTAGCAGTAACGATTGTTTTGTTTATGACGAATCGTTTACGTGGAGATTTAGTTGCGGTTATGGCATTACTAGCATTTGTCGTGCTTGAAATTTTAACACCCGCAGAAGCTTTAGCAGGTTTTTCAAATTCAGTCGTCATTATGATTGCGGCATTATTTGTCGTAGGTGCAGGGATTTTAAGAACGGGCCTTGCTGGAATGGCAGGAAACTTACTACTGAAATGGTCCGGAGATAACGAGTTGCGCTTATTTATTTTATTGCTAATCATTGTTGCAACAGTTGGAGCGTTTATGAGTAATACTGGAACCGTTGCGCTTATGTTGCCGATTGTTGTATCCATTGCAATCAGTATTAAAGTGAGCCCATCAAAGTTTTTACTGCCATTATCTTATATCGCGAGTATGTCGGGCTTAATGACGCTGATCGCATCGCCGACGAACTTAATTGCCTCGCAAACATTAGTGGATCATGGGTTTGAAAAGTTAGGGTTCTTTACGATTACCCCAATTGGTATCATTGCGACGATTACGGTTATTACGTATTTAGTATTGGTGCGCAATATATTGTTGCCGAATGATAAAAAACGTACACAGTCGAGTGCAGGTTATAAGCTAGCGCCGAAAAAAATTGTGCAAGAATATAATTTACAAGATAAGCTATTCCGCGTTGTTGTAGCAGAAGATTCGCTAATTGTGAATGAAAAATTGGCGGATTTAAAATTGCCTGCAAATTATCAAATTTATATTATGAAAATTAAACGTGGCGCGGCAGATGGCATGAATTTTTTGCCGATGACGTACCAAGAAATTGCCGGACCAACAAGTGTTATTCACAGCGGCGATGAATTATATATGCAAGGAATGGCAGAGGATATTGAACGTTTTGCTACGGAATATGGCGTGCAAGTGCAGCCGTTTGAAGATGATGCGGAAGAACTTGTTTCAAAAACAATAGGCGTTGCGGAAGTATTATTAACACCACAATCACGCTTAATTGGTGAGACAGTTAGTAAAATTGGTTTCCGTGAGAAATATAATTTAAATATTCTTGGTATTAACCGAAAAGGGGATTATATTTTAAAAAGTATGGCGGCACAAAAATTGCGTTTTGGAGATGCGATTTTAGTTCAGGGGAAATGGGACGAAATTGAACTGCTGTCGCGCGAAACGCAGGACGTTGTCGTTGTAGGTCAGCCGCGCGAACATGCAGGTGTGGCAGCAGCAAATGGGAAAGCACCGCTTGCAGGAATCATTATGGCATTTATGATTGCGCTTATGGTATTCGAAGTGTTTGATGCTGTAATCGCGGTATTAATCGGTGCGGTGTTAATGATTATTACTGGCTGTTTACGCAATATGGATGATGCGTATAGCAAGATGAATTTTGAAAGTATTGTACTTGTTGCGGCGATGCTTCCGATGGCGACAGCACTTGAAAAAACAGGTGGGATGACGATACTAGCAGACGGCATTATTTCGGTGCTCGGTGATTATGGTCCGTATGGTGTGTTGATGGGCGTTTACTTATTAACCGTTGTATTTGGTCAGTTTGTCAGTAATACGGCAACAGCTGTCCTATTTTCACCGATTGCGATTACAGCAGCACTTGCAATGGACGTCAATCCGTACACCTTTATGATTGCAGTTGCAACAGCAGCAAGTATGGCTTTTGCGACACCGATTGCTTCACCAACCAACTCGCTTGTATTAACTGCAGGTGGTTATAAATTTATGGACTTTGTGAAAATTGGTGTCCCGCTACAAGTTGTGATGTTTATTGTCATGATGATTGCGGTGCCATTGTTATTCCCATTTTAACTTGATTCAGCAAATGCCAAAAAGTGCAATTCTATTCAGCTGGGGTTCAAACCCCGGCTGAAATAAAAGATCTTAGGCTAAGAACGCCGCGTCGTGCGGCAACGCCTAAGTGACCAACATCGTGTTGGCCTAAGCCCCGGCGGATGTCACAGATTTTTAAGGGAAGTTTTTCGAGCTCGCTCGAAAAAATCTGGACGCAATTACGCCGAGGCGTAATTGATTGAAATGAAAATATGAAAGACATGATGCGCGTTTTTAGGAGCGTATCATGTCTTTTTTTATGGAGTGTTGTTTTGGTTTGTTTATTTATGTTAGCTAGCTCCACCTCGAAGCAGAAACTAGCTAAATCTGCGGCGATAATAGCTAAAATTCAACGTATAATAGACGTTTTTGGTAAGCGTTAGGGGCGTCGCAGAGTTAATAGCCAAAATACATGCGAAAATAGCCAAAAGAGTTGGGTTAATAGCCAAAACTCATCGTATAATAGCCACTTTTGAGCAGTTAATAGCCAATTTACCCTCGTTAATAGCCAAATCGCGATTTAATAGCCAAAAGTTACCGCATAACAGCCAAATTACATTTGAATAGGCTAACTTTTCTAGTGTCTAGCCGAAATTCCCGATCCACTAGCTCGACCTTCATGATACTAGCCACCACAAAACCAGCCAATCACGATCTATACATTTTTCTGTATTTAAACGGTGTTAAGGCTGTATGATCTCGGAATACTTTAATGAAATAATTACTATCAACAAAACCATTCATTTCTGCAATTTCAGAAATGGGGTAATCTGTTTCAAGGAGCATCTTTTCAGCTTTTTGTATGCGGTATTGTTGCAAGTATCGCTTAAATGTTACACCTTGCTTTTTTGAGAAAAGTTGACTTAAATAATTCGGTGTAATCCGCAATTGTTCTGCAACTAATATGAGAGATAAATCGCTATTTAAATATAGTTTTTCAATTTGTTCAATAGCCAATTCACTATAATCTGTTAGCTGTTGCATGCGTGCGGATTTGGCGAACGTTAAAACAGACTGCGTGAAAAAGATCATCTCCTGTACAATTGTATAAAGAATCGGCTCATCTAAAATTAACGAAAATAATTGGCGATAGTGCTGCTCGATTTTTACTTGCTGCTGTAAATGGTGCTTTAGCATGAAACGGCGAATTTGTGCAAGCACGCTCGTTAGATGAATGCGTACTTCCTCTTGTGGATAATAGCAGTTCGGTGCAGTTAATTTATATAGAAACTGTTTCACCGCAGATAAATTTCCATCCTCTAATGAAGTTATCCAAAGTTGCTGTTCCTCAGGTGTGAGTAACGGATCCAAATGCGATAAGGAAATGGATTCTGATGTTAGAAAAATATGTTCATAGCCTTTGTAAAAGCGTTGTGTCAGCACTTGTTTTGCCTCTGCATACATATCTCGCAATGTTGCATCCATTCCATCATAAATAGCAATATTTAAAAATTCCTCGGTCATCATATACCATTCCTGTATAACTAAGCGCAAATTTTTAATGAATTGCGCCTGTTCTTGGCCCGAAATTAAACATAAAATCCGCTTTTGCAATGGAAATGCTGTGAGCTGCGAAAAAATCGGTGATTGCACAAGCCAATGATAAAGTTGTAAATTCGAATTGAAATTGGATGGTTCAATTAAAATGAATTTTGATTGTGCTGAATGAATAATTTGGGGTGAATTTAAAAATAAATCAACATACATTCGAGCATCCGTCTGTATTGGATTGGCAAATGAGATGGTCCCCTCTAATTTTGGTAACGTCACCAAGGCTGATTTTAGCTGCTCTAAAGGAATAGGTTTCACAAATAACTGCTTTGCTTGCAGTGAAATTGCTTTCATTGCATGTTGGAAAATAGGCTGTGCGGTAAAACAAATAATGTGAATCGATCGATTTTTTAATAGTTTTTCAATATGTGCTGTAACAAGTGACACGTCGAGCATAAGAACGGTTGGCTCAAACGAATGAAGCATCTGCTCTAAATCCGTGGCATTTGTAATCCCCGAAAATTTCATTCCACTTGAAAAGTAATTTTTTAAATACCACTCAATCCCTTGTATTTCCATTTGGTCACGTTCGAGTAATAAAATGCGCATCAACTACATCCCACCTTATAAAACTTCTGTTTTAAATAAAATTACTATTAATAATTAATAAATACGTCATTACTATAGAATTTTACTATAATGGCGTAATTTATTCCATTTATTCTGAATTGAAAGAAATCTATAGTAAGACAAAGGGGTGAAATAATGACAAATTATCAACAGGAACAAAATCAAGAGGTCGGGAAAGTTGGGAAATCCGAATTATCTTTATTTGTGAAAATGATTATTTGCAGTTTCATTGGGATTTTTAGTTTCTTTGTATCATTTGAATGGAATGGTAAGAAAACGATTTTAGTCGACCACGTTGTGAATGCGGTTTCTACTTACACACCAGCATTAGTGAACGGCTATGTCTTAATTTTACTTGTGCTTGGCGCGTTCTATCCATTTATCACGAAGAAATGGAAAACTTCAACTGTAACGATGGTGCTATCTATTTTTAAAATCGGTGGACTTGTGGCGGGTGTCATGCTTATTTTTGGTTTCGGCCCGGCTTGGCTATTTAATCCAGATATCGGTCCATTTTTATTAGAGAAATTAATTAAGCCAGTTGGTTTAGTTATTCCGATTGGATCTGTCTTTTTAGCCCTACTTGTTTGTTATGGATTGCTTGAGTTTATAGGGGTACTCATGCAACCAATTATGAAGCCTGTTTTTAGAACACCGGGTCGCTCGGCAGTAGATGCGGTTGCTTCATTTGTAGGAAGTTATTCAGTGGGCTTAATTTTAACGAACCGTGTGTATAAGGAAGGAAAATATACAGCGCGTGAAGCGGCCATTATTGCAACAGGCTTCTCCACGGTATCGGCAACATTTATGGTCGTTGTCGCGAAAACATTAGATTTAATGGAGCATTGGAATACATTTTTCTGGGTAACGCTCGTTGTGACGTTTATCGTAACGGCTATTACAGCACGTATTTATCCGTTAAACAAAATTAAAGATGACTATTATGAAGATGCGACACCACAGCCAGAAAAAGTGGTGAAAAAGGATCGTCTGAAAACGGCTTGGACAGAAGCGGTGGAAGCAGCAGGCGCTACTCCATCATTAGGGAAGAACTTATATATTCATTTAAAAGATGGCTTTATTATGGCAATGGGTGTCATTCCTTCTATTCTATCAATTGGATTACTAGGTTTGGTCCTTGCTACGTATACGCCATTATTTGATTGGTTAGCGTATATTTTTGCGCCATTTACTTATTTATTGCAAGTTCCAGAGCCAATGTTAGCAGCGAAAGCAATGTCCGTGTCAATTGCTGAAATGTTTTTACCAGCAGTAATTGTAGTGGGTGCGGATATGGTGACGAAATTTATTATTGCAGTTATTTCGATTTCAGCTATTTTATTCTTCTCTGCGGTAATACCGGTCATTTTATCAACAGATATTCCGTTAACGATTCGCCAAATGATCATCATTTGGTTCCAGCGAGTTGTCTTAACACTTATCATCGTAACACCAATCGCGTTTTTCTTATTTTAATTAAAACAACATCACGTAATACGTCTAAGGAAAACTACCAAATAGGCGTAATAAACTAGTAACTTTAAAGGAGAGATTTATTATGGTATTTAAAACAAACATTCGTGCACCAAGAGGTAATGAATTAACATGCAAAGGGTGGACACAAGAAGCAGCGATGCGCATGTTGATGAACAACTTAGATCCGGAAGTTGCAGAAAATCCAGATGAGTTAGTTGTTTATGGCGGTATTGGTAAGGCGGCACGTGATTGGGAAAGCTTCGATAAAATGATTGATACATTAAAAGTATTAGAAAATGACGAAACAATGCTTGTGCAATCAGGTAAGCCAGTTGCGGTATTTAAAACGCATGAAAATGCACCACGTGTACTAATTGCGAACTCAAATTTAGTACCTGCATGGGCGAATTGGGATCATTTCTATGAATTAGAAGAGCGTAACTTAATGATGTACGGTCAAATGACGGCAGGCTCTTGGATTTATATCGGGGCACAAGGAATTTTACAAGGGACGTATTTAAGCTTTGTTGAAGCAGGGAAAAAGAAGTTTGGTACACCTGATTTACGTGGGAAGTTCATTTTAACAGGTGGTATGGGCGGTATGAGTGGTGCACAACCACTAGCTGGAAAAATGGCGGGCGCGGTTATTTTAGTTGTAGAAGTAGATCGTACACGCATCGAACGTAAAATTAAAGAAGGTTATTGTGACTATCTTGTTGAAACAGTGGATGAGGCGATTGCACTTGTGAATAAGCTAACTGCTGCGAATGAACCGGCTTCAATTGGAGTAGTAGGAAACTGTGCAGATGTAAACCGCGAATTATTAAACCGTGGCATCATTCCGGATTTCGTAACGGACCAAACTTCTGCGCATGATCCTGTTAATGGTTATGTTCCAAATGGCATGACGTTGGAAGAAGCGTTAAAACTGCGCAAATCAGATGTGAAAACATATGAGCGTCTTGCAAAAGAAACGATGGCAGAACATGTTCGCACAATGCTTGAATTCCAAGAAGCAGGCGCTGAAACATTCGATTACGGCAATAACATCCGTGCTTACGCAAAAGAAATGGGCGTAGAAAATGCCTTTGATTTCCCAGGTTTCGTCCCAGCTTATATTCGTCCGTTGTTCTGTGAAGGAAAAGGACCATTCCGCTGGGCAGCATTATCGGGAGACCCTGAGGATATTTACAAAACAGATAAACTTGCACAAGAAATGTTTGCGCATGATGAAGGTTTAGTAAATTGGATTGATATGGCGCAAAAAATGGTGAAATGGCAAGGTTTACCGGCACGTATTTGCTGGTTAGGTTATGGCGATCGTCATCGTTTCGCATTAAAAGTAAATGAAATGGTTGCAAATGGCGAATTAAAGGCACCAATTGTTTTCGGTCGTGACCATTTAGATTCAGGTTCAGTAGCATCACCAAACCGTGAAACAGAAGCGATGATGGACGGTTCAGATGCAGTATCAGATTGGCCGTTATTAAACGCTTTAGTCAATACAGCAGGTGGCGCAAGCTGGGTAAGCTTACATCATGGTGGCGGTGTAGGAATGGGTTATTCTCAGCACGCAGGCCAAGTGTTAGTAGCAGACGGCACACAATTAGCAGCAGATAAAATTAATCGCGTATTAGTAGCAGATCCAGGAATGGGCGTTGTACGTCACGCGGATGCAGGCTATGAAATCGCAATTCGTACAGCAAAAGAAAAAGGCGTTAATATGCCAATGTTAAAAGGGTGATAAACTGTGGCAATTTTAATTAAAAATGCAAATGAAGTTATTACGATGCAGTCGGATGTAAAAGGTCCTCGTCGCCAAGAACAGATGAGTGAACTTGGATTGCAAAAAGATGTTTGTGTGCTTTTAGATGGCGAGCAAATCATGATGGTTGCACGGCTTGAAGAGCTTGAAGCAGCATTTCCGCACTTAGTACAAAGTGCGGAAGTGATTGATGCAGCCGGGAAAATTGTTATGCCTGGATTTGTAGATTGCCATACACATTTAGTGCATGGTGGAACGCGTGAGCATGAGTTGAATATGCGTCTTTCTGGAAAAACGTATATGGAAATAATGAATGCAGGTGGTGGCATTCATTACACGACAACAAAAACACGTGAAGCAAGCTTTGATGAACTATATGACAAAACGTACAATCATTTAAATGACTTTTTACGCTATGGCATTACAACGGTCGAGGCGAAATCGGGCTACGGTCTTGATTGGGAAACAGAAAAAAGACAATTAGAAGTAGCGAAGAAATTGCAAGAAACACATGCAGTAGATATTGTTTCGACATTTATGGGTGCTCATGCAGTGCCAGCTGGGTATAAAGGGAACGAGGAGGCATTTGTTGAGCTAGTCATCAATGACATGCTTCCAAAAGTGGCTGAACTTGGTTTGGCAGAATTTAATGATGTGTTTTGTGAGAAAGGTGTCTTTACGCCAGAGCAATCACGCCGTGTTTTAGAAGCGGGTAAAGCTTACGGGTTAACACCAAAAATTCACGCGGATGAAATTGAACCATATGAAGGCGCGGAATTAGCTGCCGAAGTAGGTGCTATTTCAGCGGAGCATTTACTCGTTGCTTCAGATGAAGGCATTGAGGCGATGGCAAAAGCCGGAACGATTGCCGTGCTATTACCGGGAACAGCCTTTTTCTTACGCGCACCTTATGCAAGAGGTCGCTTAATGGTGGACAGTGGTGTACCCGTTGCCATTTCGACAGATTTTAATCCGGGCTCATCTCCTACAATTAGCTTGCCATTCGTACAAAATTTAGCATGCATGAATATGGGCATGACGATGGAAGAAGTGCTTTGTGCGACAACGGTCAACTCTGCGTATGCGATTAATCGCGGTGAGGAAATCGGCACGCTAGAAAATGGGAAAAAAGCGGACGTACTTATTTTAAATGTACCGAACTATAAGCAATTACAATATTTCTATGGCATGAATCATACGGATACCGTGATTAAAGCCGGGAAAGTCGTTGTGCAAGGTGGAAGTTTGGTGTAAGAAGTAATTTAGAAGCGTAATCTCTTCAATGAGGTTGCGCTTTTTATTTATGGAGAATTCAGGGATTGTTTGTACAATTTTTTCAGGTAATGCCATAATTGATATAAGAAAAATAAAGAGAAGGATGTGAATTCAATGATTGAAGTAAAAGGTCAGTATACGGATGCTGTCATTTATACGAATAACCCACAAGAAGCTGCCATTGTGCAAATTAAGGAGTTGGTCAATCAGTCCTTTATGCAGGGAGCCAAGGTGCGTATTATGCCGGATTACCATGCTGGAAAAGGCTGTGTTATTGGTACGACGATTGCATTGAATGATCGTGTTGTCCCGAATTTAGTTGGTGTGGATGTTGGTTGTGGTGTACTCGTTTCAGAAATTGGGAAGGGTAAGATTGATTTTAATCAATTAGATGAAACAATTCGACGCTTTGTTCCGAGTGGTAATGCGATTCATGACAATGTGGATAATACGAATGTAACGGAAATATATACAAATGAAGCATTTATTGCGCGCGGCTTGCAAGATGATTATACGAATCGTTCGCTTGGTACGCTAGGTGGGGGGAATCATTTTATCGAACTCGCACAAGACGATACGGGTATGCACTATTTACTCATCCATACTGGCTCACGTTATGTAGGGGCAAAGGTGGCAAGCTGGCATCAAAAGCGTGCATTTGAGTCATTGCAGCGTGTAGATTTAACGGAAAAGATGGATCAGTTAAAAGAACAAGGGCGTCATCAGGAAATTCAAGCGATGATCCAAGCATTTAAGTTAGAAAACCCAGTTGTGCCGAAAGATTTAGCTTACTTAGAAGGTGATTTGTTTACGGATTATATTGCTGATATGAAACTAGCCCAGCAATTTGCGCGTGATAATCGTAAAGTCATTGCACAAATCATTGCAGCACATATGAAATGGGAATACCGTTCACAGTTTGATTCGGTGCATAACTATATTGATACCGATTCGATGATTTTACGTAAAGGGGCTGTCCGCGCGGCAAAGGGTGAGCAGTTAGTCATTCCGATGAATATGCGTGATGGCTCATTAATTTGTGTAGGGAAAGGTAATGCAGAGTGGAATGAATCCGCACCACACGGAGCAGGTCGAATTTATTCACGCACAGCCGCGATGAAAAATTTATCAATGGATGATTTCACCGAAACGATGAGCGGTATTTGGACGACTTCGGTATCAGAGGAAACACTAGATGAAGCACCAATGGCATACAAGCCGATGCAGGAAATTGTGGATCAGATTGGCGAAACAGTAGACATCCAAAAGCATGTTACACCGGTCTATAATTTTAAGGCGAGTGATAAGTGGGTGAGATAGACATGTACACAGGCAGTGGGGAGATGCCTGTGTGTTTTTTATTTGTGCAAAGGTACAACACCGAAGCCTGTTTCGAAGTTATTTATAAGCTTGCGATATATCTTGTTGTAAAATAAAAAGCAGAATGAGTTCATTTTACTCATTCTGCAACTTTATAATCTTCTTTTAATATTAGTGGGTATCTCCCGCTTCTGTTAACGATAAAGTCTTCGTTTCTGGTGCCCATGCTACGGAAACGATTAAACCAACAATTAAAATACCAGTTAAGCATAGCATTGTGTTTTGAACACCTAAGTTTGCCATACTCATAGGAAGTATGAAAGTACTTGCAGCTGAACCAAGTCTACTAATAGAAGTTGCAAGACCTATACCAGAAGAACGAATATCCGTAGGGAAACTTTCGGCTGGAAATACGCCTACTAAGTTACTTACAGCGGATAATATTAATGTGAAAACAGAGAATGCAATAATCATTAATACTGTTGAATTACTAGGTAAAATACTTAATAATCCAAGTGAAATAATTAGTACAACAAATGAAGAAATTAGGAATCCACGTCGTGTGAATTTAATTGTGAACCAAATACCTAGTACAGCGCCGATAATTAATAAACCATTTAATAATAAATCAACGCCAAAGCCTTGCTGCAAACCAAATTCATCTAAAATAATTGGTAGGAATGTGTAAATTGCGAAATAAGGCATAACTAAGCATACCCAGAAAATACAGTTAAATAACGTACGTTTAATCATATCTTTATGGAAAAGTGCCATAAAGCCTTTAGATTCTTGCGTTTGCTCTTGTTCAATCGGATCTTCTAAAATTACATTTGGACCAAAATGTTTTTGAATGACTTGTAGAGCTTCTTCATGTCGTCCTTTACTAGCCAGCCATCTAGGCGACTCAGGTGAACCGATTCGTGCGAATAAAATGATTACCGCTGGAATTGCTGATGAAGCAAGCATCCATTTCCAAGCGTCTGGAGAAAGACTAGTAGCATAAATCCCAATAATATTTGCAGCTACGTATCCAAATGTCCAAATCATACTAAATGATCCTAATAAAGGACCACGGTGCTTACGTGGGGAAACTTCTGCTAGTAATGCGTGCCCAACACTATAGTCCCCACCTAACCCAATACCTATTAAAATACGATAAAATACTAATTCTGCTGGCGTTTCAGCGAAAAACTGTAAAACTGATGCAACCGTAATCAAAATAAAGCTAAGGACAAATATTTTTTGTCTACCAACTCGGTCAGAAACCCAACCTAAAACAAGGCTACCTAAGAAAAGACCAAATAACGCTGAGCTACCAATTAAGCCTACCCAAAATGTAGACAATCCCATTTGAGGTGTCAAAAGAGTAAGTGCGAATCCAACAATACCTAAAATATAACCATCTGTGAAATGGGCACCGAAAGTAAGACCGGCAATTTTAATATGGAATTTATTTAGTGGAACATCATCAAGCTTGATTTTATTTGTTTGGTTAATAGTTGTAGAACCCATTGAACGATCATCCTCCATCCTTTTGCGGTTAATAATATCTAATTGAGTGTAGAGGGAAGATATTAATTTTGTTCTTATTGTGAACAGAAACTTCATAATGCGAATATTTAAAATATAATAAAGGTTCACAAGATTGTCAATTAGTTTTTTGAAAGCGCTATCTAAATTGAGGGATAGTGAGAGATAAAAGGGTGGTGGCTCAAAACTAGGATTGGTCAATCTATGTTAAAAATGGAAAAATGCCGAAACGTTTAATTATCAACGTTTCGGCATTTTAAATTTGACCGTATTTTATTTTGAAAAGGATAGTAGACCAGTTTTTTTCTAAAAAAATGTTAAAGATAAAAAATTAAATTAAGTCTTGTTCAATTTCACTGGCAGCTTGGAGTAAAAAATCTTTTAGTTTCATTAACTCTTCTTTAGGTAACCTAAAGCTAGGTCCTCCGATTGTAATAAATGCTACTAGATTTTGGTTTTTATCAAATAATGGTACGGACATTGCATTTTCATTTTCCTGATATTCCTCGAGTGATATACCTACTTTATTTTGACGAGTCCAATTTAACTCTTCAATTAGCTGTACCTTCATTTTATTAGTAAGTGTAACTTCTTCCGTTAACTCCTTATTCAAGTAGTGTTCTAGCTCAACTTCTGTAAATTCACTTAACAATAATTTTCCGTTCGAAGTGCAATAGTAATATTGAATTGGTGTAGCAGTATTTGTATAGTCAGCCAGTCGTACGCTATGCGATGGGTCTAGTTGATCGATAGCATAGATTCCATCGATTTTTGGGACGCTTAAAATAACTGTTTCATCAATCATATCCCTTAATTTTTCTAAAGTCTTCCTTGCCCGTTGAATTAATGGCGTATTTGGGTCATTTTGCTTTGCCAATCGATAAAATAAAAAACCGAGTCGATAGCCATTTGTTAGAGGGTCTTTTTCGATTAAGCTTTGATTTTCTAAACTACCTATTAAGCGCCATACAGTTGTTCGGTTTAATCCGCTAATTGTTACTAAATCTTTTAAAAGAACTGGGGATTTACTTTCACCTATAAGTTTTAATAGCATGAGAGCTCGATCGACTGCCTGAACAGTAGAGCTATCTTTAACATTTTTATTTAACGATAAATTATTTTTATTCATGGTTTCATTATACATATTTCATTTTGAAACATCTACCTACGAAGTTTAGAATTTGAATTGTTTTAAACAATCGAAATATATTGACTTTTAAAAAATGCAATAATATACTTTTATTAATGTTCTTAATATGAATATTACGTTCATAATGTGAACTTTCGACGGTGTAGAGGCTGTTGTCTGTTTACAAAAAGGAAGCGAATTTTTATGCGAATTGAGAAGGACGATTTCGGAACAGTACAGATTGATGATGATGTTCTATATGGAATACAAACTATTCGTACAAAAGAGAATTTAACTTTCTCAAAGAATATACTAAGCGAATATAAGGAGTATATAAGGAGTTTAGTATATGTAAAGAAAGCAACAGCGTTAGCAAACTTTGAAGATAATGTAATTTCAAGAATAGTTAAAGAGAAAATAGTAGATGCTTGCGATACGTTATTGCAAGGGCAACATTTGGAGCAGTTTGTTGTTGATGTTTATCATGGTGGCGGTGGGATTGGCATTAATATGAACATCAATGAAGTCATTGCGAATTTATGCAATGAGGCAAAAGGTATTTATTCTATTGTTCATCCTATAGATCACGTGAATGCATCGCAATCTACATCAGATGTATGTCATACGGCTATTCGTTTAGCTATTAATGAAGCGTATGAGAAATTGGCTGCTGAAACGGCTGATTTGATTGCTACGATGAATCGGAAAACGAACGAATTTATGCCGATTGCAACGATTTCACGAACTTGCTTACAAGATGCTTCTCGTATGCAATTAGGTGAAAAATTTAGCGGTTTTGAATCTGTGATAAAAAGAAGGCATAAAAAATTAACTGATGCAGTGGAAGAGTTATTAACAATAAATTTAGGTGGTACTGTTATCGGAAAAGGTGAGGGAGCAAGTACGCTGTACAAAAAAATTATTATTCAGAAGCTAAAAGAAGTGACGGAACTTCCGGTTAGCAGAAGGGAAAATTTATTTGATGCAGCGCAAAATATTGATGATTTAGTAGATGTTTCAAAGCAGCTTAGCTTATTTGCAAGCGCTTTGTTAAAAATCGCTAAAGATTTACGTTTGCTTTCTTCCGGTCCTGAAGCAGGTTTTGCTGAAATTTTGTTGCCAGCAATTCAGGCGGGGTCATCATTTTATCCAGGAAAAGTTAACCCTGTTATTCCTGAAACTGTCATCCAATGCTGTGCAGAAATTATCGGTATTGAGAGAGTTATTCAAGCGACATTTGAGCATGGTGATTTAGATTTAAATGTATTTGAAAACTTTGCGGGGATTCATCTATTAGATGGAATCTATATGCTGACCAAATGTATTCATAATTTTAGAAAACAATGTTTTGAAGGAATCATTGCGAATGAAGCAAGATGTGACACACTTGCAAACTCGCGAATCCCTCAAATTTGTGATTTGAAAGAAAAGTTTGGCTACAGTGAAACGATACGATTGCTGAATGAGCAAGGAATTAATGAGGAGGAAAAGTAATGACACAGAAAAACTTTGAAGGAATTGAACAACCAAAATTACAATGGGCAGAAGAGTGGCTAAAAGAAACGAAAAAAAGTTATATCAATGGAGAATGGATGGACGGAAGTAAAACCATTGAATCGATTAACCCAGCAAATGGGAAAGTATTAGGTGATTTTTTCTGTGCTACAAAAGAGGATGTTGACAAAGCTGTAGTAGCAGCGAAAGAAGGTTTAAAAAACGAAGCTTGGAAAAATGTGAGCAATAAAGAGCGAGGGCGTATCCTTCGTAAAATTGCAGCTTTAATTACAGAGCATCATGCAGAACTTGCAACGTTAGAGGCACTGGATAACGGTAAGCTTTATTCAGAAGCATTTAATGATGATGTGCAAGAAGCGCACGATTTATTTGAATATTACTCGGGCTGGACAGATAAGTATTATGGTGAAAATAATCCCGTTGATGGTAATTTCTTAAGTGTGACAACACGTGATCCAATTGGTGTTTGTGGTCAAATTGTGCCGTTTAATTTCCCAATTCAAATGGCGGTACTAAAAATGGCACCTGCATTAGCAACGGGGAACACAGTAGTTTTGAAGCCAGCCGATAAAACTTCTTTCTCGGTTGTTCGTTTATTCGAAATTATTGATGAGGCGAATGTATTACCGAAAGGCGTAATAAATTTAGTGTTAGGTAATGGGGAAGTTGGGGCTTATATTAGTAAACATATGGGCATTGATAAACTTTCATTTACAGGTAGTACAAAAATCGGTAAACAGCTTGTGCATGACTCGGCGGATAGTAATTTAAAGCCTGTAACATTAGAACTAGGTGGAAAATCACCAAATATTATTTTTGATGATGTCAAAGATTTAGATGCAGCGATTGATCGTTCATTTATTGGTTTATTCACACATAAAGCGGAAAAATGCTCATCTCCAACGCGATTATTCGTTCAAAATTCGATTTACGATACGGTTGTAGGGAAATTAGCGGAGATGGCAAAGAATTATAAATGTGGCGATCCTTTTGATCCAACGAGTGATCAAGGTGCACAGGCATCAAAAGAGCATATGGAATCGATTTTAGCATATATCGAAAGCGGTAAGGAACAAGGAGCTCGTATTGTTGCAGGTGGTGAGCGTGATGTAACAGGTACGAATGCAGACGGTTACTTTGTAAAACCGACTATTTTTGCTGATGTCAAAAATACAATGAAAATTGCACAGGAAGAAATTTTTGGCCCTGTACTTTGTGTAATTCCATTTGAAACAGAAGAAGAAGTTATCGAAATGGCCAATGATACTATTTACGGATTGGCAGCGGGCTTATGGACAGGAGATACATCTCGTGCACATCGTGTAGCAAATCAATTAGATGCAGGCATGATATTCGTGAATCGTTACGGATGCTATGACTTTGCAAGTCCATTTGGAGGCGTAAAGCAAAGTGGTTGGGGGAGAGAGTATGCCGTTCATTCATTATCTGCCTTTACAAAACAACGAGCAATTTGGTTTGCTTACTAATTAAAAGATTACAACAATAAGGGGAATTAATTATGAAAATGCAAGCTGCTGTTATGACAGAAATCAATAAACCATTATCTATTTTAGAAGTAGAATTAGCTGAACCGAAGCATAATGAAGTACTAGTGAAAATAGCGGCTACGGGTGTTTGCCATAGTGATTTAAATGCTGTAGAAGATAAAACGACACCAACGCCAACAATTTTAGGTCATGAGGGGGCCGGTATTGTTGAAAAGGTAGGGTCAAGTGTAACGAATGTAAAAGTGGGCGATAAAGTAGCGTTAAGCTGGGTTCCATATTGTGGTACGTGTGAGTTTTGTGTTACAGGCAAAGTTCATTTATGCGAATCAGCTTTCGGTCCAATGTTTACAGGTACATTATTAGACGATACAACACGCTTAAGTTTAGAGGGAGAAAAAGTATATCACAACTCATTATTATCGACGTTTGCTGAATATGCTGTTGTGCCAGAAATGTCTTGTGTGAAAATACCTGATGAGATGCCATTAGCACAAGCATCATTAATTGGTTGTGGAGTTGCAACAGGATACGGTGCTGCTGTAAATGCAGCTGGTGTAAAGCCCGGTTCAACGGTAGCGATTTTTGGTATAGGTGGCGTGGGTGTCAATGCAATTCAAGGAGCGGCTATTGCAGGTGCAGGGAAAATTATTGCCATTGATGTTAAGGATGCAAATTTAGAAATTGCTAAAGAGTTTGGTGCAACACATACGATTAACTCTAGAACAGAAGATTTAAAAGAAATTATTAAAGAGATTACAAATAGCGTAGGTGTACATTATGCAATTGATTGCTCAGGGCATACAATTTGTACGGAAAGCGCGTGGGAAATCACACGTAAAGGTGGCACAATTGTTGTTGTCGGTGCGTTCAATCCAGAACAAAAATTAAGCTTACCTGCAGGTGGATTCCACCGAGTAGGGAAAGTATTAAAAGGAAGTTTCTACGGTGATACACAACCTTTCCGTGACTTCCCAATGATTGCTCAGCTATATTTAGATGGGAAATTTAAGCTAGATGAACTGATTTTAGAACGAATTAAATTAGAAGATATTAATAAAGCATTTGATTCATTCCACGATGCTTGTTGTGTAAATGTTGGTCGTGCAGTTATAGAATTCGAATAAATCTATATATCTAGTAACTAGATAAAGGAATGGTGACAACAATGAGGGTAGAAAAGGACTTTTTAGGAGAGATGGAGATTAGTTCGAATGTGTACTATGGCATTCAAACGATGAGATCAATCGAAAACTTCCCGATTTCAGGCAGGTCAATTGAAAGCTATCCTTATTTAATTACGTCATTAGCTTATATAAAAAAAGCGGCGGCGCTATCCAACTTTGAACTCGGAGGACTCACAGCTTCAGTTAAAGATGCTATTGTTATGGCAGTAGATGAAATAATAGATGGCAAGTTTAAAAGTCAATTTCCAGTTGATATTTATCAAGGTGGCGGTGGTTTATCCACGAATATGAATATGAATGAAGTCATTGCGAATCGCGCCAATGAACTTCTTACTGGGAAGAAAGGATATACGCATGTTCACCCAAATATACATGTAAACATGTCTCAATCTACTAACGATGTATTGCCTAGTGCGATGGGAATGTCCTTATTTTACCATATTGGAGATTTAATTAGCTGTTTAACACAGTTTAAGGAAACGCTTCATCAAAAAGAAGAAGAATTTCAGCTGGTAGTTAAAGTTTCAAGAACATGTTTGCAAGATGCGCTACCAATTACATTTGGTCAGCAGTTTAGCGCATACCGCTCGTTTATTAGTAGACAAATAAATGAATTAAATAGGTTGCAAGAAGATTGTTTACAACTTGTCATTGGCGCGACGGCTGTAGGAACAGGATTGGGTTCGCCAGTTGGCTATGTAGATGTAATGTATCTTCATCTTTCAGAAGTATCGGGTTTAAATGTAGCTAAAGTCGACAATTATTTTGACGGTCTACAGCATACAGACGGGTACGTTCGAATTTCAGGCTGTTTAAAAGGCTTATGCACAGGGCTCTCAAAAATGGCGAGTGATATTAGATTACTTGCCTCGGGTCCACTAGCTGGGCTAGGTGAAATTGAAATACCTTCCGTTCAACCTGGATCATCGATTATGCCTGGAAAAATTAATCCATGCATACCTGAAATGATGATGCAAGTTTGTTTTGATATTTACGGTATGGATCAGACGATTTCAATTGCTGCTGACCGAGGTGAGCTTGAGTTAAATATTTGGGAAGCAATTATTATGAAGAACCTCTTTGATCAATTTTCATTATTAACTGCTAGTATCCCAATCTTTCAAGAAAAATGTGTGTCTGGTATTTTAGTGAAAAAGGAAATTAACCAACATCGTGCAGAAAGCTCGTTTGCACTATCGGTTGTTATATCAAACTTATTTGGTTACGAAATTGCCAATGAAGTGGTAGCTGAAGCCCAAAAAAGAAAGCAGACAATCAAACATATTGTAGTTGAAAGAGGTTTATTAAGTGCGGAGGAAGCTGAAAAATCGCTTAATCCAATCAATTTAACAAATCGTGAGTAATAACTAAATTAATAAGGTTACTACCAAAAGTCATTGAACTGACTTTTGGAAGTAACCTTGTTTTAATTTCAAAAATAAGAACAAAAAGTCGTCCATTTTTGTAAAGTGATGTTGTCATAATATCATTTGCAGAGAGGACGATTTGTTTTTCTTGTACTGTAGGAAAAACCCTCCATCTCCTATATAAGCCACTTTATTATGGGATTCAAATTATCATTGATTTACGCAAACAGCTTATTTCCTTCATACTATTACTTATCTAACTTATACAATTCAATTGCTGTTGTTGCATCAATATCTTGCTCAAATAGAAGGTGCCGACTATAAACTTCTTTAAAATCAAGGGACTCTTCCAAATCGTCGACTAGCTCAAAAATATCTAGAATTTTAGCAAGTTGAACTGTAGTTGAGCCCCCTTCTCCATTTAAATATGTGTCTGCAGGGAATTTTTTATATATTAATTCATTGATTTCATCTAAATTTTCCGCACGTACTAAAATAATTCTTTCTTCAAATATCTTTTCCGAGCTTAAATTAGGAGAAACGAAAGATTCAAATAACAACTTGACAGAATAAACACCATACATAAATATCACCCCTATTCAATGATAATAGTTTGAGTGAATAATCCATCTTCCACATTTGTATTTAACGTGACATTCGGATAATTATTCAGGATACTTTTAACAGTGCTTAACCCTTTTCCACGATTTTGCCCCTTTGTAGAAAAGTTCTCTGTAAATATTTGCTCGATATTGACCGGTTCATCGACCACCGTATTTTCAATAATAATCATTAAGGAATCCGGAGTACTTTTAAAAAACGCGAGGCCAATTTCCTTTTGAGAATCAGTATGAGCAATCGCTTCAATCGCGTTATCAAAAAAGATGCCTAAAATTCGAGCAAAATCAATAATATTCATATTGATGTCATCAATTTCATCAGCTATTTCAAGGTCAACTAATATCCCTTCTTTTTCAGCTTGCAACGTCTTCGTTAAAATTAACCCTTTAATTCCTGTAATGTGTAACTTGGATATGTTCGCGAGCTGCTCATTTCTTTTTAATGTATCTTCTTCAGCTGTGAAAATATGCTTCTTGAAATATTTCTTTAATCCTTCAAAATCATCTAGCTCTATGTATCCCTGCATCGTAAATAAAATGTTTGCATGGTCATGACGAAACTTTTGCATTTCATGGTTAATTAGCTCCATTGAATGCATATAGTCTGTAAATTGTTCAGTTTCGAACTTGATCTTTTGGATGTTATTTTCTTTTTTAATATTTTTAGTTGTAAAGTAAAGAACGAACAACATAATTGTGAAATAAAGGAACTGTGAGACGATGTTAAATTTTAATAGACTATCTTGTGAAAAATATTCGGATAAGTAAAGATTAATATAGAAAGTGCTCATCGTCACAAATGCTATAAAGATAATCAGTAAATAGGGACTCTTATTTTTGCCTAACACTATGTAAGTCCGTCTTGTTAATAAACGATAAGCGACAGTACTTATTATAAATAAAATAATAAATATAAAATATTGTTCGAGAATGCTTGGTAGGAAATTATAAGGAAAGACATTCATTGCATATTGTGAAACATTATCTGTTATTACACCAATAATCACAACGAAACATAGATGGATAAGCGTAACATACCTTTTCGTTAACCAATAAAAGTAAAGGAAGAAACTTATAATGATAAAAATAATCCCTTGCCACTGACCAATCCAAAGGAAAATAAGAACCGGGCAAATAACCGCTAAAGCATAAACTAAAATATGCTTATGGTTAATTTTTAGTTGTGCTATAAAGGTTATTGCCCAAAATATTAAAACAAACTCAATAATTAGAAATAAAAGCTTCATGTGATGCTCCGCCTTAAGTTATTCTTTTGATGCAAATGGATGATTTTCTAGCAATACATTTGGAACCTTTTTTTCATGGAATATTGTTGTACATCCTGTAACTGTTGCAGAGCCACCTACTGCCACTACAACTGCCGCCATTCTTGATACAAAAAATGTAAAGTTACTTAATTTCTTCTCTTTTTTCATTTTCAAATCTCTCCTTTAATGTTTGTACAATTAACATGATTACTTCTATAAATATACCATAAGCAATGAAGGCTTTTATTTCTAATGAACTAAAGTAAAACACCACAATTATGAGTAGTAATCGAATCGTTATTTTTTTACGTAAATAACTTCGGTGTTTTTGATTAATGATCGGTTGGTTTACTGTTCCTTTTGGTGCAAGTATAAAGATAACTGCCACAAGGATACTAGTGCCTATATATAAATAGATTACTGGGAATTTTATATTTAAATGAGCTAAATAATAAGCTGCTCCAGGAAATGTAATCGCACTCCAAATAAGACAAGTATATAGACGATTGAAGTGGTAGCCTAAGCATACTTGTCGTAAAAGAAAGAATGTAATATGAATAATTAAAGTTGGAACAATACAATTTAATAAAAAGGCTATTATATAGATGAATAGTAACTTGTAAAATTCAGATAGAACAATTTGAACGCCAAATTTTAATTTCTCCCGTTCAAGAACTGAATAATGTTCTTGATTTAAAAAATTAAAAAGGGTGGTTTCTAGTCTATTCATCCTACATTCCTCCATCTGTAATAGTAGTTTGTGAACAATTATATATCCAAAAAAATACTTTAACTAGTACAATTATATCATAACGTGTCCGTTAGCGTTCATTTTATTTTAGATAGACACCATATATATTGGTGAAACCCTATTATAAATAGTGAAATGATTTCGCTCCTCAACCCGTTATAGTTAGTGAAGGGGGGAAGATGATGGACGATCAAGCAGTTATAAAAAAAGTATTAGCAGGGGACAAAAATGCTTTTGCGACAATTATTCAAACATATAAAAATTCACTTTATGCCACGATTTTACGCATGACATATGATGCGCAGCTTGCTCAAGACCTTGTACAAGAAGCATTTATTAAAATTTATGAGCAGCTACCAAACTATAAGGCAACGGGCTCATTTAAAAGCTGGCTGTACCGCGTAGCCATTAATCATTGTGTTGATGAGTTGCGAAAAAAGCAGTACCAATATAAAAATGAACCAATTGAAGATGAGCAACTCGTTGAAAAAAATCATCCTGAAGTGGTGTATTTGAAGAGGGAAAGGGAGCGGCAATTAGAGCGATTGTTGAGCCAATTACCCGAACAAGAGCGAATGATTTTGTTATTACGCTATAACAATGAGTGTAGCTATGAAGAAATTAGTGAGTTGTTGGATATTTCGGTATCAGATGTGCGCAATAAATTACATCGTTCAAAGAAAAAAATGCGGCAGCAAGTAAAAGAGGGAGGCGAGTATTATGAATTGTCCGTGCGTGGATAAGCTATCACAATATGTGGATCGATTATTAAATGAAGAGGAACAGCAAAACATTGAAGAACACTTAAAACAATGTGTGAGCTGTCAGCAAATTGTTGCGTTATTTGAAGGCGAAGAACAATTTCTAAAAGAAACGCTTCAAGCACCAACATTACCAGATGATTTTGAAGCGCAAATATTAGCGCAGGTGAAGCCGTATAAGAAAAAGCGTGCCTTTTGGAAAGTCAGCTCAGGTGTTGCGGCGGCAGCTGTTTTGTCCGTTGGTATTTTAACAGCAGTCAGTCCGAGTTTTGCGCAATTAATTACGAGTTTCTTTTCAACAGAACAAGTAGATTCAGGCTTTCATGAGGCAGAAACGCTTGGTTTTGTTGAGGAAGTGAATTATGAAGTGACGGACAATGGGCTAACTGTTCGGATTGACGAGGTGATGGCAGATACAACACGAATCGCCTTCACGTACCAAATCATCGATAAAAATGGCAAGGTGAAAAATCCTCATATTGAAAATTGGAATGAAAAAAACAACATGAAATTTATGAATAAAGCGAATGAAGAATTGGCACAAGAAGATTATGGTTCATGGCACTACAAAGAAGGGGATATCGGCTTTTTTGAATTGAGAACACCGAATGTTACAGAGGACGTACTATTAAAATGGCAAATTCGAGACATTTATGGCAAAGAAGGAAATTGGGATATGGACATTCCGATTCCAATCGAAAAGGCACTAGCTTCTATGACAGTACTGGATTTACAAAACGCGACGTTTACACAGCAAAATGTAAGCATCACATTTGAAGAAGCACGATTTTCGCCATCAGCAATGGAAATAAGCTATACAACCGCCTTTACAGAGCCTTTAAAAGAAACGAAATTATCGGCAAAAGAACATGGACAACCAAAAGTAGATGTGGCTTATACAATTGAAGATGAAAATGGGACGCTACTTGCAACGAATTTCCCATATAGTTTTTATTTTGATAGCGGTCAAGGAGCGATTTCAGGGCTTGGTTCCACTTCAGATGATCAGCAACAATTTAGCCATAAGGAAATGTTTACCCCGATAAAAGCAGAAAAACCATCGATTGTTGTTGCAGGTTTTTTAAATCATGAAATAGTTGAGGAATCTGTAAAGTTCCGTCCTGATGATTTAAAAAATAGGAAGAAAGACAAACCATTGCTTGTATTTAACGGTGAGCCGATAACGATAAAGTCTATGCAGCAAATGACGAATACAGGTTTGAAAATGGAATGGCCATTTTTACAGCGAGAGCGTTATATGGAAATTTCGATTGATTATGACAGAGAGAAAATAAAAGAGGAATTGGATAGCTGGGTTTTAGAGGATTCTAAAGGTGAGTTGTATACGGTTTATAATAATGGAGACCGTTTGCTTGTGTATGGATTGGATTCTTTAGACGAGGAATTTACGCTTCACTTGACGAAAGTTGTGAAGTTTAATCCGTTGGAAGAATCTTGGCGTATTCCACTTTATGAATGAAAAGGACATAGCTCTCAAAAGACGAGAGCTATGTTTTTTAACCTAAATTAATAAGCACTCCAACCCGCGTCAGCCGCCAAGACAACACCGTTAATATACGATGCTTCTTCACTTGCTAAAAATAATGCGATATTTGCAATTTCGATTGGTTCAGCAGCACGATTCATTAATTGTACACCGCGTGTTGCTTGTTTTAAACCGAACATATCATAACCATCCATTGATTGTGTTAAGCCTGTATTTACTTGTGCTGGTGCAATCGCATTGGCGCGAATACCGTACTCTCCATAATGAGAGGCGATATTTTTCGTCATACCGGTTACTGCATGTTTTGCCGCAGTATACGTTAAGCCACCACGCCCGCCCGTAACGCCAGCCATTGAAGAAAGGTTGATGATAACACCTGATTTTTGCTCCATAAAGATTGGTAATACTTTGCGAGAGCCACGCATAACACCACCGACGTTAATATCCATTACACGGTTCCAAACTGCATCATCCACATTATGTGCTGCCTGCATCATATCTAAAACACCTGCACAGTTGACTAAAATGTCGATACGACCGAAAGTTGCAACCGTTTCATCAACCATTTTTTGTACATCTTCTTCTACTGCTACATTTACTTTCACACCATGCGCTTCGAAGCCGTTCGCTTTAAACTCTGCAACTGTTGCTTTTAAAGCTTCCTCATTGAAGTCTGCAAGTACAACTTTTGCTCCTTCTTCTGTATAACGAGTGGCAATTTGTTTGCCGATCCCGTTTGCACCGCCTGTAATTAATGCTACTTTATTATCTAATCTTCCCAAAGGAAACCCTCCTAAATTAAAAAAACGTAATAATTTGAATATATAATCAATTTTAACACTTCAATATTAGTTTACAAGTGAACTAATGAATAATCTTAACTATGAATATGAACAATTTTAGTCATATATCCAAAATACATCTTTGTTGTGCAAGGGCTTTCATTGTATTTGTTTCGAGAACGCTTCAAAATGAAAGGAGCAGGGGGGATGTAACATGAACATACAAGAACTAAAATCATTTTTAGCTTTATATAAAAAAGAAACACAGCAAACAGAAAAGTGGCTAGAACTTCGCCTTATTGAAGCGGAAGACGCACAATTCAGCTTTACAACAGAGGAGTTAACATTCGGTGCGCGTGTTGCTTGGCGCAATAGTAATAAATGCATTGGCCGATTATTTTGGAATAGTTTAACGGTGCTGGATCAGCGGCATTTATTGGATGAGAAAGCTATTTTTAAAGCGCTGCTCGAGCATATTGCGTTTGCAACGAATGACGGGAAAATTCGTCCAGTCATTTCAATCTTTGCGCATAAGCGTGTACATATTTGGAATCATCAGCTTATTCGCTATGCGGGCTATGAAACGGCAGAAGGAGTAATCGGTGATTCGGATTCACTCGCTTTTACAAAAACATGTGAAGCACTCGGTTGGCGCGGCGCACGAACGAATTATGATGTGCTACCACTCGTCATTCAAGTAGATGATCGACCACCGAAGTTTATTGAAATTCCGAAAGCTTACGTTGTCGAAGTTCAAATTGAGCATCCAAATTATGATTTTTCAAGCTTGCAAATGAAGTGGTATGCTGTTCCGATTATTTCAAGTATGCGCTTTAATATTGGTGGAATTGACTTTCAAGCAGCGCCGTTTAATGGCTGGTATATGGGGACGGAAATTGGCGCTCGTAATTTAGCGGATGAAGCGCGCTATCATTACTTGCCCAAAGTCGCACAGCAAATGGGGATTGAAACGACTTTGAATGCATCACTTTGGAAGGACCGTGCACTTGTCGAATTAAATATCGCAGTGTTGCATTCCTATAAAAAAGCAGGTGTCAGTATTGTTGATCATCATACCGCGGCACAACAGTTTGAATTGTTTCAAAAGCAGGAGCAAAAAGAACAGCGTGAAATAACGGGGAACTGGACGTGGCTCATTCCACCACTGTCACCTGCAACGACGTCTATTTATCATCAACCGATTTTGAATAAAACGAAGAAGCCGAATTATTTTTATCAGCCGCTACCTTATAAATAAAAATCACCCTCATTCATTTGGCATGGAATGAGGGTGAAATACGTCGTTATTTATTCAAAATAATATCAATCAATTCATCACGATCAATTAAATAAACATCATTAATATCAGCCAGTTTTTTTGCCTGCTTTGTAAAATGACTATTCGTCACGACCCAAGCTTCAGTCGCATCATACATTTTGACCGCGCCGATAATTTCTTGAACCGCTTTTACACCTACAGAACTAGAATAGCGCTTTGCCTGTACAGCAATAACATCTTCGCCATCCTTTAAAATAAGGTCAGCACCGTAATCACCACTTGTTGCTGTGTAGCGCACTTTAAAGCCGCGGCGTTTAAATAGCTCACCTAAAAAGCGTTCGAAGTCCTGCCCGCTCATCACATCAACTTCACGAATACCGGATTTACGTAGTTTTGCTGTTTTGCGAGATTTCCACCAAATTTTAAACGCGATTAATAATACAAAGTAAAGAACAATCCCCATGCCGACACCTTGTAATGTTTCGTTAAAATACCAGCCGGCTGCACCTGCTAGGACGATCATGACCAATGTGAAATTAGGCATTTTTTTCTTTCTTCGTCGATTTCGTTTCCTCAATTTCTATGTACTCCTTTAAGTTACAATGTTCTTCGTAACTAAAGTATATCACAAATGGGTACATACGTTTGCATTAGACGAATTGTTTTTTCGCACTTATAAAGGCAACGATAAATAACAATGCGGATGTGATTAAAAATAACAAAATCGGGATTGTCCAACTATTCGTCGCATCATGAACAAAGCCGAATAAAACAGGTCCAATTGCTGCAACCAAATAGCCGACAGACTGTGCAAAGCCCGATAAGTCTGCCGCTTCGAAGGCAGTTTCTGTACGTAATGTGAAAAACATAAGGACAAGTCCAAATGAAGAACCGCCTGCAAAACCTAAAAACACCATCCATAAAACAGCTAAGCTTGTCCATTCCATAAATACACCCGTAAACCCGATGACATAACACAACGTAAAGAAAAGCACGATTGGACGTTGTGATGAAAGTTTTCCGGCAATAATCGGAATGATAAATGTGAGTGGAATTTGCGCAAGTTGCATAATAGAGCCCATCCAACCAGCATCTTGTGCAGCCATCCCTTGACTTATAAAGATATCCGGTAGCCAAGCGCTTGAGCTATAGAAAATGAATGATTGTAAGCCCATCGTTGCGGCAATTGCCCATGCAAGAGGGGATTTCCACATTTTCTTTTTCGGTGCGTTAGAGCTTGCAAAGTTCATCTCTACTTTTTTATCCTTCAATAAAGGCAACCAAAATACTAAAGTTAATATGCCTAAAATAAGTGAAAAACCTAGTGCCAATTGCCAGCCATAATTCGATGCGATTGGGTAGCTAATTCCTGCTGCAAGTCCGGCAGAAATGTTCATCGAAACAGAATAAATTCCCGTTAATAATCCAATATGAAGTGGGAATTTTAGCTTGAAATAACTAGGGATGAGTACGTTTCCGAAAGCGATCGCAACCCCAATCAAAATTGTCCCTAAAATCAGTAATGCAGTCGAACCAACTGAACGGAGCAAAATACCTGCACATAAAATGATAACCGAATAAAACAGTGTCCATTCCATGCCTAATTTTCTAGCGATACGTGCTGCAAACGGCGATATAACCGCAAAAGCAAGCAAAGGAATTGTCGTTAAAAAGCCAGCTAGGACGTTAGAAATACCAAGTCCATCTCGTATAAAAGATATGATCGGTCCAACAACCGTTAAAGGTGTTCGAAGTGTTGTCGCAAATAAAATAATCGCCAATGTAAATAGCCAAATGGATTTATTGGATGATAAGTTTTTGCTTGTGTATGTAACTAGTTTGGAATCCATTTTCCACGCCCCTTTTTTAAATAAGAACTATTATATCAGATGTTAATAATTGTTCGAATTATCCTAAAAAATAGAATAATTCAAATCGGTTGCTATCAAAAAATTGGTATGCTAGAATTTGAACCATTATTGAAATTAAATATTACATTACCTCATGTCAAAGTGAGGTAGAGGTCGCAAGCATTAAGAATAGTATAGCGGAGATTGAGAAAATCGGTGAAACTATATGAAAGGAATGATTGCCGAAGTGTCATTTCAATTCTCAAAAAATGACGCTGGGGCTGTCTCCGAAAGGAACAGAACTGTCACATGTGTAAGCGTGTGTTGAGCTATCTTTCAAGTTTGTCTGGTGTTAAATAAAACCGTCACAAAAACTTGTGGCGGTTTTTTATCTTCATTTAACTTTGGACGCAATTACGCCGAGGCGTAATTGATTAAAAGGTTGTCCAAACTATAAGTATGATGAGATTTAACACGATGCAAATGAAATAAAAAGGAGAATTTTCCATGAGTGAAATAAAAATCGATCAACTTGGTAATAAAAATCAATTAAAAAGAAGCCTGAAAAGTCGCCACATTACGATGATTTCTTTAGGTGGAACAATTGGAACAGGACTTTTCCTAGCATCGGGTGGAGCAATCGCACAAGCAGGTCCAGGTGGGGCATTGCTTGCTTACGCGTTAATCGGTGTGATGGTGTACTTCTTAATGACGAGCTTAGGGGAAATGGCGGCGTATATGCCTACATCCGGTTCGTTCAGTACGTACGCAACGAAATTTGTCGACCCAGCACTAGGCTTTGCACTAGGCTGGAACTACTGGTACAACTGGGCCATTACGATTGCAGCTGAAATTGCAGCGGTATCGTTAATTATGAAATATTGGTTCCCAAATAGTTCGTCGTTTACATGGACAATTTTATTTATTGTTGTTGTTTTATCGTTTAACTTACTTTCGGTTAAAGCGTACGGTGAAAGTGAATATTGGTTTGCGATGATTAAAGTTGTAACAGTGATTGTATTCATTATTGTCAGCTTCCTTATGATTTTTGGGATTTTAGGTGGCAATGATCCAGTAGGCTTCAAAAACTTCTTTGTTGGAGATGCACCGTTTAATGGCGGATTCCTAGCAATGTTCGGTATTTTCTTAGCAGCAGGTTTCTCGTTCCAAGGGACGGAGATGCTCGGAGTAACTGCTGGTGAAACAGACGACCCAGGAAAAAATATTCCAAAGGCAGTGCGTTCGGTATTCTGGCGTATTTTACTGTTTTATATTTTTGCAATTGGTGCAATTGGTTTGTTAATTCCGTACACAGATTCACGTTTACTATCAGAAGATATTGCAACAAGTCCGTTTACATTAGTATTTGAAAACTTAGGCTTTGCATTCGCGGCTTCTGTGATGAATGCAATTATTTTAACAGCGATGCTATCTGCCGGAAACTCAGGTTTATATGCAGCAAGCCGTATGTTATTCCAATTAGCAGTCGATGGCAAAGCACCAAAGTTTTTTGCGAAAGTGAATACGCGCGGCATCCCAGTATACGCGTTAATCGCAACAATGGCTGTAGGTTGTGTATCATTTTTAGCTTCATTCTTCGGTGATGGTGTCGTTTATATTTGGTTATTAAACGCATCAGGGCTATCCGGATTTATTGCATGGCTAGGAATTGCGATAAGTCATTACCGATTCCGCCGAGCGTATGTTGCGCAAGGGCGTTCACTAAGTGATTTACCATATGTATCTAAATTCTTCCCATTTGGTCCATTATTCGCATTTGCACTATGTACGCTTGTTATTTTAGGACAAAACTACATGGCGTTCATGGGGGGCACAATTGACTGGTATGGCGTTTTAGTATCATATATTGGCATCCCTTTATTCGTAGCACTGTGGGTAGGTTATAAATGGAAACATAAAACGAAAGTCGTGCCATTAATGGATTGCGATTTAACAAATAAGTACTAAATCAGAAGCAAAATCTCATTTATTTGAGGTTTTGCTTTTTTTATTCTGTTTGTGCCAAAAGTTATATTGAGATGGTATGATTAGAATATAATGAAGGAACGAAACATAGCGATATCACTCGCTATTAATGATAAAGGAAATTGAAGGAAGTGATGAAAGGTGACAGTTTCAAAAGGGTTTTATAAAAAGATTTACAATTGGCTAATGGATGTAGAAAAAAATGAAGTCCGATACCGCCCATTTATAATGGATGGAAATCCTTATAAATCACGTGTTTTTTTAGTCGGATCAAATGCGATACCATTTTTTATGGTGGAGCAAGGTGATGAGAAATCATTTGCAGATGCATTACTAAATCAAGACTTACTGGAAGACTTATATGATCGTGACATACATGATGCGCCGCGTGAATTTAAAGGATCTTTACATTTTGCGAAATGGCTACAAAAGGAATTCAATGAAACGACTGTTTATACTTCTTTGAATGCATTCCAAGTGGAAACTGCCGATGAATTAAAGAAAGTAAAAAAAGAAAATCCACAAGCCTTTGCACGCGGGCAAGTTATTTTTGACGAAGTATTCAATGAGTTTCAACCAGAAATTATTATTCTTCAAGGGACAGCTGCATTGAATCAATTTAAAGAGATGTATGCCGAACGTTTAGTAATTTATAATTCTACAATAACAAAAGTGCAGCAATTAGAAGTAGAAGGACCATTTGCAGAAATGCTTGATCAAAACGGCAAAAAGGTGTATATTTTCGCAACACGTAGCATGTCTTATTTCGGAAAAGACGGTTTAAAGTTTGGAGATTTTAAAAACAAAATCCGCGAATTTCTAGAAAATTAAAGCGAAATCCGAACATTGAACTATCTATTTGTATGGAAAACACCAAATTTCCGAATAATAAGAATAATTCTTTTATTTTAGATTTATTGCTTTTCCAAAATGAGATGATTATAATTGGAACATTCACATGACTTACTTAAATCAAATTAAATAACTTTACTCATATAATAGCGGGGATAAGGCTTGCGAGTTTCTACCGATTTACCATAAATAAATCGACTATGGGTGAAGCATGATTAACGAATGAATTGTCCAATTATTCACTTAGAATCATTGTGCGATTCATCTGTTATTTCTTTTGAACTTTACTCAGAAGACTTGCTCCACTCTAAACAAGTGGACAGGTTTACTGAGTTTTTTTGTAATTGGAAAATGTTTTGAAAATAAAAGGAGGACTTTATTATTATGCAACGCTTAAAAGAAAAGATTGAACAAGAAGGACAAGTACTATCGGATGTTGTCTTAAAAGTAGATTCATTTTTAAATCACCAAATCGACCCACTTTTAATGAAGGAAGTAGGGGAAGAGTTTGCAAATCGTTATGCGGATCAAGTCATTACAAAAGTATTAACGATTGAGTCTTCTGGTATCGCACCAGCGACATTTTTAGGATTAACATTAGGCGCACCAGTTGTATTTGCTCGTAAACGCAAATCACTAACGCTTACAGATAATTTATATACATCGAAAGTACATTCATTTACTAAGAACGAAACGAATGAGATTTCGGTTTCACAAAAGTTTTTATCAGCAGATGATAATGTCATCATTATTGACGATTTCTTAGCAAATGGCGAGGCGTTAAAAGGTTTAGTAGACATAGCGAACCAAGCTGGAGCAACAATTGTTGGTGCAGGAATTGTTATTGAAAAAGGATTCCAAGATGGTGGCAAGATTTTACGTGAGCAAGGATTACGTATCGAATCATTAGCGAATATTAAATCATTAGCAAATGGTAAGGTAGAGTTTTTCGACTAAATGAATTGATCTTCACTTGCTAAAGCAAGTGAAAGCCTCCGGCGGATGTCACAGATTTTTAGAGGAATTTTTTGAGCCTGCTCGAAAAAAAACTGGACGCAATTACGCCTTGGCGTAATTGATCTCATCAAGAGTACACTTAAATTGGGGGAAACTTCTTTATGAATAATACAAAAGCGGCAATGCTTGGTATTCAACACTTACTTGCGATGTATGCAGGTGCGATTTTAGTCCCGCTAATTATCGGTGGAGCACTTAACTTTACTCCTGCTCAAATGACATATTTAGTCGCAATCGATATTTTCATGTGCGGTGTAGCAACATTGCTACAAGTATGGAAAGGTCGCTTTATCGGAATTGGTTTACCAGTTGTATTAGGTTGTACATTTACTGCGGTAAGTCCGATTATTGCGATTGGCAGTACGGGTGGTTTAGGTGATGTTTATGGTGCGATTATTGCATCAGGCTTAATTATCGTCCTTATTGGTGGATTATTTGGTAGATTAATTCCATTTTTCCCGCCAGTTGTAACAGGTTCTGTCGTAACGATTATCGGGATTAGCTTAATTCCAGTTGCGATTAACAATATGGGTGGCGGTCAAGGGGCTCCTGATTTTGCATCTGGCTCAAATGTAGCACTTGCTTTCATCACATTGATCGTTATTTTAGTCGTGTACCGCTTTACTGTTGGGTTTGTTCGAGCGATTTCTATTTTAATAGGAATGGTAGTAGGTACAGTACTCGGGATAATCATGAACAAAGTTGATTTTACACCAGTAGTAGAAGCTTCTTGGTTACACATTATGCAACCATTTTACTTAGCGACACCGACGTTCAATACATCTGCCATTGTAACGATGACATTAGTTGCGATGGTTTCGTTAGTAGAATCGACAGGTGTATATTATGCTTTAAGTGATATTTGTAAAAAAACATTAACTTCAAAAGATTTAGCAAAAGGGTATCGTGCAGAAGGATTAGCCTCGATTATCGGTGGTATTTTCAACGCATTCCCTTATACAACATTTTCTCAAAACGTTGGTTTAACGCAAATGTCAGGTGTACGTGACCGCAAAGTAATTTACATTACAGGTGGGATGCTTGTAGCACTTGGTTTCTTACCGAAATTAGCGGCAATTACAACAATCATTCCTACGCCAGTGCTTGGAGCAGCGATGTTAGCGATGTTTGGTATGGTTATTACGCAAGGTGTTCGTATGTTAGCACCTGAAATTGCAAAATCGATGGAAAATGCGATGGTAGCAGCAATAGCGGTTAGCTTAGGTGTTGGTGTTGCAAGCGTACCGGGCGTTTTTGCAAATATTGCAGCAGGTTTACCGGCTTGGTTAGCAGAAGTGTTAACAGTTATTACATCAAACGGCATTGTAGCGGGTTCGATTACAGCGATTTTACTTAACATTTTATTTAATATGATTGGACCGAAACGTAAAGATCCGATGCATGTAGAATAACTTTTTAAGGAAATAATTAAATAATGTTCATCTAAATACCTCGTATATTTTGATGAAAAGAATGTTGTCACCTCCTCATATCTATTAAATTAGATATGAGGAGGTGGCATTTTTTGTGCGGTTGTTGTACTGAAACATGTAGTGTGATTTGTGTATGAACAAGGACAGAGAAGATAGATTATCACGCCCAATTACTTATTCGAATTTAAAGTGAGTGACTTCCTTATTATTCCTTTACTTAAACTTTAACAGAAGATAGAATTTAATTGATTGGAGTAGAAAAAATAGGAGATTTCGATATGGGGAGGGAGCAAGCAATTGGAGAAGGTAGCGATATTAGGTTGTGGGACAATGGGGCATTCGATTGCTTTAAGTGCTGCATGGGCGAATTATGAAGTGATTGTGTTTGGTTTGAATGAACAGGACATAGAAAATGCGCAAACTGGCTTACAAAGTAAATTGACGATATTACTTGAGCAGGAAGCTATTACACAACAAACTGCTGGGCTTATCCAAGCGAATATTAAATTTTCAACAAGTTTACAAGAAGTCGTGCAAGATAAAACATTCATTATTGAGGCGATACCTGAAAATTTAGCGCTAAAGCAACAAACCTTCACACAATTAGAAGAAATTATATCTGAAACAGCGATCATTGCCAGTAACACATCAGGGATAATGCCGTCATTACTTGCTGAAAAGATGCAATATCCGAATCGTTTAGTCATTACACACTTTTGGAATCCTGCACACCTTGTACCACTTGTTGAAATTGTAAAAGGTGATCAGACGGATGAGGCAACGGTAGAACGTACGATGGCCTTAATGCAACAATTCCATAAGAAACCAATCAAAATTGAAAAGGAAATTGCAGGTTTTGTCGGTAATCGTCTACAATTTGCATTGTTCCGTGAAGCGCAATATTTATATGAGCTTGGTGTCGCTTCAAAAGAAGATATTGATGCAGCGGTCGTATATAGTATCGGCCGCCGATTGTCCGTTACAGGCCCTTTACTTTCGGCAGATATGACGGGGCTTGATGTCGTACAAGATATTACGGGCTATTTATTTGAAGATTTAAGTGCTACCAAGCAAGTTGGACCAACTGTTGCAAAATTGACAGCACAAAATCATTTAGGTTACAAAACGGGGCAAGGGTACTATGAGTGGACAGATGCATTGTCGACAACAGTGAATAAAGAGCGTGAACAAACGTTAATTAACCACTTAAAGCAAGATTTAGAAAAGAAGCTAAGATGAAACGGGGGAATTGGGGATGGAAGGTAAGGTATTATTCATTACAGGGGCAGCTAGAGGAATTGGATTAGATATTGCTAAAGCATTTGCAGAGGCGGGTGCTAAGGTTGTGATTTCAGATATCGATGAACAACAATTAGTAGTTGCACAAGCGCAAATTCAAGGTGAAGCATCGTATGTCGTCTGTGATGTGACGAATGAAGCGCATATTGAGCGGGCCATTCAATATACGATCGATACGTATGGGCAGTTGGATATTTTAATTAATAATGCGGGGCTTCAACATGTCGCAATGATTGAAGATTTCCCGACCCAAAAATTCCAACAAATGATCAATATTATGTTAGTGGCACCATTTATGACAACAAAATATGCGTTACCTCATATGAAAAAGCAAAAGTTTGGCCGTATTTTAAATATCGCATCGATAAATGGTATTATTGGTTTTGCTGGAAAGTCCGCTTATAATTCAGCCAAGCATGGGGTCATTGGATTGACAAAAGTAGCGGCACTAGAGACAGCGGCAGAGGGGATTACTGTCAATGCAATTTGTCCGGGTTATGTGGATACCGAGTTAGTACGTGGGCAATTTGAGGATTTAGCTTTAACACGAGAAATTCCTGTAGAGCGTGTACTGGAAGAAGTGCTATATCCCTTAGTACCACAGAAACGTTTATTAGCAATAGAGGAAATCACGTCCCTTGCATTGTATTTAGCGAGTGATGTAGCAAAAGGGCTTACAGGACAGGCTGTTGTGCTCGATGGTGGGTATACAGCGCAATAACAATGTACGAAATTGCTACCATTAGTAGCAAACATCAAAAAATGCCTTTCGAATTATACCCGAAAGGCATTTTTATTATTGGGATAGCTTTTGTGAATTAAAATTCGTAATCATAAACAATTTTATACAATGCCTTTAAATCATCGAAACTTGGCACTTTTGGATTGTTTGCGGGACTCCCACTTGCAATCGCATCAGTCGCCATTTTATCGATTGCTTGGAAGAAAGCATCTTCCTCAATCCCGTATTGGCGTAAGTTACCGATATTCATTTGTTTACAAAGATCCTTTATAGAGTCAATCACCAAATCAGCTAACTGTTCTTCTGTATAAGATACGGTTGTTTGCCCGGCAAAGAAGGTACCGATTTTTGCAAGACGTGGAATACAAGCATCTTTTGAGTATTCTAAGACAGCTGGTAGGAGCATGGCATTTGAAATGCCATGTGGTACATGGAATAACGCACCAATCGGGCGTGACATCCCGTGCACTAATGCTACAGAGGCATTAGAAAATGCAGCGCCTGCTTGCATCGAACCTAAAGACATGGCCTCACGCGCGGTTAAATTTGTGCCATCTTCATATGAAGGTAGTAAATTATTGATGATTAGTTCCATTGCGGATAATGCTAGTAAATCAGAATATGGATGTGCTAAACGGGATAAATAACCTTCAATCGCATGGCTTAATGCATCAATGCCTGTTGCTGCTGTAATCGATTTTGGTGAAGTTAAGCATAATAATGGATCTACAATCGCAGCACTTGGCATAAAGGCAGGTTGTTTAATCATCATCTTAATATCATTTTTGGTATCAGTGATGACTGTAGCATCTGTTGCTTCAGAGCCAGTTCCAGCAGTTGTTGGAATTGCAATATGTGGTACAGGGCGTATAGCGACAATCTTTTGCATCTTCATGTAATCGCCAACGTAGCCCCCGTTTGTTGCAACAACGGCAATGGCTTTTGCTGTATCGATACAGCTACCTCCGCCAATTGAAACGATGACATCACACTGCGTATCCTGTAGTAGTTTTAAACCTTCATCAACGTACGTATCTACAGGTTCAGATACAACGCCTGTATACACATGCGTTTGTAATCCTTGTGCATGGAGATAGTTTAAGCAATTATCTACAACACCTAAACTTTCCATGATAGGATCACTTATGACAAGTACTGTTGACCCGAATCCCTGTGCGAGATGACCAACTTCTTCAAGTGCACCAACCCCGTATTTCATCGTAGGTAGTGAGTGAAATGTATAAACTGATTTTGTTTGAATCATAATGTTCACGTCCCTTTCTTACATTCCTAGAGAGAATAGTACAATGGCAAGGATAGTTCCGATGATTGGTATGATGACGGTCAAGGCCCCAAATGGTAAGTAGGCATCTTTATGTTTTTCTCCACAAACAGAACTAATTGTTGTTACTACATACCCGCCATGAGGTAATGAATCAAGTGAACCCGAGGCAATGGCGATTGTACGGTGAAGCGCTTCTGTATCTACACCCATATCAATGTAATGAGGTGCTAGTAATGGCATGGCAATGGTTTGCCCACCAGAAGCAGAACCTGTTAAGCCAGCGATTACGGCAATCGCAACGGCACCACCGATTAAAGGGCTACCTGGAATATTCGTAATAACATCTACAGTGGCAAGGAATGAAGGGGTAGCTTTTACGACACCACCAAAACCTACCACTGCTGCAGTATTGGCAATGGCAACAACTGCACCCATTGCACCGGCTGCCAATGTAGCACCAACTGCAGTTGCGAATTTAAAATTAAGTGCATAACCAGCAAGACATCCGCCTGTTAATGCGACGATTAATGCTGAAGTACCTAAAGAATCATGGAAGAAATATGAAATGACTAAAACAACGAATAACGGAATCACACTTAAAAGTGGATTTGGTAAAGCTTTCGTTTCATCGGCAACAGGGTCAGTAGTACGCGTAATAAACCCTTCGCCTTTACTTACTGCACGTTTAACCATCCAGTTCAACCATAGACAGCCGAGTGTTGCCATGAATATAGCAACGACAATACTTACTTGCCAACCTGCATATGGCGTAGTGTCTAAGTAGGAGATTGGAATCCAGTTTTGAATTTCTGGTGAACCTGCTGAAGTCATTGTAAATGTAACAGAACCTAACCCAAGTGCTGCTGGAATAAAGCGGCGCGGGAAATTTGCTTGTTTGAACAAACTAATAGCCATTGGGTAAACTGAGAACGCTACGATAAATACGGACACCCCTCCGTATGTTAAAACAGCGGCAGCCATAACGACTGCAAATACAGCATATTTCACTCCGATTTTTTCAACAATCCATTTGGACACACTATCTGCAGCACCCGTATCTTCCATAACTTTACCGAAAATCGCACCTGCCATGAACATTAAATACCAAGAACCAACAAATCCTGTAAATCCATTCATATAGCTTGTTAAAAAGTTGGCTTGTTCTTCCAGGGCTGTTTGTGGGAAGAAGGCTAATCCATTTGTTAAACCTGCGAGTAACGCTGTTAATGGCGCAGAAATTAATAAGTTTACACCCTTCATTGTTAAGTAAATTAATAACGCTAAACTCCCAAATAGTCCGATATAACCTAGCATATTATCCCATCTCCCTTAAAAAGCTACATACACCGTTTTGAGGGATATGTAGCTTAATAGAATAAAAATCAATTATTCATTATTGCTAGGAAAAGCAAATGTAGAAGTAGACACCGTTGTTTCAGTTGGCCAACGTTCTGATACTGTTTTTGTTTTTGTGAAGAAACGTGCTTGGTCAGGGCCAAACATATGCCCTTCACCAAAACGTGAGCCTTTGAAACCGGCAAAATTATAGTAACCAACAGGAATTGGAATCGGTACATTTACCCCAACCATCCCAACATCGATTTCTGTTGTAAATTTACGCGCGGCAGCTCCATCGTTTGTATAGATAGTCACACCATTTGCTAATTCATGTTGATTAATTAATTCGATTGCTTCTTCTAATGAACTAACACGTACCACATTACGTGCTGGACCAAAGACTTCTTGTTCATAAATATCCATCCCCGGTTTTACTTTATCTAAAAGTGTTGGACCAACGAAGAATCCTTTAGATTGTATGACGATATCGAGGTCACGCCCGTCACAAACGACTTCAACGCCTTCTTCGACCCCACGTGCAATCGCATTTAATACGGCTTCTTTTGATTGTTGAGAAATTACTGGACCAAAATCTGTATCGGCTTCTGTATAAGAACCAACTTTTAGCGCATTAATTTTTTCTTTTAGGATAGCTACTAATTGATCTGCCGTTTCTTCTCCAACAGGTATGATTGTTGAAATAGCCATACAGCGTTGTGAAGCAGCCCCGTAAGCAGCCCCAATAAATGCATCCGCCACTTGTGTTAAGTTTGCATCAGGCATTACGACCATGTTATTTTTACCGCCACCAAATGCATTAACACGTTTGCCATATTTTGAACCCGTTTCGTAAATGTATTGTGCGACAGGTGTAGAGCCTACGAATGAGATTGCTTGGACTTTTGGGTTTTCCAAAAGTTCATTTACAGCATCTTTATCACCATTTATAACTGTCCAAATACCATCGGGTAAACCGGCTTTTTTCCATAACTCACTGATGAAAAGGGCAGTCATTGGTACTTTTTCAGATGCTTTTAAAATAACCGCATTTCCTACAGCAACGGCCATGCTTGTTTGTGCTAAAGGGACCATGATAGGGAAGTTGAATGGCGAAATAGCTGCCACAACACCTAATGGATACTTTGCAGAGTAAGCATTGATTTGCCCACCAACATTGACAGAATACTCACCTTTTACTAGATGCGGTGCGCCAATTGCTAGATCCACAGATTCTAAAGCACGTGTAATTTCTCCTTTTGCATCATCTACTGTTTTGCCACTTTCCGTACAAATAATTTGGGTAAGTTGGTCTTGGTTTTCAGTGAGCAAATTACGGAATTTTAAGATGATATCTGCACGCTTTCCTACAGATAAATCACGCCATTCTGGAAAGGCCTTTTGCGCTGTCTCAATTGCTTGGTGTGTTTCTTCTGCCGTAGCTAAAGGTACTTTTGCAATTACTTCACCTGTACTTGGATTGTAAACATCACCGAAACGATTGCTTGTTCCTTCTACCATTTCGCCACCAATAAAGTGTGTTAATACTTTCACTGCTTGAGTTGTTGTCATTTTGTTGCCTCCTTATAGTTGTTCGATTTTTGTTTTATTTTTAAGACTTAGATACGAAGCGGCCATATCGTTATCACCGAAACCTTCGTCTGAGATCGTGCTATATAAATCTACGAGCTTATCGCCAATAGGCAGTGGTACCCCGACTTGTTGAGCCATTTCTTTTGCTAACTTTAAGTCTTTTAAGAGTAAATTTGTTGTAAATCCTGGATTGTAGTCGTTATTTTTCATGTACTCTAAGTAGTTACGTTCGAATATACGGCTCTGACCGTAACTATTGCTTAACACTTCAAATAAAACATCTGCTTCAATGCCCATTTGTTCACCGAGGACAATTGTTTCGGCAACGGCTTCCGTATAGAAACCAATCATTAAATTATTAAGTAATTTAATTCGTGTACCGATACTTGGTGAAGTACCGAGATGATAAATATTTTTACCAAGCGTATTAAAAATGGTAGTTATTTGTTGATGAATTTCTGAATCGCCACCGACCATGATTGTTAATGTGGCTTTAATTGCCCCTATGACACCACCACTGACAGGAGCACCTAAGTAATGCAGTTCAGCTTGTTGTGCTTCCACATATAATTCGTCATTCAGTTGTGGATTGACCGTACTGAAATCGACTATAATTGTTCCCTTATTAGCAGTTTGGATAATTCCTTGTGGCCCGCGATAGACAGCTGAAACGACTTGCGGTGTTGGTAAACTCGTTAAAATGACCGTACTTTTCGCAATGAGTTGTGCAACATCGGCAATAGCCGTTCCCCCAATTGCTACAAACTTTTCATTGCTCGCTTCATTCGTGTCAAAGCCGAGTACTGTATAACCTGCATTGATAAGATTAGTTGCCATAGGTAAACCCATATTACCTAATCCGATAAACCCAATTGTTTGTGTCATGTACATTCCTCCCTTTCATGAAACCCCTTACAATTAATTGTTGAATAAGCAGCAAAATTCAATTAAAGTGGATGAAAAGATGTTAAAAAACCACTGACCGTAGTCAGTGACTTTGGTTAGTTAAATAATATATGCTGAATTTTACTAAGTCAATGCACTATTTTTCTATATAAATTGTATTTCTTGTTTATTGTGATATTTAAATAATGTTTGGAGGGATTTGAAATGAATCAGCAACTAACAGAACGGCAAAAAAAAGCTTTATTAACAAAGCAAAATCTTTATATAACCGCTTTGAACCTATTCACTAAGCATGGCTTCGAACATGTATCTGTAGAGCAGATAACGAAGGCGTGTGGTGTATCTAAGGGGACGTTTTATACGCATTTCCAATCTAAATATGCAATTATCTTGGAAAAGTTTGAGGAAATGGATAACTATTATATAGAAATAGAGAAAAATATTCCTAATCACTTAGATGCAGTTGGAAAAATACTATTTGTTTTTAGAGAACAGATGATTTATTTACAAAATCAAGTCGGAAAAGATATTTTACGGACAGTTTATACAGCGGCTATGACAAAAGAAGTGGAGAAAGATCACTTTTTAATCAATCCTAAACGTAAAATTTTTCAAATGTTACATCAATTCGTAACAGAAGGAATTAATCAACATGAATTTAAGCCGGATGTGACATTTGAGGTTGCGACAAAATATGTGGAACGTTGTATGCGTGCGAACGTATATGATTGGTTAATTCACGATGAAAGTTTTGATTTAGTAGAGGAGATGGTTGGTTTTACAAGTTGTATGCTTGGGGGACTCATTGTAAGCTCAGTAGAAGAAAGCGGATGGAACGAGTATTAATCAATTGTTAAAGGCTATCCTTAAAGTCTTGAGAATGACTTAAGGATAGCCTTTTTTGTAGATAAGTAAGGAGGAAGTTTTTCTCTAATAATTTAAAACAACCTGCTCAAACGGATGATTCGTTAAAAGTTCTTTTGTCGCTAGCTCTACAACCTTTTGTTCAGAACTGGCAATGACTAAAATTCGGTACAATTCGAAATCTTTATAATACGCTTCACCTTCAATTACGTAAAATTGAAACTTCGAATATATCATAGGAATATCGACTACAATTTCAAAACCGTCTTCTATAAATTGAATTCTTTTCATCCGATATAAAACCTCCTGTTGCCATATTGTGTACTTCTAAAAAGGAAGTATACGGATGGAAAATGAGGCTTTTCTGGTAAATATTAAATACCATACTGCATAATACAAGGTGCAATGTAGAAACAATTAATTTTTATTCTGCATTCGGGTAAAGCATTGTTTTCGGGTCAACATAGCGGTCAAATTCTTCTTCTGATAGTAAACCTGATTGGATAGCGGCTTCTTTTAACGTTAATCCTTCTTTATGAGCTGCTTTTGCAATTTTCGCTGCATTTTCATAGCCGATATATGGGTTTAAAGCTGTAACAAGCATTAATGAATTTTTTAAGTTGTCTTCGAGTACTTCCATATTTGGCTCGATTCCAATTGCACAATGATCGTTGAAGGATTTCATCGCATCCGCTAACAGGCGTGCAGATTGCAGGAAATTATAGATAATGACAGGCTTGAACACATTCAATTCAAAGTTCCCTTGGGAGGCAGCAAATGCAATTGTCGCATCATTGCCGATAACTTGTGTGACGACCATTGTTAGTGCTTCACTTTGCGTTGGATTTACTTTTCCTGGCATGATAGAGGAACCGGGTTCATTTTCTGGAATCGTAATTTCGCCAATACCAGAACGAGGTCCACTTGCAAGCCAGCGCACGTCATTGGCAATTTTCATTAAGTCAGCAGCTAAAGCTTTTAACGCGCCATGTGCCGCAACAATTTCGTCGTGACTTGTGAGCGCGTGGAATTTATTTTCAGCTGAAGTAAAGTTTTTCCCTGTTAGCGCGCTAATTTCAGCAGCTGTACGATCACCAAATTCAGGATGAGCATTGATTCCTGTACCGACAGCAGTTCCACCAATTGCGAGCTCTTTCATAAATTGTGTGTTGACCATAATGATTTTTTCACACTTTTTAAGCATATGATGCCAGCCGCTAATTTCTTGACCAAGCGTTAGTGGTGTCGCATCTTGTAAATGGGTACGTCCGATTTTAATGATATCTTTAAATTCGATTGATTTTTCTTTTAATGTTGCTTGTAAAAGGTGCAAGCGCGGCATTAAATAGTTTTCTACGATATCAACAGCCGCAATGTGAAGGGCAGTTGGGAATGTATCGTTGGAACTTTGTGATTTATTTACGTCATCATTTGGGTGAACTTGCTCATTAGAACCTTGTGCTACTAATTTTTCATTCGCTAAATAGGCAATCGCTTCATTCACATTCATGTTTGTTTGTGTTCCGCTACCTGTTTGCCAAACGACAAGAGGGAAGTGGTCATCCCATTTACCGGCGATAATTTCATTTGCCGCTTCGACGATTGCATCTGCTTTAACGTTGGAAAGCTTGCCTAATTTTTGATTGGCTAATGCCGCTGATTTTTTTAAAATGGCCATAGCACGAATTACTTCAATCGGCATTTTTTCTATTCCAATTTGGAAATTTTCTTTGCTACGTTGCGTTTGCGCACCCCAAATTTTATCTGCTGGTACATGTACTTTACCTAACGTGTCCTTTTCAATACGATATTCCAATATAAACACTCCCTTTTAATGAATTTAAGCTCAGTATAGTATTACCCGTTTTTAAATGAAAAAATGGCAAATCACGTAGGATGTTTGCCAAATTTATATATAAATAAAAAGTGTATTTCGAACCTGAACTGGGGGGAACGGTGTCGAAAAGATGTTTAACTTACATTGATAATGATAATCCTTATCAATTGGAATGTCAATGAAAATAGAATATTCAAATAGCATAATGAGGATAGCGGTGATTAATCAATGGAAAATAAACAACATCTTATTTTAATCGTACACAGCCGGTTAAAATAAGATGTTGTTTTGTATCGTATTCAATTAATGGTCCACCTTTTCGGATGATTAAATAATTTTTACGTAAAAGTCGCGCCCATTTGTTAATCCTAAAATCTCACTGTTCTTTTCGCGTTTATAGTAATCTGAAATAATATTTGCAAGCCCCGCATAGCCATTTAAGAATGTACCTGTTTTAATTTCCTTTGCAATATTATGAAACTCAAAATAGGCTAATGTGTCTTCATTCAGACCGTTTAAAATTATTTCAATATCAGCAAGTGGAATATGGATACCTCTTGTATAGCGGCATTCGCGTTTATAAGTGTGGTGTTGGATGTTGATGGGTGTACCTTCTGTTATCATTGAAATTTGGTTCATCTTTTTCCTCCTCAATAACTAAGTATTTATGTGTATAAAGTTATTATAGCAAAAAATGAAAGCGAGTAATCAGAAAATTTGATAAATTACGGAAATATTACCAATCATCACCTCGCTGCATTTCTTCTGCTACCATTTGAAGGTCATAAGCATTTATGATCAAGCGTCTATATTCCGCGTGTTGCTCTTGATATTTTTCGATTAATTTTAAAACATACTTAGGGGAACCTTCATTTTCCTCGTCATATACGAGTAATGCACCATCCGTATTATCAATAATGAATTTATCCTTTTCGATAAATTGCCATGGTGCTTCATAAGGTCTTTTTGTTACGCTTGTTACAAAATCTGCCTCATTCATTATATGCATATAGGTTGCTTGTTTATGCTCATTCCAATTTTTTTCTTGATCTAGGAAAGGGGTAATGATGGAGTATTTTAAATGTGGGAACTCCTCCTTGAGTGTCATAACAATTTGGGCCGTCCATGTTTCAACGCCTTGTTGACCACTAATAATGACCCATTCTAAGCCATCATCGATTAAAATACGGAGCTGGTTTTCAAGTGCCATTTTTATGATGGCAATGCCTGGATGTTTGTCGTTAAAAATACCAAGTTCATGTGGTCGATAACCTGTAACAAATAATGATTTCACTTTTTAATCAATCCTTTCAATTATGCCGTTATATAGAGAATGGGATGAGGAACCCCGCCATTATTTTTAAAGCTCCTACTTAAATTACTATTAATATTACTATAACCTTATAATAGAGGGAGATGAATAAGTTAGTTAAAATTATCATTAAAAAGATTACTTAGGTAGGGGTGACGCATATGAAAACAAAAGGGGAGTTAACGAAGGAGAAAATATTACAAGTCGCGATGAATCTGTTTGGAAAAAAGGCATTTACATCCGTTTCGATTCGACAAATTGCAAAAGTAGCAGAAATATCGCCGGCATTAATTTATAAATATTATGCTGACCAGGAAGAATTGTATTTCGAAGTCATGAAGCTAGCAAGTCATGAACTTTTAGAAGAATTAAAAGATTGTAAGACACTTGAGAAACTAGTAGAAACATATATTCATTTTATGATTACGACAGAAACCCTTTTTCAGTTGATGACCCATTTTATGATTGATTCAGAGCGACCGGGTTCACATTTTCCCATTATAAAAGAAATTGATAAAGTTCTAACATTACTTGAAGAGAAAATTCCTTTAACAAATGCAAAAATGGAATCACAATTACTATTTTCAACGTTAAATGGATTATTAATTACATATCGAAACTTACCAAATCGAAACAAAGATGAAGCTTTAATTCATATTCAAAAGCTTGCAAACTATTATATTATAAATTTAAAAGAGCGCTCTTTGAAGCGATAAAAAAAGGGATTTCACATAGGTGAATCCCTTAGATTTATTTTAATTAGATATGAATAAATCCTTTAACTGTGTTTTTAAAATTTTCCCTACACCATTGCGAGGAAGTTGGTCGACGAATATAACTTCCTTTACAGCTTTATATGAAGCTAGTTTTTCTTTGCAAAAAGCAGTCACTTCTTCAGGTGTAATCGTTTGCTCAGCAGCAATGACAATATATGCTCGAGGAACTTCTCCCCATTGTTCATTTGGTACACCTACAACAGCTACTTCTTCAATGGCAGGGTGCTGGGCGAGTACAAGTTCTAGCTCAGCTGAATAAATATTTTCGCCACCACTAATAATCATATCTTTTAGTCGGTCTACAATATATAAGAAGCCTTGATCATCAAGATAGCCAACATCTCCCGTATAAAACTCTCCATTTTGAACGGTACTACTGTATGCTTCATCATTTTTATAATACCCTACAAATACTTGTGGTCCACTAATGACGATTTCGCCAATTGTTCCAACTGATACAGGTTCTTTTGTAAGCAAATCCACAATTTTTAATGTCGCTTGCATAACGGGTTTCCCCATGGAATCATATTTCTCAGGATGCTGTGTTTCTTTCCAAAAAGTAACGGCGCCAATAAATTCAGTAATGCCATATACTTGCTGAATGGGAACACCCAATTTTCTAAAACCTAAAATGAGAGGGGCAGGTACAGCGGAAGCACCACATGTAATATTTCGTAATGATGAAATATCTGGATTCACGATTGAGTATGTTTTTAATAAAAAATCAAGCATTGCAGGGACAGTCATCATTGTTGTTATTTGATGGTGTTCAATGGATTTCCAAGCTTCTACAGGGTGGAAATCTTCCATTAAAATCATTGTTCCACCTGTATGCACATTTGTTACGAGTGGAGCAAATCCACCGATATGGAAGAACGGTGCAACCATTAAGAAGCGGTCTTGCTCCCACCAATCGATTGTATGGGATAATCCAATTGAAGCGGCTTGTAAATTGGAATGGGAAATTAACACGCCTTTTGGTAACCCTGTTGTACCGGATGTGTACATCATTAAAATGGCATCATTATTAGCTGTTTGTAGAGTGGGTTCAGATGCCTGGCTCGTATAGATTTCTTTTAACATAGTCGTTCCAAGTGCTTGGACGGGGAGCTGTTTAGCAACTTCCTCGAACACTTCGTCATAAATTAATAATTTTGCATCACTATGCTCTACAATGTATTGAAGTTCATTTACTTGTAATCGGTAATTTAATACGACTGTAACCGCGCCAATCTTTGCTGCTCCGAAGAAAGATGCTACGACATATTCATTGTTTTTACAAAGAAGCGCAACTTTATCACCCGCACCGATGCCGTTATTAGTTAAATACTGTGCAAAACTATTCGATCTTTCATTCATTTCTTTAAAAGAGATTTGTTCTTCATTGTGTATAAACCCAATTTTTTCACCCATTAATACGGAACGACTTGTTAAAACTTGACCAATATTCATACCCACTTCCCCCTTGTTATAAAATCGGTAAATCTTGATATTTTTCAGTGACAGCTTCTTGATAAGATAGGAATAATTCACCCCAAATCAATTCCCAATTACGTGCTGCTTGCATGTTTTCAAGTGTTGGTAAAGCAACTAAATTCGTTTGCATAATCGTATTTAAACGTAAAGAATATTGTTCAATTTCCTCATGAGATAAGTGAGGGAACATGGATGATAACACATCTGAAATTGGCCATTTACATTTGGCTAAATCACGGTATATTTGAGCGAGTAATACATTGCGCGGACCTTCCCAAAGTTCGTTGACCATACTATCCCTAAATAAGCGCGGAATAGAAGAAAAGTCTTCAATAGCACCATGTCCACCGAAAATAGAAATGGCTAAGCGCAATTTTTCCACAGCTTCTTTCGAGGCATAAACTTTTTGCAGCAAAATTAATTCGCGAAGTGCGAATGCCTCCAAAGGTGATATTGTATCAACTTCCGTAAACTTCGAGTAAATTGAAAAGGCAGTTGCAACCATTCTTTTCGCGGCATCTTCAAGATCTGCTAATTGAGCCGCCGCCATTGGAAACTCATCAATTTTACGGTCAAACACGTGACGGAAATTAGCGTAAGTTTTAGCTTCTCTTGCTGCACGCATTAAAAATGCACCGCTGGCAAATCCAATATCTAGTCGTGAGCGTGTCAATACAAGGCTCACAGCTAAGGACACCCCTTTATCCTCAGGACCAATTTTGTAGGCAACTGAACCGTTATAATCAATTTCTCCAGACGGTAGTTCTGACGTTCCTAATTTCCATTTCAAACGGTTAATTTGAAAATGATTTCGAATTTCTTTTTCCTTATTTCCAGGTAACCAAGAAGGAACGATGAATACAGCTACGTTAGTTGTTCCATCAACCCTTGCTGTAACAACGGAATAATCGGCATGGACAGCTGAGCAAAAGAACTTATTGCCATATAATTTATAGTGATTTCCATTAGGAACAGCCTTTAAGACATTGGCGGGAATGTTAGAACCCCCTTGAATTTCAGACATATATTGAGCACCAATTGCAAAGTTTCCATTCAATCCTTCTTTAACATGTTGATGGATTGCCTTTACTTCATCACACACCTCTTCATAGAAGTTTTCGATTAAAGCAATTAATCCATCAGTGCAGGCTAATGGACATGTAATGCCTACTTCACCGTTCCCATGTAATAAATATCGCTTTATAATTCCTTCATAAGCAATATTATTTTCTGAAAATAGCCCCTCTGAAAAGATGGCATCGGATAATTGCACCGCTTCTAATGGTCTTACAACTCGATCGATTCGTCGATTATAAGCGTCATAATGGATGAGGGTCGGATGATTTACTGGTCGAGAAATTTCAGCAGCTACTCTACGCCATTCTGAAGATAACTTAGTGCTAAAAGGTTGTAGCTTGTCGGATAAATCTGACCAATGTTCACCGGTAATATCGTGGAGCACGGCTTGCAAAAATGGATTGTCTAAATCGTTTAATTGATCACGCTTATTTAAAAAGTCTAAAAATGAATAATCTTCTTTATTCTCTACTTCAAGCATAAAATCCACCCCTTTATAATGAAATTCTATAACAAAGATCATCAAAAGTAAACAGTGTTCACGAATATTTATCTGAATATTTAACCATCTCAACAAAGAAACCCCCAAGCTTGATTTTTCAAACTTGGGGGTTGTTATTGAAAGAGACTTAATTCGAAAACACTTCTTTAATTTGTGAAATGGCCCAGTCTAAATCTTCTTTTGAAATAATGAGTGGTGGGGCAAAACGAATGACTGTGTTATGCGTTTCTTTGCATAATAGCTTTCGCTCGGCAAGCTTTTCGCAATAAGGTCTTGCTGCCTCATGCAGTTCAATCCCAATGAAAAGTCCGCGCCCGCGAATTTCTTTAATAATTGGATTTTGAATCGTTTGCAGTTGCTCTTTAAAATAGTTTCCTAATTCGAGCGAGCGTTGTGCAAGCTGCTCTTCTTCTAAAACTTCAAGTGCAGCGATTGAAACAGCGCAGGCAAGGGGATTTCCACCAAATGTAGAACCGTGCGAGCCTGGGTTAAATACGCCAAGAATATCATCATTTGCGACAACTGCTGAAATTGGATAAACGCCGCCACCAAGTGCTTTACCTAAAATTAAAATATCGGGAATAATATTTTCCCATTCATAGGCAAACATTTTTCCAGTACGTGCGAGTCCAGTCTGAATTTCATCCGCAATAAATAACACATTATGCTCCTTACACAGTGCATAGGCTGCTTCAATGAAGCCTGCTGGTGGAACAATAATCCCTGCCTCGCCTTGTATTGGTTCGACAATAAACGCGGCAGTATTTGGAGTGATTGCTGCTTTTAATGCATCAATATCCCCGTAAGGAATGAGTACAAAACCTGGTAGCATTGGACCGAATCCACGTTTGTATTCTGGTTCTGACGATAATGAAACGGCAGCCATTGTGCGTCCGTGGAAGTTCCCGTTACAACCAATAATTTGAGCTTGCTCCGCTGGAATCCCTTTTACATCATAGCCCCAACGACGAGCTGTTTTAATGGCGGTTTCAACTGCCTCAGCTCCGGTATTCATTGGTAGTACCATGTTTTTCTGTGTCAGTGCACATAATTTTTCATACCATACACCTAGTGTTGCGCTGTGAAATGCACGTGAAGTGAGCGTTACACAATCTGCTTGATCTTTCAGTGCTTGAATAATTTTAGGGTGGCGATGACCTTGATTCAGTGCAGAATACGCAGAGAGCATATCCATGTAGCGATTTCCTTCTGGATCGGTCACCCACACACCTTCTGCCTTTTCAATAACAATCGGTAATGGATGATAATTATGAGCTCCAAATTTCTCAGTTTGATCAATGAATTGCTTCGATCTTGTTGTCATGATAATCCCCCTTATAGGTTAATAGGAAATTCATTTACAAAAGAAAAAGCACATTTTCGATTAAATTGACGACGGCTTCTTCCATATTAATGTTAACAGAATACCAAATGCCAATACAACAGCTGCAAAGTAATATGGGTAGTTAATATCAATATCGAATAGCCGGCCGCCTAAAATTGGGCCAAAAATATTTGCTAAACTCGTAAACATGGAATTCATACCACCAACAAAACCTTGTTCATTGCCTGCAATTTTTGATAAATAACTTGTAACAGCAGGTCTAAATAAGTCAAAGCCAACAAAAACGATAAATGTTGTTAGTAATATCGCAAAATACGAGTGAACGAACGTCATTAAAAAGACTAAAATAGCCGATAAAATTAAGCTATATCGAATTAATTTGATTTCGCCCCATTTTCGCGTAAGCCGGTCGAATAGCAAAATTTGTGCAGCGGCTCCGAAAATCGCACCACCTGTAATGATGATCGCGATATCCATTGGCGTGAAGCCGAATTTATGGTCCACAAATAAACTAAAGAACGACTCGAATGCAGCAAGACCAAATGATGCCACGAAAATTAAGATAAAGGCGATAAAATACATCGGTGCAAAAACACGCTTGAAACCAGATTGTTGGACAGGCGCATTTTCAATATTTTCGACATTACGCTCAGGTTCACGTAATAAAATAAGTGAAAGAATACCAGCAAATGTACCAAGCCCACCAGCAAAGAAGAATGGCACGCGTGTTCCAATATCGGCTAAGAAACCACCAATACCTGGTCCGATAATAAAGCCCGTACTAATCGCAGCAGACATATAGCCAAGTGCTTTTGGACGTGTTTCCATCGTCGTAATATCCGCGATAAATGCCGTTACAGCAGGCATAATAAAGGCAGCACTAATCCCACCTAAAATTCGTGAAATAAATAAAACTTCAATTGTTTTACCAAGACCGAATAAAAATTCCGAAGCACCGAAAATAAATAATCCGAGGACAATCATAATTTTTCGTCCGTATTTATCGGCAGCTCGCCCAGCTAGAGGAGAGAAAATGAGCTGTGTAACCGCAAATGCTGCTGTTAAATAGCCAATTACCTGTCCGCTAAGTTGTAGCTCGTTCATTAATGTAGGAAGTACTGGAATAATCAAACCAATACCTATAAATGCAATGAACAAATTCGTTAAAAGTAGTCCTAGGGTGACTCTTTGTTCTTTCATAATAATTCTCCTTAATGTAGTACAAATTTTTTCCGTATCTTTCTAAAATAAACCCTATAGTAACTATAGAGTCAATGAATACTACTTTCTTTTTTGTAAAAGAGGAGATAGATATGGCTTTTTTATTATTTTCCGACAGAAGACTCCCACTTCAAGGAATGTGCAGGGCATAGCCCAATAAGTAAGTGGGAGATGAATGGCGGTTGGCAGTAGCCTAAACTGCCTACTTATATTTGCGAACATACGTTTCTTTTGGTAGAATGAAAGAAAGGGAGGTGAACAACATGGTAAGGAAGAAAGCCGTTAAAGTGTTACGCAAAAAGAAGAAACTCGACAACATTCAACGTTTCACGAAAAAACAAAACATCGGAAGGTCTCAATTGACAGCGAAAGAGTTTCGTTTGCTCAAACGAATGACGCACAGCTCTAAAGCATTGAGAAATGTTGGGTTATATACAATCAAGCAAAGCTTCTTAAATGAAAATCGAATGGCAACTACGAAGGAAATAGATGTTGCGATGAAGCAGGACATCAACTATTGGGGCGTTCAATCAAACTCTGTGCAGGCGATTCGCAGAACATTACGAAGCGAAACCAAAAGCTTTTTCAAAGCGCTCGAAACGTGGAAAAAAGAACCGAGCAAGTTTACGGGTCGGCCACAGTTTCCGAATTATTCAAGGTCAATGGAAAAACGGATCATTGAAATCTACCAAGTTCCGAAAATAGACAAAGATGGGTATTGGTTGATTCCGATGAATGTTGAGTTTCGAAAGCGTTTTGGCTCGATTAAGATTCGAATGCCTAAAAACTTATTGCACAGGAAAATCTCTTACATTGAAATCGTACCGAAGCAAAATGGTCGGTTCTTTGAGGTGCATTACACGTATGAAGTGCAAGCAACTCAAATGAAACAGCAACCTACGACAACGAAAAATGCGTTAAGTTGCGATTTAGGTGTAGATCGATTCATGAGTTGTGCAACGAATGCTGGCGATACATTCCTAATTAATGGGAAGAAGTTGAAATCCATTAACCAATACTTTAACAAGGCGATGAGTGAGCTCCAACAACGAAATATCAAAAATGGGATTTCAAAGCGGGTTGTCACGAATCAATTGGCTAAATTATGGAGGAAGCGAAACAACCAGATAAACGGGTACATTTCCCAAGCTGTTGGCTTATTATTCAAGAAAATCAAAGAGTTGAACATTGATACAATTATTGTCGGGCATAACGAAGGCTGGAAGCAAAACAGCAACATCGGCAAAAAGAATAACCAACACTTTGTTCAGATTCCTTTCAACAAATTGATAAGTGCCATCGAAAATAAGTGCTTAAAAGAAGGCATTCGCTTTGTCAAACAGGAAGAAAGCTACACATCGAAGGCAAGCTTTCTAGATAAAGATGAACTGCCTGTCTGGTCTTCCAAGGATAAGCAACAATATGTATTTAGCGGAAAACGGGTTAACCGTGGGCAATACCAAGCGCTATCAGGAGAATGTATCCATGCCGACATCAACGGAGCATTCAATATATTGAGGAAATCAAAGAGTGTGGACCTGGACGAGCATCTCGAAATTAAAAATCCGTTCGTACTCGAAGTTCAAAAACGTAAAACCGCTGCTTAAGCACGGTCTAGTGGGTGCGTCAACCATCCTTGTGTACTCGACTTGTCGGGGCTTGTAGCACACGCCAGCAACGCTGAGTGGTGGCTTCTTTCGCAATAGGAAAGGACTGCTCATCTTCGGAAGGGTGGTGCAAGTGGGTAGCGATCATTCATCGCCAAGCCCAACCAAAAACAGTATTTGGGGAGCGTCTTCTGGATGCTTGTTACACAGAACGTCAAATTGGGCAAGGAAGACCTGTGTGATAAACTCAAGCCCCCACTTAAAAGCTTCATCTCAGTGGGGTATGTTGACTTTAACTTTTAATTCCACAATAAATTCATCCGTTTCATTTGGTGCATAATTCGTCGGCATGAAAATTTCATACACAATTGGAATGACAGATAATTTATTTTCTTCTATATAATGACGTAATTTTTGATATTGCTCTAAATAAGTGGGTGCAGTAAATTTAAAGGCAATGCAAATATAGCGTCCTTTAGGTGTTGTTTGGACATCCATTTCTGGGGTTAAATTTGTAATATAACGGTCGGTTAACAACGGTGTGAAAAGATGGTCATACATGATATCTTCAATTTTCTCGTAAGCTGCGTACTTATACATACAGCCATAACGACTGCTAATGGTCGTATTTTCAATTTCTAGCGTTTTAAGCAAAGAACTGTAATACGAATTAGGGATATAACTAGCATTTAGCCGTTCAGGTGCAATTGTTAAAATACGAAAAGCATCTTCCTCTTTTTCATATACTTCATTAAAAACAGTAATGGCGATTTGTTCCTGCATTTGTTTTTTTGATTTAAAAAGGCTCTGTTGAATTTCGACAAGGCGATTAATTTGTTCTTCAATAACAGATTCCTGTTGTTCCAAAAAAGTTAATAATTGCGCAGGGGTAAATTGCTGAGCCTCTTTAATTTTGTCCAAAGAAGTCCCAAGATACTTTAGTGATTTTATAATATCTAAATAATATAATTGCGAGTCTTTATAGTAGCGATAATTGGTCTTTCTATCGACATAGGAAGGCTTAAATAACCCAATTTGGTCGTAGTAACGCAATGTTTGAACGGAAATATTCGTTATTTTTGCAATTTCGCCAATAGAATAATGTTGTTCCATAGTTTACTCCTTATATGTTTTTCGTTTTTGTACCATAATGGATAATCAATAAAGAAAAGACATAACTCGGCTCGTCCTGAACCGTTGTTATGTCTTTCTATTCTAGCATTAGGATAGGATTTCTGTATTTTTTACGCTGCTACGTTGACTGCTTGAATATCCAACGAGTAAGATGACAAGCGCAAATGCGACAATGCTTCCTGCGAAAATAAGCGGTGCTTTGTACGAATTAAAATACGTTTCTAAGCGACCAGCAAGAAGGGGACCGATAATTTGTCCGAGCGCATAAAAAGTTGTGAGCATAGACACAACGTAGGCGCTCTGTTTTGGAAAGAGCTGTCGCCCGTAGCCCGTTGTCATCGTAACGAGCCCAACAAATGTGAAGCCGTATAAAAAGGCGGATAACAGGACACTCCAAACCGATTGTGAAAGCACCGGTAATAAAATACCAAGCACTTGTAGAGCATAGGCAATAACCATCATAGATATCGTAGAAAAGCGCGACATGAGATGCATCCATAATGGAGCAGATGGAATGGCAGCTAGTCCAACGATGACCCAGCTATAGCCAGCATACGCTCGTAACGGTTCAATATTATAAATAATATCAACTAAAAATGTGCCGGTAATAATATAGCCAAGCCCTTCCAACCCATAAGCGACGATAATCCACGGCATAAAACCACGCCAAATATTTGTATCATCCGATTTTGTAAGTCTTTCCCCATTTTGTACGTGGATATTGCGCCATAATAAAATGGTTGTGAGTAAAAACAAGAGGGATAAGATGCCGAGTCCGATCCACGTACCTTGCCAAGCAAATGAAGCTTCTATGAAAGGGACAAATAATCCGGAAATGGCAATGCCAAGACCAATTCCACTAAATACATAGCCACTCCAACGCGTTAATAAATTTGCTGCTAAATAATCCATGACAATACTCGAAGTCAGTACGAAAATAAAGCCGCCTGTTGCGCCTGCAATAAAGCGTAAAACAATCCAAATACCATAGGAATCTATCCAGCCCATTAATAAAATAGAAATGATATTGACGATGACATTGGCAATTACAAATTGCTTTTTATTCCGCAAAATAAAGCCAGCGCCTAATGCACCAACAAAATAACCGACATAGTTACTAGAAGCGAGCCAGCCCCCTTGTGAAAAGCTAAGCCCTTCATCCACTCGCATAAATGGCAAGATCGGTGTAAAAGCAAAGCGGCTAATGCCCATTGCAATGACCATAAATAAAATTCCCCCAAAAATAACCCCTGCATGTTGCCGGTTCATGAACATACCCCCTTAAAATTCATCTTCCCATTAATTTCTATTGTAACATTTCGAAATTTCAGATTAAAAGGGTTGTTTGAAAAATAAAAATAAAGTTCAACCAGCTTCGATTGAACTTTAATGGGAAAGTATTCGGAAATTAATTACCAAAAATTAGGCTTAACAATCATCAACCACAGTAAAATACTCATTAAAGCGATATATTTCCAAGTGGCACTTTTGATCATCGAAATAAACGTTTCTTTCACAAAGCCATCTGATTTGGCATAGGTCATAGCTGGTTTAAAGGCGCGTGCCATAAAAAATAAAGAAGCAAACATAACGACAAATGTAAGAATGACCCATGACGCTTTCCATGACCAGCCGCTCAACCAAATAAGTAACAGACCTGAGGGAACAACGACATGTCCACCATTTGCAATTGCTCGTAAAATGCCTTGTATCGATTGAATATAACCGCTAACTTGATCCGCAGTGGCATCGTTCATTCGTTTAAGTAAAGGGAAAATGGCGAATAAAGGACCCATTGAAACAATGGCGCTTAAAATATGTATATATAATGTAATTGTATAAAGCATTTAAATACCTCACAAATCATTAGAATTACTTTCATTCTAACATAAAGCAAATATACCTCGGCATACTGATGGCTGGAATTGGCTTATATTAACACCGCATGTTTGTCTAATTTCGTCACAACTGTGCGCTAACCAGCATCGTGCAGATAAAAAGGAAAATAAAAAAAGCAAGTCATGCATATGCATGACTTGCTCTTTCCTTTATGATAAATACCCCTTATGAATGAACTGGTGTTTTCTTATCCGCCATTGTTTCTTCACGTTCTTTTGCTTTTTGTTTTTTCAACTTATTAACATCAGAGCGTATTAATAATGAAATACCAAACGAGATGGCAATTAAGAAACTAAATACATAGAACACCGGTATATAGCTGTTTGTTGCTTCTTTAATAGCCGATACGATGATTGGTCCGAAAATACCACCAAGTGACCATGTCGTTAATAAATAACCATGAATGACACCAAGTTGCTTCGTACCAAATAAGTCACTCGCGAATGCCGGTAAGTTCGAGAAACCACCGCCGTAACAACTAACAACTAAGAAAATAAATAATTGGAAAATGATAACGTTTGTCGTGAATGGTAATGTTAAGAATGCGATTAATTGGATCGCAAAGAAAATAACGAATACGTTAGAACGTCCAATATAATCCGATGCAGCAGCCCAAATTAGGCGACCACCACCGTTAAATAATCCCATAAGACCTACCATTGTTGCAGCAGATGCTACAGACAACCCAACGATTTCTTGTGCCATTGGAGAAGCAACTGAAATCATCATTAGACCTGAAGTAACATTAATTAAGTGCATAGCCCAAAGCATCCAGAAATGTTTTGTGCGAACTGCTTCACGAGCAGACATTTGAGCAATTTCTTGTGATTTTGTATTTCCTGTTGCGACGAATTCTTCTACATCCCCTGGTTTTGGTGGTGCAATATAAAGTGCGCCTAAAATCATTAACGTAAAGTAACTAATCCCTAAAATGAAGTAAGTATTCGAAATACCAACAGCTTCCATTAAACTTACTGCTACAGGTGCAGTGATTAATGCACCTGATCCGAAACCTAGTACAGCCATACCTGTTGCTAAGCCACGTTTATTAGGGAACCATTTCACCAGTGTCGAGACTGGTGCGATATAACCAATCCCCATCCCTAATCCACTCAGTAGCCCGTATGTGAGCCAATATAAAACAACCGAGTCCATTGAGATAGCTAGTCCTGCTCCACCTTGACCTAATCCGAAAAGGACAGCAGCAACCATAGCAGCCTTTCGTGGACCTAATTTTTCTACGACTCCACCGAATAATGCTGCGGCGAAACCGGCTAATCCCATCATTATTGTAAACGCAATTGTTATTTGCGATGCTTCCCAACCTAATTCCGTTGCAATTGGATTTTTATACACACTGTATGCATAAGCGCCACCAATTGAAAGGTGAATGGCGATTGCAGATAAAGCAATAAGCCAGCGATTCTTTTTCATGATATTCCCCCTAATTCAAAAGAAAAATGCGATAGTGCAATAATTTTCTCTCTCAAGTAAATATGTCTAATCTATGAACGTCCATGACAATAATTTAACATCAAATTATTATGTTAGGCAAGTAAAATTTTTAAAAAAGTTATGTCGAAAAAACGTAAATATCTCTTTTTGCGTAAAAAAATTGTACTTGGCGAATAAATTTTATTGCTAGGTTACTTACTCGTAACGTTGATAAATCAACGTTTTCAGATATTTTGCAAGAAAGGGGAATAATTATGGAATAAAAAAAGGTGAAATTTGAAAATAAATCGAAGGTGAATAAAAATTCTGCTTGAATAATAAAAATAGCTAAGTTATCTGTTGTTTTTCTAATAATGGTTAATGTGGAATGTTGGAGTTATTACCTTTCCTACGATAATATAACAGTGACTGATACAGAATAAATTAGTTGTAAATAGTATTATGCATTGATATATCAGTGTATTAGGTGAGAAGTCAGAAAATTGATAACTGCCTTTGAGTCGTTTCTTTCATAAAATACAAACTGTTTATAACAGTTTTCATGAAATGATATTTTCGTTGTTTCGAGATGGAAAAATTGATTTCGCAGAGAATAGTTCAATTTATTCGAATGAAGGAAACTGATATTTTTATTTATGAAAAGTAAATTTACGTTCATAAAAGCAGCTTGAAAAGTGCAATGTGTAGGTTTGTATAAATATACGCTGTATTTAAGGCGCTTTTTTTCAAACGATTTGACGCATTGGGGAGAGTTCTATAAAGTCGAATTAACTTGTTTCAGCCAAAGTTTCCTACTTTAAGTGTGGAATGAATAGCAAATACGCAATTACACCGAGGTGTAATTGATCAAATAGAAAGAGGTAAAATAACAATGAGAGCTATTGATCCGAATGAATTAACAGAGCGAGATAATTATAAATTTTTAATTGGTTCAATCATTCCACGTCCGATTGCATTGATTACGTCAATGTCAGAGGATGGTGTTGTGAATGCAGCACCGTTCAGCTTTTTTAATATTGTTTCATCGAATCCTCCTATGATTTCAGTAAGCATTCAAAGGAAACAGGGGAAGATGAAAGATACAGCCCGTAATATAAAAGGAAATCAGCAATTTGTTGTACATATTGTAGATACTAACAATGTAGAAAAAGTAAATGGGACCGCAGCGAATTTAGCACCTGAGGAAAGTGAAGTCGAAAAAGTTGGGTTGACGTTGGTTGATAGTACTACAATTCGAGTGCCTGGTATTAAAGAAGCAAAAGTTCGAATTGAATGTGAGCTTGAAACGGCCTTAGAACTTGGTGGTGATGGAGAAAGTAAAGGCTGTGATTTAATCATTGGTAAAGTAACCCATTATCATATAGAAGAAAGTATTTATGAAGATGGACGGATTGATCCAATTGGACTAGCTGCCATTAGTCGTTTGGCAGGGAATGATTATGCTAAAATAGGGAAGCAGTTTACAATAGAGCGTCCACTTTAAAGGAGAATAAATTATGTTACAAATAAAAACAATCGAAATTTTTAATATTGAATTACCATTAATCGAGCCATTTATCGTTAGCTATGGTACGTATCCAAATATGCCATCGATCATTGTAAAAATGACGACGCAATGTGGACTAATTGGCTGGGGAGAAGCAGTTCCAGATGAGCATGTAACAGGTGAAACATTGGAAGGGACTTATGCAGTATTAAAGCATACATTAGCACCCGCAATGATTGGTGAAAATCCAATGAATTTTGAGGCGCTTCATACGAAAATGGACGCACTTATTTATAGTGCACCAGCAGCAAAAGCGGCGATTGATATTGCGTGCTTTGATCTTGTCGGCAAAAAGTTAAATGTACCTGCTTACCAATTAACAGGTGGTCGTTATCATGAAAAATTCCCAATTACGCATGTGTTAAGCATTGGCACACCTGAAAAAATGGCCAATGAAGCAGCAGAGCGTGTAGAAATGGGCTATGAGTCATTCAAAATGAAAGTTGGACGTGATGTGACAAGTGACGTTGCACGTATTCAAGCAGTTCGTGAACGTATTGGCAAGGATATTGCGATTCGTGTTGATGTCAACCAAGGTTGGGTCAACAGTTCGACAACGATGCAAGCGGTTCGTGAATTAGAGCGTCTAAATATTGATTGGCTAGAGCAACCTGTGCGCGCGGATGATATTGATGGCATGGTAGAAATTAAATCAAAAACATCAATCCCAATGATGATCGATGAAGGTTTACGTGGTTTCCGTGATATGCGTGAAATTATTGCGAAGCGTGCAGCGGATAAAGTGAATATTAAATTGATGAAATGTGGGGGCATTTATCCAGCGATGAAGCTTGCTCATATGGCTGAAATGGCAGGCATTGAATGTCAAATCGGTTCTATGGTTGAATCTTCTGTTGGTTCAGCAGCAGGGTTCCATGTAGCCTTTTCAAATAAAGCGTTTACGAGTGTGGAGCTAACAGGACCACTTAAGTTCTCAAAAGATATCGGTAATCTTCAATATGATGTACCGTTTATTCAGTTAAACGAAAAACCGGGCTTAGGCATTGAAGTAGATGAAACGATTTTAGCTGAATTAACGCGTGAAAAAGATGTGGTGCAGTAAATGATTGCCACAGGTTTTTTAGGTGAAGTACCATATGAAGTGCAATTGTTAACAGAAGCGCATATTCCGCAGTTGGAAGTATTGCAGCAAGAAGTTGTGGAGGCATTGCCGGATAAAGCGATTTTACAGCCGCTAGACGAGGGCGAGCTACGCAATATTTTACAAGGGAACGGCTTAATGATTGGTGTATTTGCGGAAGGTTCACTAATGGCCTTCCGTGCGTTGCTAAAGCCAGGGATGGATGAGGAGCACTTGGGACTGGATGTAGGTTTGACGACATATGCGCAGTTGCAACAAGTGCTTTATCAAGAAATTTCAAATGTGCATCCACAATTTCGTGGATACGGCTTGCAGCGAACGATGGCGGATATTATTATGCAGCAAGTGGATACGAATGAATTTAGCGTCATTTGTGCGACGGTCATGCCATTTAATATCGCGAGCTTAAAGGATAAATTTTCGCAAGGAATGCATGTTGCGGCTTTAAAGTATAAATACGGTGGGAAGTTACGCTATGTATTTGCGAAATTTTTAAATGAGGAAATAAGAAATTTCGCAAGTGAGACGGAACTTTCAATGGCGGATACAGAAGGTCAGCAAAAGTTACTAAAGGAAGGCTATATCGGTATTTCAATGCGTCAAAATGAGTCTGAGTGGTTCGTAAAATATGTGAAGTAACAGCAAAAAGGATGAGGCGCGTAATTTTAAACGTTTGCCACATCCTTTATTGTTTTTTAGATTCCATGAAATTTGTAAGCTCCCTATTAAATATCGTTGTCACCGAAACTGTCTAAATCAAAGAAGTCCTGATCATCCTCATACAAGTAAGATACATCATTTTCATCACAGTCTAAATAAGTGTAGTTTGTCATTCGTATCATCTCCTTTTTCTAATAATACAATATTCTGAATGTTTTTAAAAGTGTTTTATGCTGAGTGAAATGGAAGAGGGAAACATCGAAAGCGCTTTAAATGCGAGTAATGCTGTATTGGCTGCGCTTTCGGATTTTTAAAATTTAATTTGAAAAAACACAGAAGTAATATTCTCATTTGAAACCAATTCAAAAACTGAATCGTATTGAGTAGAAAGTAGTGTGGGGGGGTCTTTAATTATGAATGAAAAAAAGCCATTTAACGATGTAGGCGAGCATTATCAAAAGCATGTTGGCGGAATTCCTAGTAATGCGGATTTGAAGAAAATGCCGAAGATGATTCGCCTCATTGGATACTTCCTGATTGGTTGTGCTGCAATCTTTATTGTACTCTTTCTATTTGGCTGGCTCATAAGTTAACGGACATAAACAATCTTAAAATTGAATGAAATCTACTATTCTACCTAATCAAAAGCATCTCGAAAAATGTGTGCATATTTTTGTACCTTTTTAAGAGGTGTTTTTTTGTAATTTTTATCAGAAGGGAATTAATGTATAATTAAAAGTGGGAATATTCTTACATATAAACTATTTAAGAATAAGTTGATTAATGAATGAAGCTAGAAATCGAGGGGGAAGGAAATGATTCGCGCATTTAAAATCGGACTCATGATTGAGCTAACGAACCGAAAAAATTTGTTCTCCATACTAATTGTTATGTGTATCGTTTTTGGCTGTATGTTTTACATGAAGTCACAAGCAATTGGGGATGGTGTTGTTGAAAAAAGGGCAGATTTTTATTCTGCTCAGGCAGCGCTCTCCAAATTCCAAGTGGTTGATGCTTCTGAAAAAGGTGACGGCAGCGATTTGTATAAAAATTTAAATCAACAAAAAAGTGCGGTTGCCTTGCAAATTGCTACATTAAAATTCGAACAACCACCGCTCTATTTTGAAACATCTTTACGAATTGCTAATTTGCGTGAAAAAGCATTTGATTTAGAAGAGTATGAGAAAGTAGCGGAATTATATCCATCGCGTATAAAAAATGCGATGGACCAATTGTATTATACCTTTTTAGTGGAAAGTGGCAGTGAAAGCATGCAAGAGCCACTACACTACTTTCCGTTTTTATTATACTTCTTTAGTATGATAGGGGCTTGGTGGTATGTATTTGTCAGCTTTTATACGAGCTCGATTTTATTGGATGACTTTGACCATTCAAGTTTAATAAAAGGCTTTCCGATTCGTTTTGATCAGTATATATTCACGAAATGTATTACGGCCTTTTTGTATGTATTATCATTTATCGCTGTCATATTTATTTGTGCGCTGCCATTATTACGAAATGGACAAGGGGATGTGCGCTATCCAGTTGCTATTTATAATGGGGAACCCACACTTTATACGACCCTTCAATACATAGGGATAGGGATTTTTTATATGCTACTTATTTCAATTTTCATCATGTTATTTTCAATTATATTAAATGTATTACTAAAAAATATGTATTTAACTTTATTTGTTCATGTCATCTTATTTTTCCTACCGACAATGTTTCCGCCACTGATTCAATATATGCCGTATAATCCATTCCACTATATGAATTTTAATGAAGTGCTGAGTGGTGTTCCACTTGAGCTTGCTGTTCCCGTTGATATTACGATGAATGTAGGGGTGCTCGTAATTAGCATTAGTATAGGCATCATGCTGTTTGTTATTAAGACATTCTTTTCAACTGGAAAAATTACAAGGGCATAGGAGGGACTGCAAATGTGGCGGTATTTTAAGTTTGAATGGGTACAGTTTTTTACAAATAAAAAAAATCTAGCAATTTACTGTTTACTGTTATTCGCCGTTATTTTTTATTCATTTAAAGTTGCACCTGCCTATGATCCAATCGAAAAGGTAGATGAGGATGAAATTGAAGCACGCTATTTAACGAGAGCGACATTTCTTCAGGATATGGCGATGAAAGATTTAACGGGCTCGCATCCTTCTGTATTTATGGCGATAGAAATTTTTAATTATGTTAATCCGTATGATCAAAAGCGGCTCGATGCGTTGGAGCGTAAGGATTTGAGTACTTATGCTGAAGCGACGAGTGGGTGGTATGACATTACAAATAGCTTTACCTATCAAAATGATTCGTTCTTTTACAATCCTCGTTACTACACATATGGTAGCCAATATGCTGAGGACGATGCGTTTTATGCCTATTTCGAAAATGCCAAACGCTACGAATTTTTTGCGAAAGCAGATTATAACTTATCGATTGCCTTGTTTGAGCAAAGGACAGCATTGCAAACGTTGGAAAGGTTATTAAAAGGTCCGCTCCCACTTATTTTAATCGCATGTGCGCTCTTGCTAGCCATTGACATTGTGACGAAGGATCGACGTAATCCAACAATTTTACGTGGTTTTCCTATTGCAGACTGGAAAAAACTCTTTGTGAAAGGTTTTGTTGCCTTATTAGGGGGAGTGGCATTATTCATCCCTATTTTAGTAGGAATTATAATTATTGGGTTGCAAAGTGGTTTTGGTCATTTTGCAATACCGGTACCGTACTATACGGCGAACATGAATTGGATGCAAGAAGGGCTACTAGATGTGATGAGCCTCGGTATGTTTTTCACGCAATGCTTCCTACTAATCATGATGTGGTTTATTGTCATGATTGCGGTTGTCTTATTAAGCAGTGTGGTGTTCCGCAATGAACTGGTGAATTTGGCGATTGGGTTGCTTATTATATTTGGCGAGAATTTTTACTTTAACCGCGGAGTAGGTTTTTTCTGGTCTGTGGAAAACTATCCGACTTCCTATATACAGGTGGGGCAAATTGTTTCGAAAATCCGTAATTATTACTATATGACAGATCAATTAACGGTGGATTTCGGTTTACTGTTGCTCTTTATTTCCACTGTTGTTTTATTGATTTTGATGATGGCGATTGCATTAAATAAACGTTTTAAAATGGTCAAATAGGGGGGATTACAGTTGATTGAACTTCAAAATATAACGGTGGAATTTGCCGGTAAAAAGGTACTAAATGATATTAGTATCACTTTTCAGCAAGGTGAGATGATTGGGCTTGTCGCACCAAATGGCACTGGAAAATCGACTTTAATGAACGTCTTGATGAATTATTTAAAGGCGAACCGTGGCAGCTTGACGTTTAAAGATGGGCTAAACTATTCTAGTAAATCAAAAGAAGTGAAAATTCATCAATTCGTTTCGATGATGCCAGACCAAAGTGATTTATACAATCATTTGAGTGGGCGCGATCATTTAAAAATGTTTGCGACAATGTGGAAATCGGATAAGAAGTTGATTGATGAAACGATTGAAGCGCTTAATATGGGACATTATGTGAATAAAAAAACGGGTACTTACTCACTCGGTATGCGCCAACGTCTTTGTTTTGCTATGCAAATTGTTTCGAATACGGAAATAATGTTGATGGATGAGGTAATGAACGGTCTTGATCCGAATAATGTGGAAGTTATTTCCCGTATACTCATGAAGAAAAAAGAAGAGGGGAAAATGATCATTATTGCCTCGCATTTACTCGATAATTTAGAGAAGTATGCAGATCGTATCTTCTTATTTAAAGAAGGCAAACTTGTAGATGCTGATGAAATTGTTGCAACGTTTAGTGACTCAGCATTAACGACGTTGCGTGTAAAAAATATGCCGGAGCATGTAAAGCAAGCACTTCTTCAAAAGTACCCAGCATTATCAGCACAAACATTAGTGAATGGGATGACGCTCGTTTCACTTGGCGCACAAGGTCAAGATACGCTAAGCGACATAACCGCTTTTCTTGTAGAAAGTAATTTACCAGAGTTTATATTTGGCAACGTGACATTAAATGATTTGTATGCGATGTATTATCATGAGGTTGTTTGAAAATCTTTATATCGAGCTGGATTGGATTATTGAAATACGTCCAAAATATATTAAAGACAATTCTTTCCCTTCGCATTATGATTAGTGTGGAGGGATTTATTTGGGGAAAATCGATAAAATTATAAATAATGCATGGTTTGTTAGTTTGGTAGCAGGGATTATCATTTATTTTCATTACGACGTTTTACTAAAATGTTAAATTTAACCTCAATTTTATCCCAACTCTAAATTTCTCCACAAAAAAACACCCTCACCAGTAAAGGAAAGGGTGCCCATAAACCATTGCTGGTATGCGCTTTATGTATTAGAGCCACATTGCCGTAGTTTATTATAGAAAGTTTTAAACCACCACTCCTCAAAGTGGGTGTTCGCAAAAGTATTCCTGTCTATCCCAAGTTAAAAACCTGGGCGCGCCATTCGTACTTCGATGTAAAACTCCCTGTATAAGCATAAAGGTTAAAACTTAATATTCGTACGTACAACGTAGCCTTATTGTTATAATATCTTAACTTATTTAGATGTGCAACAAAGCTTGTTTTAAGAAAAAAGTCAACTAATTTGCGGGCAGAAATTATGTTAATTGATGTCGGATATTGTTAGAATTTACTGCGGCTAAAAGGGGATGGAATATTTTCCTTCAAAATAAATCAGTGCGTAACCTTTTCTTCAATCACTTCATTTCATTTCACCACATATAGATAAGGAATTTTAACTGAACGAAAACAAAAAAAGCCTTCCTCGTCTAATTGGGAAGCCTTCTGGTGTTAATCTTTATGATTTTGTAAAATTTGATTTGTAAGCTGAGCTATGTCAATTGTCGTTTTTTCCGCGATGACGTCTGCTAATATTTCGTTTTTGAAATAAAGTACGCTCACATGAAGTGGTATTTGAAGCAGTTTAGTAAGAGCGGTTTGGTACATATTGACAAATTCACGGTCAGTATTTCCGTGCTTTAGTTCGGCAAAGGATTCATAAAATTGATCGAGCTTATCGGCAAATTCGAGTAGGCGACCTTCAATTGTTGCATCTTTACCTTCTTTCATACGGGCAAAAAAAACATCTTGTAAATCGGGTGGAATTTCTTCGGATATAAACTTTTCCATCATTTTTTCTTCTACATGTGCGAGCATTTGCTTTAACTCGAGGCTCGCATGTTTGACTGGTGTTTTAATATCCCCGATAAAAACTTCGGCGAAATCGTGATTGATTGTTTTTTCATATAAAGATTTCCAATCAATGGAATTACCTGCACGTTCTTCAAGTGTGGCAAAAAACATGGCATATTGCGAAACTTTCCAAGAATGAGCTGCGACATTGTGTTCTTCATACTTAAAGCGCCCTGGGCAACGAATGATGCGTTCTAAATCATTTAAGCTTGTAAAAAATGCATGAATTCCTATAAAAATCACTCCTCTTCATTAAAATCACTTAGATTGTAATACTTATATTACCCGAAAAAAAGCATTTTAAAGCATCTTAAGAAATACTTAATATGCGCTTTACAATTTGCTATAAAAAATCTGTATAAAGTAATTAGACATCCTATTTTATGCGAAAAATTTTATTAAGTGTTTAAAAAAGACGCCCAGATGAATGAGCGCCTTTACATTGTTAATTATGCTTGAATGTCGATGACTTGCCCTTTGTAAGGGTGAGCTGCGGCTGTTTGCTGTGGTAGTTCTTCCATCATTTCGATTACGCCAGCAGCGCCATTGTTCATTGACTTGTCTAGGATGCTCATTTGCAGTGTTTGTTGAAGTGAAGCAAGTTGAGCAGACATCATAGAATTAATATCCAAAAGTATCCTCTCCTTTCATTATTATATCGTCAAAATGAGGGGGGATTAGAGTTTTATCTTTATGATGTTTATTACGAATAATGGAATAAAATCACCTTTTCCTGGTGACGCTAATAGCGAGGAGGTGAAGTATGAGACAATTACTTATAATCGTGCCACTATTTTTGTTGTTAGGTGGGTGTAATTTATTTCAATCAAAAAGCGTTCCAGTAAGTGCGCCAGAAACATTAACTGCCAAAGCGCTTATGTACAATACAAAGGAAGAATTTATCGGTGAGGTAATTTTCCAAGAGACGGATAAAGGTGTGGAACTATCGGCTATATTAAATAGTTTGCCGCCGGGTGAACATGGTATTCATATTCATGAAGTTGGAAAATGTGAGGCACCTACTTTTGAGTCAGCAGGCGCTCATTATAATCCGACAAACAAAAAGCATGGTGTGGAAAATCCACTTGGTCCACATGTAGGTGATTTACCAAATTTAATTGTCGATGAAAATGGTGAAGTCCAATTAAATTTCATTGCGCCACAATTTACATTGAAAAAGGGAGAAGCGAATTCTTTATTTGATGCGGATGGTAGCTCAGTTGTTATTCATGAAAAGGAAGATGATTATAAAACAGATCCATCAGGAAATTCAGGTGCGCGAATTGCTTGTGGTGTTATTCAGTAAAACTGTGTCCGTGTTTTGGATGCAGTTTTTTGTTTTTATACATTGGAAGTAAGGATTGTTTATTTAGGTCGCACAGAGTGTCTGAAATATTAATTTATTCATTTCTTATGCATTGAATCCCCACCTTTATCCACAACATACTATTTCCTTAGTTTTACGGTTAGTTAATATTGATTTTTACTAGTTTATTAGTGCGTTTTCAAGGATATTTTAAATTGTTAATATAAACGATATCTTTAAAATTGTTTGACTTTTAAATAATTATGTATGTAAAATAGACTAGAGTTGTAAAAAAAGGGGGATTTAACATGTTTAAAAAGAATAAACTATTATTTCTAACAATGGTAAGTATTTTACTATTAGTGTTAGCAGCTTGTAGTAGTGATGAAGATTCAGGTAAAAATACAGACAAAGATACAGAGAAACCTGCTGATTCAACTGCTGATACAGATGCAGGTTCAACAGGCGAATTAGATTTTGAAGGTCAAAAATATTTAAGTATTTTAACGGGTGGTACACAAGGTACATACTACCCATTAGGTGGTACATTTGCGGATTTAATCACGTCTGATACAGGCGTTAAAACAACTGCTGAAGTTTCTCAAGCTTCTGCGGCAAATATGACAGCATTACAAAATGGCGAAGGTGACGTAGCTTTCGTTCAAACAGATATCGCTTATTATGGAACAAACGGAACATTAATGTTTGAAGGTCAAACAATTGATAATGTTTCAGCATTAGGGGCATTATATCCAGAAACAGTTCAGCTTGTAACATTAACTGATTCAGGTATTAAAACGTTTGCAGATTTAAAAGGTAAAAAAGTTTCAGTAGGTGCTCCTGGTTCAGGAACTTACGCAAACGCTGAGCAATTATTAGAAATTCACGGTTTAACAATGGACGATATTAAAGCACAAAATTTAGATTTCGGTGAATCAACAGACGGAATCCAATCAGGTCAAATTGATGCAGCGTTCATCACTGCAGGTTACCCAACAGGTGCGGTAGAAGCACTTAATGCAACAAAGGGCGTTCACATTGTGCCAGTTGAATCAGACAAAGCAGCTGAACTTATTGCTAAATATCCATACTATGCAGTGGATGCAATTCCTGCAGGTACGTATGGTTTAGAAACAGAAGTTCCAGCTGTATCAGTAGGTGCAATGCTAGCAGTTAGCAAGGATCTGTCAGAGGATTTAGTTTATGCGATGACAAAAGCAATCTATGATAATACAGGTAAAATTGGTCATGCAAAAGGTGAATTCATTAAAGCTGAAACAGGCTTAGATGGAATCGGTATTGAAGTTCACCCAGGTGCTCAAAAGTATTTTGATGAAGTGAACAAGTAACACAAAGCAAGGGGCTCTGTTGCGATAAATGCTTCAGAGTCCTTTTTTGATGGTGAGTGTTTATGAAAAAATGGTTTGTTGTAAGTGTTTTTTTTATATTTTGTGTGGCTGCGAGTTTCATTCCGTTTCAAAGGGCGCTAGTTTTTACGGAAACAAGGAATGAGCAACCTAATGTAAACTACGTATTACTGGATTCAGCAAACGATTTTCAAATAGTGTTTACCCATTCGATTCACCTATCGGATGTCATCGAAAGTTATCGGGCTTTAACATCTAATGAATTGCAACTAGTATCGATGGAATATTCAGATGTTGCAATCGGCATGCCGGGTTATGCTGAAAAAGGGCAAACGCTTACATATGAAGATGGTGTGTATACATTGCGTTATGATCATGCGAAGTTGCCTAATTTTACGCTTCATATTGGTTCGGTTCAACATAAGCTAATACTCCGCTATGGTGATGAAGAATATGATTTGAAAGATAATCTGAAAAAAGGGAAATCCTATTTTGTTGAAGTAAGGAAACTATCATTCTATGAAAAAATGAAAGGTGTGAAATTGAATGACAAAAAAGAATGAACAAATTGAAGATAACCAATTTGAACAATTATCCGCTGAAGACCAGCAAGCGTTATTAGAAAAATATGATATTGAATCGAATACACGTAATGTTAATGGAATAATGAAAAAGATTATTTATGTAGGGTTATTACTATTCTCTCTATTCCAAGTTTACACGGCTGTTTTCGGTGTATTTCCAGCGCAAATTCAACGAACAATCCATTTAGGTTTCGGTTTAACCTTTATCTTTTTACTATTTCCAGCAGTTCGTAAAACGAAAAAGGACACGATTCCGTTTTACGATTATATTTTAGCCCTTTTATCAATCGTAGTTGGTTCATATTGGGTAATTAACTATGACCGTCTTGTACAAAGTTTAGGAAGAATGGAAACAATGGACTTTTACATCGGGCTTATTGCGACAATCTTAGTTTTAGAAGCAGCAAGGCGTGCGGTAGGGTTACCGATTACGATCATTGCAAGCTTATTCCTGCTATATGCTTATTTTGGTCCATATATGCCTGAATTCATGGCACACCGTGGTCAAAGTGTAGACAATATTGTTAACTTAATGTTCTATTCAACGGATGGTATTTTAGGGACGCCAATTAGTGTATCCGCTACATTTATTTTTGTGTTCTTATTATTCGGTGCTTTCTTAGTAAAGACAGGGGTAGGACAATATTTTAATGATTTAGCCGTTGCATTAGCGGGTAAATTAATCGGTGGTCCTGCTAAAGTAGCCATCTTCTCTTCAGCATTACAAGGAACGATTTCAGGGAGTTCGGTTGCAAACGTTGTAACTTCAGGATCTTATACGATTCCGATGATGAAAAAGCTTGGTTATAAAAAGGAGTTTGCTGGTGCAGTTGAAGCCGCAGCATCAACTGGTGGTCAATTAATGCCACCAATTATGGGTGCCGCAGCCTTCTTAATGGTAGAGTTTATTGGCCGTGGTATTACGTACTGGGATATTGCAAAAGCTGCAGCAATTCCTGCGCTACTTTACTTTACGGGTATTTGGATTATGACGCATTTTGAAGCAAAACGTTTAGGCTTACGTGGATTATCAGATGAGGAATTACCGAATCGTAAAGCAGTATTGATGAAAATTTATTTATTAATTCCGATCATATTAATTATTGTATTAATGTTAGCTGGTGTACCTGTAATGCATGCCGCTTTATACGGAATTTTAGCTTCAATTCTAGTAGGTATGTTTAATAAGGATACGCGTTTAGGCTTTGCAGACATTTTAGATGCATTAGTAGATGGTGCAAAAACAGCATTAGGCGTAGTTGCAGCGACTGCATGTGCCGGGATTATTGTTGGGGTAGTTGTAAAAACAGGTCTTGGATTATCACTTGCAAATAGCTTAGTTAAATTAGCTGGAGGCAGCATTTTATTAACATTATTCTTCGTAATGATTGCGTCACTTATTTTAGGAATGGGTGCACCGACAACAGCGAACTATGTTATTACATCAACGATTGCAGCACCTGCGATTGTTGCTTTATTAGCACCGGATGTACCGCAAAGTGCTGTGCCAATCGTCGTGTTATTATCTGCACACTTCTTCGTATTCTATTTTGGGATTATTGCAGATATTACACCGCCTGTTGCACTCGCCGCCTTTGCAGCTTCTGGAATATCAGGTGGAGATCCAATCAAAACAGGTGTCAACTCTGCTAAGTTAGCAATTGCGGCATTTATTATTCCGTATATGATTGTATTCTCGCCAGCGTTGCTAATGATTGACGTAACGATGTTAGAAATTATTTGGGTAGTATTTACTGCAATTATGGGTATGATTGCAATCGGTGCTGGGGTTATTGGATTCTGGTACCGAAAGTTAATGATAGTGGAACGATTGGTTGTCATTGCGGCCGGATTAGCGATGGTTTATCCGGAATCATTATCAGATATGATTGGTCTAGTTGTATTCATCGCAATGTGGGCATTACAAATCTTCTCAAAGAATAAAGAAAACGGATCAAAAGTAGCCGTTTCTTAAAATGTATGTTGAGTCAAAAAAGTCGATTTTCGGGTTATACCGAGAACGGCTTTTTTATTTCCATTCAATATCATTGAAATGATTAATCTCTTTTTGAGATAGGTTATATACTTATTATGCATGAGTATTATTTTTTAGTTGCGAATGCGTAGAAACGTGTGTAATAATTAAAATACTAAAAATTCAGAAAACTAGGAGTGATTGAAATGATGAACCATTTAAAGTCATTGTTAGCTACTTATTTATTGGATGAAGAACAAGACGTAGAAGTTGTAGAGCATACCGAAACACAGGCAGTTGAGCAATATGAACAGTATCCAGCAGGCTTTTTTTCAAGTTTATAATGGCTAGAACTATCTATTTGCGAAGTGCGATGGATAGTTCTTTTTTTATGGAAATTCAAACGGTTTAGGCGCCTATTATTAATAATTTTATAATCGTGCTGTATAATAGGAGTATTACATTATATTAGAGGTGCTTTTCATGATTGGTGTTAGAAAGACGGAGGAAATGATATTTGAATGGTTCCATTATTTCCACGCTCATCCAGAAGTGAGTTGGCAGGAACATAAGACAACAGAAAAATTAGCAACTATTTTAGATGATTTGCACATTCAGTATACACGTTTTGAAGACGTAACAGGATTAATCGCCGAGATTGGTGAAGGGGAAGAAGTTATTGCAGTTCGTGCGGATATTGATGCTTTATGGCAGGAAGTGGATGGCGTCATGAAGGCGAACCATTCTTGCGGACATGATGCAAATATTTCGATGGTACTTGGAGCTCTTTTAGAGTTAAAGGATAAAAAATTAACAAAGCGCATTCGTTTTATTTTTCAGCCAGCTGAGGAATCGGGTGGTGGTGCACTGGCAATGGTTGATCGTGGTGTTCTAAAGGATGTCACGCATTTATTCGGTGTTCATTTACGTCCAATCGAGGAGTTACCACTTGGAAAAGTTTCTCCAGCAATTTATCATGGGGCGGCGGCATTTTTGAGCGGTACAATTACAGGAATCGATGCGCATGGTGCACGCCCACATCAAGGGAATAATGCCATTGATGTTGCGGTAGCGATACAGCAAATGTTAAAAAACTTATATATTGATCCATTTGAAGTATATTCAGCAAAAATGACAAAAATCGTTGCAGATGGCGGTAGTATTAATATTATCCCAGGGAATGCAAGTTTTTCAATCGATGTACGGGCTCAAAAAAATGAGGTGCTTGAGCAAATTCAAGCATATGTGGCAAAGGGCTTAAAGCAAATTGCACAAATGTTTGAGATTGATGTAAAGTGGGATTGGCTTGATGTGACACCAGGTGCTGAAGTTTCTAAAGAAGCGGCTAAAGTAGCGGAAACCTCCATTGTTGAGGCTTTAGGTATGGAGCATTTAGCGCCAGCTGTTGAAACACCAGGTAGTGATGATTTTCACTTTTATACGATTAAGCAACCACAATTGAAGGCGACAATGATCGGTGTTGGCGCAAACTTAGCACCAGGACTCCATCATCCACATATGACATTTGATCAAGCGGGCTTACTTGATGGTACCAAAGTGTTAACAACAACATTAAAAAACGCTGCGAATAGTTAAATGAAAAACGTCCTTGCTTAAATAGAGCGAGGACGTTTTCTTCTTTATTTTAATGGGCAAAAGCCACAAGCTAATAAGCCCGGGACATCCTTAGAGAAACAGCAGCTTTTCCGAACGGGTGCGTTGATAAGCTGAGAAGGGTTTTTACCTCCTGTGTATTTGAGAAACAGCGACTTATCTGAGAAATAGCGCCATATATTTTTATCTTCCAGCATTTCCAAGTCCTCGAATGCGCGATCCGAAAGTGCTGGATTTTCAAGCAGTGTATGGAAGTGCCAAAGCATATAACCGAAAATATTTTCCCATAAAACAAGTGGGGAAATGGATGTTGTTTTGCGGAGTTGCTGAATGATGACAGATGCTTTATATAGAATATCAGTCATCACTTTTTCGCGCTCATCATCCTCTACATAACGAAAATCAATTGGATTAATATACATACCTAATGTATGGATTCCGAATTCATTGACAATAGCAAAGCGCAGATCCTCAGGTTTCCCGTCCCATATTTCATCATAGGTCGTTAGCATATAAAATTGCATAGCGACGAACATGCCATAGCGACGCCCGAAATGAGAAATGGCAGCAGCTTCTGTTGCGGCATTTGTTACGCCCATCATTAAGTTTCTAAAGTCGGTTAAATAAAAGTCTTTATGTAGGTTTGCCAAAGTGAAAAGTGGACGTGTAGGCTCTTCTGTATAAATACTATATGAATTAAGTTGACGTACTTGATCGTAGGAAAGTGCAGGCATAGATCTCACCTTTTCTTTAATAATTATTTGGTACTAGTGAACGGCTCACTAGTGGATACCTTTACTATAACATTTTCACACACTTATTTGAAAAATATTGACAAGTTTAACGATAATGATTATCATTTTCATGTACGCTTATTTGTAATTCAGTACAAATAAGATTGAACTTAGCCTCTTTTCTCCAAAAAGTTTGCTAGTTCAAGATAGCGTTCTGAACCCCTCATTTAGAACGTGGTTTGGCGAGTATTGTCAGACAGAGTTTTTCCATCCTTTATTTTTTTCTAGTTTTTCTTCCGGTATGGAAGGCCTTTTTATACCTGTGTTCAATTGCGGATACGGGTATTTTTTTTACCTGAATGTCCGTAATTCGAGCATACAAACAATCCGTGGAAGAAAAGGTTTCCACGGATTGAAATTTTACTTGATTCAATTACGTCATATTTTTCTCTAATTGCAATTGTTTTTTACCTACAAGCATTGTGTGGTAGCTATGTAGCAGCATACCGCCGATAATAACACCAAGTCCGATTAACGCGAGAGGCGCGGGTAATGGGATGCTTAATAAAATCATTTCGCCAGCCATTGCGAATAACACTTCTGTAGATTGCGTTGCTTCTACTGCTGCAAGTTTCCCTTGGTCATGTCGTACGCGGTCTGTTGCGATGAAAAATAAAATGGTCGCGATAACACCAGAGGATACGGCAACTAGTAAGGATTGGAGTACTTGGCTTCCTGAAGGTAATCCCACCGTGAATAGCGCATAAATCGCAAGGATAATCCAAGCAGGTAACGAAGCGATTGTCATGCCGAGCACACGTTGAAATGTATCAATCCGTCCATCGCAGATCGCCATCATTTTTCGATTGCCTAAAGGATATGCGAAAGCTGCGACAATCACAGGTAAAATACCGAGCAACAAGCTTTCTGTAGAAACGATTTTAGCTTGTGGAATTTGAATAAGCAAAATTCCGATTAAAATAATGCAGGAAATTCCTAATGAAATGACTGGGATTTTAGAACGAATAGGCTTTCCGGCAATGAATGTCACAAATAATGGCGCTAATAAAACTCCCGCAACAATCGTGAATTGCCATGTCCCCGAAACGAGCCATCCTGGACCAAAAGCTGCTGCAAATGTAAGTGGGGCATAGAACAATACAAAGCCAACAAAGCTCCAAATAATCCAAGCACCTGGTTTTTCTTTCATCTCATTAGATAGGATGCGAAAGCCATTTTTCCCACGTATTGCGACAATAGCGATTAAAAAAGGAAGCATAAAGAAATAGCGTAAGGAAGAACTCCATAACCAGCTTCCACCTTCTAGCTCCATCGAATGATTTAAAACAAATGTAACAGCAAAAAATAGAGCTGCAATAATGCCGATTAATATTTCTTTCATAACGCACCTCCTGTATTTAAAGAATATTCAGATATTAATTATACAAAAAAATGGAGTGAAAAGAATCACTCCATGGAAATTTTTTAGTTGCGTGCTTCGAATAGTTGAACGATTTCAATAATGACTTCTGTTGCTTTTTCCATCGTTTCACCGGATACGAATTCATATTTACCGTGCATATTTTCGCCACCAGCAAAGATGTTCGGAGTTGGTAAGCCCATGAAAGAAAGCTGAGAACCATCAGTACCGCCACGGATCGGTTCAACAATCGGTGTAATATCGAACTTCGCAAATGCTTCTTTGACGATGTCGACAATTTCCATAACAGGTTCGATTTTTTCACCCATATTGTAGTATTGATCTTCCATCGCAACAGTAATAGCCTCTTCACCATACGTGGCTTGCATGTTTTTGCCGATTTCAGCCATGTATGCTTTTTTCTCTTCAAATTTTGCGCGGTCATGGTCACGGATAATATAAGACAGAGTCGTTTCCTCAATCCCCCCATTAAATTGCATTAAATGAATGAAGCCTTCGTAGCCATCTGTTTTTTCTGGAACGGCATCCTTTGGCATTTCATTTTGAAAGGCAATTGCAAGGGCAATTGAATTAACCATTTTGTCCTTTGCCGAACCAGGGTGGATATTCGTACCGCGAGTCGTAACTTTTACACCTGCAGCATTGAAGCTTTCGAATTGTAATTCTCCAAGTGGACCGCCATCCATCGTATACGCATAGTCCGCACCGAATTTTTCCACGTCAAATTTATGTGGGCCGCGTCCAATTTCTTCATCTGGTGTGAATGCCACGCGAATTTTACCATGCTTAATGTCAGGACTTTTCACTAAGTAGGCCATAGCTGTCATAATTTCTGCGATACCCGCTTTATCGTCCGCACCGAGTAAAGTTGTGCCATCTGTTGTAATTAATGTTTGACCAACATAGTTTTTTAAATTCGGGAAGTATTCGGGAGTCATGACTAAACCGTTTTTTAATGTGATCGCTTTACCATCATAGTCATTAATGCGCTGTGGATTTACATTTGTCCCTGTGTAATCCGTTGTTGTATCAACATGTGCTAAAAAGCCGATTGTTGGTACGTCTTTATCTGTATTGGATTCAAGTGTAGCAAAAAGGTAGCCATTTTCATCTAATGTAATGTCTGTTAAGCCGATTTCTGCAAGCTCATCTTTTAAAATGTACAATAAGTCAAATTGCTTTTGTGTAGACGGTGTCGTTGTTGAGTTGAAATCCGATTGTGTATCAATTTTTACGTAGCGAACTAAACGCTCGATAACTTGTTCTTTCATGCTCATGAAAAAAGCCTCCTTAGTATAATCGATTGATTGAACTTATTGTACCACTTTATTTCGAATATTGAAGTATTGAACAATGCTAAGCATGAAGAAAAATTGCGCCCCGTAATACGTAAACATAATAAGTTGGTGTGAGTAGGCAACATCAAACATAAATTTATTAATGGCTAAAACGGAATCTGATGCAATGAATAATAAAGCGCCCGTTATCGCAAATGGACTTCCCGTTCGGAATGAAGTTAATCCCATTAAAAAAATGACCATCATATAAGCAACAACGGCGATTGCTAAAATAGTTTCTCCACCTTTGAATACGGAACCTGCAATCCACACCACCATAAACAGACCGTATGCCCCAAGTAAAATTTGTACGAAAAGTGGTGGCTTTGCATTATTGGTTGTGCGAAATGCAAAAATATAAAAAATATGCCCAATTAAAAAGAAACAGAGTCCAACGATGAACCATTGCAGCGTATAATCACCAATCGCACAAAAGATAAGCCCAATCGAAATAAGCCAATGATAAGGGAGTTTGGTCGGGAGCTTTGTCATAAATGCGAGCGTAATAAGGAGCAGCATTGGAATTAATTTAAAGAGCATTACTACCGATGGATCAATGGAGTTGATGAAAAACACATAATAAATGCCGAATATCAAAAATAATGAAATAAGTACTTTTCGCGCCATAAATATTCCTCCTAAAACATTTTTTTATTGTAATTATGAATCTTTCAAGCTAGTTATTCGTAAATAATACAAAGAAAGGATGGGTCACCATGGGACAACTTTTATTAATTGCTTTAATTGGTTCGTTTATTATGACACTATTAATCATACCAATTTCTCGGAAAGTGAAAAGTGGGAAATTATCGTCAAAGAATCTATTTGTTATATTTATAGTCGTTTTTGTTATTAGTTTTATTTTAGTATTTACAACGGTTTATGTATCTAAAATTGATTTGAATTGGACAGCTTTTTTATATGTGCTACCTGTAGCCGCGTTAGCCGGAGCGATTTTATCGGGAGGGCTAGAGCAAAAATTAAAATCAGCGATTGTCCTAGTCGGGATTTTAGGGGTCGCTTATTTGATAAGTGCACCATTATTAAATGCTGAGCAAAAATTTAAGTCCTCACAAATGGAAGAGAAGGTAGAAATCGAGGCATTTGATGAAACGAAAAAGCCGGCAAGTGTACCGCCAAAGTTTGTGAAAAATAAAATGAAAAAAGCTTTCGGACAGGTGCCAAATACGAGCTATTACGAAATTGGTCGTTTGCAAATTCAAAAAGTAAATGGCGAGTATGTGTATATTGCACCAGTCGAGTTTTCAGGTTTTTTCAAATGGTTTAATGGAAAAACAACGCCGGGTTATTTCACAATGAGCGCGACAGATTCAAGTGATAATCCGAAATTTATTCAATCGGAAATGAGCTATGTTCCATCTGCATTTTTAAATCAAAATTTAGAGCGTCATATTCGTTTACAATACCCAACACTCATTTTTTATGGTCAGCCACAATTAGAAATTGATGAGGATGGGAAGCCGTTTTATATTCGCTCCTACGGTGAATTTATTTCTGCACGTAATGGTTTTGATGTAAAAGGAATCGTACTAGTTGATGCAAAAACGGGACAGACGGAAAAGCTTGCGTTAGCGGATGTACCAGACTATATCGATGGGGCGGTGTCTCCGGAAACAGTGAGCTTGCAAAATAGTTATTACGGGAACTATGTACACGGATATTGGAATAGTGTTGTCGGAAAGAAAGATGTTAAGCTACCGAGTGATGAAGGAACGGAAGCAAATGTTAGCCCGATTTTCATGGAAGATGGCGAAATGTATTATTTCACCGATTTCACAAGTCCAAAAGAGGGTATTGATTCCATGCTTGGTTATTCGTTGACGCATGCTCGTACAGGCGCGGCAACATATTATACGGGCAATTTAGAAGAATCATACATGGATTCGCAAGGGGCACTGCAAATTATTGAAAAGGAATTTATCGAGAAGAAATGGGAAGGCGAAATGCCAATTCTTTATAACTTCTATGGCGAGGCGAGCTGGTTAACCGGTGTACTTGATGCAAATGGTTTCCTACAAAATTATTTCATCGTTTCCGCAGCGAACCCTGAAGTTAAAGCCTTTGCTTCCACACCAAAAGAGGCATTAAGACTATATAAAACGGCTTTAAATAGTGGCAGTAGTATAGTGGATGGCACATCTAAAGCGGAAGAAGCTACCGTAACAGGTGAGGTTGTTCGTGTGTATAAAGAGCGTGTCGGTAATTTTACACTCGTTTCATTCTTAATGAATTCGGGTGAAAACTTTATCGTAAGTTCAGAAATCGTACCACTTGCGATTTATTTACAAGAGGGTGACCGCATCGTTATGACGTATGCAAAAACTGGCGAACAGTTCCAACCTGTAAAAAACATTATTATCGAAGGTTTGTAAAAGAATATAAAAAGGGAAAGGGCAGAGATGTTGATACAGCGTCTCTGCCTTTTCTTATATATATTAGTAATTTTGAATATAGTGAAGCATTTTTTGTTCACGCAGTTGAAGTTGTTGTTCTGTATATAGCATGACATCCGCGAACTTTTGCCATTGCAAGTTTAACAGTTCTCGCTCGGTTGAAAAATGATCAGTAGGCTCATTTTTGAAAATATAGTCTAAATGGAAAATTTGCATGAGTACCACTTCAGGATTTTCAAAGTTGCTCACAAATTTAAGTTGCCAAATGGATGTATGGGCAATGTATTGGTTGGCAAATGCAGTGACAGCTTCATATTTTGAGTGTTCTATTTGATCTGTAATTTGATGATGGATTTTAGTTAATGCAACATTAATATCAGAAATGATTAGTGAATACTTCCGAGCAGATTTCAAATGTTGACGCTCTAATGATTTCGCAATGAATGGAGTCGACATTTCCTCTACCTCCTAATAACATGAGTCACTTTATAATAGCAAAAAATAGCATAAAAAACCTCAGTCGTAATGAGTAATATGAATTGCTAAAATATCTAATCATAATAAAAGAGTGAATGCAAAGTACTGATTCTATTAGTTAAAAAGGCATGCTACTAAGCTTAAAAAAACACCATGTTAACAGAGTGTTAAAATGGTGTGGGGTGATGCGATTATTTCCACGTAAAGCCTTTTGTTGCAAGGAAATCTTTCATGAATGGGCGTTTTTGATCAACTAAATAATCCGCCATTTGCTTCGTCCAAGTCGCCATCTTTTGATTGGAAGAACGACTTGCATAGTAAGATTCCATCATGGCATCATAGTCAGCTAATAATGTTTCGTATTGATCTACATCATAGCTATTTTCGTGTAATACCGCTGCTACTGGTAGACGAGGTTTTGTTTCATTGCGCTTTGTCGGCGTACCAATCGTCATCGCAAATAACGGGAATACATGATCTGGTAAATTAAATAGCTCGCTAATTTCAGCAGGATTGTTACGCGCTCCACCAATATAGCAAATACCGTAGCCCATCGCTTCAGCTGCAATGACAAAGTTTTGTGCGAATAATGAAACGTCCGCTACACCAACAAGTAAGTTTTCTGCTGAATCCGTTACAATATCAACACCGTGTTTTTGACCGGCAACTTGTAGACGCTTGAAATCCACGCAAAATAAGAAGGAAGCTCCCGCTGTTTTGAACTGGAAATCATTTTTGGATAACTCACCTAGTTTTGCCTTTTTCTCCTCATCCGTGACCCAAATAACACTATACGCTTGTACGAAATGTGAGCTAGCCGCCATTTGTGCAGTTTCGATTAAATCAACAATTGTCTCTTTTGAAATTTGTTCACCTGAATATTTTCGAACCGATGTGTGACTACGTAAAAGTTCTCTTGTTTGCATGTGAAATTCTCCCCCTATGTAAAAATAAAAGTTAAGGAACGTTCCTTTAAGTTTATTTTATATATATTTAACTAAAGAATCCAACTTTTAAAATCTTTCCGAAAAAGGTGGAGTAGATTTCCAATCCGATCCGGCCGCTTTTCGCGGGCACGACTCCAACTAACTTGTTTCGAGAGGTATCTTAAAATATATGAAAATCAGAAAATTTTAAATTAACTGTTGACGGAATGGTAGGATCTGTTTTATACTGTGAAACAACGATGGAACATGAATCACATACTCTTATCAAGAGCGGCGGAGGGAATAGGCCCTGTGATGCCCGGCAACCAGTGAGTGACGAACTGACTAAGGTGCTACTTCCTACAAAATGCAATGTGCATTTTGAAAGATAAGAGGAGGCAAACTTGCTCATTTGCAAACCCTCTTCTTAGCTGAAGAGGGTTTTTTTTCATTCAAAAAAACTCCTCCTCTATAACACCGACTTTACCATCGAAAACTATTTTGGAGGTTATTATTCATGACAAATTTACGACCAGAAACATTATTATTACACGGTGGACAAAAGCCAGATCCTGTAACGGGTGCGATTGCTGTACCAATTTATCGTTCAACGGCTTATGCATTTAAAGACACTGCTCATGCGCAGCGATTATTTGCATTAGAAGAAGCGGGCAATATTTATTCGCGTATTATGAACCCTACTGTAGGTGCTTTTGAAGAACGTGTTGCGTTATTGGAAGGGGGATCAGCGGCAGTAGCACTTTCATCTGGTGCAGCAGCAATTGCCTTTTCAATTTTAAACTTAGCAGGCGCTGGAGACGAGATTGTTGCAGCAGGATCGCTTTACGGTGGTACGTATAATTTATTTGCCACAACATTACCACGCTACGGTATTACGGTGAAATTTGTGGATGAAACAGACCCAGAAAACTTCCGCAGTGCAATTACAGATAAAACAAAGGCTGTATTTGCAGAAATTATCGGGAACCCAAGCTTAAATGTGTTAGATATTGAAGCAGTTGCGACAATTGCACATGAAAACGGATTACCATTATTAATCGATAGCACATTTGCTTCGCCATATGGTGGGAACCCAATTGAATTTGGCGCGGATGTTGTCATTCACTCGGCTACGAAATGGATTGGCGGTCACGGTACGACAATTGGTGGTATTGTCGTGGATGCAGGGAAATTTGATTGGACACAAGGACGTCATCCAGGATTTACAGAGCCAGATACGTCATATCACGGACTTCGTTACGGAATTGATACAGCAGGGGCTGCATTTGCCACAAAGCTACGTGTTCAACTGTTACGTGATTTCGGTCCAACATTATCAGCAGACGCAGCATTTAACTTTTTACAAGGGCTAGAAACGCTTCATTTGCGTATCGTACGCCATAATGAAAATGCATTAAAAGTAGCGGAATATTTACGTAACCACCCATTCGTGGACTATGTAAACTATAACGGCTTTGAAGATTTCCCTTCACATGAATTAGCGAAGAAGTATTTGAAAAATGGGTTTGGCTCGATTTTAACATTTGGCATTAAAGGTGGACGTGAAGCAGGTCGTCAAGTCATTGATAACGTGGAATTATTCTCACACGTAGCAAACGTAGGGGACGCACGTTCATTAATTATCCACCCAGCATCGACAACACACCAACAATTATCAGCGGAAGAATTAAAAGTGGCTGGTGTATCCGAGGAGCTCATTCGCTTATCGATCGGTTTAGAAGCAGCGGAAGATATTATTGCAGATTTAGAACAAGCTTTAGCAAAAGTTGCGTCTACTTTAGAAGTAGAAACTCAAGCTTAACTTGATTCATCAGGGGGTTAAACCCCTGATGAATCAAGTTAGCCTCTGGCGGATGTCACAGATTTTTAAAAGGAATTTTTTCGAGCAAAGCAAGCTCGAAAAAATCTGGACACAATTACGCCGAGGCGTAATTGATTATAGTAGAAGAAACTTGTCCGCCTTTCATCATTTCGTTAGGGGCAAGTTGCTGAAATTAAAACCAAGTAACTCTATAAGTATTATTGACAAAGTTAAAACCGAGTAATAGAATAAGGATTATAAACCAAGTAATGTAAATTATGTTGCAGCATCGTTTAAACTACTTGGTAATAGCGTACTTGCAAATAGTGAACCCCCTTGCGCAAGTACGTAATCTTAATAAATGAAAAGGAGTTTTTTAAAATGGGAAATGTATACAGTGCACAAAATGTGGCCGCATATATAATTTACGAACTAAATGATCTAAAGAAATTTGTAAATGCAATGACGATTCAAGGAATTTTGGCGGATGTAGAAATGATGTGGCAAAAGGTGTTTGGACACTGTGCTTTCTCAGAAACAATCCATCATTTATCAGAAGTAGGCTTTGTTGTGAAGGAAGTGGCAGAGGAGTACGAGGAACATGGTACAGCGCATCTTTTGGAACCAGCAAAGGAATGGTTTTTAAAATATGGTGAGTTCCAACTTGTACAGCGTCCAATTGCGATTCCCAATTTCACAGTAAAAGAGCAGTTATTAATGAAAAAGATATTAAACGTTTATCATTTACATAATTTTGATCGTGTAAAAATTGCGGTATAATTTGATGGGGGAATTACCAAAATTTTAAAAAACGTATTTTGGCTTCAGGTCAGGATACGTTTTTCGTCTTTTTAAGTACAAAATTTGCTCATTCAAAAGTAGATTTGAATGAAATTTGACCATTTACAGAAAACAAATGTCCTTGTAGGAGAGATTTATCTTGTTTTCATGTAATATATAAGATAGAATTTTTATATATAAATTATTGGAATAGTTCGTCTATATTGCGTTGGGTGAGAATATTTGTGATTTTTATCATGAAATGTGCGTATAGATATGTTTTATAAGGAATTTGGAGGATGAATTGTAATGGCAACAATTAAGGCAGCGATCTTAGGATTTGGCACAGTAGGTCAAGGGATTTATCATATTTTAAATGAAAAGAGGCAGGAGCTCCGCGAGAAGTTGGGCGTGGAGTTAGAAGTGACAAAAATTTTAGTAACGGATGCAAGTCGTGAACGCGTGCCAGGAACGCATCATTTAATGACAGAAAGCATCGATGAAGTACTTGCTGAAAAGGGCTTACAAGTCGTATTTGAAGCGATTGTTAATGAAGAGCCAGCATTTAGCTATTTGAAGCAGGCAGTGGCACATAAATGTCATGTCATTACAGCGAATAAGGTGATGTTTGCTAAGCGAGGTGCAGAATTAGAGGCACTTGCAAAGGCAAACGGTGTATTCGTCGGGTATGAGGCATCAGTTGCAGGCGGTGTTCCGATTATTAAAACGATGAAAAATATTTTACTAGTAAATGATGTGAGTCGTGTACAAGGAATTTTGAACGGAACGACGAACTATATTTTAACGAAAATGCGTGCAGAAGGCTGGAGCTTTGATGATGCATTGAAAGAAGCACAAAGTTTAGGCTATGCAGAGGCAGATCCATTTAATGATGTTTCTGGTCAAGATGCATTTAAAAAGCTGATGATTTTATCGAGCCTAGCATTTGATGAACAACCGAATTGGTCGGACGTAGAAGTAATTGGTATCGAAAAAATTACAGCAGCGCAAGTAGCAGAAGCAACAGAAAAAGGGCTACGCTATCGTCATGTAGCAGAGGTAGAAAAGCGTGCAAATGGTGAGATTCATGCGAAAGTATCACCATTGTTAGTTGATAAAGAGCATCCGCTTTATCCGGTAGATGACGTGTTCAATGCGGTGGCAATGGAAACGAATTATATTGGGACGTTATCGATTACAGGACCTGGCGCAGGAATGTATCCAACAGCAAGCGTAATGGTAGAGGATTATGCAGAAATTATTGGGAAGCGCGCGGGGTTTACGGTAACGATTTAATCTGATTATATAAAAATATCGTGATTATGAAGAATTAAAAAGGGAATTTCGCCTGCTGAATAAGAGCGGGCGGAATTCCTTTTTATTTAAACGTATTTAAAATTAATCCTCATCTTTTACATCGATATCCTCAGGAATCGGTGTGTTTTTCCAAATTTCAATTTCCTCTTTAATTCGTTCGAGGTGAAGATGGTACGTATCAAATTGCGCACTGTTAATTAAATAATCGTCACCGTCTGGAACGGCTTTAATACGACCCGCATAAATGTACTTTAAAATTTGATGTTCGGGCATTCCGATATCGCGTGCTGTTTGTTCAACAGATTTATACATATAGGTGACCTCCTTCTAGTTAGTGTTACCTTTATTATAATCATTTTTCAAGGAAACTTCATCTCGATATGATGGGACAAGTATGATAGCATAGAGATAATTTTGATGGAATTAATTGGAGGATGTTCGTAGTGAATTTATTACCGTATGTTTTTGTATTGCTTGCGGCGATGCTTTGGGGAACGGTTGGAACGACGCAAACTTTTTTAACTGAAGGAATTTCATCATTCGGCGTAGCAGGTGTTCGCTCGGCAATTGGTGGCGGGCTATTATTAGTAATCGTTTTGGCGATGCGAAAAATCAATTTTCGCACGTGGTCGTGGAAATGGACGATTTTAGCGGCGCTGACTATTGCCTTATTCCAAAGCTTATTTTTTACGTCTGTACGTTATACAGGCGTAGCGGTTGGAACCGTGATTACAATCGGGAGTGCGCCGGTGTTTGCGGGCTTGATTGAATGGTTCTTTTGGAAAGTGCATCCGACTCGAGTGTGGGGAATGGCGACGGGGCTTGCAATTACGGGCTGTGTCCTATTATTCGTGAATCGCGGGGAGGCAGTAATCGATCCGTTTGGCATAGTACTCGCTTTATGTGCAGGTTTCATGTTTGCACTGTATACAAATATAAGTAAGCAGTTAATGAAGAAAGAGGAAACATTACCTGCTGTAGCGATGACGTTTACGATTTGCGCCTTATTTTTATTGCCGTTTGCAGCACGTGACGGATTAAGCTGGATTTATGAAGGGAATAACTTATGGGCGATGTTGTTTATGGCAATCGCTGCAACAAGCTTGGCATATCTTCTATTTTTAGGTGGTTTGCAAAAAATTAGTTCCTCCGCTGCTGTGACACTTAGCTTGGCTGAACCTTTAACAGCTGCGATGCTTGGTGTGTTTTTAGTCGGCGAGTATTTGAGTGCGACTTCATGGATTGGTGTAGGCCTGCTACTTAGTGGAATTATCGTATTAACAATAGGTGCACGGAAAGTTGCTTCATAAAAGAAGTAGCTTTTTCTTTTGGTAAATGAAGAATCAACAACAAAGTTTGATTAAAAAATATTCAAAGGTGAAAAAATCCACTAATTTTAGGGTAATGTTATTGACGGATAAAAGTTAAAGTGATATTATTATCTCGAATTAGAGATATCTTTATTTGAGATAAAGTGAGAGCCCAAATAAAAATATATTTAATTGAAAAAGGGGAGGAAAAAACAATGACAAAGTTAAACGTCGGTATTATTTTAGGATCAACTCGTGAAGGACGTGTAAGCCCTCAAGTAGGTGCTTGGGTAAAAGAAATCGCGGATGCACGTGGGGATGCAAATTATACAATCATCGATATTGCAGATTACAAATTACCTTTATTAGGTGAAACAGGTGGAGATGCTTCAGGTGCTGCGGCATGGTCACAAGCAGTAGGCGCTCAAGACGGTTTCGTATTCATCGTACAAGAATACAACCACTCCATTACAGGAGCACTTAAAAACGCATTAGATTACTTACGTGAAGAATGGAATAACAAAGCTGCTGGTATTGTATCTTATGGATCAGTAGGTGGCGCTCGAGCAACAGAACATTTACGCGGAATTTTAGGGGAATTATTAGTGGCTGATGTGCGTGTACACCCAGCATTATCACTATTCACTGATTTTGAAAATGGAACAGACTTCAAACCAGCTGTACACCAACAAGACTCAGTAAATGAAATGTTAGACCAAGTGGTTCCATGGACTACTGCATTAAAAACGATCCGATAATTTCGAGTTTTCAATATACAACATGTGTATGGGAACATGCACATGTTTCTTTAAAATATAAAGATTGAGCAAATTGTTATCAAGCTTAATTGAAGGGTGTCCTCAGTCGTTATAAAAAAGTTATAAAAGCATAGTGATAAAAATTGAATAATGTCGTTCGTTAAGAAAATACTATTAATGAAAAGGGGAAATAAACATGATAAAACATACAACAGGAATCCATCATATTACCGCGATTGTAGGGCATCCACAAGAAAACATTGATTTTTATGCAGGTGTTTTAGGGTTGCGGCTTGTAAAACAAACAGTAAACTTTGATGATCCAGGAACATATCACTTATATTTTGGAGATAATGGCGGTAAACCTGGGACAATCATTACATTCTTCCCTTGGGCAAATGCATATAAAGGGAGAATTGGAGATGGACAAGTAGGGGTTACAACATATGTTGTGCCAGTTGGTGCAATGAGTTTCTGGAAAAGTCGTTTAACAAAATTCAATATCGAATATACAGAAACAACACGTTTTGGTGAAAACTATATGCAATTTGATGATCCACATGGATTACATCTAGAAATCGTTGAACGTGAAAGTGGCGAAGAAAATACTTGGACATTTGGTGGCGTGACAAAAGATGTTGCGATCAAAGGTTTTGGTGGCGCGATACTTTATTCAAGTCGCCCAGAAGAAACAGCAACAACTTTGGTTGATGTAATGGGTCTAGAAGTGATTGGTCATGAAGGTGACTTTACACGATTTAAAGCAACTGCTGACATTGGAAATATCATTGATTTGAAAATGGTAACAGGTGTCCGAGGATCAATGGGCGTTGGGACGGTTCACCATATTGCTTGGCGTGCCAATGACAACGAAGATCATATTGAATGGCAAAAACATGCGATGACTAAAGGGCAACATGTGACAGAAGTAAAAGATCGCAATTACTTCAATGCTATTTATTTCCGCGAATCAGGAGAAATATTATTTGAAATTGCAACGGATCCTCCAGGTTTTGCACATGATGAAACTGCTGAAACAATGGGGGGAAATTTAAAACTACCTGCACAATATGAACAACACCGTGAACGTTTAGAAGATTCATTAATTCCAATTGAAGTTCGTCCACTTGATTAATATAACTAGTATTAAGAATGAGATTGGAGCATTTATTTTCCGTGTGGTATTAGAGAATAATGTGACGAAATCTTATGTTTTATAAAAAATAGCCTTCCACGAAATTGTGGAGGGCTATTTTATTTAATCTAATGTAATTTGCAACCTATTTAGAAAATCTTATAATCAAGGTCAAGCGAATAAATAATCTTAAGAAATACAGTAAAATAATCAAAAATCTTAAGAAATTCTTCATAATTTGCATGAGCGGAAGTTAAGATTTACGATTTAACATAAAGGTATAAGAAAAAGTTGTGAGGTGAGCATATGAAAAAGCTAACTGTGCTTGTAACGGATGATGATCAGGATATTCGGGACGGAATCGAAATTTATTTGAAAAACGAAGGCTATCATGTGTTGAAGGCAGCAGATGGGCTTGAAGCGATTAAGTTGCTAGAAGAAAACGAGGTCCATTTAATTATTTTAGACATTATGATGCCAAACATGGATGGAATTACAGCGACGTTCAAAATTCGTGCTGTACGTAATATTCCAATCATTATGTTAAGTGCGAAGGCTGAGCAAAGTGATAAAATCCACGGACTATCAGTAGGGGCAGATGACTATATTACGAAACCATTTCACCCGTTAGAGCTGATGGCGCGTGTGAAATCGCAGTTACGACGCTATGTAGATTTGGGCGAGTATGATGAACCATCTGAGCAAGTGATTGGGTTGGAACTTGATGTTGCGGCAAGAGAAGTTCGTGTTGAAGGGGAGCCTGTGAAGCTTACGCCGACTGAGTATAAAATTACAGAGCTCTTACTAAAGAATGCAGGACGCGTTTTTTCAATTAGTGAAATTTATGAACTTGTTTGGAATGAACAAGCATACAATGCTGAAAATATTGTCGCGGTACACATTCGAAAAATCCGTGAAAAAATTGAAGTCGACCCGAAAAATCCGCGCTTTTTAAAAGTCGTGTGGGGATTAGGTTATAAAATTGAAAAATAAACTTTTCACATTGTTCGGTGTATTTGGCGCGGGAATTGGTATTTATTTTTTAGGAAGTTATTTTTATGAATATATAACAGAACGCTTTATACCAACGATGAAGCAGTTCACATATTTCTTATAGGAGGGGAAAGAAATGAAAAAATCAAAAATGCACCTCCAGCTTTTTCTTATGTTTATTGTAGCAACAGCCGTTATTATGATTTTTACGCAAGGTAGTCGTTATTTTGGAAAAACGTATTATGAAACGAATTCGTTTGACGGTGAAACGTACGATTTTATGGAGGGGCTAGCGAAGTATGTGCTGAATACGATAACTGAAGAAGATAAAAATGAAGTCTTAACGGTTACGGATGAAGAAATTGATTATTATCGTACGTATTATGGAACTTTATCAGAACAAATTCAAAATATTAAAGATCAATATAAGATGAATGTAGATGGTGCTCAGGATGCTGAAGTGACAACGGAAATTGAAAAAGAGCGAGATGCTAAAATTGCTGATATTCGCAAAAACTTTGAAGATGATGAACATGTCAAAGCGAAAATCTTAAAGCTAAAAAAGAAAGCGTTAGATGGTGTATTAGCAAACTATGAGCAAAATAAACAGGAGTTTTTAAGAAGTTATAATTATTACGCATATAATATTACAAATAAAGAAACAGGCGAGATATTTAGTAAAGGGGATGTAGGAGCAGCTGCTGCATATGAGTTCAATATTGATCGTACAAACCGGTATATACCGACATCGACGTACTATATTAATCTATATGATAATGATGACATCGGATTAAAGAACAGCTCGTTTGAAATAAATAAGGACAATTCTCATTTTTACGGAGAAATAACAATTCCTAAATCACTTTTATCGAAAACGGATTTTGGGAATAGTATTGAAGCATTTAATATAACGAAATATAGTTATTACGTTTTAATCATTTTAGGTTTTGTAAGTTTTGTGTTATTAATGACACACCTGGAGCCTACGAGGAAACAGTTTATCGTTCAGTCAAAAGCATATAACTATTTTGAAAGCTTACCTCTTGATATTGCAGTTGTTATTATTGGTGGTATTGGTGGTTTGACAAGTATTTTTATAAGTGATTTTATTCGTTCGATTCATTCCATTGCTTATTATAGTGAGAGAATATATAGCGTTTATAGGTTTGATTTTATTATCTATTTTGTACTTGGCTACATTGGATTTATCGTAACGGTTTACTTATTTATGTGGCTTTGGGACCGAATGGAGAATATTACGGCAATCGACCAAGTTTGGGAGAAGACTTTCCTTTCCAAACTCATTAATGCGGCAATAGGCATGTTTAGTAATCGTACAATTGGTATTCAGTCACTTATATTGCTAGTTGTTGTATACCTTGGAGGGTTTGGTTTAGCGGTAGTATTTATGAGTCATTCCTTTGGTGTATTGCTCTTTTATATGTTCTTGTTTGTCATGTTTTTAATGCCAGCGCTGTTTATTTTTATGCGCCATATGGGTTACTTAAACCGTATTATGAGCCATACAAAAGATATGGCGGAAGGGCGTTTGACGAATGATTTAAAGGTGAGAGGGAAGTCCCCACTTGCTCAGCATGCAGCTCATTTAAATGGCTTGCGTGAAGGCGTTCGCAGCAGTGTAACAGAACAAGCAAAAAGCGAGCGTTTAAAAACGGAACTGATTACGAATGTGAGTCATGATTTGCGGACGCCATTAACATCGATTATTACGTATACCGATTTATTAAAAAATCCGGATATTACCGAAGAAGAACGTGCGAAATACATTTCGATTTTAGATGCGAAATCATCGCGTTTGAAAACATTGATTGAAGATTTATTTGAAGTATCGAAAATGGCGAGTGGCAACATCGAAATTTCGAAGCAGCGCGTTGATTTAGTGCAGCTGTTACAACAAGCTGTAGGTGAGCATGAAGAAGATTTTGCTGCTGCCAATATTGATTTACGTGTTAACATCTCTGAGCAACCAATCTTTGCATATGTTGATGGCCAAAAGTGGTGGCGTGTCATTGATAATTTAATTATTAATGCGCGCAAATATTCACTTGAGGAAACACGCGTATATGTTAACTTAAAAACAGTGAATGGTGAAGCGGAACTAACAGTAAAAAATGTGGCGAAATATGAGTTAAATGAAGATGCCACAGAGTTAGTGGAGCGTTTCAAACGTGCCGATACATCGCGTAATACAGAAGGCTCTGGTCTCGGTCTTGCAATTGCACAGTCGATCGTTGATTTACATGGTGGTCAATTAGATGTTGCTGTAGATGGTGACCTGTTTAAGGTGACTGTGTTGGTAAGAGCGGATAAATAATTCAATAGACATACTATTAACTTTAAAAAGTTATCGCATGAAAGACGTCATGTGATAGCTTTTTTTTTACGTAGTGTAATAGATATACAATAAAATGAACATAATGAAGTGCAAATATAGTAAAATTACATTTTAATAGTAGTAACAGTTTGAAAGGAGTGCCTCACAGGTGAAATTTTTTTATGCAGGACTCGCCATCACTATTTATAGCTTGATTACGTTTTATATTGGTTGGAATTTAAAGGCGTTGCTACAAGCGTTTCATCTATATCGTTGGCCAGTAGTTTTTTGGTTCATTTTATATTTAGTTGCGTTTGGCTTTATAATAGGAAGATTCCATGCTAGTTTATCGCCATTCAGTGTAATTGGTAGCTATTGGATGTTTGTATTGCAATACGGTATTGTGTTATGTATCCTTGCTAACATACTTGTTAAATGGACACCACTTTCCACGAAGATGGTTGGTACGGGCGCGGTTGTAACATTAATTATTTTATTTATACTAGGTACATACAATGCGTATTCACCGGTCGTGCGGTATTTGACGATTGAAGTCGATAAGCCGGGGGAAGATATGCGAGTTGTCATGGCATCAGACTTCCATTTAGGGGTACTTTCACATAAAGGGCATTTACAAAAATTTGTTGATTTATCGAATGCGCAAAAGCCCGATGTTGTCCTACTTGCGGGTGATATTGTAGATGATTCTCCGCGTCGTTTTTTTAAGAACGGTATGGGCGATGTGATGAAACAGCTTGAATCGACATATGGTGTTTATGGAATCCTTGGAAATCATGAATATTACGGCAAAGAAATCCCTCAATTTAAAGCGGCAATGAAAGATGCGCATGTGCAAATTTTAATGGATGAAACCATTTTGATAAATAATCGTTTTTATTTAACAGGACGTGAAGATATTACGGAAAAAAAACGATTAGCGCTAGAGGCATTAAAGCCGAAAAATGAACAGTTGACATGGGTTGTTATGAATCATACGCCGAATGATTTAGATGAGCCAGCAAAGCTCGGTGTTGATTTTCACGTTTCGGGGCATACGCATAAAGGGCAAATGTGGCCGAATCATCTCATTACAAAGCGAATATTTGAACTGGATTATGGTCATTTAGAGAAGAAAAAAATGCACGCACTTGTTTCAAGCGGTTATGGATTTTGGGGACCACCGACACGAATCGGAAGTCGCTCTGAATTATGGGTGGTTGATCTGAAGTTTACACAAAATTAAGAAGTAAGAAGGAGCAAAAAAGAATATGGAATGGATTGAATTACTAAAGGCACTCATCCTCGGATTTGTTGAAGGGATGACGGAGTTTGCGCCAGTATCCTCTACGGGACATATGATTATTGTCGATGATATGTGGCTACAAACGAAGGATTTTTTAGGCTCGAGCTCAGCGAATACGTTTAAAATTGTTATTCAGCTCGGTTCGATTTTGGCAGTTGTCGTTGTGATGTGGAAGCGCCTGCTCAATATAATTGGGCTTTATAAAATAGAAGGACAAAAATCATCGCATTTTAATTTAGCGCATGTCATTATTGGGATTATTCCAGCGGGCGTGTTTGGTGTATTATTCGAGGATTATATTGATGAAAATTTATTTACAATCAAAACGGTCATAGTCGGCTTAATCATTGGGGCGATTTTCATGATTATTGCGGATAAATTTGGACCAAAAAGACCGTCAATTACGTCATTAGATCAAATTTCTTATGCGAAAGCATTTAAAATTGGACTTGTTCAATGTTTATCGTTATGGCCAGGATTTTCACGCTCAGGTTCAACGATTTCGGGTGGGGTACTGTTTGGATTAGACCATAAAACAGCTGCAGACTTTACATTTATTATGGCAGTTCCGATTATGGCAGGTGCAAGTGGCTTGTCATTATTGAAACACTGGGATGAAATTAATCTCGACCATTTAGGATTTTATGCAGTCGGATTTATTAGTGCCTTTGTATTTGCATTAATTTCGATTAAGTTCTTCTTAAAGCTTATCGCAAAAGTAAAATTAACACCATTTGCGATTTACAGACTTGTACTTGCAGCTGTATTAATTTTCATTTTAGCAGTATAAACGCTAAAAAACGCCAAATTCTTTGGAATTTGGCGTTTTTTCGTTATTAGTGTGAGAAAGTTCACTGTCATATCGAATCAGTTCTCCTATATTAAAAGTAATATGGGAAATAACGGGGATGTTTTGAGGTGATAGCGTATGTTTTCTTTGAAGAAAAAATATCGTAAACAGGAAGTGACTAGAGATTTTAGTAACGTAGGGATATTCATAAATGATCCAGATTGTTTATTGCAGCTCGAAGTAATCAATTTATCAGTAGAGGATTTAAAATTAATTCATATTGCGAAGCCTTATGTTGAAGTTTATATTCGAGAGGTTGTGGAAGCGTTTTATAGTGCGATTGAGCGTATTCCACATTTTCTTACGATTATTAATCAACATAGTTCAACGGAACGATTGCGTCATACTTTGCGTCGCCATGTGTTGGAAATGTTTGAAGGGTGTATTGACAACCCGTTTTTAGAAAAGCGTCGTCGAGTGGCGCTAATGCATGTGCGAATTGGATTGACGACAAAGTGGTACTTGGCAGCATTTCAAAAATTAGAAAGTGCACTACAGAAAATTATTTTTAATGCCAATTTCTCATCAGAAGATACTGCTAAAATGGTGGAGGCTATCGGGAAGTTTTGTAATTTTGAGCAACAGCTTGTTTTAGAGGAGTATGAAAAAGTTTCAGCAAGCTTACTTGAGGAAAAACAACAACAAATTAAGCTAGAGGTAAAAACGCTTGCAGGGGGTATTTCAAAGGATTTAGAACAGCAATCAGGCAATACAAGTAATATTGTTTTAGATTTAATTGATAATACGAAAGCGGTGGATGATTTTGTGCATCAAAGTATTGAAAGGGCGACCAAAACGAAGTATGCATCACAAGACGGATATCATCAAATGGTACTACTGAGTCAGCAAACGAGTACAATTAATGAAAAGACGGTGGAAATGACGGCAATGGTGGAGGAGTTAGATTTTTCATCAACCCAAATCTTTGCCGTGATTGAAATGGTAAAAAGAATTGCGGGTCAAACGAATTTACTCGCGTTGAACTCGGCAATTGAGGCTGCACGTGCAGGAGAGCATGGAAAAGGATTTGCAGTTGTGGCAAATGAGGTGCGCAAGTTAGCAGATCAGACGAAAACTTCGGTGGAGCAAATTGCGGGACTCATTGCGGTTTCTGGAACTGTCACGACAAACGTTGTCGAATCGATTCATCAAGTTCAACAGCTCGTTCAAACAAGTCTTGAACAAAATGAGCATTCCATCGCAACGTTTGAGGAAATTACGCATGCAGTAGATAAAACGATCGGGGATTTTCAAAATGTTGGAGAACAGGTACATGATATAAAAGGTGTTGTTGAAGAAATGGACAACTCCACAAAATCCCTTGAATCTGCAGCAGGTATGCTAGAGGAAATCATTCACTCGTTTTAGTAGGGAATGGGATCTACACGATGCTGAAGGATTAACTGTTGTCACAAGGGTGCAGAAGCGTAATTGATTGTACCTCAATACATGTAAATAAGAAGGCCGATATTCTATATTACTAGAAAATCGACCTTCATTTTTATTTGTTTAACAAATTAAATAATCCGCCAATACCGCCCTCATCAGAGTTTCTTCCGCCACCACCTTGAGTGACTGGTGCTGCTGCAAAGACACGACTTGCTAAGCGGCTGAATGGTAAGGATTGTACCCAAACAGTACCTGGACCAGAAAGTGTCGCAAAGAATAAGCCTTCCCCGCCAAATAATGCTGTTTTTACACCGCTAACCATTTGAATATCATAGTTAACATCTTGTGTCATCGCGACTAAACATCCTGTATCGATTTTCAATGTTTCTCCTGGCTGTAATCGACGTTCATAAATTGTACCGCCTGCATGAACGAATGCCATGCCGTCTCCTTCAAGCTTTTGCATGATGAAACCTTCTCCACCGAAGAAACCTGCACCTAGTTTACGTTGAAATTCTACGCCAACTGATACGCCTTTTGCAGCTGCTAAAAACGCATCTTTTTGACAAATGATTTTGCCGCCCATTTGACTTAAATCCATTGGAATAATTTTACCTGGATAGGGTGCTGCAAAATATACTTTACGTTTGCCCATGCCTGAGTTGGTAAAGGTAGTCATGAATAAGCTTTCGCCTGTAATCAATCGTTTTCCTGCGCCCATTAACTTGCCCATAATGCCTGAGCCTTGATTATTTGAACCGTCACCGAAAACAGTTTCCATTTGAATATTGTCTTCCATCATCATTAAACTTCCTGCCTCAGCAACGACTGTTTCGTGTGGATCGAGTTCAACCTCTACAAATTGCATATCGTCACCATATAGTTTGAAATCGATTTCGTGATTTTTCATTGTTAAATTCCTCCTCGGTTTTCTAATTGTACAGTAATTCATTATTGCTAACTGAATTTAAAACATTCTTGATTATATGTACGTATCCATTTGAAAAGAAGTTTCAAATTTGCGAAATTATTTTAGCGTTTATCGGTGGGTTTCATCTTCATTCAGTCGGTGTCTGGACAGCTAGTAAATGAGGGGATAAATATTAATTGAGTAAAAAAGGGTTTAAAGGCTAAAATGTCGAATAATTAGAGTGAAAATGAATGACTTTGAATGGAGTGGGAGAAAATGAAGCTTTTAAATTTTATCGGTGGGAATTGGGTAGAAGAAGCAACTTTGCAAAGAATACCTGTAATTAATCCAGCAAATGGTGAAGAGCTTGCAACACTACCATTATCTACGAAGGTTGAAGTCGATTTAGCTGTACGAGAAGCAAAAGTAGCACAAAAAGCATGGGCACAAATACCAGCGCCAAAGCGTGCACAATATTTATATGACATTGCGTTTAAATTAAAAGAAAAAAAGGAACATCTTGCACAAACATTGACACGTGAGATGGGAAAAGTAATAGAAGAAGCAAGGGGCGAGGTTCAAGAGGGCATTGATATGGCTCTTTATATGGCAGCAGAAGGAAGACGTTTGTTTGGGGAAACGGTCCCATCTGAATTGCCGGATAAATTCGCAATGAGTGTGCGTTCTCCGATTGGTGTTGCAGGACTCATCACGCCGTGGAATTTCCCGATTGCAATCGCGACGTGGAAAACTTTCCCGGCACTTATTGCAGGGAATACGGTCGTATGGAAGCCATCAAATGAAACGCCAATGATGGCCTACGAACTGGCGAAAATTTTTGAAGAAGTTGATTTACCAAAAGGTGTTGTGAATGTTGTATTTGGTTCTGGACCTACTGTTGGAACGGCGATGATTGAGCATCCAGATATTCGGGTAATATCATTTACGGGCTCAACTGCAACAGGAAGTAAAGTAGCGGAACTCGGGGGCAAGCATTTAAAAAAGGTATCGCTTGAAATGGGCGGGAAAAACGCCGTCATTGTTATGGATGATGCAGATATCGAACTCGCAGTAGAAGGAATTTTATGGAGTGCTTTTGGAACGGCAGGCCAGCGTTGTACAGCGTGTAGCCGTGTTATTGTGCATCGTGATGTGAAGGAACAACTTGAAGAAAAGCTTATACAAGAGACGAAAAAACTGACGATTGGAGACGGTTTAGATCCATCCGTTAAAATCGGTCCAGTTATCAACAAGGCGGCACTCGAAAAAATTAATCATTATGTTCAAATTGGTAAGGAACAAGGGGCAAGTTTACTAATAGGAGGACAAATTTTAAATACTGAGGCTTATGAAAATGGGTTTTATTTTGAACCAACGATTTTTACAAATGTGCAACCGGATAGCATTTTAGCGCAAGAGGAGATTTTCGGACCTGTTATTAGCATCGTTGAGGTAGCTAGCTTAGACGAAGCAATCGAAGTGAATAATAGTGTGAAATTTGGTCTATCAAGTTCTATTTTCTCACAAGATATTAATAAAGTGTTTAAGGCACAGCAACTTTTAGACACAGGAATTGTTTACGTTAATGCAGGAACAACGGGTGCAGAAATTCATTTACCATTTGGTGGTACGAAGGGAACAGGGAACGGACACCGCGATTCAGGTCAGGCAGCGCTTGATGTATATACGGAATGGAAAAGTATTTATGTTGACTACAGTGGGAAATTACAAAGAGCTCAAATCGACAATAACGAATGATCCGCGGCCCCCATTTATCTTCTTTCGGAGGGATCGTGTTCATATAATAGAATTACTTAAATACAAACAAGGGAGATGTTTACATGAAAGTAGTTGTATTAGGTGCAGGTTTAATGGGAAAAGAAATTGCGCGTGATTTGGTAGCGAGTGAGCAAGTTGAAAAAGTATTTTTAGCAGATGTTTCGGTAGATCCGGCAAATGAATTTGTCGCGACATTAAATACAAATAAAGTGGAAGTTGTTCAGTTGGATGCTGATTGTGATGACGACTTACGCAAAGTTATTTCAAAGGGGCAAGTTGTGATTAATGCTCTGTTTTATACATTTAATGAACGTGTGGTCCGTGCGGCAATTGATGTGGAGGTACATTCTGTAGATTTAGGTGGTCATATTGGTGGTGTGACGGAAAAAATCTTAGCACTTAATGAGGATGCGGTGAAAAAAGGCGTTACAGTTATTCCAGATTTGGGTGTTGCACCGGGCATGATTAATATTTTGACAGGGTATGGGGCTTCAAAATTAGATTCAGTGGATTCTATTAAATTATTTGTTGGGGGGATACCGACAGAGCCGAAGCCACCGCTAAACTATACGCAGGTGTTTTCGTTAGATGGGGTATTTGACCATTATACCGAGCCATCAAAGGTTATTTCAAAAGGGACGTTATCAGAAGTGGAGTCTTTAACGGGCATCGAGCCAATTTATTTTGATGAATTTGGCGTACTCGAGGCATTCTATACATCGGGTGGAATTTCGACATTGCATTATACATTCCCTAATGTAAAAACGCTTGAATACAAAACAATCCGCTATAAAGGGCATGCAGAGAAATTTAAGTTATTTGCTGATTTAGGCTTCCTTGATAAAACGAATACGGTTACTGTTGGAGGCAATGAAGTCAGTGTTCGTGAAGTAACGCGAGAAGTATTGAAGAAAGAATTAGAATTAGGAAAAGAAGCGGATGCGGTATTGTTACGAGTCATTATTTCAGGGGAAAAATCAGAAGAACAAATTACGTATGAGTATGAAATGGTTGTACGTAAAGATTTAGAGAGAAATGTAACGGCAATGGCACGTTCAACGGCTAATACGATTTCAGTAGTAGCGCAAATGATTGGTAAAGGACTTATTACAGATCGGGGTGTATTTACACCAGAAACGGTCGTGCCGGGTCGTGAATTTATTGCAGAAATGGCAAAACGGGGTGTCATAATTAAAGAAACATCGCACCGTTCAACAATGATTGTAAAATGGTAGGGGGAATTCGATGAACTTCAGTTTTACAGAAGATTAAATTGAAAGAAATATTATTTTAACGAAAACTTCTAAACAACTAATTGAGAAATTGTTTAGAAGTTTTTTGTTTTTACGATAAAAATAAAGATTATTCAGATAAAAGTGAAACGAATTGCAAAATAGGAAGTCTAATGGGGTAAAAGGTGAATGAAGGAGGAGATTTCAATGAGTAAAAGCAAAAGATATTGTTTAGGGATGATTGCAACACTCGTTTCGCTTGTGGTGTTTAGCTACATACTATTTGATAAAAAAATAGAAGCGCATGCGTCTACGATTGTGCAAGCGGGGGAACCGTATTTTATTTCATTTAATCAAGCACTTACTGTGGAAAGTGTAACAGATGGCAACATTTCGATTGTTGATCAACAAGGAAAAGCAGTGAAGGCGACACTTCAATTAGATGCAGCTGCTAAAGTATTGTCAATAGAAGGATTAGCAGTAGGGAATTATACGATTCATGTAAAAAAAGCAGCATTTAAAAGCGGAAAAGCACTGCAAAAGGATAATCAATTTGATTTACAAGTAGTGAATAAAATTACCAAAATTACATCACAACAAGATTTAAAAGCTTATTTCACAACATTTTTAATGGCTGATAAATCACCTGTTATTATGGAAGCGGAAAGCAAAGAAGAAAGTAAAATGCTATCGGATGTTGCAATGGATAGTGCAAGTGGAGGTGGAGCGGGTTACTCAACGACAAATAATCAGGTAGAAGGTATCGAAGAAGGCGACATCGCGATTACGGATGGGCAGTATATTTATTCCATAGTTGATAATCGAATTATGATTACGGATGCAAAAAATATGAAAGTTGTAAAAAAGCTGGTTGTTAGTAAGGATGCATATCCATCCCATTTAATGCTGCATGAAAATACGCTCATTGTAGCCTATTCAACGTATATTGAAACGAGTAAAGAACCGTATTATGATGGGAAGTCTGTTGCAAAAGTAGCATTTTACGATGTGAAAGATGCGAACAATCCAAAACTTATTCGTGAAATTGGGCAAGATGGATATTTAACGAATTTACGAAAAGCGGGGAACTATTTATATGTCGTTTCAAATCAAACACCGAATTATTGGATGTTGCGTGAAGTAGAAGATATGGATTTACTTCCATATACGTATGATACAAGCGGTGTGGATCAAGCGTTACCATTTGGAAAAATTCGCATTTTGCCAGAAAGCAACACACCGAATTATTTAATCGTTTCGGCAATCGATGTGAGTAATATTGCTTCTGCTAAATTGAACACTGAAAGCTACTTAGGCAATAGTGGACAGTTATACATGTCACAAAATGCGATTTATATGGCATCTATGAATTACAGTCATATGCTGATGATGCGTAGTGAGGTAGAGGCGACATCAGAAGTTTCGATGCCGGCTGAAGTGAATGAAACGACGATTTATAAAATTGCTGTAGATAAAACATCGATACGTATGGCGGCGCAAGGAAAGGTAAAGGGGTCTGTATTAAATCAGTTTTCAATGGATGAACATAACGGTTATATCCGCATTGCGACGACAGAGGGCAACGCATGGGGCTCAGAAGCAAACTCTAAAAATCATCTGTTCATTTTAGATAATGCGTTAAAGCAAGTCGGTTCGGTGAATGATTTGGCACAAGGAGAACGCATTTATTCAGCGCGTTTTATGGGGGAAAAGGCCTATATCGTGACGTTTAAAGAAACAGATCCACTCTTCGTTATTGATACGAAAAATCCTCAAGCACCAAAAGTATTAGGTGAGCTGAAAATACCTGGATTTAGTAATTACTTACATCCAATCGGGGAAAATCATTTACTAGGTATTGGTTACGATACAGAGGTGAAGATGGAATCTGGTTCTAAGGAGCCAATCGTTTTAACGAAAGGGATGAAATTAAGCTTATTCAATGTAACGGATTTAGCCAATCCAATTGAGCAAGACGCAGTCATTATAGGTGGGCGTGGTACGTACTCGGAAGTGCAAAATGATCACAAGGCGCTATTTAGAGATGCACGCAACAATTATTACGGTTTCCCGATTACAATTTATGAGCCAGGTGAGGATGAAGACCGCTTGACATATAAAGGTACGGGCGCACAAATTTATAAAGTAACGACAGCAGGAATTGAACTTGCAGGCGATTTAACGGAGCCAGCAAGACCAGGCGAGCAGTACGAGGATTCATACAATGTCGTTCAACGAATTTTATATACAGGTGATAATTTGTATACGGTATCTCGTACAAAAATTACAAGCTATCAAATGAGCACATTTAAAAAACAGCAAATGATTGGTTTTTAATTAGCTATTCTAAAATAAAAAAATCCGCTTTTGATGATATGCATCAAGAGCGGATTTTTTTGATAGACTAATGTAAATAACTCATTTATGGTAATTCAATATTTCTGAAACAGTCAGGAATTCATAGCCTTCATTTTTTAAGTAGACAAGGACCGCTTCTAATCCATCTGCTGTTGATTGATGAATATCATGCATTAAAATAATCGAATTATTGTGCAGTGAATTTTGAATGTTTGGTAACAGGCTGTTTGCGTTACGGTGCTTCCAGTCGAGTGTATCAATCGTCCAATTCACAGAAGTTATTGGCAGCAATGCTTTAATCGAATCGTTCGTAGCACCATATGGCGGACGGAAAACGGTAGAGTACTGACCAATCGCATTGAAAATCGCTTGCTCTGTCGATTCGAACTCTTTTGTCACTTCGGCTGCAGAAAGCTTTGTTAACACAGGGTGACTCCAAGAGTGGTTACCAATTTCATGACCAGCATCACGTATTTCACCTACTAAGCTAGGATAGTACTGAACGCGGCTACCGAGCATGAAAAACGTCGCCTTGGCATCATACTTTTCAAGTAAAGTTAAAATTTGTTTTGTTACTTTTGGATGTGGACCATCATCAAACGTCAGTGCAACATGTTTTTTGGAAGGGTCCAAATCAAACTTTGGTATAATTGTTTCTTCTGATTCCATTGCAATTTGAAAGTCGGAAGCAAGTAACGGATTAATGAAGGATAGTGGCATTTCGAAAGTGAGTAATCCTGCAGAAGGATCTGCTATTTCGCCTTCATCAAAATAAATAACAAGTGAGTCATCTTTTAATGCAAAGCGGTTGAAAGATGCCCATTCCGGTTTCGTTGCAAGCATTAGTTTATCTTGTGAAATTACCCCTTCAAGTTTCGGGTCTTTTAAAATTTCTGATTGAATATGTGATGCAAATGTTTCTAGGCTTTTTAAATCTTCATTTAGTAATGTAGCAATATTAATAACCTGCCCATTTTCACTGTCGATTAAAAATGTTTTTACTTTTGAATGGTGCTCGAGATTGTTTAAAGTTACTTTATTTGTTAAAACAAAGGAATAATAGTGTTCATATTGATAAGTATCTAGACGAATATTGAGCTCGCCCATATGTTCTTCTACATCTTTTTGAAGTCGCATCATGCTTATGTAATAATCTTTAGAATCATCGATATAAGTAGTAATTGCCTCGTTTAATGCCTCGAATTTAGTCAAAGGGTATTGAATCGCAAAAGGCATTTTTTTATCATTGGAGATGTCAGTAATAATTTTTACACCAGGAAATGAGGATTCTTCCTCGGAAATGTCAGAAGTAATATTATTGGAAGCTGCATTTTCATCCTTTTGAAATAAGGATTTTCCATTTAAATTCGTTAAAAAAACAATGGCTCCTCCCAATGCGAAAATAGCACCGATAAGTAGGAGATCAATCCAAGGTCCACGTTTTTTTCTAGGTTTGTTTTTCATGATGTGTGCGCCCCTTTCTCTGAAAAACATCCATGAAAAGTTGAAAGTAAAAAAAGATGTCTTTTTTACTACGCTTCGAGTAATATGAGCTAAGAAGTTGAAGGAGGTTCCCGACGCAATGAATTTTGAACAGAATGAAATGGCGATGGATTGTTTGTTATTAGCAGGTCGCATCATGATAGAAAGTGGAGCGGAAACGTATCGTGTTGCAGATACGATGCAAAGAATGGCTCGTTCACAAAATATGATGGATGCACAAAGTTATGTAACGCCAACTGGTATTATTTTTTCACTAGGGAGAACGCAACCTACACGAATTACATCGATTTCAACAAGAGTTACAGATTTACATCGGATTGTCCTTGTGAATAATGTATCTCGAAAGCTTACATCTCAAATGATAACACTAGAGCGAGCTTATGACGAGTTAAAGCGGATAGAAAAAACGAATTATTTTTTACCAATTTTACTACAAGTTTTAGCTGCTAGCATTGCGAGTAGTTGCTTCTTGTTCTTATATAAAGGAATGCTCACCGATATCCCGACAGCTTTTGTCGCAGGAGGGGTCGGTTTATATATTGTTACGATTATTCACAAAATGACGCGTGTTAAATTTTTCTCGGAATTTTTAGCAGCGGTTAGTGTCGGTGTGGTCGCCTCGCTTTCTGTCCATTATGGTTTTGGTACAGAAGTGGATAAAATTATTATAGGGTCGGTAATGCCATTAGTGCCAGGATTACTCATTACCAACGCTGTGCGAGATTTAATGGCCGGGCATTTTATTGCAGGGATGGCAAAGGGCGCAGAAGCTTTTTTAACGGCATTTGCGATTGGTTCAGGTATTGCACTTGTACTATCCTTTTAACCTCTACAAGTGGGGCAGTGTATGCCAGTGCAATAATATCAAAGGATAATTGATTTAGGAGGCCATTTGAATATGGAAACGATTATTTTACAGGCTTTGGTTAGTTTTATTGCGACTGCTTGCTTCGGCGTCATTTTCAATGCGCCAACGAAGGTAATTCCTGCCTGTGGATTTGTTGGGGCGGTTGGTTGGACTATTTATTATTTCGTGACAGAGTGGGGCTTAGATGATGTTCGGTCCTCCTTTATTGGGGCATTTGTCGTTTCGCTCGTTGCCCACTTTTTTGCACGTAAATTTCGCATGCCGATGATTATTTTTAGTGTTTCAGGTATTATTCCATTAGTACCAGGTGGCATTGCGTATAATGCGATGCGTAACTTCATGGAGCTTGATTATATTATGGGGTTACAAAATGGGATCCGTGCATTTATGATTTCAGGGGCGATTGCGATGGGACTTGTATTTGCCGAAGTTATTGTGCAAATTTTACTAGGCATGATGAGTAAAGGGAAAACATCTATTCAATCGTTTATGAAAGTGAAAAAATAAAGCTCGACAAGTACGGGGTAACCTTACTTGCCGAGCTCTTTTTTATTTTAAGATGTTGAAAATTTCATTATTCGACACAGGCTTACTAATATAATACCCTTGAACCGCGTCACAGCCATAACTTTTTAGCAGATCTTGCTGTTCTTCGGTTTCTACACCTTCTGCAATGATTGTTAAATTCATTGATTTACCAAGTTGGACCATACCATGAACAAGTTGTCGTGATTTATCGGACTTTAATAGTGTGTTTGTAAAGGTTTGGTCAATTTTTAAAATTGAAATCGGTAATAGTTGCATATAGCGGAACGATGCGTAGCCTGTTCCAAAATCGTCTAAAGAAAAGACAATGCCTTCATTTTCTAATATGCGCATTTGTTTAATGATACCCATCTCAGCTTCAGCTTCAAGTGCAAACTTCTCGGTAATTTCAATTTGTAATAAATTCGCTGGACATCCTGTACGTTCAAGTGTTTCTAAAATCGATTTGGCCATGTTTTTATCGCGGAATTCACGGACAGAGGAGTTAATACTTACTGTGATTGGAAGTCCGGCGTTTTTCCATGCGACTGCTTGTTCACACGCTTTTTCGAGCATGAATGAACCGATGTTATTAATTAGGCCTGTTTCTTCTGCAATAGGAATTAATTCGTCAGGAGAAACAACACCGATTTCCTCATCATCCCAACGGACAAGCGCTTCAACTGAAGTAATCTTATTTGTCTTTAAATCAAGTTGCGGTTGATAAAGTACTTGTAAATTTCTTTGATCCAGGGCAAGTAATAAACGTTTCTCAACAATGGATTTTCGGTTTAATGCTTTGTGTGTTGCATTTGATAATGACAAAATATTATCTCCGCCTGCTGCACGAACATTTGTAATTGTTGCAAGAGAGGCTTTCATAAGTTGAGCAAATGTCGATTGATCTTCTGGGAATCGTGTAATACCACCACTAATAGAAACGGGAATGGCTACACTGTCATTGTAAATAGGGTGTTGCTGCAAATAACTTAAAAAACCATGTGTAAACCATTCTGGCAATGGAGTAATGACAACGAAGTCATTTTCGTTAATGCGCGCCATTGTGCTGTCTTGGAAATACATTTTCATGCGTTTCGTAAACTCTAAAATAAGCGAGCCCCCAGCAAAATCACCATGTAAATCTTTAATTGTATAAAATTTATCAATGCTTAAATAGACGAATGAAAAATGGCGCTCTTCTTCAATCATTTGCGTAATAATTTGTTCAAGTCGATGTACGTTAATCATCCCTGTTTCAGGATCGATGTAAGCAATTTTCTCCAATCGATTTTGCATCAACTTTTCATTTGTAATATCGCGCTCGATAAAGAAAAAGCGATTGTCGACTGAATTTTGGCTGCTCATCGGAATTGCTGTTAAGTGAACCCAATACGGCTGCTCATCCTTTGTTATCTTTTGGATGTCACCTTGCCAAATGTTGCCGTTTTGAAGGACTTTCCAAATTTGTTGCACTTCTTTCAAGCTTTCATCGTCTGAGGGGAAGAGTTGCCAAAAGTTTTTTCCAAGTACGCGCTTTGGAGTCCAGTGGCTTGTTGTTAAAAAATGCTGGTTTGTATGCACAATAAAGCCTTCATTATCAAGCGTTACGGTCATGAATGAATTGTGAATACCATTTTTTAAGTCGACTAAATGCTGTTGCTCATCATTCATTAAACGAATGGAGTCGGTCGGGATACAAAGCATATGAATAACTTGCTCTTGTTGGTAGTTCGTGAGTTTTGTATATAGCGTTACATGGATAGGTTTATTGTTTTTTATAGTTAATTCAACATTTTGAAAACACATAGGCTGCGTGCTATCTAAAATCGTGTTTAATAGACTTTTGTTAAACATTGGAAGTATTGTACTGGCAATTGGTTGTTGTTTTAATTCTTCTAAATCTGTTGTGGCATATGATAAATCACCAAAATGACCTTTTAGAAATAGTCCGTCTAGTGATACTAGAAAGGATGGGAAAGGGCTAATCTGCAATAGTTCATTACATGCTATAGAAATTTGTTCTTTTGTCATATGTTTGGTCTCCTTATTCCGTAAATTAATACTAAAATAATAAATCGAAATGCAGTCATAAGTCATCTTTGTATGTGGTACATAAATCCAAGTGATATCGGAAGTAGTAATTATAGTCTGTTTCGATTTCTGAACAATGAGGAAAATACTAAACATTTCAAAAGGTAATTATAGTTCAATTTATATGTGAAATCAAATGGTGAAATGTGTTTTAACTAATATATAGATATATAGACTTAAAATTTTGGTGAAGATCTAAGAAATTTAAAGTTCCATTGAAGGGGTTATTTAGAGGATATATACCCAATTAAGTTAAAAGCTAAATATCAATGTTCCGTTTTTTTTAGTAAAGGCAAACATCAGTAGTTGCGAATCCGTAGTAGCTCTACTAGAATAAGGACATCTGATGTATAGAGAAGTGGAGTAGAAAGAATGAATTTATCGGCAATTACAGTATCGTTTCCTTTAGATGATGAAACGTATGAAGAAATCCAAGTATTATGTAAAACAAGTTCCCGTATTGATGGACAAATATATCAGCAGGTGATGAATTTACCTGTCGCGAAAAGTTATGAAATGAAAGGCTTTTATGTACTTGTATACGATGATGATAAAAATGAATTAGTTGGGGCGGGGACTGCGCTTGATTTGATGGGATTAAACACCTATGAATGGTCGATGGTCGTTGCGCCGATGTATCGCCAACTCGGTATTGGCAATGCGATTTTAAATGTCCTGCATGAAGGGATGGAAACGCGCGGTAGTGAAGGTGAGCTTGCATTAATGGTGGAAGGCGCGAATTTTGGACGTGAGTTTTTACAAAAAAATAACTACTTGTATAGCTTTTCAGAAGCGACGCTAGAAGCAAAGGCAGAAATTTTACAGGAAAATTCAAGTTTGACAGTACGTCCGTTTATGCAAAAAGAAACAGAGGCAATTGTGACAATTTTAATGGCGACATTTGGTGATATGCGTGAAGAATCACTTGAGTTAATCGATTATAATACAACAACCGAGGGCCTAATCATGTGGACCGTCGAATATGACGAGGAAGTGATAGGCACAATTACAACGCGTAAAGAAGGTGAAGTGCAGTGGATTACTGCATTTGCGGTTGCACCAACTATGCAAGGTCGTGGAATCGGTACGCAAATATTACAGTGGGTAAAGGATTACGCGATTCGAAACGGGGAAAAAATGGTGCTGCTCGATGTCGAGATTGAAAATGCGGGTGCGCTACGTGTGTACGAAAAAGCAGGCTTTATGAAATCCATTCAGATGGATTATTTCATATTAGTGTAATTTCTTACACCTAAAAAGTACAAATAAAAAGATGGTATGGACTCGAACCCATGCCATCTTTTACTTTTAACTTGATTCAGCAAAATTCGACCACGTCCATAAGTGGTAGATGAATGCCAAAAAACGCAAATCTATTCAGTGAGGGTTCAAACCTTGCTGAATCAGAGGAACCCAGGCTAAGAACGCCACGTCCTGTGGCAACGCCTGAGTGACCAACATCGTGTTGGACCAAGCCCCGGCGGATGTCACAGATTTTTAAGGAGGCCTGCGTGATGCAGGTCAGTTAGCCGTTGTCGCATGGACGCGACGCACTTAGGCTAACTTCCCTAATGAGCTCGAAAAAATCTGGACGCAATTACGCCGAGGCGTAATTGATGTAATAGAGTTTCACTCGCGTTCATGGATTAACTAAAAGGTTCAATGGATTAATAGAAGGTTGTTTCTCACTTGTTAAGTCGATCTCTCTACCCTTCATTAATCGGTTTAATATTTTATCCTCAAGCTCGATTAAAAAAGGGTTTGTTAATTTGCGAGGGCGAGGTACTGCAATGGGCTCATCGAACGCAATGGAGCCATCTTCTATTAAAATAATACGATCTGCTAAGCGTACAGCTTCACTTACATCATGTGTTACAAGCAACGCTGTAAAGTGATTTTTTTGCCAAATGGATTCTATTAAATTTTGCATTTCGATGCGAGTTAATGCGTCGAGCGCACTTAATGGTTCGTCGAGCATTAAAAGAGAAGGCTCATGAATTAAGGCTCGAGCAAGTGCAACTCGCTGTTTTTGACCACCAGATAATGTTGAAGGCCACTCATCTTTTAAATGAAGTAAACCAACCTTATCTAATGCATCTTCTGCTAAAGCAGACCAATTACCTGCTAAACCAAGTCCGACGTTATCAATTACTTTTTTCCAAGGAAGGAGACGAGAATCTTGATACATCATTTTAACGTTCGCATCGGATTGCGTAGCGGGAACGCCATCAAACAGCAATTCACCGTGTGTAATTTCCTCAAGGCTAGCTACTAAACGTAATAGCGTACTTTTCCCGCTACCACTTTTCCCAATAACAGCAATAAACTCTCCTTTTTTAAATGTAGTCGAAATGTTATGAAGAATTTCCTTATTTCCAAATGATTTTTGAAGATTGTGGATATCAATTTGAATCGGTTCATGTTTCATCGTCTCATATCCTCTCTTATTTGTTATAACTAGCATTCCATTTCAATGCACGATTTTCTCCAAATTGCGCGATGATATCGGCTAATTTCCCGAGGAGCGCATAAATAATAATGCTTAAAATAATGATATCGGTTTGCATAAATTCACGTGCGTTTGTAGCTAAATAGCCAAGTCCAGCTTGAGTTGGAATTGTTTCAGCGATAATTAATGTAAGCCACATAACCCCAAGTGCATAACGCAACCCAACGAAAATAGAAGGAAGTGCGCCTGGTAAAAGGACATGCCTAAATAGTTGCCAACCCTTTAAGTTATACATTCTGCCCATTTCTACTAAGTTCGGATCGACATTCCGTATACCATGGAATGTGTTCACGTAAACGGGAAATAACACGCCTAGTACGACTAAAAAGATTTTGGCATCCTCGCCAATTCCTATCCAAACAATGACTAAAGGAATTAAAGCGAGATGAGGAATGTTGCGGATCATTTGAATCGTCGTGTCTAAATAAATATAGAAATTTTTCGATAAACCGTTTAAAACGCCAAGTGCAAAGCCAATCGCACCGCCGATTAACATACCTGTTAATGCACGCCCGAGACTAATGCCGATATGTGTAGTTAAATCACCGTCTACAAGTAAGTTCCAAGCGGTTTCTACAATTGTAATCGGAGAAGGGAAGAGCGATGGGGAAACAATTTCAAATCGCACAATAACTTCCCAAATGATTAATAGCACCACAGGGATTACCCAAGGTCGAAAATCAAAAGTCGTTTTTTTCATTGATAAGCCTCCTATTTATGCGGAAACAGATGGGAAAAGGGGATGCCCATCTGCTTAAAGAATTTAATTTTTATTTACCCAAACTTTACCTTGCACATTTACTTCAACTGGAATTAAACCAATCTCAAAATACTTCTCTGCTTGTTTTTGTTGGGCACTGATAATATCTTTCGTAATTTCAGAGGCGCCGAACGTACGGCGATTAATTTGCTTACGAATGACCTCCTCGTTAATGCCAAGTGCTTTAGACATAATATCGATAAGTTTTTCGTTGTTATCATTTGCCCATTCATCAGATTCATTGATTTTTTCTAAAATAAATTGGACTATATCAGGGTGCTTGTCGGCAAAATTCGTCGTTGCAAAGTAAAATGTGCGGTTCGGATAGTTATCGATGTCACCATTTACCAATGTATTCGAGTCTGTTTCGATTTCTGCGGATGCGAAGAACGGATCATAAGAAGCTAATGCGTCAATTTGCCCTGTTTCGAATAAAGCGCGGCCTTGTGCAGCGTCTTTTGGATATATCCACTCTACATCATCTACTGATAGACCGACTGATTCTAATGCGAGAACAGTTGAGTAGTGGTGATTCCCGCCTTTAATAACTCCAACTTTTTTGTTTTTTAAGTCTTCTAAATTGGTGATGCCTGATTTTTTTAGGGCGACAATCCCGACACCTTCAGGATTTGGTGCATCTGCGCCGACGTAATAAAATGATTTATTCGATGCTTGTGCAAAAATTCCAGGACCATCAGCAGCGTGACCAAAGTCGATTGCCCCTGCATAAATTCCTTCCATTAGCGTAGTACCATGTGTGAATAACTCCCATTTAATCGTTAAACCTTTTTCTTTCGCAGCTTCATCTAAAATCCCTGTTTCTTTCAAAATGTGAAGCGTATTTCCTTTTTGATAACCGATATTAATTGTTTGTAACTCTTCTTTTTTATTTGCTGCTTTGGCATCGGAAGGCTCTTTACTATCGTTAGAACATGCAGCAAGAGTTGTCAAAATAAAGAAAAGTCCAAATGTAATTATCCACTTTTTCATTAAAGTTCCTCCTAAATAAATCGATATATTGCGTTTGAGATAGTAGTTATTTTTGGGTCACTACCTTTGAATTGAAGAGCGAATAAACCTTCACCTTTAGAATTAATTATTTCTTGCACAGTACCTTCACCAAGTGGTTCGTAAAAAATGATGTCGCCACCTTGTAATGAAAGGCGCTGTGCTTTAGCATTCCATTCTTTATCTTCGTAAATTAAGCCTTTATCGAGTTGTAAAATTTCCTGCCAAAGGGAAGTAATTTGTTCTAAATTTTGAACGGCAAATGCTGCACCATCTACTGAAATATCTCCAATTTCATGAGGTGCAATTACACCACGTTGTTGTAGGTCTTCATGACGGTCGTTATCGTTTTCATCCCATTGTATAAAGAAAGGTAATGTTATAGAATCACTTGGTTTTCCGGCAAATAAAAGTTTCCATGTGACAAGTGTTCCATCTGGGCGTGTTCGGCTAAAATCTGATGGTCCGTTCACTTCTAAGCCGAGTGAGCGGAAATGTTCTGCTAATGCAGTCAAATTATTAGAGCGTAAAGCGATGCGCTGGGGACCTTGTTGTAGTTGGTTTTCGATAAATGTATCACGCAAGCTGTATTTAATATTCGCGGCTGTTTTTACTAAAGCTTCATCAAAAATTCCGATTAATTCTACATAGCTCAAACCAAAATAGCTTAATGCATTGTAAGTTCCGAGATTTTCGTGCTTACCACCTTCGACTGCGTGTAATCCGATCGCTTGAAATGTTTCAATTGCTTTTTTCGGGTCAGCTGTTAAATGGACAAAATGATCAAATTGTAGTGACATATAATATTCCTCCTCAAATAACAATTCCTATAAACATAGTATGAATTGAATAATAAAGAAGTGTGGTTTTAAAGTCAATAAAAATTCGGAATATTTAAAATAACAGGAGTATAGTAGGGGATATTTTGGGTGATGGAACGGAAGTCTTTTTAGAAATATAAAAAGGGTATTTTGCCTATAAAGACAAAATACCCGATATTAGTAATTTTTTATTTTACAATAAAAACGTTTCCCGCGAAGGGCCGATTAAATAGAGCTCATGCATAGCACGTGTTAAAGCGACATAGAGCAGTTTGCGGTCGATGGCATGGTCGAAATACGGTGTCTCGAAAGCGAGAACAATCACCGCATCAAACTCTAAGCCTTTTGCTAAATGGCTCGGTAAGACGAGTAACTTTTCTTGATCAATACCAGAGTGATCGTCGAGTAATTGCGCGGGAAGCTGTGCATTTTGCAATTGCTTGACGAGGGCTTCGGTTTCCCTAGTTGTTTTACAAATAAGTGCAATGGAGCGGTGACCATTTGCGCGAATGCGGTCGTATATGTCTTGGATGACTTGTGCATTAAATGTTTCATGCAGGAGGAATTCAGGTTCCTTACCGTGACGAACAACAGGTTCCACAAGAGGCAGGTCCTCATCCATTTGCGCCAAAATTTGATTGGCGAGCTCCATAATTTCAATCGTTGTTCGATAACTTTTTTGTAGCGTTGCATACGTCGCGCGTGGGAATAACTCAAGTACTGGCGCCCACTCGGTTAATGCACGGTAGCTATGAATCCCTTGTGCGAGGTCGCCAACCATTGTGAACATATCGGTTTCGAGTCCAACTTTCAGTGCAGCTAGCTGGAATAAGCTATAATCTTGCACTTCATCGATAAAGACGACACGCATTTTCCACTTGTCGTCAATGCCTTTTGTTTTGGCGTGTAAATAAAGAAGTGCCGCTAAATCCTCCACGACCCATTGCTCTTTCTGGTGGGCTTGTACAAATTGTTCAACCTCTTCCAATGTCCATTCAGGTGCCAATTCATTTAATAAGGTTCGGTTCGTAATGACATCGCGATACATTGGCTTAATCTTTGCCTTTTGGAACTTTTTCATATAAAGAGAGGCGGTCGTTTTCGCTTCCTGTTTAATTTTTGGAATGCGTTCATCCCGCTCGTCGATAAATTTTGTTACGATGCGGCGCCGCTTTTCATCATCACGAATGCCGTTAAGTGCGCGTCCGATTGCCTCTTCATAGCGCCCGTTTAGTGTTGTAAGAACGGCCGTTGCTTTTCTCTTTACTTCGGTTTGAACGACTTTTTTTATGCGTTCAAGGCGCTTTTCAATTGGTATATACTGAAATTCGATTAAAAATAATTTCTTTAAATAGCTACCTTGCATAATTCGATATTTTTCGATAAATACATCGTCGAACAAATCGGCAAGCTGCTGTTCATAGCGCTGCAAATAACGGTCCATTATATTTTGGTAAAACTTGCTGCCTTTTTCTTTTGAAATAATAAAAGTATCCAGGTTTTCAGATTGGCTTGCAATAATCTTTTCGAGCTGATCATTTGGGTTTTGTAGCTTTAATTTAATGCCCGTCGCGTTTTGTACGTACTGGGCATAGGTTGTTTGGCAAATTTTATCGACGCCGAGCTCTGGTAAAACATCCCCAATATAGTCGATGAACAGCTGGTTTGGCGCTAAAATCATAAGTTGTTCAGGCTTGAAATGTTCGCCCATCGTATAAAGGAAATACGAAATTCGATGAAGCGCAATCGTCGTTTTTCCTGAACCGGCAGCCCCTTGGACGAGAATTGGCTGACGTAAATGAGCGCGTATAATATCATTTTGTTCTTTTTGGATCGTTGAAACGATTTCCGTTAGACGTACATCCGCTTTTCCTTCGAGTGCCTCTTGCAATAGTTCATCATTTGTCGTTAAATCCACATCGCGGAAGTCGAGTAACTGACTATTTTCAATTTTGTATTGTCGTTTCGAAAATAAATGGCCACTAAGTTCTTCGTCGCGCACGTCGTATGTTAAATCGCCGAGCCGTCCATCGTAGTAAACGTTTGCGACAGGGGATCGCCAATCGACGATAATTGGTTCATGTGTTTCACTATGGAACAAAGACGTTTTTCCGATATAAAGAAATTCCTCTTCTTCGCCATCACGTTGAAAATGAATGCGTGCAAAATAAGGCTTTTGACGAACAGCCTCAAGCCCCTCCTTTTGATTGCGTGCCATTTCAAAAAAGCGCGTGTTCGTCAAGATATTTAAAAAGCTATCACTGGAATCGATGTATTCTAAGTTGGCCATGGCTGAGCGAATATTGTCCTGCGCAGCTTGAAGATTTTGTTTTGAACTATGCAAAATATGATCCATATAGTGCACTGTATCAGCAAGGCGTTGTTGTTCTTTAATAAATTCGGGATGCTCCATTGTCGTTCCTCCTGTCCTATATATTTTCTATTTTTATTGGGAAGTGGTGCTATGAGAAATTAATAGCGGTTACAATTCGCCGATAACGAGTTGTAACCGCTGTATTAAGTAAGTTATTGATAGTTCTATTTTTTACCACTTCGCAGCATGTTCTTCAATACAACCAAGCATTTGCTGGATGTGAAGTATTTCCCCATTTGCCAGTGTAACTCGTCCATCATAATAGCCAATCATTTGGTGTACTTCAGAGCGGACAAGTTTGGCGTTTGTTAGGGCTACGCGTTCAAAGAAGGGGGTAAATGTAAGCTGTACGGTGTTGCTAAATTTTGATGTGACACGCCAAGGCTTCATAAAGTTAGTGCGATCATAGTCAAAAATAACATCCTCATGAATTTTCGTCATAACCCCGTCAACGAATACAGCATTTTCTGTCATCCCTGTGCCATCCGTCCATTGACCGCCAAAATTTAAACCGATTCGTCGTTTACGAACACGTTGTGAAGCCATGCCCCAATTCCAAGTAGCTTGCCTTGGCCAAACACCGCGCCCGTAATCTAATACAGCAAAGCTTTCTTCAGGATGAAATATAAAACGCTTTTCTCCAATTTTAACAATGCCTGATGTCGGTAAAGTATGATGTTTTGCAGTAAATTGGAATGTTTGGCGGTTCCACGGGATAACTACATTTAGAGAATCATCATTTTTTGGATGTTGAATCGTTAGCTCGGCATGTAAATGCTCTCCGTCAAAGTTTGATGAAATAACAGTTAAATGCGTATCGCCATTGAAGTATGTAATATTAATCGACAGGTCATTATTTGCGAATTGAACGGATTCGAGTACTTGTGTCGGCATTTTAACTCTTGCTCCAAGTGGAATGGTAATTGTTTTTTCAAAATAACGTTGTGTTTCATATTCAAGGAAATAGATGAAGCAAACCGCTGCATAATCTAAATGGCTAATTGTTGCAGAAAATAAAATATCTTCACCATATACGCACCAATAATTCCATTTTTTCTTCCGCATGAAATGACCTGTTAAATTACAATCGATAATCGGCTTGCGTGCAAATCCGATTGCTGCGGGATTTAAATTTCCTTTATTATCACAAAGTGTCGTTGGTTGCAAAATTTCTTTTTCTGCATGTTGCTTCATCGTCATTCCCTCCAAAATTAATCGATTAAGCTTCAGTGTAATCTGCATCTAGACTTTCCAGGCGTGCACGAAAAATATCACTTAAAAGTCTGTGACATCCACTGAAGTAAGTTAATACCTAGTTAGAAATATTGTAGCAGACATTTTAGAAAATAGTGTAAATTCACTCTGTAACTTATAACGAAATACCGAAATGATGTTTAATAGACAAATTGTTGGTCTTAATGTCTAACATGCCAAAACGTGTAGCGGGTTATCTTTTCTAAATTTGAGTGATAAGGCAGGGAATAAAAATTGGATATTTGTGTCGAACTTATAGGGACAGGCACAATAACATAATCCAAAATGATTCGACATATGATGCTATAAAAGAAAATAGAAAAGGAGAAAATACTATCGTCATTTATTATAACCGATTAGCGGCAGTTGCTTATGCACAACGTTGGTGGAATGATTATAATCCGCAATTTCCTGTTTTTCAGGATGATTGTACGAATTATATTTCGCAGTGTTTGTTGGCAGGCAATGCCCCAATGAGGGGGGCGCCGCCGAATCGTGAAGTCGGTTGGTGGATGATCGGATTAAATGAACGTTGGAGTTTTAGTTGGTCAGTATCGCATTCACTTCGCTGGTACTTGGAAACGTCCAAGCAAGGATTGACCGCAAAACAAACAGGTTCGGCGTCTGATTTACAACTTGGTGATATCATTTTTTACGACTTTCAAGGGAATGGTCGCATTGATCATAGCACGATTGTGACGAGTATAATCGACGGTGTTCCCTATGTAAATGCACATACTTCAAACAGTGCAGATCGACTTTATACGTATGAAACATCGACAGCCTACACACCGCAAATGACCTATTATTTTTATAAAATAGATGATGTTTTCAAATGGTGATTCATATATTAAAAGAAAACTAATTATGTTATGGTGGAACTAATGAACGAAGGAGGATTTGAAATGACATTATCAGTAAAAGATGCAATTTTACAACGTCGCTCAATTAAAAAGTTTAACGGGACACTTGTTGAAAAAGAAGCGGTTTTAGAAATTTTAGATGATGCAAAGTGGGCACCAAATCACGGAAGTCGTGAACCATGGCGTGTCGTAATGGGCGCTGGGGAACAGTTACCACACGTATTAGAAATATTACGAGATTTAGCCGTTCCAAAATGGCAGGAGCTTTCAGAAGAGGCACTTTCTGCACAAATGCAGAAATTTACATTAGCAGGTGCTTATGCATTTATGTTAGTGAAAGAAGATATGCGTCAAAAAGAACGTTTAGAAGATTATGCTGCGGCATCTTGCTTCTTACAAAACGCACAGCTACTAGCTTTGGAAAAAGGTATCGGCACTTGTTGGAAAACACCAGGATTTTTAGATAATCCAAAATTCCGTGAAGCATTAAATGCAGGGCCGAATGAGCGTGTTATTGCGATGCTTCAATTTGGTCATTTTGATGAAGCACCAAAAGCGAAAGAGCGAAAAGCGGTAACAGAATTCGTTAGCGATTTTGGCGCGTAAAAGCTTTTGAAATATAATAAATGCGAATGTTGTTTCGTTGTCAGCTGACAGCGGAGCACATTCGTTTTTATCTTTGTTCAGAGGGTGTTAGTCTTTATTATGCAAACATAAATTGTACCAAAAAGTAGTTCATGGCAAACAGCAAAAGTATTGAAGGAGTAACTATGCGATATAAAAGTTTAAAAACACGACTTATTGTAATTTTATTGTTAGTAGGAATTATTCCGGTATTCGTTACAGGAACCTACAATTATTTGACCGCTTCTAATAACTATCAAAATATCCAAAATGAAGCCCAAGATCAAATTGAACATGCAGTAGCGGAGCATCTTAATAAGGTGTCAACCGATTTGAAATACATAGCAGAGATGTATGCCGAGGATACGCGTGTGCAGCAATTATTAACGGAAACGAACCGAGGCTCTTTAGAAATAGAAGGAAATGCGTTATTTGAAAGTTTGCAAAAAGAACATCAAATGTCGATTTTTGAAATTGGTGATGCACAAGGAAATGTTCATTTACGTGGTCACAATGTTTCAAAATATGGTGACAGTAAAGCCGATATATTGGCGATTCAACAAGCATTAAAGGGACAGGAAATTAGTGGATTTGAATATGGGGCAAGTGGGCTATCTGTTCGTGCCTTTGTACCAATTAAACAAAATAATCAAGTAATAGGGACATTACAATTAGGCCTTGGAAATGAATTTTTAACAGATTTCCAAGCATTATTCCCAAAAACTGAAATAGATTTAGTTGATGAATCAGGTGAAGTTGTTCGTTCTACACATACGGAGCGTGTTGGGGAGCAAATTACGAATGACCATATTGCGAAAGTGATGGCAGGGGAACAAACACAATTTACTGATTCAAAAAAGCGTCAAATTGAAAGCTATCTTCCAATTCAAGATCCAACGGGCACAAAGGTCGTTAGTGCGCTGGTGTTAGCACAAGATATTACAACAACACAAACTACGATCAGGCATATGGGCATTACGAGTGCTATTGCTTTACTCATAACGATTTTTGCAGCGATAGTCGTGGCGTTATTTTATAGTCGCACGTTAACAGTTCCGATTATTAAAACAACACAGATGATGCATGCATTGAGTAGTGGTGATTTAGCGAGTCGAATTGCGGATCATAACCGACGCGATGAAATAGGAAAACTAATGACGGATATGAAAAAGATGCAGGAGCATTTACACAAAACGATTGCAGAAATAGCACAAGCTTCTACCACTGTAACGACGAAAAGTACGATGCTCGCACAATCAACCGAGGAAGTTTCAAAAGGTTCAGAGGCCATTGCGGAAACGATGGAATATTTATCGCAAGGTGTTGAAAAACAAACATCTGAAGTCGCGGATATTTCAAGAATTATGGTCGAGTTTTCTCGCAAATTAGAGGAATCTACAGCACAGGGCAATCATTTAAATGCAACATCAGAAAATGTACTCGTATTATCAGAAAACGGTGCAAAATTGATGAATACTTCAAATGAGCAAATGGGGGAAATTCATCAAGTAATGAAGGAATCTGTAGAAAAGATGGTAATGCTTGATCAGCATGCAGGACAAATTTCATCCTTCGTCTCCATCATTGAAGAAGTAGCGAATCAAACGAATTTACTCGCATTAAATGCATCGATTGAGGCAGCACGTGCAGGTGAACATGGCAAAGGTTTTGCGGTTGTAGCGGAGGAAGTTCGGAAGTTAGCGGAGCAAGTGGCTCATTCGGTAACGGAGATTACATCGATTGTATCGACGATTCAGCATGATTCAAAAGAAGTAAGTACGATATTGGAGCGCGGATACGGTCAAGTGGTTACTGGTTCGGAGCAGCTCGAAATAACAGCAAATACGTTTAATGAAATCCAAGATGCTGTATCACAAATGGCCGAGTTTATTGCAATGATGATTCAAAACCTTCAAGAAATGAGCCATGAAGGCCATGAAATTAATGATTCTATGCAGGAAATTACCGCGCTTACAGAAGAAACAGCAGCAAGTGTTGAAGAAACGACAGCGACCATTATCCAAACAAGTGCAACAATGGGTGAAGTAGCTACAGCAACGGAACAATTATCCGATTTATCCGATCAACTAAATTGCGTTGTGAAGGATTATAAAATTTAGGATAGTGCATGTGAAATAGTCTTTTAAAATCAATTCCCCCCTCAGTTTTCTATGCTGAGGGGGGTTTGTCTATTATTTGCGAAACGATAAGCACCTTATTTTATGAAGATTGTCTTTATTTACTTCCGCATTTCATCTATTGAATTATTCATTTATTACTTTTAAAAAAGTTTCATTCCTGCGATTTTGGGAAAAAGAAAAGTATTGAAAACATTGGAGGGATGCATGTGTTGTCTGAAAATGAAGTGAAACGCTCGGTTGATGTTGCTTATTCCAAACACGAAATGCTCGAAAAACTCCAGAAATTACGTATGCCTGGTTTAGTAAGACAAAATAAAATTTATATTTTAACGAATGAAGTGAATGAATTTCATGCATTAGCACGAGATGCACAAATTCAAATTGTCACAACTCACGGCATTCGCAATCATTTAAAAGCATTGTTTACAAAAGAAACAGCAATTGAAAAAATACTTCACCGATTGTTGTTATCACCTGTAGAAAAAAGAGAGTACATGGGAGTGATTAAAAAGGGCGGGATGGTGCTTGTGTCAGGAACCGATCCGTTTTACGAAAGTGAGTGGACGGGGCATACATTAACAAAATGGATTACGAATCAAAAAAATCCATCAAACTTAATTATTTGGGGATTAAAAGAAATTCGCCCGGTAGCCTTCAAATCGCAACGAACTCTTCGCATGCCTGATATGGCGGTTGCAGGTGAATTTGGAATGGCAAAAGAGGTAGACTCTGATGAGATTCCACTACAGGATGATCAGCGTTATATTCGTGATCCGAAGACAGGCGAGTTAGGTATTTATCAAGCACCACATAAGGACGTACGCGCTTCGTAAAAAAAGGAGATTAGAATGGTTGTAAAAAAGCAAAAATGACATTTTAACTAGAAGTCAAAATGTCATTTTTTGCGTTTAATTCATTACTTAAAGGTTAAAAGAACAAGAAGCCGATACTAATAATGATGCCTGTGAATACTAAAACAAGTACACAGAAGCCCATAATATCTTTTGCACGTAAGCCCGCGATTGCTAGTGCAGGTAGTGCCCAAAACGGTTGAATCATGTTCGTCCACGCATCACCCCATGCAATTGCCATCGCTGTTTTTGCATAGTCAGCATTTAAAGCTGTCGCCGCGTCTAACATAATCGGTGCTTGTACAGACCATTGACCGCCACCTGATGGCACGAAGAAGTTGACAAGACCGGCCGCATAAAACGTAAATAAATAGAATGTATGCTCATTTGAAATAGAAACGAACCAACCAGACATAACTGCTGCCAATCCTGAAGCTGTCATCATCCCCATAATACCTGCATAGAATGGAAATTGGAATACGATGCCTGAAGTAGTTTTAATCGCGTCCTGAGCTGCTGCTAAGAAACGTTGTGGTGTCCCATGTAAAATGATCCCCAAAATGACGAAAATCGTATTAACAATGTTTAAATCTAATACAAAGCCCTTCGTCATAAAATGATGACCTAAAAAAGTTAGTCCCAACAGTCCAATAAAGCCTGTAATAATATAACTGCGCTCTGTAATAGATGCGAATGTTTTTTCAGCAAGTGGGAAACTTTCCTTTTCCTCGACTAATAAAGCTGGATCAACTTCCACAATGTCCTCATCCTTTGGCATTAATAGACGGTTGAAGAACGGTAATGTTAACACAATAACGATGACGATAAATAAGTTATACGTCGAGAAAATCGTTTGAGTAGTAGGAACTATCCCCATGATGTCTTGGAATGGATGATTTTCTGTTGCAATCGATAATGGTACCGACCCTGCTAACCCCCCATGCCACACAACAAATCCTGAGTAAGCACTCGCAATTAATAAACGGTAGTCTACTTTTTTCACTTGACGTGCAATTTCTTTTGCAAAGATTGCTCCAATTACTAAACCGAAGCCCCAGTTAATCCAGCAAGCAATTAATGAAACGAATGTTACGACAATAATCGCCATGCTTGGTGTTTTGATAAAAGAAGCTAATTTCGTTAACCCTTTTTTAAATAATGGGCTATTAGCTAAAACATGTCCTGCCGCTAGAACAACGACCATCTGCATTGTAAAGGCTAATAAACCCCAAAATCCATTTCCCCAATGGACGGTCATATCTAAAGGTGAGGAATCCGTAAAAGTCACACCGAGAAGCAGCACAAGGAATGTTAAAATGGCTACAAATATATACGGATCTGGAAGAAATCTTTCCATCAACGCATTTGTAAAACGTGTAATTGCTTTCATAAAAGTTGCCCCCTTTGTTTCTATATACTCTTAATCTACTAGAAAGAATGTCGAATTAGAATAGAAAAATTTAGCGTTTTCGAGAATTAAATGTCAATGGTGTTTTGTGTAGAACGTGAATGTGTCTAAATTTTGAACTGAAAAATTCACATGAACCCAATCCTACCAGCACATTTGCGAAGTATAATATACGGAATAAAAAAGGGTTTATTTATAACTGTAGAGAATAAATGAAGGAGTCCTATAACAAAAAGGAATAGAAGGTGTATGCATGGAATTACGAGATTTACGAAATTTTATTGCTGTCGTACAATCCGGTAGTTATACAAAGGCTGCGAATCAGTCATTTGTGTCGCAACCGTCCCTTAGTAAAAGTATTAAAAGATTAGAAGAAGAGATCAATATAAAATTACTTGAGCGCTCGACCCGCTACGTACGATTGACGGATGCAGGGAGAATTGTATTTGATCAAGCGAAAAAGGCTGTGCTCGCACTAGATGAAATGCCGGTGTTAATAAATGATTTAAAACAAATGCATACAGGGAGTATTTCGATTGGTATTCCACCTTTAGTGAGTACATTATTTTTCCCTATACTTGCTCGGAAATTTCATGAAAGCTATCCACATGTAAAACTAGATTTAACAGAGCGCGGTGCAAAGTTAATTTGGGAATTGGTTGACAATGGAGAAGTGAACATCGGCTTTGTCGTGCTTCCTGCGAACGAGTCATTATTTGATATCCAACCATTTATAGAAGATGAATTTGTTTTATTTGTACATAAAGAACACCGACTTGCCAAATACAAGGTAGTTTCATTAGAAGATTTAAAAGATGAGCAATTTATTACTTTTTCAGAAGAATATTCACTTCATGATTTAGTCATTCATGCATGTACGAAGGCTGGATTTATTCCGACAGTTGCCTATAAAAGTTCACAATGGGATTTAATTGTTGAGCTCGTGGCTTCCCGCTTAGGTATTACGTTACTTCCGCGTTCGATTTATGAAAAACAGAAACATAGCGATATTCAAATGGTTGAATTACAGGAGCAATTGCTGTGGCGTCTGGGAATTATTACGAAAAGGGATGCCTATTTATCTGTTGCCGCCAAGGAATTTTTAAGTTTTACATAATGATTTATTCCATAATGGCATGATTATTATGCTATATATGAATTTCTCTTATAAATTATCCGTTTGTACAATAAAGGAAATGGATCAAAGGGGAGGCGCGTGAAGATGGGGAAAGTAGTAGCATCTGTTCAAGAAGCGATTCATGATATTGAAAATGGCGCAACGATTTTAGTGGGAGGCTTCGGACTTTGTGGTATTCCAGAAAACTTAATTGCTGCTGTACATGACAAAGGGGTTAATCAATTAACGGTAGTAAGTAATAACTGTGGCGTGGATGATTTTGGCTTAGGGGTTTTACTTCCGAATAGACAAATTAAAAAGATGGTTGCTTCATATGTAGGGGAAAATAAATTATTTGAACAGCAGTTTTTAGATGGTGAGCTTGAAGTTGAGTTAACACCACAAGGAACACTTGCTGAACGAATCCGTGCTGGTGGTGCGGGTATCCCAGGCTTCTATACCGCAACTGGGGTAGGAACAGCGATTGCAGAAGGAAAAGAAGACAAGGAATTCGATGGCAAGACCTATATTTTAGAGCGTGCGATTACAGGTGATTTTGCACTTGTAAAAGCATGGAAGGCAGATCGCTCAGGCAATCTTGTATTCCGTAAAACGTCGCGCAACTTTAATCCGCTTGTTGCGACAGCGGGGAAAGTAACGATTGTGGAAGTGGAAGAACTGGTCGAGGTGGGCGAGCTTAATCCAGATGAAATTCATTTACCGGGTGTGTATGTACAACGTATCGTTCACAGTCAGGTTTATGAAAAACGCATCGAACGCCGCATCTTAAGGGAGGAATCGTAATGGATACTCGTTTAACAATTATACGCCGCGCTGTAATGGAAATTGAGGACGGGATGTATGTCAATTTAGGAATTGGGATGCCGACGTTAATAGCCAACGTCATACCTGTACAGTACGATGTCATGCTACAATCTGAAAACGGTATGCTTGGCATTGGTCCATACCCGACGGAAGATGAAGTAGATGCAGATCTTATTAATGCTGGAAAAGAAACGGTAACGGCGCGGGCAGGGGCATCTTATTTTGATAGCGCAGAAAGTTTCGCTATGATTCGCGGTGGTCATATTGATGTGGCCATTTTAGGTGGCATGGAAGTATCGGAAACAGGTGACCTTGCGAATTGGATGATTCCAGGGAAAGTTGTTAAAGGTATGGGCGGTGCCATGGATTTAGTCGTCGGTGCGAAAAAAGTGATCGTTATTATGGAGCACACGAATAAATACGGCGAATCTAAAGTAAAACCAGCTTGCACATTGCCGTTGACAGGAAAAGGGGTAGTCCATCGCCTCATTACAGATTTAGCCGTGTTTGATTTTAAAGATGGTCGCATGCAATTAGTGGAATTACAAGAAGGTGTGACGCTCGAGGAAGTTCAAGCGAAGACTGAGGCGCAGTTTGAAATAGCGTTATAAGGCGTATGAAATTACACTAATAAAAACTAAACTTTACGCTAAATAAAAAAATCCATTTTGAACTTTCTTCAAAATGGATTTTTACATAGCAAATTAAAATTTAGTTTTATAATAAATGATTATCCTTTTTATTAAGTAAGGATAAGCTTATTAGTAGCATAACAATCCCTAGTGCTAAAAAATATAGTGGCATGGCAAGGACTGTTCCATTATGGAAAATGCTCATACCATAAATTGTAGCGCTGACGAGTAAATAATAACCTAAGCTAAATATCGCACCCGCAGAACCGATGACATCTTGAAAATTACTGAGTGCTAAGCTTAAACAGTTCGGTAAAGCAGTACCTGTACCAAATAAAATAATGAAAACACTAACAATCATAGTTGGCATTTGTAATGAAATCGGTAAAAAATGTACCGATGTAGCGAACAATGTCCCGAGGAGCATAATGGCTAACCCGCGAACGATAATCTTTTCGGGTTTTGTATGGCTAACGAGGTGTTTAGAAAGCATCGCACCTGCGATAGAAGCGAGCGCAACGACAATGCCTAAAAAACCATACATCGCACTTGTTAGTGTGAAATATTGTGTAAAAATAAATGGTGCTTCGGTATAATAGCTAAATAATATGCCGTTAATACCGCCAATTAATATGCCGTAGCACCATAAACGTGCATTTGTAACCATGCGCTTCACTATTGGCAATAGAGGCTTCATTTCGATTGTAGTAGGCGCGGTTTCAGGCAGATGTAAAAACGCATAGCAAAATACAATAATGCTCATAGCAACTAACACCAAAAATACGATTTTAAAGCCAAAATAATAATCGGTAAAGCCACCGATTAATGGGCCAAGTGCAGGTGTGAAGGCAAGGGCAGCTGAAATTTGTGCAAACAATTTATGACGCTGGGCACCAGAGAAACTTTCGCGTAAAATCGTTTGTGTCACGATAGAGCCAACACTTGCGCCAAATGCTTGAATAAAGCGTGCGACTAATAAAACCACGATTTCATTTGCTATTAAACAAAGTACGTTACCAACAAAATATAATAATAGCCCATAAAGCATTGCCTTACGACGACCAATTTTATCGGATAAACGCCCAAAGAAAAATACTCCCAAGGCAAAAGCGATAAAGTACACACTCATCGTAAGCTGTGCATCCCTCATAGAAGTTTCAAACGCGTCTGCGATAGAAGGTAATGATGGGCTAAAAATAGTTTCACTAATTTGTGGAAAGCCTACTAATATAATTAGTAAAAATAGGCTAGGTGTTTTGTTTCCGATGTTTTTCTTCAAAATAATCCTCTCCTAGATAATTATAGGTTTGAAAGAAAAACATCGTAGCTTGGGAAATGGTGGCTTCACGAGTTTAATTTTTTTCTAAATCCCTCATGAATTCACTTCCTTTTAATTGAAAATACATAAAAAATTATATCATCCAATGGGATAAAATGGTGCAACTATTCTATAAACGATTGAACTTTATTGCAAATAACGATGTCTAATCAATACAGTGTGGAAATAGAAACAGTTATTGGCGATACTGCTTATCCTAGAAAAGATAAATGACGGTATGCAAAATCAGAAACAACAATATGTATAAGAAAGAGGATATATGCTCAAATATTGAACATAGCATCCTCTTTTTAGTTTAGTTTAGTGAATGGTTAACAATTTCTTTAGTGGAGAATAAAGGCATGCTATTGAACACCATTCGGATACGTTTGACACACACGCCCAACTTGTCCATCGGTTAAGCGCACCTTAATTCCATGCGGATGTGAACTGCTATTTGTTAGTAAATCCTTCACAACACCACGCGTTTTTTTACCTGTACGTTGATCTTGTTTTAGTACGATGTCGACTTGCAAGCCTGCATACACATCGCTTCGATTTTTCCCGTTCATTGAGAATCGCTCCTTTTCGTGATTGTTTTAGTAGTATAGCATGGTAGCTGAATTTATTGTATGTCATGCAATTCATAGCAATATTTAATTAGATGATTTCCAAAGCAACTTGACCGATTAATAATAGTAGAATAATTGTTAGTAATCCTTTTGCAAATCGTAAAGGTATTTTTGCTACGATGAGTAAAGCAAGTTGTGTACCAATAATCGATCCGGTAGCTAGAGCAATCGCATAATCCCATTGTAGGAAGCCTGTTTGATAAAACACGATAAAAGCGCCTAAACAACTACCAAAGTTCAACACGCGACTCATCTGTGTTGCTTTGACATATGTAAAGCCAGATTTTAAGAAATATAAAATACTAAATGAAGAGGAGCCAGGACCAAACCCACCATCATAAATTCCGATAAAAAATGAAACGATAGAAATACGCGCGGGATCTTTACTATTTTCAGCTTGATTTGAAGCAGCACTCTGCCAACTATTACCTTTTAATGAAAGGGCTAAAGCGAATAACAGTAAAAATAACGCAATCGTATTGAGCCAATTTTCAGGTATGGAAGACGTCACAAATGCCCCGATACCGCCGCCAATGATTGAAAACACGATGTATTTTTTGATCACTGCCCATTTCAATTGTCCAGCCTTCAATAAAACGAATAAACTTGATAATGAAGCAATGCCAGATGAAAATTTGTTTGTCGCAATACTATATTGAATCGGAATGCCGAGAAGCATCATTGCAGGTAATGTAATTAATCCACCACCACCAGCTAAAGTTCCAACAAATGAAGCAACAATGCCAACAGTTATTAAAATAAGGAGAAACTCTGTACTAGAAGAGGAGTTGATTTGTGTTAATAATAAAATTCCGATAATCAAAATTAGTGCGAGTCTAAGAAAAATGCGCATATCATTTCCTCGTTTTCGTTATTTTAGAGTAATATTCATGGACTAGCTGTAACGGTTGCAGTTTTATATTAAGAAAGCTCATTCCATTGCAATGAATAATTGTCATTAATGGAACGAGCTTTCCTTCATTTAAAAGTTAAGCATGATGCAACTTAGCAAAGATGCCTTCTTTTTTCAGCAAATCTTCATAAGTGCCTTGCTCTTCAATCCCATTTGGCGTTACGACGAAAATATAATCCGCATCACGAATCGTTGCTAAACGATGCGCGATAATTACGGTTGTACGGTCCTTTGCCAAATCGCTGAGTGACTGCTGAATAATGCGCTCCGTTGCCGTATCAAGGGCAGACGTCGCTTCATCCAATATTAAAATCGGCGGATTCTTCAAGAACATTCGTGCAATGGCAAGACGCTGTTTTTGCCCGCCTGATAATTTAAGTCCACGTTCACCAATTTCCGTTTCAAATCCATCCGGCAACTGCTCGATAAATTCAAGTAAATTCGCCTTTTCCGCAGCTTGTAAAATTTCCTCAAAACTTGCTTCGAGATTACCGTATCCGATATTTTCACGAATTGTACCCGTAAATAAGAAGACATCCTGCTGTACCGTACCGATTTGCTTACGAAGTGAATGTTGCGTAAGGTCACGAATATCATTGCCATCAATCATAATTTCACCATCTGTCACATCATAAAAGCGGGGGATTAACGCACTAATCGTCGTTTTTCCTGAACCAGATGGACCAACAAATGCGACCGTTTTACCAGCATGCACTTTAAATGACATATCCTTCAGTACTTGCTTGCTATCGGCATAGTTGAAGCTCACGTTTTTAAATTCAATATCGCCATTTAATTGATTTACCTCAAGTGCATTTGGACTGTCCACAATCGACGGTTCCTGATCAAGTAAATCACAATAACGTTTAAAGCCCGCCATCCCTTTTGGATACATTTCAAGGAGGGCACTAATTTTATCAATTGGTTTAATTAATACATTCGTATACAGCACGAAACTAACAAATTCCCCGTAAGATAACAGGCCTTGATAGGAAAGCCAAGCGCCGACAACAAGCACCGTCAGCGTCATTAAACGCGTCACAATATAAATGCTTGAATGGGTGCTCGCCATCACTTTATACGCATAAAGTTTCGCCTTACGGAACAAGCCATTTTGCGATTTAAAGCGCTCTTTCTCAAATTCCTCATTCGTAAATGATTTCACAACGCGAATCCCAGAAAAACTATCCTCCACGCGTCCATTCACGTTAGCAATCTCACTATACATAGTGGTCCAACCCTTTTTCATGCGCTTATTGCTCATATACATCACAATAATAAGGAACGGCACCATGATGAGTAAAATGAGTGCCAGTGTCGGATTAATATTGAACATAATCGTAAATGCCCCGATAAAGGTCATCACTGCAATGAATAAATCTTCAGGCCCGTGATGCGCAAACTCCCCAATATCAAATAAATCGTTCGTAATGCGACTCATTAAATGCCCTGTTTTCATATTGTCAAAAAACGTAAAAGGCTGACGCTGCACATGATTGAACAACTGCTGGCGCATATCCGTCTCAATATTCGTCCCAAGCTTATGCCCTAAATAGTTGACGACAAAGTTCAAGCCGGTACTAATAATGTACGTAATGAGCAGTAAAATACTAATCTTCACAATCGCGTCCCAATCGTTCGTAGGTAGCAAATCATCGATAAACCATTGCACCGCCATTGGGAATAAAAGGTCTAAAATTGCCACAACAATCGCACTCGAAAAGTCGATAATAAACAAGCGCTTATGCGGTTTGTAGTATGAGAAAAATCTTGTAAGCATAGGTCGTCCTTTCTTTATGTATCACGCAAAACTAGAAAGCGGGATAAATATAGTGTTATTAAGTGGAAATCGTTATTAATTGGATTATAGCACTTTTTGAAAGTTTTTCGAGGGGCGAAATAATTAAAGGTGACGGAAAGAATCCAAATCTTATTCGAATAATAAGAGAAATGATAAACTATATAAAACGATAGATTGAAGGGTATCCGTATGAATTTTTATATTGTTATGCAAGGCCAAACATATGATGAGGCAAAAAGTAACCAAGTAATTTGGTGTTCGATTTTCGATAACAGCGGGAAAACACCACATTCTTGGGAACGCATGAGAGAAGTAAAAAAAGGCGATGCAATTTTCCATTGTGTAAAGGGAGAAATTGTAGCAGTAAGTATCGCACAAGAAAATTGTTATGAAGGCGCGAGTCCAATAAATGAATCAGGAAATATAGGAAACATGTTCTCAGCTAATTATGAGGAACTAGCATTTTCTATTAATATTAAAGAGCATTTTGATGTTATTCAGCCACTATTGCCAATTAAATATTCACCATTCCAATCAAATGGTGATGGTAACCAAGGCTACTTATATCCATGTAATGAAATGTTAGCAATTAAGCTACTTGAGCTTATTAGTGATGCGAATATTTATGAGGAAAATGAAGAACAGCTTGAGTTTGCAATTGGGATGATTGCACAAAAAGAACGTAATACACTAGCACCGGTGTTAATTGAAACAGAAGCAGAAGCAAAGGTGAAAATCCGAAAAGGGCAACAAAAGTTCAAAAAGCACTTAACTCCATTATGGAATAATCAATGTGCTTTATGCGGTATTACATTGCCAGCATTGTTACGGGCAAGTCACGCAAAACCATGGAAAGACGCAACAGATGAAGAGCGCCTCGATCCGTATAATGGTATTTTATTATGTAGCAATCATGATGTTTTATATGACCAAGGTTATATTGCCTTTGATGGGACAGGGAAAATTCATATTTCATCTGAAATCGAAAAGATCGATTACATAAAATATGGGATTCATGAAAAGATGCGTGTTAATCGGGTGGAAGAGAATAAGAAGTATTTTAAATGGCATAAGCGGGAAGTATTTAAGGGAAGAACAGGGAAGGTGATAAATTGAGTGTTGTAAAGGTAGAGAGTGACTATGAAATTACTTCAGATATAACTATAAAAGTATTATGGTGTTTAGGGGATGGCGATAATGGAAATATCGATGAAACATTTGGATTGGAAATTGAAATAGATGAGTGGAATGTTCCGAAAGATGAGATAAATGGGATTAATTGTTTTTCATTTGGGTATGAACCTTGGTCTCAAGAAGTGTGGGAAAAGTTTGGGATTTACATTGAAAGTGTAATTAGTAAACTTCCTAGAACGGAGCAAGCACTAGCAGATTTCATTGAATGGTTACTTTCATTTGAATGTATTTATACACGAGGTAAAGATCATTTAAAAGATTTGGATTATATTAAGGAATTAATAAAAGATATCTAAAAGAAAAGGAGCTATTGCTATGGTTGTACCCGTAGCAATAGCTTGTTTTTTATTCTTCTACTAAATAGTGATAAATATCGTATTGGACCGGTTCTTCAAGCACCATATTCATAGTTACGACAGACTTCCCATCAGGCATTGTTTCATTTTTAGCGGAGTCTTTTACAACCGTTGTTTCTCCTAAATAATAAAAATCAGTACCTTCACCATCATCCTTTTTTATAAATAAATGAATAGCATTTGGTTTTTCATGGTGATTTAAAATTACTTGAACTTCTTTAGATTCGATATTCAAACGATTTCTAGAAAACCATCTAAATAAATCAGGTGCTAAAAATTCATCCCCATAGGCTGTACTTGATTCTACATCATCTTTTTTATGATACGTAACAAAAATAGGTGTAGTATTATGACGCGTTCGGTAGCCATAGATAGTGGAAGAACCATCTTTGTCCCAATTTAACAAGCGACATACATCACGTCGTGAATACTTTTTATACTTTGTTAAAGGCGTTTTTGAGTCATATGTTTCATGCTTCATTAATCCGCATTTAATAATATCCTCTATGAAATCTTTGAAATCTAAATTTTGTAAACTTATCGTGATCTCATCATTCCATTGAATAGTTTGATCATTAAATATAATTAAAGGTTGTTCACCAAATTTCTTTGTTTCATTTTGACCATGAAAGGCTAATGTAAAAATTCTTTCAACCGAAGAAAGTGTATCTTTATCAGTATATGTGCCGAATTTATTTAAAGTTTCTATCCATAGATCTTTTGTTATTCGAGTATTTTGTAATAAAAGTTGCATTAGTATAATTTCATGTACACGTTTCCCATTTAAAAATTCTTTGGAAAGCATCGTTAATACTTTTGTTTCATAACTAGTGAATGTAAATGGATTTTCTTTTATTTTTACTAAAAAAGAATAGTAGCTATCAGCATAGTTGATAATTACTTCTGGATCCAAAGATTGCTGTTTTAGGAAATCAAATAAATAGGGCAAACGTCCAATACGATTTTTTAACTCAATAAAGCTTTCGCGCAAAATTCTTAATGTAGATAGGTTTGCATTAGAAATGGCATCGAAAATTTGCTTCTTCGCGATTTCCTCAAAATTAATTGTAGAAATGCCTTGTATATAATCGGTATTAACGGTGCGACGGCGAACATTGTCCTTATTCATTGATCTATCACCAGAAAGTGCAATAGGGATTAAAAAGTTGTTTTTATAGTTGCCGATAAAATCAATAATCGTCACATATTCCTTCACTTCATGTTTACGTAATCCACGACCAAGCTGCTGAATAAAAATAATACTTGATTGAGTTTGACGTAACATTACAATTTGATTAAGAAATGGAATATCAATACCTTCATTAAAAATATCCACTGTTAAAATATATTCCAATTCACCATTTTCTAACTGAGCAATTGCTTCTTCGCGTTCGTCTTGTGTATTGTCTCCAGTGAGTGCAAGCGTTTTATATCCGCGCATATTCAATAAATTTGAAAGTAACTGTGTTTCATCTTTAGTACTACAAAACATTAAACCCCGAACTCGATCTCCTGAAAATCCATAGTAAGAGATTTTTTCGATAATATGGTCAATCCGCTCTTTATGAATCAGCTTTTGCAAATCCGCTGTTTCGTCAATTAATTCACCATCAAGCTCATAATCTGTTACACCAAAGTAATGAAATGGGCAGAGCATATCTTCCTCTAATGCAGCCTGCAGACGAATTTCATAAGCAACATTGTAATCAAATAGCTCATAAATATTGAATTGGTCTGTTCGTTCAGGAGTAGCAGTCATTCCTAGTAGAAACTTTGGTTCAAAATAATCAATTATTTTCAAATATGAGCCCGCTCCTGCACGATGGACTTCGTCAACTAAAATATAATCAAAATGATCTTTTGCAAATTGCTGTAAATATGGATCCCGTGACATTGTTTGAACGGTTGCAAATAAATAACGTGCTTCCGTATTTTTAACATTCCCAGATAAAGTGCCGTAATCATCTGGATCACCTAGCAAAATTTTACGGAAATCTTGCATAGCTTTCTTTAAAATCTGTTCACGGTGAACAATGAATAACATTCTTTTAGGCATAGCATTTCGAACATCAAATGCAGATAAGTATGTTTTTCCTGTACCAGTTGCGGAAATAATAAGTCCCCGATTAGCGCCACTTTGACGAAGTAATTTTAACTGTTCGAGCGCAGCGGTTTGCATTTTATTCGGTTGAATTTCTAAGCTTTCTCTTAATGGATTTGTTACATATAAAGGTGGAGAAGCTACTTTGATTGCAAATTCAGGTTTTTCATATAATGCATTATATTGAAGAACCCATTCCTCTGATAAGGGAGTAGATTCTTGCCAAGTTTGATCAAATTGATTTTTAAAATGATGAATGACCTCTCCATTTTCAAGAGAAGTTAAATAAACATTCCATTCAAAATTTGCCTTTAATGCACTATCTGTTAAGTTGGAACTTCCTACGATAAGAGAATAGTGCTGTTCATGTTCAAAGATATAACCTTTTGAATGAAAACCTTTTACATCTGTTACTCGTACTTCTACATTTTTTAATTTCAATAACTCTTTAAACATCTTAGGTTGATTAAAGCTTAAAAATGTAGAAGTTAAAATGCGCCCTGAAACACCTTTTCTCTCAAGATCATAAAGCATTGTTTTAATTGTTGCGAGCCCACCTTCTGTGATGAAAGCGACTGAGAAAGTGAAGGTTTTGCAAGTTTTCATTTCTTGTAATAAAGATGAAAGCACATTTTCATGCGCCTTATTTGATAATAATTTAGGCTTAAATTGAGAAGAAACGGCTTTATTTTGATCGATGAAACCTTTATATAATGAGTTCTCAAGTTTTTGAATTAATTGCTCCATTAAATCTCCTCCTCAATATTACGATTGTGTTAGTTTTTCAACAGCAGGTATATCTGCGGGTGCAAAATTTAGCGTATGCAATGCATTACGAGGTACCCATTTTGCATCGGCATGTTCTAATATTGTGGGGATTCCTTTTGTAATTTGAGCCATATATGTTTCAAGACGAACGATAAACGTCCCGTAGTCATATGTAGTATCTTCCACTTTTTCTCCGACTGAAATTTCGCAAGCAAACTCCTCTAATATTTCTCTACGTAATGCTTGCTGAGGAGCTTCACCTTTTTCAAGTTTTCCACCGGGGAATTCCCAATAGTTTGGTAGTGACATTTGTGAGCTCCGAAGTGCGCAATAAATTTCATTTTGTTCGTTCTCTATAATAGCTCCAACAACATGTATCTGTTTTTTCATATTGAATCCATCCAATCCTATGTATTACCTCACATTATATAGAATGCGGGAAGAATAAGGTGCGGAATTTATTAAATTCAATTTATTACCTTAATTTGATCATACCTCATTTTAAATGTATAGTTGTAAATAGAAAGTAAAAAGTAATGGTTTCTTATTGAGTTTATGGGTAATTTTACATATAAGTGGTAGAGGTGAATAATATGTCGGTAACAGAAAATAATGAGAAGTTGTGGAATTTCTCTCCGATTCCGAATATTGAGGAGTCTAATTTTAATAAAGTTTTAGAACGTTTTTATGGACTAGGTATTAAAGGACTGACAAAGGAAAATATCCAAAATTCATTGGATGGAAGATTAAAAGACAGTAACTTACCGGTTATCGTAAAAATTGAACTTGGTAAAACGCAACAAACTAACATTCCAGGAATTGAAGATGTTAAGGTCCACATCCGTAGTTTAAAGGGAAGAAATAGCTATACAGTAGAAACAATTGAACATATGTTGAAAAGTATGGATCAAGAGGAAGCGTCTTATGTTTCATTTGAAGATTTAAACACAAGTGGGCTTACAGGAGCAAAAAATGGTCAAAGCAACTCGAAAGAAGACACTTGGGGAATATATGCATATAACAAAGGTGTCCATTTTGAGGAAAAGGACGAGGCTTTTGAAACGACGCGTGGTGGTTCACACGGGATCGGTAAAATCGCTTCCAATGCTGCATCAGACCTTCATTTAATGTACTTTGCAAACTGTGATCAGGACAATAATCAGCATTTAGGCGGTACGGTTCAGTTGATCGAACACGAACATGAAGAGCAGTGTTATCGCTCGACAGGTTATTTTGCAAAAGTAGAGGACAATGAAGGGCAATCGAAGTTTTATCCATACGAAAATAAATATCATGAGATTTTTCAAAAAAATGAGCGGGGTTTAAAGATTATTATTCCTTTTTTGAGAAAAGAATTTAACAATGAGGACGAAATTATCAAAACAATTTGCGATAACTTTTTCGTATCAATTTTACAAGGAAATTTAGAAGTGTATGTAAATGAGTATTATTTAACGAAAGAAACAATCCATACCTTTTTAGAAAATCCCAAATACTATGAGCAAAATATGATGGATATGAAAAAGGTATTTACACCGCTTTATTATAAAACGTATTTACAAAAGCAACCGAGGACAATTGTAGTAAACAATAGTGATGAAGAATTTGAGTTTAAGTTGTATTTTACATATGACGAAGCGATTCCAAAAGGTCGTGTTGGTATTGTCCGTACAATTGGTATGAAAATTGAAGATTTTAAAGTAAAAGCGAATGCCTCGAAACCTTTTAATGCCGTACTTATTGGCGGATTTAAAGAAGATAAGTATTTGAAGTCATTAGAAAATGAATCGCACACTGAAATTTCTTCAGAGCATATTAAAGATGCAAAAATAAAAGCGAAAGCAACGCGTTTTATAAATAATTTATCAAAAGAAGTAGCGAAAGTTATTGATGAAGAAATGCGCAAAAATAATCCGACAGATGAAGAAATTGATACTAAAGATTTAATTTATTTAATGGAATCACAGTTTAAATCGGATTTAGAAAAAGCGATGGGTTCGGTCAAAATAAAAAACGGTAAATCAATCTTAAAAACTACGACGAACACACATAAAGAAGTGAGAGGAGAAGGCGAGAATAAAGGGGATGTGAGAGAGAAGCCTAAAAGTGATGTGAAGCGTGTACCGAAAAAGACCCAAGATGGTAATAAAGCAGCACCAGATGAAGCCGATGATGCAAAAGAAACATTTCGTGTAAACTCAAATATTGTGGAACGTATAATTGTTCAAAATACGGAGTACCTTCAATTTATGTTCTCTACAACTGATGAGATGAAAAGGGTTAAACAATGTAATATTGCAATGCGCATTATTGATGGCATGGGGGAAGAATTTACAGATAGCTTTAGTTTATCTAACAATTACATTCAAATTAAAGATGAATTAAAAGGAACTCTATGCAAAATTAAGGATAACAAAATAATTGATGTTGCGGTTCAAAAAGGAATAGTCAAATTAAAGATGAATGTGCATGAAAATTACAATGATGCATTGAAATTCATTTATTACGTAGAGGTGTAACATGATTTACAAAAAAGATGCTAATTTCCCGTATCCAATTTTAACAAATACAACGACCGCATATATGAATCCGTATTTTTCATTGGATGTGAGATTAGAAGAGAATACGAATGCGTACCGCTTTTTACTAGATTACGAAGTGGGTTCAACTTTTATTAATAATTTGATTCAGAAAAACCAAGCGACTGTCATTTTTATTATTCAATCAAAAGATACACGTTTTGTGAAATTAACGCCGAATCAATCCTATATAGATATAGAAAAATCGAGAATTTCATTGAACAAGCGGACTTCCATACAACTTCAAATTCAAACAAATGAAGAGATCGGTTTTACTAACAATGACGATTTAACATCCTTTTATGAACCATTTAAAAATGAAATTATGCTATCAAAAAATAAATTACTAGGTTTTTCGAATGTCGTTATTTTTGAAGGAAGCATCCAACAACCACTTGTATTATTTGAAAAAAAATTGAATGAAAATTTAACGTCAGATATAAAAGTTGAGCTTGGAACGGAAACAATTATACTTCACTATAAGAAAGCTGAATTTCAGTTCAATGGTATGCGCAATAGCCGTAACTTTAATACACCTTATTTATATATTGGCTTGCAAAAGGCACTTCAAAACTTTGTAAGTGAATGCGGAAGGGATGAAGGAGCTGTGGACTTAACGCATTGCGACGTTCCGGAAACGGGCTTAGATTATAAGCTATATAATTTAATGGTGAAAAAGATGATTACGGAAATTTCTAATGAAAATATCGATGAAGTCATTTCACTAATCTCTGAAAAAATGATTGAGAAATATTCAATGGCGGTAAGGGAGCTTGATCAAAATGGAGATTAGATTATTAGCAAAAGGCTATAAAAATAACGTACAGTTTTATGAAGATTTTTTAGAAGATAAAATAATAGGGAATGAAGATTATTTTTCAGAGGAATATGTAACTATTACAGATATCCCAAACTTTCCGTTCTACATGGGGAAGGAATCTGGAGAAGGGCGAAATAAAGCCTTTTTGGAAGCATTTCAAATTATCGCAAAGTACTACATACTAACAGACCGTGAGTTACATTTAGATGAGCGATTTTGGCATTCTTTATTAGTGACGAAAAAACGTGATTATATTTTAGAGAAATATCCAGCTGTAAAAGAAGGTTTTTCGGAGTTTAAAAAAATCGTAATAAAAAATTTCGATTGGGAAAATTATATTTATAAATGTGTTCTTGCTGCTGAGTATATTGAAGATATTGGTGAAAATGAAATAGAGAAGAGTCACTTGTATCAGCTTGTTCTAGATAATTTAGATGTTTATAACTATATTATTAAGTATCCGATTTTTAGAAATGCAGAGTTTGTTGTAAAAATATTAATGATCATTGATGAGCTCAACATTTCAAAAATAATGAAAGCGAATATTAAAAACCGTCCGGACTTAGGAAAAGATACACGATATGGGCGCCAAGTAATTTACGAATTAAATAAAAATTATCCGATTGTAATGGCACCAATGATGGAGAAAGAAGATTTAAAAAAAGAAGTATTGAAGGCACTTAGTTATTATTATGATATATCGAGTATTGGAAGGGAATTAGTTTCGATTAACTAACCATACAAAAATTCATTCTCACAAAATAATTTCAGTCCGAGAAAATTCACATATATTTTTCAAGGTTAAAAATGCAGAAGTAACTTTCTTCAACCGCAAAATCCCTGTTCATCCAAATTTATATACAACTTAAATATAAATATGTGACAAATTGATGCTAAAGTCCTTGTTTGGCGCTTATTAAAAAATAAGTTGTGTGTTGAATTCGACAAGTGGAGTAAATCCAGATTTTATTTTTTGTTAATTAAAATTATCAGTGTGAAAATAAGAGATCGATTTTTATTTAGGGATGAAATTTGATTGATAGACAAAGGATAATTGAGGTTTGGGGTAGAGGGGATCTGGAAATATCTCAAGTGAAATTGAGCTTGTGCAAATAATTATTCGGAAGGGAAACGGGATAATTTTGTTCCATTTTTGAAAGAACTCCGCGCTTTTTTAGTATATTTCAATCAAAAAGTATAGGTCTTTTTCCCTTCATCCGTTATATTGAATCCTAATCAAACGAGCAAAAAGTAGCTTAATTTATCCTGCTTTTAATTGAAAAAGACGAGATTTTGAGCTAAATAAGCATGAAAAAACAGCAAAAACAAGTTGCATTATCTGCCTTTTCAAAGAAATGCCAACTATCCAAGAAGCTCCAGGTAGTTGGCTATTTATTATTCTAATCATTACTTCTCAGTGAATTCTTTAAAGAAAAATTGACCATCTTTCCAATCATCTTTGTCAACAATCATGGAATAAACAAAATCCCAAGAATTTAATACGACTTTTTCAACTTCCCAAAAGGTAACGGTCATTTCTAGAGTTATATTACGAGCTTTATCTGTAACGAGGACATTGAAATAATCATCCAACTTTGATCAAATAATAATTTTACTTCCCATTCAAATTCTCCCCTAATACGTATCGATTCCAGCATACTCTAAAGCCGCTTTGAACGAACCGAAAGTGGTACAAATACTTGTTGCAGAAGGATATTATTGTTAATAAAGTCCCGAGTCATCGGTTTGCGATTAAATTTCTCAGCAAATTCAATGAGTTTCTTTTTATAGTATTCCTTTTTGTGAAATAGTATTTCTTGTTGATAGTCTAGATATTTTTGATGGATTTGTTCGATTTTTTGTATTAATTCCGTTTCTCCGTAAGTTTGTAGCCTCTTGATAATTTCATCTGCAAAAACGTATTTTAAATTTTCTTGATTAAGCCCATTCGTAGTAGTTTTGTATAAACACCAATATTCTACTGCATAATCGACTTGCGGGCATTGTTGAATTGTTTCATTTTTCGATTATCTGCATAATTTGAAGTCGCTGCATCAATAATTAATTTCTTTGATGGGATGACAATATCCGGACGGAAATCATCGGATATTCCCAAATATTGGAATATATAATCTGTTTCGAATACTTGTACGGACCGCTCGACGAGATATTCCCATGCATGCCATAATGAAAAATAATCAACAATTTCAATTCCGGCAAGGTTCAAAATGGCATTCCAGTTTTCAACTTTTTTATCTTTAGTACTTTTGTAAATAAAGCGGCGGTAATACGTATAAGCACAGGGATAGTCAGGATTATTTTCAAGGTCTTCCGTAGTAGGGAGGCGGTCATTTTCTGCTGTAAATTTCCGTAAGTAATCTAATAAATCTTCTTCACTAATTTGAGCAAATTTTTGTTCCTGATATGGTTTCATTGTGCGACCGTCTAGAGCTGCTTTCCGCTCTTTATTTTGTCTACTGAACTTCCGTGTGCATTCCCGACAATATTTTTGTAAGCCATCATGAGCTATTTTATTTTTGTTAAAATCATTTTGGGCTTTCACTGTATCACAACAACGACAATGCTTTGTATTCATAAACCTTCCTCCTAATAGGTAATTTAGAGAACGATCCCCTAAAAAGAAAAAGATTGAACTTATGTTCTATATCTTGTTGTTAGATCTATATATATACTACTTGTTCTATTATTTAATGGAACCCCGAAAAACCAATCCTAATTTTCCAACATTATGCCCCCCTAAAATCAATTCCTAAAAAACATGTGTCTAATAAAAGAAAATAAGGTCGGATGTTAGCCGTTTGTGATGACTATAAGGTATACTAGATAAAGTGACTAAATGAGGAAGTAGGATAGAAAAAAATGCAAACGCAATCGAAACAACAGTTGTGGGCGCAGGCTGTGAAAACGGGCATTATTAAGTCAAATTTAATCCCGATGATCGCGGCACTCATGCTTGCACTTTACACATATGAATTGAATTTTGTTGAACAAATACCAACCATTATTTTTGCGACACTTGGTTCAGCGGCAGTAATTGCGGCTGCAGGTGCGTTTAATAATATTTATGACCGAGATATTGACCAAGTAATGCCGCGCACACAATCTCGTCCAACCGTTACGGGAGAATTATCTGTAAAAACAGTATTAATTGCAGCGATTGCATTGCTTGTAATTGGTACAGTTTTATTGATGTTAGCATCACCATTGGCAGGATTTTTAGGACTTTTAGGAGTATTCTTCTATGTCGTTCCATACACAATGTGGACGAAGAGAACAACGATTTGGAATACGGAAGTAGGAAGTATTTCGGGGGCAATGCCGCCATTAATTGGGTGGGCTGCAGTGGCGCCAAACATTTGGCATCCAGCAGCTTGGGCATTATTTTTAATTATGGTTATTTGGCAAATGCCGCACTTTTATGCGATTGCGATTCGCAAAAAAGAGGATTATGCAGCTGCGAATATCCCAATGCTCCCGGTAGCAAAGGGGGAAAAACGCACGTATATTCAATCGAATATTTACTTAGTTTTACTCATTTTATCGAGCTTTTTATTTTTACCTTTAAGCTTAGGTCTGACAATTGCGTCCTTTATATTAAGTGCGATTTGGCTGTGGATGAGTATTACGGCCTCGAAGCAAAAAGAACAGAAAAAATGGGCCAATAAAATGTTTGCCTACTCACTGTTCCATATGATGGCGATTTTTGGTACGGTCATTATTTATGCAACAGTTGGAATGATTTTAAACGCGCTATAAATTATATTACGAAGCATTTTGATATTAGGTCAAAATGCTTTTTTTATGAAATCATCACTTCTTATAAAAACTTTATAATTAGCAGCGCCTGTATCCATAATTATGGGTGACCAACCAATTGTTGTATAACAGTTTACGAAATTGTGAACGGAAATTGTGATGAAAATGTGAAAAGCAGGGGCTGGATATTTTTTTTGAAAGAAAGTGATGTTATGATAAATAAGTCTTAAAGAAACAGCTTTATGACAAACTTACTCTTTCATTAATAATGATAAGTTAAGCTCAATGAACCTTAAATGCTATGTTCGACAACTTATATAACCTCCCCTAATGTTTATATATTTAATTGCAAAAAAAGGTAACTAAACTCCAATGCATCAGTGGCATTGGAGTTTTTTTGTGCAAAAAAACTCGGAATTGCATTTCACAATTCCGAGCTGTGTTTTATAATTTCGCCGAAGCGACTTCAAACATGTAATCGCCAAGTACGCGTAAGCCTTGGTCGAAGTTTTCTAAATGGAAGTGCTCGTTTGGTGCATGGAAGTTTTCACTCGAAAGACCGAAGCCCATTAATACAACAGGTAAGTTTAAAATTTCATCAAACGCTGCAACGATTGGAATCGAGCCGCCACCGCGTGTATAAGCAGTCGGAACATTATAAACCTTCTCGTATGAGCGACCGGCTGCTTGAATAAGTGGGTGGTCAAAAGGTGTTAAGTATGGTTTTCCTTTGTCGAATTCAGAAATGACAACGTCCACACCAACTGGCTTATGCTTTTCAATATGTGCTCTTAAAAGTGCCACAATTTCTTCTGGATCTTGATTTGGCACAAGACGACAAGTGATTTTCGCACCGGCTTCTGCTGGTAAAACCGTTTTAATCCCTTCACCTGAGAAGCCACCGAATACGCCGTTAATTTCTAATGTTGGACGTGCCCATGTTTGCTCTAAGTAAGAATAACCAGCCTCGCCGAATAACTCCTGCACGCCAACTTCTTCTTTTAATGCGGCTTCATCAAAGTTTAAGTCACGGTAAGCTTGGCGTTCTTCTTCTGATAGGGGAAGTACCTTATCATAGAAGCCTTCTACTTGAATCGTACCATGCTCATCACGGAAGGATGCTAAAATTTCAGTCAGTGCATGAATGGCATTTTGCACGCCGCCACCGTAAAGACCTGAGTGTAAGTCACCTTTAGCCCCGCGAATATCAATTTGCACGCCTGTTAAACCACGTAAACCGTAGCAAACGGCAGGCTTACCTTTTGCATAAAGCCCTGTATCTGAAATTACAATTAAGTCTGCTGCTAATTTTTCTTTATTGTCTTCTGTATATTTTGGTAGAGAAGGACTACCGATTTCTTCTTCGCCTTCATAAATGAATTTCACATTCACTGGCAATGTGCCCTCTGTTGCGAATAACGCTTCAATCATTTTTAAATGCATGAAAACTTGTCCTTTATCATCTGAAGAGCCGCGCGCAAATAATTTATTGTCACGGATTTCTGGCTCGAATGGGGGAGAATCCCATAAATTTAATGGATCAACAGGCTGTACATCATAATGTCCGTAAAAGAGAACAGTTGGCTTATCTTTTGCATGTAGCCACTCGCCGTAAACAACTGGATGCCCCGCTGTTTCTTCAACAGCAACGTTTTCAATATTTAGTTTTTTCAGTGCATCTGCTAACCAATTGGCAGCCGTGCGCATGTCTTCTTTATGTTCCGATAAGGCAGAAATACTTGGAATACGTAAAAATTCATTCAACTCAGCTAAATGTTTGTCACGATTTTCTGTAAAGTATGCATCTAATTTTTCCAAATGGCTCATTAAAAGGGCCTCCTTTTATTTCGGTATTGGAAATAGTATAGCATAAGAAATTGTTTCGCAATGCAGTTGCGTAATAATTATTGAATGAATTTCAATGTTGACTTAATGTTTCAAGTAATCGCACGGTCATTACTGAAAAAGTTGGAAATCCATATCCATTTATGTATACAATTAATGTAAAGGGGGCGCATATATGGTTTATTTATATGTCATCGCAAGTTACTTCCTTGGCTCCGTACTTACTGCCGCAATTGTTGCAAAGCTAAAAGGGGTCAACTTACAAAATGAAAACAGTGGCAATTTAGGGGCGCGCAATGCGGGAAGAACGCTTGGAAAATCAGCCTTTGTGATTGTTGCAATTAGTGATGGATTAAAAGGCTTATTCGTTGTGCTCATTGGACGAATGTTGGAACTACCTGAATTGGCGATTGCTCTTGCAGTTATTGCGGTTGTGCTCGGTCATCTGTATCCGTTTTGGAATAAAGGAAAAGGGGGAAAAGGGGTTGCAACAATCATTGGGGCAATGGTGATCTTTTCACCCGTTCACTTTATTGGATTTATATTGGGATTTCTAATTAGTATACCTATTACAAAAAGTGCAACATTAAGTATGTTGAATGGTTTTATCCTATATGGAATTTTGGTTAGTAGTTATTTTGAAGCAGGATGGGTCATGAGTGTGGCACTTCTTCTTGTCATATGGATGCAACGCAAAAATATACTAGAGAGGATGAAGCCGGATGTATTGGAGTAAAATTGCAACAACAGAAGCAGAATTTGACGCGATTGCTGCATTAAATTATGAAACGTTCGTCGAGGAGATTCCGCAACATAAACCAAATCCAACGCGTCGGTTAGTCGATAAATTTCATGAAGAAAATGTGTATCTCATTGTTTATAAAAATACAGAACTCGTTGGGATGGTCGCGTTTCGAGATGTTCGCCCGTTTTCATTGGATCAAAAGATAGGAAACGTTGATCAGCATTTAGATGTAGATTTGTGCCAGTATTTATGCGAACTTCGCTTGCTCGCAGTGAAAAAAGCACATCGTAATGGACGCGTTTTTACAAAGTTGGCAACCGCGATTTACCGTTATTCCTATGATAAAGGATATAGCGCATGTGTTATTTCAGGTACTGTGCGTGAGGAAAAGTTGTATACACAAATGGGCTTCCGTCAATTCGCACCACCTGTTGGTACAGAGGAGGCATTGTATTTGCCAATGGTATTAACACGGGAGGCGAGTAGGGGGTTTCGTGAGCGATTACGTGAGCAAAATAATATCTTTTATCCAGGACCCGTGGCACTTGAGAAGCGACTGGAACATTCCACATTATCGCATCGTTCAGAAAAGTTTCAGCAAGACCTTACACAAATGAAAACGCAATTGCTAAATTTGGCACAAACAAACGTTGTCATTCCGTTAGTAGGGACAGGCACATTAGCAAATGAGGCGATGCTTGGTCAGCTGAAGAGTGAATTTAACGAGCAACAGGGGCTTATTTTAGTAAATGGAGAGTTTGGCAATCGCTTGGCAAATCAAGCAAAGCAGTGGGGCTTACAAGTAGAAAGTATGGATTTTGGATGGGGACAACCATTCCAACTGGATCAAATTGAACAAAAACTACAACAGCAAACGTATCATTATGTGCTTTTTGTGCATGGGGAAACATCAAACAGCACATTAAATCCGCTCGAGCACTTAATCGAGCTGTGTCATCGTAATAAAGTCAAGCTTTGTGCAGATTGCATTAGCTCATTCGGGGCCATGCCGTTTTCGATGGAGGGGCTTCACTATGCAACAGCTGTTAGTGGAAAAGCACTGGGCACAGTTGCAGGACTATCCTTTGTTTTTTGTAAGGAAGCGCCGAAAGATAGCAATGCACCGATGTATTTAAATTTACCTTATTATATTGAGAAGGAAATTCCGTATACCTTGCCGCATAATTTCGTCATGGCTGTCAATGAAGCGCTCACTGCTTACCCACACCGATTTGATTTATTACAAAAGCGCATGGAAAGTGTAAGGACTTCTCAATTTGCGAATGTATTAGTAGGGGAGACTTACCCGATGATTGCGACTATGCAGCATGAAAAAATGGCGGAAATCACTGCAATATGCGAGCTGAATGGCTATTTATTGCATGGTGCGAGCGATTATTTAAAGCAGCGTAAACTCGCGCAAATTAGCACAATTCAACCGAATTTTGAAAAGGATTTTAGGAAGATGAATGAATTGTTTTATTATGTAAGGGAAACGTTGTAGGGTAGGGGAGTTCAAGGTGTTGGTCAATGAGCTCTCGTCTCAATTAGGGTGACCTCCACTCAAATAGTGCAAATGATTACATCCAAACTTACAGTATTGTAAGGAAATTGAAAGCCAATCCGATAGAGTGTAAGCCATAAATTTGGCAAAATAGGGTTAAGAAGTACAGCGCTTCATGAATATAAACATTAATTAACTCATATAAATTACAATCTATTGGAGGAACTTAAAATGAATGAATTATTAACAAACATTTACGATGAATACAACCGCTATATTTATCACCTATGCTTAAAATTAACACGTAACCAAGGTGAGGCAGAAGATTTAATGCAAGAAGTTTGGGTAAAGGTTATTCGCTACGAAGCATCAGTAGCAGGTGTTGACCATGTTAAGGCATGGCTTACAACGATTACGATGAACACATTCCGCGACCGCTATCGCAAAAATGTTCGACGTAGCAAATATATGATGAATCAACCTGAACAATTAGACGTACCGATTTTAGATTTGGTTCCCAATAATGAGATTTCAACTGAAGAAAAAATAGAAAAGACGGAAATCACAAAAATTGTCCAAGAAAAAATGGGGCAACTTGATGGAATTTATCAAAAAACACTGTGGTATTTCTATGTAGATCAGTTTTCGCTTGCCGAAATTTCAGATTTAATGAAAGTATCAATTGGCACAGTAAAATCACGCCTATTCCGTGCAAAAGCGCGATTAAAAGAAATTTTACTATCAGATGTCGACCTTGCAGATACATTATTACCAGCATAACTGTTCAACGCCATTCTTTAGAGAGTGGTGTTTTTTTTCGTGAAAATTAAGACTCTCCACCAAAGCATACGCTTGTTTATATAAAATAGCCTACTATAGAAGTGATTTTTCTAATAGGGATGTTGGCCATCATCTGTTTCTTATATGAATTTCATTTATTAGCCAACTTATTCGCTTTATTAGCCATAAATCCGTTAATATTAGCCACTTTTCTAGCGTTAATAGCCGAAAAACATCCATTATAAGCCAAAGTGATGCAGTTAATAGCCAAACCATGTTTTACTGGTCAATATCGCCACCACACCAAAATACCCCAATCCACTTTCATACCAAAATGACTATATATATTGCAAGAACAGATTTAGGTGTTACTTTCAAAATTTAAGTCTAACAAAAAAGTCACTGACCATTTGTCACTGACTTTTTGTCGGGCAAACACATAAGATAGGCTTGACCCCAATGATTATATTTTCATGCACTTATCAAAAATTGAGTGGAGTGTTTTAATTTCATCTGTAGTTAACATGCCGAAAATGTGCTCAAATAGTGTTTCAACATGTTGACGAGAACGCGCTAATATTTCCAAGCCTGATTCAGTAATATGAATTTGCGAAGCGCGGCGATCTGTTTCGTTTTGTGTTTTTTCGATAAAGCCTGCATTGAGTAGTTTTGTCGTTAAAACAGTCACGCCACCTGTTGTCACTTTCAACTTTTCCGCAATGGCAGAAGGGCGTTTCGGTCCCTCTGTTGCTAAAAAGTCTAAAATTAAAATATGAGATTTCGAAAATCCTAGCTCATTATGATTATTCCATTCATTCGCAATTTTGCGCTCCAGAGAAGTCATTGTCTCAAAAAGTATAGCTAATTGCTCGCGTTTAAACTCACTCATTCATTGTCAACTCCACATAGTACCACTAATCTACAGCCAGCTCTTGCAAGGCATTTAACTCAAATGCGCGAACCTTACGTGGGATGAAGCGGCGAATATCCATTTCGTTATAGCCGATTTGAATGCGCTTTTCATCAAGTAAAATAGGACTGCGCAACATACGAGGATGCTGCTGAATTAAATTATATAGTTCTTGAATGGATAACTGATCGATATCAATTGCAAGATTTTTAAAGTCATTTGAGTTTGTTGCGATAATTTCATCGGTACCGTCTTCAGTCATACTTAAAATATGTTTAAACTCTGCTAAAGTGAGAGGTTGAGATGTTGTACGTTTTTCTGAATAGGAGATGTTATTTTCATTTAACCATTTCAATGCCTTTCGTGAAGAAGAGCAACTTGATTGTGTATAAATTGTTACTGTCATAATAATTTCCTCGCTTTCCCATATTCATTTGGTAATAGCTTAGTGGTAAGATACTTGTATATATATCTTACTGCTAAGATAATTTGAATGCAATACTTATTTGTATAAATTTCCTAGTGGATAAGGTGATATATCTTATTAGAAGTTCCACATAAAAGGGGAGAGTAACTCGCGATATTTTTGTGAGAGTTATACCTTACTAATATTTACCCATCGTCCTATAAATTTATACGTTTAATGTAGGAAAAAGTTTCGGAATTTTATATTACAGATTTGTAAATTTGCTAAATTTAAGCGGTTAGGAAACAAAATCGACAAAGATAAAGACCCAGGCGAACCATTTCACCTGGGTCGTATCCAAAAACACTAGCATATTTGTTTGCTAAGTAGGAAAGTAAAAAGTTTTGGTCTACCGTAGTCGTGAGGAGTAAACCAATTTAAAACGGAGATGAACAGTGGACGAAAAAAGCCCCGGGCGCAGCATTATACCCGGGACATGCACCAAAGCCGCGCTAGCGCTTTGTTCTTTATTGTAATTCTTTTGTATCGCCTGTTGTGAACCAGTCTTGTACATTCCAAACTTTTGTCACAAGACCTTCATAAAATTCAGGCTCATGTGATACGAGTACAATTGTGCCTTTGAACTCTTTCATTGCACGCTTTAGTTCTTCTTTTGCATCGATATCTAAGTGGTTCGTAGGCTCGTCAAATAGTAACCAGTTTGCTGGGTCCATCAAAAGCTTACATAAACGTACTTTTGCTTGTTCGCCACCAGAAAGGGAATTTAATGGACGTGTAATGTGGTCCGTTTTCAATCCGGCTTTTGCTAATGCTGCACGTACTTGCGCTTGCTCCATCGAAGGAAACGCATTCCACACATCATCAATCGGCGTAATTTTATCTGCTTTTACTTCTTGTTCAAAGTAAGAAGGGGATAAATAATCTCCTAAAATCACTTTTCCACCCAGTGGTTGTACTTTACCAAGCATTGTTTTTAATAGTGTTGATTTACCAACACCATTCATACCAACAAGGGCAATTTTCTCGCCGCGCTCAATTTGGAATGTTAGCGGTGGAAGGAGTGGTTTTTCCTTGTCATAACCAATGACTAAGTTTTCAGCTTCCACAATGTAACGCCCTGGTGTACGTGCCTCTTTAAACTGGAATTCAGGCTTTACCGTAGATTCTGGACGATCAATACGCTCCAAACGATCCAGCTGCTTAGCACGTGATTTTGCACGGCCACTCGTTGAATAGCGGGCTTTATTTTTTGCGATGAAATCTTGCTGCTGTTTAATGAAATCTTGTTGCTTTTCATACGCATCAATATGTTGGCGCTTGTTAATTTCCGCAAGTTCAGTGAATTTCTCGTAAGTCGCAGTATAGCGCGTCATTTTCGTGAATTCTAAATGTAAAATGACATCTACCACATCATTCATAAATTCTGTGTCATGTGAAATTAATAAAAATGCATACGGATAGTTTTTCAAATACATTTTTAGCCATGTGATGTGCTCTTCATCTAAATAGTTGGTCGGCTCATCGAGTAATAATACTCTTGGTTTTTCAAGTAACAGTTTTGCAAGTAAAACTTTTGTACGCTGACCACCAGAAAGAGCTGCCACATCGCGCTCCAAACCGATTGCATCTAAACCTAAACCACGTGCAATTTCATCGATTTTCATATCAAGCGTGTAAAAGTCACCAGCGTCTAATGCATCTTGAATTTCCGCCATATCTTCTAATAACTTTTCTAAATCTGCATCTGGATCGGCCATTTGCATCGTAATTTCATTTAATTCTTCTTCTTTTTTATATAGTGGTAAAAACGCATCACGCAATGTATCACGCATCGAGCGACCAGCTGTTAAAAGTGTATGCTGATCTAAATAGCCGTAATGTGTGCCGGGTAGCCATTCGACTTTTCCTGTATCATGGATTGCTTGACCTGTAATAATGCTCATAAGTGTCGATTTACCAACACCATTTGCACCGACAAGTCCGATGTGATCGCCTTCAACAAGACGGAAAGAAACATCTTTAAATAACGTACGGTCACCGAATGAGTGTCCTAAATTTTCCACTGTTAATATTGCCATATATAATCCTCCGATTGATTTTGAAATTTTATTTAGTAAATATGAGATGTTTTTTTAGCAGTTTATATTCAGAAAGTATATCTACTAAATGGAATTAAAAAAACTCGCAAGCTACTTACAATGCTGCGAGCTGTTTATTTAGTTCTGCAAGCTGTACTTCCATATTTTCAAGACGATTGAGCGCCTTTTGTACTGATTCCGCATGACCTACTGATTCTAATTTTTCCATATCGCCTTGAAGGTTAATATAGTCCATCTTTAATTCAGCGATTTCTTGCTGTAATTGGCTTTTCGTTGGCATAATAATTACTCCTTTTCGAATCAAAAATCTGTGACATCCGCTAGTGCTTTAACTTACCTCAGTGGGGGGATGTCCCCCCACTGAGGTAAGTTAATCTGAATATATTGTATCATACGATTGATTTTTTTGTCGTCCAGGAAATGCTTAAATTATTTTGAGTGGAGTAATATTTAGGATAAATGTTGCATCATTTTAATCGGCTAAATATGGGCAATATTATGACGTGAATAAGCTAAGTCTAGCAGTAGTGTTTGTAAAATTTCATTGTTTGTTAAAATATCGAGCGCGCGTTGCTTTTTGACAGCTCGTTCACGACGATGCTCATGCAGTAACAGCTCCATCACCGCATTTTGGATGATTGATTGCTTCATTTTTCGACCAAGACCTATATGAATAAATCCGTTTGCCTCACGAGAAAATGCATAATTTAGCTCATTTTCATGCTGAGCAGTAGTAATGCAAGGAATACCAGCTGCGGCCACTTTATATGGCGTATAGTTTGCGCTACAAATGATTAAATTTGCATCTGACATAAGGTGGAGAAGGGCATCTGGACGGCGAACGATTTCAGTATTGCGTCTGCTTAATGCCATCATTTGCAAATCCTCTACATTATGCGCATAGTCTTCATCAATCGCCACTGAGATTTTTAACGGAATATGCAATTGCGTTAAGTGACGTAAGGTGCGGTACGTTAAATTATTCGCATCGCCATCTTCAAAAGCGACGACAATATGCGGTAAATCTTGCTTGATAGAAATATCCCCAGTATCGATAATATGACTTGCGACCATTTCCAGCTCTTTCGTTACAGCAAATGCGTAGCTTCCCACCAATTCATTCGCAAGAGGTTGTTCATGGGACTCCTCAAAGAGCGCAATAATATTACAATCAATTAGCTGTGCGCCATGACCAAAATCATCAAAATGAACAAAGGTTGTACAAAATGGACGAATGAGCTCAATTTGTTCGGCATTTGTATCTTTTCCATCATGAACGACCAGATGTGGTTCTAAATTTCGTAAGTGACTTTTTAGTTCTTGCGGCTTTTCAAAGAGGAGTACATTCAAATCCGTCTTTGTTAGCTTATCTATTAAACGTGTATTGTCCGTACGAATAAATAAATAAACCGTTTCGCCTTGCTCCTGTAATAACTGAGCTAAAGTAGCTGCGCGCTCAAACGGATATGTGCCCTTTATATCACATTGCTCCACAATAAATACAATCTTCTTTTTTTGCAACACAATCCCATCCTTTCCACATTCCCTATAAAATATGGTGAAATTACCGAAAGTATGTATAAATAGAAATAGATAAAACGATAAATTCAATTTTTCGGGTAGTAATGGGAGGATGAAATGAATGACAGGAATGCGTTCAGCCTTAGTGGTAGGTGCAACAGGATTAGTTGGCTCCTCGCTTGTAAAGTTATTGTGTGAGAGTGAAAAATATATTGCGGTGAATGTAATTTCGAGAAGAAAACTTAATTTTACACACCCAAAGCTCAATGTGAAAATTCGCGAATTTGATCAAATTGCCGATCAAGATATGGAATTTGCCCACGAAATATTTTGTTGTTTAGGAACAACAATCAAAAAAGCAGGGTCCCAATCCGAATTTGAAAAGGTAGATTTTGAATACCCTCTATCCATTGCTGCACTCGCTAAAAATTATGGAGTTGCGCACTTTATTGTCATTTCGGCAATGGGTGCAAACGATAAGGCAATGGCCAATTATAGCCGCGTCAAAGGAAAATTAGAGAAGGAATTAATCGCAATGAATTTCCCGCAGCTATCCATTGTCCGTCCATCGTTAATAATAGGAGACCGCCAAGAATTTCGTTTAGGTGAATCAATTGGAGCGAAAGTGATGAAAATAATGAACCCGTTATTAGTCGGACCGATGGCGAAATTCAGGTCCATCCCCGCCAATCAAATTGCACTTGCGATGTTGAATATTGCATTGAATGGTGAGAAGCAAAGCGTAACGATTTATACATCCGACCAATTAACTGCTATGCAAATGCCAGTTGAAGTGAAAATGGGGGATGAGGCTTCGGCTGAAAAGTTGTTTAATTGGGATAAATATAAAGACGAGGAGCTTCCACCTGTTGATAAAGAAGTCATAATTGATCGCAGTAAAATAAAAGAAGTAGAACGAGGGCGTGGGGAATAATCGATTAGGTTTTAAAATGTAGCACAGACGGATAAATCCCAAATATCATCCCAAAAAACTGACGATTGAAATACTATTGTAAAATAGTCCGACAAAAGACTGAAATTTAGGTTTCTTAAGCGGTAACCTATTAATCGGTTCGATCCATCTGATATAATACGGTATAGATATTAGTTAGATGGAGGAACTTACATGAAAATCTTACTTGTCGATGGAACCATTTTTGGTCGCAAAACCGGCGTTCTTTTAGAGCAGGTTCAACAATATATTAAAGAAATTAATCCAGAGTTAGAACTGGAGATATTATACTTTGCTAATTTAAAGCACCAAATTTTAGATGGTAGTCCACTTAATGAGGATATGAAAGGGATGATTCAAAAATTTGAGGATGCAGAAGGTTATATTTTTGCTTCTCCTATTTTCCAAGCATCAATCCCGGGTGTTTTAAAAAATGCTTTCGATATGATTCCGCCAAAAGCGTTGCGCTATAAGCCTGCCGCGATTATTGGAAATGGTGGTACATATCAACATCATTTAGTATTAGAAAATCAATTGCGCCCGATACTTGATTATTTCCGCTGTTTAGTAACACCAAACTACGTGTACACACATGCCGATCATTTTGACGGGGACAATAAAATTATCGATGAAGATGTGCACAACCGTTTACGTGAACTTGCGCGTGTATTCGTTCACTATTGCGAAGTAAGCAAAACTTTAGCGAAGCAACCAGTTGATATGCAATAGGCAATTTCATAAATGAAAAAAATCCTGCATCCCCTTTAATAAAGGAGGGCAGGATTTTTGAATGTGAAAAAGCATGTTTGTTTAGCTAATATGAGGCATTTTTTCGCGAAGACAAGCTAAAATATCTTCTGCAACATCATGTGCAAGTTCAAGTTCGGAAGTAAAGCCGACACATGAACAATTCATTTCACCTAAAATATATGTGTCATCCCCATTTTCATCTATATCTAAAATAAAATCGGCTGTCCAAATTAATGGCAAATCATGCCCGCCAAGTAGTGTCTTTATTTCATTTAGTTGACCTAAAAAACGATTTACAAGTGTCGTCCATTGTTCAGGATGATCGTAACGATATTGTGCACCAGAAAATAAAGTAGCGCTAAAAGCATCTGCACCCTCTGCTGGTTTTTTATGTACGACATTAATTGGCTTGTCGCGTAGCATAAATAAACGAATTTCTCCTTCTTTAATTCGTGGCAGGAATTTCATATCGATAAGCATTCCATTTTCACCGACGATGTATTGCTCACAAAACGCCATAAAATGCTCAAGCGTATAAAATTCAACATGATTATCCTTTGCTTCGGTACATTTTATTTGAGCTGTTAAAGGCACCTCACTAGCACTTTCTGCAAGCGCATCGACTAATTGCACACGCCAAATCCCTTCACCTGTCGAGCCGCGATTTTGTTTTAATACACGTTCACCAGTAGCAAGTGCTTTGGGGAAGTTTGCTTTAAAACTTTCTGTTGTGTAGTAGGCAAATGTATCTTCAGGCACAAGAGCGGTATGACGCAGTTTGACTAACGCGTCCTTTGCGCCGTAGCTAATCATCGCATCTGGATGAGGCATACCAATTACACCTTCATTACATAATTCACGAAGCATTTCGAAATACGCGGTTTCATGCTTCAAGTTCCCAGGATTAATACGTGACACATAAGCAACTGCATGCTCTTTTACATAGTTAAAAATGGCATCGCGGTTTTCTAATTCAAAAAATATCACTTCTGCATCTTGTTCTCGCTGTTTGAGCGCCTCCACCATTGGCATCGTATCGTTACGATAACCATTAGAACCTTTATCACTTCCACCTTGTACTTCAAAAATTATCACCTTTTTCATATGAAAATGCTCCTTTGGTATTATGAATTTCATCTTCATAATACCGTGCGAAGATAGAGTTCGTATGAAGGGAATGTAGCGAAATTGTTACAGAAATACTTACATATAGCAAAATATAGCTCGTTAAAGAAGAGTGAATTTATAGGGATTAACAAGAAAATAACTTGTTTTATATAGAGGGAATAGTTTTTTTGGATCGATTAAAAAAACTGAGAGATGGAAGCGATGAAAAAAACTATAAAAATCAACCATTTACATGAAAGAAAGTTTCAATTATTCATTTCGCTGAGCTAATTGAAAATAATAAATTGCTTTTTAAAATCGGTACGAATGAATCAATTTAAAATAAAAAATTGTGTTTCACCAAAAATAAAGAAATATGAAGAAAATGTGTCTATACTACATGAGGTTCGCATCACAATGGAAATTTGGGAATCATATAGGGATGTGAAAATCACATAAAAAACATAAAAAAAATGATTTTAATGCACAAGGTAAAGATCATCTGTTGATTGAATCGCAAAGCAATTTGAGGTAGCATTAGATTTTGTGTAAATAAAATAAGCAGTTTCAAAAGTTAAGGGGGCCAAAAAATGGAACAAAATATTTGGCAGCAGGAGCAGACACATTTATCAACAATTAGTGAACTCCTTAAAATGCATATCGCGGCATTAACAGTTCAACTGAAAAAACAAAAAGGTGAAATTGTCGAAGAGCGTACATTTGCTTCATCTGAATTTAATGATGTTTCTGGGGAGAATGCGATTCAATTTTCACAAATGTTGCAAACGATGCAGCTACGTGAACGAGAATATTTAAATGTGAATGAGCAATTAGCAAAATCTAAAATCTTATATAAAAGTCCTTACTTTGGACGAATTTCTATAAAAAATGAACTGGGCGAGCAGGAACATTTGTATATCGGGCTTTCCACATTTCGTGAGCCAGTATCGGATGATATGCTCATTTTTGATTGGCGCGCACCGATTTCTAGTCTATTTTACGAAAATAAAGTAGGACCTTCTCGTTATCAAATACCGGATGGCGAATATATTGACGTTACAATAGAAGGAAGACGCCAATATAAAGTAACATACGACCAATTAATTCAATTATTCGACGCGGATATTTATATTGGAGATGAAGTGTTACAAGGTTTGCTTTCGGATACCGCAAAGGAAAAAATGAAATCGATTGTGGCAACGATTCAAAGCGATCAAAATGCCGTCATTCGTTCATCTAATAAAGATAATTTAATTGTGCTTGGTCCTCCAGGTAGTGGAAAAACATCGGTAGCCATGCAACGAATCGCATTTTTACTTTATGAATATCGCCAAACGATGAACGCGCGTAGTATTTTACTTATTTCGCCGTCGGATTTATTCAATGATTATATTTCGAATGTACTGCCAGAATTAGGTGAGGAAAATGTACAGCATACGACCTATTTCCGTTTACTTCGCGATTTAAAATTGACGCAATATAAATGCGAAACGAATTATGAGAATATTGAACGCTTGCAAAAAGCGGATGCAGAGGCACGCGAGCATTACGCTTTTAAAGGCTCACATCTTTATACGAAGCAGCTGCTTAACTATATTGAAAGTGTTAAAAAGGCGGGAATCCCGTTTTATAATTTGAAGATGGGTGAGGAAGTATTTATTTCAGCCCGTAAGTTATCACAACTTTTTTATGAGAAATTTGGCGAACTTGATTTAGATTTCCGTTTGAAAAAAATTCGTACAGTGCTACACGCGAAGCTAAATGAACGAAAGCATAAGGAACTGAAACTGCGCATGAAGGAATTACGTGCGGTGAACGCATATATCGGGTCGGATAAAGAACTGGAACAGCAGGCACATAATGAATTAAATAAACGTTTCGGCAGACTCGAACAAACAATTGAGCAGCTTGGCTTTGTGAATATTCATAAAATGTATTTGCAATCCATCACGTATAAAAATGATCAATTATTCACACAGGCAATCCAGGCACGCACAGCACAAAACTTGAAAAACCGCGTGCTTTATTATGAAGATTTAGCACCGATGATGTATTTACAATCGATTGTGAAAGGTCTTTATGCGAATAACATCATTAAGCATATCGTTATTGATGAAATACAAGATTACTCTTATTTACAGTTGCTTACACTCAAGGTCATGCATCCGAAAGCGCATTACACTTTACTTGGGGATCGCAATCAAATTGTGCATCCGCAAATGAAAGATTCATTAGATGGGCCGATTTCAAGGCACTTTAAAGTAGTAGAGCTTAATAAATCATACCGTTCTACAAATGAAATTACTGATTTTATGAGCGCGATATTACAAAATACAACGACGCTTTCACTTGGTGTATCAGGAGATAAGCCACAAATTATTGAAACACAGCAATCTCCAAATACAATTCAACAATTGATTGTGGGGCACCATAAGGAAGAAGATAGCTTTGTCATTTTATGCAAAAATAAAATGGCTTGCGAACAGTTATATGAAGAATTGAAGCCACTTGTGTCTGAATTACAGCTTGTGACTGAAAAGCAAAAAGTGTATATGAAGGGAATTCTTATTATGCCAGGCTATATGGCGAAAGGCTTTGAGTTTACAACAGTAGTGTTAGCAGATGCCGATGCAAATGTATACGCGGAGGAGATGGACGCTTTTCTTCTCTATACGATCGCTTCACGTGCAACGAGAAAACTATTCCTTTTAACGCGCGGACAATTACCAAAAGCGCTCGCACAAATTGCGCCGCATCATTACTGCAAAGAAGTGCAAACGATTTAGCTAGACAGGATTGTTGATTAATTTACTCATTATTGCCCGAGTTTACTTTACTTTCAAAACGTACTTGTAACGAATTCAAGAAAGTGATAAAATTTTGAAAATTACAAAAAAGAGGAAGCGTTAAACGTATGCAATATTCTGATAGTATTTTAAACACGCCATCATCATTCATTCGAAATATTTTAAAGGTGACCGATGCGAAAGATGTCATTTCATTTGCAGGTGGCTTACCAAATCCAATTTCATTTCCAATCGAGCAAATAAAAACATCTGTTGCACATGCGATTGATGAAAATGGTGCGAAATTATTTCAATATTCGACGACGCAAGGCTATTTACCATTGCGCCAGTATATTGCGAATAAATATAATCAAAAGCAGCCAGGACTAGATTTTAAACCAGAAGATGTTTTCATTACGACAGGTTCTCAGCAGGCATTAGAGCTGATTTCGAAAGTATTATTAAATAAGGGCGATGGCGTTATCATTGAGGAGCCAGGTTATTTAGGTGCGATTCAAGCATTCACATTGCGTGAACCAACATTCCACCCGGTGCCGTTAGAACAAGAGGGCATGAATGTTGCGGAACTAAAGGAAGCAATAAAAAAGCCCAATGTGAAAATGGTTTATACTGTGCCAAATTTCCAAAATCCAACTGGTTTAACGTATACAAAAGAACGTCGTGAAGAAGTATGTGACGCGGTAAAGAATGAGGATGTTATTTTTATCGAGGATGATCCATACGGCGAATTGCGTTTTACAGGGGAGCATCTGCCATATATTGCGGCGGGGAAAATGGAAAATAGCGTCTTGCTTGGTTCATTTTCAAAAACTGTGACACCGGGTATGCGTTTAGGTTATATTTTAACGAAAAATCAGGAGCTGTTAGGCCATATCGAAACAGCGAAACAGGCATCTGATCTGCATACGAATATTTTTGCACAATACATTTTACATGATTATTTAGCGAATAATGCATATGAAGAGCATGTAGAAAAGATTAAGGCACTATATAAAAAACAATCAGACGCCATGCTTGCTGCTATGGAAAAGTATTTCCCGCCACATGTAACGTACACAAAGCCAGAGGGTGGGATGTTTATATGGGTAACGATGGAAAATGGTGCATCCGCTCTTGATAAATTCCAAGAAGCGATGGATCAAAAAGTAGCATTTGTGCCAGGCGATCCATTTTACACAAATAAAACAGGTGTCAACACAATGCGTTTAAATTATACAAATGCAACACCGGAAGTGATTGAAGAAGGCATTAAACGATTAGGGAAGATTTTATAAGATAAAAGAGTGAGTTTATTTCCAACTTTAGGATTTGAACTTGCTTTTTTATTTGATCAATTACGCCTCGGTGTAATTGCGTCCAGAGTTTTTCGAGCTTGCTTGAAAAACTTCCTTTAAAAATCTGTGACATCCGCTGGGGCTTAACTTGATTCAGCAAGGGTTTTAACCCCTACCCCGGGAAGTAGAAGAATTCTGTACCTGCCGCTTCGCTTTCGGTACAAATACATTTGGTGAAGCAAGTTAATTTTTTATAGTATACTATTTTTATCAGAATTCCCATGAAAAAGGAGAGACCTAATTGATAGATATTTCACTCAAACCTTACACAGAAGCTGGGGAACTATTAATTCCAGCGGTGCATTTAACAATTGAAAATAAAATAACGGCTATTTATAGCGATGTGACAAAGTTGAATTATTTAAAGCAACAATTTTTAAAAGAAAAGAACATTTATGTACATACGCATGAAGATGGGCACTATAATCGACTAACGGTGGAAGAAACATTTCGTTACTACACGATGCTATATGGTTCAAATATGACGGCAGAGCAACTTTGGAAGGAATTCGGGCTTCAGCAGCAATTAAAAAACAAAGTAAGCGAGTTAACTTCAAATGAAAAGCGGTTATTAAGCTATATTCAACCTTTTTTACAGCAAAAACAATGTATCGCCTTTGTTGAACCTTTTCAAAATTTGCAACAAGCGGAACGTAAAATTATTTTGCACTTACTGTCATTACTACAAAAACAAGAAAAACAAATTATTTTATTATCGAATAATTTAGAAGACCTAATTATTTCGAGTGGCGAAATTTTTAGGTTGAATGAACAAGGCTTGCAACCTATACATATGGAGGAAGAAAAAGATGAACAGACTCCAGTAGATACTGTTCAGTTAAAAATTGAAAAAATTCCAACGAAGAAAGATGAGAAGATCATCCTCTTTAATCCACCTGAAATTGATTATATAGAAAGTATAGAAGGGGATGTCTTTGTTTATGTGGGAGGAGAGGCTTTTCCTTGCACATTAACATTAAATGATTTAGAAAATCGCTTAAAGCCATTTGGTTTTTTTAGATGTCATCGCTCCTATATCGTCAATTTACAAAAGGTAAGAGAGATTATTTCGTGGACACGTAACAGTTATAGCTTATCTTTGCAAAGCTTTACGAAAGCAGAAGTGCCACTTTCAAGAAATAAGCTAGCAGAGTTAAAGGAGATTGTCGGAATTTAATCTATTTCCTGGGGAATAATCGGTACCATTCATCAGGAAATAACGCCAACCAACACAAAAACACAACCATTCACCCCAAATATACTGCGCCTTCTATAAAACTCCTTTAAATTTAAGGTAACAACTGAATTGAAGGAGGGCGTGCACATGTCGAAAATTATTGATGTGCAAAATTTACAAATGAAGTTTGGGAAGGAAGAAGCGTTAAAGGATGTTTCTTTTTCTGTAGAGAAAGGAGAAATATTCGGCTTTCTTGGTCCAAGTGGTTCGGGGAAAACAACAACGATTAAAATTTTAACAGCACAGCTAACCCATTCATCTGGGAAAGCTTCCGTATTTCAACAAAATGCGGGGGACATGAATCAAACGAAAAACAAACAGAAGATTGGCATCCTTACAGATAACAGTGGATTATACGGACGCTTATCTATAGAAGAAAATTTATTACTATACTGTAACTTATATGATCTACCAAAAAGCGCAATAGATGAAGCATTGCAATTTGTTAATTTACAAAATGAGCGCAAGAAAAAAGTGAATAACTTGTCTAAAGGGATGATGCAGCGTGTAATTTTAGCGCGTACGATCATGCATAAGCCAAAATTATTATTTTTAGATGAGCCAACATCTGCATTAGACCCAGTCAATACACAGCATATTTATAAAGGGTTGCGAAAGCTGAACGAACTAGGTACGACAATTTTCTTAACAACGCATGATATGGCGGAAGCAGAAACGTTATGTGATCGAGTCGCTTTCTTGCATAAAGGTGAAATTCGAGAAATCGGGGATCCAGCGATGTTGAAAAAGAAATACAGTGACCATTCTTTCACGGTCGAATTAACGGATGGAGAGAAGCATGTATTACTTAAAGGCCAGGAAGACGCGCAAAGACTATTCAACTGGATGAGTACGCAGCAAGTAGAGCGAATTAACACGAACGAACCATCACTAGGCGACATTTTCGTACAATTAACAGGGAGTGACTTATAATGAATATTTCAATTAAAAGAATCCAAGCCATTTTCATGAAGGACTATAAGGAGTTTTCACGGAATTATGCCGTTTCTTCCGTAATCTTTGTTCCTATATTTTTTGCTCTCTTTTATGGAAATATGGGAGTTAATTCAATACAGACATATTATTTACCTATTAACATGACATTTTCAATGGTAACAGCTTATATTCAAGCTTGTTTAATTGCGGAAGAAAAAGAGCGCAATACGTTGCGTAGCTTAATGATGTCTCCAGCCTCTGTCGCTGATATTTTACTTGGAAAAAGTGTACTCGTATCTGTAGTAACTGCAATTATTTTAGCATTATCAATGTATTTAGTAGGCTATATACCAGAAAACATACCAGTACTTGTAGTAGGATTGGCAGTATCTACCGTTCTTTATATTGCATTAGGGATAATTTGTGGATTATTTACAAAAACGGTTATGGAAGCGTCACTTGCAATTTTACCGGTCATGCTTATTTTCTCTTTTGCTCCAGTTGCATTAGGGCTAGGGGAATCACATATTGCGTATCAAATCGTCCAATGGCTACCGAGTAGTCAGCTCTTATTCTTGGCAGAAGAAATGTCTAAGCAAGCTTCTATGATGAGTTTGCTAACACCGATTATGATCATGTCTATTTGGTCGGTAGTTGCGATACTTATTTCAGTTGTGCTCTTTAAAAAACGTACGAAAGATGAATAATTAGCTACTCAAACTTTAAAATTGAACAATCCAAAAAATACGATAATCGCATAGCGCCTGCTATGCGATTATTTATATTGAAAAACAATGTTGAATTAATAATAACGTCTATACACTTTCTAATGAATGATGCGTGAAAAGCTTGCTGAGTATTTAAAGAACGACAATCTCTAGTTTAAGAAATAAATTATAAAGATAAATTTTACGCAAAATACAGCGTTTAACAAGACTGCAACGGTAAGTTGACAAAGTGCAACCTCTGCATGGTAGAACAATGAGCAGCGTTTATCTAAAATTTAGTTAGTCATAAGAGAGGAGGGGGCAAATTTAAAGGAAACCCATACTTAGGGGGAATTTTGAAACTAAACAGTGAGGAGAGCAATAATGAAACGATTACCAATAACCAAGATTTTTTTTATGGTAGGATTATTAGTCTTTTTGAAACTTTTTCAAGACTTCGTTCCAAGAATTAGCGAACCAAAAATCAATCTGCTTGTTTTTATAGGGGTCATCATATTTTTCATTATATTTGGCATTTCACAAATTAGGGCGAGTGGAAAATAAAAATTATTACCTTTTCTATGTATGAGCTGAAATTATTTTGATAAGGAGGAGTTTTGTATGTTTCGTCAAATTGTACAGGAATTTGTTGGACAATTATCTGAGTTAAGTTCATTCTTACAATATTTTGGAGTTTTCATTATATCATTTATTCCATTTGTAGAATCTCCAGGTGGCGCTGTAGTCGGTTCGCTAATTGGAATTCCAATTATTTTTGCAGTATTAATTAGCATGATAGGGAACTGGTTTTCAATTTTGCTTGTTATTTTACCTTTTAATGCTTTATTAACGAAAATCCACAAGGGTAAATCTAAAAAAGAAGGATTTATTCAAAATCGTGCAACGAAAGCGAGAGAAAGGTACGATAAGTATGGTGTTCCTGGAATTGCATTAATCGCTCCGTTAGTCGTTTCTGCCCATATCGCTGCCTTCACTTCATTAGCTGCAGGAGCAAGCAAAAGAAGTGTTATTATTTGGCATACGATAAGTATAGTTTTTTGGGGAATTCTTGGTGGAGTACTAGGTATTTACTTGCATTATAATATTTTATAATAATATTTCGGTTTTGTTCGCCATTTAAATTTTATAGCGAAGTGATTTTATAGCTAGTATTTTATCTATTTATCGCTCGTCGTAATTGTATACTTTTGGAATACACTTAATGAAAGAGGATTAACAGGATGAATCGATTAATAAAAAAGTGGATAATCCATATTGGATATTTCTTAATACTTAACATCGTCTTTATAATTTTTGATGGTACATCTTTATTTACTAATTTTAGTTTTAGGAATTTAGGGAGTTTTGGAAATTGGATAGTTCAAACAGGTGTTTTTACAGAGTGGTTAAATTTTTATAAGAATCCTTTATTTAATGTAGTTGTAGTATTTTCAATATTCCATATATTAATAACTGCTTTATACGATGTAATGTTTCGGGTTATTATTGGTAGATAGTGGATTTTACTGTACTAATACATGGGGAGATATTAACTGTTTTTTAGAAGAACTAATCGCAATACTAAGGAATTTTATATTAATGAAAAATGAGAGGGGATCTAAATAAATGACATTTGGTGAAAAGCTTTTTAAATTGAGAAAAGAAAAAGGGCTCTCTCAAGAGGCGTTAGCTGAAAAAGTAAACACGACGAGGCAAGCTGTTAGCAAATGGGAAAACGGTCAAGGGTTTCCCGAAACTGAAAAGATTCTTTTAATTGGAAGTATCTTCGGGGTTTCGATGGACTATTTGTTAAAGGATTCAGTGGAACCCAAAAATGACAAAGAATTAGGATATTATGTTAATAAAGAAATGGCAGAGGGCTTTTTGAATTATTCCCGTAAGTTAGCTAAGTACCTCGCATTCGGTTTGTTTTTTGTTGCTTTAGCCTTTATCCCTTATTTTACATTTAACCAGGAACCATCAATTTATTTAATCCCAACGCTTATTTTGGCAACTATAGGAATCGGATTCATTGCGTCAACATCGTTTTTTGAAGAAGAAAATTATAAAATCCTTAAACAGGAACCTTTATTATTCGATGAAAAGTATCTTCAAGAGCTTCGTAATAGATATGGACGTTTGAAGAAAAAATACACATTATTTATGATGCTGGGTTTCGGATTATTTGTGATGGGATTATTACCGATTGCATTAGAAAGGAAAGGGTATATTTCCGATAGCTTTTTAATACCATATTATCCGATTTGTATTGGTTTTATTGCAGTGGGTACATATATTCTTACCCATATAACCAATATTTTAGATGCCTATAAACTACTTGCTAAAAATGAGCTTTATATTAATCGATTTGGTTTTAAATTTCGAAAAAAGGTAAGGAAAAAGTTTGAAGAGCTTTCATAACAAAGCTTAAAGAAATAACTTTTTATTTTATTATTAAGCAGTACAAATAGAGCATACGAAACGGAATGAATATGGGATTTGTAATCGAAGTAAAAATCCGCTCAAATGGCATTTCCGCTGAGCGGATGATTTTGGATTGTATTTGAAGAAAAAACAAAAAAAGGCACTCCACGAGGGAGTGCCTTTTTTGCAACTAACTATGTTAACTATTAATTAGTGAAAATTAAAGTTTTGTTACGTTAGTAGCTTGAGGACCACGGTTGCCGTCTTCAACTTCGAATTCAACTTTTTGACCTTCGTCTAAAGATTTGAATCCTTCGCCTTGGATAGCTGAGAAGTGTACGAATACGTCGTTTCCGCCTTCAACTTCGATGAAACCGAAACCTTTTTCTGAGTTAAACCATTTTACTGTACCTTGTTGCATGAGAGAAAACCTCCAAAAAAATTAAATTAATCAAACTGTTAGTGTATTAAAAAAATTCACATATTAAAAAAGCGAGCGAACACGTTCACTTTTTTAATATGTGAATTCATTGTCTACATGCTAAGCAATTTAATTACCCTTATTGTATAACAACATTATCCAACTGTCTAGTATAATTTACGGGGAAAACGTGGAACTTTTTGTTTTTTCATATAATATTGGGCTAATTTATTCGAAACACAGTAACGATAAGGTTTGTTGCGAACAATATAATAATTACGTTTGTATCGGAATGACAGAAAAAACAGTTAATAGGGTATTTTTACTGAAATATCGGTCAGTTCATACTCGAATTTGTGAATATTTACTTCAAAAATTAAATGGGATATTCTGTTTTTAAGAAGAACCAAGGGATGAATTCCCCTTGGTTCTTCCAGTTTACTTATCTACTTTAAATCCTTTTAATAAATCTGCAAAGGCATTATTGATCGGTTCTTCCTCTTTATTTTGTTGCTTCATATAATTCTGAACAGCGCGTTTATCTACTTTACCGCCGCCTTCTTTTTTGCGGCGAGCTTCGAATGCAGATAATTTTTCGCGGTGACCGCATTTACATACGAAAATTTGACCATCACCTTCACCATGTAGCTCTAGCTTTTTCTTACATTGTGGGCAGCGAGCATTTGTAACGCGTGCCACATTTTTACGGTGACCACATTCACGGTCTTGGCACACGAGCATTTTACCTTTTTTTCCGTTCACTTCGAGCATTGGCTTGCCGCAATCAGGACAAGACTTTGTGGAAATGTTATCGTGTTTATATTTTTTGTCGCTAGCTTTAATTTCAGCAACAATTGTTTTTGTATGTTGTTTCATTTCGTTAATGAAGGCTTCTTTTTTCAGTTTTCCAGATGCAATTTGCTCTAGTTTCATTTCCCATTCGGCTGTTGTTGTCGGTGATTTTAATTCATCTGGTACAAGATCGAGTAGCTGGCGACCTTTTGATGTAATATGAATATCTTTCCCACGTTTTTCAATTAAGAAAGAATTGAACAGTTTATCAATAATATCAGCGCGCGTTGCAACCGTGCCAAGTCCACCCGTTGATTTTAATGTATCCGCTAGTTGCTTATTTTGTGTTTCCATATATTTCGTTGGATTTTCCATCGCTGAAAGTAATGTTGCTTCATTAAAGCGTGCAGGTGGCTTCGTTTGACCTGAAGTTTGCGTAATTATTTTGACGTTTAACGTATCGCCTTTATCAATGCGAGGTAATAATTGCTCCTTCACATCATCGGTTGAATCGTCATCCTCAAAGCGGTTTGCATACACTTCTTTCCAACCACTTGCTAAAATCGTTTTGCCTTTCGCGACAAATTGTTCTTCACCAATTTTGGCACGTAATGTTAACTGCTCATATTCAAAAGCAGGGAATAGCACCGCTAAGAAACGCTTCACAACTAAATCATAAATTTTACGTTCTTTGTCCGTCATTGCAGAGAAATTGACATAGCCTTCAGTCGGAATGATGGCATGGTGATCACTTACTTTACTATCATCAACGAATGATTTAGACGTTTTAATTGGTTTGTTTAAAATTTTATTCGCTAATGGACGATATTCACCAACTGCACATGCTTTTAAGCGTTCTGAAAGTGTGCCGACAATGTCAGATGAAATGAAACGCGAATCTGTACGAGGGTAAGTTAGTACTTTGTGTTGCTCATACAGTTTTTGCATATAATTTAAAGTCTCTTTTGCAGAGTAACCAAAGATTTTATTGGCATCACGCTGTAATTCAGTTAAATCATATAGGCCAGGTGCGAACGTTTTCTTTGGTTTCTTTTCAATGTCGATAACGGTTGCGTTGTCATTGCCTAATTTTTTGACGATCGCATCGATTTTTTCTTTATCGAAACTACGTGAATTGCCTTTTGCGTCTTGCCAAGTAAGCTTTAATTGATCCGTTGTTTGTGCTTCAATGCCGTAATACGTTTGTGCTTTGAAATGTTTAATTTCATCTTCACGAGTTGCAATAATCGCAACGGTTGGAGTTTGTACACGTCCACAGTTTAGTTGTGCATTGTGACGAGTCGTTAATGCGCGTGTTGCGTTTAAGCCGATATACCAGTCTGCTTCTGAGCGCGCAACTGCTGCGGCATATAGATTTTCATAATTTTTACCGGGCTTCAAGTTCGCGAAACCGTCTTTAATTGCTTTGTCTGTTACAGATGAAATCCATAAACGTTTAATCGGTTTTTTCACATTAGCTTTTTCAATAATCCAACGTGCTACGAGTTCACCTTCGCGACCAGCGTCAGTTGCCACAATAATTTCATTAACATCATTACGTGTTAACTGAGCTTTCACGGCATTATATTGTTTACCTGTTTGCTTCATTACAACCAATTTCATACGTTCAGGTAACATTGGTAGGTCTTCTAAATTCCATGTTTTATATTTCACATCATACGTTTCGGGATCGGCTAACGTCACTAAATGCCCGAGCGCCCATGTCACAATATATTTGTCGCCTTCTAAGTAACCATTTCCTTTTTTCGTACATTTCAATACATTTGCTATATCACGTGCTACTGACGGTTTTTCCGCAATAACGACACTTTTTGCCATATATTCGAACTCCTTTATTTCTTTATTTACTGTCTAATATACCACAAGTACTAGCGTAGAACGGCTTCGTGCTCCCGTACTTAGTAACGGTATTAGTCATAATTTGGTGTGAAAGGGATGTTTATTTCTTAAATATAAGTGCACTAATACTACGGATGAAATCTTGTTGTTTGGAATTATCCGTATTATTATAAAGTTAAATAATTAATTATACACAAAAGGGGGATTTTGATAATCATTGAGCAGTGTGAAAATGCAGAGAATATTTGCCAAGTAATGCATTTAGCTTTTGAACATTATAAGGAAGATCCAATTCCATCGAGTGCGTTAGTTGAAACGCCACAAACGATTGAAAAGGAATTGCAAAAGGGGATTCGCGTATGGGGTGGGAAAATAGATGAGCAACTAATCGCTATTGTGAAAATTGACTCTCAAGACGATGGGCTCTATTTTTCCCGTCTTTCAGTTATTCCATCTATGCAAGGACACGGATATGCCGAGCAGTTTGTTCGCTTTATTGAAACGCAAGCCAAAATGGAAGGGAAGCGTCAAGTCACTTGCAAAGTTCGAAGCAGTGAGGAAGGGAATATTCAATTGTACCGTCAACTTGGATTTGAAATAGTAGCAGAGGAAACGATTCCAAATATTTTGGGACAAAAAATACAAACTGTTTCCATGCGAAAAGTAATATAAAAAAATGACTGGTAAATGAAATATTCACCAGTCATTTTAAAATATTCTTTTAAGCTTTATACGTTTTGTCTAAAATTAAAATAGGTTTAATCGTTGAACCATTTTTAGAATCTGCAAATGCTTGTTCAATTTGATTGAATTCATAAAATTTCACCAGTTTATCTACCGGGAATTGACCATTTTTAAAGAATTGAACTAATTTTGGAATGATTAATTGTGGTACTGCGTCTCCTTCAATAACACCTTTTAAAGTTTTTGCAGGACCAACGATGTCTGTGAACACGTTTAATGCTAAATCACGTGTACCAACAGCTACAGCAGCGATTTCACCTTTTACACGTAAAGAGCGAATGCCGGCTAATATTACTTCTGGAACACCAGTAGTTTCTAATGCATAGTGAGCACCTTTACCAGTGATTTCAATAATACGTGTTATTACATCTTCTTGTTTACTGTTAATTGTGTGTGTTGCACCTAGCTCTTTTGCTAATTCAAGACGACTGTCATGAATGTCTACAGCAATGATTGGGTAACATCCAGCGATTTTTGCTGCCATCATACCTGATAAGCCTACCGCACCAGTACCGAATACAACAAAGCTTGAACCTGGTTCCGGTGTTAGTGAATTTAATACAGTTCCACTACCAGTTAGGATACCGCAGCCCAAAGGACCAAGATAGCGTAGGTCGATTTCTTTATCCACTTTAATGACATTACCTTCATCAACTGTTGCATAAGTAGCGAATGAAGATTGTCCGAAGAATTGAGATACATCTTGATCATTTTCTGTGTGAAGTGGCGTTTCACCATGTTTATTTTTACCACCGAAGTTTAGAGGAAGCAGGCTTTCACAGCCACCAGCGTTACCATCTAAGCAGTTATCGCAGTGACCGCAGTAAGTGAAGCCAAGTACAACATGGTCTCCTGGTTGAACGGTCGTTACATTTCCCCCAACTTTTTCTACAATACCAGAACCTTCGTGACCAAGTACTACTGGGTAAGGAACAGGTATCGATTTGTCTAAAATTGTTGCATCTGTATGACAAACACCTGTTGCAACGATTTTCACAAGTACTTCATCAGACTTAGGTTCATCTAAAACCAAAGTTTGTTGCTCGAAATCCATGACACCTGTTGTTACCATTGCTTGAATTTTCATGTGAATACCTCCTAAAAATTGAAATGGAAAAATTCCGTCATCATAATAGTAATACCCGTTTAAGGATAATTTAATTATAATTAACAGAAAATTCGTCTTCAATCATTAAAAAGTCAATTTTGTATAGGTTTCCACCAACTAATTGTATGATGTATTGGTATTCAACGTTATTGTAAAAATGTCTATTTGGGAGTGAAGTTGATGGAAAAGAAGGAAGATCGTCGAATTGAACGGACTAAGGTTCAACTAAGGCAAACATTGAAAACACTTGTAGTAAAAAATGGATATACAAATGTACGTGTAAAGGATATCGTAGAAACGGCAAACTATAACCGAACGACTTTTTATGTGCATTATGATGGTAAGGATGAGCTTGCTGCCGAAATTATCTCTCTCGAAATGAAAGAATTTGTACATGAATTTTGTAAACCAGTTCGAGATAATCCGATACTAGATTTACGTAAAATGGATGCTTCAGGTACGGACGTATTTCATTATATTCAAGAGAATCAAAGCTTTTATGATTTACTTGTACTTGAAAATACGCTCCCAAATATTAATCAAGCCTTACTAGCAGAGCTACAAGATATATTTCAAAATCATATATATTATTTGGGGAATCAAGCTACTGAAATTAACGCACAATACTTTATTCATTATCGCTCATATGGGATATATGGATTTATTTTAGAATGGATTCGAAGTAATTATGATGCAGAACCAACAGAAATGGCAAAGCGGATTATTAATTTGTTACACTATCATTCTCCGTTTTTGTCTCAATTAAGTGATGAATAAAAAATAGGCGAAATTTATGCAAAGATGTAGCAAATATTTTGTCAGTAGAGTGTCTGGAAAAGTCCACTAGTGACGATTTAATGTATAAGTGGACTTTTTGCATGTGCAAGTTTTTCTGCAGGACGTCCAAGTGCATAACCTTGTGCATAATGTACACCTGCCGATTGAATAAATTCGTATTCTTCCTTCGTTTCAATTCCTTCCGCTATGACTTTTGTTCCTGACTGAATCGCATAGTTTAAAATGACCATCAAAAGCTGCTGCTGTGTAGGATGCTCATTAATATTTTGAATGAGTGAGCGATCGAGCTTAATAAATTCGGGCTTCAAGTAAATGAGCGTTTTTAAACTGTTATAACCAGAGCCAACATCATCAACAGCGATGCGAAAGCCTTGTGAACGATAATGCGAAAGCACCCGTGAAAACTCTTCAAAATCCGTCACCGCACTGCGCTCCGTAAGTTCAAATACGACTTGCTCCGGTTCGATATTTAAAGATTTTAAAAGCGCCAACGTTTCACCACTATGATAATTTTTGTCGAGTAAAATGTTCGGGTGGATGTTGAGAAACAGCGTGAATTGTTCATTCGGAAATGTTTGGTGAAGACGTTCATGATAGCGCAATAATGATAAATTTCGACAAAGGCATTCAAATAAAAAAACACGTTTCGTTTTGCCGACAAATTCGTAAAAAACATCAGGACTTTTAAATAGGTTTGTATGAAATGGGCGATTAAGTGCTTCAAAGGCAAAAGTTCCATTACTTTGCACATCCAAAATCGGTTGGAAAAGAGTCGTCATTTTTTGCTTGGCCATAATATTATTTAAAGAAAATAAGCGTGCTATATGTAAAATAGTTTTATTTTTTAACAGTAGTGATTTCATATAATAACTTGGTGAATTTACCGTATTTGCTTCAATAGTTGCTGAAAGTTTCAATTGATTACACCCGCTCTTTATTTAAGTTAGTTCAATTATAAATGGTCATTGTAATTGTTATGTGAGATTTATGTAAAGAATTGTTTAACAATATGGAAAATATGAATAAATACAAGGAAATTAACAATTGCAAGTTAAGTTTGTAGGTTTTAAGAATTATTTTTGATAGTAAATTAGGTTTAAATGTGTATAAAAGGTGAATTTTTTACTGTACATACCGATATAAAAGTATATAGTTATAGTAAATTTGAACGAAAAAATAAAGGGTAACAGGGTAGGTGAATACGATGAAAATTTCGAGCTTATTGCATGGTTTCAATCCAGATTTAGAGGAAAGAAAACGCACAGTCCAGCGTAAAACCGTTGGAGATGCTTATAAAAAGCATGCTAAATATACAGATGCAAGTAAAAATCCAATGCTTCAAGCGCTTGAAAACTTATTGTCAGGGAAGACAGAGAAAGACTTGCATAAGGCAGATGCAGCTGCACGCAAAGATACTCCGCAATCAGTTCTTAAAGAAAAATTACCACCTGAAGTAAATAAAGAAATCAATCATTTAAAGCAAACGGAAAGAGAAGTTATTGCCCACGAAAATGCACATAAAGCAGCTGGCGCTGGTGTGACTGGTGGTATTAGCTATACGCACACAAAGGGTCCAGATGATCAGCGCTACATTACAGGTGGCGAAGTTTTGATTCAAATGCCAAGTGCCAGCGAATCGGATAGTACAATTTCTTTGCTTGAAAAAGTGCGTCAAGCAGCCTTAGCAGCTGCAGAGCCGTCCGCACAAGATTTACGTGTTGCAGCAAGTGCTTCCGCGCAAATCCAGCTAGTGCGTGCGGGGGAAAACGGCAAAACGCTTGAGGAAGAAGAGTTAGCTCCATTTGCAGAAGAGGATTTTGCATATGAAGTTCCAGAACGTTTCATAAGTGATTTTGCACGTGATCCACAGGAAGGAACGGTTTTCGGAAAAGAGTTAGAAAACCTTTTATATCAACGCACATATAATAAAGCAGTAGAAAAATATTCATCACATATTAATATGGTGAAAATGGGCTATAATCCTTTCATTGAGCCTACTTTTTCACAATCAGCGTAATACAGTAAAGCTTGCCCATTGAAGTGTCGGGTGGGCTTTTTATTTTGATTCAGCTGAGTCAAAATAAGCCCCATTGGAATTGATTTTACTAAAAATTCTAATTGTTTTTGTTATACTAGTTAAAAATGAAAAGGCAAAGGGTGTATAGGATGGCAAAGAAACATGTGAAAACAAATGCAATTCGTTTGATTGAACAGCAAAAAATTGTGCATGAAGTATTTGAATATACGTCGGAAAATGGCGAGGCTGTTGATGGTTTGACCGCCGCTAATAAAATTGGTCAGCCGGTTGAACGTGTGTACAAAACATTAATTGCAACGGCTGGAAAAGGGCAATATTTCGTATTTGTCATTCCGGTAGCAGCTGAATTGAACTTAAAAGCTGCAGCAAAGGCGGTCGGGGAGAAGCGAATAGAAATGCTGGCAGTAAAAGAGTTGCTCGGTTTAACAGGTTATGTACGTGGCGGCTGTTCACCTGTTGGGATGAAAAAGCTGTTCCCAACATATATCGACGAAACAGCAAAGGCACTCGATTATTTTATCGTCAGTGCAGGGAAAATCGGCATGCAATTAAAGCTCGCGCCAACCGATTTAGCGAGTGTAACGAATGCCAAGTTTGCCCCGGTTATTATGAGTGAATAATAGGTAAATTAGGGCGGTTCCCATTGCGTCCTCGCGTCAAATATTGTATAAAGGTAAAAAGTTCATAACTAGAGAGAGAAGGATTTATGTGTCAAAGAAATTAAAATGGCAATGGGGATGCTTCTTTGTTGGGTTGATGACCATGTCGCTCGGTATTACAATGACCATCAAAGGAAAGGCAGTAGGAACAGCTCCATGGGATGTCTTACATATTGGTTTATTTAAACAATTTGGCTTAACGATTGGTTCATGGTCGATTTTGACAGGACTATTTATCATTTGTGCCACTTCCATCTATTTAAAGCAGTTCCCAAAATTAGCGACGATTTTAAATATGCTTTTAATCGGTTCATTTATTGATTTATTTAACTGGTTATTGCCATCGACAAATGTGTTTGTGTTTGAACTGTTGTATTTTATTGCTGGCTTTTTTGTAATGAGCCTTGGCTGTGGAATGTATATTGCGGCGAGCTTGGGGGCCGGTCCACGCGATACGATCATGATGATTATTGCGAGCAGAGGCTATTCGGTCAAAACAGGACGTACAGTTATGGAAGTCATTGCCGCAATTGGTGGTTGGTTACTCGGTGGACCAGTAGGTTTTGGAACGGTTATTTTAGCGTTAGGAACAGGTTATGTTATTCAGCCTGCGTTAAGTTATTTTAAACAAAAGCTTGAACAAATTATCGGAGAGTCATTAATATGAAAAAATTCAGACTATGCTAAAATGAAACTAATGTTGAAACGGAAAGGATGATCCAACATGTCAAACGTATTAACGACATTTTTAGATGAAAATTTAGACGCATTACGCGCGCAAGGTTTATACAATGAAATCGATCCTGTTGAAGGTGCAAATGGCCCCATTATTCAAGTGCGCGGTCAGCAATTAATCAATTTATCATCAAATAACTATTTAGGTTTAGCAACGAATGATGAGCTAAAGCAAATTGCTAAAAATACAATCGATACATATGGTGTCGGTGCAGGTGCTGTTCGTACAATTAACGGGACACTTGATTTACATGTAAAGCTTGAGGAAACATTAGCGAAATTCAAAGGCACAGAAGCAGCGATAAGTTATCAATCAGGCTTTAATTGCAATATGGCGGCAATTTCTGCAGTGATGGATAAAAATGATGCGATTTTATCGGATGAATTAAATCACGCTTCGATTATCGACGGCTGCCGTTTATCAAAAGCGAAAATTATTCCGTTTGCCCATGCAGATATGGATGATTTACGTGCAAAAGCAAAGGCGGCACAGGAATCCGGTCTTTACAATAAAGTAATGGTCATTACAGATGGCGTTTTTTCAATGGATGGTGATATTGCGAAACTGCCTGAAATTGTAGAAATCGCAAAAGAGTTTGATTTAATTACGTATGTAGATGATGCACATGGTTCAGGGGTAACGGGTAAAGGTGCCGGAACAGTGAAGCATTTTGGACTGCAAAACGAAATAGATTTCCAAATTGGCACGCTGTCAAAAGCAATCGGTGTTGTTGGAGGCTATGTAGCGGGTAAGAAAAATTTAATCGACTGGTTAAAAGTTCGTTCTCGTCCATTTTTATTCTCAACAGCATTACCACCGGGCGATGTAGCAGCGATTACACGCGCAGTGGAAATAATTATGGAATCAACTGAACTTCATGATCAGCTGTGGGAAAATGGTCATTATTTAAAAGAAGGTTTAGCTAAATTAGGCTTCAATATTGGTGCATCTGAAACACCGATTACACCGTGTATTATTGGGGATGAAAACTTAACGCAAACATTCTCGAAACGTTTAACAGAAGAGGGTGTTTATGCAAAATCAATCGTCTTCCCAACCGTTGCAAAAGGCACAGGTCGCGTGCGTAACATGCCAACTGCTGCCCACACGAAAAAAATGTTAGATGATGCACTGGCGATTTATGAAAAAGTAGGTCGTGAGTTAGGCGTTATTCAATAACGATAAGAAAAGCTAGAAACGGGAAAATGCGTTTCTAGCTTTTTTTCTTCTATATAAGTTACTAACGAGTTACACTTGGCGAAAATATCCCCAATTTTGCAACACGCCCCATCGCTTCACGCAAACGATCTTCTTCTACTAATAACCCAACGCGAATATAACCTTCTCCGTATTGCCCAAACCCATTGCCTGCTGCGACCGAAATATCAGCTTTATCGAGCAGTAAATCCGCAAATTCTTCACTCGTATAGCCGGTAGGTACAGGGAGCCATGCGAAGAACGAACCTTTTGGCGCGGTAATGTTCCACCCGATTTTATGTGCTTCTTCTACCAAAACATTGCGGCGTGCTTCATACATCAAACGCAACTGATCAACGCATGTTTGCTCATCATTTAATGCGGCAGCTGCGGCGTGCTGAATTGCAGGGAATTGGCTGCAAAATAAATGATCTTGAATAATGTTAATTGCTTCAATCATTTTTGCATTTCCAACAGCGAAGCCAATGCGCCATCCTGCCATATTATAAGATTTCGACAAAGTGTAAAGCTCGATTCCAATGTCTTTTGCACCTTTTGCTTGTAGGAAGCTTGGTGGACGTTCACCATCAAAACCAATGGCACCGTATGCAAAATCATGGGCAACGGCAATATTATGTTCCTTTGCAAATTCCACGGTTTGTTCAAAAAAGTCCGTTGTTGCTGTACCACCTGTTGGATTGTTCGGATAGTTGATGTACATCAGTTTTGCACGCTCACATACATCTGAACTTAGAGCTTCGTAATCGGGTAAAAATTGATTATCAGCAGTCAATGGCATCGTATCAAATTTTACATCTGCAAGCGCGACACCAGATAAATAGTCAGGATAGCCTGGGTCAGGTAACAGCATATAATCACCCGCATTTAAAAGGGCAAGTGGCAATTCAACGAGCCCAATTTTAGTGCCACCTAAGATAGCCACTTCTGTATTCGGATCAATATCGACATCATATTCTCGCTTGTAAAAATCCGCAGCTGCTTGACGAAGCTCTGCAATTCCGCGGAATGGTGAATATTTATGCGTCCCTGGATTTGTGACAGCAAGTTGTAACGCTTCAACGATATGATCAGGTGTCGGTTGGTCCGGGTTGCCTTGTCCTAAATTAATAACATCGCGCCCCTCTGCTAATGCGTCGTTCACTTTATTAACTAATGCGGCGAAAAATTGAGGAGGAAGTTGTTGTAGTTTTGTCGAAAATTCCATATACAATCACCCTTTTTCATAATATTGAGATAATCGTATGACTTTTGGTGGGTTAAGTAAAGTGAAGATTAAAATAAGTAATCGATAAATAATATTAAAAATCTAGATCAATACCGAAATATATCGGATTTACCTTAAAGGGCAGGGAAATCGGCTAGTAAATGATGAAGTTTGGCGAGTAAAACGTGGTTTCGCTAGTTTTCAATGTATTTTGACTAATCTCGTTTGAAAGTTGGCTAGTTTTAACTGGTTAGTGGCTAGTTTACGAGGATATATGGCTAGTTACAGCAAAATTATAGGAAATTCCACACAAAAATCCGTCATCCCCCATGGTAGGTGGCGCAAAATACAGAAAGTTTTAGAAACAATAATTTAAAAGGAAAAACGTATTACTACAGTAGCTTATTTTATAAAGTCAAGTTCATGTTTTGGTAAAGAGCTAAAAATTACTATTTTTTTAACCCAGTTTTAACCTTTGCCATTTACATTTAAACGTGATGAATACAAATCTCTACAAAGGAGCTATTATTACAAATTTAAAAGAATGTACAACACTAGAAAGAACCATTTTATCATTTTTAAGAAAGAGGGGATAATCATGCGAAAATCATTTCATCAAAAGTTAACAATCTTAGCAATCTATTTACTGCTTTCGCAAACCATTTTCGGGAGTTTGCCAGCATTCGCACAAACTAACAGTACCACATTGACCATTACAATGACAGAAGAGAACGGACAGCCTTATGAAGAAGGGAACGTCGCAACAAGCCCTGTCACGATTCAAGTGGTGACAACCTCTCCAGATAGTGCCAGCATAGAACTTTCACAAGATATTGGCACAACATGGGAACCCTGTAATCCAACTGTACCACTGCTGTTGGAGGATGCGGGCGACCACGACATTTGGTTTAGGATAACGGATTCAGGTGGACAAGTCGTCATCGAAAAACGCCGTATTCAAATTACAACAGCAGCATTTCTTGCGACACAGTCAACCGGTTCCGTTATTTATGTCAATGGAGCAACGACTGGTACTACAGAAGACGGCACAAGCTGGGCAACCGCCTACAAAGACTTACAGACAGCCCTATCTTCAGCCGTAGCAGGACAAGAAATTTGGATTGCAGCAGGTACGTATAAACCGACAACAGGAACAGATCGTACTATTTCCTTTAAAATGAAAAACGGCGTGGGGATTTACGGTGGTTTTGCAGGAACGGAAAGCAAACTTGATGACCGAGATTTCAAGAGAAATGAAACGATTTTAAGCGGTGATATTGGTACAGTTGGCGATAAAGCAGACAATGCCTACCATGTATTTTTTCATGATGGATTAAATTTAGATGCCACAGCCATATTGGATGGGGTGACGATTACAGGTGGCAATGCGGATGGAAAAGACCCATATAATGCTGGAGGCGGCATGTACAATGCTGGTAGTAGTCCGAGCGTAACGAATGTAGAATTCAGGGGAAATACTGCTTATATTAATGGAGGTGGCATGAACAATTATAAAAGCAGTCCGAGCGTAACGGATGTGAAATTCAGCGAAAATACTGCTACTCATGGAGCTGGAGGTGGTATGTACAATAGAGATAGCAGCCCGAGCGTAACAAATGTAGAATTCAGAAAAAATACTGCTACATCTGGAGGTGGCATGCTCAATATTAGTAAGAGCGGTCCGACCGTAATGAATGTGAGATTTAATGGAAATAAAGCTACTAATGGAGGTGGTATGAATAATTCTAATGGTAGCGAACCGACTGTAACGAGTGTGGAATTCATCGGAAATGAAGCTTCTAGGGATGGAAGTGGCATGTACAATGATAAGAATAGTAGTTCGACCCTTACAAATATCACGATGAGTGGAAATACAACGAAGGGTACTAACAAAGCTGCTATCTATAATTTTGATAGTACAAGTTTACTTGAAATCCGAAATAGCATCATTGTCGAAAATAACGGCCCCGCCTATAATGGGACACCAACTATTGAAAATAGCCTAATTGGCGATGAACAAAAAGGACAGTTGTATGATGATACAGGTAAGTCTGACGGAAAGGATCATCTAATAGAAGATATTTTCATTGACCCAGACAATAAAAATTATCGTCTAAAAGCAGGTTCACCAGCGATTGATAAAGGGATTTCTGCCTATCCAGAATTAGCAAGTATTACGAAAGATCTCGATGGAAATCAACGTATTTATGGAGCGAGTATTGATTTAGGCGCATATGAATCCCAAGTTGCTAGCTATACAGTAACTTTTGAATCCAATGGAGGAAGTAAAGTCGCCTCACAAACTGTGTCTGATAGTGTGCCTGTTCAAGAACCAACCCCAGCGCCAATAAAGGTAGGTCATACATTTGCAGGTTGGTATCACGATAGCGCCTTAACAAATGCATGGGATTTTGCGACAGATGTGGTAACGGCGAATACGACGCTGTATGCGAAGTGGGATGCCATACAAGTCAGTCCCATTATTTATGTCAACGTTGCATCGACGGGTACGACAGCAGACGGCGCAAGCTGGGCAACTGCCTACAAAGACTTACAAACAGCCCTATCAACAGCCGTAGCCGGACAAGACATTTGGATTGCCAAAGGAACGTATAAACCAACTGAGCTTGCTGCTAATTCAAGTAATCCTCGCACAGCTTCTTTTCAAATGAAAAATGGCGTGGGGATTTACGGTGGTTTTGCAGGAACGGAAAGCACACTTGCTGAACGAGATTTCAAGACAAATGAAACAATTTTAAGCGGTGATATTGGGACAGTTGGCGATAAAACAGACAATGCCTACCATGTATTTTATCATCCACGAGGCTTGAATTTAAATGCCACAGCCATTTTGGATGGGGTGACAATTATCGAGGGCAATGCGAATAATGCTATCGGACATGGTGCTGGAGGCGGCATGTCTAATGGTAATAGTAACAGTCCGAGCCTAACGAATGTGAAATTCATCGGAAATACAGCTTTTCATGGGGGTGGCATGTCCAATTGGGATAGCAGCCCGACGGTAACAAATGTGGAATTCAGCAAAAATACTGCAACTAATAGTGGAGGCGGCATGTCCAATGATAATAGTAGCAGTCCGAGCCTAACGAATGTGAAATTCATCGGAAATACAGCAACTAGTTATGGGGGCGGCATGTTCAATAAGGATAGTAGCAGTCTGAGCGTAACGAATGTTGAATTCATCGGAAATACAGCAAATTATGGAGGCGGCATGTCCAATTTTAGTAGCAGTCCAAGTGTAACGAATGTTGAATTCATCGGAAACACTGCTAATTATGGAGGGGGGATGGAAAATTACAGCAGTAGCAGTCCGACCCTCACAAATGTCACGATGAGTGGAAACATAACGAATGGTACTAATAAAGCTACTATCTATAATGATTCAAGTACACCTAAAATCTACAATAGCATCATTATCGGAAATAATGGACATGCCTATAATGGGACGCCAACAATTGAAAATAGCCTAATTGGCGATGATAAAAAAGGGCAGTTGTATGATAGTACAGGTAAGCCTGATGGAAAGGATCATCTAATAGAAGATATTTTCATTGACCCAGACAATAAAAATTATCGTTTAAAAGCAGGCTCACCGGCGATTGATAAAGGGGATTCCTCGTATCCAGAATTAGCAAGTATTAAGAAAGATCTCGATGGAAATCCACGTATTCAAGGAACGAAGATTGATTTAGGTGCATATGAATCTCAAGGGAAAGTTACTAGTCATACAGTAACTTTTGAATCCAATGGAGGAAGTGCAATTGCCGCACAAACCGTGACTGATAATAATCCCGTTCAAGAACCAACACCAGCGCCAACAAGGGCAGATCATAAATTTGCAGGTTGGTACAAGGATAGCGCCTTAACAAATGCATGGAATTTTGCGACAGATTTGGTGAAGGGAAATATCGCGCTGTATGCGAAGTGGACAGCGAATGCGAAGCCAACGTATACAGTAACGTACGACAAAAACAGTGCAACAGGTGGTAATGTCCCAAGTAGCGTATCTTACGAAGAAAATGCCACAGTAATGGTACAAGGAAATAGCGGTAACTTAGTGAAACAAGGTCACACATTTGCAGGCTGGAACACACAAGCAAATGGCAAAGGTACTGCTTATACAGCAGGAGAAACATTCCCAATGGGCACAGCAAATATCACACTATACGCACAGTGGACAGCGAATCGACCAACTACAGGTGGCGGCACAACATCACCGCCTGCATCATCGAATAATAACGATAACGACTATTCACCACCATCAAAGGTGAAAATTACATTGCATTCAAATGGTGGTACAATGCTCGAGCCGATCGAAATAACTTATAATTCGAAAGTAGGTGATTTGCCTGTACCAACAAGAGAGGGTTTCCGCTTCGATGGGTGGTATGAAGATGAGGCATTGACGAAACGATGGGCAGAGGAAACGCTAGTTAGAGGAAATATTTCACTTTATGCGAAATGGACGGCATTGTCAGCAGTTGTACCAGAACCAGAAATGGAAATACTGCAAGAGCCACAGATACCACCGCCAACTGTGACATTTGATGATATCAATCAGCATTGGGCGAAGGAAATGATTGAAGAACTGGCGACACTTGGGATTATTCAAGGCTTTGAAGATGGTACTTTCCGTCCGAATGCGCCGATTAGTCGGATGCATGTCGCAGCATTATTAACGAGAGCGTTTCCATTTGAAAACGTGCGAGAAGCAAAGGATTTCTCTGACGTTTCACCCGCACATCCTTATTATGAAGCAATACTCACGTTGCAGCAGGCAGGAATTATTGACGGTACGAATGGTGCGTTCTTACCGAAAGGAGAAATGACACGCGCTGAGCTAGCTAAAGTGTTAGTCGGTGTGCTTGGATTAACACCAGAGGGCACCGCATCCTTTAGCGATGTAGCGAGCAAACATTGGAGTACAGGCTATATTGCCGTACTCGAGCGTGAAGGGATTGCGCTTGGAGATAACGGGAAATATGGTCCGAATGACCCGGTGACACGCGCGCAGTTTGTGACATTTTTATACCGTATAATGCAGCTTCAAGAATAGTAAACTTTAAATTCCAAAGGGCTTGAGGGGAAAATCACTCCTTCAAGCTCTTTTTTCATAATGTAATTTCATACAATGCCTAAGAAACATGTTAAAATAAAGCAAAATGGAAAAGGGCGTGTCATTCATGAAAATCGGTTGTATTCAATTAAATGTAGGTTTTGGGAAAGTGAATGAAAATTACGAACGTGCGGAGAAATTGATTCGTGAAGCTGTAACAGGCGGCGCGGAAATCGTAGTTCTTCCAGAAATGTGGAACACGGGTTATGCGTTAGAAAAGCTTGAGGATTTAGCAGATGTAAATGGAGAACGTACGCAAGCTTTTTTAAGTGCATTAGCAAAAGAGTTGTCAGTACATATTGTAGGGGGCTCGGTGTCAGTAAAGCGTGATGATGGCAAGTTTTACAATACAATGTATACATACAATCGCGATGGAGAATTAGTGGGTGAATATAGTAAAGTGCACTTATTCCGTTTAATGGACGAGCATTTATACTTAGAGTCTGGCGATACAATGAACCGTTTTGCATTAGGAGAAATTGAAGCGGGTGGCGTCATTTGTTATGATATTCGTTTCCCTGAATGGCTACGCGCACATGCATTAAATGGGGCAAAGGTATTGTTCGTACCAGCACAATGGCCAACGCCGCGCATCGATCACTGGAAAACATTACTGCAAGCACGTGCCATTGAAAATCAGTGCTTCGTTGTAGCGGTGAATCGTATTGCACGCAAAGTGGAAAACTTCAACGGGCAATCAATGATTATCGGTCCATGGGGGGAAGTATTATGGACTGGTGCAGAGGATGAGGAATTAGCAATTATTGATGTTGATTTTTCAACTGTAGATGAAGTGAGAGAGCGCATCCCAGTATATGAAGATCGCCGCCCGAGTTTATACGAGGCTGTTGTTAAATAAAACGTGCATTTGGTGGATAGAATTTTGAAAGTGACGGATAAAAATCGAAAAGTGTTGGATAGAAACCGAAATGTGACGGATAGAATAAATTCCGCATGCGAATCACCACCAATTTTAATAGAAAAACGAAGCGCATCGAAAAATTGGTGTGCTTTTTGTTTTGGGTTAACTTGATTCAGCAGAAGCTTGCTGCTGAATCAAGTTAATGCCCTGGCGGATGTCACAGATTTTTTAGGGGAATTTTTCGAGCGAGCTCGAAAAAAATCTGGACGCAATTACGCCTCAGCGTAATTGATTAGCCTTACGCTTTTAGGGAATGCTACATAAAATACAATGACTTACACTGTTTTTAGTCATTCTTTTAGAACGGCTCTTTCACACGTACAAATGTATTGCCAGAAAAGAAAAATAATTTAATATTGTATTTTATAAAAGAACACCGTATAATAACCCTCAATGAAAGTTGTTCATAATAAGCTTTACACGTATTTGTGTGTATTTTTACAGAGGACAATTGTTTTATAACAGAGGAGGTACCATCGTGAAAAAAATTATTGTGACCGGTGCTTTAGGTCAAATTGGTTCTGAATTAGTAGAGAAATTACGCGATACGTATGGCGTTGATAATATACTGGCAACAGATATTCGTAAAATAGATAGCGATCAAGGTCCATTTGAAGTGTTAGACGTAACGGATGGCAAGCGAATGCACGAGTTGGCCAATGATTTTGGTGCGGACACAATGATACACATGGCCGCTCTGTTATCTGCAACAGCTGAAAAAAATCCAGTATTCGCGTGGAATTTAAATATGGGTGGCTTAATGAACGCGTTAGAAGTAGCGCGTGAATTAAATATGCAATTTTTCACCCCGAGCTCAATCGGTGCATTTGGTCCATCAACACCGAAAGACAATACACCACAAGATACTTTGCAGCGCCCAACAACAATGTATGGGGTAAACAAAGTAGCGGGGGAATTACTTTGTGATTATTATTACACACGTTTTGGTTTAGATACGCGCGGTGTCCGTTTCCCTGGTTTAATTTCATACGCAACGCCTCCAGGAGGGGGAACGACAGATTACGCGGTCGACATTTATTATAAAGCGATTATGGACGGTCGTTACACATCTTATATTGCGGAAGGTACATATATGGATATGATGTATATGCCAGATGCACTGCAAGCGATTGTTGATTTAATGGAAGCAGATCCATCAAAGCTGATCCATCGCAATGCGTTTAATATTTCGGCGATGAGTTTTGAACCTGCACAAATTGCTGCAGAAATTAAAAAGCATATGCCAACATTCGACATGAGCTATGAAGTGGACCCGGTTCGCCAAGCTATTGCGGACAGCTGGCCAAATGCGATTGATTCAACGGCCGCGATGGAAGAGTGGGGCTTTAAGGCGCAGTATAATTTAGAAAAAATGACGATTGATATGCTTGAAAAATTACAATTGCGCTTAAATACACAACGGATTTAATAATTTAAAAAAACGCCGCCTTCCCCTGAAGAAGCGGCGTTATTTTAATATTTGCGGAAATTTGTGTTGTACACTATAGTTTTAGAGAATAGCCAATTTGCGAACTTTAATAGCCAAAATCCCTTCGATTATCGCCAATTTATCATTATTATTAGCCACTTTCTACTATTTAATCGCCAATAATACATACATAATAGCCAATTATAATCGATTAATAGCCAATCCTGCGCCCTGACCGTTAGCCTGTCACATTATTAATAAAAACCATATAAAAAACCACCACTTTATAAAAAAAGCGGTGGTTTCACTAATTAAGCAGCTTTTCGACTAACAAAAAACTTCTTAATTAACGTTAGCCCTAAGTTGAAAACGAAAATGATTAACGCCACTCGGAAAAAGGCGATAAAGTATTGCCACATCGTCGTACTTTCAATGAAAAGTTTGGGCATATCTTGTACAAGGGCATACGTAAAATACCCTGCGATCAAAAGGAAAAAGAGTCCAGCAAAAAAATCCTTCATTTTCATACATAAACCCCCAACAATTAGTATCCCTTCACTTTACCATATGATGGGAAAAGGAGATACATTAAACAATGCCTGCTTTTTTTGACGCGTTCACAAGAGCGTCAATCGTCGCCCAGTCTTGCTTTTCCAATGCGCTAACAATTTGACTGCCAACAATAACGCCATCTGCAAAAGCACTAAACTCCTTCACATGCTCTGGAGTAGAAATGCCAAACCCAGCCAATACAGGAACTGTGCTATGTTGCTTCAATTCCGTAAAATGGGCACGCAAATTTTCCGCAAATTCCGCTCGAACCCCTGTTGTTCCGTTTACTGTAATGGCATAAATAAAACCTTCACTCGCCGCCGCTAATTTTTTCACACGTTCGAGTGGACTTGTTAATGAAACGAGCTGAACGAATGCAATGCCATGCGTTTTTAATGCAGGATGTAAAAGTGCACTTTCCTCAAAAGGCATATCTGGAACGATCAATCCACGAATTCCTGCAGCCGAAGCATCATGTGCAAACTCTTCAACCCCGTAAGCTAAAATCGGATTTAAGTACGTCATCGCAACGAGTGGTACCGAAATATCCTCGACGAACCCAGTTAGTTCCGCCAACACTTTACGCAAAGTTACCCCGTGAGAGAGGGCGCGTTGTCCTGCTTCCTCAATCGTTGGACCGTCTGCAACAGGATCGGAGAAGGGGATGCCAACTTCAATTGCAGTAACGCCAATTTGCTGTAATTTCAAAATAGTAGGTTTTAACGTTTCAAGCCCGCCATCGCCCGCCATTATATATGGAACAAACGCTTTATCGCCTTTTATAAGAGTTTCTTCTATTATATGTTGCAAGTTCATTACTCAACGCCCCCTAACTTTTCCATTAATGTGTGCACATCTTTATCCCCTCGACCTGATAAGCAAACGACAATGATTTCATCTGCTGGTCGCGCTTTCGCAAATTCAGCTGCATAATAAATCGCATGCGCACTTTCCAATGCAGGTAAAATTCCTTCCGTTTCACAAAGCAGTTTCACACCTTGAAGCGCTTGTTCATCTGTGACAGAAGGATACTTGGCACGCCCACTTTCATGTAAATGGCAATGTTCTGGACCAACTCCAGGATAATCGAGCCCAGCTGAAATGGAATGTGCCTCTTGAATAAAGCCATTTTCATCTTGTAATAAATACATAAACGAGCCATGAAGTACGCCTGTTTTACCAACATGAATTGCTGCCGCATGTTCATTCGTATCGACGCCCGAACCAGCTGCCTCAATTCCGTAAAGAGCGACATCCGCATCTTCAATAAATGGATAGAACATGCCAATCGCATTACTGCCACCACCGATACATGCAATGACTGTGTCTGGCAAACGGTTTTCTTGCTCCAAAATTTGCACGCGTGTTTCATCTCCAATAATGCGTTGGAAATCTCGAACGATTGTAGGGAAGGGGTGTGGTCCCAGTGCCGAACCTAAAATATAATGCGTATCCTCAATATGTGTAACCCAGTGACGCAATGCTTCATTCACCGCATCTTTCAAAGTAGCCGAACCTTTTTCCACCGCAATTACTTTTGTGCCAAGCAACTCCATGCGGAAAACATTAAGCTGCTGGCGACGAACATCTTCAGCACCCATATAAACGATGCATTCCATATCGAGTAGGGCGCATGCAGTAGCTGTTGCAACGCCATGTTGACCAGCGCCTGTTTCTGCAACAATTTTCTTTTTCCCCATGCGTTTTGCGAGAAGAGCTTGCCCGATCGCATTATTAATTTTATGGGCACCTGTATGATTGAGATCCTCACGCTTTAAATAAATTTTCGCGCCACCCATTTTATTCGTTAAGCGCTCAGCAAAATAAAGTGGTGTTTCGCGTCCGACATATTGCTTTAAATAATAGGCAAGTTCCTGCTGAAATTCAGGGTCTTGTTTTGCTACCTCATACGCGTTCTCTAATTCCTGTAAAGGTGTCATCAATGTTTCGGGAACAAATTGCCCTCCGAATTGTCCGAAGCGTCCTTTTGTTGTTGTCATAAAATCAAATCCCCTTTCGCTTTTTCAATAAATGTCGTAATGGCATCAACATCTTTTTGCCCATCCACTTCAACCCCGCTTGAAACATCTACTGCAAAAGGTTCGACAAGTGCAATCGCCAACCCGACATTTTCAGCATTTAAGCCACCTGCTAAAATTACCTTTTCGAGTGGAATGTTTACGTCATCGAGTAACGTCCAGTCAAATGAGTTTCCGCTTCCTCCACGGTAATTCGTACCTGGCGCATCAAATAAATAGAAATCTACATTATATTTCGCTGCCCGTATTGCATCCTCTTTTGAACGAATCGAAAATGCCTTGATTGCTGGCAGTCCAATTTGTGCAATCATTTCCTGCTTTTCATCTCCATGATATTGAATATAATCAAGTCCCACTTGTTGCGCGATTTGTACAATCGTTTCAGGTGTCTCATTCACAAACACGCCCACTTTTTTTACCTCTTTCGGAATGCGTGTTGCAAAGTCCATTGCTTCCTCTAACGTGATACGTCGTTTACTAGGCGCGAACATGAATCCGATGAAATCAGCACCAGCCTGTACAGCAGCCTCCACATGCTCGCTTGTTTTTAATCCGCAAATTTTTACTTTTGTCATCAAATTTCCCCAACCTTTGTCATTATGTCGATTTGTAGCGATTGTAGTGAATTTTTGACATCGCCGCTGCGCATTAAAGATTCCCCAACTAAGATGCCTTTTGCCCCAGCATTCGCCACGAATTGTGCATCTTCCACATCCCAAATGCCACTTTCACTAATGAAAGCAATACCTTGGTGAGGAAGCTGCTCGGCAATTTCCTTTGTATGTGATAAATTGACCTCAAAAGTATTTAAGTCACGGTTATTTACACCGACAATTTTCGCCCCGATTTGAAGTGCGCGTTGCAATTCTTCCACATTATGAACCTCTACAAGTACCTCTAAATTATGATCAGTAGCATAAGTGTGTAACGAACGTAATTGCTCATCATTTAGTGCCGCCACAATGAGTAAAATAACGGATGCTCCCGCCGCTTTTGCATAATCGATTTGAACCGTATCGATCATAAAATCTTTACATAAAACAGGCACATTCACCGCATTGGCAACAGCGTTTAAATCCTCGAATGAGCCTTTAAAAAATGCCTGCTCGGTTAATACGGAAATACATGCCGCGCCAGCTTCTTCGTATTGCAATGCTTGCGTAACGGGATCTATATGTGTCGCGATATCTCCTTTAGAAGGGGAGGCGCGTTTCATTTCAGCGATAATTTGTAATGTTTTCGTGTGCTGCAATGTTTCGTATAAAGAAGGGCGCTGTTTTTGAACCGTTTGGAAGCTTGGTTCATTTGCAAGTAATACAGGAAGTTCTGATTTTTTATGTTCGATAATTTGATTTAAAATAGTCATTTTGATGCTCCTTCTTTTACGACTTGCTCACTATAAGCAATGACGTTTTCTAGTTTTTGTAATGCGCGTCCTGAAAAAATGCTATCTTTCGCCATTTCAATTCCTTCTTTCATCGTGTCAGCCAATCCGTAAGCAAAGAATCCGATGCCTGCATTTAAAATAACCGTGTCGAAATAGGGGCTTTGTTTGCCAGCTAATAACTCGCGCATAATGAGTGCATTTTCCTGTGGATTGCCCCCACGGATTGCAGATAGTGGCCGCGCAGTTAATCCGACATCTTCAGCTCGTAATTTAAACGGAATAATATCCCCGTGATCGAGTAAAACGAATGTATTTTCACCGTCTAACGAAGCTTCATCCATGCCTTGCGCACCTGACACGACAACAGCCCGCTCGCGACCAAGCATATGAAGTACCTCTGCATAATCGGTTGTGAAATTAGGACGATTAATACCAACCAATTGCGTTTTTAATGGCACTGGATTCGTTAACGGTCCGACTAAGTTAAAAATCGTTGGCTTGCCGATTGCTTGTCGAACTTCCCCGATCCGTTTCAATTTAGGATGCATATTTGGTGCATGTAAAAAGGCGATGCCGTATTGCTTTAGTAAAACGGTTGTTTGCGTTGTATCGGGAATGAGTTCAATGCCAAGGGCCTCTAAAACATCGGAGCTACCTGATGAACTCGATACTTTCCGGTTGCCGTGCTTCGCGACTAAAATGCCACCACCAGCAAGAACAAAGGCTGCTGTTGTACTAATATTGAAGCTATGCAAACCATCGCCACCCGTTCCGCAGTTATCCATATAAATTCCTTCAGGCGCATCCATTTTGACAGCATGGGATTGCATAACGGATGCGAGTCCTGCAACTTCATGAGCTGTTTCGCCTTTGTTGCTCATTGCAATTAGAAAATCGGCAATATCTTGTTTCGCTGTTTGTTCATTAAAAATAAAGTGTGCTGCTTGCACCATTTCTTCAAAAATAAGATGTTCCGAACGTTCAAGCTTCGTAATAAACGGTTGTAATGACATGTTTCTCATCCTTTCATAAGTGCGCCCAGCGTGAAGTCGGATGCATCAGTTGTTGTTTGGATATATGCTTTGTCGCCAATAATCGTCAACGTTTTTGCAGGTGTTGTGAAATCGACCTGACCATTAAATCCGATATAGCCAATGAGCCCATCTTCTGGCATCAGCTGTTTTACTGCATCAATGGCGTGAAAAGCAGGGGACAGTACCCCATGCTGCGCGGTATTTTGCTTTTCTATGGAATCCGTTTGGCATAATGTGTCGAGATTTGCTTCCTCGTTCGTTGTGGAAAGCGCGCCATCGCGAATTTGTAAAAAGCTTCTTGACGATGTTCCAACGATCGTACATTCATCAAATTCCATGTAATACATATAAGCGGCTGCTTCCTGAACACGTAAATTTCGGTACAAGGCAAATGCATCCCCAGAAAACCCGGCCGTAGTAAGTTGCGGCGATTCCTGCTGTAAGGAATGCAGCGTATAATCGGTGTCATCTAAAGTGGATGCGGTGAACAACTCATCGATTAGTTGATCAATATTGGGTTCCACTTGTTCTGCCTCAATATTTGTATGGAAAACCGCAATTTCATCTGTCAAATGGTCAAAAATAATGAGCGTGTCATACACATGAAACTGGAGCACAGGCACTGCCTCATGTAATGCTGCTGGAAGGGCGTGAATATAACCGATGCCCCCACCTGTTAATGGATATTCCGTATTGCTCGTAACACGCGGCATCACTTGCTTCAGCAATGAAATGATTTCACCTTCATAGTGGTATTGCTTATTTGTTAAATGCGAGAGATCCTGTAAATGCGCATCATTTCCGCTATATGTTTTTCGTGGATTGGCTCCGATAAAGGAATAGCGCCCATTGCCTTCATATTTCGCTGAACTTTCAAGTAGAAATTTTCGCTTACCTCGCAGTCGTAAAAAAATTGAAATCGGGGTTAATAAATCGCCATTGACCTTTTTCATCGATGTGCGAATTTTTTGCTTTAATGCCATATTGACCAGCTCCTTTTAATATTGGAATAAAAAAAACGCCCTCAACAAAAGGAAAAAAATCCTTTCGTTGAGGGCGATAAATACCGCGTTGCCACCTCGATTGAAGCCAAACTTACTGCTTCCACTCATTCCTGATAACGGCAGGGGAACCGTCCACTAACTAACGCTAGTAGCTTTCATAAGGCCCATTCACATTTTTATTTTGACGCATTTTCACCAACCATGCGCTCTCTAAACAAAAGCAAAATGCTACTCTTCTTATTCATCAATTTGACTCAACTCAGCTAATCTCATCTAAACTTTGCTAGAATGGTGGTCACGCTCCCGCAACCTGCTACCATATACACGAACAAATTAGATTAAAGATATTGTATACAACAGTAGAGAGAAAAGTCAATCAATTTAAAACTTGCCGATTAGTTGGTCAAAGTTGGAAATCTGCCATTTACAGAAATAAAGTAAAGTAAAAAGTTACCGATATAATACTCGAGAATTTTAAAGGAGGGCTATATATATTGAATAAAAAATTACTTATAGCGGCAGCAACAATCCCAGTAATCGTTACAGTGCCAAATGTAGTAGGGGCAGAAGAAGTATCGGCCATTACGATTGAAGGGAAAAATACTGTAAATGAAACATTGAAAGCATCTATCGGGAGCTTAGGAAATACAATTATTAAAGGGTATCAGTGGTACTATGTTGAGACTGAAATCGCTGAGAATAGTACAGATTCGCCAACGAGAAAGCCGATTCCTGGTGCGACAGCGATTTCATTTACAGTACCAGCAGAAGCAGCGGGCAAAAAGGTTATGGTGGAAGCGACATCGACAGAAGGTACGGTATATAAAAGTAGCGTAAGTACCATTAATAAGCTAGCCTTAGAAATTACTGAACCGAAACTTACGGGTTATTCGGAATCGAAAATTGTAGCACCAGGTGAGACGATAAAAGTTGGTGGTGCAGTAGTTACGGACAACAATGGGGCTAGCTTGAAAAATAATCAAATTACATATAGCTACGAATGGTTTTCTAACGACGGTGACGCATTTACAATTATCAATGGTGCGACTAGTGAAAATTACTCGATTCCAGTAGGTGCATTGGAAAAAGGTATGGAATTTATTAAGGTTAGGGTTACTGCAAAGGTAGGAACGTTCGTCGTTGAATCAAGTATTTCAGATTTCGTAACGATATCGAATGCGCCGTCAGAAGCATTGATTACAGCGATTGAAAAATTACGAATTAGTGATGGTAAGTACAACATAACGGAAAGCCTAGATAAATTTAAAGCGGAAGTCGAGGAAATCAATGATCAATATAAAGCGTTAGCACCTCCTGCCAAAGCGAATGTGAAAAACTATGCGATAGTAGAGCGCGCACTTGCAGATATAAAAATGTTTAGTGCATTAAATGATAAAATGAATAAATTAGGCGAAATTGACGCAGGAGATAGACCAAAATATATACAAGGCATTGAGGCAGACTATGACAAGCTTGATTTATTACAGCGTAGTCTAGATGTAGGTGATACTTTGTATGATAGTATTTTGAAAATCATGGAAGCACCGACGGATCTTGATGAAATTGAAAAAGTAAGAAATGTAAGTCAAGCGATTGCTGAACTAATTAACTATAATGGGAATCTGGTTCAATATGCCCCTACAAATGCAAATGTAGAAGATTTACAGAAGGCCATAGATGCGATTGAAACTGATATAGCATCAATATCTAAAAGCTACCAAACAACAGTACAAAATTTAAATATTTTAGATGACGCAAAACAAGATATTAAAAAAATTGCCCAGTTTGTTAAGCTTTTTGATAAACTATCAGGCATTATTGCACCGGAAAAACAAGTAACAACTGCGAAATCCATTCGTACTGCATATGAAAAGCTAACTTACAAACAGCGACAGTTAGTACCAGCTGAAAATATTATGCAATTATTAGCAGCGGAAAATGCAGAAGAATTTCAAATTGAAGATTTAAATGATGCAATCAAAAGTTATATTGGAGATGATATTTACCCGATCAACCTGACTGAACAAACATGGCATGATTATGTGGCCGATGTGAACCGTATCATCTCGCAATATAAAAGTTTAACGAAGACATCCGCAGCTAAAATTATTAGCTATACAGAAATTGTGCAATTGCAAAAAGACTTTAAGACAGCCGACAAAGTGAACAAGCAAATAAAAGAGTATGATGGGCTGTCACAAGTGAGTGGTGTAAAAGAAAGTAAACTAAAATCGAGTTATAACAGTGCTTTAAAGGCTTATAACAAGCTAACAAGTTTGCAGCAATCTCTCGTTTATAATGAAGATCTGTTATTAAATAATCCACCGAATGTAACGATTGATGATAAGGGAAAAGAGCCGGCAGATAAAGCGGCAGCAGAAGCACTAAAAGCGGATCTTGCAAAATTAGCTAACGTAACAAATTATTCATTTACGACGTTAGAACAAGCAGTGAATACAGCGACAGCAGCATATAAAAATCTTTCATCAGCTGCACGTAAACATGTAACGAACTATTATTTATTAACGGCTGCTAGTAAAGATGTGAAAGCTGTAGCGTCATTCCATAAAAAAGTACAAACTGCTGGCGAAGAAATGAACGTTGCGAAACAAGCGAAAAAGATTGAAACGGTAGAAAAGGCTTTTGCAAAATTACCTGCCAATCAGCAGCATTTAGCGAATGAACAATATCAACAACTACTAGATAACCGCCTTGTAGATGGCAGTGCAGCGGATATTGGTGCGTTCAATAATGCAATAGGAGGAATCCTATCAAAAGGTTTATATGTAGATACAGTGACTGTAGAATATATAAAGACGCTTTCTCTTCAATATAAAAATCTGAGTGCTAGCGATAAAAAGCGTATTACAAATGCTGCGATTTTAAAAACAGCAGAAGCAGATGTGAAAAAAGTAGAGTCGTTTATGAAGCAATACGATAAATCATTTAGTAGTAATCCAGCAACGGTGCGTAAAGCGTTCGCTAAGCTTTCTGCAAAGCAAGTAGGCTTAGTGAATGATACTGTTCGTGACGCGATCATTGCATCAAAAAAAGCTGAACAAGGGGCAAATGAAGCAGGGTTTGCGGTAGTGGAATCGATCGATACACTTCTTATAAAAGGTGTTTACAAGTCGAATTTACAAGTGGATGTATTAACTATTCGAGTTGATTACGACAAGTTGAGTGCCGCTGAAAAGAAAGTTGTAAATAACTATTCGAGGCTAACACAGGCCGAAGCAGATTTAAAAAAGGTTGCTGAAGTACATGCCTTATATGAGGCTATCCCAGAAGCAAATGGCGATACCGCTCGTAAAGCTTGGAAAACAGCCTTTGGTAAATTATCGAAAAAATTAGAGCTTCTTTATAAAGATATGTATAAAGGTGATAACTAAAATATAAAAATAGCCAACTATCAGAGTTTTTCTGGGTAGTTGGCTATTTTTCATTAAATTAACTTCTTAAAGTTTAAACGTTTATTCAATGCGTGCATAATTGGTGCGCCGACAGCAAGGACGACGAATTCACCGAACGCGACAAACGCCCAAGTTTCCCAAAATGGTAAGCTCAACACAAGATTTAATTGTGCCGCGATAATGAACATTGTAAACGTAAATAACAACGTATTGATAATAAGGCGAGCCCAAATATTTTTAACGAACTTACAGATACCAATAAAAATACCTAAGGTAAGGATCGTGTGTCCAACACCAAAAATTAAATCCATCGGTCCAACTGAAGACATCATGAAGTTGGAAATAAATACGCCTAATACGACACCAACCATATAGCGTGGATTAAAGGCGATTAAATGGTTAAAGATTTCGGCGATACGAAACTGTACTTGACCGAAACTTATTGGAGCAACAAGCATTGTTACTGCAATATAGAGCGCAGCAATAATGGCACTCATAGCTAAAAATTTAACTTTCATATTCTACTCCTCCTAGTTTTTTTACGTGGGATGGTTACGAACCACGATGCTTTTCGCATAAGGTAATATTTTAATATAATGACAAGCCTTTCGTCAAATTTCAGGGACAACTTTAAAAATTGTCACAAATTAGACAAATACAGTAGTTTAGCGGTTTAAAGCGGCAAATTGACGGAAAAATCTTAAAATATATAATCAGAACATTCGAAATGTTATTGACTATATGAATTCGTAGCGGTAATATATTTTTAATTCACACTTTATTCAAATGAAGTGCGACACAAAAAATAGAGAGAAAAATAGGGGGATCATCGTTTATGACTAAAAAGTTAACGAAGCTATCATTTTTAGTTTTTGGGCTTCTTTTATTATTGGCAGCATGTGGTGGGGAAGAACAGGATTCAACTGCTAAAGATACAGGAAATATTGATTCAGCAAATGCAGCTAAAACTGAGGATGAGACAACATTTAAAATTGGGATCACTCAAATTGTTGAGCACCCATCATTAGATGCAGCAAATGATGGATTTAAAAAGGCAATTGAAGATGCTGGTATTAAAGCAGAATATCTCGATAAATCAGCAAACAATGATAACACAGCCAATTTAACAATTGCACAACAACTAGTAAGTGAAAATGTAGATTTAATTTTTGCGAACTCAACACCATCAGCGCAAGCAGTGAAAAGTGTAACGACTGAAATTCCTGTTCTTTTCACATCTGTAACTGACGCTGTCGGTGCAGAATTAATCGACTCAATGGAAGCTCCAGGAGGAAATGTGACAGGAACTATTGATTTACACCCAGAAACAATGCCAAAGACAATTGCATTCTTAAAAGAACTAGGTGTAAAAAATGTCGGTATGGTTTACAACGCGGGTGAGCAAAACTCAGTAGCACAAATTACGACAGTAAAAGAATTAGCAGCAAAAGAAGGTTTAACAATTATTGAAGCTGCTGCATCAACTCCGGCAGAAGTACAACAAGCCACGGAATCTTTACTTGGGAAAGTGGAAGCCTTTTACATTATTACGGATAACACGGTTGTATCTGCTTTAGAATCAGTAATCGGTGTAGCAAATGCAAATAAGTTGCCACTAATCGTAGGGGAGCTTGATTCAGTAGCACGTGGTGGTTTAGCTGCATATGGTTTCGAATACTTCGATATCGGTTATGAAGCAGGTCAAATGGCGGCACAAATTTTATTAGAAGGTAAAACACCGGCTGAAATCCCAGCGGCATACCCAGCCAATTTAAAACTATTAATTAACAAAGATACTGCTGAAACACTAGGTTTAGAAATTAAGCCAGAGTGGGAAGCGGAAGTACAATAACACAGATTCGCGCTAAGCATACCACTTAGCGCGAATCCTTATTTCCATTAAAAAAACAGTTAGGGGATGGTTCAAGATGTTTACAGCTTTGTTTGGTTCAGTTGAGCAAGGAATCATCTATGCAATTATGGCGCTCGGAGTGTATTTAACATTCCGAGTGTTAGACTTTCCAGATTTAACAGTTGACGGTAGCTTTGTTACGGGAGCAGGTACAGCAGCGATGATGATTGTGCTTGGCTACAACCCGATTTTAGCGACAATTGTAGCGATGGTAGCTGGATTTCTTGCAGGATGTATGACGGGTTTATTACATACGAAGGGAAAAATCAATCCACTACTTTCCGGGATTTTGATGATGATTGCTTTGTATTCAATCAACCTTCGAATTATGGGGATCACATCTGATACAGGTGTAACGCGCCCCAATATTCCATTATTAAATACGGATACAGTATTCTCGATGTTTAATGACTTCTGGTCAAAACTGGGGATTGATAGTGTGCTTTCTAGTGCAGTAACTGCAATGGGGGGGGAATCACTTCCATCGACATGGGGTATTTTACTTTTCATGCTAGTCGTAACATTAATCATTAAACTCATAATGGACCGATTCTTAAAAACAGAAATTGGGCTTGCGATTCGAGCGACAGGGGACAATAAGCGAATGATTCGAAGCTTTTCTGCCAATACCGATTCTTTAATCATTTTAGGTCTTGGTTTATCAAACGGGATGGTGGCATTATCAGGTGCGCTAATAGCCCAGTATACGAAGTTTGCGGATATCGGACTTGGTATCGGGATGATTGTTGTCGGGTTAGCCTCAGTAATTATCGGTGAAGCAATCTTTGGTACGAAATCAATCGTACGCACAACATTTGCTGTTATTGCAGGTGCGATTATTTACCGTTTAATTTATGCCCTTGCCTTGCGAGTTGGCTGGTTAGATACGGGAGATATGAAGTTAATTACCGCAATTATCGTCATTTTAGCTTTAATTATTCCACAAGTTTTAAATAGGCAAAAAGAGAAAAAGCGTAAGGCAAAGCGTTTAGCGGAGCGAGTAGCAGCTCAAAACGCATCGCTAAAAGTAGAGCAAGGGGGTAGCGGACTTGCTTAAATTAGATGGCATTAACAAAATATTTAATGAAGGTACACCAGATGAAAAAAATGCATTAGACAACATTAATCTACATTTAGCAGCAGGGGACTTTGTTACAATTATCGGTAGTAACGGTGCAGGGAAGTCGACGATGATGAACATGATTTCGGGGGCGTTGACACCTGATTTTGGTGCGATTGTCATTGATGGTAATGATTTAACACGTCTACCTGAACATAAGCGCGCGGTGCATATTGGACGCGTTTTCCAAGACCCAATGGCGGGGACAGCACCTTCTATGACGATTGAAGAAAACTTGGCCATCGCCTATTCACGAAATGCAAAACGCGGATTACGTGGTGGTGTTGATAAAAAGCGCCGAGAATTCTTCAAGCAATCATTAGAAAAGCTTCACCTCAATTTGGAAAACCGTTTAACGGCAAAAGTCGGATTACTTTCAGGTGGAGAACGCCAAGCATTGAGTTTATTAATGGCGACATTTACAAAGCCGGCTATTTTATTATTAGATGAACATACGGCCGCACTAGATCCATCGCGTGCGGAGCTCATTACAAAGTTAACAAAGGAGCTTGTTGAGGAAAGTAACTTAACGACGCTTATGGTAACGCACAATATGCAACAGGCACTAGATCTAGGTAATCGCCTCATTATGATGGATAAAGGTCAAATTATTTTGGAAGTTGGTGCAGATCGCAAGTCAGCTTTAACTATTCCTGATTTAATGACTGAATTTGAACACATTCGTGGCGAAAAAATGAATTCAGACCGTGCGTTATTAGGATAAAAACAAGCCCGTATTCCTTCAAAATGAGGAATGCGGGCTTGTTCGTTTCGTTACACCAATAACGCAAATAACGTACTATCCTTATTTACTTCTTTGTATTCAAAGCCATTTGCTATCATGCGTTCTAATAAACCAGCGCGATCATCGGGATGTCCGATTTCAATGCCGACAAGTGCAGGACCGCTTTCTTTATTGTTTTTCTTCGTATATTCAAACGTTGTAATATCATCATTCGGTCCAAGTACGGACGTTAAAAACTGTCGCAAAGCACCTGAACGTTGTGGGAAGCTGACGATGAAGTAATGCAATAACCCTTCGTAAATTAAAGAACGTTCCTTAATTTCCTGCATCCTGCCAATGTCATTGTTTCCACCTGAAATAATGATGACAACCGATTTCCCACGAATTTCATCTGCATAAAAGTCAAGTGCCGCAACAGAAAGTGCCCCAGCAGGCTCTGCAACTATGGCGTGTTTATTGTATAAATCGAGAATCGTCGTACATACTTTACCTTCAGGAATCTCGATAATATCATCTAAATGTGTTTTACAAACTTGATACGTTTCATTGCCAGCTAACTTTACTGCAGCACCATCTACAAACTTATCAATCCAACCTAGTGCAGTCGGGCTGTTTTGCTCGAAAGCAGCTTTCATACTAGCGGCACCAGCAGGCTCCACACCGATGACTTTACTATGTGGTGATAGATTTTTAATATAAGTAGATACGCCAGACATTAACCCACCACCACCAATGCTCCCAAAAACATAATCTATTGGTTCTTCAATATCATTCATAATTTCAACGGCCACTGTACCTTGACCAGCGATGACATCTAAATCATCAAATGGATGAATAAAAATACGTTCTTCTGCCTCGCAATAGGCAAGAGCACTCGCGGCAGAATCATCAAAAGTATCACCAGAAAGCTGAATTTCTACAAAATTGCGACCAAACATACGCACTTGATCGATTTTTTGCTTTGGTGTCGTTTTCGGCATGAAAATCGTTGCATGAATTTCAAGTTTTGCACAAGCATATGCAACACCTTGTGCATGGTTTCCCGCGCTCGCACAAACAACCCCTGTAGCACGTGCCTGTTCTTCAATTTTTTTTATTTTATAATAAGCTCCGCGCAATTTGAAAGAACGTACATGCTGTAGGTCCTCTCGTTTAAAGTAAATATTAGCGCCGTATTTCTCGGACAAATAATCGTTACGTTGAAGCGGTGTATGTACGACTACATCCTTTAAAAAATGGTGCGCGATTAAAATATGTTCCACTGCAATTGTTTTCGGTTGTGTAACTTCCATTCCCATGTAACCTCCGTCATATATCGATTTAATCATTCTAACATAAATAACACCTTTAATGTTTTAAGATTCAGTTAATTACGAAATTTCTTAAAATAAATGCAATGAAAACGTTTTACTCTAGTATAGAATGTTTATAAAATGAGATGGATGTAAAAGTTGCTTAATGAAATGAAAATTGTGTATCTTGAAGAAAGAACGAGCATAAGGAGGAAATGGACAATGCAAAATACGTCAAAAACAATATTAACAATGAAAAGAACATTTGAAGTCCCAGCAGAGAAGGTTATCAATGCATGGCTGGACGCGCAAATGATGAAAAAATGGCTTTTTACAATGGAGCATACAAATAAAGTAGCTACAAATGAGCCGATAGAGGGCGGTACATGGGAAATTGTAGATCACCGCGGAGGTACAGATTACCGAGCAATTGGTACGTATTTGACGATAGATCGACCAAATTTAATTCGCAAAACATTTAGAATGCCGCAATTTGGTGAGGCAGAGGACATAATTATTGTTCAGTTTGAAAATGAAGAAAATGGATCTGAAATGACATTTACACAAGAAATTACTGTGCCACATGAAGAGGGCTGGAGCCAAGCGGACATTGAAAAGGCAGAAAAGGAATACGTCGCTAGTTCTGAACAGGGATGGCACTATATGTTTTTAGGTTTAAAGCAACTAGTGGAAACAGGGAAAATTAATTACCCGCAATAATTTTTTTATGTGCATACAAAAAAGCCATTTTGACGTGAAAATCAAAATGGCTTTTCGCTTAAAATAGAATATGCGCAATCGCAGCAATAATTGGAATTGAAATAATTGTACGGATTAAGAAAATCACGAATAAATCCCATATTTTTAATGGTAATTTTGTCCCTAAAATTAATCCACCTACTTCAGATAAGTAAATTAACTGTGTTACTGAAACAGTTGCAATGAAGAAACGCGTTAATTCGGATTCAATGCCAGCACCTAAAACAGAAGGTAACAGCATATCGGCAAATCCGACAATCATCGTTTGAGCGGCTTCACTCGCTTCTGGAATTTGTAATAATGTTAAAATCGGCTCGAACGGCATTCCTAAAATACGGAACACACTTGTAAATTCAGCAAGCACTAATGCAATTGTACCAAAAGCCATAATGATTGGCGTCACGGCAAACCACATTTCTAACACGTTTTTAAAACCACTTGCGGCAATTTTCCCTAAGTTTCTATTTGATTCAGCTTTCGTTAACGCATTGTGTAAGCCAAAAGAAAATACGTTAAAGCCTTCTTTTACCTCTTCACGATTTGCAGGAGCTTCTGAACCGTCGATTAATGTATCCGCTTTTTGCTTTAACGGATAAATACGTGGCATGATGAACGCTAAAATAAGACCAGCGAAAATGACCGAAGCATAAAATTCTAAAAAGTAATCCGCAATGCCAATCGTTTCAATAACAACTAGACAAAACGTAATTGAAACAACAGAAAACGTTGTAGCAATAGTAGCTGCTTCACGACCGGTATAATTCTTTTCTTCATATTGTTTGCTCGTTAATAGAACACCAATCGTTCCATCGCCAACCCATGAAGCTAAACAGTCAACTGCAGCACGCCCAGGAATTTTGAAAAGGGGACGCATAATTTTTACCATCATTGAACCGAAAAATTCAAGTAGACCAAAGTCAGTTAATAATGGAAGTAATAGTCCAGCAAATAAAAATAGCACGAACATAAATGTGATAAGACCAGAAGCAGGGTCAATTAATATACCCGCAGTATCTTCACTTATAAAGCTTGCAGGACCGACCTGGAATAAGTACATCGTCGTAAAAATAACAGCAAGAACCCGCATAATTGTCCAGAACCAATTGACACGGAATAAAGAATCCATTAATGTACGTGATCCTTTTTGTGGAATGAATTGCATGATGACTGAGCCTGCTGCTGCAATAATAAAGGTAACGAGTGCAAACCAATGGATAAATGGCTCAACTTTACCTGCAAGCATATTAGCAAGTATCGCAATCGGAACTTTCATGCCATCTGCGGTATTAATCGGTGTAATGAATAAAAATACGCCTAATGCTGACAGGGCAACGAACAGGAACCATGTGTAGAAAGGAAATTTTTTTATCATATATGTTAACCTCTTTTTATGTTAGTTTGTATATTTATACAATATAAACTGAATATATACAGATGTCTACTGTTTTTATTAAAGACTAACTTTTCAGATTTATTAGAGTGACTAAAATATGAATAATAGATAGGATGTGTATTTGTTAAACGTTTTACTATATAGAGTTTGCCTTGTAATAGCAAAACTATAACTGTATAAAAAAACATTTTATTGTATTAAAAAGGCGAAGGAATCATCCCTCGCCTGCAATAATAAATATACAATTAATCTTCAAATGTAAACGGATAAAACTTCTCGACGTTTAACCAGCTATCGCTTAACACTTCACCGTCATCGATACGTTTTTCCGTTTCGGTCATCATCCAAGCAGTTTGTGAAGCATGTGCTTGTAATGCTTTGATTTTATCGTCTTTCACACTGCGAATATCGATAACAATTGGCGCTTCACCAAGTTTTTCGATTGTATCATTGGCAAAAGCGGCCGCCAAAATGCGAGGACGGTCCTCTTTAGGCATGCGACGTACTGCTTCAATAACTGCACGCGCTGTTGCTTCATGGTCTGGATGGACCGCAAAGCCTGGGTAAAATGTGTAAATGATTGATGGGTTTAATTCCTCGATTAAATTTGTTACGAGCTTCACCATTTTTTCATCATCTTCAAATTCAACCGTTTTATCGCGTAAGCCCATCATGCGTAAATCTTCAATGCCCATTGCAGCACATGCAGCAACGAGCTCCCCGCGACGAATATCAGGTAAAGATTCACGCGTCGCAAACGGTGGATTTCCTAAATTACGACCCATTTCACCTAATGTTAAACAAGCATATGTAACGGGTACATCCATATTGCGATACATGCGCGCTGTACCTGCTAACGAAAATGCCTCATCATCTGGGTGAGGGTAAACAATTAAAACGTGGCGTTCCTCTTGTAAAGTCATTGCAATTCCCCCTTAATAAGCAAATGGCGTTTCGCTAATTTCAAGTGCGACTGCCAGCTTCCCTGTATAATCTAAGCCAGCCATTAATAGGCGACCTTCTGTATCCAATTTAAAATGCGTAATGCCTTGTGCATAAACCCAACCATGCTCTAATTTTAAACCAACACGGTGTGGTGCATCATCGACAACTTTCCCTAACTCATAACGTAATTTCACATTACGGATAAATGCCCCTGCATTAAAGAATTTTTCATCATAGTGGGCCGCGTAAGAGCCGTTTGTCGTTTCTAAATGAATAAAAACATCTTTATTCGCAAAAGAATTCAGTAATTGTTGCAGTTCTTGCGTATTTACTTCTTTCATCTGTTAATCCCCCTAAATCGTACTATTTCTTTAGTATAGTGAAATGAGTCGATAAAAGAAAATAGTAGGCATTGGCAGTATGGGGGAGGTACATTTATTTCCACGTTTCTCGTATTGAATTTTGATTAATAGACAATCACTATTTTAATATACAATTTCGCTAACTCATTTCAAACGACAAACGAAAAAAGTCACACAAGGCAAAAAATTACACCTTGTGTGACGCTCATTTAGATTGTAAAAATCAATTAGGCAATTGTTACATTCGGAATTGTTGTTACTGTTACTTGTGGTGCGCCGAAACGTGGTTTTGCACCGTGCATTACAGGACCGACGTGATCGTTTAAAGCCCAGCCGTGTTTAATGGCAGCTGAAACAAATTCTTTTGCTTCGATAATCGATTCTTCCACAGTGAAGCCGTTTGCTAAGTTCGCACATACACTTGCTGCAAACGTACAGCCTGCCCCGTGATTATAAGTAGAAGCGACTTTCTCTGTTTCAAGTAGCTTGAATTCATTCCCATCAAAGAATAAATCGACGGCTTTGTCATGGACTAAAGCTTTGCCGCCTTTAATGACAACATTTTTAGCACCTAATGCATGGATTTTAGCAGCAGCAACTTGCATTTCCTCAATTGTTTTTGGTGTGCCAGTTCCAGCTAATTGCCCCGCTTCAAAAAGGTTAGGTGTCACAACTGTTGCGTAAGGTAATAAATAGTTAATCATCGCAGTAGTGTTACCGGGATTTAATACTTCATCATCGCCCTTACAAATCATAACTGGGTCAATGACAACTTTGTCTGTTTCAGATTTTTGGATAGCATCTGAAGCCGTTTTAATAATTTCTTCTGTAGAAAGCATCCCTGTTTTAATGGCGTCTACACCAGTTGAAAGGGCTGTATCAATTTGTTTTTGTAATAATTCAGTTGGAAGCGGTGTTACGCTGTGGCTCCATGTTATCGGGTCCATCGTTACGACAACAGTAAGGGCAACCATGCCATATGTGCCGTGCTCTTGGAAAGCCTTTAAGTCAGCTTGCATACCTGCGCCAGCTGATGTATCTGAACCTGCAATTGTTAACGTTTTTTTCAATGACATGAAAAACATCTCCTTAATAATAAAAACTAAATATAGTTGTATTAATTATAGCTCGCTTGTGACTTCTTGAAATAGCCAGAATACGAAAAAATGATAAGGTCAGATAAGATGGCACTTGAATTTTGCGTCAGTTTTGATTACTGTTTTGACAGAGGTGAAAAGCAGTGATCGATACATTAACAAATACATGGCGTGACATTTTAGCCCCACATTTAAAACAACCTTATTATCAACAGCTTCAGCAATTTTTACAACAACAATATAATGAAGAAACGATTTTTCCAAAAAAGACAGATGTTTTGAACGCGTTACAATTAACCGATTTTCCAGATGTGAAAGTCGTTATTTTAGGGCAAGATCCGTATCACGGTGTGAATCAAGCGCACGGCTTAAGTTTTTCAGTGAAGAATGGACAAAAGCTGCCGCCAAGTTTGAAAAATATGTTCAAAGAATTACAAGATGACATTGGCTGTCCTATTCCGCAAAATGGGGATTTAACTGCATGGGCAAAGCAGGGCGTTCTTCTATTAAATACGGTGCTTACCGTGCGTGAAAAAGAAGCACACGCTCACAAAGGACAAGGTTGGGAGCAATTTACGGATGCAATCATTGAAAGCATTGCCGACCGTGATGAGCCTGCTGTTTTCTTATTATGGGGGAAACCTGCACAAAATAAGCGTATATTAATTAAACGTTTTCATAAAAATCATATTATTCTAGAAGCACCACATCCAAGTCCGCTTAGTGCATATCGTGGCTTTTTTGGGAGCAAGCCGTATTCAAAAACGAATGAGGCATTAATCGCCATGGGGAAACAGCCGATACAATGGTGTATCTCAGATTAATCCATGATAAAGTATAATAGAAAGAGGGGGGAGCAGCTGATGAAAGTTGATTGCTTTAAATGTCAATATTTCCATGTCACATGGGATCAAAATAATCCGCGTGGTTGCTCGGCATACGGCTTTAAAACAAAGCAGCTACCATCCGTTCTTGTAAAGCAATCTTCAGGTATGGATTGTTTAAAGTTTGTACCTAAAAAACAGGAGGGACAGAGATGATTTCTTATGAAACAATTGTCCAGCAAATTGAAAAGCATGCCATTCAAGCGAAGCAGACGCGTGATGAGCAGCAAATACGTGAGCATTTATCAGCGATTCGTGCGCTATGTGAAGTTGTTTTAGAGGATGGGAAATCTGTTGCAAAGCCATCTGTAGCCACGCCAAGCGTACATAATATTCAAACAACTTCTATGATGATTTCACAGCCACTCGTCACTTCATCTCAAAAAATAGAGGAAGAAGATGCAAATGGTGAATCGCTTTTTGATTTTTAGTAGATAAATAGTTGAAATGAACAATCAAATACAAAGGAGTTTTTAAAATGAAAGGTTCAATTATTTCCGGTGCTATTCAAGGATTTTTAGCGGTGGCACTCGGGGCATTTGCTGCACATGCGTTGGAGGACAAATTAGATGCATATGGCACGGATATTTGGAACACAGCGATTCAATATCAAATGCTGCATGCGGTAGCGATTGTTTTAGCAGGAATTTTAATGTCAAAGGCCATTTTTGGCGAAGTAAAACAATTAAAAATTGCAGTAATTTGCTTCAATGCTGGTGTCATTTTCTTCACAGGAAGTTTAATGGTATTAGCTCTTACAGGAATTAAAGTTTTAGGAGCCATTACACCAATCGGCGGCGTGTTATTTTTAATCGGTTGGGCGATGATAATCAGTGCCACATTAAAGCACGCAAAGTAACGCTTTATTGAATATGGAAAAATGCCCTTTTGTCTTAATAAAAAGGGCATTTTTTATGGATGAGGAGACGAGATTGACTATTAACGAATATAAGATAGCGAATAACCATAGTAACGTGTCTAAAAAAATGATATGCCACCCCACCACACTTCAAATAAAACTTTAATTATCTGACTAGACATGTATAATGATGGAATTAAATGTATAACTATGAACAGTAAAAGGAGATATAGGAAATAATAAGTCGTTAATGTCGTAATATATTAACTTTGTTTTCATAATTATCCAGAGATAATGTATAGTAGAAAAAAGAATAGTTAAGGTGGGAAGGTTATGGAGCATTTAGAAACAAGGTTGCAAGAAAGATTTGAAGAAATGGTGATTATTCGACGCTATTTACATGAATATCCAGAATTATCGCATGAAGAGGTACATATACCGCTTTATATCGCCAACTTTCATCGTGAACTTGGTCTAGAAGTGCGCGAACAGGTGGGGGGACGAGGTGTTGTTGCTACATTAAGAGGGGCAAAACCAGGAAAGACTGTTGCATTACGTGCAGATTTTGATGGTTTGGCTATTCAAGAACTAAATGATATACCATATAAATCAAAAAACGATGGGATTATGCATGCTTGCGGTCATGATGGACATACAGCAACATTATTAGTACTTGCAAAAGTATTAACCGAAATGCAGGAAGAATTAGAGGGGAATATCGTTTTCATTCATCAACATGCAGAAGAACTCGCACCAGGTGGGGCAAAAGCAATGATTGAAGATGGTTGCTTAGAAGGTGTCGATGTTATTTATGGCACGCATTTATGGGCACCAACACCACTTGGAGATGTTCTAGTTCGAGAAGGGGCGATTATGGCAGCGGCAGATCGATTTGAAATTACGATTCAAGGAAAAGGTGGCCACGGTGCAGAGCCGCAACATTCGGTCGATGCGATTGTTATCGGATCTCATTTTGTTACACAGCTGCAAACACTTGTGTCGCGCCGAATTGCTCCATTGCATTCAGCGGTTGTAACAGTAGGACATTTTGAGGCAATTAATCCTTTTAATGTGATAGCAGATACAGTAAAGCTAAAAGGGACTGTCCGCACATTTGATGAAAACGTGCGCCAGCAAATGAAAGAAGAAATCGAACATTTATTACAAGCGACATGTACAGGGATGCATGCGACCTATGCATACGAGTATTTTGATGGGTATCCGCCAGTAATCAATCATGCAAAAGATACGAAATTTGTAGCACAAGTAGCGGAGCAAATAGATGTGGTGAAAAATGTCCAAACATGTCCGCCATTTATGATTGGTGAGGATTTTGGTTATTATATGCAGCATGTCCCAGGTACATTTTTCTTTACAGGGGCCAAGGATCCTTGCTGGGAACAGGCATATCCACATCATCACGGACGATTTAACTTTGATGAACGTGCTATGCTTATAGCAGCGCAAATTTTAGGTGAAGCAACAGTAGCTTATTTAGCTGATAATAATGAAACATCATTGTAAAACAACGGGTGATAGAAGGAAGGGATAGATCAGATGGGTGTTGGAGCAAAATTAAATATTGCGATTTACTCAATCGTTACAGTGTTAATATTAACAATCTTCTTTACTTTTTTAAATATAGATCAAGTTGAAGAGAGTACGGATGAGGCGTTGAATAATCGCGTCGAGCAAATTCAAGCGGCTGAACAAATTCGTTTTAGCTTAGCAATGCAAAGTTTATATGCACGCGCGGTCGTATTAGATTATTCAAAAGAAAGTGAAGAAAAATTAGACTTTTATATGAATACTTTAAGTGAAGAAATTTTAGGCTTAAAAAAAATGGTGATAAGTCAGACGATGGTTGATTATTTAAAGGAAATGGAAACGTTCAACAAACAATTCAATACTAGCACAATCAGCTTGCTAGAAGCGATTAAAAAGGGAGATACGCGGCTAGCTAATGAATATGTAAATACATCATTAACAGCAGCGCACGAAGGGATTTTAGCTGTTTCGGATAAAATTATAGCGTATCAAGAGGAAAAACTTGTAGATATAAATAAAGAAACACAACTCTATATCAATAACTCTAAAATAACAGCTTGGTTCTTTTTATTTGTTAGTATTTTAATTAGTATTGCTGCAGTTATTTATATCCGTATTAAAGTTGTTGCCCCGCTAAAATTAATGGTGACAGAGGCAAATATTATTGCTTCAGGGGACTTAGCGAACGCAGATATTCAAACGAAATCAAAAGATGAGATTGGGCAACTAGGTCAATCATTTAATTTAATGAAAAATAATTTAGCGTCACTTATTAAAAATGTGCAACTGAATACTGGACAATTAACGATGTCTGCACAAGAACTATCAGCGAGTACGGAAGAAATGGCGGCGACTTCTGAGGACGTCACATTACGCATTAACCAAACTTACGAAACGGCACAAGCTTCGGCACAAGCATCGCAAGAAAGTGCCCATGCAATGGAAGAAACAGCTGTGGGCGTTCAGCGGATTGCAGAGGCAACACAAGTGTTACATTCAAGGTCAATTGAAGCTTCGAATACAGCTGATCAAGGCGGTACGATTATTGAAGAAGCGAAAAAGCAAATGGAAACGATTAATGAAACAACAAATTCTGTGAATGCATTAGTTCAAAAATTAGCACAGCAAACAGAAGAAATTAATTCGATATCTAAAGTGATCACAGACATTACCGATCAAACGAATTTATTGGCATTGAATGCGGCGATTGAAGCGGCACGCGCGGGTGAGCATGGAAAAGGATTTGCGGTAGTCGCAGATGAAGTTCGAAAGCTTGCCGAGGAATCGAAAAACTCAGCAAATTCAATCGTCAATTTAACGTTGGAAATTCAATCGGATACAGAAAATGTAGAACGGGCAGTTTCAGAGTCGTTAAAGTCAGTGAAGGATGGTGTCCAAATTATTAGTGAAGCGGGTCAATCATTCATATCGATTGAGCAGGCGGTAACTCAAATGACGACACAGATTCAAGAAATTTCGGCAACTTCAGAGCAATTATCTGCAAGTGCGGAGGAAGTAACCGCTTCTGTCGCAGAAATTGCGGATGGATCGGGTAATGCAAGTAGCAACTTAGAAATGATTGTAGCTGCAACAGAAGAACAAGCTGCAACGATGCAACAAGTAAATGGCGTCGCAGTAACGTTAAGCGAAAGTGCACACCAATTACAAAATGAAATCCAACAGTTTAAAGTACGCTAAACGAAAAACGCCACTTCGCTTTTACAGGAAGTGGCGTTTTTCCGACTATTCGCATCCCATAAGCCCTAAACAGTTTGCGGGAAATAAGCTAGCTCTTCATCAAACTCAGCATAATCAAAGTAAATCATCGGGAATAAATAACGATGATCCGATTTTAAATCGCGTAAAATTACGTGATCTCGACCCGCTGCCTCCACAACGCCTCTCACCGACTTAGTATTTGTTCCCGCACCAGTATTATTAAATGAAAAATGAAATACCCCAGGTTTCCCTCGGTTTAATCGTAAAATATTCTCAATGTAAGATTCCTCACGTGGCAAACTAGTTCCTGGGAAACTTGGTTGCATCGGGACAGACGGATTCATTTGTTGCATTGGATTTGTCCAATAATAAGTCAAGCTCGCATCCTTTCCAAAAGAAAATTAAATTTGTCGACTGGCTATTCGTCATAACTAAAAATAAAAGCAAAGTGTCTCAAGGTGACTAGTAATCAATCTGTCGTCTGATTTCACGACGATGACTTACCCTCCTTTTCGTACAGTATATGCAACAAGCCTAAAATGATGCTTCGGAAGCCCAGCATAAAAATAGGCTATTTGTATATACTATTAATAAATAGATGAAAAAATGTAATAATTTTTTGGGGAATGGGGTAAAGATAGTAAACAATTGATAAAAGAATGTTGCCTCGTGTTGAAGTAAGGCTCGAGGGGTGAAGATGATGAAGTTAGAAATTTGGCTAGGTATTGTATTGAGTGCGATTTTAGCGTTTGGTGTAGCGATTTTTTACAAACAGCCTGTGCATTGGTTTTTATTTATTATTATTCTTTTCATTGGATTATTTATTAATACCATAATCCTTATATTAAAAGTACAAGATGAGAATACATGAAAAAGGTGAGTGCCTATCGCAACTCACCTTTTTTAATGATATGGACACTATTAAATCGCTAATAATTTCTCTAGCTTTTCGTTATCTAATAAGTTCCCGACTAAAAACTCACCGAATTCACCGTAACGTGCAGATACTTCATCAAAACGCATTTCATAGACGATTTTTTTGAATTGTAGCATATCATCAGAGAATAATGTAACGCCCCACTCATGATCATCTAAACCAACTGATCCTGTAATGATTTGCTTGATTTTTCCGGCATAGCTACGACCGATTAAGCCGTGCGAATGCATTAACTGACGGCGTTCTTCCATCGGTAACATATACCAGTTGTCATTGCCTTCACGACGCTTGTCCATTGGATAGAAACACACATGTTTTGCTTTTGGTAGTTCTGGATACAAACGCGCACGCACATGTGGATTTTGATATGGGTCTTCTGTAGATTGTCCAGCTAAGTAATTAGAAAGCTCTACGATTGAAACGTAAGAATACGTAGGAATCGTAAAATCAGCAATCGCCAACTTCGCAAAATTTGTCTCCACTTCATGCAATTCTTCAGGTGTTTCACGTAATGTCATTAGCATAAAATCAGCCTTTTGACCAATAATGGCATAAAAAGCATTAGAGCCTGTTGCTGTATTTAATTGTTCTAAGTATTGGATAAATTCTTTTGTAGCGACTTCACGTTCTTCTTGTGAAACTAATTTCCATGACGCCCAATCAATCGAACGGAATTCATGTAAAGCGTACCAACCATCTAATGTAATTGCTGCTTCATTCATGTTTTTTACACTCCTTATAATTGAAAATGATTCACAATTAGTGTAGCACAAATGCTATAAAAAGAATCATCTGAAACCGAGAAATGAGTGAATTTCATCAATTTGACATGACTTTCATTTGCGGTATGCTGAGTGTATGAAAAAATTGAGGAGTTAAATAAATGAAAAAAATTTTACAGCAAACAAAATGGCGCTTTATCGACCAATCGATCAGCGCAAATAAACGTTCACCACTAGAATCCTTTGCAATGGATGATACGCTTTGTCATCTGATTGGACAGCAAAAAAGCGATGCAACCATTCGTACATGGGTGCACCATGACGCGGTTGTATTAGGCATTCAGGATCACCGTTTACCGCATATTGAGGAAGGAATGGATGTGCTTATCCAAAATGGGTACGAGCCGATTGTTCGAAATTCCGGTGGACTAGCCGTTGTACTAGATAGTGGTGTGCTCAATATTTCGATTGTTCTAGGGGAAGAAAAGCCACTTAGCATTAATGATGCATTTGAATTAATGGTAGATTTAATTCGTGCATTATTTCCCGAAGTGGCACATAAAATCAAAGCCTATGAAATTGTAGGCTCATATTGCCCAGGATCCTATGATTTAAGTATAGGTGGACAAAAGTTTGCGGGAATTTCGCAGCGCCGTATGAAAAACGGAATCGCCATCCAAATTTATTTATGCGTTGAGGGAGACGGTAGTGAACGTGCTGAACGCATTAAACAATTTTACGAAGCGAGTTTACAAGGGGAGCAAACAAAATTCCAATATCCCGTTATTACGCCTCATGTCATGGCTTCCTTACAGCAGTTAATCGGCCAGCCACTGACAGTCCAGCAGGTGAATGAACGCCTACGTCAACTAGTAACGGCATGGGATGGACAACTATATGAAACACCGATTCAGCCAGATGAGATGGAACTATATGAATATTATTTAGCGCGTATTTTAAAGCGTAATGAATCGTTGTTGCGCTAAAAAAGTTCAGTAAGTAAGGGGGAAGTACTACATATGTACTTCGCCCGATTCATTCGTCGGTAAATGACTCACTAAGTTCCCGTTCTTTTCCATCTTAAATGTTGGGGCAACACGCGCATCTTCTGTTTCTAATGTTACGAGACGACGTGCGCGGTTCATAATCGAAACAAATTGTTCGTAGTCATCTTTGATTGCTTTGTTTTCCGTTTGAAGCACTGCAAGCTCATGTTGAAGTTCCTGCTTTTGTTCTGTTAAAACACCAGCCAACTTGCGCCATTTCAACACTTCCTGCTCAGATGTTTGAGAATGTTGCAACCTTACTAAATAAGCAATTACGATATCTAGTGATAATGCTGAAAGAGGAATAGATTTCGGCTCTTCCTCTGAAGTTGGTAGTAAATAGAGTGGATTAATACGTCGTTTCGTTGCAGCATTTAATACGCGCATTTTTTCTTTACGCTCTTTTTTTGCTTGTGATAATTCCTCTTCATAAATGCGACGCACAACCGCATTCCAGCGAAATCCACAAGCTGCTGCCGTACGATTTAATGCATCTCCGGCTTCTTCAAAAGCATTTAATTGTGTACTACCTTCTTTGACGTGACGTAAAACAGCCTCCGCTAATAATTCGTCATTATCTTGCATCCAAGCATCTTGTCTAGTTTTTGTCATGTAAATGACCTCCTGCCATGTTGATAGATTTGTTGTTCATAATCTATCATGTCCAGATGAGGGGGGATTTATTCAATTAAATTGGAAAAACAGTATTTTAACTAGATTCAGCAAAGATCAGCTGAATCTAGTTAAGCCCCAGCGGATGTCACAGATTTTTTAGGGGGAGATTTTCGAGCGTGCTCGAAAAAAATCTGGACGCAATTACGCTTAAGCGTAATTGATTGTCGTATCAGACCTTAGGAGGAAATGATAGGATTTTGCTTGAATGAAACTCATCATTTACGTTACAATAATAAGATAAGAAAAAATATGATGAATGAATATCATAAGAAAGGGTGTTGACACTATGGCAAACTTATTCCACGTTTGCGATGAATGTCAGGCCGTTAATTTAAAGACGTTAATTCCTAAACTACAAGAAATTGATTCAGAAGCAACGATTGAAATTGGCTGTCATTCATATTGTGGTCCAGGCCGCAAAAAAACATTTACATTTGTAAACAATCGACCAGTTGCCGCATTAACTGAAGAGGAGTTAATGGTAAAGGTGCTAGACAAACTGAAAAAGTAATGACGTAAACTACTAGGGGGAGTTCATACATCCTGGTAGTTTTTGTTTTGTTCTGAAAGCGTGTCATATATAATAGTAGGAAAATAATGAGGAGGTCGTTTGAGATGGATACTTATGCACAAAAGAAATTGCAGGAAGAAAAGGTTTTCAAAGATCCCGTACATAGTTATGTCCATGTGCGCGATCAAGTCATATGGGATTTAGTCGGGACGCGGGAATTCCAACGCTTGCGCCGCATTAAGCAGCTTGGTACCGCATATCTCGTATTTCACGGGGCTGAACATAGCCGTTTTAATCATTCACTCGGCGTGTACGAAATTGTTCGTCGGATTGTGGATGATGTATTTAAAGGTCGCCCTGAATGGGATGAGGAAGAGCGCTTGTTAGTTTTATGCGCGGCATTACTACATGATTTAGGGCATGGTCCGTTTTCACATGCCTTTGAAAACGTATTTGAAACAGATCATGAAGATTTTACACGCCAAATTCTTTTAGGGGATACAGAGGTTAATAAGGTACTGAATCGAGTATCAGTGGATTTCCCTGAAAAAGTAGCACAAGTCATTGAAAAAACGTATCCAAATGAGCTTGTTGTCAGCTTAATTTCTAGTCAAATTGACGCCGACCGCATGGATTATTTGCAGCGCGATGCCTATTACACAGGGGTAAGCTACGGCCATTTTGATATGGAGCGTATATTGCGTGTTATGCGCCCACGTGATTATGGTGTCATTATTAAATCGAGCGGCATGCATGCAGTAGAAGACTATATTATGTCGCGCTATCAAATGTATTTACAGATTTACTTCCATCCAGTATCACGTAGCGCGGAGGCAATTTTGAATAATATTTTAATGCGGGCCAAGCAGCTATGCCAACAAGGCTATGCATTTAAGCAGGAGCCGACGCATTTTCATTCCTTCTTTAAAGGCAATGTCACATTAGAACAATATTTAGCGCTAGATGAAAGCATCATGCTAGCCTATTTCCAATTTTGGATGGACGAAGAAGATACCATTTTACGTGATTTATGCCGCCGTTTTGTAAATCGTGATTTATTTGTTCATATCGATTTGAATCCTGAAGAAGAGCCGGAGCGATATGCATGGTTGATTGAACAGGTGAAATCGGCTGGCTTTGATCCAGATTATTATGTGAAAGCCGATTCGACGTCTGATTTACCTTATGATTTTTATCGTCCAGGCGTTGTAACGACGAAACGCCCGATTTATTTAAAAATGCCAAGTGGCGAAATTCGCGAGCTAGCTGAGCAATCGCATATCGTATCGACAATTGCCGAAAATATTAAGACGGATTATAAGGTGTATTACCCAAAAGAAATCGATTTTTTGTAAGGAAAGGTTGTTTGTTCTTCCAAATAAGTGATAGTCCTAGTATCTTGAATTAGATATTTACCAACCGAAAATAGTAGGATTCCTTTCTAAAAATACTTTTGAAAAATTAATAAATATATAAGTTAAACAAAAGGTTCTATCCTTATGATGTAAATATTTTAATGAAACTTCTAATAAAGTATTTGCTAGTTTAGGCTGGCTAAGCACATGAGGCGCACAGCTTTGTTGCACAAATCTGTACGACTCATCTTTGTGCTTTGTGCAAGGCCAGCCTTGTATAAAGCTTTTCGTTCTAAAAGATCTTACTCAATCGAGTGCGTCGCTGCCGTGGGAGGAGACGTATTCTTAGCCAGATTTTCATTTTAATGGGATGCTGGTTTCATAAGTTCAACATAAATAGTTAAAATAACCTGGTTAATTAATTAACCGGGTTTTCATGCGAACAAACTCTATCTGGAACGATTTGCTACATAATTTAATTTACTAGATTGATCAACAGGAAAAGAAGTAATTGAAAAAGTAGCCAAAAAGGATTCCACAAAAAAAGAGAATCAACAAGACTCTCTTTTCTACCGAATATTTAGATATTATTTGATATAAGTTTAAGCTTATTTATCACTATAAAGAACACCGGCAGTAGCATAATGACTTTTTGACATTTCTTCAATAATAATCGATACGTTTTCAGCAGGTGCATTTACTGTTTTTGAAACGGCTTGTGTGACTTCTTCGACAAGGGCACGTTTTTGTTCATCCGTGCGTCCTTCAAGCATCTTAATTGTTACGATTGGCATATTGTCGCCTCCATTTAGTATTATAGTGTATAGTATTTATAATAGCGCAATAGGAGGTATTTGCAATGAAAAATGAAGAAAAACCAAAACAAAAAATGGGATTTACAATTATAAAAAATGACCCAACGGACGGGCATAAAGGCTTCGGCATTGGTTCGCTATCACTTGAAAATGTTTCACCGGTTATTATTGATGTGGCAGAAGGAACAGCGATGGTCGAAATTGGCGCCATGCATGCAAAAAGTGATGTAGAGCGTGGAATTAAATTTACGATGAATCGTGAGGACTCAGCTGGCGGTAAGGATTATTGGCTTGTGTGGGTAACGATCGATCATAAAGAAGACGGTGCCTATTTTGCGGGCGTAGCAGCTTGTGAAATGGTTGTAAATCGCGAAAAACGACGCGGTTACAAAATTTTAGCAGATCATGTAAATAAAATGGATAAATCAATGAAACGCCATATTATTGTGGATCATATGGATGCGCGCTCAAAAGGAATTCTTGCGGAATTTTTACAATCCCATAATGAAGACATGTGGAATCGAAGCGAGCAAAAATTACGTGAGGATCTTGCGTAAGGGAATCGTCATTAATTGGTGAAAACCCATCTACAAAATCGAGTTCCATCAATAGTTTGTTATGTAGAATGTCTCAAATAAGTGAACAATATGTGACATTTCCTAAACATGGTGATTACGAGGTTGAAACTCTATCCAAAAGAAAGTAAACTGAATTTAAAGCTTGCGAGTAGTAAGTAGGCTAGGACACATGGACAATGGATGGCGATGAGGAAAATAAGGCATTTAAACTTTCCCAAGCTGAATGCTCCATGATTCTCATCCCTTCATTAGCCATCAATAGAAAAGCTCTTTCGTCTTACGGACTAGAACCGGAGACGAAAGAGCTTTTTTAGTTTTAGAAGATTATCCGTCGAATAGTTCCTATCCATCAAAAACTACCCCAAAATGAACGGAATGCTTCACCTGGGAACATGTCCCACACATTACTCCATGAGTCTTTTTCAAAGAAATCAAAAGTCGAACATTTTTTAGTCGGTACATCTTCCGTTTTCATATAAACGACACGTTGATCTGGACATGCGCTTGTTGATAAGTAGCCACTGTTAATATCAACTGAAACGGGTTGAACCCCATTCGGAATGGTGAATGATTCCTTAGCTTTTCCGTCCAGTGCTGTCTCCATAAAATCAATCCATACTTGCTTGGATGCAGCCATATCATCTTTAACTGACAATGTTTTCCCTTGGTCATAGCCGTTCCAAACGCCAGCCGTTAAGCTTGGTGTAAAGCCTAGCATCCACTGATCACTATTCGTTGTCCCAGACTTGGCAGCATACGTATGTGTCATGCGTGGTCGTAACGAAAGACCAGTTGCAGGAGAATAATCACTGTATACAGGATCAAATATGCCAGTCATCATTTGGGTTAAGACAAACGCATCCTTTTCGTTAAGCACTTGCTCTTTTTCAGGTTTTTCATACTTATAAACGACATTTCCTTTTGCATCAGTAATCGAAAGGATTGTTGTGGCATTTCGTTTTTCACCGCCAGCAGCAATGATATTATAGGCATTTGTTAAGTCATACAGTGAATTTTCTGTCGTGCCTAACGCAATTGCAGGATTGTCATCATTTGAAAAATCTAAGCCAAGTCGTTTTTGCATGTCTCGGAAAGGTTTATAACCGATCGTTTCTAAAGTTTTGACCGCATAAACATTGTCAGAAATGGCGAGGGCTTGTGCCATTGATAGCTCATGATCTGCATATTTCTTGTTTACGTTTTGCGGAGTGTAGTTTGCACGACCACTGTCATAAGTAAAGGTTGTTTCGCTTACATCTAAAAATGACATCGGATTAAAGCCTTTCTCTAAAGCAGATGCGTAAAGGATTGGTTTAATTGCCGAGCCAGGTTGACGTTTGCCGAGCGTGACACGGTTGTATGAACTTGCGCTATAATCTCGTCCACCAACAAGGGCTGTCACAAATCCTGTTTGAGTATCCATACTGACTAATCCGACTTGCAAATCGCTATCGGGCATATTCTTTTTCACGGCATTTTCTGCAGCGCGTTGATGGGCTTGGTTAAGCGTCGTTTGAATGGTCCATCCGCCACCGCTAATTGCTAAATTTTTTGATTCTAAAATATCACTTGCCTCAGCCCAAACAACATCTAAAAAGTAAGGGGCAATAGATTTTGTAGCAATCCATTCATCACTTTTTAAAACAAGAGGCTCTTTTGTCGCACGTGTTTTTTCATCCTCAGTAATAATTCCTTGCTCATTCATTAAACGCAAAATGACTTGCTGTCGATTTGTTGCCTTCTCTAAATTGTTTAAAGGGGAATAGTAGCTCGGCCCTTTCGGCACACCTGCAAGCATCGTCGCTTCCGCTAAAGTTAAATCCTTTGCCGATTTTCCGTAAAAATAGCGACTTGCTGCCTCAGCCCCGTACATGCCATGACCGTAATAAACGGTATTTAAATAGCCTTCTAAAATTTCATCTTTCGAATAAAACAGTTCAATACGGTATGCATAGAGCGCTTCATTAATTTTCCGTGTCCAACTCTTTTCATGCGTCAAATATAAATTTCGCGCGTATTGCTGAGTAAGTGTACTAGCCCCTTGCACTTTAGAGCCCGCTTTAATGTCAGCAAGAACAGCGCCAGCGATACGTGAATAATCAAATCCACCATGCTCATAAAAGTCCTTATCTTCCACGGCTATTGTTGCGTCTCTTAAATAAGGAGAAATATCTTTTAGCTCTGTCCAATAGCGACGTTCTTCTGTGAAGCGATCGCCAATCGGATTGTTTTGGCTATCTAAAAAAATGGATGCTTTCGGCACGGTAAGTGGAGGTGCTCCAGCGACTTGCGCGTATATTCGTAATGAAAGAAGGCTGACCGCGACGGCACAAAAAAGACCAATCATAAATAAACCTAGCTTTTTACTAAATTTTCTACGTTTTTTATGCTTGAAGTATTGTTGTCTTTTCAACTCAGTCCACCTCATTTCCTGGGTAATTATCTGCAAATTAAAAAAATTATCTTGCACTTTTCGTTAAAATGGCTATACTTTTTGTCGTAGTCCTCCGATTGGTGTCGATAAATGTCGGTTGCCTTTAATTATACGAAAATAGCGAATAAAAGTTTCGTTTCGTGATTTTAGTATGGACAATTTCGAGGATACATATGCATGAGCAGGAAATATTGTGTATGGTAAAATTAAGAAACGTAAGAAAATAGAGTGAGAAATTAATGGGAAGATGTAGGTGATTGTGGATGCGATTTGATGAAACTTACGCAGGAAATATGTTTATTAAAAGTCATCAAAATTATGAGGAAAGCAAGGCGGTACTTTATGGGATGCCGATGGACTGGACAGTGAGCTATCGTCCGGGGCAGCGCTTTGGTCCAGCTCGAATCCGAGAAGTATCTGTTGGACTAGAAGAGTATAGTTTTTATTTAGATCGTGAGTTAGGAGATGTACCATTCTTTGATGCGGGAGATATTCCGTTACCTTTTGGAAATCCGGAAAAATCGCTCGCTGAAATCAAAAGTTTTGTGCGCCAAGTACTCGCAGATGGCAAAATTCCTGTTGGTATGGGTGGGGAGCATCTCGTTTCATTACCTGTAATGGAAGCGGTGTATGAAAAGCATCCGGATTTAGCGGTTATTCATTTTGATGCACATACAGATTTACGCACGGATTATGAAGGAGAACCTTATTCACACGCAACGCCAATTCGCAAAATTGCGGATACAATCGGCCCAGAAAATGTATATTCATTTGGCATTCGCTCTGGATTGAAGGAAGAACTTCAGTGGGCAAAGGAAAATGGCATGCACATTTCACTTTTTGAAGTTTTCGAGCCATTAAAAGAAGTATTACCTACATTAAAAGGACGCAATGTTTATGTAACGATTGATATCGATGTCCTTGATCCAGCGCATGCACCAGGTACGGGAACAGTCGATGCTGGGGGTATTACACCAAAGGAATTGCTCGCAGCTATTCACGAAATTGCCCGCTCAGAAGTAAATGTGGTGGGTTGTGATTTAGTTGAAGTCGCACCAATTTATGACCATTCGGAAATTACGGTAAATACTGCGGCTAAATTATTGCGTGAAATGATTCTTGGTTGGGTGAAATAGGCGAGGGGAATTGTTCGTCCTAGCAATCCGAAACTATAGTTTATAGAAAATCATCATTTAGAGTAAGAAAACAGCTTATCCCTCAAAAAAATGGGACGAGCTGTTTTTTTTCTATTTCTTCATTAAATTATTTGCATGAAAATAGGACGTTTTAAAATTACTTTTCGCATGTAGTTGGGCAGCGTTAAGATTTTTAATAAGGCTATAGTAATCGGCACCGTTATCTGGAAATGATGCTAAACCAATTGAAGTGGTTATATGGACGGTTCCATGTTGTGGTGATTCAAAAGGCTGCTGGGTAATCTCTTTATTAATCACATGCGCCTCCGTTACGGCGATGGCGGGCGCAACATTTTTTAAAATGATAATAAATTCCTCACCGCTTAATTTCCCAACAAAAGCATCGTTGTTATTGGCGTAATCTTGAAGGATTTGTGCGAGCTGCTTAATGACCACATCACCAGATTGATAGCCGTTAGTAGAAAGAATGGTTTTAAAATCATTAATATGTAACAGCAAAATTGTAAAATTCGTTTCTTTAACGAGCGCATGAACAATGTACTTTTCAATGGACGTATTATTCGGCAACTGTGTTAAGTAATCAATTTTTGATAAATATTTCGTCTCATTAATTTTCTGATTTGTTTCTTTAATCCGATTGATAATAAAGTAAATGGAGTAAAAGGAAATAATCGTAAAGGTTGTATAAAACAATACTAAAGGAAAACCTGCACCATGATAAAAAACGAGGGATAAAATGACACTGCTCATTTCAATTATGCTAATCCAAAAATAGTAGAATATATTTTTATCATTATAGCGATATTTTCTACCAAAGAAAAATAGCAATAGTACGACGAGGATAAAGTTTCCGTTAATAAATAGCATGAGAGGTGTAAACTCTACTAAAAAGAAACGAGCAATGCCCATAATTAAACCACTGATAGCAAGCGCAATAGGGCCTCCAAGTAAGCCGCTTAAAAGCAATGGGATAATTCTTGAGTTAATCATAATGCCGAATGCAACTTGAGAAGATAAAATTGTTAATAGAAGACCCGCGACACCGAAATTAAAGCCGATAATATACGGTTGATAGCGATTAATAATGGGCTTTTCTTGATGATTAAGAAAAGGCCAGTAAATTAAAATAGAAATTGTAGATAATATACAAAAATTGTATAAAATAGTTAGTAGCATAAGAAACTCCCTTTTGTTCAAATTAATTATCACGTTTATTATAATGAAATATGACTGAAATGGGGAAAATGACGAATATTTTTTGTAAACAGCTCTACCACTGGGATGGGCGTAAATATGCCCAAGTGTAATGGGTGAGTTGAGTCTTGCTTATAGGCGTTCATTTATCCTATAATAAAAAGGTTATAGAAATCGAAGTAAGGGAGCGACTGCTATGGTGAAAGAGACAGGGAAAACAGTTAAAATAAAAATTGTTTCCTCCATCATTCCAACCGATGGCGAGCTTGAAAAATATGAAATGTGGCTTGAAGGCAATCACATTGAAAAAGGTGGAAGTTCGTACTTACGGTATAAGGAAGTACAGGAAGACTTGGAAATTCAAACGACGGTGAAATTAACGGAAAATCAATCGGTTATTTTGCGAAAAGGTGGCGTTAATATGCGCTTACCATTGAATCCAAATCGACGCGAAGATGGCCATTATGAAAGTCCAATGGGTTCACTTCCAATCACAACGAATACACATCAGCTATCATTAGAAGTAAATAAAGATCAGCAAGCTTCAGGGCGTTTTTTGACGCAATATGATCTTATAATTGGCGGAAGTTCAGTCGGCCACTATACATTAGAAATACATTATTCGGAGGTATAAAGATGAACGCAGTAGAACAATTACAGCAGTCCATTAAAGCGGCACTTGCAGCAGCAGTAGAAAAAGCAGGGTTAGTGGAAGCAGGTACACAATTAAACATCCATTTAGAAACACCAAAAGATAAAGCAAATGGTGATTTCGCAACGAATATCGCGATGCAATTAACAAAGTTAGCAAAAAAGCCACCTCGCGCAATTGCAGAGGCGATTATAGAAAACGTTGAAACAGCAGGGACAGATATCGAAAAAATCGACATCGCAGGTCCTGGTTTCTTAAATATTACAGTACGTAAAGATTTCCTTGCAAGTGTAGTAAAAGCGGCATTTGAACAAGGTGAAGTGTATGGTCGCTCAAATGCGGGTGGCGCACAAAAAGTACAGGTTGAATTCGTTTCTGCCAACCCAACTGGTGACTTACATTTAGGTCATGCGCGCGGTGCATCTGTAGGGGATTCTTTATGCAATGTGCTTGATTTTGCTGGCTATGATGTGTCACGTGAATACTATATTAATGACGCGGGTAATCAAATTAACAATTTAGCGTACTCTTTAGAAGCGCGCTATAAGCAAGCGTTAGGTATGACAGCGGAAATGCCTGAAGATGGCTACCACGGTCAAGATATTATTGACATTGCAGGAAGCTTATCAAAAGAATTTGGTGCAACGATTTTAGATAAAACGGATGAAGAGCGTTTTGAATTTTTCCGTGAGCACGGCTTAAAGTTAGAGTTAGACAAGCTGAAAAAAGACTTAAAAGATTTCCGTGTTGATTTCGATGTGTGGTATTCAGAAACATCGTTATATAAAAACGGCAAAATCGAAGTAGCATTAGATAAATTAAAAGCGAATGGTCACGTATTTGAAGAAGAGGGCGCGACTTGGTTCCGTTCGACAACTTTTGGTGATGATAAAGACCGCGTATTAATTAAAAATGACGGCTCATTCACATATTTAACACCGGATATTGCGTACCATGAAGATAAAATTGTGCGTGGTTTTCAAAAATTAATTAACATTTGGGGAGCGGATCACCACGGCTACATTCCACGTATGAAAGCGGCAATCGAGGCACTTGGCTATGACCGTGAAACGTTAGAAGTAGAAGTGATTCAAATGGTTCAGCTATACAAAAATGGCGAGAAATTTAAAATGTCAAAACGTACTGGTAATGCAGTAACGATGCGTGAGCTTGTAGAAGAAGTAGGGCTAGATGCTGTACGTTATTTCTTCGTTAAAACAGCGGGCGATTCACATATGGACTTCGATTTAGACTTAGCCGTTTCACAATCGAATGAAAACCCAGTGTATTATGCACAATACGCACACGCTCGTATATCTTCAATTTTACGTTCAGCTGAGGAGCAAGGTTTTGCAGCTTCTTTAGAAAACGTTGCATTACTAACAGCTGAAAAAGAAGAAGACGTTCTGAAAAAAGTTGGCGCGTTCCCACAAGTGGTGGCAGATGCAGCGAAGCACCGTACACCGCACCGTATCGCCAACTATATTCAAGAATTAGCAGCAGCATTCCACAGCTTCTACAATGCTGAAAAAGTGTTAAATGCGGATAACAAAGAGTTAACAGAAGCGCGTTTAGCATTAATTACAGCAGTAAAAACAACATTAGCAAATGCATTAAAATTAATCGGTGTAAGCGCGCCGGAGAAGATGTAATTTCAATTATCCATAATGACCAGTCACTTTCTTTTATTAGAAAGTGGCTGTTTTTTTTGCGTGTAAGAGGGATGCCAAAATAACTAATTTACTATTCCTATAAAAAAACTAGGAATTAATTATTGACTGCTGAATATTCTGAAAGTATGATAGAGTGCAACAGTTAAAATTGAGAAAAAAGGTGGCGTTTCATTTGAGTAAACAATTATTTGTTCAGACCGAAAAACAACAGTACTGGTTGGAGAAACTTGCGACTCTTGAAGAGGAGTTTAAGCAAACAGCGCAGCGAGTAGATGAAGAATCTGTTTTCCCTTTTGAAAATTTTAAAAAGCTACGCGAAATAGGTTATACGAAAACTACTTTACCGGTGGAATTTGGCGGGGAAGGTTTTACGGTTTATGATGCGGTATTAATTCATGAAACATTATCAAGTTATTGCGGTAGCACAGGTTTAGCTGCATCTTGGACGGTTCAAAATATAGGTGAGCTTTTTGAAAATCGTTATTGGGAGCAATCAAAGTTGGAAGCATTTGCACAGGAAGTTAACCGAGGCGCGACGATTAACCGTGCAGTAAGTGAGTTTGCGATGGGCAGTCCAGTGCGCGGTGGCAGACCAGCAACAACGGCAAAAAAAGACGGTGAAATTTATATTATTAACGGGCGCAAAAATTATACGAGTGGTGCACCGGACTTAGATTATTTTTTAGTATCGGCTTGGGTGGAAGAAAGCGATCATGTAGGCTTTTTCCTCGTACCAAAAACAGCAACGGGCGTATCGGTGGATAACACTTGGGATGTACTTTCGATGCGAGGTACGGGGAGTGATGACCTTGTACTCGATAATGTACGCGTGGAGCTTTCTTCTTTGGTTGAAATTCCGAGTTATTCTACCGGTTTTAAATTAAACGGTTGGTTATTATTAATTCCTGCCACTTATTTAGGCATTGCGCAAGCAGCTCGTGATTATGCGGTAAACTTTGCAACGCAACATTCACCAAACAGTATTCAAGGAACGATTGCTGAATTGCCTAATGTACAAAACTTAATCGGAGAGATGGATTTAGAATTGGCAAACGCCCGATTTACACTGTACGGGGTTGCGCAATTGTACAGCAACCCGCAGACGAAATCGAAAATTACGAATGAAGTGAATATCGCCAAACATGTAGTGACCAATACGGCGATTCAAGTGGTAGATAAAGCGATGCGCTTAGTCGGTGCGAAAAGTTTACAACGCACGAATCCATTACAAAGGTATTACCGAGATGTACGTGCGGGGCTCCATAATCCGCCAATGGATGATATAACGATTAAAAAGTTGGCAGAAACAGCAATAAAGGACTATCAAATAAAGAAAGAGGTAATTTTATGAACGTGAAAAAATTAGTGAATTTTGCAATTATTAGTTTTGCGGCAGTAGCTATTTTAGCTGCTTGTGGGAATAATCCAGATTCAAGTTCAGCTTCTGCAGGAGAAAATAAAGACGGTGTAACGGTAGTTAAAGTAGCTTACGATCAGGCGAGTAAACCGATGTCCTATATTGACGAAAAAGGCAATGCAACAGGCTACGATGTAGAAGTGATGAAACTCGTGGATGAAGCGCTAGAAGACTATGAATTTCAATATGTTGGCACAACGAGTGATGACTTATTAATCGGTGTGGAGCAAGGGAAATACGATGTTGGTGTCAAAAATGCCTTTTGGACGGAAGAACGCACGCAAAAGTATATTTTCCCGCAACAATTTTTAGGGTTAAGTAGTGCCGGGATCGTTTTGAAAAAAGAAAATGAACAGATTAAAAATTTAAGTGATTTTGCATCAGCCGGTTTTAAATTAGCGCCGATTGCTGCAAATAATGCACAGTACACAGTAATCGCTGAATACAATGAGAAAAATCCAAATAATCCAGTAAACTTGAAAGCTGGTGAAGAGTTTTCCGTAGATGTCGTGCAATGGGTAAATGAAGGGCGCGTTGATGGTGGCGTTATTATTGAGGGTGCTTTCAACGGGCAAGTTTTAACGGAAGGTGGTCCGTATTATAACTTGAAAGATGATGTTGTTTATAACGAATTTGCCGTGATTAAAACATGGCCGTTATTTAATAAAAAGCAACAGCAATTTGCAGATGCTTATGATCAAGCAATTGCTGAAATAAAAGAAACCGATGCGTTACGGAAATTAAGTGTCGAATTTTACGGGAAAGATTTGTTTGAAGTATTAGATACTGTAGAGCGATAACTGAATGGAGCTGCTAAAGATATTCTGCTTAGCTGCTCTTTTTACTCAAAAGTTGATTAGGAGGTGGCTAGCAGTTGGAAAAATACTTTGATGTGTCCTATATTTGGTCAGCACTCCCCGCATTGCTCCCTTATTTATGGATTACGATTTATATCGCCGTGCTTTCAGTCATTTGTGGCTCAATCATGGGGTTTGGATTAGCAGCAGCAAAATTAAGTCAAAAGAAATGGCTGCAAGTTTTAGCGGAAGGTTATACAACGATTATGCGCTGTACACCTTCTATTGTATTGCTGTTTTTAGTTTATTATGGTGTGCCTGCATTTGCTGAAAATCTTTTCGAAGTCAATTTGCAAAATGTTTCATCAGGTGTTTTTGTCGTCATGACATTTAGCTTACAGTTTGCGGCAATGATGTCTGAAGTTATCCGGTCGGCATATTTAGCCATTGACCGAGGACAATTTGAGGCAGCTGTAAGTGTTGGCCTAACACCAATTCAAGCGTACCGACGCATTATTTTACCACAAGCTTTGGTCATTGCCTTACCGAATTTCGGAAATGGCTTTATCTCGGTTTTACAAGAGGGAGCACTCGCCTATACGATTGGTTTTATCGACATTGTAGGGAAGGCGAATTTAATTATTGCAAACAATTACGGGACACATACATTAGAAATTTTCATCGCACTTGCGGTTATTTATTGGTTACTGGCGATGGCGATTGAAAAGGTATTTGGATTGCTTGAAAAAGTATTTCGAAAAGGGAAGCAACCGATTCGGGCGACATAGGAGGGACGCTTTATGGGATTCATTGATTGGCAATTTTTAATTAATACATTTTTTATAGCATTAAGCGGTGTTCCAGTGGCGCTTCTTGTCACCATTATTTCATTAATAGTTGCAGTTCCTTTTGGATTTTTACTCGCATTGTCCCGCATTTATGAAATACCAGTACTCAATTCATTTGCGAAATTATATATTTCATTCGTCCGTGGTACACCCATTATTATTCAAATTTTTGTCCTGTATGCAACGATTCCACTACTGCTAAATGGGCTGTTTGAGAAATATCAGATTGATTACCCAATCTATGAAATTAACCCACTTTGGTATGCGTTTATTATATTTTCATTTAACACGACGGCTGTATTAATCGAAGTTTTTCGCTCGGCATTACAAACCGTATCGAAAGGGCAAATTGAGGCGGCACATTCAGTTGGATTGACGACAACACAAGCATATAGACGTATTATTATCCCGCAAGCTTTAGTTGCAGCGATGCCAAATTTATGTACAGCAACGATTAATTTAATAAAAGCAACATCACTAGGATATGCCATTTCTCTGCAAGAAATTACGTTAAAAGCAAAAGTTGAAGCCAATTTCGGCTACAACTATTTAGAAGCATATCTTGATATTTTCATTGTGTATTTACTCATTTGTATCGCTGTGGAGTATTTATTTAAATGGTATGAAAAGAGATTAAGTCGGTATAAGTCGGCTTTTATTTAAGGGGGGCGCGGTGTGTTAGAAATTAAAAATATCCATAAAACATTCGGCAAGAATGAGATTTTAAAAGGTGTGGATTTAACGATTGATAAAGGGGATGTCGTCGTTATTTTAGGTCCGAGTGGCTCTGGCAAAACGACACTTCTCCGTTGCATTAACTTTTTAGAACGTGCAGATGAAGGCACAGCAAGCTTTGATACGATTCAAGTGGATTTGCATAATGCATCGAAAAAGGACATTTTAGCGATTCGCAAAAAAACGGCTTTTGTTTTTCAAAACTATAATTTATTTGCGAATAAAACCGCACTTGAAAATGTGGCAGAAGGGCTCCATATCGGGCGTGGTATGAAAAAGGAAGAAGCATTAAAAACTTCGCGTGAAGCACTGGACCGGGTCGGTTTATCTGAAAAATACGATGCTTATCCAAGTCAGCTTTCGGGTGGGCAACAGCAGCGGGTTGGAATTGCGCGCGCGGTCGCTTTGAATCCAGATATTATTTTATTTGATGAACCTACGTCAGCATTAGATCCAGAGCTTGTTGGAGAGGTGTTAACCGTTATGAGGGAGATAGCCAAGGAAGGGACGACAATGCTTGTTGTAACGCATGAAATGTCATTCGCACGCGATGTAGCAAACCGGGTTATCTTTATGGATGGGGGAAATATTGTAGAGGAAGGCACGCCACATGAAATTTTTGTCCAACCAAAAGAAGAGAGGACAAAACGTTTTCTTCAGCGCGTGTTGCCGGATGATTATACGTATCATATATAAAGGTCGGAATGGGTGAATTTTTACTTGCGATGTCATTCATAACATATCGGCCTCTTTATTGATCAACCTAATATTTGAATAATCAGGTGTATCCATGTAGAGGCCATATTAAGGAGATTACAGACGTGCATCCTTCTGAAAGTTAAGGGCGAAATGATTAGCTTCTTCGTATACGGCAAACTTATACCCCTGTTCTCTGTAAAATGCAATAATCTCTGGAAGTGCCGCCAAAGTTTGTGGTTTTTCGTGCATTAGCACAACTTCTCTATCAGCTTTTGTGCCACTTTTAATATTCTCTATAATTTGGGATGGATTATCTTTTAACGACCAGTCATTGGAATCAATTGTCCAATCCCAAACTTTAATGTTTGCGTCTACGATTTGATTGCGAATCTGTTCACTTTTCAACCCTGGTGCGGAACCATAAGGAGGGCGAACTAAACGGGGGTTTGTACCAGTAATCTCATGAATTAGTGCTAACGCTTCGTTCATCTCGGGTACAAACTGATTATCCTTGTATAATGTTTTGGATTCATGCGTCATGCTATGGGCACCGATATAATGTCCTTCTGTTGTTGCCCGTTTTACACTTTCCTGGAGATGCTTCTTTTTCAGGTTACTTCCTTGCATGAAAAAGGTTACTTTCACATTTTGCTCGTATAAGACATCTAGAAATTGGCCTGTTAATATGCTAGGACCATCATCAAATGTTAGGTAGACCACTTTATCTAAAGATATTTCTTCTGTACTTGCTTGTTCCTTATCTTGGCTGATTGGGGCTTCTACCTCCTCTGTAGAATCTTGTTGGGTGTTGTTGTTAACTTCAGAATTTGAGTGTTCTAAAGATTCTTCCTTTAGATTAGTTTGTTCTTTACCTTGGTTAATCGAAGGCTCTACTTTTTCGGTCATATCTTGCTTACTACTTTTTTCATTAATAGCATACGATTTTCCTACAATAAAACCAGCAAAAAAAATAGGGATTAGCATAACCAGTATCGTCATTACAATTCGTGATCTTCTTTTTTTTCTTCTTTTGTCATACTCATTTTGTGGTGCTCTCATGATTGTTAAATCCTCCTGCTGTAAATTTGAGTGTTTATGTACGTTCGTTTTTCCGTATATTATATGAAACTAGTAGACATTTGAATGTGTTTGCTATTTGAAGTGCAAAGCGATAGTGGACCTCTCGATGTTTTGTAATAATAAAATATTCACTTTTTCTAATTTTCAACATGTCGCAAATACGTTCTACCTATTTGACGGGTCAGGCAAATAAAAAGTTTATATTAATTTTATATAAATAGGTTCAACTTATATATTTAATGAATAGTGATGAAGTTTCTGAAAACTCCCTCTTATCTACATACAAACATTCATTCTTCCGCTATAATAGAATAACCTATCAATTAAATAAGAAATGTGAAGGTTCTTAAAAAATTAGTTTTTCAAATTAATGAATAAGGATTAAAAGGGAAATCGGTTTCAGTCCGATGCGGTCCCGCCACTGTAAATGCGAGTTTGTTGAAAAAAGCCACTGAAGAAATTTGGGAAGGTATCAACAAGTATTCATGCATGAGCCAGGAGACCTGCCTCTACATTGCCAACAGTAAACCTGCGAGGATCGGGAGTGGCTTATAATTATCGATTCGAAATTATTTGCATACATCAATGGAAGTCTCCCAAGTTGGAGGCTTCTTTCTTTTGGTTGAAAAAACGGTTCTAGATAGGCTACGTAAAATTTAGGAGGAAAATAAAATGAAGAAAATACAAAGTTTAGCAATGCTCTTTTTAATGGCGATGCTCGTACTAGTAGGTTGTGGCACAGGGGATTCTAAGCCTACAACAAATGATACAGAACAAAACAAAACAGCAAAAGGTAAGGATAGTGCAGCTGCACAATTCCCTGTAACGGTAACGGATTCACTAGGAAGAGAGATAGCATTAGAAAAACAACCCGAACGTATTATTTCTCTTGCCCCTTCAAATACTGAAATTTTATTTGGCTTAGGGTTAAATGAAGAAATTGTCGGCGTTTCAGATAACGATACTTTCCCAGAACAAGCAACGACAAAGGAAAAAGTAGGCGGCATGGAATTTAATTTAGAGCTAATCGCATCACTTAAACCAGACATCGTATTTGCGCATGAATCAGGCATGTACAATTTTGAAAAGGGCATGGAACAGTTAGAAGCAATGGGCATTGCTGTTTTTGTCGTAAAAAATACGGTGAATTTTGAAGAAACATATGAAACGATGAAGCAAATTGGGCAACTAACAGGCAAGGTAGCACAAGCAGATGAGATGGTTGCTACTATGCAAAAAGATATTGAAGAAATGACAACTAAGGCAGTTGGTTTAGATGGGAAATCGGCATTTATTGTTGTAGGTACGAACCCCGATTTATACGCGGTTGGCACAGGAACATTTATTAATGAAATGCTTCATACGGTAGGTGTTAAAAATAGTGTGACACAACCAGGTTGGCTACAATATAGCGCAGAGCAATTTGTAAGTGACAATCCAGAAGTGATTTTAGTAACATACGAAGACGATATTGAGGCAATTTTATCAAATCCAGCTTATGCAGAAATGGATGCAGTGAAATCTGGAAATGTTCATTTAATTGATGCGGATACAACAAGTCGTCAAGGACCTCGTATTGTAGAAGGTATTCAATCAATTGCACAAACAATGTATCCAGAGGTTTTCGGTGAATAAAAAATATACATTCGCTTATTTAGTATCAATCGTTTTGCTGCTATTAAGCGTATGGCTCGGTGTGTCAATTGGCTCGGTTAATATTCCGATTGCAACATTATGGGACAAGGCGACTGATCCCGTTGCCCACAGTATTTTATGGAAAATCAGAATGCCCCGTGTCATTTTAGCAGCAATTATCGGAGCTTCTTTAGCGATTGCAGGTGCAGCTTTTCAAGGGTTGCTTAAAAATCCACTGGCAGATCCGTATACATTAGGAATTTCTTCAGGTGCCTCGGTTGGTGCTGTGATGACGATTTTCCTAGGTATCTCGATTCCATTATTGGGAACCTTTACATTACCTGTATTTAGTATGATTGGTGCGCTACTAACGATGATTGCAGTATTAAGCTTTGCGCGAATCGTAGACCGTACACTGAAAATGGAAACACTTATTTTAACAGGTGTTATTTTTAGTTCCTTTTTAGGTTCTTGCATTTCGTTAATGGTCGCCTTAACAGGAGAAGAGTTGCGAGAAATTATCGGTTGGCTTTTAGGCAGTGTTTCAATGCGCGGTTGGCCGTATGTGAAAATGATTTTGCCATTCGCGATTATCGGAACCGTTATTATTTGGTTACAACGCCGCGAATTAAATGCGATGATTTATGGTGAAGAACGTGCGCAATATTTAGGAGTTAATGTGAAACGTAGTAAATTTATGATTTTAGCGGGTGGTTCGATGCTAACAGGTGCATCTGTTGCAGCGTCTGGTACAATTGGCTTTGTTGGTCTTGTAATTCCGCATATGGTCCGCAGTATTATCGGGGCAGATCATCGACATTTACTCCCAATTTCCTTATTGAACGGGGCAAGCTTACTCGTCATTTGTGATTTAGTATCGCGGACAATTATTGCGCCAGTTGAGCTACCAATCGGTGTAATTACAGCGTTTATCGGTGCACCAGTATTTGCTTATATTTTCTTTAAACAGCGTAGAAAGGGGGGAGCATGATGCTAAAGGTTCAAAATATTTCAGGTGGCTATCATGCAAACCCAATTGTCAAAAACATGTCATTTCAAGTAGGTAAGGGAAAAATTCTTGGAATACTTGGACCGAATGGTAGCGGCAAATCGACACTATTAAAAATTATTAGTGGTGTACTTAAACCGCAAGACGGGCAAATCATCATAGATGGGCAAGCAATTGAAAGTTATTCTGTGAAACAGTTAGCAAAAAAAATGGCGGTACTCCCTCAACTACATGCGAGCAGTTTTTCAAATACTGTCTATGATGCGATTTCTTTAGGGCGTTACCCACATCAAAGTGGCTTTTTCTCTTCATGGTCAAAAAAAGATGAACAGGCAGTACAGACGGCGATGGAACAAACAGGTGTGGCACGTTATAAAGAGCATTATTTAGAGCTGTTATCGGGCGGTGAGCAGCAACGTGTATTTATTGCACAAGCATTGGCGCAAAATTCGGAGCTACTGTTATTAGACGAACCGACGAACCATTTAGATATCGCACATCAAAAACAAATTTTAGATATGATTCGCCAACAAGTGGAACAAAATGGATTAACAGTCGTGTCCATATTCCATGATATTAACCTAGCTTCACTTTATTGCGATGAATTATTACTATTAGAAGACGGCGAAATGCGTGCGTTTGGATTACCGCATGAAGTCGTTTTACAAGGGCAAATAGAGGACGTTTACCAAGCGCGAATTGCTACATATCCGCATCCTGAATTACCGAAACCACAAATTACGATGCTACCAGCGAAGGAAATGCAACGTAATTTTGCAAAGGTAGTGGTAGACGATTTTCGCATAACGGAGGACTATATTGAATACACTGCACAAGCTCCGTTAAAAGTTGTTTCTTCCGCGGTGCATAATGCGGGAATCGGTTGGTATGAAAGCTTTTTAAATCGCGCTATTTCTCCTTACTATGATATAAATAAAGTAAATGATGAAACGGTTGCCTTTTTACAGCAGCATCAGTTTGCTCCTACGAATACAGTTGTTATGTTGACCGCGGTGGCTATGAACTGTGCAGAAATTCAAGCTTTTTCATCAGGAAGTTGTGAAATCGTCGTCATGGTTACAGCAGGTGTTGGTAATGGTATTGATGTAACGAAAGCGTATTTGCGTGATGATTCATTTCATATCGGTACGGTGAATACGTGGGTTTTTGTGAATGGCAAGCTGTCCGATGAAGCATTTATCCAAGCGATGATTACCGCAACAGAGGCGAAGACAAAAGCATTTGCAGAACAGCAAGTGGTTGATCAACAAACGAAAACGATTGCTACGGGTACAGCAACAGATAGCTTATTAATTGCCGCGACACAGCAGGGCGAGAAAATGCCTTATGCAGGACCAATTACCGAAATTGGAAAGCTAATTGGGCGAGGCGTTTTTGAAACTACGATGGCGGCAATCGTTAAATACAAGCAAGCGCGGAAATAGTTTTACGCTAAAGCGGTGTTGGCATTGGCTATTAAATGAGTTTATTTGGCGATTAACCGTATCAGTTTGGCTAATAACGGATAAATTCTGGCGATTAACGATTGAAAAATGGCTATAAAGTGAAGATTCAATCATGAAAGGGTGAGTAGAATGAAATTATATACGAAGCAAGGCGATAAAGGGAAAACAAGCATTATCGGAGGTCGTGTCGACAAAGACCATTTACGCGTACAAGCATATGGCACGATTGATGAGCTGAATTCTTTCATTGGGAAGGCCATTTTTGAACTGGAAAAAGGTAAATTTGCAGATATTATTGCGGACTTAACGTCAATCCAGCATGAGCTATTTGATGGTGGTGGTGACTTAGCGAATGTTATGAAAGAACGCCACTATAAGCTAAAAGAAGAGCCAATTACTATTTTAGAGCAACGCATTGACGCTTTATCAGAAGAAGCTCCACCATTACAACGATTTATTTTACCAGGTGGTTCACCAGCAGCTGCAACCCTTCATATTGCACGTACAGTAGCGCGCCGTGCAGAGCGTGAAACGGTGACACTCATGAAGGAAATAGAAGACGTATCACCAGTTGTTCAAAAGTATTTAAATCGATTATCAGATTATTTATTTGCGGCAGCGCGCATAGCAAACAGTCGATTATCTATCCCAGATGTCGAGTATATTCGCAGTGCTAATGTATTCAAATAACCGTAAAAAGCTAGCTAACGATTAGAAAATCGTTAAGCTAGCTTTTATTATAACTATATTAAATTTTCAGAATTAATTTGAAATAGTGTTGACTGAATGCTCATTCATAACTAAAATGAAAATATAGTTTAATTGAAAAAACTTCAAACAAAGGGGTTTGGAATTTTAGTTTAAAGGGGGAGCGTCATGAATGCATTATTAATTGTCAATTGGATAGCGTTTGGTGCGGTGTTACTTTATGCACTTGGTTTATTCGTTTATTTATTAAAAACGCGCTATGACTTTATTCAATTAGGTAGAAAAGAAGAGTTCGATCAAAAATTATCGGCCCGCATTGGCGATATTGTCGAAAAAGTATTTGGACAGTCAAAATTATTGAAGGATAAGAAAATGGGCTTAACGCATGTTTTCTTCTTCTACGGATTTTTACTCGTACAACTTGGTGCGATTGATTTAATTTTGAAAGGTTTAATACCAGGTACACATTTGCCGCTTGCTGGACTGTATCCTGTGTTTACATTCTTCCAAGAAATCGTGGCACTTGTTATTTTAGTAGCTGTATTTACTGCATTTTACCGCCGCTATGTGGAAAAGCTTGTCCGCTTAAAACGCGGCTTTAAAAATGGACTTGTTCTTATTTTTATCGGTGGGTTAATGCTGTCAACTTTAGTAGCAAACGGAATGGGCTTAATTTGGCATGGAGAAGGTTTAACAGGTGCCGAGCCAGTTGCATCGGGCATCGCTTGGTTATTCCAATGGTTACCACAAACAGCAGCTATCGGAATTTTTTATGTGATGTGGTGGGCGCACTTACTATTCTTATTAACATTCTTAGTGTATATTCCGCAATCAAAGCATTTCCATTTAATTACGTCGATTATCAACGTATTTGCCAATCGTCAAGAGCGTATGGGAACACTGCGCCCGATTGACTTTGCAGCATTAGAAGAGGCAGAAGATGAAGAAAGTATGCCGCCACTAGGTGTTGGGAAAATTCATGATTTCACACAAAAACAAATGCTAGATTTATATGCGTGTGTGGAATGTGGGCGTTGTACGAATATGTGTCCTGCAACGGGTACAGGGAAAATGTTATCACCAATGGATTTAATCGTAAAATTGCGCGATCACTTAACATTTACGGGTGCGGTTGAAACGAAGCAAAAGCCGTGGGTACCATTTTCATTCTTTAAAAACACACAAGGAAATCAGCTTGCAATGGCGGCTGGTGCAGAAGGGGCAGTAATTGATAACATTTATAGCCCATCTTTAATCGGTGATGTTATTACAGAAGAAGAAATTTGGGCTTGTACAACATGCCGTAACTGTGAAGATCAATGTCCGGTTATGAATGAGCATGTGGATAAAATTATTGATCTACGTCGTTATTTAACGATGACAGAAGGAAAGGTTAACCCAGATGCACAACGCGCGATGACGAATATCGAGCGTCAAGGAAATCCATGGGGCTTAAACCGTAAAGAAAAAGAAAACTGGCGTGACCTTGATCCATCGATTTCAGTTCCAACAGTAAAAGAGTTGAAAAAATCAGGCGAAGAAATGGACTATTTATTCTGGGTAGGTTCGATGGGGGCATTTGATAACCGCTCACAAAAAATCGCCTTAGCTTTTGCGAAGTTGATGAATGAAGCAGGCGTGAAGTTCGCGATTTTAGGCAACAAAGAAAAGAACTCTGGAGATACACCGCGCCGCTTAGGAAATGAGTTTTTATTCCAAGAGCTTGCAACGGCAAATATTGATGAGTTCGAAAAAAATGATGTGAAAAAAATCGTTACAATCGACCCGCATGCATATAATATTTTCAAAAATGAGTACCAAGATTTCGGGTGGAAAGGTGAAGTATTACACCATACAGAATTGCTATACGATTTAATCCAGGATGGTCGTTTGACGATGGATTACCGCGTGGATGAAACGATTGTATTCCATGATTCTTGCTACTTAGGTCGCTACAATGATGTGTACGATCCGCCACGTGAAATTTTAAAAGGTATTCCAGGCGTGAAGCTTGTAGAAATGGCACGTAATCGTGAAGAAGGCATGTGCTGTGGTGCCGGTGGTGGTTTAATGTGGATGGAAGAGCATGTTGGAAACCGCATTAATGTGGCGCGTACAGAACAAGCCGTTGCAACTGAGGCATCGGTCATTTCATCTGGCTGTCCGTACTGCTTAACAATGCTATCAGATGGCACGAAAGCAATCGAAGTAGAAGACAAAGTAGGCACGTACGACATCGCAGAATTACTAGAGCGTGCTGTATTTGGAACGAAAGTAGCTTCTACAGAGGAAGAAGAGCTTGTGGAAGCACTTGAAGAAACGACTCCAGTTGCAGAAGTAGTCGAGATGAAAGAAGCAGTAGCTGTAAGTGGTGTGGAATCGGTAGTGGAAGGATTATCGACAATATCAGAAGAGAAAGACGTTTAAAGGATGATATATTAATAAAACTTTTAATTCTAAAAATTTGGTTGATTAATAATTTTAGATTTTGTAAAATGTAAATGGGAGTAAACTTACTCCCATTTTTTACACAATCATATTGAGCGAGCGTTCAGTCAACTATGAAAAAGGCAAAAATCAATTACGCCTTGGCGTAATTGCGTCCAGATTTTTTCGAGCTCGCTCGAAAAACTTCCCTTAAAAATCTGTGACATCCGCCGGGGCTTAACTTGATTCAGCCGGGGTTTGAACCCCCACTGAATAGAATTGCCTTTTTGGCATTCATCCCCCACTTATAGAAGTAGGGGACTTCTGCTGAATTAAGTTAAATAGTATGTTTTCCAGTCAATCAAACAAAGGGGTGTATGGATTGTCAAAAACAGTGATTTTAGATGGAGCAAGAACAGCTTTTGGAAAATTTGGTGGGGTGCTGAGCACTTTATCTGCAAGTGATCTAGGTGGCATTGCGATTACAGAAGCTTTAGAAAAGGCGAATGTTGCGGTAGATGATGTACAAGAAGTCATTATGGGGAATGTTTTACAAGCGGGTCAAGGGCAAATACCTTCTCGTCAAGCAGCAGCAAAAGCAGGAATCCCGTGGCATGTCAAAACAGAAACAATTAATAAAGTATGTGCATCTGGTATGCGTAGTGTGACACTTGCTGATCAATTGATTCGTTCAGGAGATGAGGAAATCATTGTAGCAGGTGGTATGGAATCGATGTCCAATGCACCGTACTATATGCCAAAAGGTCGCTTTGGCTTGCGCATGGGAGACGCAACTTTAGTAGATGGGCTATTGCATGATGGCTTAACATGCTCATTTAATCCACAGCAAGTACATATGGGCATTTACGGAAATGAAACGGCACAGCAATTTGAAATTAGTCGGGAAGAGCAAGATGCATGGGCTGTTCGCAGTCATGAACGCGCACTTGCTGCAATAGAGGACGGAAAATTTGCACAGGAGATTGCCACAGTTGAAATCATGCAACGTAAAGGTGAGCCAATCCGCATCGAACAAGATGAAGCGCCGCGTAAAGGGACTTCTGTGGAAGCGCTTTCGAATTTAAAGTCAGCATTCAGTCAAGATGGGACGATTACCGCGGGAAATGCACCAGGTGTTAATGATGGGGCTTGCGCGCTCGTGTTAATGAATGAAGAGCGTGCGCAAAAAGAAAAACGTCAACCGTTAGCGACAATTATCGCACATGCAGAAGTAGGCGTTGCACCTGAACAATTCCCGCAAACACCGGGACTTGTCATTAATGCATTACTTGAAAAAGCAGGGAAGTCACTCAAAGAAATCGATTTATTCGAAATTAACGAAGCGTTCGCCGCAGTAGCACTTGTAAGCAATGAGCTGGCGACGCTGGATGTAGATAAAGTCAATGTCAATGGCGGTGCAGTAGCACTTGGTCATCCAATTGGCGCAAGTGGTGCACGCATTATATTGACGCTTGCTTATGAATTAAAGCGTCGTGGTGGCGGGCTCGGTATCGCAGCAATTTGCTCGGGTGGTGGTCAAGGAGATGCGATCTTAATCGAAGTACAAGGCGAGGGGGAGAAATAGGATGAACATTCAAACGGTTATGGTTATCGGTGCAGGACAAATGGGGTCTGGTATTGCGCAAGTTTGTGCACAAGCAGGCTATCAAGTCATTTTAAACGATATGAAGCAAGAGTTTTTTGAGCGCGGTATCGCATCAATCACAAAAAACTTAACACGTGATGTGGAAAAAGGACGTAAAACAGCGCAGGAAAAAGAGGAAATTCTTTCACGAATTACGATGTCTTTAGCTATTGAGGATGCAGGCAAGGCGGATATTATTATCGAAGCAGCGGTTGAGAATATGGAAGTGAAAAAGTCCATTTTCCAACAGCTAGATCGCATTGCACCAGCCCATGCCATTTTAGCGACGAATACATCGAGCCTTCCGATTACTGAAATCGCGGCTGTAACGAATCGTCCTGAAAAAGTAATCGGTATGCATTTCATGAACCCTGTACCTGTTATGCAGCTTGTTGAAATTATTCGTGGCTTAGCAACGGCGGATGAAGTGTATGAAGCAGTTGCGACGATGACAAAGCAAATAGGTAAAACAGGCGTTGAAGTAAATGACTTCCCAGGCTTCGTTGCGAATCGTATTTTATTGCCGATGATTAATGAGGCGATTTATGCATTATATGAAGGTGTTGCAACGAAAGAAGCGATTGATGATGTCATGAAAATGGGAATGAATCATCCGATGGGACCATTAACATTGGCAGACTTTATCGGACTAGATACGTGCTTATCCATTATGGAAATTTTACATGAAGGACTTGGTGATAGTAAATATCGTCCATGCCCACTCCTTCGAAAATACGTGGCAGCAGGTTGGCTCGGCAAAAAATCGGGGCGCGGCTTTTACGTATACGAATAGGAGGATAATATCATGAATCTACAATTTACAGATGAACAACTTATGATGCGCAACATGGTTCGTGATTTTGCAAAAACGGAAATCGAACCTTTTGTTGAACGAATGGAAGCGGGAGAATTCCCAAGGGAAGTCGTTCGAAAAATGGGGGAGCTTGGTCTAATGGGGATTACCGTACCTGAGCAATATGGCGGCGCGGCAATGGATTTTACCTCGTATATTATTGCGATTAATGAGCTATCGAAAGTAAGTGCGGTAATGGGTGTTATTTTATCTGTGCATACATCAGTCGGGACAAATCCAATTTTATATTTTGGCAATGAACAGCAAAAAAAGCACTATATACCAAAGCTTGCAAGCGGTGAATATTTAGGAGCATTTTGCTTAACGGAGACGAATGCGGGAAGTGATGCAGGGGCATTAAAAACACGCGCGGTTCGTGATGGTGATGATTATATTATAAACGGCTCGAAAGTATTTATTACAAATGGCGATGAGGCGAATGTGTATATTGTTTTTGCTTCAACAAATCCAGAAGTGGGCTCGCGCGGTATTTCAGCATTTATTGTAGAAAAAGATACAGCAGGGTTCATTGTTGGGAAAGATGAACGAAAAATGGGCTTACATGGCTCGCGAACGGTTCAGTTAACATTTGAAAATATGCGCATTTCGGCTACTCAGCTTTTAGGGGAAGAGGGAGAAGGCTATAAAATTGCGCTTGCTAATTTAGATGTAGGACGGATTGGCATTGCCGCGCAAAGTTTGGGGATAGCTGAAGCGGCATTGGAAGCAGCAACTGCATACGCGAAGGAACGTGTGCAATTTGGTAAACCGATTGCACAGCAGCAAGGGGTAGGCTTTAAATTAGCGGATATGGCAACAGCCGTGGAAGCAGCAAGATTACTCGTCTATCGCGCGGCACATTTACGCTCGCAAAACTTACCGTGTGGAAAAGAAGCGTCAATGGCGAAACTATTTGCTTCACAAACAGCGGTGGATACAGCAATTGAAGCGGTACAAATATTCGGGGGCTACGGTTACACCGAGGATTACCCAGTAGAGCGCTATTTCCGCGACGCTAAAATTACGCAAATTTACGAAGGCACAAGTGAAATTCAAAAGATTGTTATTAGCAAACATGTAATGGGATGAAATAAAAGACTATATAACAAAGGGGAAATATAAAATGAACTTTCAATTATCAGAAGAACATGAACAATTACGTGAGATGATTCGTGATTTCGCAGTGAATGAAGTAGCACCATCTGCAGAACATCGTGATGAGCATGAAGAATTTGACCGTGGTATTTTCGATAAAATGGCGGAGTTAGGCTTAACAGGTATTCCATGGCCAGAAGAGTACGGCGGTGCAGGTTTTGACTATTTAGCTTATTGTATTGCAGTAGAAGAGTTGTCACGCGTTTGTGCATCTACAGGTGTAACGTTATCCGCTCATACATCACTTGCAGGTTGGCCAATTTACAAGTTTGGTAACGAGGAGCAAAAGCAAAAATACTTGCGCCCAATGGCTGAAGGTAAAAAGATCGGTGCTTACGGTTTAACAGAGGCAGGTTCAGGATCTGATGCGGGTGGCATGAAAACATATGCGGTAAAAGATGGCGATGATTATGTGTTAAACGGCTCGAAAATCTTCATAACAAATGGTGGCGTAGCAGATATTTATGTTGTATTTGCAGTGACAGATCCAGAGGCTAGAAATGGTACAACAGCATTTATTGTTGAAGCAGATTTCCCGGGCTTCTCAGTAGGTAAAAAAGAGCGTAAATTAGGCATCCGTTCATCACCAACAACGGAAATAATTTTTGAAAATTGCCGTGTACCAAAAGAAAATATGCTCGGTGAGGAAGGTCAAGGCTTTGTCATTGCGATGAAAACATTAGATGGCGGTCGTAACGGCATTGCCGCACAGGCAGTTGGTATTGCACAAGGAGCACTTGATGCAGCCGTTGATTATGCGAAAGAACGTGTGCAATTTGGTAAACCAATTGCAGCAAATCAAGGAGTATCCTTCAAATTAGCTGATATGGCAACAGAAATCGAAGCGTCTCGTTTACTAACATATCAAGCAGCCTGGTTGGAATCAAATGACCTACCATATGGAAAAGCGTCTGCAATGGCAAAGTTATTAGCTGGAGACACAGCAATGAAAGCGACGACAGAAGCGGTACAAGTTTTTGGTGGCTACGGCTATACGAAAGATTACCCAGTAGAGCGCTATATGCGTGATGCAAAAATTACGCAAATTTATGAAGGTACACAGGAAATTCAACGCCTCGTAATTTCGCGCATGCTGACGAAATAGTGTATGACAAATGTAGATAAATTGCGTGTTGGCACATCAATCAAGGATGAAAATAAAGTGATTGAACGCAGACAACAAATCATCCATGCGGGAGTAAAGTTGTTTAAAGAGAAAGGGTTTCATCGCGCGACAACTCGTGAACTGGCAAAAGCAGCAGGATTTAGCATCGGTACTTTATATGAATACATTCGTACAAAAGAAGATGTGCTGTTTTTAGTGTGTGACAATATATTTGACGAAGTGATGAATCGTTTATCACAGTTTTCGGGCACTGCAGGAACGATGGACGATTTGAAAGAGGCAATTCGACAGTATTACTTGTTAATTGATAGCATGCTAGATGAATTTACAATCATGTATCAAGAAACGAAATCATTGCCAAAACAGGCCATGCATTATGTACTCGATAAGGAAGTCGAAATGGTGGCAATTTTTGAAGGGATTTTACGGAATTGCAAAAAGTCTAATGCCATATCCCTTCCCGATGAGGCGATTTATTTAGCAGCTAATCATGTCGTAGTTCAAGGACAAAGCTGGGCATTCCGAAGATGGGCTTTAAAAAAACACTATACAATCGACCGTTATATTGAATTGCAAACAGCGCTGTTTTTACAAGGGATTATGCAAGGGGAAAAGTAAGGGGGATGCCATGTAGAGCGATTTTAGGATTGATTGCTTTACGTGGCGTTTTTTATTCATTATTTCACAAAAACAAAGGGGTTTTTATAATGACAAAAGCAGTTGTATATCGTCCAAAAAATCATGTGAGATTCGTTACGGCATCTAGTTTATTTGACGGTCATGATGCCTCGATTAATATTATGCGACGAATTCTACAATCGAGCGGTGCAGAAGTGATTCATTTAGGGCATAACCGTTCCGTGGAAGAAGTTGTTAATGCAGCAATTCATGAAGATGCGCAGGGGATCGCCATTTCATCTTATCAAGGCGGTCATATGGAATACTTTAAATATATGTATGATTTATTGCGTGAAAAAGGCGCGCCTCATATTAAAATTTTCGGTGGTGGTGGGGGTGTTATTTTACCTAAAGAAATTAAAGAACTGCATGAATACGGAATTGCAGGTATTTTTTCACCAGAGGATGGGCGACAATTAGGACTTCAAGGCATGATTAATAAAAAGATGGAAGGCTCTGATTTTTCGACGTTACACGGGAATTATGCTGAGCAACTTGAACAAGTATCGACGGACCGTCCAGAAGTGTTAGCTAATTTAATAACTGCTGCTGAAAATGGGGGCAGTTCAGAGATTGAAACGATGCTTGAACTTGCACGAACTAAAAGTTGTAATACACCGATACTTGGGATTACAGGAACGGGCGGCGCGGGGAAATCATCATTAACGGATGAACTAATTCGACGCTTTTTACAGGAGTTCCCGGACAAAAAGTTAGCCATTTTATCGGTAGACCCGACGAAGCAAAAAACGGGTGGCGCGCTACTTGGAGACCGTATCCGCATGAATGCAATATTTAATAAACGCGTTTATATGCGCAGTTTGGCAACACGTGGCTCTCGCACGGAATTATCGGCATCGATTGGCGATGTACTGGATGTTGTGAAGACAGCAGGCTTTGATTTAATTCTCGTTGAAACGAGTGGTATTGGGCAAGGGGATGCCGAAATCACCAATTATACGGACCTTTCCATGTATGTTATGACGAGTGAATTCGGAGCGCCAACACAGCTTGAAAAAATCGACATGATTGACTATGCAGATCTAATTGCGATTAATAAATTCGAACGAAAAGGCTCAGAGGATGCGATGCGCCAAGTGCAAAAGCAGTTCCAGCGCTCACATGAATTATGGGATGCATCATTAGATGAAATGCCGGTATATGGAACGATTGCATCACAGTTTAATGATAAAGGGACGAACTCATTATTTGCTGCATTAATTCAAAAAATTAATGAGAAATTTGGGTTGAATTGGGAAACTTCCTATGAACAATTCATTAAAACACAAAAGCAAAATGTTATTATTCCAAATGATCGTCGTCATTATTTGCGTGAAATTACAGAAGCAGTTCGGACATATCATAAAACATCTGAACAGCAAGCGGCATTTGCGACGAAATTGTATCAGCTGGAAGGGACAAAAGCGCAATTACCTGAAAGCGAAACGGCATTAATCGCTTCCCTCCAAACATTAATCGAATCAGTAAATAATGAATTGTCGGCAGAATCGAAGCGCATTTTAAATAATTGGGCAAAGCTAAAAGAAGATTATGCAGGTGACGAGCTTATTACGAAAATTCGTGATAAAGAAATTCGAACGATTTTAAAAACACAATCGTTATCCGGGTTGAAAATTCCACGAGTCGCTTTACCGAAATTTAAAGATTACGGCGAAATTTTACGCTGGGTATATGCAGAAAATGTACCAGGTGAATTCCCTTACACAGCAGGCGTATTCCCGTTCAAACGTGAAGGCGAAGATCCGAAGCGTCAGTTTGCTGGGGAAGGTACACCAGAACGCACGAATAAACGTTTCCATTATTTATCGAAGGATGATGATGCAAAGCGCCTTTCAACAGCATTTGACTCAGTAACTTTATACGGAGAGGACCCACATGTGCGCCCGGATATTTATGGGAAAGTTGGAGAGTCGGGGGTCAGTATTTGTACGTTAGAAGACATGAAAAAATTGTATGCAGGCTTTGATTTATGCGCACCATCTACCTCTGTTTCGATGACAATTAATGGTCCAGCACCGATTATTTTAGCGATGTTTATGAACACAGCAATTGACCAGCAAGTGAAATTCCGCGAGCAAGTGCTTGGGCGTACATTGACTGTGGAGGAATTTACAGCGACACGAGAAACAACATTGCAAGTCGTTCGAGGGACGGTGCAAGCAGATATTTTGAAGGAAGATCAAGGTCAAAATACGTGTATCTTTAGTACGGAATTTGCCCTGCGTATGATGGGGGACATTCAGCAATATTTCATTGACCAAAAAGTGCGTAATTATTATTCAGTATCAATTTCGGGCTACCATATTGCAGAAGCGGGTGCTAATCCGATTTCACAGCTTGCCTTTACACTGGCTAACGGCTTTACGTATGTGGAGTACTATTTAAGTCGCGGCATGCATATAGATGATTTTGCGCCAAATTTAAGTTTCTTCTTCTCAAATGGATTGGACCCAGAATATACAGTTATCGGTCGTGTGGCACGTCGTATTTGGGCAGTTGTTATGCGCGAAAAGTATGCGGCGAATGAGCGTTCACAAAAGCTGAAATATCATGTTCAAACATCAGGCCGTAGCTTGCATGCGCAGGAAATTGATTTCAATGATATTCGTACGACACTTCAGGCGTTAATGGCATTGCAAGATAACTGTAACTCGCTTCATACAAATGCTTATGATGAAGCAATTACGACACCAACAGAAGAATCGGTTCGTCGTGCGATGGCGATTCAAATGATTATTACGAAAGAGCATGGCTTATCGAAAAATGAAAATCCATTACAAGGTGCATTCATTATTGAGGAATTAACGGAGCTTGTTGAAAGTGCGGTGCTAGAAGAATTTGATCGTATGAATGATCGCGGTGGTGTACTCGGTGCGATGGAAACGCAATATCAACGCGGAAAAATCCAAGAAGAATCGATGTACTATGAACATTTAAAACATTCAGGTGAACTGCCGATTATCGGAGTCAACACGTACTTGAATCCAAACCCACCATCAGATACTGATATCGACAATATGGAAATTGCACGTGCATCCAAAGAAGAGAAAGAACTGCAAATTGCCAATTTAGAGAGCTTTAAACAAATGCATGTAGGTGAAAGTAAAGCTGCGATAGAGCAATTAAAGGAAGTTGCCAAAGCAGGCGGCAATATTTTTGAAGAGCTAATGGAAACGGTGAAAGTAGCAAGTCTTGGCCAAATTACAAACGCGCTTTACGAAGTGGGTGGTCAATATCGTAGAAATATGTAATAGGCAAAGTGTCTAATAATCCTGAAATAATTTCAAATGTAAGTGCAACTTTCAAAAAAAATAAAAAATCACGAACGAAATCGCGACGAATGACTCCAAATTTCGTTATACTATCCTTAGACAAAAAAATATTATAATTAATCAGTTGAAAATTCTAAAATTGTCTAGTAAAGGAGGCGCGATGTAGTGGGGCAATATATTTATTATATTTTAGTTTTAGCTTGTTTAATCGGTACTTTCTTTTTATACAATAAGCAATTAGCTGCTATACCGCTCCTTCTTTTGTCATTAGTTTTGTTTTATGTAGCCTATAAAAAAGCAATGAAATTAAAAAACAAGAAATGAAACTAGCATAGTGATAGGATGTTTGTATATAATGGGTATTATGCTTATGATATGAGTTATGACATGTGTAAAAAGAAAGGACGTGCACGATTTGAACTTTCGTGATATGACAAAAGAACAAATTGCAGAAGAGTCGTTAATCGACTTAGCATACGCAATTTTAGAAGATAAAAAACAGGCGATGCCATTAAATGATTTATTAAAGGAAATCCAAGCTTTAAATGGCATTTCAAATGCTGATTTAAAAGCGCGCTTAGTACAATTTTATACAGACCTAAACGTAGAAGGTCGCTTCCTTTTGAACAATGAAAATGGTTGGGGCTTACGTGAGTGGTATAAAGTTGAAACGGTTGAAGAAGAAACAGCGCCTACAATTAAAGCACGTAAGAAAAAATCAAAAGCTACTGACGAAGATGAGGAAGATTTAGTGGACCTTGACGAAGAAGATGTAGTATTCGATGAAGATTTTGACGAATTCATTGAAGAGGAAGAAGAGGAAGAAGAGGAAGAAGAAATCGAATTCGTGGAAGAAGATATTGACACGGATCTCGATGAAGAGTTAATCGAAGAAGACGAAAGCTTCATTATCGAAGGTGAAGAAGAGGAAGAAGAGGAAGAAGAAGAGGAAGAGGATTTAAAATAATTCAGCAAAAGGCTGAATTATTTTAAGCCCCAGGCGGATGTCACAGATTTTTTTAGGGAAGAAGGAAGTCAGCCTAAACCCGTCACATCGTGTGACAACGGCTAACTGACCCACGTCCTGTGGGCCCTCGAAAAAAATCTGGACGCAATTACGCCGAGGCGTAATTGATAAAAACTCTGATTTGAGTTGAAAGTTCTTGACTTCTTTTTCAGTTCCGTATAATCTTTTACTTGGGCTCCTTTTAAAAGGAGATTGACCGTATAAACTATACGCTCCCCCTGCACAATAATTGCAGGAGGAGCGTTTTTTATTTTTTTACTTGTTTCAACAGAAATTACGCCAAGGTGTAATCGATAGTATCATCTATAGAAAAGAATAGTTGCACGCAAGTAAGCTTTGGTTCCTTTTACACACCGAGCTTTTTCGATAAGTCAAAAGAAAATGTATCTTTTCTAAATGTAGCAATGAGGAGGAAATTATAATGACAAAATATATTTTCGTAACTGGTGGGGTAGTTTCTTCACTAGGTAAAGGAATTGTAGCAGCATCTCTAGGTCGTATTTTAAAAAATCGTGGGTTAGAAGTAACGATTCAAAAATTCGATCCGTATTTAAATATTGATCCAGGTACGATGAGCCCGTATCAACACGGTGAAGTTTTCGTAACAGATGATGGTGCAGAGGCTGACTTAGACTTAGGTCACTATGAGCGTTTCATCGACATCAACTTAGGAAAACATTCAACAGTAACTTCAGGTAAGGTATACCAAGCTGTATTAAATAAAGAGCGTCGTGGTGACTACAACGGCGGTACAGTACAAGTTATTCCCCATGTAACAAATGAAATTAAAGACCGTGTACAACGTGCAGGTCGTGAAACTTCTGCAGATGTCGTAATTACAGAAATCGGTGGTACAGTTGGTGACTTCGAATCACTTGCTTTCTTAGAAGCAATCCGTCAAATGCGTCGTGATTTAGGGCATAATAACGTCATGTATATTCACTGTACGTTAATGCCATACATCGCAGCTGCTGGTGAAATGAAAACAAAGCCAACACAGCATTCTGTAAAAGAGCTACGTTCATTAGGTATCCAGCCAAATATTATCGTTTTACGTACAGAACAGCCTGTACCACAAGATATGAAGGATAAAATTGCGTTATTCTGTGACGTTCGTGCATCGGATATTATCGAATCTCGTGATGTAGAACACCTATATGAAGTACCATTAAACTTACTTGCACAAGGCTTTGACCAAATTGTATTAGACCACTTTGGCATCAATGCACCAAAAGCAGATATGGAAGATTGGAAAGCGCTTGTACACCAAGTGAAAAACTTAGAAAGCAAAACACGTATTGCGTTAGTTGGTAAATATGTTGAGCTACAAGATGCTTATATTTCAGTCGTAGAAGCATTAAAACATGCAGGCTATGTATACAATTCAGATATCGAAATTGACTGGGTAAATGCAGAAGATATTACTTCTGAAAACGCTGCGGAATTACTAAGTCAAGCAGATGGGATTATCGTACCTGGTGGTTTCGGTGATCGCGGTGTTGAAGGGAAAATCGAAGCAATTCGTTATGCACGTGAGCAAGATGTGCCATTCTTCGGGATTTGCTTAGGTATGCAACTTGCAACAGTTGAGTTTGCACGTAATGTGATGGGCTTAGCAGGTGCACATTCAACAGAATTAGATAAAGATACAAAATACCCAATTATCGACTTCTTACCAGATCAATCTGAAGATACAGATTTAGGTGGCACATTACGTTTAGGTTTATATCCATGTAAATTAAAAGACGGTACAGTAGCACGTAAAGCATACAATGGTGAAGAGTTAGTGTACGAGCGTCACCGTCACCGTTATGAGTTCAATAATGAGTTCCGTGAAGCGATGGAAGCGGCAGGTATGGTATTCTCAGGTGTATCTCCTGACAATAAATTAGCGGAAATCGTTGAATTACCAGAGAAGAAATTCTTCGTAGCTGGTCAATTCCATCCAGAGCTAATTTCTCGTCCACAACGTCCACAGCCATTAATTCGTGAATTTGTTGGTGCTGCGTTTAATAACCGTAAGTAATCTTTATTAAGACAAAAGCTGGCAAGTTGACTCCTCGTCAATTTGCCAGCTTTCATTTTTTACATAAAAATTTAGATTAACGATTATTCATCAAAATCATCGTCATCCGAAATCATTTCGTCAAATTCCATTTTGATTGCTTCATAAACGAAAAGGGCAGCGATTAAATGGGGCATAACGATGCGTTCGCCAAGATTTGTTGGATGTGGCAAAATTCCACCGCGCATTTTCAAGCAAATATATGTGTAGGCTAACTCGCTTAATTCGTTTGTTACGCTAGCTACCTCACTTGCAACCGCTGCAAAAGGAATAAAGGCCTCATTTAATTGACGGGCAAGTAAAACTGCATCTTCATCATTGCCACTACGGGTAAAAATAATGACACGGTCAGCAGATAAAAGCGTTACCTCATTTGAATATGTTGCAAAATTGACAAATGGTGCAGCGCCATGAAGTGCATTCAAGGCCACACCTTCCATTTCGCCAAAGCATGCAAAATAGACTGTACCTTGTCCAATCGCGGCCTGTGCAAGCAGTCTAGCAGTTTCTTCAATCGCGCCCTCTTCAGATTGTTGAATACGCTGAAGAAGTCCTGACAATTGGGTTGTTAAAATTTTCGACATAATTCCACCTCATGCTTATTATAAAAGCGAGAATACTAAAAAGCAAAATAGGAATTTTCTAGAATGAGCAGGAAATATACAAAATGACTCGAATTAATAAGTTATACATATGTAGTCAAATTAAGTGAGTTCACAATAATTTCTTAAGGAGAATGAAATGAAACTAAAAGAAATTTTAATTGTTGATGATCAACAAGGAATCCGCCTATTGTTAAATGAAGTATTTAAAAAAGAAGGTTTTATCACACATCTTGCAGCCAATGGAATTGATGCATTAAATATTGTTCAAACTAAGGCAATCGATTGTGTGCTGTTAGATATGAAAATCCCAGGAATGGATGGAATCGAAATTTTAACTCGATTAAAAACATTAAAAATAAATTTGCCCGTAGTTATGATGACAGCTTATGGGGAACAGGAGATTATCGACAAGGCGATGGATTTAGGCGCAATTCGATATTTTACAAAGCCGTTCAATATATTTGAAGTCCGTGATGAAATAAAAAAAATTTTAGCCGATTAACAAGAAAAAATATAGGTGGATCCGTTTGCAGGCAGTAGCGAACACTGTCTGTTTTTGTTATGATAAATTTGAATGTTTATAAACCAATAAGAAAGCGATTGGTATTAGAAAAAAGACCATCTTATTTAAGGAATGTTTTTTTTTTAGGACACCCTATTAATGTATCTTCGAGGAGGATTTTTATAATGGCATTAGTTTCAATGAAAGAAATGTTAATTACAGCAAAAGCAGAAGGTTATGCTGTTGGTCAATTCAACATTAATAACTTAGAGTGGACACAAGCAATTTTACAAGCAGCAGAAGAAGAAAAGTCGCCTGTAATTTTAGGTGTATCTGAAGGTGCCGCAAAATATATGGGTGGCTTTATTACTGTTGTAAAAATTGTAGAAGGCCTAATGGAAAGCTATAAAACTACAGTTCCAGTAGCCATTCATTTAGATCATGGTTCAAGCTTTGATAAATGTAAGGAAGCGATTGATGCTGGTTTTACATCAGTGATGATTGACGCTTCTCACCATTCATTTGAAGAAAACGTAGCCATTACAAAAGAAGTTGTAGCTTACGCACATGCAAAAGGTATTTCAGTAGAAGCTGAACTTGGTACAGTTGGTGGCGAAGAAGATGGTGTTATCGGCGGTATTATGTACGCAAACCCACAAGAGTGTAAAGCATTAGTAGAAGCAACAGCGATCGATTGCTTAGCACCAGCATTAGGTTCTGTACACGGACCATACAAAGGTGAGCCAAACTTAGGCTTTGCTGAAATGGAAGAAATCTCGAAAATGACTGATTTACCATTAGTATTACACGGTGGTACAGGGATTCCGTTAAAAGATATTCAACGTTCAATTTCTTTAGGAACGGCTAAAATCAACGTAAACACAGAAAATCAAATTTCCGCGACAAAAGCAATTCGTGAGTTTTTAGATAACGACAAAACTACTTACGACCCACGTAAATTCTTAGGTCCAGCTCGTGAAGCAATTAAAGCAACGGTTATCGGAAAAATGCGCGAGTTTGGCAGTTCACAAAAAGCATAATACAAATTAAGTAACATCTCGTTCAAATATGGGCGAGATGTGTTTTTCTAAAGACTTTTGACAATGATTATTATGACGAATAAATACAACATGTGTTTGGAGGATATTTATAATGAAATTTTTTATCGATACAGCGAATTTTGAAGATATTAAAGAAGCATACTCATGGGGGATCCTTTCGGGTGTAACAACAAACCCATCTTTAGTAGCAAAAGAATCAGGTGTTAATTTCCATGACCGTTTACGTGAAATCGCAGAATTAGTAAATGGTTCTGTTTCAGGAGAAGTGATTTCGTTAGATGCAGAAGGAATGATTCGTGAAGGTGAAGAACTAGCAGCGATTCACCCAAATATTACAGTGAAGCTTCCAATGACTCCCGAAGGCTTAAAAGCTTGTAAGCACTTCTCAGATAAAGGCATTAAAACAAATGTCACATTAATTTTCTCTACAAATCAAGCATTATTAGCAGCTCGTGCTGGTGCAACTTATGTTTCGCCATTTTTAGGTCGTTTAGATGACATCGGTCAAGACGGCGTTGAATTAATTCGTGAAATTGCTGAAATGTTTGCCATCCATGAAATCTCTACTGAAATCATTGCGGCATCTATTCGCCATCCACAACATATTACGCAAGCTGCATTAGCAGGAGCGCATATCGCAACAACGCCATTTAAAGTGTTACAACAATTGTTTAACCATCCATTAACAGACAAAGGAATTGAAGGATTTTTAGCGGATTGGGCAGCGCGTGAAGGGAAATAATAAGATTAACTTCATGTGAAAGTAACCCAGTGATCAATTACGCCTTGGCGTAATGGTGTCCAGATTTTTTTCGAGCTTGCTCGAAAAACTCCTTAAAAAAATCTGTGACATCCGCCGGGGCTTAATTTGATTCAGGCGGGGTTTGAAACTCTATTGAATAGAATTGCCCTTTGGCATTTATCCCTGAATTATAGAAGTAGGGGATTTCTACTGAATCAAGTTAAAATGATTTAAAAATTTGTCCAAACGTAAGGGAGAACACAAAATGGATGTGTATAAAATTAGAGGCGAACGTCGTCTTAAAGGAAAAGTAACAGTTAGTGGTGCAAAGAATAGCGCAGTCGCTCTAATTCCTGCATCGATTTTAGCGGGTTCTTCCGTAACGATTGGAGGAATCCCTGAAATCTCGGATGCATGGGCATTAAAGGCGTTGCTTGAGGAAATCGGGGGAGAGGTAACATTTGCAGACGGTCAAATGACAATCGATCCAACCAAGATGGTGGCAATGCCATTACCGAATGGCAACGTAAAAAAAATGAGAGCCTCCTATTATTTAATGGGTGCGATGCTTGGTCGCTTTAAACAAGCGGTAATTGGACTACCGGGAGGCTGTTTTTTAGGGCCTCGTCCGATTGATCAACATATTAAAGGTTTTGAGGCATTAGGTGCAAAGGTAACGAATGAACACGGTGCGATTTATTTACGCGCGGATGAACTAATCGGTGCCAAAATTTATTTAGACGTAGCAAGTGTTGGTGCAACGATTAATATTATGCTAGCGGCTGTTCGGGCAAAAGGTAGAACGGTTATCGAAAATGCTGCAAAAGAGCCTGAAATTATTGATGTAGCAACACTCTTAACAAATATGGGCGCTAAAATTAAAGGTGCCGGCACAAGTGTTATTCGCATTGATGGTGTGGATGAATTAAGTGGCACAAACCATACAATTATTCCAGACCGCATTGAGGCTTCTACATTTATGATCATGGCTGCAGCAGTTGGAGATGGCGTAGTAATTGATAATGTCATTCCGCTTCATTTAGAGGCTGTAACTGCCAAGTTGCGTGAGATGGGTGTCGTAATTGAAATAGATGAAGAAAGTATTTATATTCCAAAACAAGGCCCATTGCGTGCAGTCGATGTAAAAACGCTTGTATACCCGGGGATTCCAACCGATATACAGCAACCTCTATCTGTATTAATGTCACAAGCAGATGGTACATCAATCGTGACAGATACGATTTATTCCGCACGTTTTAAGCATATTGACGAGCTCCGAAGAATGAATGCAAAGGCACGCGTAGAGGGGAATACAGCAATTATACAAGGTCCTTCTGTTCTGCAAAGTTCATCTGTAACAGCAACAGATTTACGAGCGGGTGCCGCGCTTGTATTAGCAGGATTAATCGCTAAAGGTGAGACAGAAATTCATGATATTTACCATATTGAGCGAGGCTACGGTGGTTTAATTGAAAAGCTATGCCTTCTTGGAGCAGATATTCGCAAAGAATCGATTGTGGGCAATACAAATAAAAAAGTGTAATATAGCACTGATATTTAAATTGAATAATGTGATACAATAATACAGATAACTAATCAATTTTTATCAACTTAATATAGACTAAAAATAACATCTTTCAATGCAGTAAGTTTCGGCGTTAACCGATCACAGGAGGCAAAAAGGAAATGGAACGTAGTTTATCAATGGAAGTAGTACGAGTAACAGAAGCAGCAGCTATCGCATCAGCAAAATGGATGGGTCGCGGACTTAAAAATGAGGCGGATGATGCAGCAACAACAGCAATGCGCGTTATGTTCGATACTATTCCAATGCATGCAACAGTTGTAATTGGTGAAGGAGAAATGGATGAGGCACCGATGCTTTATATTGGTGAAGAACTAGGACTTCGTAACGGCGGACCAGAAGTTGATATTGCAGTTGATCCACTAGAAGGGACGAATATTGTAGCTAAAGGTACAAATGGCGCAATGACTGTACTTGCAATTGCGGATCGAGGCAACCTATTAAATGCACCAGATATGTATATGGATAAAATCGCTGTAGGTCCAGAGGCAGCGGGTAAAGTAGATATTAATGCCTCTGTAACATATAACTTATTACAAGTAGCTAAAGCAAAAAATAAAGATATTTCTGACGTAGTTGCGGTATTATTAGACCGACCACGCCATCAGCATATTGTGGATGAAATTCGTGAAGCAGGTGCACGTATTAAATTTATCCAAGATGGTGACGTTGGTGCGGCAATCAATACAGCATTCGATGAAACAGGTATCGATATTATGTTCGGTATGGGGGGCGCTCCAGAAGGCGTAATCTCAGCTGTTGCATTAAAATGCTTAGGTGGCGATTTCCAAGCGAAATTAGTACCAGAAGATGAAGAACAATTGGCACGATGCAAAAAAATGGGGATCGACGTGGAAAAAGTATTAATGATGGATGATTTAGTAAAAGGTGATGACGCAATTTTCGCGGCAACAGCGGTTACAGATTCAGAATTATTACGCGGTGTTCAATATAAAGGTTCTTATGCACTTACTCATTCGGTTGTTATGCGTGCAAAAACAGGAACAGTTCGTTTTATCGAAGGGCGTCATAGCATCGATAAAAAACCAAATTACGATTTTAAATAACTTCTTTATAAATAGAGGTATAACCGAAAATGCATTCCCATTTCGGTAATCTCGTTATATAATTAATGCCCGGCTCTATAATTTGCCGGGCATCTTTTCCATCCATTACATTGAAAATTGACCCTTCATTCGATAATTCCCACACATCCGGATTACATAATCGAATCAATCGAATTCACCAATACCTCGTATCCAATAAAAGTATGAATAAAATAAAGACTGGAGACAACACATGACATCATTAACGATTGCGCAATTAGAAAGCATGACATTAAAGGAGCTTTATTCTTTAGCAAAGCAATATAAGTTAACAAATGCCAGCAAATTAACTAAAAAGGAACTGATTTTTGCGATTTTAAAATCACGTTCTGAACAAGAAGGATTTTTCTTCATGGAAGGCGTTCTTGAAATTATTTCGACAGAAGGCTTTGGTTTTTTACGTCCAATTAACTACTCACCATCAAAAGAAGATATTTATATTTCGGCATCCCAAATTCGTCGATTCGGTTTACGAAACGGTGACAAAGTATCGGGGAAAGTTCGTCCGCCAAAAGAAAATGAGCGTTACTACGGATTATTGCAAGTAGATGCAGTTAACGGGGAAGACCCTGAAGTGGCAAAAGAACGTGTGCATTTCCCAGCATTAACACCACTTTATCCAGATCGCCATATTAAGCTTGAAACATCACCAACCCAGTTATCAACACGTATTATGGATTTAGTAGCGCCTGTTGGTTTTGGACAACGTGGCTTAATTGTTGCCCCTCCAAAAGCAGGTAAAACATCACTTTTAAAAGAAATTGCTAACTCGATTACGACGAATTATCCACAAGCGGAATTAATCGTCTTATTAATCGATGAACGTCCTGAAGAGGTAACGGATATCGAACGTTCAGTAAATGCAGATGTTGTGTCATCTACATTTGATGAAGTACCTGAAAACCACGTTAAAGTGGCTGAAATGGTGTTAGAGCGCGCGCGTCGTTTAGTAGAGCATAAGCGCGATGTCATTATTTTAATGGATTCAATTACGCGACTTGCTCGTGCTTATAACTTGGTCATTCCGCCAAGTGGTCGTACACTTTCAGGGGGGATTGACCCAGCTGCATTCCACCGTCCAAAACGTTTCTTCGGTTCTGCTCGTAACATTGAAGAAGGCGGCAGCTTAACAATTTTAGCAACAGCCCTTGTTGATACGGGAAGTCGTATGGATGAAGTCATTTATGAGGAATTTAAAGGAACAGGTAACTTGGAGCTACACTTAGACCGTCATTTAGCGGAGCGTCGTATTTTCCCTGCGCTTGATATTCGCCGTTCAGGTACGCGTAAAGAAGAATTACTTATTCCAAAAGATCAGCTTGATAAACTATGGGCAATTCGTAAAACATTCAGTGATTCTACCGACTTTTCAGAGAAGTTTTTACGTAAATTACGTACAACGAAAACAAATGAAGAGTTTTTTGAAAAGCTCGATACAGATATGAAAAAAGCAACGAACGGTAAAGGGCTACTATAACTTAATTCAGCATTCATTTCCTACATCTATATGTGGTGGATGGATGTCAAAAATGCGATTCTATTTAGTGGAGGTTCAAATCCCAGCTGAATCAGAGGAACTCAGGCTAAGAACGCCACGTCGTGTGGCAACGCCTGAGTGACCAACATCGTGTTGGCCTAAGCCCCGGCGGATGTCACAGATTTTTTTAGGGTGTTTTTCGAGCGCGCTCGAAAAAATCTGGACGCAATTACGCCTCGGCGTAATTGATTATATTAAAAATCAGCAAAACAGTTGCAATGATAAAGCATCCTTGCTATACTTTCTTAAGTATGAAACGTGTGCATATGTAACCGACATATTCGGGTTATGTAAGGCACAGTTCGAATAATACTCTGTTCCGGATGGTTCAGGGCGAGAGGAGTAACGAATATGAAACAAGGTATCCACCCAGAATACAAAACTGCAACTGTAGTATGTTCTTGCGGTAACACTTTCGAGACTGGTTCAGTTAAAGAAAAAATCAGCATCGAGTTTTGTGATGAATGTCACCCATTCTACACAGGACGTCAAAAATTCGCGTCTGCTGACGGACGTGTTGATCGTTTCAACAAAAAATACGGTATCAAGTAATATCAAAACCTACTTCCGAGTTTATTTGGAAGTAGGTTTTTTAAATAAAAAATATAAAAATCTCATCATTTAGTTCGATTAAGATAGAACAATTTAAATACTGGCACTAGAAATGAGGATTAATAATGGCACAATTATTTTTTAAACATGGTGCAATGAATAGTGGAAAATCGATTGAAATTTTAAAAGTAGCACATAACTATGAAGAACAAAATAAACCGGTGCTAATTTTCACATCCGGTATCGATACGCGGGACGAAGTAGGAACTGTCTCAAGTCGGATCGGACTACGACGCCCTGCAACAGCCGTTTTTAAAGAAACAAATATTTATGAAATTGTCAAAAATCATAACGAAAAATTATATTGTGTACTAGTTGATGAAGTCCAATTTTTATCAAAGGAACATGTTCTTCAGCTAACGCAAATTGTGGATGAATTGAATATTCCGGTTATGGGATTCGGCTTGAAAAATGATTTCCAAAATGAATTATTTGAAGGCAGTCGTTACATGCTTATTTATGCGGATAAAATTGAGGAAATGAAAACAATTTGCTGGTTCTGTCATAAAAAAGCGACAATGAATATACGTGTCGATGAAAATAAAAAACCGGTGCGTGCAGGCGATCAAATTCAAATTGGGGGTAATGATAGTTATTATCCTGTTTGTCGCAGATGCCATAGCAATCCGCCATTATAAAATAAACATCTTAGAGGATAAAAATAGTACTGTTCTCGAAAAAAATTAGTATAAATGTAGCAACAGCGGGTGAATTTCTTTATACTGATAGAGGTAGATTTTGAACGCGTGAATATTAAGGGAAAATAATAATAGAGGTGAACTAAATGTTTGATCGTTTACAAGCGGTTGAAGACCGTTATGAAAGATTAAATGAGTTATTGAGCGATCCAGAAGTCGTAAGTGATTCAAAAAAGTTACGTGAGTACTCAAAAGAGCAATCGGATATTCAAGAAATGGTCGAAGTGTATCGCGAATATAAATCAGTAAAAGAGCAATTAGCCGATACGCGTGAATTGATGGATATGGAAAAAGATCCAGAAATGTTTAACATGATGAAAGAGGAATTTAATGATTTAAATAAGCAAATTCCAACATTGGAAGACAGCTTACGTATTTTATTAATTCCGAAAGACCCTAATGACTCGAAAAACGTAATTATGGAAGTTCGCGGGGCAGCTGGTGGAGATGAGGCGAACATTTTTGCGGGCGACCTTTTCCGTATGTATATGCGTCATGCGGAAGCACACGGTTGGAAAGTGGAAGTGATGGAAGCAACACCGAACCCAGCTGGTGGTTATAAAGAAGTGATTTTCATGATTAATGGGCAAGGCGCGTACTCAAGATTTAAATATGAAAACGGTGCACACCGTGTTCAACGTGTTCCTGCAACGGAATCACAAGGTCGTATTCATACATCTACTGCAACGGTAGCTTGTTTACCAGAAATGCATGTAGAAGATGTAGAAATTCACGAAAAAGATATTCGTGTTGACACATTCGCCTCTTCTGGTGCAGGTGGTCAATCGGTAAATACAACGATGTCCGCTGTGCGTATGACCCATTTACCAACAGGTGTTGTTGTTTCGATGCAAGATGAGCGTTCTCAAATTAAAAACCGCGAAAAGGCAATGAAAATTTTAATCGCACGTGTTGCCGATAAACATCATCAAGAAGCACAAGCAGAAATTGATTCTACGCGTAAGTCAGCAGTAGGAACAGGCGACCGTTCTGAACGTATTCGTACTTACAACTATCCACAAAACCGTGTAACAGATCACCGTATTGGTTTAACGATTCAAAAGTTAGATCAAATTGTGGAAGGTAAACTCGATGAAATTATTGATGCACTTATTTTAGATGAGCAAGCAACACGTCTTGCAAACTTAAATGAAAATGCATAAAACTATTTTAGAGGCCCTAAATGGGGCTTCTTCTTTTTTAGTGGAAAATGGTCGCGAAGGAAATGCCGCAAGATTATTGTTACAGCATATTTTACAAACGAATTATTCCGGGTTAATGATGAAAATGCATGATGGATTAACTGAGGAACAACAGCATGATTTTGATCAATTTATTGAACAGCATGTAAAAGGTATTCCAGTTCAATACATTACAGGTGAGGAAGAATTTTATGGGCGCACCTTTTTTGTGGATGAGTCGGTGTTAATTCCCCGACCTGAAACGGAAGAATTGATTGTCGGCGCTGTAACGCGTATGGAAAAATTATTCGGTAAACATGCCGAATTGAAGCTAGCCGATATCGGGACAGGCAGTGGTGCGATTGCGATTACGATGAAAAGTGAGTGGCCAGAAGCGATTGTAACGGCAACAGATCTTTCAGAAATGGCACTTCAAACTGCTCAAAAAAACGCCGAGCAATTACAAGTGAATATAGCATTTAAACTAGGTGATTTAACAACGCCTATTGCAAATCAAAAATGGGATGTAGTGCTTTCTAATCCTCCTTATATTGCCTTTAGTGAAATAGAGGAAATGTCTGATGTTGTCGTTGATCATGAACCACATTCCGCTTTATTTGCAGAAGAGGATGGACTTATTTTATATCGTAAACTTGCTGAGCAATTACCACCACTTATGAACAAAACCGCGCTTATTGGTGTTGAAATTGGTTATTCGCAAGGGCGTGCAGTTGCGGAAATGTTTAAGGCAAGTTTTCCACAGGCACGAGTTTCCGTTGTAAAAGATATCAATGGGAAAGAACGAATGGTTTTTTGTGAAATGAGTGAATAAAATCTATCTTTCTTGCTAACACTTGCTAGCAAGGGGGAATTAAAATGTTAAATGATTACGAGATTCAAACAAATTCAAATAAACATATATTCATTGCGATGTTAAAACTATGCTTTAGTATACTCGTACTATATGGTGCGGTTATGATAATTCCAACGGTCGTTTATGATGTCCAAGCGACGCAAGTACAACAGGCTGAACAATTGAAAATCCGTGTTGTTGCGAACAGCTCTTCTGTGCAAGATCAACAGCAAAAGCAGTTAGTTGTGGAAAATATTCAAGCGTTATTGGAAGCTGGAAGTGTAAACTCACAAGATATCCACAATTATGAGGAGATTTATGCAGTCATCCAGAAAGAATTTCCGAATTTGAAAATAGTTATGAACACTGGGGATAACTTAATACCACCAAAATATCAATTTCATACATTTTACCCACAGAACGTATACAATTCGGTCACATTTGTCATTGGAAGTGGTCGAGGAGAAAACTGGTTTTGTTCAGCATTTCCAACGGTTTGTAGCCCACCAGAAGAAGTGGAAAATGAGAAACATAAATTTTTCATTTACGAGTGGTTCAAGAAAAATAGCTTTTGAAGTGTGTACAAGTAGTTTGATATTATCCACAAAATTCAGAAAGTTATCAACAAATGTGGATAAAGTCAGAAAACTCTAGTAATAAAGGGGGGTGCCAATTGGAGACGAAACAATTGCATGTGGATGAAAATGTGGATAATTCCGAAAATTATGCACAAGCTGTGGATGTATTAAATAAAAGTGGAGTTGTCGCATTCCCGACAGAAACGGTTTATGGTTTAGGTGCGGTTGCAACGGATGAAGAGGCAGTGAAGAAAATATTCGCGGCAAAAGGAAGACCATCTGATAATCCTTTAATTGTTCACATTGGGACGATTGAGGAATTGACATACTATACTTATGATATTCCAGAAGTTGCGAAAATATGCATGGAGCATTTCTGGCCAGGTCCTTTAACAATTGTAATGAAGGCGAAACCGGATATTTTAGCACCGAGTGTCACAGCTGGATTGCAAACAGTAGGGATTCGTATGCCGGATCATCCTGTTGCATTAAAGTTGCTTCAACAATTAAAGAAACCATTAGCTGCACCTAGTGCCAATCGTAGTGGTAAGCCAAGTCCTACAAAGGCAAGTCATGTGTATGAAGATTTAGCGGGGATCATTCCGTGCATTTTAGATGGTGGTATAACAGGAATTGGTGTGGAGTCAACTGTACTGGATGTTACGTTAGATTCACCAGTAATTTTACGTCCAGGCGGTGTGACAAAGGAAATGCTAGAACAAGTAATTGGACCTGTTTTAGAACCTGACTTTGAACAGCAACAAATCGAATCAACACCGAAAGCGCCAGGCATGAAATATACACACTATGCACCAGATGCACCGGTATTTTTAATTGAGCCAAATGAAGAAACTGTACAGCAAGCAATAACGCATCTGAAATTACAAGGACACCGTGTAGCGCTCCTTGCACCTGAAAATTTTAATAAGATAACGGTCGAATATTATTTTACATTTGGAAACGCTAATGAAATCGAGCAAATGAGTGCCGCGCTTTATGATGTATTACGCGCATGCGATAAAACGGATGCAACAGTCATTTTAGCGACGTCTACTACTCGAGAAGGTGTAGGAACAGCGATTATGAACCGACTCGAAAAAGCAGCAGGTGGAAATTGGTTTCAATTACAAAAACAATAATGACCTGGAAACACCCAGTAAAAGTTAGATGAGAATCTAGCTTATACTGGGTGTTTTTGTGTGGGGATAAGTCCAACTATGATTAATCGTTGGAAATGGTCGATAATTATGGAATGAAACGGATGAAACTACGAAAAGTAGCGGGTAGAATGGCTATTTAGATGGAGACTTACAAATAAATTCATGTAGTTATGGGGACTTGCATAAAATACAACAAACTTTTGTTAGAGGAGGAGGGAAGTGCAGGAAATTATTACAGGGGTGATCATGTCTTTTGATGTCGTTGCTCTCTATTTATTGACGACAAATGTACGCTCAAAATTTTTATTAGCACTTTGGACAGGGGCTCTCCATGCAATTTTCCCACTAATCGGATTCTATTTCGGTGAATTACTTTCAGGGATTTTTCTTGATTGGACAGGTCGAATTTCTTCTATATTATTATTCTTCGTTGGCTTACAACTACTTTTATCAGCAAAAAACAACGATGTTCCAGTAATACCGTTATATATTGTAGCAATATTAGCTAGTTTTGATACCTTTTCAGTTAGCTTATCTTTTGGTATGCTAAACTTACAGAAAGATGTTTTTATTATAAGTGCGGGAGTGGCTACATTTACCTTATCTTATGCTGCACTCCATTTCGCACAAAAGTCGAGCATATTAAAGAGCTATATTTTTAAAATGGCTGCTGGACTACTATTAATTGTATTGAGTGTTATGCTTTTGGAATGGTAAGAAGACGAGAAAGAAGCGGTGAAAATGAAAATTTACTTTATTTGTACAGGGAACACTTGTCGCAGTCCGATGGCAGAGGCGATATTAAAACATAAAAAGTTAAAAAACGTAGAAGTACGTTCTGCTGGTATTTATGCCCTTGAAGGTAGTCAAATGTCAGAAAACTCAAGTGTGATATTAGATCAAGAAAATCTGGCACATCAACATTCGGCACATCAGATTAATGGCGAGGATGTGGCGTGGGCAGATTTAATTTTAACGATGACGATAGGACATAAGGAAATGCTCATTCGAAATTTTGAGGGGGCCTATGAAAAAACTTATACGTTAAAAGAATACGCGACTCCGTATAGCGCCCGAGATGTTTTTGACCCATACGGAGGAGATGTAACACTATATAAACAAACATTTGAAGAATTAAAACAAGCGATTGATGAGCTAGAAGAAAAAATAGTAATGGGGGAAAAAAACGAATGAACTCACAAAGAAAAATGTTTAATTTGCGTCGGAAACTTGTGCTATTTGTAGGGATATTAGCGTTGGTTACATATTCAACAAGTTTTGTATTTATTGAATTTATTCAACCGATGTTCTTTAAATCGGTAAACAGTAGTCTATTTCAAATCATTACATATTCATTAGGGATTTTTTGGTCATGTGCTTTAGCGGCAATATTTAGTGTTATTCTTGTTCGTCCATTACAACGATTAGAGAAGAGCGCTAATTCTGTGGCAGAGGGCAAGATTGGAAAAGATGTTGAAATGCCAAAAACAAATGATGAGATTCGTAATGTAGCTGAAGCGTTTCAATTAATGGTGACAAATTTGCGTAAGATGGTAGAAGGTATTGAAGACAATTTCAAAAAAACGGATTCGACGATCGTTAATTTATCGGATCAAACGACTTCGGTAGCTCGAAACTCAGAACATATTACACATAATATTAGCCATATTTCAAGCGGTGCTGAGGCATCAGCAATTGCAATTCAAGAAACGGTAGAAGCACTTGAAGAAGTGCGTGAGTTGGCAACGGAAATTAACAATCGAGCAGTGGATTCTGCGGATCATTCGAAGCGAATTATTTCTAACTTGTCGAACACAACGGATGCAATACAAAGCACAGTAAATAGTATTCAAAAAATCGCGACAGATAATAAAAATGCGTTAGGTAATATTCATGAGCTTGAGAAAAATGCAGAACAAATTGAACGAATTATTGGTCTAGTAGGGGATATTGCAGGTCAGACAAACTTACTTGCATTGAATGCGTCGATTGAAGCGGCGAGAGCAGGGGAGCACGGAAAAGGCTTTGCTGTAGTAGCAGAAGAAGTTCGTGGATTAGCGGATGAAAGTGCTAAGGCGGTACAAGGGATTACAACATTAATTCAAACAATGCAGCAAAACGTTACAGTCGTAGTGAAACAAATGAATGAGCAAGTAGCATTCGCTGTGAATGAATCATCACGCGTATCCGAAACAACGGCTGCTGTGGAAGGGATGTCAAAAGGCATTTATGAAATGGCGGATGCCGTCGTGACAATTTCCCAATTAATCGATCAACAAATGCAAAATATTAGACGTACAGCGCATCAATCACAGGAAGTTGCCGCAATTGCAGAGCAAACATCTGCGAGTGCTCAAGAGGTAAACTCTGCATCGACGGAGCAAGCCTATGCGATTGAGCAAGTTGAGACGTTAGCAAGCGAGCTAAAACATCAGTCGAGTGAATTATATAAAGTTATTCAAAAGTTTGATCGTGTGAATTAATACAGCTATCAAAGTTAACAACAATGAATCGAAGAAATCATTTCGGATTCATTGTTGTTTTTTTGTTGGAAATTTGGGCTTATGCGATGAAGTGTTCGAATTTTCGTCAGTATTCGCAATTTGAACGATACCTACAAAAAATGTAAGTTATATGTAAATCACGAATATTATCGGTTATTAATTGTTAAATTAGCATAAAAAACTAACGATTATACAATTGTTAGCTAGAATATTCGTGTTTTGTGGCGAAATCAGAAAATTTATTAATGAAAAACATGTTATTCTAATGGAAGAAATGGTACACTGTTGTTGAATATAAATGAAAAGAGGGAACCCACTTGAAAATTGCGATTTCTTCCGATCATGGTGGCAATAATTTACGTAAAGAAATTATGGCACTATTAGACGAATTGTCGATTAGCTATGAAGATTTTGGACCAAAAACAAATGATTCAGTAGATTATCCAGATTATGCACGCCCTGTTGCAGAAAAAGTAGCAGCTGGAGAATTTGATCGCGGCATTCTAATTTGTGGAACAGGGATTGGTATTTCCATTGCAGCGAATAAGTTTAAAGGGATTCGTTGTGCTCTAGTACATGATGTATTTTCAGCAAAAGCAACTCGTTGCCACAACGATTCCAACGTATTAGCGATGGGTGAGCGAGTAATTGGGCCAGGCCTTGCACGTGAAATCGTGGAAACTTGGTTAAATACAGAATTTGAAGGCGGACGTCATATTCGTCGTGTCGAAAAAATTTCTGAAATTGAAGGGTAATTGCCTATGACAAACTTACACCATTTGCAAAAGGATTTAGCACAAGTTTTACATGAATTCGAGCAACAAGTGAAGTTTACTAAAAAGCAATTATTTGTCATCGGTTGTTCTACCTCTGAAATCATCGGAGAAAAAATTGGAACTTCTGGTGCACTCGATGTTGCGCAAGTATTATATGAAGAATTTGCTCGTTTTGCGCAAAAGCATGATCTTTATTTAGTTTTTCAAGGCTGTGAGCATATCAATCGCGCGCTTACGATGGAGGCAGATGCCGCAACACTTTACCAACTAGAACCTGTCTCAGTTGTACCTGTAAGAACAGCAGGAGGTTCTATGTCTGCGTATGCATATACACAAATGCAGGAACCAGTTGTTGTGGAGGTTGTAAAGGCACATGCAGGAATCGATATTGGGCAAACACTTATTGGTATGCATTTAAAAGCAGTAGCTGTACCTATCCGAACATCTAAAAAAATGTTGGGTGAAGCAGTTATTACATTAGCTACAACACGTCCGAAGCTTATCGGCGGAGAACGTGCACAATATTAACTTACTAAAATAGGAAACACCGATAATTCGGAACAAAATTTAGGGGGATTTATACACATGGCATACGAAAACTTAGCAGTACAAGACAAAGCAATTTTGGACGCAATTCTGTTAGAGAAAAAACGTCAAAATACAAACATCGAGTTAATCGCTTCAGAAAACTTCGTATCAGAAGCAGTAATGGAAGCACAAGGTTCTTATTTAACAAATAAATATGCTGAAGGCTACCCAGGCAAACGCTATTATGGTGGCTGTGAGCATGTTGACGTAGTAGAAGATATCGCGCGCGATCGTGCAAAAGAATTATTCGGTGCAGCATATGTAAACGTACAACCACACTCAGGTGCTCAAGCGAACATGGCTGTTTACCATACAATTTTACAACCAGGTGACACAGTTTTAGGGATGAACCTTTCACACGGTGGTCACTTAACACACGGTTCACCAGTAAACTTCTCTGGTATCCTTTACAACTTCGTAGAGTATGGTGTTACAGAAGATACGCAAACAATCGATTATAACGATGTTCGTGAAAAAGCATTAGCTTCTAAACCAAAATTAATCGTTGCGGGTGCTTCTGCATACCCACGTGAAATTGACTTCGCTAAATTCCGTGAAATCGCGGATGAAGTAGGCGCATACTTCATGGTAGATATGGCGCACATCGCGGGATTAGTAGCGACTGGTGAGCATATGTCTCCAATCCCATATGCAGATTTCGTAACAACAACGACGCATAAAACATTACGTGGTCCACGTGGTGGTATGATTTTAACAAATGATGCGAAATGGGAAAAAGAATTAAATAAATCAGTATTCCCAGGTATTCAAGGTGGTCCATTAATGCACGTAATCGCTGCAAAAGCGGTAGCATTTGGTGAAGCATTACAACCTGAATTCAAAGAGTATGCAAAACAAATTAAAGTAAACGCAAAAGCATTAGCACAAAGCTTAATGGATGAAGGTGTTGAAATCGTATCAGGTGGCACAGATAACCACTTACTATTATTAAACGTAAAATCTTTAGGTTTAACAGGTAAAGTAGCTGAGCATGTCCTTGATGAAGTAGCGATTACAACAAATAAAAACACAATTCCTTACGATACAGAAAAACCATTCGTAACTTCAGGTGTTCGTGTAGGTACAGCAGCAATCACTTCTCGTGGCTTCAAAGAAGAAGATGCGGTTGAAGTAGGTAAAATTATTGCACTAGTACTAAAAAGCCCAGAAGACGAAGCGGTAAAAGCAGCAGCGCGCAAACGTGTAGATGCATTAACTGCAAAGTACCCATTATACGTTTAAGATAAACTTAACAAATCGCCCTCCTACCATTTGTGATAGGAGGGCGATTTTTATGCTGAAAATTTGGTTAATAGCCAATAGAACGGTGATAATAGCCAAAATCAAGCCGTTTATAGCCAATTTCCTACGATTAATAGCCAAAAATCAATCCAATAACAGTCAATTCCACTGCCGACCTCTCAGCACTACACCCGAAATTCCCCTATATTTTAAATATAGAATTCGCGCAATAAATGAACAATTTAAAAACAATGCTATGTTAGTTTTCGCTCGCGTCATTTTCTGTTATACTAATTTAGATTAAAAACAGTTAGGAGATGGCAAAGTGAGCAAAGTATTCGTATTTGACCACCCATTAATTCAACATAAGTTAACTTATATTCGAGATAAAAATACAGGTACAAAAGAATTCCGTGAATTAGTTGACGAAGTAGCAACATTAATGGCATTCGAAATTACACGTGAATTACCATTAAAAGAAATCGAAATCGACACACCGGTAACAACTGCGAAAGCAAAAGTTTTATCAGGCAAAAAGATGGCCATTGTTCCGATTTTACGCGCAGGTATCGGCATGGTAGATGGTGTTTTAAAATTAATTCCAGCTGCAAAAGTAGGTCATATCGGACTTTATCGTGATCCAGTAACTTTAAAACCAATCGAGTACTATGCAAAATTACCAGCAGATGTGGAAGAGCGTAACTTTATTATTGTAGACCCAATGCTTGCAACGGGTGGATCAGCAGTAGAAGCGATTAATTCACTGAAAAAACGCGGTGCAAAAAGCATTAAATTCATGTGCTTAATCGCAGCTCCTGAAGGTGTAGAAGAAATTCAAAAGCAACATAATGATGTAGATATTTACATCGCTGCATTAGATGAAAAATTAGACGAACACGGTTATATCGTTCCAGGTTTAGGTGACGCTGGAGACCGTTTATTCGGAACAAAATAATAATTACGTTGAGACGTAATTGAATTAGGGAACGTCCGTATTTATGCGGGCGTTTTAACTATGTAAGCTAATCACAGGGAGGAATTCATTATGACAAAAAAAATAAAAGTAATGACTATTTTTGGTACGCGTCCAGAAGCGATTAAAATGGCACCACTTGTATTGGAATTACAAAAACATCCTGAAAAAATCGAATCAATTGTAACGGTAACAGCGCAACATCGCCAAATGTTAGACCAAGTGTTAGAAACATTTGAAATTACACCTAATTTTGATTTAAATATTATGAAAGACCGCCAAACTTTAGTTGATGTAGCGACAAATGCTTTAATCGGTTTAGATAAGGTTATGAAAGAAGCGAAACCGGATATTGTATTAGTACATGGTGACACGGCGACGACATTTGTAGGCAGTTTAGCAGCCTTTTACAATCAAATTGCAATCGGTCATGTTGAGGCGGGATTACGCACAGGGCAAAAATATTCGCCATATCCAGAAGAGATGAACCGTCAACTGACAGGTGTAATGGCGGACTTCCACTTTTCACCGACAGAGCAGTCACGTGACAATTTACTAAAAGAAAATAAACCAGCCGAAGCGATTTATGTAACAGGAAACACAGCGATTGATGCATTAAAAACAACGGTTCGGGAAAGTTATACACATCCCGTATTAGAACAAATCGGTGCGGATCGCATGATTTTATTAACAGCACACCGCCGTGAAAATTTAGGGGAGCCGATGCGCAATATGTTCCGTGCGATTATGCGCCTATTAGCGGAGCATGATGATATTCAAGTCGTGTACCCTGTGCACATGAATCCAGCTGTTCGTGAAATTGCCAATGAAATTTTAGGCGACAACCCACGTGTACATTTAATCGAACCGCTTGAAGTGTTTGATTTCCATAATTTCGCAGCGCGTTCTTATATGATCTTAACGGATTCAGGTGGGGTGCAAGAAGAGGCACCATCATTAGGGAAACCTGTGTTAGTACTACGTGATACAACCGAGCGCCCAGAAGGAATTGCAGCTGGAACATTAAAGTTAGCAGGTACAGACGAAGAAGTGATTTACACAATGGCGAAAGAATTATTAACGGATAAAGAAGCATATGAAAAAATGGCCCATGCTTCAAACCCATATGGCGACGGATTTGCTTCACAAAGAATCGTAGAAGCATTACTGAAATTAATGAAATAGATATACTTTTATATACAAATTACAGTGAAAACTTAATAATTACTACTAACTTTGAAAAGTCAACCAGAAAATTCGCTATAAGTGTTAATTTTTTTAAATTATATCGAAATGATCGATGGAAACAAAAAAAACGCATAAACTAGCGAATTTTCACGGGGATGAAAAAAGAAAGGGAGAATTTGTGTATATTCATCCACAAATTTGTCAACAATTTGACAAGGTAATCAACAGTATTAAGTTTTTCATCATTACTAATTGACATCAAAAACCCCCTATTGTATGCTTACAAAGGGTAAGAATGATAAGGGTTTCATCAAGTCTAAGGGCGCTGAAACACTTGTTATATCAAGTTTCTACTAGATTGACAGTTGATTTTACGGCTTGTCGATTTACAACGTTTTATGCGTCTGGATTAAAGTCCACCGAAATTATGAGTCATTTAGAAGTATGAAATGAATCGTAACTATCGTTCAATCAATAGTTGAAATTATTTAGTACTTGTAAAGGCCTCTAATTTTTGTAGTACATTCACTACGTTTTAAACTCACTTAATGGTCGATGGACACTTTCATTACTCGAAAAAAGTTTCAGGAGATTAATTGCCAATGCTAGATTTGCATCAAGTTTTTGCTTTGCAGAAGAAAGCGTTATTTTTTTTGCTTGCTATTTGTGCTTTAGGCTGGGGATTTTCACCATATGAATTGATATTTGCCGGTATAGCCTTGGGTGCGTTCTTTGGTACGTATAACTTTTGGATATTAGTTCGACGTATGGAAAAATTTGACCGTTCCATTAGTGAAGGGACAAAAGTAGCATCTATTGGTACGGCATTACGCTTCGGATCAGGTGTTGCCGCAGTCGCAATCGCAATATCGTTGCCACAATATTTCCACTTAATAAGCACGGTCATTGGTCTGATGATTCCGTACATCTTTTTAGTAATAGAAAGAATCGTACATCATATAAAAAACCATTAATGTGCATTTGAAAGAGAGGTGAATGCAGAAATGAATCATACAGCTCCAGAGGCCCATTTGGATTTAGGCTTTATGACACTTACGTTCAATTTATCTACAGTAATGATGCTTTTAATATCTGCTACTATTGTATTTTTAATCGCGTTTATCTCAACACGTAAACTTGCGTTAAAACCTACGGGTATGCAAAACGTCATGGAATGGATAATGGATTTCGTGAAGGGCATTATTAAGAGTAACATGGACTGGAAAACAGGTGGTCGCTTCCACATTCTAGGTATTACACTGATTATGTTCATTGCCGTTTCGAACTTAATTGGTTTACCATTAGGTGGTATCGCATATGGGACAGACTTATGGTGGAAATCGCCAACAGCTGACCCAGTAGTTACAATGACATTAGCAGCAATGATTTTAGTTTTAACACAGTACTACGGTGTGAAAATGCAAGGTACAGGTGGTTATGCTAAAACATTCTTCCAACCAATGTCATTCATGTTCCCGTTAAAAATTATCGAGGAGTTCGCAAATACGCTTACACTCGGTCTACGTCTTTACGGTAACATTTATGCGGGTGAGATTTTAATCGGTCTTATCGCAGGTTTAGCCGCTTCAGGCACAGTATTTGGCTTCGTTGGTGCAGTTGTACCGATGATGGCATGGCAAGGATTCTCGATCTTCATCGGGTTTATCCAAGCTTTCATTTTCACTATGTTAACGATGGTATACATGGCTCATAAAGTGAGTACAGACCATTAATTATAAATTTCCGCATTCAAAGTAGTGCGGCGATTTGAACCACAAAAAAACACATAATCCAAGGAGGATATTTAAAATGACAGGTTCAATAGGTTTATTAGCAGCAGCAATCGCAATTGGTTTAGCAGCACTAGGTGCAGGTATTGGTAACGGTTTAATCGTTTCAAAAACAGTAGAAGGTATCGCTCGTCAACCAGAAGCACGTGGCGCACTTCAAACTGTAATGTTCATCGGGGTTGCATTAGTAGAAGCATTACCGATCATCGCAGTAGTAGTAGCATTCATCGTAATGAACCAATAGTCTTAACAGATTATTATTTACAAGTGGCGAAGCAGCGTTTGATACAACCCTTCGCCATTCCTTTTGTATGAAATGAAGAATTTTCTTTTTTACAATTTTCAACTCGAAATTAAAGATGTAGACAATATAGATTTATGAACTCAAAGCTCTTGAAGGGAGTGAAACAATCGTGTTTTTAGATTATCTTGTACTAGGTGCAGGTGCTAGCAAAATCAACTTAGGTGATGTTTTAGCAACACTAGTTATTTTCTTAGGTTTAATGATGCTTCTTAAAAAGTTCGCTTGGGGTCCTTTAATGGGAATCATGCAAGAACGTGAAGAATTAGTTGCAACAGGTATTGATGCAGCTGAGAAAGCTAAAAAAGAAACGCAAGCACTATTAGAACAACAAAAGAGCCTTCTTAAAGAAGCTCGTACGGAAGCACAATCAATTATTGAAGGTGCTAAAAAGCAAGGCGAAGCAACACGCGAAGAAATCGTGTCAACTGCACGTGCTGAAGCAAACCGTTTAAAAGAAGCTGCTGTACGTGATATCGAAGCAGAAAAAGAAAAAGCAATCGCTGCTGTACGTGAAGAAGTAGTTTCACTATCAGTACTTGCTGCGTCTAAAGTTCTTGGAAAAGAAATTTCAGAAGAGGACAACAGCGCATTAATTAAAGAAACGATTGCGAAGGCAGGCGAAGCGAAATGAGTCAATCGACTGTAGCGAAGCGTTATGCTCAAGCTCTATTTGAATTATCTGCCGGGCAAAACACTGTTGCAGAAGTAAGTTCAGATTTAAAGGAACTTGTAAAAGTAATTGAAACGGACGAAGAGTTCGTTTTATTACTAAAAGCACCTAAAATCTCAGCTACTCGCAAAAAAGAACTTGTTGCAGAACTTTTATCTGGTGCACAACCAGCTGTAATCAATATGATTTCTATTTTAATCGATAAAAAACGTATTGACGAAGCTACAAATGTAGCAGAAGCATTCCAATTTTTAGCGGCTGACGCGCAAGGCGCAGCTGACGCAAAAGTATTCTCGACACGTGCATTAACAGATGCAGAGCGCACAGAAATTTCTGTAGCATTCGGCAAATTAGTGGGCAAAGAGAAATTAAACATTACAAACGAAATCGACCCATCTCTAATCGGTGGTGTACGAGTTCAAATCGGCAACTACATTTACGACAGCACTGTAACATCTAAGTTAGAGGGTTTAAAACGTATTTTAGTTGGTTAATTTTATGAAATGTGAGAGGTGAACATACATGGGCATCAAAGCTGAAGAAATCAGCAGTCTGATTAAAAAACAGATCGAAAATTACGAATCTGAGCTTAAAGTAAGCGAAGTTGGTACTGTAATCACAGTTGGTGACGGTATCGCTCGTGCTCATGGCCTCGACAACGCCATGGCTGGAGAGCTTTTAGAGTTCTCAAACGGTGTTATGGGTATGGCACAAAACTTAGAAGAAGGTAACGTAGGTATCATTATTCTAGGGCCATTCGCAGACATCAAAGAAGGCGATGAAGTTCGTCGTACAGGTCGTATCATGCAAGTACCAGTTGGTGAAGAACTAATTGGTCGTGTTGTAAACCCACTTGGTCAACCAGTTGACGGTTTAGGTCCAATCAACACAACAAATTCTCGTCCAATCGAAAGTCCAGCTTTCGGTGTAATGGCTCGTAAATCAGTTCATGAACCATTACAAACAGGTATTAAAGCAATTGACGCTTTAGTTCCAATCGGCCGTGGTCAACGTGAGTTAATCATCGGTGACCGTCAAGTAGGTAAAACTTCTGTAGCAATCGATACAATCTTAAACCAACAAGGTGAAGATATGATTTGTATCTATGTTGCAATCGGTCAAAAAGAATCAACTGTACGTGGTGTAGTTGAAACTTTCCGTAAAAACGGTGCATTAGACTACACAATCGTAGTTACAGCATCTGCTTCTCAACCAGCTCCATTATTATACCTTGCTCCTTTCGCAGGTGTATCAATGGCTGAAGAGTTCATGTTACAAGGTAAACACGTTTTAATCGTGTATGATGACTTATCTAAACAAGCATCAGCTTACCGTGAACTTTCATTACTATTACGTCGTCCTCCAGGTCGTGAAGCTTACCCAGGTGACGTATTCTACTTACACTCACGTTTATTAGAGCGTGCAGCGAAGTTAAATGAAACTTACAAAAACGGTTCTATCACAGCGTTACCGTTCGTTGAAACACAAGCAGGCGATATCGCAGCTTACATCCCAACAAACGTTATCTCTATTACTGATGGACAAATTTTCTTACAATCTGACTTATTCAACTCTGGTGTACGTCCAGCAATCAACGCTGGTTTATCAGTATCACGTGTAGGTGGTTCTGCTCAAATCAAAGCGATGAAAAAAGTAGCTGGTACATTACGTCTTGACTTAGCAGCGTTCCGTGAATTAGAGTCATTCGCTCAATTCGGTTCTGACTTAGATAAAATTACTTTAGCTAAATTAGAGCGTGGTAAACGTACTGTTGAGGTTTTAAAACAAGACTTAAACAAACCACTTAAAGTTGAAAAACAAGTTGCGATTCTATATGCATTAACTAAAGGTCACTTAGATGATATTCCAGTACAAGACATCGTTCGTTTTGAGCGTGACTTCTTAAGCTGGTTAGAAACAAACCACACTAACGTTTTAGATCATGTTCGTACTACAAAAGAACTTGCTCCAGACGCAGAGTACGTAGCAGCTCTTACTGAGTTCAAAAAAACTTTCGCAAAATCTGAGTAAGACTCATTAGAAAGCAGGCGTACTACTAGTTAATTGAACTAGTAGTCCTTGCTTAAATGAATAAACAGTAGCACTTGATTAAAAAACATAAGGTGGTGAAATACCAGTGGTAAACTTACGCGAAATCAAAGGTCGTATAAATTCGACAAAGTCAACGAAACAAATTACGAAAGCGATGCAGATGGTTTCTTCTTCAAAGTTACGTCGTGCAGAGCATAACGCTAAGTCATATGTACCTTACATGGAAAAAATCCAAGAAGTAGTGGGCGCAATCGCATCAGGTACGAAAGACAGTGGACATCCAATGTTAATCTCTCGTCCTGTTAAGAAAACAGCTTACTTAGTTATCGGGTCGGACCGTGGTCTTGCAGGTGCTTACAACTCAAGTATCCTTCGAGAAGTTCAAAGTACAATTGACCAACGTCATAAGTCTAAAGACGAATACGTTATTTTAGCAGTTGGTCGTGTTGTTCGTGATTACTTTGTAAAACGTGATCATAACGTTATCGCTGAGGTGGTTGCTCTACCAGACCAACCAACTTTTGCTGATATTAAAGAAATCGCCCGTAATGCTGTTGGTATGTTCATTGATGGTACTTATGATGAACTTCATATGTATTACAATCACTTTGTCAGCGCAATTACTAACGAAGTGACTGCAACAAAAGTTCTTCCATTAACTGATATTGCACCAGCTGCAGGTACAGCTTCGTATGAATTCGAGCCATCTGGTGAAGCAATTCTAGAAGTATTACTTCCACAATATGCGGAAAGCCTAATTTATGGGGCAATATTAGACGGAAAAGCAAGTGAACATTCAGCGCGTATGACTGCTATGAAAAATGCAACAGATAATGCAGATGACCGTATTTCTGAACTATCATTGCAATATAACCGTGCACGTCAAGCGGCGATTACACAAGAAATTACAGAAATCGTTGGTGGAGCTGCAGCCTTAGAATAGGATCAGCCCCGCACCAACGTCGTATAAGAATACGATAGGAGGGTACACAGTAATGAACAAAGGATACGTTCTTCAAGTAATGGGTCCAGTAGTAGACGTTAAGTTCTCTAATGGTCAATTACCAGAAATTAATAACTCATTAACAGTTACAATCGAACGTCCAGGCGAAGCAGCAACATCTCTTGCATTAGAAGTTGCGTTACACCTAGGCGACGACGCTGTTCGTACAATTGCAATGTCATCTACTGATGGCTTACAACGTGGAGCAGAAGTAACAGACTCAGGAAAACCAATTTCAGTACCAGTAGGTCAAGCAACATTAGGTCGTGTATTCAACGTACTTGGTGAAGTAATTGACTTAGGTGAAGAAATTCCAGCTGACGTTCGTCGTGATTCAATTCACCGCGAAGCGCCAAAATTTGATGAATTATCAACTACTGTTGAAATCCTTGAAACAGGTATCAAAGTAGTAGACTTATTAGCACCTTACATCAAAGGTGGTAAAATCGGTCTATTCGGTGGTGCCGGCGTAGGTAAAACAGTATTAATCCAAGAATTAATTAATAACATCGCACAAGAACACTCAGGTATTTCTGTATTCGCAGGTGTAGGTGAGCGTACTCGTGAAGGTAATGACTTATTCTTCGAGATGACGGATTCAGGCGTTATTAAACAAACAGCGATGGTATTCGGTCAAATGAACGAGCCACCAGGCGCACGTATGCGTGTAGCTTTAACTGGTTTAACAATGGCAGAATACTTCCGTGATGAAGATGGTGCAGACGTACTATTATTCATCGACAATATTTTCCGTTTCACTCAAGCAGGTTCTGAAGTATCAGCGCTATTAGGTCGTATGCCTTCAGCGGTAGGTTACCAACCAACACTTGCTACTGAAATGGGTAAATTACAAGAACGTATTACATCTACTACAAAAGGTTCTGTAACTTCTATCCAAGCGATCTATGTACCAGCCGATGACTATACTGACCCGGCTCCGGCTACAACTTTCGCTCACTTAGATGCAACAACAAACCTTGAGCGTAAATTATCTGAGATGGGTATTTACCCAGCGGTTGACCCATTAGCTTCGACTTCTCGTGCTTTATCACCAGAAATCGTAGGCCCAGAGCATTACGAAGTAGCGACAAGAGTTCAACGTACAATCCAACGTTACCGTGAGTTACAAGATATCATCGCCATCTTAGGTATGGATGAGTTATCTGATGAAGATAGACAAACAGTAGACCGTGCTCGTCGTATTCAGTTCTTCTTATCTCAAAACTTCCACGTAGCGGAGCAATTTACAGGTCAAAAAGGTTCATACGTACCAGTTAAAAATACTGTAAGCTCATTCAAGGAAATCCTTGAAGGCAAGTATGACCATTTACCAGAGGATGCATTCCGTTTAGTTGGTGGCATTGAAGACGTATTACAAAAAGCTAAAGATATGGGCGTTGAAGTTTAATAAAAACGGCGAGGAGGAAAAAATATGAAGACAGTAACAGTCAACATTGTCACTCCCGACGGCCCAGTATACGATTCAGAAGTATCAATGGTAGTCGCTAAAACAACTTCAGGCGAAATTGGTGTTCTTGCTGGACACATTCCAACGGTTGCTCCTTTAGCAATCGGCGCTGTAAAGTTGAAAAAGGCAGATGGTTCTACTGAACTAGCTGCTGTTAGCGGTGGTTTTATTGAAGTACGTCCTGACAAAATTTCAATTTTAGCACCTTCAGCTGAAGTGGCTTCAACAATTGATATTGCTCGAGCTAAAGAAGCTTTAGCTCGTGCTGAGGAACGCGTTCAAAAACAAAAAACCGACAACATTGATTTCAAACGTGCTGATTTATCATTAAAACGTGCGTTGAATCGTATCAACGTTCATCAGGGTAACATCTAATTTAACTTGCTTCAGCGGAAATCCTCCACTTCTATAAGTGGGGGATGAATGCTAAGGAAAGTAATTTTATTCGGTGGGGTTCAACCCCCTGCTGAATCAAGTTAAGCCCCGGCGGATGTCACAGATTTTAAGGGGAGTTTTTCGAGCTCGCTCGAAAAAATCTGGACGCAATTACGCCAGGGCGTAATTGATTTTAAAGTGGGCAGAGCAATCTGTCCGCTTTTTTGTGAATAGAAAAGTAATTTTGTCATCGAGGAAATTTATTTCATAGAAGAGGAAGTGAAATACATGGAAAATCTTTATATGCAGGCGGGTCAACAGGCATTAGTAAGTGTAGCAGCATATATTGTATTCATAGGTATTTCTTTTTATGCATTACAAGGTATTCGAATTGAACAATTATTTAAAAAGGGGAAAACCTTCCAAATCCAACTATTTTATATTGTCATGAGTATTACAATTGGATCGACAGTGGCAGATTTTTTCATTAACTTTACAAATTGGTCCCAAAAAATTACGTATATTTTCAATTAAAAGGGATGTAACAATTTATACCTTGTAGGGAAGAATAATGAGTTATCATTCGCTACAAGGTATAAAGATTTCCTAGGAAATAATGAATGTTCAACTGCGGGACATAATTAGGAGATCCAAACCGGTGAATTTAGACACATTCACCATATTTGCGTAAGATGCGTACTATAAAAGATAGCAAATATCTTAAATTTAGCTTAAAATAGTGATTTGGGCGCTTGAATAAAGGCGTTAATAGTTGTAACATAATCTTTGTGTGTAAAATTAGAAGTGAAATGAATTTCAACTTAATTCAGTGGGGTTAACCCCAGCTGAATTAAGTTAAGCCCCGGCGGATGTCACAGATTTTTTAGGGGTGAGGATGTCAGCCTAAAGACGTCACATCGTGTGACGACGGCTGACTGACCCACGTCCTGTGGGCCCGAGCTCGAAAAAATCTGGACTAAAGTTAGCCGAGGCATAATTGATATATATTGCAAGATTATTAATTTTTAAGAATTGAATTCGGAGGGACGAATTGTGGAGAGAATTATTGTTACAGGGGGCCAAACATTAAAGGGAACAGTGCGAGTAGAAGGCGCGAAAAACGCTGTATTACCTATCTTGGCTGCATCTCTTTTAGCTTCTAAAGATAAAAATAGAATTACAGATGTTCCGAACTTAGCTGATGTAAGTACAATCAGTGAAGTATTAAAAAGCGTAAATGCAACAGTAGAATATAATGTAGCACAAAATGAAATGATTATAGATGCTTCCGCAGAACTTTCAAGTGAAGCGCAATTTGAATTTGTCAGTAAAATGCGCGCATCGATTTTAGTAATGGGTTCTTTACTTGCACGCAATGGTTTTGCGCGAGTAGCATTACCAGGTGGCTGTGCAATTGGATCACGTCCGATTGAACTGCATTTAAAAGGCTTTGAAGCAATGGGGGCTAAAATCTCTTTTGGTCACGGTTATGTAGAAGCAAAGGTCGAGGACAAATTAAAAGGTGCTGAAATTTACTTAGATTTCCCTAGCGTTGGTGCAACAGAAAATATTATGACAGCTGCAGCACTTGCAGAAGGCATAACGATTATTGAAAACGCCGCAAAAGAACCGGAAATTGTAGATTTAGCAAACTTTATTAATGGTATGGGTGGCCGTGTCATTGGTGCCGGTACAGATACAATCCGTATTGAAGGGGTTAAAGCATTAAAAGGTTGCGAACATGCAATTATCCCAGACCGTATTGAAGCAGGTACATTTATGGTAGCCGCGGCAATTACACGCGGTGATATATTCATAGAAAATGCTGTACCAGAGCATATGGTGGCATTAATTGCAAAAATGCGTGAAATGGGTGTCGAAATTATAGAAGAGGGCGAGGGATTGCGCGTCCGTGCCAAGGACCCAATCAAAGCAGTAGATATTAAAACGATGCCGCATCCAGGTTTCCCGACAGATATGCAGTCTCAGCTAATGGCATTAATGCTTACAGCGAAAGGCACAAGTATCATTACAGAAACAGTATTTGAAAATCGATTCATGCATGTCGAAGAATTCCGTCGCATGAATGCTGAAGCAAAAATCGAAGGGCGTTCTGTTTTCATTGAAGGTGAGAAGAACCTACAAGGTGCAGAAGTATCGGCAACTGATTTACGCGCAGCAGCAGCACTTATACTAACTGGTTTAGTTTCTGAGGGTGTTACACGCGTTACAAAGCTTCATCACTTAGACCGAGGCTATGTTGACTTCCATAAGAAATTAGCAGCATTAGGTGCCAATATAGAGCGTGTGCAAACCGATGAACAAATCAACGAGCTAGCAGCAGAATCAAACATTGTAAATGCATAACGAATACGAATGAATACGTTAGAAGAAACTAGTGTTTAACAATACTAGTTTCTTTTTTTGTTGTTCTCTTAAATCTCATAAAAGGAAAATCCAATGAATGTTTTTCTCTATTGAACATACATTGTCATATGAAAAAATTGCTAATCATTATTTTATTGTTTTGCATTCCATTGTATTTTGTAAAAGGTTTAAAAAGCACACCACAAACACAAGAAACACCAGAAGCACAAGAAAAACAATGCGAAATTTATGTGAAGGTGAATGGTGGAGAAATTGCGCTCAATGAATATTTAGTTGGCGTGTTAGCAGGGGAGATGCCGGCAAGTTTTCATGAGGAGGCATTAAAAGCACAGGCTATTGCTGCAAGAACTTATGCATTAAGGAAAACAGAATATGGTAAAAAGGAAATTCAAGCAACAACAGCCCATCAAGTATTTGAAACCGTAGAAAAGCGGAAGGAAAAATGGCAATCCGTATTTTCTACGTACGAGAATAAGATTGAGCAAGCAATAGAAGCAACGGGAAATCAAGTTTTGACGTATGATGGTGAATTAATTACTGCTATGTTTCATGCATCCTCTAGTAAACAAACGGAATCGGCAAAAAACTATAGCGGCCATGATATACCTTATTTACAATCGGTTTCATCAATAGAAGAACCTTTAATTGAAACAGTCAATTTTACTTTTGCTCAGCTCAATGAAAAACTCAAGCAAAAGCTAAGCGCTGATGCGTATGGCAACATGAAACTTGCTAGAAATGATACGAATCGCATTGAGCAAGTGACGATTGGTAAAGTTGGATGGTCTGGTAGAGAGTTTCGAGAGTTGCTTCAATTAAAATCTACAGACTTCTCTGTGAAATGGTCGACAAAAGGGCTTGAAGTTATAACACGTGGATATGGTCATGGGGTAGGAATGAGTCAGCACGGTGCTAATGCGATGGCGAAGGATGGTACAACAGTGGAAGGAATTTTGAATAATTACTACCCAGGAGCACAAATTGAAGAAGCAAATTATTGCAAAGAAGTAGGGAAACAATAGCGTTCTCTCCTCATTTTCAGAAGGGGGGTCCAAACGTCTACGTGGGAGATAAAAAATAATGAAGTATCACAGTGAATAAGTATGTTTAGATTCTCAAAAATTGGTCTACACTTCCACTAGAGGTGATGATGATGAGAGAAGATAAACAAAAGCCTTCTCAAAAGACGCTTATGCAGCAGGCGTGGTTTTGGCCAGCTATCTATGGCGGAATGGCATTGATGATTGTTGCAGTAATTTTTGGCTTTAACCAACTTTATGAAAGTCAACAGGAAACGGCATTAGTTGAGGAAGCGATGTTACCAGAGCCTGGGTTAGTAGAAACGGCTGCACGTGAAGAAACATTGAAGTATCCGTTTAAAGAAGAATTGGTGAATGAAGTAGCCATACTTCAGAATTTTTATGATGTGAATGCAGATGCAGCATCACGTGAAAAAGCATTGCTTGTATTCGATCAAGTATTCACAGCATCAACAGGTGTTTCGATTGCGATTAATAGTGAACCATTTGAAGTTGTAGCGGCCATGAGTGGAGAAGTCGTAGAAGTGAAGATGGACGAATTTACTGGAAATACAATTATTATGGAACACGCAGATGGGAAGCAAACACGTTATAGCTCCGTGGCAGATATTTTAGTCAAAGCGGGCGACAAAGTAACGCAAGGTGAACAAATTGCAACGTCGCAAGGTAATGATTGGAATCCAACTGTTGGTGTCCATTTATACTTTGAAGTACTTGAACAAGGTGTGCTTGTTGATCCACGTAAATTTTTATCGTTTTAAGTTTACCATTTAACTTGATTCAGTGGGGTTCAAACCCCGCTGAATTGGGGAACAAAGGCTAAACCCGTCACATTGTGTGACAACGGCTTACTGACCCACGTCTTGTGGACCCTCGAAAAAAAATCTGGACTAAAGTTAACCGAGTCGTAATTGTTCCTAATTTATCCGAATATTGAGAGCCAACAAAACATAAGGTGAAGCAATAACCATCTTTTACAACTTGTTGTAGAAAATGAACATATTTGCTAGTGCTCACTTTATAAGAGAAGACCTTATCACCAAAGCCCTATATTTTATGAAGTAGACATTTCAAAACCTATGTTGAAATGTCGAAGGGTGTAAATACAGCGAGAAATAAGGTCTGAACAAAATATGAAGTTGGCTCTTTTCATATTCGATAGAGAGGGAGAGAACGTGCACGAACATATTCGGCATCGCTGCGTTCGACTGGGAGAGCTGTTGATTGAGACGGGGGAAACTGTACGTGCCCTTGCAAAAATGACAGGGTTTTCAAAAAGTACGGTACACAAGGATTTAACAGAAAGACTCAAACAAATAAATGAACCACTCGCACACCAAGTACAGCAAGTATTGGCGTACAATAAATCAATACGTCATTTGCGCGGAGGTGAAGCGACACGAAAAAAATGGGAAAGCAAACAATATGAAAAAAGCATTTAGATAATCTCGATTAGAATCTAAATGCTTTTTCGAATTTTAAGAAGATTCCCGTTAAAAAACCCAATAAAGGGAAATCCTTCCCATGAAATAAGGTGTAATTAACTAGTCATTATGATAAAATAATCAAGATAAAGATATAATAGATACGTAGAGATTGGAACCGGTGGGAAGGAGCTAAAAAAGCCATGTTTTCAAAAGATATTGGAATCGATTTAGGGACGGCAAATGTAATAATCCATGTGAAGGGTAAAGGGATTGTTTTAAATGAGCCGTCCGTTGTGGCGATTGATAAAAAATCAGGTAAAGTACTTGCAGTAGGGGAAGAAGCACGTCAGATGGTGGGACGTACACCAGGGAATATTAGTGCAATCCGCCCATTAAAAGATGGTGTTATTGCAGATTTTGATATTACAGAATCGATGTTAAAGCATTTTATAAATAAATTAGACGTAAAAGGTTTTTTATCAAAACCACGCATATTAATTTGTTGCCCAACGAATATTACAAGCGTAGAGCAAAAGGCAATTCGTGAGGCGGCTGAAAAAGCGGGCGGCAAAAAGGTATACTTAGAAGAAGAGCCAAAAGTAGCGGCAATTGGTGCCGGTATGGATATTTTCCAACCAAGTGGTAACATGGTAGTAGATATTGGTGGTGGTACAACAGATATCGCTGTTTTATCAATGGGTGATATCGTGACGAGCGAATCCATTAAAATCGCAGGTGACGTATTTGACAATGACATCTTGCAATACATAAAGAAAGAATACAAGTTATTAATTGGTGAACGCACATCAGAAGCAATCAAAATGACGATTGGTACGGTTGCCCCAGGTGGACGTAGTGATTCAATGGACATTCGTGGGCGTGATATGGTCACAGGGTTACCTCGTACGATTGAAATCCACTCTGAAGAGATCGAACAAGCATTACGTGAATCAGTGAGCATGATTGTACAGTCTGCAAAAAATGTTTTAGAAAAAACACCACCAGAGTTATCCGCAGATATTATTGATCGAGGTGTTATTATTACAGGCGGTGGCGCATTGTTACATGGCATGGACCAGCTATTAGTGAACGAATTAAAAGTACCTGTATTTGTCGCTGAAAATCCAATAGACTGCGTGGCAATTGGAACAGGCATTATGTTAGACAATATTGACCGTGCAGTAGCTTCTAAATAAATAACAAACAAGTGTAAGTTCTAACATTACTTAAATTATTACCGATAATATACAAATAAATAATATTTAGAGGTGAATTCAATGTTTAAAGGATTTTATACAGTCGCAACAGGTATGATTGCACAGCAACGTAAAACAGAAATTTTAACAAATAATATGGCAAATGCCAATACACCAGGTTTCAAATCCGATCAGTCAACGATTCGTTCGTTTCCAGATATGCTTATGTCCGCTGTGAATTCTACAACAATTCCAACAGAAAAAGGCTTTGCATTAAAACGTCTAGATCCAGTTGGTACGGTTAATGCGGGTGTTTATTTGCAAGAAACATTAGCAAATCATACGCAAGGACAAGTTTATTCAACAGGTCTTACAACAGATGTGGCATTGATTAATAAAACATTGCCAATAGATGCTGAATCAGGGAATTCAGGCGCTATTTTCTTCCGTTTAGAAGGAGAGGATGGCACAGAATCTTATACGCGTAATGGTAACTTTACATTAGATGGAGAAGGAAACTTAGTAAATCCAAATGGGCTCTTTGTATTAGGTGAAAATGGAGAACGTCTTCAATTTGCAAATGACTTAATTCAAATTAGTCCTGATGGTGCGATTTATGATGAAAATGGCGTACAAGTGGGAACTTTAGGTGTTTCATTTTCTGCCAATCCAGACGTATTAATCAAGCGTGATAACGGCCTTTACAATACAATCGATAATGTAAATTTACCATCTGCTTATGGACAAGCAGGGGTTAGCTTTGCTATGCAGCATCAATATTTAGAGGGATCCAATGTCGATTCTGCGAAAGCGATGACAGATCTTCTAACATCATACCGAGCATTCGAGGCCAACCAAAAAGTATTACAAGCTTACGATAAAAGTATGGACAAAGCCGTTAATGAAATTGGACGAGTTTAATCTATATTAGCGGATAAATATCCGCTAATATAGTGGAACTCTGGCTAAGAACGCCGCGTCCTGCGGCAACGCCTGAGTAACCAACATCGTGTTGGCCTAAAGCCTCCGGCGGATGTTATGGAATCGGAAGGGAGTTCTTTGTGCGAGCACAAAGCCGATTCCAAACGCAATTATGCCAAGGCATAATTGATTTAAATTTATATTAGCGGATTTTATTTTAGCAGTTGCCTAAGCAATCGCTAAATTAGTGAAACTTTGGTGAGGGGACCTCGTCTAATATTAATATGAGAGCCATCCACATATTAGCCAATTCCAAACGCAATTATACTTTATGCGTAAATCCATAAAATATCACAGCAAATTTTATTGTATAGAGGAGACATAAGCATGTTACGTACAATGGTTACTGCGACAAATACATTGTCACAAATACAGCATCAGCTTGATACAATTAGTTCAAATATCGCCAACAGTAATACACATGGCTATAAAGCACAACAAGCAAACTTTTCAGAAATGTTATATCAGCAATTCGACAATGACAAATTTGATAAAACATTACGCCAATCACCAGTAGGTATTCGCTATGGCGTCGGTGCACAAATTGGTCAAATCCAAGCGAATCAAGCACAAGGTTCTATTCAAATGACTGAGCGTGATTTAGATTTTGCACTCACTGGGAAAAATCAATATTTTAATATTTTGATGCAAGATGAAACGGGTGCAGCACAAACGGTGTATACGCGCAACGGTAGTTTTTACGTGACGCCAACAGAGCCAGGCATCGTATCACTTGTGAATAGTGATGGACATGCAGTAGCCGATTCAAATGGACAACCGATTACGTTTCCAGATGATGTGAAGCAATTTACGATGGATGCGGATGGTAGTTTAGTTGTAAATTATGCAAATGGTCCCGCACAAACATTCCAATTAGGGATTACAGCGCTTCAAAAGCCACAAGTAATGGAGCAAATTCAAGGTGGCACATATATCGGTTTACCTAATAATTTGGACGAATTAGGGTATACTGAAGAAAACATCTTAACAAATCTTCAAGGGGCAAACCGTCAAGTCGGCATTCAAAAGGGTGCGCTTGAAATGTCCAATGTTGATGTATCACAAGAGATGACGAGTTTAATTCAAGCACAACGCTCTTATCAGTTCAATACGCGCGCGGTAACAATTGCTGATCAGATGCTTGGACTCATTACGGGCATTCGTTAATCGTCATTTTTAAGGGAGTAAATTTTATGACAAATGAGTTAGAAAGACGAACAGAGCAACCAGACGCTACACCTAAGAAGAGAAGGCGTAGAAGAACGGAAGAACCGCAATCGGATCAACCGATTCGTTGGGTACAGCTACGTCTTATTCCAATTTGGCTACGCATCATACTTGTAACTGCATTATTTGTGGGTGTAGCTGTATTGGGACTCACAATTGGATATAGTTTTATTGGGGATGGAGAAGCTGGCGGTGCTCTAAAATGGAGTACTTGGCAGCATCTATTAGACATTATGGAAGGTAAGGAAAATTAAGCGTCTTTTGAAAAAGGCGCTTTTTTCTCCAAAAAATAATAAGTTTTAGCTTATACATAGTGTAAAGTACAACTTCTTGCATAAATAATATGCAAGAGGTGTTTTTTGAAGTTTTCCATACTATTGTCAAACAAATGGGGGTACTAAAATGTTAAACGCAGAGCAAATTCAAGCAATCTTACCACATCGTTATCCATTTTTATTTGTAGATCGAATTCTTGAAATAGAAGAAGGTAAACGCGCAGTAGGTATTAAAAATGTATCAATGAATGAAGAATTCTTCCAAGGCCATTTCCCTGGCTATCCTGTTATGCCGGGTGTGCTTATTACAGAAGCATTAGCGCAAGTTGGTGGTGTTGCATTATTGCAAGCAGAGGCATACAAAGGGCGTCTTGTATTCCTAACAGGGATTGATAATTGCCGTTTTAAGCGTCAAGTCGTACCAGGTGATCAATTGAAGTTAGAAGTAACATTTATTAAACTACGTGGTCAAATGGGCAAGGGGCATGGCGTTGCAACAGTTGATGGTGAACTTGTATGTGAGTGCGATATATTATTTGCGATTGGCCCAGAACAGCCGAAATAAGCACATTTGCAATTCTAACGTAAAGATTATAGAATATAGGTTGAATATATTCTTTATTTTAGAAAAATAATGAGCGAACTTTGGCATTAAACGTAGGAGGTTTTAAAATAGATGTATAAACAACTATCTTCAGGTGTAAAAATCAGTATTACTCGATCGATTTCGACATCATTTGAATCATATTTAGCGAGCATTGGTTGGGAAGAAGATAAATTTTCAATGGAAGACTTTATGATCAGTTGGCAAAGTTATTTTAAAGACAATGCAGCTTGGATTGATAAAATACCACAAGAAGTATTATTAAGCAATGAATTTCATGCGGAAATAGCTAAAAAAATTGATGAAGTTCTGGCGAAAATTTTAAATGAAAAGCCAACAGAAAAGCAAAAAAATGAAATTGCAAAGCTTCAAGAAAAATTGGGGACAAATTATACATTTGACTGCAAGGCGGAAGCAGCATACGTTGAACAGCTTTTAAAAGAAAAATTAAAATAATATCAATTATATGTTGGATAGAACCTTCCTTTCCCGGGCAATCTATGTACGATCACGATTGTGATCAACATGCAATGCTCAAATGAGAGGAGGGATTTTTTATGTGGAAACCAATGATTTTAGTTTCCGTAATGTCATTAGCACTACTCGCGGGGTGCAATACGAACAAAGACAAACTGAATGAGGAAACACCAATGCAGGATGTCGAAAACGGGGTAAATGACGTGATGCGAGATACGCGCGACGCAGTTGATGATACGATGGATGCGATTGATCCAGATATCAACAATCGTAACAACGGGACTTTACCAAATGAACCCGGTCGAGTTAATGACGGCACAATTGATAACGGAACCGTTAATCCGAACGTAAATCCAAACGTTGATAATGGTACAATCGCACCAGGTGCTCCGTCCGTTAATGAAGATGGCATCGTCGAAAGTAGCAAAGATAAGAAAGTTGAATAAGCATTACAGATCAAATCAGAATTGAATTTTACGGGATTAAAGTAAAAACCAATTGGCTGCGTAACATTTACGCGAGCCAATTGGTTTTTTATTTAACTTAATTTTGCAGCAAGTCCAACTCCAATGATTCCAAGGGACTACTATAGAAAGTTACTTTTTCCATCTTGTTGCTCTAATTTTTCATTACGTTCTTTCAGAGATGGACGTTCGCGCATACCACGCTCAAACGCTTCAAGTAGCTCGTCATTGCGCAAACCACCTTCAAGTAGCTGTGATAGTAGTAACTCGGCATATTTCTTCCGTTGGGCCTTTAAGCGTCCTTTTAATAGAACAGAGATATGATCGCCAATTTCAGAAATCGAATGTACGACAACTGAAAAGGGAGCAGGTTCATTATCTGGTAGTGAGATGATGGCGCGTGCCTCTAGAATTGCATCAGCACGTCGTAGCTCATTAAAAAATTCATGGTATTCAGAAGATGTAAATAGTTCGAGTATCCACATTTGATGACTATTTTCTTGATTAATAATAATTCCATCAATTAAAGGGATTTTTTTGATTTGACCTTCAGAAAACAAGTCAAAAGAGAGCATTTTAAAGGTTTTCAAGCGAGTTCTCCCCCTTTATTATTCCTAGTAACAGTATATCATAGAAAAATTGCGAAATTGACAATTTCAAACAGTCTTCATTAATCGCTACATACCGCTATTTGATCCGTAAATGATGCAAAAAAGGATGTTTAGTAAACTGCCTAAAAATTAATTTTCATCACGAAAATAGTGGGATTTATCACTTTTGGAATTTTGCTGAAAAGAGAAAGTATCAAGTAAGATAAAAACATCCAAAAGGAAAGGAGGTTACCGGATGAATCAAGTCGGACTTGTCGGTAGAGTAACAAAAGACCCCGTACTTCGGCAACTATCGGAAAACCGTATGTACACAAATTTTATTTTAGCGATAAATCGCAATTTCAAAAACAGCGAAGGAATCATTGAGGCAGACTTCGTTAACTGTATTGCGTGGGGACGGCTGGCAGAACGTGTTGTTAAATACTGCGGGAAAGGCTCCTTAATTGGCGTGAACGGCAGGCTTCAATCTCGAACGTATACGAATCGGGAAAATCAAAAGGTGTATATAATGGAAGTAGTTGTCGAGGATGTCCGATTTTATGTATTAAAAACTCCGAATGTAGCAGACACAATGCCAATGAAGTCCTCTCAGCATGATGTTGCACCAGAGATACCTGCTGAATTTATGTTACCTGAGTATGAAGAGAGTCTTCCTATTGAACAGCTGTAAATCTCCATGGTAAACACAGCTTTATTCTTTCTATGTAGTAGATTGCCCATATCCAGTGGAACGAAGTCGCTTTTTCTCTCTTTAAATAAAATTCGATTTGAGGTGAACGCTAAAATCTGCTGTTGACCGCGCAGTAGTGAAATTCATTCTCCTATTTTCCCGACATTCAAAAATGACGTAGAAAATTAAAAACTATCTTACACAATTGAACCAAGTAGTGAAGTAAGCAAAAAAAGAGTCTACTTCATGGCGTATAAGTAGACTCTTCTCCTCGATTAATTACGCCTTGGCGTAATTGCGTCCAGATTTTTTCGAGCGAGCTCGAAAAACTTCCCTTAAAAATCTGTGACATCCGCCGGGGCTTAACTTGATTCAGCCGGGGTTTGAACTCCTACTGAATAGAATTGCCTAATTGGCATTCATTACCTACTTATAGAAGTATGGGATGAATACTGAATCAAGTTAAATTTCAATTGCAGCGGCTTATTTTAAGCTTGCCGTATCAAGCATCATTAAATCAACTAATTCTCCATCATCGAGCTCAGTTAACCATTTGCTCGACTGAATCAATTCCTCAGATAACGCCGATTTTAATGCAATCATTTTATCAATTTTTTCTTCTATCGTACCAATTGTAATAAATTTATGCACCTGCACAAAACGTGTTTGGCCGATACGATAAGCGCGGTCCGTCGCCTGATTTTCTACCGCCGGATTCCACCAACGATCGGCATGTAATACATGGTTAGCCGCAGTCAAGTTTAACCCCGTCCCACCTGCCTTCAGTGACAAGATGAATATAGGGAACTCACCCGCTTGAAACGCCTCGACAAGACGATCACGCTGCTGCTTTGGCATACTACCTGTTAAAAAGGGAACATCCAAATCATAAAGCTCTGCTAAACAGTGCTGTAGAAGATTCCCCATTCCAATATATTGGGTGAAAATTAAGCATTGTTCCCCGTTATCCACAATTTCTGCGGTTAATTCTATAATGCGTTTTAGCTTAACAGAGCGGCCGAGCATTGCATTCGCATCCTCAAAAGGCTCCTTTAAATACAGCGAAGGATGATTACATAATTGTTTTAACTTACCTAGCATTTTTAAGATGCGTCCCTTTTTCTCAAAACCAGTCATTTGTTCAAGCTGTGCAAGCGTATCTTGAATATAACCCTCATATAATGCGGCTTGCTCACTTGTTAATGCGCAAAACTCTTGCATTTCCTGCTTCTCAGGTAAGTTCAGCATCAGCTCAGGATCACGCTTTGTGCGACGCAATAAGAAAGGACGAATTTTCATGCGCAGCACACGCTTATGTGAGTCGGATTCATCACGTTCAATCGGTAAAATAAATTGATCAGAAAATTTGCCAAAGCTACCTAAATAGCCTTTATGAATAAAGTCAAAAATAGCCCAAAGCTCGGATAGACGATTTTCGACAGGTGTTCCTGTTAAGGCGATATGATGTATACCTTGAAGTTTTCGAATTGCCCGAGATTGCATCGTTTGCATATTTTTAATATTTTGCGCCTCATCTAACACAACAGTAGACCAATCAATTACTTGTAAATTTTCCGCATCTTGTGTAGCCGTACCGTAAGTAGAAAGGATAATTTGCGGTTTTTCCTCAGCTAAGTAACTTGTGAATTCATCGCCTTTTAAACGTCGATTTCCGTAGTGGGTATGAACTTTCACATCTGGAGCAAATCGTGCAATTTCTTTTTGCCAATTTCCTAATACGGAAGTAGGGCAAATGATTAATGATGGCTTGTCCTCTTGCAATGTTTCAATCGTATACAGTAAATACGTAATCAATTGAATCGTTTTCCCAAGACCCATATCATCGGCAAGGCAAGCGCCAAATCGCTGCTCACGCATAAAAATAAGCCATTCAAAGCCCTCTTTTTGATAAGGACGTAACTCGGCATGAAGCATCGTCGGCACGGGCACAGTAGGGAGACCTTTTTTGTTTTGAAGCTGCCCAATATATTGTTGGAGCGACTGTTGCATTTCAAAGGCAAACATCAGATCATCGCGCTCGGCATCATCTAGTTCGTCGTCTTCAAGTGGGGCAGTAAGCGTTTCTGGAAGCTCACGGAATAATAAATCACGCACCGTCCAGTTTTCTTCATCAGCCTGTTCCATTAAAGCGCGCATCTCATTTAGCCACTCGGCATCCATGCGGAACCATTCCGTACCAATGCGTACAAATTCTCGCTTTTCATCAACAAGCTTACGGAATTGCTCGGCTGAGATATTTTCACCATTCATTGAAAATTGCCATTTGAATGTTAAAATATCGTCCAGTCCAGCAACAGAACGAGTCGATTGATTGTTTGCGTTAACACGTACACGCATTTTCGATTGCTTAAGTTCTTTCAACCAGGCAGGTAATATGACATCAAATCCCACCGCCTGTAATTTTGCTAAATCTTTGCGTAAAAAATCACGCACCGCTATATCTGAAAGCTCCTGATGAATAAAATGTGTATCCGGAGCATTTAATTGAATTAATTCGATTATTTGCTGCTGCATTTCTTCAATTTGTGTAGCAAGGTGAAGCCACTTTTTAGGAAGTGTCATTGAAATAGGTGATGAAAGCTTCCGTACAGCTGGTGTCCAATGCTTTACAGACCCGGCCCCAGTTAGAATCGTTTCAAGTAGCCAATTTTCTGCATTTTCCTCGGGCTCGCTTAAACGGAGCGATACTTTCACACCATCCAACGAACGTGAGCTTTGAATCGGCCAGCCACCATTTTGAAAGAAAGGAATGAGTGACACTGCATCTGCCTTTGTCATCCCAGTCGCAGCAAGTTTTTGTTCTACCGCATTTTGAATGAGCTCGTTTGAAAACGTAAATCCGTCTTCTGTCACTTCTGCACGTGCCCATAAGGAAGTAGAATTCCAAAGTGATAACGTATCACGAAGGTTGTGAAAAAGTGTCACCGTTTCTTCATCGTTAGCTTCCACATCGATGAAGGGGTGCTTATACTGAGGTGAAAAAATATCGAGTAACTCAGCAGCAGAGAGGAGTAAATCACGCTCTTGGAGTGAAGTTCCTACACCATAAAAGTGAGCCTCATAATTGAAAAAGAGTGTTGGCACCCAATTGGCAGTCGGCAAAATTAGACCAGCATCATTATAAGCGGTAACTGAATAATAGCCTGGGCGTACTTGTGAGATTGTAAAGCGGAATACCTTTAAAAAGGGCGATTTCGTATTGAATAAAAAGTGCATAATATACTGCGTAAAAACGCAATTTCACCTCCAAATACTAGTTAGGAACAAAGGCTAATAGGAGCAAAGGCTAAGAGCGCCACGTCCTGTGGCAACGCCTTTGTGACCTGCATCGTGCAGGGCCTAAACGATTAAATTACTTTTATCAATTTCTTCTTGAAGCGCACGTAAACGTTTGTGTTGATGTTGAATTTCCTGCATATAGGATTCAAAAAACTCAAGTTTGCCAGCCTTTTTTGAAGCGGATTTCATTGCCCGCCAAATTCGTACGGCTTGTTTGTAATTCATGCGCGACTTTTGCTGAACCTCACTCATCGCATAATAATGATAAAGCGGTAAAGTCACACCAGGCGCTTTTGAAACAACATCCTTTAGTCCGCAGCTATCCAAGTATGAAATGGATGACGGATAGAGCTGGTGAAGGGCAACCCAATCTTGATAGCGTTGCCGCGCGAGCAAGTAATTCGAAAAGGCTTGGACGCCGTATTTACCGTATGCAGAAAATAATGTAAGTTCTTCCCGCTCATGTAAATGGATTTGTGAATATAATAGATCAAGCAATTTTGTAAATTGCTGACGACGCATCGGTGTTAAGCGTTCGTGAATATACTCCTTTAAATAGGGAAGGGCAGCCTTTAAAATCAGCTCCGCTCCTTGTTGTCGCTCCTTCTTTAGCGCAAAATGGGCAATAGCAATGAAGGTTTCAAGGTTTGCTGGATGAATTGTATTTATAGTTTGCTGCAATTGCTCATCATCCGATTGTAAAATGTAAAAAGCGCTTCTTAATGCCATTAAATCAATGTCAGATGTCCCACTCGGCAAGCTTTCTAGTAAAAGTAATTCCTTTTGGATTTCCTTTTTCTCTGTAAATAATTTTTCCCACATGCCTAAGTACAAAGCTAAACGGCGATGTGGTGCACCTCTTTCTAAAAGGACAATAGCGCGAATCTGATGTTGAATAGCATCAAAAAATGGCTCGGTCGCAAATAATCGGCGAGCGGCCTGAACATCTGAAACTGCACTGTCAATAAGTCCGAATACTTTATCCAAATAGTAAAGGAAATAATCAGACTGCATCGGCGAATTCGTATGGATTAAATGCTCCCATAAGCGCTTTAACATAGCCACCTCAATAAATAAATCAAACAGGGGCTGCCATTCTCGTTCAAATGGGCGATGACGACGTAATTTCTGTCGTATATTTTCAAAAATAGAAGGAATTAAAATCGGTTCAATTGGTCGCTTCTTATCAATCACGTGGAACAACACTTCATCGACCATGCGCTGCCAGCTTTCTGGACTGCGCACACTTGCTAACGATTCGAGTTGAACTGTTTTTTTAGCTCTCCAGTGTCCCGTCCAGTCTTGTACGGAAATGAAATATTGTGAAAGGGCTAAAATAACACCGAGTTGGTGACGACAAATATTTTTTTGCGGGCAGCTACACGTTAGTAGCTGACGTCGAAAATCGATCGTGACCTCAGCAGGGCGCACATCTTGAACGACACTATATAGCGTTTCACTAAATGGAATAAAGCGCTCAAAAATAATCGCCTTATTGCGGACAGAAAATACTGCCCGCCTTACAAGCTCATCATCCTCGTTCGACGAGGGATGCAATTGTTGTTCGTAAAACTGCAATGTTTCTGTTATATAATCCCGATGATCTCGGGCTACTTCAGCAATGGATAAACCCATTTCATCACTCCTAATCAATTAAGCCTCGGCATAATTGCATCCAGACTTTTTCGGGCATACTTGAAAAACCCATTCAAAAAAAATCACTTCTTTCATTATAATACGAAACGAAACAAAGCGTAAACGAAGACGCTGAGAAATAAACTTACTTTAAGATGTGTGGTACCCAATGAAATACCCGAAATTGGAAGTTTGAAATGTTAAATGTATGGGGAAACTATTAGTAAGTAAAGAAAATGATTAAAAATGCATAAAATTATGTGAAAAAAAGTAAGGGCTTTTGTATTTGAAAGCAACAAATGTAAGGGCATCAACTCCCAGTAGTCTAACCGGGATATGTCTTTCTAATCGTTAGGAGGGATATTATGATTCATGTTCAATTTATGAAGCCGTTTTATACGAAGGTGGCAGGTACAAAATTGCGTTTAGTATTTGCATATCAGTATTTTTCGATTACAAAGGACGAAGAGATATTCCACTTCATTCCGATTGAGGGGAAGGAAATGGTCATTGATTTAAATACAATGCAAATCGAAAATTTATCGGATGTGTTTGTATTCCAGCGCGGCAATCGTTTTATACGCCTACCGTTATATCAGTTGCTGCTAGTATCCAACGTTCATGAGCATTTAATGCCGATTTTAGAAAATGCCTCAGTCAATGTACAGCCTACGACAACGACTGTAAAAGCCGAACTCAACGAAGAGGTCGAAAGCATCGTACGGGCGCTGGAAGAAGAAAATTTAGAGCGACTTATTGATGATGCCCTCGCTGTCCGAGATGAAGATTTATTTTATTATTTAATGATGGAGAAGCAAAAATTAGGAGAAGGCTTCGTGTCGTGAATAATGTATCACTCTACAATCAAAAAAGCAGCCGAAAACAGCGAACTGTTTCGGCTGTTTTTTTGTTTTTGTTTTTGCGCTGGAGTTGGTGGATTGTCCTCGAATTAAGGTGAAATTTACAGCTAGGTGGATAAAAAGTTGAAAGTGTTGGATAGAATCTGAAATGTGTTGGATAGAAATCGAAAAGTGACGGATAGAATCGCGAATTTGATGGATAGCGGCAAAAGAGTAGGCGGACACCCTAAGTTTGGCGACCTCCAAAAAAATCCGCCACTCCCAAATTAGGAGCGACGGATTACCTACCCAAAACTAATAATTAACTTACTTCGAAAACGTCTCTAAAGCCAATTTTGCAGTAGCATTCGCTTCTGCTTGAAGTGTTTGAACTTGCACACGTAACGCTTGTTCGATCGTCGTACGCTCAGCTAACATCTCAACAGCACGCTCGAATAGCTGCGCCCCGTCCCAATCATCTTTTTCTACATGACCGATCACCGGTTGCCCCGCAATATCGGCAAAAGCATCGATTTTCGGATCATAGGAAAGTGCGATAAACGGTGTTGCTTGGATCGCTGAGAAGATTAACGAGTGCAAGCGCATCCCGATTAATAAATCAGATTGTCCAATGACCGCAATTTTCTCCTCGATTGATAGATCACCGGGTGCGACAATTGCCGCCTCCTGCATAAGCGCGGCAAGCTCCTTTGATGATTTTTCATCATGCTCGCCATGCATCGGGATAAATACAATCGTTTTTCCGTCACGTACAAGTAAATCTAAGCTGTCAGCAATCTTTTGCTTGAACGGAACAGCAGATGGCCAATCACGCACACTGACCGTAATATAGCCGTTGTTGAAATTTTGCCCAGAAAGCCATTCACTGCGAAACGCTTCCGCATCTAGCCCCATAACAGGATCCGGCACAATTGCCACTGAATTATTCACACCAATGTCCGCTAAAAGTTGTTTTGACGCTTCGTCGCGGACGGTAATTTGCTCAACCTTTTTAAACGTATTTTTCACAAGGAGTTGACTAATTTTTTGGTTGATTGGCCCCATACCTTGCGCATAAACGAATACCGGCTTTTTATGGAACTTCGCAATGCGGATAATGCCGCAATAGTAGGGGATTGACTTCATCCCCGTTTGATCTTGCATTAAACTGCCGCCACCACTAATGAGTCCATCAGCTTGCTTCAGCATTTGTGAAACTTCTTTTAGTTTCCAACGATTGACCGCATTGACACTATAAGTTTGCGCGGTACTTGTTGGATTATTTGATAGCACCGTAATTTTAACATCAGGCTGCCGCTTACGAAGGGCATGGACGATTGAAAATAAAATCGCCTCATCCCCAACATTATCAAAGCCGTAGTAGCCAGAAAGCACTACATGCATTAAGACCACCTCGCCATTACTTTTTTAGCCACTTTAAGTAGTAGCTTAAAGATAAAGATAAATACATAACCAATAATTAAACCGAAAATAACACTATAAACTGTACGCAATACCGAAACGCCAAGTGGAATGTGTAAATGCGTAAATGTATTCATGATCGATAGGAAACCAATTACACCCGGTATAAGTAGGATGCTTCCCCATTTGCGATTAATACTCATTGCATAAAGCGCGACAATAAACAGCGGGAAGCCAATTAAAAACTCCTTCGTTCTAGGGCGAATGTATAATACATCCTCTAACCATTGACGAATCACTAATTCCAGATTGCTTACTGAGCCTGCGTTTCCTGTACGGCTAATGTAGAATAAGCCAACGACAGCAACAATAGCAAGTAGCAGTAAGTGCCAGTAACGAACTTCTTTATTGACAATTTTCACAGAAGTAGAGAGTGCATTTTTATAGCCGTTTTCAAAAATATTGGACATCAACATGAAGACGAACAGGCTGACACCCGCAATTGGGATAATGTAAACGAGTTTCACCCCGCGGAATTGCTCAAAGCCTGTAACGAAGCCATTGCCATTTAATAAACCAACAACAATCGCGATACCAACCGCACTAATTGCCACGGCTTTCATATATTGAACAGTAATTTTAACGAAACTACTTGAGCCTTGTGCTGTATGAACGACCGCATAAATCGGTGTTAATACCGCAATAATTAAAGCAAATGATTGAATGAATAGCAGGCGATCCAGTAAGAAGTAAGCAACTGCCAGTAATAGCATGACTAATGTTGCTAAAATTCGCAGTGGATTGCATTTTAACAAGCCAAACATAATGTACGTGAAAATAATGCCTGCTAGTAAAATCATCGCAGTTGCCCAAGAAGGAACATCGATTTTATCAAATGCAGCAGGTGTACCTAACTGATATGAAGCGTGCATACGTTTTTGAACATCTGTTAAATAATCAACAGCAAGCTCTAAGTTTTCTGTTGGATTTTCTGTCGTTTTAATATGGTAGAAAATCGATTTGATATTACGCTCTTTGACTGCGCGAACTGTACGATCAACCATCTTCTGTAACGTTAATGTCGTTTCACGGTTAATATCGATACTGTGTAGGCGAATCGAGTCGTAATTTGTATTACGTGCAAGCGTTTGTTCACCAATCATTGCATTACCTTCAATTGTATAGAAGGAATAATCGGCCTCTTTTAATTGAGTGATCATCGCACTTTGTGATTCTTGTCCAAAGCCGATTACTTCAGCGCCAGAACCAAGTAGTCTAGATGTATTATCGGATTTCATATCTACTAATTGTTGAACGATTTTGTTGTTCACAACTTCACTTTGAGCGTTTGTCACGCGGAATACATGAAGTAAACCTTGTGCTTGAATCGCTTCAAGTGCGATCTCATCATAGCCAATCGGTGTATCAATATCGTAATCTTCATTTGAACGAGCTAGGAAGTAGAATGGCTCATCGCCAATCATCACTTTCTCTAAATCGATATTGTCCGTAATTAATTGCTCATAATAAGGATCTTCAGGGACAGAAATATAATACCCAGGCTCCGTCACATCAATCGCATCACGGTAAGGGGTAAAGCGCAGTTGTGCCGCTAAATTGCTTTCTTTAAAAATCGAAATAATATTTTGATTTTCTAAATCTCTCAGATGGATCGGACTCAAACTGACAGTCGTTAATCCCGCCTCTTTTAATGTGGCAAGAATTTCATCTACGGATAAGTCGCTTTCAGTAGAAGTAGTTAAAATTTCATCATAGGGAATAATAATTTCATACGTTTTATTACTTTGTTCTGCTTTCCAACGATTGATTAACCCCGTGGAAGAGGCAAGTAGTAATAGGACAATGATCGCCCATAGCCAAGTGCGTTTTAATTTCATCGTGGTCCTCTTTCTTTCTGGTAATTGAAGTTTTTTTCCGATTACAGGAATTTTACGTAAATCATCTGGATGGATGGCTCCTGTTAGCCATAGCAGTCCGAAATACACGACACCGCCAATAGCCATTGCTATAAATACATAGCCGAGTGCTAAAAGACGTCCCCAGCTCGCCACATCAAAGAACAACGTAGGTAGTCCAACAACAGCACCCATTATAATAGAAGAAAGTACAATCTTTACAGTGTTCCAATTGACAGCCGCAAAGCGTATGGCACGCAGTAAGAACACAGTATTGATGATAAATACGACAAGGTAAACAACTAATGTCGACCAAGCAGCACCATCTAAGCCGTAAAGCTGAATAAACACAATATTTAACACGATTTTTAGCAGGACGCCCCCTACAATAATGAATGCGCCTACCCGTGCTAAATTCATCCCTTGCAACACACCTGTACTTACTAATGTCAGTGAAGTAAATACCGCACTCGCACTAATAATCGCAAGCATCGAGCTACCTTCTACATTTGTATAAAGGGCTAAATTTAATGGCAATGTGACGGCAAGTAAGCCTATCGCAGCAGGCCATGAAATTAAATGCGTCATGCGATATGTTTGTTCGATAACAGTACGCGTACCAAGTAAATCTTTTTGCGCGAGTTTTGTCGTAATAAAAGGAACGAGCGGCAAAATGATAGAAGAAGCGAAAACGGTCGTAATTTGTACTAACGTCGCACCGCGTCCATAAAGTCCAAATAAATAATGGATTTCCTGCTGTGCCTCTACACCAATTTGTCGTAACGAGTAAGTGATCGTAAAGGAATCAACAAAATTAAACAACGCCATCGTAACCGAACCAATAGCAATCGGAATCGAAATTTTTAAAATGGTGCCACTCCATTTTGAGAAATCCTGCGCCTCATATTTTTCTTTACTAGCAACCTTAAATGGCGAGCGCTGATATTTTAAGCGTAAGTAAAGGAGTGAGATAAACGCACCGAATACCGAGCCGATCATCACACCACCGGCAATAATTTCAGTTGAGTAGTCCATTTTCACAAGGACATAGGCCGCAACAATAATAAGTATGGCCCGAACGAGTTGCTCGACTACTTGTGAAATCGCGGTAGGGCGCATATCCCCATAGCCTTGGAAAAATCCACGGTAAACAGCCATATAAGGGGCAACTAATAAAGTGAGCGCCACAATAATTAAGGCAAAGCGAGTAGATGATCCTCCGAGTGTTTCCGCAAGTAAATGAGAGAAGCTAAAAATAATCGTAAAGCTAAACAATCCGAAACAAATAGCTAAAATACTCGCTGTCATATAAATTTTCTTTACTTGCTGCGGTGTTTTGCGCGCATTGGCTTCTGCAATGAGCTTGGAAATCGCAAGTGGAATCCCCGCGACAGATAAATAAAGTGCCACCATATAAACAGGATACACGGCAGTAAATATACCAAGCACCTCATCCCCGGCAATGTTTTGTAAAGGGACGCGGAATATACTGCCCAATATTTTTGAAAGTAGCGTCGCGATCGTGAGGATGATGGTACTTTTCACTAATGTAGATTGACTCATCGCGGTTATACCTTCCCTTTACGCTTCATTGAAAATACTTTTAGCGCAAATTGCGGAAGTACGAGCATGCGTTTCCAACGGCTCGGTTGTTTGAGTAAACGATAAAGCCATTCTAAATTTAGTTTTTGCCAAAAGACAGGTGCGCGTTTTACCGTTCCAGCAATGACGTCAAAGGAACCGCCAATGCCCATGAACACCCCGTGAGAGAATTTCCCCATGTTTTCAGAAATCCATTGCTCTTGGCGCGGTACACCAAGTGCCACAAAAATTAAGTCTGGACTGAGCGCGGCAGCATCCTCGGCAATCGTATTATTGTCCCAATCAAAGAAGCCATCATGATGCCCAACAATTTCTACATTCGGATATTGTTTTTCAATATTAGCTACTGTTTTTTCGAGCGTTTCTTTTTGCGCGCCTAATAAGTAAATTTTATAGCGTTTTTCTTGCCCGATGTTTAAAAGCCCAATCATTGTGTCATATCCTGTGACACGCCCTGGTAGATCTTCACCTAGTATTTTCGCGGCTTTCACGACACCGATGCCATCCGCACAAATATGCGTTGCTTCATTAATATAGCTTTTTAATTTAGGCTCTTCATTTGCACGCATGACAATTTCAGGGTTTGCGGTAATGACAAATGTTTTTTCCTTTTGTTCAATGCGACCCGCTAACAGCTGTATAAAGTTTTGCTGATCTATATGTAAGAAGGGAACACCCATAATCTTTACATGTTTCATAATTGTTATGACAACCTTTCTATTTCTAATATCCACTACGCCTCGGCAAACTCATAATCAGAGTTCTACTATTTAAATGAAGCAAGTCCATTGTGTTTTACTGCCATTTATCATACCACAAAAGTATTCTAGAAAGTGAATTTGCTTCAGCAGAAGTCTTTCGGGGAATGGTATCGATTTTTTAATTGGAATTAAGAGAACTACTGTTAACTCTTTGACGTTTGGATATAAAAAAAGTTCATTTGGATTTAGGGATGGTTAAATTATGGAAACACCCCCATGGAAGCGTTTTCTATTTAAATGGAAGGGATATGTATTACAACCTAAATGTAGTTATTGAATTAATATGGCGAGAATGCAACATTCCGTGCGAAATAACGACATTCTGATTTGTCACAATATCGACACATTTCACAATGCAGGCTTGTATCGAAAAAACGCAAAACTTGCCGATAACACTTATGTAAGTAGGTAGCAATCCGTTTTAGCGTACATTCTTATTAGGGCCAGGATTACAATGAATCCACTAAAATATAGGCGAAACGGTGTGCAATTTCTAGTGGTGATGTCCGTCTGGATTAATTGGTTACTAGTTATGTATATTGCTATATATTTCAACATAGGATAAGATTGTTACGCATCTAACATTTGGTATTGGATGCAAGGAATAGAGGAAGATGTTTCATCCCTTGCTAAAAGGGGGAAGATAATAAGATTCAAATTATCTCAAATATCGCAAATATATCCTTGTGTTCCAAAATGATAGATGGTATATTATAGAAGTAAATAAGTGTACTAAACTGCAACATTAGTCGCTAGTTTAGAAGCATTTAAAAAAACCTTTTTTTGCTATGTTTAGTAGGTAGCGAATACGATATTTTTAATATTGTGGGAAGCTAGTATTAAGCGGAATAAAAGGTAATTTAGGAGGAAAAAATTAAATGACAAAATTAAACAAAAGTCGCAAGTTTATCGCGACGTCTGCAACTGCTGCATTAGTAGCATCTGCAATCGTACCAGTAGCATCAGCTGCTCAAATTAACGACTTTAATTCAGTTGCACCATTCGCTCAAGAAGCGGTACAAGACTTAAACGATCGTGGTGTTATTAAAGGGGACCAAAAAGGTAACTTTAACCCTAAAAATAACGTAACTCGTGCAGAAGCTGCTACAATCTTAACTAACGCTTTAGGCTTAGAAGGTTCTGGTTCAACTAGCTTCGCTGACGTGAAAACGAACGCTTGGTACTACGATGCAGTTGATGCTGCAGTATCGAACGGAATTTTCCAAGGTCAAGGCGCTGGCAAATTCAATCCATCAGGTAACTTAACTCGTTCTGAAGCTGCAATCATCCTTGTTGATGCTTTCGGTTTAGAAGGTTCAGCTGATCTTTCTGAATTCAAAGATAGCGCTAGCGTTAAATCTTGGGCTCAAGAAGCTTTAGAAATCGCAGTTGCTAACGAAGTAATGAAAGGTGATGCTGGTAACTTAAAGCCAAACGCTTCTATCTCTCGTCAAGAATTCGCTGTAATGTACCACCGTACTGAAGCTCTAGAAGTTGCTGAAGAAGTTGCTGGTTCAGTTAAAGCTATTAACGCTACAACTGTTGAAGTAACATTTGAAGAAACAGTTACTGACTTAAATGCATTAAACTTCGCTATCGAAGGTTTAACAATTTCTAACAAAGCAATCAAACAAACGGATTCTAAAACTGTAGTATTAACAACTTCAGCTCAAACTGCTGATGTTGATTACACTGTAACAGTTAACGGCGAATCTGTTGGTTCATTCAAAGGTGTTTCTGCTGTAATCCCAACTGCTATCAAAACTGTTGTTGGTTCTCACCAAGGCGTTTTCGGTAAAGATGTAACTTTATCTGCTGAAGTAACAGTTGCTAATGGTCAATCTAAAGCAGGTATTCCTGTAACATTCAACATTACTGATTCTAAAACTAACGACAAAAACGACAAGATCGAAGTTGTTGCTTACACTGACGATAAAGGTGTAGCTTCTTACTCTTACACTCGTTACTACAAAGGAACAGACGAAGTAGTTGCATACGCTTCAGATAAAGCAACTGTAAAAGCTTCTGCAAAAGTTTACTGGGCTTCTGAATTACAATTAACAGTTAAAGCTGACGAAAAAGATTTAAAATTAAATGACGGCGACAGCATCTCTTATTCAATCCAAGGTGAAGACAATGGAGTTGTATTCGTAGCATTTAAAGAAAACCAAGGTGTTAAATCTGATGAAATCGTTGATGTAAAAATCAAAGATACAGATGACGATACTGAAATTGCAATTTATGACAAGGGCGAAGATGCTGAAGTAACGAATGAAAAGAACTTCTACCCATACTACACAGATTCAAAAGATTACCGCATTGCAGCTATTTTATTAGATAAAGATGGCGAAGGTTCATTCACTCTAACAGGTGAAGATGCATCTGTAACTCCGATCGTTTATACTTTCGGTGATGAAGTTAAGAAAAAAGCAGATTTCGATGTAACTGATTATGATGATGCTGATTATAGCCGTACAGCTCTTCAAGCAGTTGGCGAAACTGTTACATTCGGAGATACTAATACATTAGCAATCTCTATCAAAGCTGAAGGTAACCAAAATGCAGCAGCTTATGATAAAGCTATCTGGGGTTCTGTACTTAAAGATGGTCATGAATTAGGTAAAGACTTTGAAGACCTGTTCAATCTTGGTGGACGCAGCTATGTTGCAACTATCAAAGATAAAGACAACGACTTAGTAGGTAAAGGTTTCGAAGTATCTGTAATTATCGACGAAGATAAAACAGATGAAGATGAAAAAGTATTCTTAATCGATGCTAATGGTAAAGTACATGACACATCTGATGAAAAAGTTATCATTTTAGAAGCTAATAAAGATGGTGAAGTTGAATATACTTTAGTTGGTGAGTCAACTGGTTATGCAACTGCAACTCTATTCATCGATAAAGATGAAGATAAAAAATTAGATAAAGGTGAGAAACAAGCAGATGCTGAAAGAGTTTACTTCAAATCTCCTTCTATCAAAGCTGCTGGCTTAAAAACTTATAACACTGATAAAAATGAAATTTCTTCTGTATCAGCTGGTGAGTCTGTAGTATTTGCTTATATGTCAGTAGATCAAAATGGTAAACCATACCACGAAGATTCTAAAGATAAATTTGTAACTACATTCTCTGTTACTGCAAAAACAACAGATGTAATTGTTGAAGGTAAAACAGTAAAAGCTGGAAGCACTGATACATTCAAAGTAACGAGTGACAACGGTGTTGCTGTACTAGCTGTTACAGGTAAAACTAAAGGTAACGTAACTGTAAAAGCTTCTTCTACAGGTCCAAAATTAACTACAGTTTCTAAAACTGTGAAATTTGTTGGTGAAGATGACGTAGCACACGGTTATATCGGTTTAGTTGAAGCAATCAACACTACTGAGAAAACAATCCGTTTTGTTGGTAAAACACCAGTTGATTACGCTACATCAGATAAGTTCTACGACTTAGATGAAAAATCAATGAAACGTGCTGCGTTCATCGATGATGTTCAAGCTGCATTAAAAGATGGTAAAGACGTTAAAGTGAAATACGAAGAAGATAAAGATAACAACTCTTGGACAATTATTTCAATTGGAGCTGTTGGTTCATCTACTGACTATGAATCTGCACGTATTGCTATTAACAAAGCATTATCTGTTAATGATGTATTAGTAGCTTTAGAGAAACTTGAAGGCTTCCCTACATTAATTAAAGCTGATAAAGATGCTATTGCAACTACATTCTTTAATAATGTTAAGGCTGGAACTACATTTAATAGTGCAGCAGCATTAAATGTTGCTTATGAAACTGCAACTACTAATCCATTGAAAACTGCAAAAGCAGTTACGGATTTAACAACTGCTATCAAAGCAGCTCAAGCGAAACATGATGCAGCAACAGAAGGTACTGGTCTTGGTCAATACGAAGCTGGTGCAAAAGCAGCTTTAAAAACTGCTATCGATACTGCTACAACTGCACGTAACACTATTGTAAATGGTACTGTTACTACTACTGGTACAAACCATGAAGCAATCTTAAATGGTGCTACAACTGCATTAACAACTGCTGTGACTGCATTTGATAATAAAAAAGTAACTGATGCTCGTCAAGAATTAGGTAAATCTATTACTGCTGCTGAAGATTTATTAAAAGCTGCAACAGAAGGAAGTAACCCAGGTCAATATGCAGTCGGTTCTGTAGCTACTTTAACAACTGCTATTAAAGCAGCTAAAGTACACTTTGAAGCAACTCATACTGCAAATGCAACTTTAGTATTTGAAAAAGATAATTTAGATCGTGCAATTGCTACATTCAAAGGAAATGAAGTTAAAGTTGTAACAGTTACAACTTCAGCTGATAGTGCTAATATTGAATTAACATTCTCACCAGCATTAGCAGCAGCAATCTCTACTGTAACTGAAGATGGAGCAGCAACTGCAGTGGCTGTAGCTCCTAATGCAACAGTTTCTAATGTTAAAATTACTGTAACTGGTACACCAGTTAATAATGATACAATTACAGTTGAAGCACAAGTAGAAAACGTATTAAAAGCTGATGCTACTCAAGCTACTATTAAGTTTGTATTAAAATATGTTGATACTAAATGGGTACTTGTTGAAGACACAAACTTCAAAATTGCTAAATAATTTAGTCTTATATTATACCGTGCACCTAGTGCACAAACAACTCTAACAATACACTACAATTTATGAAAATAAATTGAATGTGGTTAGAATGAGGGAAGTCCTATGTGAGAGAAATCTTGCATGGGGCTTTTCTTTTTGTACTTTTGGTCTTAATTTATTTTCAGAGTTGTTGTTATATTGTGGGTTGGATAAATAAACAATACATTTAAACATATGTAGTACAAAAAATAGGCTCATCAACAAATTCCGGAGATGGCAAATTCAATGACCTGTTTCCGAACATAATCGTAGGAAAAGGTGGTCATGATTTCGGTTGCCAAATCCATGTCTTTTGATAAGCTTAATTTTATTATTTGTGCCTTTCATAATGCGGTTTGAGGAAGGCGGAAATGGTCGTATCTACCATAGATTTTTCATCGGTAATCTTTGAAACGACACTACTTGTATAAAATTGATAACGTTCCAACCAAACTTTTAAGCGGATTTTTGCTTGGGTTTCTGTTGTTGTTTTTAGCACATAGCGCATAGGATTCAAAGCTTGATAGATATGTTTTGTATGGAAATCTTCCTATAGCCACTCACGCACTAAACCACGTTCTACTTCTGTTAATTCTTTTGACTGTCGTGCTAAACAACAGTCGATAAATCGTGATTTGTGATGCTTTTTGATTTTATCTAAATAACGAAATCTACGCTGCTAAGCTTCCGTGAAAAATAGGATTAAATGAAATCGGTCTAATCATGAGTCGCCTTTAGGAAAATAGACGTGATCGCACCTGCCATAGCCACTGCGAAATCACTGACCGCGGTTTGAATCATCCCTGTTACTTACTTTAAAAGCGATAAAAAAGTAGTTATATAGGCAATATAAATAGTTCTTTCCCATAATACGAAATGTTCTTTCATATACAAACCAATTTAGGGGATAGAGAATGTTCAAGATCTTGATAATGTTGAAATTTATAGAGTCTTGATATCGAAAAGGGTACCATTACTTCCATATTAAGTGTATAATGTAATATATAAAATAGAGTAGGAGTGATAAAACTTGGATAATAAATTACTTGGAAAAGTCAGTAAAGGTATTGCTTCAACAGTTGTTGCTAGTCTTTTAGTATTTTCACAAGCAGGTGTATCTGATGCAGCTGAAGTAACGAAAAAAGTCGAGATTAACCCACAAGTTAAAATTTTAAATAATAATGTTCCAGTGGCTGGTAATGTTGGCCCAATCATTATCGATGGGACTACTTATTTACCTGTACGTTCTTTATCAAGTGTACTTAACAAAAATGTTCTTTGGGATGGACCAACTAAATCTATCTTTATTACAGATACAGTCGATCCAAATGCAGCAAAGGATGAGATTTATAATTTAGAAAGATTTATTAAAACAAAAGACGCTAAAATCAAAGAGTTGGAAAGCTCGATTAAAACGAAAGATAGTAAAATTACTGAGTTAGATAACTCAGGTAAAACGAAAGATGCTAAAATTGTGGAGTTAGAAAATGCAATTAAAGCAAAAGATGCTAAAATTGCTGAATTAGAAAAAAAATCTAGTACTTCCACTTCCCTAAAAGATTTACAGAAGCAATTGAATAAAGATTACGGAAGTTGGAAGAGTATAGCATTTGAGATTACACTTAAAGGAAATAAGAATGATATTGATGTTGAAATCGAAGTCAATTTAGGTAAGAGTACTAATAACAAAAATTGGTCGAACCTTTCAGAATCAACAGTTGAAAAATTCATAAAAAATATCGCTGATGATATTTGGGAAGTTTACGAAGATGCTGAAATCACGGGTGAAGTGATTGATATTGATGAGGACGATACATTAGTTGATTTTTACGGTAAAAATGGTAAAGTGAGAGATTTCGAGAAGCACGATTAAAATTAATGGATAACTCACTATAATTTATCAAAGGGTATTGAATATGGTTAGTTGAAGAAGTCTTTTGCGAGAGTAAATCTTGCAAGGGGCTTTTCTTTTTGCTTTTTAATTTAGGAATTGGAGAAATAAACCTCCAATCACAATGGATGCATAATTATTTTTAACACAATTTTACATAGCTTTTATATCACACTAACAATCTCGCATTATAGTTATCCTTGTAAGAAAAAATTTTTTGGAGGTTGTTTCATGTTTAAAAAGAAGATTTTAAAAAAAGCTTTACCTTTCGCAGTTCTTTCAACTGTATTTGTCGGAAGTTTAATTGGTCCAGGAGCTCAATCAATCGTGCAGGCTCAAGAAACAACTGCGAATAATCAATCTGAAGTGAAAAATGTTATTTTCTTAATTGGTGATGGTATGGGGACTTCTTATACATCTGCTTACCGTTATTTTAAAGATGACCGAGCAACACCTTTTGTAGAAAAAACAGAATTTGATAAATATTTGGTTGGTCAGCAAATGACATACCCAGAAGATGAAAAGGCGTCCATTACAGATTCGGCATCTGCAGCAACCGCGATGTCGTCTGGTATTAAAACATTTAATAATGCGATTGCTGTTGATAATGATAAATCGCGTGTCAAAACCGTTTTAGAAGCGGCTAAGGAAGCGGGGAAATCAACAGGGCTTGTTGCAACTTCTGAAATTACACATGCAACACCTGCTGCATTTGGTGCGCACAATGAAAGTCGTAAAAACATGGATGCTATTGCAGATGACTATTACAATGAACGCATTAATGGTGAACATACAATCGACGTATTACTTGGTGGGGGCAAATCGAATTTTGTCCGTACGGATGTTAATTTAACGGATTCTTTCAAACAAGATGGTTTTAGTTATGTGACAACGAAAGAAGAATTATTAAAAGATGGCAATGATCAAGTACTTGGTTTATTTGCGGATGGCGGATTACCTAAAATGATTGACCGTACAGATGCTGTACCATCACTTGCAGATATGACAACGACAGCGATTGATCGCCTAAGCAAAAATGATGAAGGTTTCTTCCTAATGGTGGAAGGAAGCCAAATTGATTGGGCAGGTCATGCAAATGATGTTGTCGGTACGATGAGCGAAATGGAAGACTTTGAACAAGCATTTAAGGCGGCGATTGATTTCGCGAAAGCAGATGGACAAACATTAGTCATCACAACAGCGGATCACTCAACAGGTGGGTTTGCGATTGGTGCGGACGGAAGCTATAATTGGTCAACAGATTCGATTAAAGCGGCTAAACGTACTCCTGGATTTATGGCTGGAAAAATTGCAGAAGGTGCGAATGTAGAAAATACCTTAAAAATGTATATCGATCAAACGCTTTTACCATTAACAGCTGAAGAAATTAATGTTGTCAAAGCGGCTGGAAAAAAAGCTTCAGATATCGAAACGGTAATTAAAGCTATTTTTGACAAACGTTCATTCACTGGTTGGACGACAGGTGGACATACGGGTGAAGACGTACCTGTTTATGCATACGGTCCATCGAAAGAACGTTTTGCAGGGTTAAAGGACAACACGGACCACGCTAAAGTTTTATTTGAACTATTAAACTTAGGGAGTCCAAGTGAGGACAAACACTAAATATATTGAATATGTTCAGAAATAAAGGAATCCTATGTGAGAGCAATCTTGCATGGGCTTTTTCTTTCAGTATTTTTAATAAAATACGGTGGAACAACTAATAGAATGGCTGAAGCTCTAAATAAAAATTGAACCACTTCTATAATTATTACTAGAAGCAGTTCAATACGAATAAAGCTATTCAATCAACTTTTCATTAAATTCGGCATACCTAGCTTGAAGCGTTGTTAAGTTGTTAGATAAATGCTTCAACATTGCTGCTTCGGCTCCTTCAGCGTCCCGGAGTAAGATCGCCTTTAGAATAATTTGGTGTTCTTCATAAATTTGTTTATTGCTACCTTCAATCTTTGAACTGGTAGGAAGCGAGGCTTTTAACGCTCGATTGTATAAATCAAATAAGTTTTCTAATGTCGAAATAAGCACTTCATTTTTTGTAGCATGAACGATTGATTGATGAAAGAGAAATTCTGGTTCATCATTCATATTATTTGTTTGGTCGAATTCCTGACAAAGTAAATCCTGTGCTTGCTGCATCTTCTGTAAGTCGTTGTCATCATGCCGTTGTGCTGCTAAAAAGGCTGCTTTTGTCTCAAGGATGGTTCTCATTTCTAGCAACTCAATGATTTGTTTGAATGAGATAACTTCGATTAAGGATTGATCAATGAGTTTTTCAAAAGGCTTAGGTCGAACCCAACTCCCACCACCGTGGATGGATTCTATTATTCCATGAGAAGATAACGCACTTAACGCTTCACGTATTGGGACTCGGCTAACATTAAACATTTTGGCTAATTCATTTTCTGACGGGAGTTTTGAATCGATTGGGAACTCACCAGATTGTATTTTACTTTTTATTTCATCTATAACTTGATCAGATATACGTTTTCGAACGATCATTGCTGATGCTCCTTTTAGTATTATAAAAGCCCTTCAATTTCTACTATTATATCACGGAAAAAGTAGTTGTCATGAAGGGCTTTATCAAGATTTAGCTTATTTTATTATTGTTGTTCTTTTCTTTTGCGCCTAAGCCCCATAACCCAAAATACTTATAGGCTACGATAATTGCCACACCCATAACTAGAAGTGTAATTGGCAAAATCCAAGGTAGTCCCATGGAGACGAGAATTGGTGCAAACGTAATAATCATAATTTCTACGGGAACCATGCCTATGTAGGATAAAGCATAATCATCTGACGTTTTACTTTTTAAATCAGGATCGACAATACGAAGAAGTGAAAGTCCCATTGCTACGGTTCCTGTACTCCAACCCCAGCCGAATAAGGATTTTTCAAACCAAAAATCTTTAAATATGTTTGGTCCGATAAACTTAAATATTAGATAAGCCCAAATTGTTCCAAAAATAAATAGGATAATTAAAGGTATCGCATAATCCATCACGACTACGATATTGATAGAAGCAATCCCGATTACAACTAAATAGTCAGTAGCACTTCCGCCAATTCGAGTCATTGTTTGTTGATCAACATAAGCGTTGGCCTTTACTTTTCGTATTAACATTTGGAAAAGTAATGCGACAACAAAGGCGATACTCAGTAAAGGTACAGAAATCCCAGGTAAAAGTGAGCCCAATACTTGTGTCACCCAATACGCGATACCAACAACAAATGCAACGATTGATAAATGTAAAACTAACGGATCAATCGAGCTCGATGATACGGTCTCATTCCCTATACTTGTGCGATCTTCGGGTTTAATTAACCCTGAACGCAATTCAGAAGGTAGATCTCTAAAGCTCGAAATAAATTGTGTTTGTCCTTTTTCGGTTCCTCTTTTTACAATAAGTATTCCACCTAAGACGGCAACTAATATTCCAACAGTAGCCGATGTCATACCTAAATCCATCGCTTCTTCCCATCCATGTAGACGGAAGGCTTCTCCAAGCGCGGCTGCTGTACCATGTCCGCCTAAAAATCCTGCGCCTAACATTAAGCCAAATCCACTAGGCAAGTCCGTAAAGATTTGACCAATGAATAACAGACCAAACAGGGCACCGCCACCCCACATTAATAATGTGAGTAACATCGAATAGGACCACATATCTCTAATGCGGCCAATGATTTCACCTATTTTAACCTTCGAACTACCTATTGGAATCGTGGCGAATATGATCGCAATTAATAGTCCTGGATATGAAGCGATTTGATCCGAGAACGGGAGTAAATCTGCTCCACTCGGTCCAAAGGCTAGTCCAATAAAGCCGGCGATAATACTAGCCGGTAAAAATAACGCTTGAATCCATTTTATTTTCGCACGTAAAATAGTTCCTACTAACAGCAAACCAGATACGATACTAATATCAATCATTAATGACCAAATTGAATATTCGTTCATTTTATTCCCCCTATATAGATAAGTATTGTTATTTGTAATACAAGTATACAACATTTTTTTGTGTATTGTATAGGGCTGTATTGTTATGCATTAGATGCGGATAGTTCAGAGGAGATTGAGATTGATAAAGAACAAGAGAAAGCAGCAACGGTTCGAAACGGTTTGAAAAATGAAATTGAGTTAGAGGCATTAGCGCTATTGACTCGAAATTGCTGCAAAAATTATTAAATGTTTGATTACAGCCATAGCCTACCAAGCCATAAATAGAAAAGGGTTGTGTAAAATGGGTATCTTTCATATGATAAATTAATAGAGAAAGCTTACTATAAAATGTTTATCTAGTAACGATATATAACGAATAGAACTATTGAAAATGGAGGGGATTTAAATGTCCGTAATGGAACGAAATCATATTAAAATAATTGGAGAAGGTACTCAAGTAATGATGTTTGGACATGGCTTTGGCTGTAGTCAAGTAATGTGGCAGTATATTGTGCCAACTTTTGAAAAAGATTACCGTATTATTTTATCCTGGGTTTGATCAGTAGTATTACGGGTAAAAGTTGTTAGACAAACGAAATCAGACAACAATAAACATTTAGTATTCTTACTACATAAACATCTTATTTTGGTTGTGAAATATAGGCGAAATGTATTTGATGATGAAGTATCTGAGTATGCAAAGGATATGTTTGAAAGAATTTCAGAGAATTACAATATAACATTAGTCGAATGGAATCATGATGAGAACCATATCCATGTCTTATTCAAGGTGCATCCGAATACCGAAATGACGAAATTTATCAATGCTTATAAGAGCGCTAGTTCCAGATTAATCAAAAAGGAATTTCCGAAAGTAAAACAGAAACTTTGGAAAGAAATGTTTTAGTCAAGGAGCTTCTGCTTACTCACAACAGGTGGTTCTCCACTAGATATAATTAAGAAGTATATCGAAAGTCAAGGTCAAAAGTGAGGTGAATTAATATGACTAAACAAAATAAAGCCTATAAATTCCGCTTGTATCCAACAGATGAACAAGCCCTTCTTATTCGCAAAACATTCGGTTGTGTTCGGTTTGTCTATAACAAGATGTTAGCTGAACGAAAAGAAATATATGAAAAGTACAAAGACAACAAAGCTGAATTGAGGAAGCAAAAACTACCAACCCCTGCAAAATACAAAATAGAATTTGAATGGCTTAAAGAAGTAGATTCTTTAGCTCTAGCAAATGCCCAATTGAATTTGCAAACTGCCTATAAGAACTGTTTCAATGGCACAGCGGACTTTCCGAAATTCAAAAGTAAAAAGGCAAGAAAATCCTATCAAACGAATGTAGTAAATGGAAATATACTGTTGCTAGATGGTCATATTAAATTACCGAAACTAAAACTTGTCAAAATCAAACAACATCGAAAAATCCCCTTAGACCATACAATCAAATCATGCACAATTTCTATGACACCAGCTGGGGCCTTTTACGTTTCTATTTTGACTGAATATGAAAAAGAAATTGTCCAGAAAGAAGTAAAAGATGTCATTGGATTAGACTTTGCGATGGCTGAACTCTACGTAAGTAGCGAGGATAAGAAAGCCAATTATCCCCGTTTCTATCGGCAAATGTTAGAACGATTAGCAAAAGAACAACGCATCTTTTCCAGGCGTACAAAGGGTTCTTCCCGTTGGTACAAGCAACGAATCATAGTCGCTAAATTGCAAGAAAAGGTGGCGAACCAACGTAAAAATTACCTGCATCATCAATCCAAATCTTTAGCTGATCAATTTGATGCGGTCATTATAGAGGACTTGAATATGAAGGGAATGTCGCAAGCCCTCCGATTCGGGAAAAGTGTCCACGATAATGGCTGGGGTATGTTCACGTTATTTTTAGCCTATAAACTTAAAGAACAAGGAAAACGATTAATCAAAATAGATAAGTGGTTTCCTTCTACAAAAATGTGTTCGAACTGTGGCAATCTAAAAGAAATGCCGATGTCGGAACGCGTCTATAACTGTTCCTGTGGTTCTATACTTGATCGGGACTATAATGCTGCTCGAAATATCAAAAATGAAGGTATCCGCTTGTTAGTTACCGAATAAACGATGTATAAATATAACTCTTGGAACAAGAGGGTTAGCTCGGTCTGTTTTCGTTGGCTAGTAAAAGCAATGATAAGTCGAGAAGCCCCCACTTCAAACAACCTGTAAGGGCGTTAAGTGGTGGGTAGTTCACTGAATGCTATTTGTCGTGAGCAAAATGGTATAAAAGTAACGGAATGTATTTTTGTGAAGATGGAAAAACGGATGAATTATGAATTAGAGCTGCGCACAAAAAAAGCGCAATTAGAAGAAGCCTATAAGGAACAAGAGCTGGCATTAGCGGAAATTAAAGTATTGCATGAGGAAATCGAGTTTAAACAACAAGAGTTAATGAAAATTAATACGAAATTAATGGAAGTATCCAATATCGATCATTTAACAAATATCGCGAATCGGCGCTATTTCCAAGAAAAAATCGAGTCGTATATGGGTAATGTACATAATGATGGTCAGATTTTTTCCCTGTGCATTTTAGATATTGATTATTTCAAAAAAATAAACGATACATTCGGACATATCGTTGGCGATGAAGTACTTATAAAATTAGCAAAACTACTGAAAAAATCTATACGTCCACAAGATTTCCTCGCACGTTATGGTGGGGAAGAATTCATCATTATTTTGCCGAATGCGAATGCCATCGAAGCACTAAATATCGCGCAAGTTTTAAATAAAACGATTGAACAAGCGGACTGGAAAGACATTGGTGGCTTAACGATTAGTTTAGGCGTCGCAACATGTGAAGAAAAACGTACACCAACGTCTTTAATTGCAGCTGCTGATGAAGCGTTATATGCATCTAAGCGTGGTGGGCGTAACCAGGCTACGCATTATGACTTTATGCATCATGGGGCATAATGATCTTTTAATCCAGAAAACATACTTGTGGCTTAGGGCTTTCTTTTTGCTTTCTTAGCTAAATATCGTGCATCGGATGCATAAACAATGTATTCAAACATATGTAGTAAAAATAGCCAGCCATCTAAAAAAATTAGATAGTTGGCTATAAAGTCAGTTTGTTTTTATTAATGCTCATACTCGATCGTAGTTTCTCTCTTTCCAGGTTTCACTTGTTCATATGCGTTTATTGCTGTTTGTACGTATTGCTTTGGATTTTTCTTATAGTGAATCCGAACAGGTTTTTCCTTATATTCATCTGTTTGCTCATATTCATGCTTGGCATCAGCTAAATGCTTTGCGCGTATTTCGCGTTCCTCAGGGTTTTGATGCTTTTCGATTTGCTTCGAAGCACGATAAGCGACCATTTGTACATCGGTTTTCGTTGGTGCGATTTTCATACCGAGCTCAATTACTTCGCGCTCATACATAACTCGGTCAATATAATCGACCATGCCCGGAGCATTTTTACGCACGTAAGCCATTTCCTCAGGCGTAAGCTTTTTGCCATTTTTCAATTAAACGCTGTGCCTTTGGGTCATCTTCACCCATATTTGTTCGTGCTTCCTCTATCTCCGTAATATATAAATACATTGAATTTGGTTATATGTGGGAAGTCCTATGTGAGATTTGCATGGGGCTTTTCTTTTTGCGCTCTAGCCTGTGTAAAATAGGTGATTAGGCTTCTTCCTCGTCCAGCGGAATTTGTCGAAGTTGTATGAGTGATACTAGTATCAGAGGGTTACTGTCGAAAAATACATTAGGGTATTACCAATATATCTCAAAAGCTCACAAAAGGTCTCATGGAGTTCATCTAATGCCGATGCTACCATTATGTGTAGGGCATATGAATTGCTCTATATATTCAATGTGACGTAATAGAAAGGCGTGATGATACATTGCCAAATTAGGCTGAGGTTCTGATTTTATACGGGAATAAGTAGCTGCTTCACCAACTTAAAATTGAAGGGAGATTAGCCTAAATGAGCTGTACAAAATGGAGAGCCTGTAAGAGTACTATTTTGTCTAGCATTTTAGTTGTAAGTTTACTAACACCTGCTTTTCCACGAACAACAACTGCTATGAGCAATTCAAATGCTTCCGATCTCTTTATATCCGAATATGTAGAAGGGGGCGGTTTTAACAAAGCGCTCGAACTATATAACGGCACAGGGGAAGCAATTGACTTGAGTGCTTATACGTTGGAACTATATGCAAATGGTTCGATGAATGCTTCCGCACAACTCGCTTTATCGGGAAATTTAAACGATGGGGAAACCTATGTAATCTATCATCCAGATGCAGTTACACAATTAAGCAGTAAAGGGGATTTAGAAAATGGAAGTGTGATTAATTTTAATGGTGATGATGCCATTGTTTTAAAAAAATCGGATAACGTCATCGATTCTTTTGGACAAGTAGGCGCTAGAAGTAACTGGGGAACGGATGTAACGTTAGTCCGAAACCCAACAGTAACAGCCGGCGATCCAATCTCGAATGATTCTTTTAATCGAGATGAAGAGTGGACGAGTTATCCGAAAGATACGTTTGATTATTTAGGGTTCCACGACATGGATGGGTCTTCTCCAGGAGAACCGGAGGAACCAGAACCAACAAATGTTCTATCAATTGCTGAAGCACGTGCACTTCCTATTGGTGAAACGGTTGCCATTAAAGGGACTGTTGCTGCTATCTTGAAAAATACGATTTCAGTTCAAGATGAAACAGGTGGTATTGCAGTTCGACCAACTAGTTTAAATGTGAAAAGCGGGGATGTAGTTATATTAACGGGTACATTGGCAGATTACCGTGGATTGCTTCAACTAGATAGTGCGACAATTGTTGACACTGTCGAAAATAGAGGGGAGCCTACGCCAAAAGTAATAACAGGTGCAGAAGTTTCTGAAGCGAATGAATCACAACTTGTAACAATTCACAATGTGGTTTTGTCTGATGTACAAGCTGGCAGTGGCTGGGCAAATTATGTTGCAACGGATGGACATGAGTTCCTTGTTCGAGATGAAAATGCTTCATTCAATTTAGCTGTTGGCACGACATATGATTCGATTACAGGCATTGTCCAGCAGTTCGACAATGATTATCAAGTTATCCCAAGGTCCAGTGCGGATATTGTTGCGGATCAGACATTGGTCCAACCTGCTTTAGCAAATCCGAGTAGTGGAACTTTTATTGGGAAAACAACGATTGCTTTAACTACAGGAACAGCAAACGCACAAATTTTCTATACGGTAGACGAAACGGATCCGATTGCAAATGGTGTTGTGTATACAACGCCAATTGAAATTGCAGAAGACACGGTGCTAAAAGCGGTCGTGAAAACAGATGATCAACGTTTTAGTGAAGTGAGTACGTACACTTATGTGATTGCGGATAGTCTTCAAATTCATGATATTCAAGGCACGGGTCATACTTCACCATTTAACAATCAAGTGGTGGAAGGGATTGAAGGAATTGTTACGTATTCCTTTACATTAAGCGGTTCTACGTATTACCACATTCAAACGCCGGATGAATTTATCGATGATGATCCAAAAACATCTGAAGGAATCGTTCTTTACAGTGGACGAAACACTTGGCCAATTCAAGTTGGAGATCTTGTTTCTGTTACAGGGAAAGTAAGTGAATTTGCCATTGACGGATATGATGATCGACAACAAACAGATATGAAAGTAACACAAATTAATGTGCGTGATGATCAAGGTGGGAAAGTGACAGTTTTAAAAAGTAATGTGACACTACCTAATCCAGTCATTATTGATGAAAACAATTTACCACAACAGCATATTGATAGTGATTACTTAACTGTTTTTAATCCAGATGTCGATGCGATTGATTTCTGGGAAAGTTTAGAAGGTATGCGTGTACAAGTTGGAAATGTGAAAGCAACTGCACCACAAGAGCATGGTGATTTAGTAACGGTTCTTGAAAGTGCAGCGACCAACACATTGCACGGTGGTCTTTTATTAGAAGAGGACAATGAAAATGCCAACCGTATTCAGTTTCGTTTAGAGCCGAATGGTCCAGGGCGAGATTTCGAAGTAGCAACAGGTGACGCATTTAATGGTCCGATTACTGGTGTAGTCGGCTATTCATTCCAAAACTATAAAATTTACGTTTCGTTAGATGAAATGAAGGCGGCACATAAAAAAGGAAACGCTTCGCCAGAAAAAACAACGATTGTAAAAGCGGAAGATAAATTGACAATCGCTTCTTACAACTTGGAGAATTTCTCGAACAATACGAAAACGACAACGGTAGATAAAGAGAGAAAATTGGCGCGAGCTTTCGCTATTGATATGCAAAACCCTGACATCATCGGCGTGACGGAAGTGCAGGATAATAACGGCCCTGACAACGGCGATTCAAAGGCGAATGAAAGTTATACGCGTTTAATTCGAGCGATTAAAGATGCGGGTGGCGTCCAATACGAGTACGTTAATATTGATCCGGTAAATAACGAAGATGGCGGACAACCGAACGCGAATATTCGAGTAGGCTTCCTATATAATCCGGCACGTGTAACATTAACGGAAGGGGCTTCTCACGGCAATGCTACAACTGCGGTCGGTTATGAAAATGGCAAGTTGACGCATAATCCAGGTCGTATTGAGCCGAACAATGAAGCATTTAAAAGCAGCCGTAAACCGTTAGTGGCACAGTTTGAGTTCCAAGGAGAATCAGTTATTGTAATCGCGAATCACTGGAATTCAAAATCAGGAGATACACCATTATTCGGATCGACACAACCGCCAATTTACGGTAGTGAAGTACAACGGAAAAAGATTGCCTATATTGTTCAGCAATTTATTGCAAACGTTAAAACTGAAAATCCAGATGCAAATATTGTATCTGTAGGTGATTTTAATGACTTCCAATTCTCTGAAAGCTTAAAAATCCATGAAGGCGATCATATGACGAATATGATTAATAAAGTGGAAACTTCTGATCGATATTCGTATGTATACCAAGGGAATTCCCAAGTGCTCGATCATATTTTAGTATCCAATAATTTAGTCGAGCAAACAGAAATCGACATTTTGCATATTAATGCGGATTTCACTGACATGGCGGGACGTGCAAGCGATCATGATCCGATATTAGTACAAGTTGGGTTTGGTACGCCAGTTATTTGGGAGCCACTGCCAATTGGAAAAGAGTATAACTTAATAAATGAGAAGAAAAAGCAAGTAGTCATTGCAGAGCCGAGTGTTTCAGTGTATATGGATGCAGCGACAATGCTGAAAGAAGGTATTTATCTAAAAGGGAATTATGCAGAACTAACAGGTGAAGGATTTAAAACGAATCGTGTTATTTTGCAACCGAAAAAAGATGGCATAAAAGTGGATTTAAAAGGCACAACGATGGGACATATCACGGTTGAAGGACCGAATAAAGTGGCTATTAAAGGTGCTGAAAACATCCAAAAAATCGAATATGTTGCAGGGGCTAGCGCGGAAAATACCGTATTTTATGATTCGAATGGAAAGCAAATTTATAATCCAACGAAAAATGAAGCGCCTGTCATGACAAAAGAGATTACGAATCAACAAGTGAAACCAGGTGTGACGCTGTCAATCGCACTCGCTGACCATTTCACAGATCCAAACGGTGATAAATTGGTCTATTCTACTTCGAAAGGGACTATTAATCTATCGACGGATGTATTAACGCTAAAGCTTGAAAAAGGTAGTCATATTATCAAGGTTACGGCAAGCGATGGAGCGAAGTCTGTATCAATTAGTTTCAATGTAACGGTGTCAGATGAGGAAATACCACCAAACCCAGCGGATGACTACTATAAAGAGGCAAATGGCAAAGAGGGACAGGCATTAAAAAATTCCCTTCATAGTATCATTTCTAATCATAGGCAACTTAATTATTCAGAAGTGTGGGAAGCATTGCGAGAAACAGATGAAGATCCGAATAATGTTAATAACGTCATTTTGCTTTACTCAAATGAATCCCGTGCAAAAACTCGGAACGGCGGCAATGTGGGAGACTGGAATCGTGAGCATGTATGGGCAAAATCCCATGGCAACTTCGGTACGAGTAAAGGACCAGGGACGGATATCCATCATCTACGCCCAACAGATGTACAGGTGAACAGCGCCCGTGGAAATCTTGATTTTGATAACGGTGGAAAAGCGGTTAAAGGCTGTGACGGTTGCTTGAAAAGTTCAAATTCTTGGGAACCACCAAACCGCGTTAAAGGTGACGTAGCAAGAATGCTATTTTACATGGCTACTCGATATGAAGCGGGTGACCGTGTTGATCTTGAATTGAACGAAAAGCTAAATAACGGTTCGGCTCCCTATCACGGCAAGCTTTCTATTCTATTAGAATGGCATGAAATGGACCCAGTTGACGAATTTGAGAGAAATCGAAATGAAGTAATTTTTAAATGGCAAGGCAATCGTAATCCATTCATCGACCATCCGGAATGGGTGGAATTAATTTGGAATGCGTCGTCTGATTCGAACGTTTTACAAATGGCATCATAGACAACCACATACATGAGCAACGCACTAAAAATAAAGTGTAGTATGGAGGTATTTAATGAAGAACAAATGTATAAATCGACTATTTAGTTCAATTTTAGTTCTAGCTATGATCTTTTCGTTGTTTAGTCCGATTCAAATGGCATCGGCAAACGAAATAAAACCATTTAAACAAACGACACAAAGCGAAAGCACGATGCAATTAAAGGCAGCGATTGCCGACCAATTAAATGTGCTAGATGGGGGACCGCAATTACACAAAGAATTGCAAGGTTTATCTGGCAATCAAGACTTGGCGGTCATCATTCACTTATCTGAAAAACCAGTAGCTCTTGAAAAAGGGATACACAACTTAAATGGCACAGCTTTCTCTACTGCACAGGAAAATCAAGTGCGTACAAAAGTCCAATCACAGCAAAATTTCGTACTAAAAGAATTACGTTTAAACAACATTAATATTGAAGAAGGCTATTCTTACGACACCGTACTAAATGGATTCTCTGCCGTAGTAAAAGCGGATGATCTAGATAAACTTCTAACAATTGAAGGCATTACATTAGTTGAGCCTGACACAATTGTTTATGCTTCAGAACAACCATTAAAAAATAAACCTACGACATCATCGAATCCACTAAAAAAAGATGCACAACTCGATGCATTAATGAATACAAGTAACTCATTTTTAGGTATTGAAAAGCTTTGGAATGAAGGGATTGAAGGGCAAGGGATCAAAGTTGCTGTACTAGATACAGGAATTGACGCCGATCATCCAGATTTTGCGGGAATTTATAAAGGCGGAAAAAACTTTATTCCGAATTCGTCTTCTTATACAAGAAATCGCGCGGACGATGATGCATCTGAAACATCACCTGTAGAGCGTCCTGCGAATATGCCTGAATTTAATGACAGAGGAAGTTCTTTCTATACGTCACACGGCTCGCATGTAGCAGGAACAATCGCTGCAATTGGTGCGAATGAATATGGGATTAAAGGGATTGCACCGAAAGTAGATTTATATGCATATCGTGTACTTGGTGCATATGGAAGCGGTGCTACATCTGGTATTGTGAAGGCCATTGACACAGCTGTCATTGAAGACATGGATGTTATTAACCTTTCATTAGGTGGAGGGGCGAACACTGAGACTGATAGTGGATCATTTGCCATTAATAACGCGATGATGGCTGGTACAATTTCGGTTATCGCAACAGGAAATGAAGGGCCTAATCGTGGCACAATGGGGACGCCATCTACGGCTCGTTTAGGAATTGCTGTAGGGAACACGACGAACCCAGAAGTGATGCATAATGGACAAGTAAATATTACAGTTGACAGTTATCAATTAACGAAACAATTGGAAATAATGGGGACAACTTTCGGAAAAGATTTAGCGACACAACTTCAAGGTGAGTTTGAAATTGTTGCCGTTCCTGGATATGGAGAAGCAAAAGATTATACAGGTATTGACGTGAACGGGAAAGTGGCATTAATTTCTCGTGGTGATATTGCATTTGTCGATAAAATTGAGCATGCAAAGGATAACGGTGCAATCGCAACAATTATTCATAACTTTGCGGGCGGAACAAATGCACCAAATGCTTCAGGAACATTTTTAGGAGATTCATTTGCATTTTTACCATCGTATGATATGTCTCAAACAGATGGGGATGCAATTCGCGCAGCTCTAAAAGAAGGAACAGGAACAGTTACTTTTGGTAACTTTAGCTCTACTCAAACAGTTGGTGATGAAGTAAATGATTCAAGTTCACGTGGACCATCTACACCGAACTTTGATATTAAACCAGATGTAACAGCACCTGGTACAAATATTATGTCTACAATTCCAATGTACAAAGCAGATTTCCCTGACGCAACGTATGAAGAGGCGTTTGACCGTAAAACGGGTACGTCAATGGCTACTCCACATATCGCGGGTATCGCTGCGCTTGTTAAACAAGCAAATCCGAGTTGGAATGCATTTGATGTAAAAGTAGCACTTTCAAATACGGCAAAAGTACTTGATCAATCGAAATATGATGTATTTGCGCAAGGTGCAGGTCGAGTAAATGCTTATGCTGCTGCACACCCAAATGTACTTGCATATGCAGTGGATCAAGCCGTGCTAGATAGCAGCGGTGCAATTGTTGAAAATTTAAAGGGTACTGTAACATTTGGACCTCAGTCACTAGAGGAGAATATTTCTGTTACGAAACAAATTGTTGTGAAAGATATGAAAGGGAGCGGCGGGAATTACAATGTATCGGTAGATGTTACGAAATCATTTGGTGATGCACAAGTAACGGTTGATAAATCGTCGTTCACATTAGCTGGGGAGCAAGTGTTAGATATTGCATTAACCGCTTCAAAAGCTACAGCTTCACAGGGGGCAGAAATTTTAGGATATATCCATATTAACGGTGGAGATACTGCAATTTCATTACCATTTGCAGCAGACTTTGGTGGTGGATCTCAAACAGAGATTACGAATATGGCAATTACTGAAACAGACCTATCTTTCAATAATGACGGTGTGAAAGATTCAGCAGTACTTTCCTTCATACTAACAGGCGATGTTGCAACAAACTATATTGAGATTTGGGATATTATGAATCCTGAAGGCGGCGAATATGGTGATGGTTATATTGGTTATTTACATGGTGCGAATTTCCTTGCAAAAGGATCTTATACATTAAATGTAGCAGGTCAGTATAGACCATGGAGCGGCGCAGCGCCAACAACAATTCCAGACGGTCTGTATACAATTGACTTTACAGCACAAGCAGCATCAGGGATTATTGGAGACTATGTAGGACCGATTGTTGTCAAAACAACAAAACCAGAAGTTACAGGTACAGTTACAGAAAAAGTGGCGACTGGACAAGTAGTGGATAAATATCTTGACTACAACGAAGAATTATATTGGTACGGTTTAGACTATGATTTAAATGAAAAGCTACAAGCATCATATATTCCAACGATTAATGGCAAAGAGGCGGCAGCGGTACCATTTAAATTAGCACAAGATGGTACATTCACATTCCCTGTAACAGATGAGACAGAAGCGGTGAAAGTAGTTGTGAAAGATGCAGCAGGAAATGTTGGAGAAGCAATCATTTTTGAAAAAGAAGAACAAGAAGCAGTTGTAACACTGTCAGTTGACCCAACGGAGCTAAAATTAACGACTGGCGAAATGGGGCAAGTAACGGTTACAGAAACGACAACACCAGAAAAAGGTGAAGCTACGAACAAAGATGTAACTGCCGAAGCAACGTATGCAGTTGCTGACGAAACAGTTGTAACGGTTGTAAATGGAACGGTTACAGCAGTAGGTCAAGGTTCTTCGACAATTACGATTACTCATGGTAAAAATGAAGTAAAAGTAAAAGCCACAGTAGTAGATCCTGCAGTTATCGTACCTGGCGTAACACTAAAGGCAAACAAAACGGACTTTGATTTACAAAAAGGGAAAGAAGCACAATTAACGATTAAAGAAGTAACGACAGCAACAGACGGCACGACGAAACAAAAAGACGTAACAAAAGCGGCTAAATATACAGTAGCAGATAAAAATGTTGCTTCTATTAAAGAGGGCTTAATTAAAGCTAAAAATGCAGGAACAACAACAATTACTGTTAAATATGGTAAAAACGAATTGTTAGTAAATGTAACGGTTACGGAATCATCTGTTACGTTAACTACGAACAAAACAGAAGTGAATTTAGAGCAAGGCAAGGAAGAAAAATTAGTGATTAAAGAAGTAACAACAGCAGCAGATGGCACAACGAAAGAAAGAAATGTAACGACAGCTGCAACGTATAAAGTAGCAGATAATAAAGTTGCTTCTGTAAAAGACGGTTTAATCATTGCTAAAAATCCAGGTAGCACGGAAGTTACCGTTAAGTATGGTAAGAGCGATGTGACAGTTTATGTGACAGTTTATGTGACAGTTACTGAACGTGATGTTACATTAACGACAAACAAAACAGATATTACGCTAGAGCCTGGAAAAGAATCGAAATTAACGATTAAAGAAGTGACAACATTACCAAATGGAAAAACAAAAGAAACAAATGTTACAAAAGCTGCAACGTATGAAGTAGCAGATGGCAATATCGCATCTGTAAATGCTGGTGTTGTAACAGCGAATGAAGCTGGCACGACAACTATTACAGTGAAATATGGCAACAACAAATTAACGATTAATGTAACGGTTACGAAGCCAAATGTGGAGTTAACAACAAACAAAATACAAATTGATTTAGAGCCACAGAAAGAATCACAACTTACAATTAAAGAAGTGGTAACCGGGGCAGATGGTAAAGCAAAAGCAACGAACGTTACAAGCTTAGCAACTTATACCGTGGCAAATAAAAATATCGCTTCTGTATCAAAAGATGGTTTAGTAAGAGCTAAAGGTGAAGGGAATACAACAATTACAGTGCAATATGGTGGAAATGAACTTACGGTAAATATAAATGTGACAGTTCCAACTGTGACATTGGATGTAGACCAAACACATGTTGAATTGGTAGCTGGTAAGGAAGCGAGCCTGAAAGTGAAAGAAATAACAAAAACAGTAGATGGCAAAACAAAAGAGAAAAATGTAACGCAAAACGCAAAGTATCAAGTAGCGGATAAACAAGTAGTAACTGTAAGTGAGGGAGTAATACGAGCAAAAGCAGCAGGAGAAACAACGATCACAGTTAAGTACAGAAATAATGAAAAAGTTGTCAATGTCATAGTAAAAGAGCCTAAAGTAGACATTACTGTAGACCAAACACAACTGGAATTGCTAGCAGGACAGGAGGCACAAATTACTGTTAAAGAAGTGACAACTTCGGTAGATGGACAAATTACAGAAAGAGACGTAACAACTGCTGCAAAGTATAGAGTAGATGATGGGCAAGTAGTTTCCGTTTCGAACGGTTTAGTAAGAGCAAAAGCCGCAGGAGCAACAACAATCACAGTTATATACAATGGGGAAAAAATACCTGTAGATGTGATTGTTACAAAACCTGAAGTATCAATCTTAGCAAACCAAACAGAAATTAATTTAAGCTTAAATCACCAATTCCAACTAAATATTACTGAAGTAACAACAGCACCAGATGGATCAGTAACAGAAAAAGATGTAACAAATGCTGCAAAATATAAAGTTGCAGACAACAAAATAGTTTCTGTATCAAATGGTTTAGTAAGACCGAAAAAAATTGAAGGTACAACAACAATTACTGTGACATATGATAAATTAAAATTAATTATTGATGTGACTGTTGGCAGCTTTGCGAAATCTGATGGTGTGCTAATGATAGAAGACATTTTCATTATCGATGACTCGTTCAGAATGAATGAAAATCTTACAATGGATGACTCGTTCAAAATGGATGAAAATCTCATAGTGGATGATTCGTTCATAATTGATGAATTTTTCACATCTAATGCTTATCCGATAGAAATTTAATTTCAAAACACCGTGAATACTGTGCAGCTGCATAGTATTGCACGGTGTTTTTTATATTACCTCAATTATGTGAACCCGCATCGGTAGTTGACTATTGATTAGCATGTGGCTGCTGCACAGGATGAGTATCATTCATAACAAGTATCGGTCGCATCATGTCGTGATCTTCATGCTCCAAGAAGTGACAATGCCACATGTAATAGCCTGCATGATCCTTCCAGTGCATAATTAGTTTTGTCACCGTTCCAGGTTCTACTTTTGCGGTATCCTTCCAACCACGTTCATAGTCTCGTGGTTCTTCAGTGGGACCTGTAAATTCAAGCTTTCCATCCTTATCATAAAGAGCCACATTAAATGGTCGCCGTTCGAGAATTTTAAATTGCACTAAGTGGATGTGTACTGGGTGTGGGAAAGGTGTACCGTTAATAATATTCCATACTTCAATACTATCAAGAGCAGGCTTTTCCGTTACCGGGTCATGGAACATTTTATTATCTAGCATAAGCATCGGTCTTCCGTAAGAATCGGTGGATACAGTTAATGGTAAGTTTCGCTGGATATGGGCGTGGTGCTCGTGTAAATCCATCGGTTCAGCAAGTCGTTCTGGTATTTCACTCGTATCTGTCCCCATCAAAGGAGCGTTCACTTGAAATTGCATCACGACATTCGTATGTTCATCCGGAAATTCCGTATCCAAATTTCGTAACGTAATTTTCTCACCAATCCAATTCGAAAAATCAATAATGAAATCAAACCTTTCTGCTGGTAGTAGTTCCACCGAATTGATTTCACAGGGTTCAGTTAAAAATCCGCCATCTGTTCCGATTTGAATGAACGGCTGATCATTTGAAAGACTTAAAACATAGCCCCTTCTATTCGATGCATTGACAATTCGGAATCGGTATTTTCTTGGCTCCACACTTAAAAAAGGCCATACCTTCCCATTTACCGTAATGGTATTGCCGGTAAATCCAGGTGTGATAGAAGGATGCACTGGCACAGGAAATGGCGGTGCATCTGGATAAAAAATGGAGCCATCTTCATTAAAAGAACGGTCTTGAATCATGAGCGGAATTTCATATTTGCCCGAAGGAAGTTTTAACCGCTCCTCCAAACCATCACGCAGTAGGTAAAACCCCGCTAACCCTGCATAGACATTCAGTCGCGTTATGCCCATCGTATGGTCGTGATACCACATTGTCGTACCTGGCTGATGATTTGTATATTCATGCACTTTTCTTTTAAATTTTGGACCTGTATGGATGTAATCTTTGCTATACCAGGATTCGGGGTTGCCATCACTTTCCCAATTGACATTTGCCCCGTGCAAGTGAACGACGGTTCTTACTTCTACTGAATCTGAAACGCTATGGAGTGTACGATCTACGGGGAGGAAATGTTTTGTAGGCAACCGGTTATTATATTTTACATACGTTGTTTTATCCTTGCTCGCCTCAATTGTCGGTCCCGGACAAAGCCCATCATATCCCCAAACTTTAGACAGAGGGAAATGCTTATGAAACCGATGCCTAGCTTCCTTCATTTGTAATTCATAATAATCCCCATCTTTACAGTCTTTATTAGGCTTCCTTTGGGCAGTAGTAGGCTTTTGTAGTGGATCGACGAATTTTGGAATCGTATTTGGATCAGATGGATTAACTTTATTTTGCAAAAAGCTCACTTCCTTTTTATCCATATACCTAGTTATATGTATGAATCTAGGCGGATAACTGGGCGCTTTCATAATATTAACGGCTCAAAGATGCTAAGTTCTCTCCACTTCAACCATAATTTGCGTGACATAATTATCCTCTCCACTTACCGAAATTTCGTCTAATACATATTCTTCATATGCATAATTCCCAAGAGTAATCGGCTGTGCATCGATAAAATCCATTATTTTTTTATACGTAATTGGAATGTTTTTATCACTCCCTTTGTGATACGCAACGACATAAAGGCCTTTTCGTTTTGTGTAAAGGGAAACACCTTCTGCTTGTTCGACGATTTTCGTATATAAATAGGAATAATTATCGTAGTCCTCTTGCAATATTTTTTCTTTACTTACAACTGCACCAATCGGGTGACCTATATCTAATTCCTCTGTATACAAATAATCAATAAATGTCGATACCGAGCTTAAAAATTCCTTATCCGAGCAATCTAAAATCGATTCACTTAAAAATAAATGTTCTTTTTCTTGCTCCACTAGCTGAATTTGAGAAAAATCAATCGTTAATGCGTATTCTGTTAAGGTGATTTTTGTGTCGATAATCTTTTGGATTTGGTTCAACGTTTGTATCTTTTTTTCAATTTCCAAGGATTTTCCTTTAAGAAGCTCAATTAATTCAGATGGTGTTTTCGTTCGCAAAAATAATTTAATGTCTTTTAACGGCATATCCACTTCCTTCAATAATTCAATGACATTAAAAACATCGAATTGATGATACGAATAATAGCGATAGCCTTTTTCAGTTTTTACTTCTGGGGATAGCAGCCCAATCTCATCATAATGAAAGAGTGTTTGTTTTTTTACATGACAAAGCTTTGCAAATTCTCCCGTTGTGAAGTATTTTCGTAAATTCTCACTCATTTTGAAGTCTCCTCCTTGACTGTACGGTAACTGTATACTTTAAGATATAACTATACCACAATAAATAATGGAACGTTTCCCGCGTAGTTCATGCGGAAAAAAGAGAGGATTTGATAGTCATGGGTATAAGCATTCATGACGTAACACAAGAAAATGTACAAGAAATTTTAAATTTACGAGTAGGAGAGGCGCAACAAGGCTTTATTGAAACAACGCAGCAATGCTTGGATGAAGCGAAAGAATGTGCGAATTTTAAACCAGTTGGCCTGTATTCGGATAATGACCTCATCGGATTTGCGATGTATGGGTATTTCCCAGAGAGTGAGGAAAAAGGTCGTGTATGGCTAGACCGGTTTTTAATCGATGTTCAGTTTCAAGGCTTTGGTTATGGAAAAACGATGCTCGACGCGATGATTCGAAAATTAGCAAATGAATTTTCATGTGATGATATTTATTTAAGTGTATATGAAGACAATAAAGCAGCAATTCGCTTGTACGAAAAATTCGATTTTCACTTTAATGGAGAGTCGGATGAAAATAATGAAAAAATTATGGTGAAAAACTTAAACGGACAAATACAATAACTCAAGTACAAAATATTAGGTGAAAAAAATGAATGAAACATTAAGAAATACCCCCACGAAAAAACTATTTATATCGTATTTAATCCCTTCGATAATCGGTATGCTTCTCATGGCAATTAACATATTAGTTGATGGAATCTTCGTAAGTAATGGCGTAGGTCCTGAAGCATTAGCAGGCGTCAATATTGCCGTCCCAATCTTCTCTATTTTACTATCGATTTCTCTATGGATCGGCATGGGTGGAGCTACTTTGTATTCCATTGCACTCGGGCAAAATAATGAAAAAAAAGCACAGTCGATTTTCACGCAATCTTTTTTCCTCGCGACTTTTATTGTAGGAATTTTAGTTGTACTTTGCTTATGGAAGCAAAAAGAACTTGCCTATCTATTCGGTGCAAGTGACGAAATATTCCCATACGCGAAGGATTATCTTCAAATTATCCTATTATTCGGTGTGATTTACGTAATCGAAAATATTTTAAGTATCTTTATACGAAATGACGGCAATCCGAAGCTAGCAATGATCGGGCTCGGCGTTACTTCTGTATTAAATATCGTTTTTAACTATGTATTTATTTTCATGATGGATATGGGCGTAAAAGGCGCGGCATATGGTACAGGGCTTGCGACTGTTATTGGTGTGCTCGTGTTATTAACCCATTTCTTCCGTAAATCAAGCATTTTGAAATTTACGACACTAAAACTTGAAATGAAAACAGTGAGTGAAATATTGAAAATCGGTTTACCAAGTTTCATTGTAGAGGCATCAGCAGCGGTGACAATTATTGCATATAATATTACGTTTATGCATTTCGTAGGAGCGGTAGGGGTGACAGCATATGCAGTCGTTAACTATATGCATGCGGTTTTCCTTATGTTATTTATAGGAATTGGCGCGGCACTTCAACCGATTGTCAGTTACCACTATGGTGCGAAATTATACAAACGATTACAGCAGTTTTTAAAGCTCGGCGTCATAACGGGCATTGTGTTTGGTATTGGCATTTGGTTCATCGGATGGCAATTTAGTGAAAATATCGTGGCTCTATTCGGTGAAATGCCAGCAGACGTTTTAGCATATACGACGAAAGGAATTATGCTCTTCTTCATCGGTTATTTATTTTTAGGCTTTAATTTAGTTTACGCAGAATACTATCAAGCGATTAAAAAGATTAAACTTTCTTCCATTATAATAGTAACGAGAAGTATCGTATTATTTTTACCTTTGTTATGGTTGTTACCAACATACTTCGGTGGTGATGCGATTTGGCTTGCTTTCCCAATCGCAGAAGGAATTACTGCCATTGGGTTAATCATTGCGAGAAAGAGGTTGCAAGTTTTAAAAAATGAAACGGCTGAACCAGTGTTGAGTGCGTGAATGAAGTTTTGATGGAAAAGTTTCTGAAATATAGGGAAGACGGATAACATAAAATCCTGGGAATTTATATACCTATAAAAAATACACAAAAGTGATTCTTATGCATGTAAACTAGATACTAAGTGGCGAACATGGGATAAAAATTATATAATTAAAGGTAAGATGTATTAATGAAAGGGGTTGGAAATGCTATGGAGGAATTAAAACTGGAGTCGAAGGAATTTAAAAGAGTTTTACACAATTTGCACTTGGAAAACTTGAGTCTTTCACTTGATATGCAAAAAAGAGTGCTTGATCTCATAAATTCCAAAGTTTCTATTACACCTACTCTTATAAAGGACATACTTCGACATGGGAAAATATAATGAGAAGGAAAATGATGACTTTTTTTTAAAATACGATTCAGTTTATTAAATAAATATACGATAGAACAAAATGCTAATGTACTCTTTGTGAATGACCCAAATGAAACTTTTCGGGTCTTTTTTTATTGAACCAATAATAAATACGTTATCACAGATTTTGATGAAGAAGATTTAAAATCATCGCCTAAATTGTTTAGTAAGGCGCTACTAGCTTCTATTTATATGAATCGTTCAAATAAGGAAATGAGTATGTGGAGTGATTACAAGCGGGCCTTGTTGCGGGAGGTTTGGTCATTAAAAAATATCAAACGTCAAGAAATGAGTGCGCTATTATATTTCGTTGATTATTTATTGAAACTACCCAAAGAAATGTCGGAGCAGCTAAAACAAGAAATATTTATGGAATTTCGAAAGGAGGATGGAAGTAAGTTGGAATTATACAAAGAAGATTTACCACCAACACTAGCGGGAATTTTAGACCTAGAGCGGCAAGAAGGAATTGAACAAGGAAGGAAAGAAAGAGGGAAGGAAAGAAGGAAGAGAACAAGTAATAAGACAAATGGTTGTTAGTTTAATCGAAAATGGATTTTCAGATGAGATGATTGCGCGTGTTACGAATCAAACAATGGAGCAAGTACAAGCAATTCGAAGAGAAATGACGTTAAAATAGGGCTACTTAGTTAATGAATTCATAGGTTTTGAACAGGTGCACATTCAATACGACTGTTGTAAACCAATCAAAACTCCAGTATACTTTCTCGGTATAGAGAGACTGAGAATCGAGGATGAATTTAGATGGTATTTGAAGAAGTGTTACCGCGTTTAAAAGCGGGAGAGAAAGTAATCCGCGCTGGTTGGGGCGGTGCTGAATTGTATGTGAAACTTGTTGGCCAAAGTGAACATGACGGCGAAAATTTGAACCCGTATTTCTTAATTAACGTGCGCGGTGAGGGATATACAATGTTTTCACCAACTGTGTGCGATTTGTTGGCGGAAGATTGGATTATTGTAGAATAACAGCTAAAGCCCATCGATGAGATCGTGGGCTTTTTCATATGGAGGAAATAAACAATGAAATTTGAAGAATACATAGGAAAAACAGTTTTTATAACAGGTGCAGCTTCGGGTATTGGACAAGCACAGGCAATTGCATTTTTAGAAAATGGGGCGAATGTATTTGCGTTTGATGTGGAAGAGGCAGGATTGTTACATCTACAGCAACAATATCCCAAAAACTTTGCGTATTATGTTGGCAGCGTGCGTAAAAAAGAGGATGTCGAGCAAGCGTTTCAAAAAGCATTAACCACATTTAAACGAGTAGATATTTTGCTAAATACGGCTGGTGTGTTAGACGGCTTTGCGAAAACGCTCGATACGGATGAAGAGCTATGGAATAAAATTATGGATACGAATGTAAAAGGTACGTATTTTGTGACGAACACGATTTTACCGCATCTATTGGAGAGAAAATCAGGCATCATCATTAATATGGCATCCATTGCAGGGCTTGTTGCCGGTGGTGGGGGCGCGGCATATACAGCGTCCAAACATGCGATTGTTGGCTATACGAAGCAATTACATGCAGATTATTGTCGTGAAGGCATTCGTGTCAATGCAATTGCACCGGGGGCGATTCAAACACCGATGAATCAAGCGGATTTTGAAGGAGACGGTGAAATGGCAAAATGGGTGGCAAATGAAACACCTGCAGGACGCTGGGCACAGCCAAGTGAGGTAGCGAATTTAACACTATTCTTAGCGAGTCAAGCCGCTGATTATATGCACGGAGCGGTTATACCACTAGATGGCGGTTGGATTGCGAAATAGACCTGTTCTCGAATAGATTCATTTGTTATAATACGCAAGTAAGCAAAATCAATCACGCTTGCACTACGACACTTCAGATAGGGCGTTCGGCTCTCTTCCTTTGGTCGTAGTTATTACTAAAATAGCGAATCTGCTATTTTACAAAGGAGAATGAAAATTGAATACATCTGTTTTAAAAGACTCATCACGCACTTCTACAAGGGAGCTCACAAAAATCTCGCTTGTTGCCGCGTTGTATGTCGCAGTGACTGTTGTCTTGTCCGTCATTAGCTTTGGTGCGGTACAACTACGTTTGTCGGAAATGTTCAACTATTTAATGCTGTACAACAAGCGCTATATCGTAGCCGTAACACTAGGTGTCGTGCTCGCAAACTTTATGTCACCTATGTGGATAGTTGATGTGCCTGTTGGCGGGATTGCAACATTTCTTGTATTAATTTTGTGTCGTATAGTAACGAAAAGAATGGAAAATATTAAATTAAAAATGGTTGTGACTGCATTGATCTTCACGTTTTCAATGTTCACAGTCGCAGGACAATTAACAATTCTTTACGGCTTCCCGTTCTGGGCAACTTGGTTTACAGTTGGCGTTGGAGAGTTATTGTCAATGACTGTTGGTGGTGTGACAATTTATTTATTAAATAAGAAAATAGATTTTTCGAAATAGATTAGGAGAACGCACTTACTTAGATGAGTGCGTTTTGTTTTGGAAAATTAATTTAAATTATTCTTTAGATGAAGATAAAAGTCTCAACGGATAGGACATACCGTGTAATCTCATAAAATATATTTTCATAAATTGTAGTGAATTAAATTATATGCGCATCTATTGCATCAAGTTCCAAGCCGTCTATCAAAATTTGATAGACGGCTTTTATCATGAAAAAGTTATTTTGTCAATGTCTTGATGATTTACTATAATCTCAAAAAAAATAGCAAAACACGATGAAAATTGTGACAGATGAAAACGGCTAAGAAAACAATTCTCTGAATCTTCCAAAATAATATTGCGTTTTACGACAAGAAACTCTATATTAGTAATTAATACTAAATAACTGGAAGAAGAAAGGGATATATAGCCTATGAATAATAAGTTTTATTTTGCTGGTATTCCATATAAACAATTTGGACATGAGCTATTTTTCACACAAATGAGTCTTAAAACCCTATTAGCTGTAGTTGATGTCGATGCCAATGTACAGCGAGAGTTAGATATTCAAAGAAGACATGAAATAAGAGCATTTATTTTAAATAATTTGGAACAGGGACATGACTTTTATTTTAGCCCGTTTGTATTTAGTGCTCGCGGAGAAATTGAGCAAGATGGACAGGGCTATTCCCTCACGCCGGGGAGTAAACTATTCATTAGTGATGGCCAACATCGCTTGTATGCACTAGAATCGGCATTGATAATGTTAAAAAGCTCTTTAAGTGCTGCCGAATACATTCGTAATGAAGAAAAAGTTATCGAACTAAAGAGGCAAATTGAATTTCTTGAAAATTTCCCGATTGCGATGCAAATATACTTACAACTAAATGTGCAGCAGGAACGTCAAATGTTTGTTGATCTTAATACAGAGCGTAGAGAAGCGCATCCAGGTCAGCTTTTGCAGTATGATCACCGCGATACATACAGTATTTTAACGCGAAAAGTTGCACAAAATTTAAAAGATAAAATGGACATCGAAGTAAAATCGGCACGAGCGCTGAAAAGCTCTTCATCGATTACAACACTTGTTATGATGAAACGTTGCCTAGTTGCTTTATTTAACGGTACGTTTACGCTAAAATCAGGAGAAATAAATTTTCAATACCCACAGTATGAAGTTGAGCATATTGCAGAAACTTTCTTTTTAAAATGGCTAGAGATTTTCCCGAAACATGCGCATAATCGTTTTAAATATGTGGCAGGTCTTACGGGCATTCAAATTGCACTAGCACTCACAGTTAACTACCTCATGAAAGAACATCGTATTTCACATCTTGAAGCAATTGAATTGCTATCTCACCTAAAAAAGTTTAGCTGGTTGCATACCCATCCTATTTTTGCATTCTTATATTCACAAGAGAAAAAATGTATAGCTGGTCATTCAAGCAGCTATGCAGTTAGAAGATTGAAGAATGAATTTGTAGAATTAATCCATCAAGAAATGGCGGTGAAAAAATGACACAACGATTAGCGGTGTTAAGTGTGCAGGAAGTTGTCGAAAAAATGGAGCAGGACAAGCTTGTATTACGTTCGACAGAAGCACGCCATACACGTAAATTCCGTCAATATGTTATGGAACAATTTATGACGGGTGATGTATTTATTCCACCGATTGTTGCCTCAGAAAATGATGATATTCTTCATATTATTGATGGTAGCAGTCGGTTACGTGCACTGGTCGAATTAATTTCCAATGTCGATCGGATGTTCTTAAGTGATAATGCTGAAGATCAAAAAAAGGCGGCTCAATTAATGATTTGTATTCAAGAAGTTCAGCTAGCTTTTCAAATTTTCAAAGAATTTACCGTACAGGAGCAAGAACAGCTCTATCTCGATCTCAATACGAAAGGTAAAAGAGTGGCACTTTCAAAACGCATTGCCTATGATTCACGCAATACAATTAACATCGTAACAAACGAGCTACTACAGCAACATGAGGCACTAAGGTTAGCGGGAATTGAACAGGAAAAGGTGAGCATTAACCGACCGGCAAATAAAAATTTCTTATCACTCAGTCAGCTACGTGCGCTTGTGTCACTCTTTCTAGTAGGAAAAGAAACGGCATCGGGCATTCACACGCAGAATGTAGATCAAGTGCTAATTGAAAAACGTTTACCATTACTTAATGCTTGGCTAGATGAATTATTTAAATTGGAGGGACCAGAAAAAATTGGGGACTACAATATTTCAATTTTAGCGAGCTTCTTATTTGTACGAGCACTCGGGTATTATGCGTTGCAAGGGGAGGACAAGGTGCCAAGCGCGAAAAAAGAAATGTATATCCGCGAGCGAATAAAAGCGCTTAAACATATAAGCTGGGAAACATGTCAGCCATTGTGGGAACGATTTGAAGGGAATTATCGCGGAACGAATCAGCTCTATTTTATAAATAACAACAAAAAAACATTGATAGCTATAATTAGGTGGCTATGCAGTGAGGGAGGTGAGAAGGATGTGAAAAAATAAGAAGGCAAAAGAAAAACCTCTGTATACAGTCCGGGAAGACGTTTCGTATACAAAGGCTTCTAGTTAAGGAGTATCCTTACTAAAATTAGTATACTCCATTTTTGAAATTTGTGTATGTTTTAAATTCAAAAAGGAGGCAAGAGTATGATGAGAAAACCTAAGTATATTTTACCGTACCAAGCAGCTGCAATTTTTGAAACGGTAGTTGATGGCAAGCAAGTACTAGAAGTAATCGGAAATGGGAATAGCCTATATATGGATATGACATTAAAGCAATGCATTGCATGCAATGAACATTACTATGGAACAAATTTAAATATATCGAAGCGGCTTATGAAAGATATTATTGGAACTTCTCATGCTGCACCTTATATTTTTGGCGATATGATTTGGGTACCACTTGCCACTCAAAATCGGGCAGATACAATATTTGTCGCATTACACCATTTGAAAGGGATTGAGAAGGATGAACACAAGCAAATCGTGATTGTGCTTACTGGCGGCATACGCATTCGACTGAAAATGACGAGAGCCTCTGTCATTTTGCGTTTCGGTGCAGCAAGCATCCTAAAAATTTTAATGGATTTTCGCAAAAATCTAAAATCCAATCCAAATACCTCACAAGATCCACCGTGTGAAATTGTGAAGGAAGAGGGCAATGTTTACTTTACGCGGAAACGGAAGAAGTAAAAAGGCAGGCGCTCGAAAAGCTGAAAGAATAGAAGTAGAGCTAAAATAAAAAAACTTTGTGGATTTGATAAGGATAGTCGAAACGCACTTACTTCAGTGAGTGCGTTTTGTTGTGGCGATTTTTAGGGTGAGAGAAGAAATTGAATATCTAACCAGTGAGTAAAATGTGGATGATTTTGGTCAATCAACATGGCTGCAATTATATTATACTTTAAGTGAAGGTTAATGAATGAGAAGGGAGTTAGGCGATAAGCAGAGTTTCTGCTCCTTGCTAAATTAGTTGAAAAGGTGAAGTAAATTAGGATACATACACCATTATTGGATAAGCATACTGAAACAGTTTCACGTATTTTGAAATATCCATATGACCGAAAATAGATTAGAGTTTCAGAACATAATGTTGAACGATTAAAAGCAGAAAGCGAAATTGGAGGAATTTAATAATGACAAAAGTAAATCCAGTAGTCGTGCGCATTGCCGCAGAGCGAATTATGGTAGAAGGCATTAACCCAAAGACCGGACAAGTGTATGTTATTGAAGATATAGATAATGGAGAATACCGTTTGGCGATCGAGAATTATATTTTGAAGACTACGGAGGGGATCTGATAATTGATACTTAAAGAGTGTTCAATTAAATAGGTTTGATCTCATATTGGGCACTCTTTAACAAGGGTGCTTTTTTTGATTTACAAAAAAATACTGCACATTTGGTTCATAATGCGAACCCGCCACAAAACACTTCCACGAAATTAATTATACCCACCCATAAAAAAGTAAACCTCGCTTAGTAGTAATTGTCTGCTAAAAGATTACCTGAGAAATAACGCGAGGCAGGAATGTTATTAGATCAACGTTTCTAAAGGTTACAAATAATTAATCTAGCATTAATGGATTATGTTTATCAATATTCAAATAATACGAACCTCACATTCGTTCGACAAATCATGACGAAAATCTCTCAAAATAGTGTATAATAGAAAACGTCATTTATTAACGTCATATTAAAGGGATGAATATTACATGAATTTAAAAGAATCCACTAGAAAATACATATTGCTTGGAGCCTTATTGTTTATAATCGTTGGGCTTGTATCGGCAAAAGTACTTGCGAAAGGGCAAGATACGCAATTTACTACGGAAGATATCCTTTATCAGCAAGTTGCGCAGCTTTACAATGAAGGTAATTACACAGAAGCTTCTCTGTTTATGAACGAACTTTTATTAGCACAACCAAAATCAGAGGCTGTGAACTATTTAGGTGGTTTAATTGCTGCAAATACAGAGGAATATGAGCAAGCTGCTATTTTATTTCAAAAAACATTGGATATAAACCCATATAAAGTAGAAGATGCGATGTTCATGTTACAGTTTGGAGAAGTATTAGTATTAGCTGAGCGAAATGAGGATGCAAGGATCGTATTAGTACATTGCCAAGAATCAGCATGGGCTCCAGAGTCATTTCCGGAATATCAAAATAGTGTAGCTGATTTATTAGCACAAATTGAAACTATATAATAAGGAAGGTATATACAATAATGACTTCATTTTACCAAGAACTGAATCAATCCGGGAAGATGAGCGATGAAAAGGAAAACGCGCAATCCCGTGCAGGTATAGATAAATGGATTTTCCGTCTATTGCTATTATTAATAGGTGTTATGCCTTTAATCGTGCTTGCGAATATAGAGCAAGTTGTAAGTCCACTTATCTCTAATATAGATGTACTTTCTTCTGGAGCGAAAGGTGATTTATTTACACATTATAAAGCATTATTTGTAATTGTTATTACAGTTATTACAGGTGTGATGTTACTAGCAAAAGTGTTTTTCATGGATGGCAAAATTCGAAAAACACCGATGAACTATGCAATTGGTTTATTTGCATTTGCGATTATTATATCGACAGTATTTTCACCAAATATTACAGTCGCTTTAAATGGTCAATATAACCGTTCAGACGGTGCAATTAGCTGGCTATGTTATTTAGCACTTATGTTTATTGCGATGAATATTGAATATCCGAAAAATGTTGTTAAATATATCATGTATGCATTGATGCCATTTGTATTTATTAACTTATTCATTATTACGATGAACTTTTATGGTAAGGATTTACTTCAATATGAATGGATGCAAAGTTTAGTATCCATGGCATTACCTGAAGGCGCTAGCATATCGGAAGGTTCGACTTTAGTAGGTACGTTAAACCAGTGGAACTATATGAGTGGGATGTTTGCGATTATGACAGTTATGTATTTAGCATGGGCATTCATTGAAAAATCAATGATAAATACAGTCGTCTCTGCAATCACAGCAGCAGTGTCAATCTCGGTTATGTTTATGTCTATTTCAACAAATGGTTTCTTAACGGTTACTGTTTCACTTATTGTGTTAATCGTTATTGCAATTAAATCACCAGTTAAGAAAAATATGGCGGTCGGATTATTACTATTTGTTGTGATTACGATGCCAGTATTCCATATACTTGCAACTGAAAACGAACAAGTATGGGACGAATCATTTGGTTTTATATTGGGTGGTAATCCTTATAAAAAAGTAGAAAAGACAAACGTAAGCTTCGATGACTTACTCGGATCAAAGGCATACGCCTCAGATCAAATACTTGAACTCCCTATATTACCAGAACAAGGTTGGTCACCTGGTTCGGGACGTTTCTATATTTGGGAGAAATCAGCTGATTTAGTTAAAGAACGACCAATTGTAGGCTATGGTTTAGATACATTAATATATAACTTCCCGCATTTTAACATTGATGCACGAGGTGGCAACAATTCAGAAAGTACAATTGTCGATAAAGCCCATAACGTTTATGTTACGATTCTTTATGGAACAGGGATTTTTGGAGCGCTAGCATTTTTAATTATTTTGGTAGGTTCAGTTCTTGTTGGACTAAAGCAAATTGTTTTAAAAAATAACCTTATTTTAGGTCCATTAGTTGCGGTCATTGTAGCTTATAGTACGCAAGCACTCTTTAATGACTCTTTACCAGGGATAACTGCGGTAATCTTTGTATTAATCGGTATATTATTTGGTATACAAAAAGAAGAAGGAAAAACTCAAGCAAATGATTGAAAGAAGGTAGCGGAATGAATTATAGAATGAGATATATTGCATTTTTTATATTAGATTCAATGATTGTAATTTCCGCTATTTTCTTTAGTTTTTGGTTATTTCAAACTTCTCTAGTATTAAAATTAGAATCGACAATATATATCAGTGCAATAACGTTGTTGATAAGTCATCACGTTGTTGCTTATTTTTTTAAATTATATAGTCGGATGTGGAGTGTAGCATCTGTACGTGAGCTATTGATTATCTTTTATTCTGTGACAATTTCTGTGTTAGTAGCGTGCTTACTCCAATATATTTTAAAACATGATGTATATGAAAGAATCATGACTGTCACTTGGATGTTGCACATTATATTAATAGGTGGATCTAGATTTATTATCCGACTGATCAAAGACGATGAATCATTTAAAAATACAGATAATTTAACGCGTGTACTAATTGTAGGAGCTGGAAAAGCAGGTACAATGCTAGCAAAGAACATACAACAAAACGAGCGTCAAACACTACACCCCGTTGTTTTTGTAGATGATGATCCAAACATGCAAAATCTAACGATAATGAATGTACTTGTAGCAGGTAAAATTAAGGATATCCCAAAAATTGTTGTAAATTATGGGATTGAAGAAATTATCATTGCACTGCCATCCCTTTCCAAAATGGAGTTAAAAGGAATACATCATTTATGTTTAAAAACAAAATTAAAAGTACGCATGATGCCGAGAATTGAAGATGTAATGTCAGGGAGAATTTCTGTAAATGATATGAAAGAAATAAGCTTCGAGGATTTGTTAGGTCGCGATGAGGTATCCCTTGATATGAAATCATTATCTAGCAAAATTACAGGGAAAGTTATTTTAGTTACAGGCGCTGGTGGTTCAATTGGTTCAGAAATTTGCCGACAAATTTGCCGATTTCAACCAGAAAAGCTCCTGTTACTCGGTCATGGTGAAAATTCTATTTATAATATTTTAATGGAACTTCAAGCAATTGGAAATTTGCGAGTTGAGTTAATCCCAATTATTGCAGATGTGAAGGATAAACAAAAAATAGCCAAAGTGATGGACATGTACCAACCGAATGTTGTTTACCATGCGGCAGCGCATAAACATGTACCGCTAATGGAATCGAATTTTAGAGAAGCGGTTGATAATAATATTTTTGGTACAAAAAATGTAGCAGAGCAAGCGCATAAATATGGCGTAAAGCATTTTGTTCTTGTATCTACTGATAAGGCTGTAAATCCACCGAATGTTATGGGATCTACAAAAAGATTAGCAGAAATTTGTATTCAAAACTTGGCAAAAATAAGTAATACAAAATTTGTTGCGGTACGTTTTGGAAACGTGCTTGGTTCACGAGGTTCTGTTGTGCCATTATTTAAAAAGCAAATTGAAGATGGAGGCCCTATAAAAGTAACGCATCCAGAGGTGACACGTTACTTTATGACAATTCCTGAAGCTTCACGATTAGTCATTCAAGCAGGTGCTCTCGGTCATTCTGGTGATATTTTTGCATTAGATATGGGACAACCCGTTAAAATAGTTGATTTAGCCAAAAACTTAATCGAACTTTCAGGTTATCGAGAAAATGAAATTGCTATTGAATTTATAGGTTTGCGACCAGGTGAAAAAATGCATGAGGAAATATACGGTGCAGCAGAAACAGGTGAAAAAGTATACGAGAAAATAACCTTAGTAAAGAATAGCTTTATGATTGAAGGTTTTGAACAATATATAGAACAACTTATTACTATTCAAGATGATGAGCAATTTAAAGAAAAGTTAATAGGGTTGGCGAATAATAAAATTGTCGTTAAAGGAGTTAATGGGGAATGATTTATGCAGGAATTTTAGCTGGCGGTAAGGGGACAAGAATGGGGAATGTACCGATGCCGAAGCAGTTTTTATTGTTAAATGAAAAACCAATCATTATTCATACGATTGAAAAGTTTATATTAAATAGCGATTTTGACGCTATTATCATTGCAAGTCCGAAAGAATGGATTCAGCATACGAAGGATTTGTTAAAAAAGTATCATTTACAAGATCCACGGATTAAAGTCACTGAAGGTGGTAAAGATCGAAACGAATCAATTATGAATATTATTCATTTTATTGAAGAAAATAATGGTTTAACAGATGAAGATATACTTGTAACGCATGATGCCGTTCGACCATTTTTAACACACAGAATTATTGCAGAAAATATACAATATGGCTTGAGTGATGGAGCAGTTGATACTGTAATTCCGGCGATTGATACAATTGTTGTTTCGAATGATGGCGAGTATTTAAGTGATATCCCTGTTCGAAATGTCATGTATCAAGGACAAACACCTCAAACATTTAATATGGTTCAATTAAAGGGTTACTATGAATCATTAACGAATGAAGAAAAAAATATTTTGACTGATGCATGTAAAATATTTATTTTAAAAGGAAGTAAAGTGAGAAATATTTTAGGAGAAAACTTTAATATTAAAGTAACAACACCTTTTGATTTAAATGTAGCAAATGCAATTATAAAAGGAAGTTTAGATAAATGATTAATCAAATTTATCGCTTAGTTTCACCGAGACAATTTGAAGTAACTTATATTGATGAGTCAATTGATGCAGAAAAACTTGTTATCCGACCAACGCATTTATCAATATGTGCGGCAGACCAACGTTACTATACGGGTACACGTGGTGAGGAAGCAATGAAGAAAAAGCTCCCAATGGCACTAATTCATGAGGGTGTTGGTGAGGTTGCATATGATCCAAAAGGGATACTTCAACCAGGCACTAAGGTCGTAATGGTACCAAATAATCCAACAGAACAAGATGAGTTTATTGCAGAGAACTATTTAACAACAAGTCAGTTTGCATCAAGTGGATATGATGGCTTTATGCAAGACTATATATTTCTAGAACGAAGCCGTATTGTCGTATTACCAGACGATATAAATATGCATGTTGCTGCATTTACTGAACTTGTAACAATCGCTACTCATGCGATTACTAGGTTTGAACAAAAATCAATTAAACGTCGTGAAAGCTTTGGCGTGTGGGGGGATGGAAATTTAGGCTTTATTACAGCGCTCTTACTGAAAAAACTTTATCCAGAATGTATAGTTATTTTGTTTGGAAAAACAGAGTATAAAATATCTCACTTTTCATTTGTAGATGAAACGTATAATATACGTTCGATTCCAGCGAACTTGCAGATTGACCACGGCTTTGAATGTGTAGGAGGTCGTGGTAGTGGTATGGCAATTGATCAAATGATTGATCATATTAAGCCAGAAGGAACGATGAGTATTTTAGGTGTTAGTGAATACCCCGTTGAAATTAATACACGTATGATACTGGAAAAGGGATTAGTAATGATAGGAAGCAGTAGAAGTGGTGTAGTAGATTTCCAGAGAACTGTTGAAATCTACAGAGAACATCCAGAAATCGTGGATTATTTAAGTATTCTAGTAGGAGAAATATTAAATGTTAATACAATAAACGACGTGATTAAAACCTTTGAACAAGATTTGTCTAGTTCATGGGGTAAAACTGTAATGGAGTGGGAAATTTAGCATGCAGGATTTTGAATACAATATTTCAGTCTTAGTGCCCGTGTATAATGCACAGGACACATTGGTAGAAACAATCGATTCCGTGCTCAATCAAGAAATAGTTGAAGGGTTTAAGTATGAAATTTTGTTAATAAATGATGGATCTTCAGATGAAAGTGAAGAAATTTGTTTAAACTTTTCTAATCAGTACCCCTTTATAAAATATCTTTCACATGAAAACAGGGGCGTATCTTATACGAGAAATAGAGGATTAGATTTAGCTAAAGGAAAATATATATTATTTTTAGATGCTGATGATTTGATTGCGAATGATACATTGAGTAGTGTTTATGAAACATTTGAAAAGTATTTTGATGAAGCAGACCTTTTGGCATACCCTCTTTATCGATTAATAGACGGAAAAATAGTAAATCATCCAAGGACGTCCACATATAAATTTACTGGTGTTTATGATATTGATGCATATCCACATATTAATCAAACGACAATGAATGTAATAATTAAAAATTTAAAAACTAAGAATTATTTTGATGAAAATATGAGTTTTGCAGAAGATAGCTTCTTTAACACTAAAATGATTACGCCTAAAAGGAAAGTAATACTAAGTTCTAGAGGCGCTTACTATTATAGAATCAATACTTATTCGGCAGCCCAACGATTTAGGAGTCCTGCAAACGCAGCTATGCCTATAATTAATTTCTTTGAAAGTTTAATAAAAATTAACGACCAAAACACAAATAAAACTTTAAAATATGCACAGAGTATAATAATGTATGAAATAAATTGGAGAATTAAATCTAATGGTCTATTTCCAAAGCATTTATCCCAAGAAGAGTATAATGAATGGAATAAAAGATTTTATTACATATTGAGTTATATTGAAATTGACACAATTATGTCGCACCCCCATATTGATTATTACCATAAAATTTACTTTTTGAATTTAAAAGATCAAGAAATCAAACATTACGTAAATGATGGGCATATTCCAATTATTATGGATGGATATAAAATAAGTGAAATCAAAAATTTCCAACTTGTATTTTCATTGTTTTTAATCAAAGATGGTTGTTTACATATAAGTGGTTTTATTAAAAATCCATTTTTAAAAGAGTTACAATTGAATTTAAAACTAATTATAAATATTAATGGTATTTCAGAAGAGTTGTTACTATATAAATCAAATTATAGCTATTACAAATCAGCAGAGTTTACAAATTTATTTTTACAATTTGATACAAAAATCCCACTTAGAGATACAGAAGTTGATATTTATTTTGATGTTCATTATGGGGGAAATATATATCCGACAACTTTTTATTTTAAAGAAAATACAATTATTAAAACAGCAATTTTAAAAAGATATGAGCTTGTGAATAAGAATTACTTGATTGAGGTATCTGAAAATAATATTAACATTAATATGCTAAAAGGAATAAAAGGTTTTATTAAAAAATTTATTAGTAGAGTTAAATTAAATAAAAGTATTATAAAAGTTGGGTATTTACCTTTAGTTCTATTTAAATTGATAATAAGGAATATTTTCCAAAAAGAAATTAATTTATATTCAGATAGCCCATCTGTATATAGTGAGGCTTATATAAAGTTTAAAGAAGGTGTAAAGGAAGCTAAAGGATTTCACTATTATATATACAGTGAATCAGACGGGGTAAATATCTATGAAAAATTTACTGAAAAAGAGCAGAAAAACTTAGTTTTGAGAGGATCTTTACAACATAAAATGTTATTTATTAAAGCAAATAATATTTACTCTACTTCTACGAAAATGTTTAATTATTCACCATTTAGTATGAAAGCATATAACCTCCTTGCGGAATATTTTAAATACGATCTGATATGGCTAAAATTAGCGGCTCATAATGGTTACTTACCTAATATTTACTCTAAAGAAATAACAAATGTTAATCAAATAATAGTGAAATCTAATAAAGATAAAAATATACTAATATCTATGTATAATTACTTACCGGATCAAATAATAGTAGAAACTAATACTAAAGTAGAGCCCTCAAAAGGTAGTGAAAAAATCTTAATTGCATTTACTTGGAGAAGTTATTTGGCGGTATCAACTGCAAAAAGTTTACAAGAAATGCGCTTAGAAAGGTTTGCAACTTCACAGTATTTTAAAAATCTGTCCGCATTATTGAACTCGGATATACTAAATAAAATAGCCAGGGATTACGAAATTGATTTTTATATTCATCCTAAATTCCAAAAATACCAGGATTTATTTAACAAAGTTAACTACTCCATTTCGTTTATTAAAGAAATTAAAAATATAAATGAATATAGTTTGTTAGTTACAGATTACTCCCAGTTAACTGATACTTTTGAGGAAAGGGAGAAGAGTGTTCTAAAATACCATCTGGATTTTGCAGATTTTAAAACGGGGAACCATGTATTTAATACTCTTATCGATGGGGATGAGAATTATTTCTTTGAATTAGAAAGATTATTAATAGAAATCGAGAATAATGTATATCAAACGAATGGAGTTATAAAATGACAATGGTAAAAAGAATAGTTCCATTATTAAAAAAGATACAGCATTATATAACAAAAAAACTATTAAAATTTATGCGTTTGAAGAGAAGAATAGTATTAGAGAGTCATCCAGATTTATCAGGAAATACATTTGAATTTTATGAATTTTTGTTAAAGAATAAAGTCAATTTAAATTATAAAATATATTGGTTAGTAGAAAATCCAGAGAATTATAAAAAATACGCGATTAAAAATATTAAATTTCTTGCGTTAAAACCTTCAAATATAATAAAAGAATTGAGAAAAAAAATTATTATTCATTCGGCTAAGTTAATTATCAGTGAAAATCGAATGATTCATAAAACAAATCCTAATACTCAATCAATCCACTTGCATCATGGTACTGTTTTAAAAGATGTAAGTGGTATTTATAATTTTGGTAAGAGTTACAATTATATATTATGTCCATCAAAGGAGTTGGTTGAATTATATAAACGTTTATTTAAGGTAAATAAAGAACAGATTTATATTTGTGGATACCCTAGAAATGATTTATTAACGAAGCCAAATAATGCTTTGGATAGGTTAGGGTTCATAAATTACAAGAAAGTTATTTTATGGATGCCTACTTTTAGGCAACATAAAAATAAAGAAAGAACTGATACAGCAAAGACATTGCCTTTGGGAATACCTGTATTGAGAAATGAAAAGGAGTTAATTCGTTTAAATGAATACTTAATCCAGTTAAATATTTTGTTAGTATTAAAGTTACATCCATCCCAGGACAAGTCATATATTAATATAGATGCAACATCAAATATAATTATTCTAGAGGACTATCAACTGCAAGAAAAAGATGTTAAGTTATATGATTTTGTTGGTCAAACAGATGCATTAATTACAGATTATTCATCAATCTATTTTGATTACTTATTATTGGGGAAACCAATTGGATTAACTATCGATGATATCGATGATTATTCTTTAGGGTTTGTTTATCCAAATGTGGATGAGTATTTAGTAGGGGATAAGATAAATGAACTTAGAGATATGAAATCGTTTATTCAAAATTGTGTTGATGGTATTGATGTAAATAAAAATTTAAGGGAACAAGTAAATACTAGGGTAAATATCAAGACAGCCGAAAGCTACTCAAATGAACTTTATAAAAAAGTTGAAACAATTTTGAAGTGAAATTTACCTTTTAATTAGATATTAACCATCTTAATCATATTTTACGTTGGTAAAATTCCAAAATAAAAACACTATACTAAAAAAGAAGAACATGACCTTTATTAGAAGCAAATTTTTTTAAAAAAACAATAATTATAGTTAAATTAAGGGGATACAAGATGCCTAATGAAATATTTCGAAAGCTTTATTTAAAGATAAGTAGGGAATACAAATTAGCTTTCATTATTACAGTAATATTTGGAACTTTAACGCATTTGTTTATATTTACAAATAGGATACCTAATCACGATAGCTTACATAGCTTTTATCATAACCAATCAATTTTATATTCAGGGAGGTTCACTTTAGGACCAGCAGCAAGTTTAAGTTCATATTTTGATTTACCATGGATTATTGGAATTTTATCAGTGGTTTATCTTTCAATATTAGTAACTTTAATAGTAGCCTTATTTGATATTAAAAGTAAGTTATCTATTATTTTAATAAGTGGATTAATTGTAACATTTCCAACAATCGGAGCTACATTTACTTATTTATATACAGCAGATGCTTATATGCTAGGTTATGCATTAGCTTTATTGGCTATATATATAACAATAAAATACAAGAGAGGGTTTCTTTATTCATGGATGTTAATGCTATTTGCAATAGGCATTTATCAGGCAACATTATCCGTATTTTTAGTTTTCAGTATCTTATACATTATAAAAAGATTAACTGAAACTACCGCTGATATTAGGATAATTGCTAACTCATTATCTAAGTTAATTTTCACGTTTGTTATTTCATTGGGTATTTATGCATTGATTTTTAAAATTTATCAAAAATATAATAATATAGTGAGTTATCAGGGGTTAGATGAGGCAGGAAATATCGGCTTAACTACTATAAAGAATGCCCTATATAATTCTTTATACCAATATGGAACATTTTATTTCAGAGGGTTTATCACTAATTATGATATTAAGTTATTTGAAATCCTTAATGTAATTATATTTTTACTATGTACAATAATGTTTATAAAAGTAATGGTTACATCAAAAATAAAATTAATTAATAAGATAGTGATATTTATCTTAATATTATTAATACCGTTTTCAAGTTTTATTATGTACTTTATTTCACCCTCTGTTGAGTATCATACTTTAATGAAGTTTAGTTTAGTAGCAGTATATATTTCGCTAGTAATTATTTATAGTGAGTATTTTGAGAGAACAAAAAAAATAAGTTTATCTTGGATTACAATAATTATTTTAATAGTTACTATAGGTAATAATGCGATTATTAATAATATTGCTTATTTAAATGCAGAAATAAAATATGAACGATCTCAATCTATGTTAAATAGAATAGCAGTAAAGTCTGAAGGTTTAGAAAATTATAAGGATGCTAAAAAAATCATGGTTGTTGGTGGCTTGAAAATGTGGACTAAAATTTCTAGTGATACAGTAGCAAATAGTATTCCATGGATGACTGGAGCGATGGGAGAACATATTCTAACTTCTCAATCAAGAATTAGAAATATGTTTGAATATTATTTAGGAGTTTATTTACATGAGGTTAGTAAAGAACAGGCGGTACAAATAAGAGAGAGCAATGAATATAAGCAAATGGAAACATGGCCAGCAAATGAATCAGTGAAAGTAATAGATGATGTTTTAGTAATAAAATTTAATTAAAGAGGCGTAAAGATGAAAAAACTATCAATAATATTGCCTGCTTATAATGAAGAAGGAATGGTTAATAGAGCTTTCGAGCAAGTAAATAATATTTTAAGTAACAACAGTATATCTTTTGAAATTATTTTTGTTAATGATGGATCAACAGATGATACCTGGTTAGAAATATTAGAAGTTTCTAAAGAACATAGAAATGTGAAAGGTGTCAATTTCTCAAGAAACTTTGGAAAAGAAGCCGCAATTAGAGCAGGCCTATATTATGCTTCGGGAGATTGCGCTGTTGTAATGGATTGTGATATGCAACATCCACCTGAAACAATATTGGAAATGTATGACCTATGGGTACAGGGATATCAAATTGTTGAGGGGGTAAAGATCTCTAGAGGAAAAGAGAATATTATTAACAAAATATCCTCTAAATTATTTTACCAAGTACTTAAAAAAATTACGGGATTTAAAATTGATAGATCCTCAGATTTTAAATTATTGGATCGACAAGTAATAGAGGAATATTTACATTTACCTGAAAAAAAGATGTTTTTTAGAGCAATTACATTTTGGATGGGGTTTAATAGTATCGAGATTGAGTACGAAGTTCGCGAAAGAGAGATTGGAACCTCAAAATGGTCAATGATGTCATTAATAAAATATGCCTTTAATAACATTACTTCTTTTTCTACAGCACCAATGCAAATCATTACTATTATTGGTGTAGTAAATTTGATTTTATCTTTAGTATTAGGTATACAATCTTTAATAAATTATATAAAAGGGTATTCATTAGAAGGGTTTACTACGGTGATTCTATTATTGTTATTGATAGGTAGTTCATTAATGATAAGCTTGGGGATAATTGGATTTTATTTATCAAAAATATATGAAGAAGTAAAAGGGAGACCCTCATATATAGTTTCAAATGTTGCAGCATATACTAAGCCTCACGAAAAGGATAAGGTTTCAAAAGAAAATGAAGAATATTTTTCAAATATTTGATAAGGAATTTCTAAGATTTTTGATTGTAGGTGTGATTAATACTATTGTAGGAACCTCAATTATGTTTATAGCCTATAACTTATTTTCTCTATCATATTGGGTATCTACTATTCTCAATTATACGCTGGCAAGTATATTAAGTTATTTTTTAAATAAATACTTTACATTTAAAAAGAAGGGCTCAGTTAAATCTATAGTGATATTTTCAGTAAATATTATTATCTGCTATTTAATTGCATATGTTCCCACGAAGTTCGTTGTTAGTTACTTACTTACTGGTTATTCTATTAATACAATCGATAATGTAGCGATGATTATTGGAATGATTCTATTTACTCTTATAAATTTTTTAGGACAAAAGTTCATTGTGTTTAAATAGAGTTATTTAATCACAGTATTAACAATAACTTTATTTCGATTATTAATTCTCTTATTTGAACATCCAAATATATTAGTTTATGATAAGTTAGGGTCTTTAAATATCTCTTAAAAGTAGGAAGGAATACTATGAGTTTATATATGTTGTTAAAAGAACAAATAGCAAATTTTTATTTATTAAATAAGTTGGCTATTTTCCAATTGAAAAGTGATAATAAAAACAATATGTTAGGTGTTCTTTGGGAATTTTTAAACCCGCTTATCCAAATATTTATGTATTGGTTTGTATTTGGATTAGGGATTAGAGGGAATGCAGAGATAGACGGCGTATCATTTGTTTACTGGATGCTTGCCGGAATTGTTATGTGGTTCTTTGTAAATGCTGCTATTTTAGAAGGAACACGCTCTATGTATCAAAAATATAGCTTAGTATCAAAAATGAACTTTCCACTTACGGTAATTCCAGGATATGTCGTGATGAGTAAATTGTATATTCATTTGATTATGCTCAGTATGATATTGATTATTTTTTGGATTAGTGGTTATTTACCATCTATTTATTATTTACAGCTTATTTATTTTATTGTATTTACGTATGTCTTTTCATATGCGGTTGCATTACTTGCTTCAACTTTAGCGGTAATTGTTCGAGATGTGCATTTATTAGTACAAGCTGGTTTACGTGTACTATTTTTCGTATCGCCAATTTTATGGTTGCCGGATCGATTACCAGAGTTTGTACAAAAGCTTATTCAACTAAATCCGTTTTACTATTTAGCAAATGGCTATCGTGCATCGCTTCTATACGATGACTGGTATATTATATCGCATTGGCAATTGACGTTATATAATGTTGCTTTCGTACTGATTTTATTAATAATCGGTTCGTCAATTCACTTTAAAATGCGTGATCGTTTCGCGGATTATGTATAAGGGGTATGAAGGATGAAGGAATCAGTTATTATCAAAAATGTTTCTAAAAAGTATAAAATGTTTGCATCGAAAAAAGAACAATTACTAGAGCTACTGTTGTTAAAAAGAAATGTACCAACATTTAAAGCGTTAGATAACATTTCAATGACCGTTTATGAAGGTGATATTGTAGGCCTAGTAGGAGTTAATGGGTCGGGTAAATCTACGTTGAGCAATTTAATCGGCAATATTACAAAGCCTACTACGGGTGATATTATCCGTCATGGCGACGTAAGTGTGATTGCGATTAATGCGGGATTAAATGGTGAATTAACAGGACTTGAAAATATTGAATTTAAATGTTTGTTAATGGGTTATTCCAAACAGAAAATTAAAGAGATTACACCTGAGATTATTAAGTTTTCTGAGTTAGGTGATTTTATTTATCAACCTGTAAAGAAATATTCAAGTGGTATGAAATCTAAGCTTGGGTTTGCGATTAGCGTGACGATTGATCCAGACATTATTGTTATAGATGAAGCACTATCAGTAGGGGACCAAACTTTTACAAATAAATCATTGCGTAAAATGGAAGAATTCAAAGAGCGTGGAAAAACAATTTTCTTTGTAAGTCATAATCTATCTCAAGTACGTAATTTTTGTACGAAGATTGCTTGGATAGAGGGCGGTGTACTTAAAGCTTATGGCGAAGTAAACGAGGTATTAAATTTATATGAGGCGTTTATTAAAGAATATAAAGCCATGTCTGAAGAGGAAAAAGAATCTTACCGTAAAAATTTGTTAGAGCAAAGACTAATAAAATAAAGAAAATAGTTCTAAGACTCGTCTTAGGACTATTTTTCAATTTTAGATGAAAAGAAGTGATTCGTTTAATGATACAGCTTAGTATTATTATCCCGGCTTATAATGCAGAAAAATATTTAAATAATTTATTGCAAAGTTTGATTGAAATTCCAAAAGATTTTTGTGAAATAATAATTGTAAATGATGGTTCCAAAGATTTAACGGGTGAAATTGGCCAATCATTTGCTATGGAGCATAGAAACGTAATTGTCCTAAATCAAGAAAATAAAGGGGTTTCTAGCGCAAGGAATTATGGAATTCGTATGGCAAAAGGTAAATACATTTCATTTTGTGATGTCGATGATGAGATTGATATAACACGATTTTTCAATTTCTTTGATGAAGTAAATTATAACGAGGCAGATTATTATATAACAGGATATCAAGAGAGAAATTATAAAATAGATAAAATAAATGAAATACAAGTAACAGGTGAAGGGTTATATAAAATGCAGAGATTTATGGATATATTCTTTTTAAATTTGCAAAAGAACCTGATTAGTTACCCTGTTAATAAGATGTTTTTAAAATCAATCATTACGGAAAATAGTATTTATTTTGACGAGAGTCTTAATTTTGCGGAGGACCTCCATTTTAATTTGGAGTATTTAAAATATGTACAGACTGTTTGGGTAAGTAATGAGAACTTCTATATTTATCATAAACATAGAAATGAAATGTCTTTAAGTAGTAATTACTCCATGCATTTTTGGGAATCTAGAAGGCTTGTTTATGATAAAATGAATGATATACTAACACGTTTCAATAACTTGTCTGATTTGAAAAAGCTACAAAATACTTATGCAGCAAATGTATTGATTTATACTACGAGACAAATTGTCTGTAATAAAAAGACAAGTAAAAAAGAAAAGTTAGTACAATTAGCTAGTATTGTGAATGATATTTACTTGTCTAAATTTATTAATGACACTATGAATTTAAGTAAGGGACAATCTTTTCTTATATTTTTAATCAAACAAAAAAGAGTAAAAGGCATCTATCTATTTTGGCATCTTTTTGAACTAAAAGATAAGCTAACTTATATTTCAAGCAAATTTAAAACGAGCAAATGAAAAATAAATGTTGAGGGAATTAAAATGGAAAATAAGCAAGTACAAGAAGTACAGCAACATTGTTTACTTATATTAAAAGAAATTAAGCGAATTTGTGATAAAAATGAAATTAAGTATTTTCTCGTAGGTGGATCTGCATTAGGTGCATATCGCCATAAGGGCTTTATTCCATGGGATGATGATATTGATATCGCGATATATAGAAGCCAATACCAATACTTTTTAGACGTTTGTAAGGAAGAATTAAGTTCAAAGTTCTTCTTGCAAAATTTCGGTGACAATCAAGACTTTATTTTTCCTTTCGCTAAAATAAGGTTAAATAATACTGCCTATGTTGATAAAGATTTGGCGCATCTAGCTATTCATCATGGACTTTATATAGATGTTTTTCCAATTGATAATATTCCAGAAAATCGGTTACTACAAAGCATCCAAAAAAATGGGTTGAAATTATGTAATGCGATTAGAATGGCAAAATTGGGATTAAAAAGCCCCTCAGCAATTAAAAATATTATTTTAGGAATGTTTAAGCTTACAATTCCTAAACAGCTCCTTCCAAGTTTATATACATTTTTTATGGAAATGGCTTCATCAAAGGAAACGTTTAAATGTGGAAATGTTGTAGGGGCTTATATTTATGAAAAAGAAGCTATGCCCAAAAGTTATTTTGGAAAAGGGCAGATGATGAAGTTCGAACAAATGGAATGCAGGGTTCCGGAAAACATTAAGTTATTTTTAGCGCATGTGTATGGACCATCTTATATGACTTTGCCACCAATCGATCAACGGAAAACGCATAATCCAGTTGTCGTTAGCTTCTCAGAAAATTATGAGGAATTGGAGAAAATAAGTTGAAAATCCTTCACATTATCCCGACACTTGGCATAGGCGGGGCTGAAAAACTATTAGTAGATTTACTACATAATTCACAGCATGAGAATGCGAAGAGTGACGTAGCCGTATTATCCAATTATGATAATGTTTATGAAGACGATATAAAAGATAATTGTAACGCGTATTTTACTAGTAATAGTCCTTCAGTCTACCATATGAAAAATATTTTATTTATAAAAAGGCTATTAAAAGCAGGTACATATGATTTGGTACATTGTCATCTTTATGCAGCGCAGTTGTTCACACCAATTGCTAAAATAATAGGAAACAGTAAAATCCCATTAGTAACGACCGAGCATAGCACAAATAATCGCCGTAGAAATATAAAGTTTTTTAAACCTATAGATACAATGATGTATCGACATTATGAAAAGATTATTTGTATTAGCCAAGGTACAAAGGATGAAATGGACTCTTATTTACCTAATTTAGCTAAAAAATCATATATTATTCAAAATGGGATAAATCTAAATAAATTTAAAGATGCGGAGCCGGTAAATTGGTATCAGGAGTTAACCAGTTATAACGGAGAAAAAATTATACTAATGGTAGCAAGTTTTCGTCATCAGAAAGATCCATATACCTTAATCCGCGCTGCTAAATTGCTAGATACTTCATACAAAGTTGTTTTTGTAGGAGAAGGAGAGTTATTGGGCGACGCAATAACTTTTGCAAAATATGAAAAAGTGAGTAATGTGGAGTTTTTAGGGAAAAGGAAGGATATACCTGAATTAATGAAAGCGGCACATCTATTTGTTCTTTCATCGAAGTGGGAGGGTTTTGGACTTGTTGTTGTTGAGGCGGTAGCAAGTGGTCTAGATGTTATTGGTTCAGATGTTTCAGGATTAAGGGATGTTGTTCAAGATTTATGTGGACAAGTGTTTGCTCCTGGTGACGAACGAGAACTCGCACAAAAAATCAATAATGTTGACTTCATGAAAAAACTAATTCCTCAAGAACTTGAAAAATACGATATTGCAAATACGGTAGTTTCCTATATACAGTTATATAAAGACATTTTAGAAAAAAAGAAGGATTAACATGAAAATAATTTTTATCGCCTCTGTATACAGACATTTGGCTTCATTCCATATCCCATATATACAGTATTTTCAATCACAAGGATATGAAGTTTGGGTAGCAGGTACTGGTAGTGAAGATAGGGAGAAATTGCAACAACTGAATGTAAAATGTGTAGATATTCCATTTTCAAGAAGTCCGCTTAGTTCACAAAATATTTTAGCTTTCCGAGCGCTCAAAAGGCTTTTTCGAGAAGAATATTTTGATTTAGTTCATGTGCATACACCTATAGCGGCTTTACTATCAAGAGCGGCTTTTCGAAATGTAAAGCATGGGAAAATTGTTTATACAGCTCACGGTTTTCACTTTTTTGGAGGAGCGCCAAAGCAAAATTGGCTTATCTATTATACAGCAGAAAAAATAGCGGCAAAATGGACGGATCATTTAATTACGATAAATGACGAAGATTTTAAAAATGCCCAAAAATTATTGCCGATGGATAAGGTTTCGTATGTACATGGTGTTGGCGTAGAATTTGCTATGGAGGATTTAACGCAATTAGAAAAGGTTGAAATGAGGGCACAGCTTGGGTTACCAGACGACGCGGTTACTATTTCATATATCGCGGAATTCAATCACAATAAGAATCACCAATTCTTACTTCGAAATTGGAGACAATTAAAAAAAGCAAATCCAAATTTAGAGCTATTATTAATTGGTACTGGTGAAATTGAATATGAATTACAGGATTTTGTAGCAAAAGAGCAGCTAGTAGGTATTCACTTTTTAGGCTATAGACACGATGTTCTGAAACTGCTTCAAATATCTGATATCGTCACATTGCTTTCTCATCGCGAGGGGCTACCTAAAAGTATTATGGAAGCGATGGCTGCAAATATACCTTGTGTCGTAACGAATACAAGGGGGCTAAGAGATTTAATTCGTACAAATGAAAACGGTTTTGTTGTGAATCATAAGGATGATCAAGCTCTTATGACTGCCTTTACTAAACTAGCGCAATCCGAGCAGTTAAGGGAGCAAATGGGGAAACGGGCGAAACAGTTAGTGGAACCGTTTGTATTAGATAAGGTTTTACTGGAATATGTAACAATTTATAAGAAGTTGCTGAGGTAGGTGAAGGCATGACGATTCTAGTTACAGGTGGCCTAGGCTTTATAGGTAGCCATACAGTAGTTGAATTAATCGAACAAGGGGAAGATTGTTTAATCATTGATAATTTATCAAAATCTACTATTGATGTATTAGATCGAATCGAAACGATTGTTCAAAAGAAAATTCCATTTATAAAATTAGATTTGCTAGATTTAGATACATTGCGAATGGTTTTTAAGGAACACGAGATCACCTCAGTCATTCATTTTGCAGGTTTTAAGGCGGTTGGTGAATCTGTAAGTAATCCACTCATGTACTATCGAAACAATTTAATGAGCACGCTCAACTTACTTGAAGTTATGAAAGAGTTTGAAGTAAAAAAATTAGTCTTTAGTTCTTCAGCAACGGTTTATGGCGACTTGCATACCCCGCCATTAAAGGAAGATTTATCACTTTATGCACCGAATCCATATGGTCGGACAAAATTAATGCTTGAGGAGATATTACAGGATATTGCCTTAGCGGAAACTGGATGGAGTATCACACTTATGCGTTACTTTAATCCAATTGGTGCACATAAAAGTGGTTTGTTAGGTGAAATGCCGTTTGGCGTGCCGAATAATTTAATGCCTTATATTTTAAAAGTCGCAAGTGGAGAAACGTCTGTATTACAAGTGTTTGGTGGAGATTATGACACGAAAGATGGTAGTTGTATCCGAGATTTCATTCATGTGATGGATTTAGCGAAAGGACATGTAAAGGCGTTAAATTATATGATGAAACATGAAGGGTGCGAGGCGTTTAACCTTGGTTCGGGAATCGGTTATTCTGTTTTTGATTTGATTCGTACGTTTGAAGATGTAAATAATGTAAAGCTGCCATTTGATATTGTTTCACGCCGAAAAGGAGATATTGTTGCAAGTATTGCAGATGTGTCTAAGGCGAAAATGCTGCTAGGTTGGGATGCGCAGTATGATTTAGAGGATATGTGTTATGATGCCTGGAAATGGTATGAAAATGCTCTACCTAGTAGATTGGAAGAGTGAGGATTTCTCGGTTATTAACAAATGGATATGTTTGACCGTTGGAATATGTAGTAATGAGGAGTAATTTATGAAGGTAATTATAATCGGAAAAAATGGTTATATAGCAAAAAGTTTAGTAACGGCATTTAATAATAATCCGCTAATTAGGGAAACAGCAGCGGTTAGTGTGCGCCATGGAATAAATGATGTTGATTTTAAAAATTATGATGTATGTATTCATACAGCTGCGTTAGTTCATAAAAAAGAAAGCCATTATCAAGAATCGGATTATTTTAAGGTGAATACAGATTTAACAATTGCAATTGCCAAAAAAGCGAAGGACCAAGGTGTAAAGCATTTTATTTTTCTAAGTACGATGGCTGTGTATGGACAAGAACGGGGAGAAATTAATCAACAGAGCTTGTTGCAGCCGACAACTTTTTATGGGAAATCCAAATTAGCTGCGGAACAAGCATTGCAAGCGATGCAAGATGCACATTTTACGGTATCCATTGTTCGACCGCCGATGATTTATGGACCGAATTGCCCGGGGAATTATGCATTACTTCGAAAAGTGGCGAAGAAAACGCCGATTTTCCCTTATGTTCAAAATGAACGTAGCATGTTATTTATTGATCATTTATGTGAATTTATGAATCAATTGATTAGGAATAAAGATGCCGGTATTTTCCATCCTCAAGACGGAACTTTTATTAATACATCGCAATTGGTGTTAGCAATATCTAAGCAAAATGACAGCCCTATTTTTTTTAGTAAGATGGGCGGGGCTTTATTAAAGAAAAGGCTTTCTAACGTCTCAATTATTAATAAAGTTTTTGGGAATTTGACATATGCGCAAAATATTTCGCAGTACAATAATAATTCGTATCAAAAATTCAATTTTAATGAAGCGATTGAAAGTACAGAACAACAATGGAAGGGGGGAATCAAATGAAACGATTATTAGATTTTCTCCTTTCATTTATAGCGATTATTATTTTTTCGATACCTATGTTAATCGTTGCGATTTGGATAAAAGTTGACTCGAAAGGTCCCGTTCTTTTCAAACAACAGCGAGTTGGTTTGAATGGTGAATTGTTCGAGATTTATAAGTTTCGTTCTATGTATACGGAAACACCCAATGTTTCAACAGAAGCATTAGGAGATCCAAGTGTTTACATAACAAAAGTCGGGAAGTTTATACGTAAAACAAGCCTAGATGAGCTGCCACAACTTTTTAATATTTTTAAAGGTGATATGGCAGTTGTAGGACCCAGACCAGCACTTTATAATCAGTATGAATTGATTGCAATGCGCGATAAGGTAAATGTCCACGCTGTAAGACCAGGATTAACAGGGTATGCTCAAGTAATGGGACGTGATTTTATCTCTGATGAGGAAAAGGTGCAGTATGATTTGCATTATGTAGAAAATAGCGGTATTGGCTTTGATATGAAAATTATTTGGATGACGTTCTTCAGTGTATTAAAATCTGAAGGAGTTAAGATGAAATAACAAAACCAACTCGATTTATTTTCCGAGTTGGTTTTCTTTTTTTACTATAGTTCATAATAGTTTCACCAAATCTCTCATATAATCGTAAAATACTAGAGTTATTGCAAGTAGAGGAGATGGCAAAATGATGGTTGGGAATGAATTATTTCATCAGTGGCAGGAAGCGGCGTTACCAGGTTATTTAGCGGAGGAGTTGGAGTCAATTGTAGGAGATATGGCTGCAATTGAAGATCGATTTTACCAGTACGTATCTTTTGGCACAGGTGGCATGCGCGGTGTGCTAGGTGCTGGGACAAACCGCATGAATATTTTTATGATTCGTCGTGTTGCTGAGGGGTTAGCTCGTTATGTTGCATCGAATGGTGAAAAGGCGAAACAGCGCGGAGTTGTTATTGCTTATGATACACGCCATTTCTCTTATGAATTTGCTTGTGAAACTGCTTGCGTGCTTGGTGCGAAAGGTATTAAATCTTATGTATATAAAGAAGCACGTCCTACGCCGCAATTATCATTCACGGTGCGTGAGTTACATGCATATGCGGGTGTTGTCATTACCGCGAGTCATAATCCGAAACAGTATAATGGCTTTAAAGTGTATGGTGAGGACGGGGCACAGCTAGTTCCGTCTGGTGCCAATGCAATTATCCAGCATATGAATGAAATTGAAGAGATTTTTAGCATCGATGTGGCAGAAATAGAACAGCTAGAACAAACGAATTTACTGCAGTGGATTTTAACAGATTTAGATGAGAAGTTTATGGCGCAATTATTAACATTGAAAAATAATGATGCGATTGATTACAATATGAAGCTTGTGTATACACCGTTACATGGCGCGGGTTTAGTACCGGTTGTAGAAGGATTGCAGCAATTTGGCTTTAAAGAGGTGCATCTTGTAACAGAGCAAGCGGTACAAGATGGGGCATTCCCAACGGTTGCCTATCCAAATCCTGAGGAAGCAGCCGCGTTTTTTATGGCAATTGAACTCGGGAAGCAAGTGGGGGCCGATTTATTATTGGCAACAGATCCGGATGCTGATCGTTTAGGTGTTGCGGTTCGTAACGGTGATCACTATAAGCTGTTAACAGGCAATCAGTTAGGTGCGCTATTACTCCATTATATTTTAAAAACAAAGCAAGATAATGGCACGTTGCCAACGAACGGGGCGATGTTAAAGACGATTGTAACTTCAGAGCTAGGAACAGCTATTGCTGCGGATTTCGGTGTTGAAACAGTTGATACGTTAACTGGTTTCAAATATATTGCAGAAAAAATCGCGGAATTTGAAGCTACAGGATCTCACACATATGTATTCGGCTATGAGGAAAGCTATGGCTATTTAATCGAAACCTTTGCGCGTGATAAAGACGCGGTGCAAGTGGCTTTAAAAGTAGCGGAAATGGCAGCGTATTATGCGACGCAGCAAAAAACATTACTGCAAGCATTAGAAGAGTTATATGAGCAATTTGGTTACTATCAAGAAGCGTTAATTTCAAAAATGTTTGAGGGTAAAGATGGTCAGGAACAGATGAAGGCGATTTTAAATGATTATCGTACGAATCCACCGCAAGCATTTGCGGGTATTGCTGTAGTGCGTGTAGAGGATTATTTAACAGGAATTGCAACGATGAATGATAGTACGACAGAATTAATTCAGCTATCTAAGGAAAATGTTTTGAAGTTCATTTTAGAAGATGGCTCATGGGTGACCGTTCGTCCTTCTGGAACAGAGCCGAAATGTAAGTTTTATGTAGGGGTAAAACAAGCAAGTCTAAGGTCTGCCGAACGGTTAATTAATGAGCTGAAAATGGCGTTTTGATGAACAGATAAATATAGAATATTATGATATTATGTTTCTATATTGTGAGAATATTGTAAATGGATTATAATCCAAAGTGAGTGGTCTTATTTGAGTTGAGTATAAGGCAACACAATTTAAAAAAGTCGCTAAATGGGAATAAGCAGTTAGTAACTTTACCAAAAGCATTGTAGAATGAAAATTTCTGCAGTGCTTTTGTTTTTATATAATGGTATTCGATGTTGGCGACAGTGTATAGATAAATATCTTTAAATTAAAGAAATTATAATGGGGAACTATATTCCTAGTGATTTTACAATATAATTCAATCGCGTTTATAAACGAAACTGCTTTTTACAGAAGTGGGTTTCATTTTTTATTTTTTCCTAATTTTGTTGAAGCTGCAAGTAGCACAGCACTATCCCCAAAATCTCCTCACACGCACTAGCAAATTTTTGTTAAAATCATAAGTATGTACATAGAAGAAATGAGTTGAAGGATAAGATGAAGAAATTAGTCATGCTCGTATTGGCGCTTTTTGTGTTTAGCGTTAGTTTTGTGCCGCAAACATTGGCTGAAGAAATAAAGTATTACACGATTGTTCCAGAGGATGGGACGCTTATGACGGCGAGTGCGGATGCGAATGGGATGAAAATCATGACGTTAAAGCAAGGGACGCGTGTAGCGTTCATTCGTCAAGAGGCAGGCTGGACGAAAATTGACTATAATGGACGGCTTGGTTGGGTGAAAAATGAAACATTAACACCATTTTCTCAAGATTTGTTGCCAATTTATTCGACGTATTATAAGAAGTTGGATAAAACGGTAGACCTTATTTATGCACTCGTAGCAGATTTTACGCAGGACGGGGTAGAGGATCTTTATGTTGTGACGGATGCGAACCCTTCAAAAGGTCAGTATGTCGCAACGATTTATAGTGGTGAGAAGGTTATTTATCAAAAGAATTTAAAGGATGGGCTAACCATTTTAAAAAATTCGACGGATTATTATTTATTTCATCATGCACAAAAGAACGCTGAGAAAAAATATAAGTTAGCGGACTTAAATGACCAAGCAAAAGCAGATTATTATGAAGTAAGCGGAGGGAAAGATTCTTTTCAAATTGCGACAAATACATATTTGAATTCCTATTATATTGTGCAGTCGGGTAATAAAAAAGTGGAAGAACTAACGCTAACGCATGAGCAAGTTGCCTCGAAAGATTATACGGGTGGCAAAACAACGAATGACTTTGGCGAAACGGTTTATCAGGATTCGTATTCTTTATCTCGTGACGGCAAAACGACTACTTTACTAGAAAAGGAATTTGATGAGTTATTTGCCCATTATGAAAAAGCTAAGGGTGCCAAAATTATTTATAGTGATGATTATCAATCGGCCTCATTAGCGAAGGGTTTTTCATATAAAGTAGAGCGTACGAAACAGGAAATTTTGAATTTAGCGTTAAAAGTATTTTCAGATAAAAAACAAATTGAGGGAATCGTAGGGTTGGATGAATTAAAGGTGAAATTAGCGCAGTCCCTTCTATTAGAAATCCCTTATGATCAGGCAATCCAACGCAATGCGGCGACATATGTGAAAAGTGCGGAAAAGGGTATTGTAAATGGATTACCTGGATATGATGGGAGCTTTTTTACCCAAAGTGACGTGGAGCTTAAGCAAGAAGGGATGCATTACTTTGAGCGGGCACCAATTGATGCGGTCATTTATGATTTCTACGGTGTGAAAATTGATACGGAGGAATTCAATAATTTGGCATCTGTTGATTTTCGTTATTTAGATGAGCAAACGTATGAATTTCCGGTTGAAGAGTTGGAAGAACAACAAAAAACGTACACGTATCGTCAGCTTATCGGCATTGAATCGTTAGAAACAGGCTATGAGGCGTTGCAATACGTGGATTATGAAATGCCGATTGATGTTGCTGTTTCTGAATCGAATGAAAACATGTTAATTGCTGGGGATAAACTAAGTGAAGGGTATGTTCTTTTGAAGCGCCTGCCATTTAAATCGGGTGTGAAATGGGTGTATGTTGATACGGTGGAGTATGTTGATGGGTTGAATGTGGATCAGTATAAAACATATGAAAGTACATTGGATATAGTGCAAAAGTTTGTAGCTGAGCAGCAATTAGCAATATTGGAACAAGAGTCACCTGTTATAGCAGTAGCTGCGGAAAAAGAGCGTGACATAGAGCGAGAGTTAGCCAAGCCACAAGGACCATCTATTTTATGGGGATTATTAGCGGCTGGAATGGTTTTACTCATTGGAGCTGTTTCAGCAAGTTTCTATATATATCGTAAAAAGCGTGAGCATGAATAACAACCGAATAGAAAAAACATCCCTACTCTTTACTAGAAGAGTGGGGATTTTTTATGTAGTGGTTGGCTAGTAAACATAGGGAGTCGGCTAGTAAGTGCATGAGAGCTAATATAAATTTAATGGAATATATAATAGTAGAATTCCAACATTACCACTAATTATATTAAATATATCTTAAATATCATAATATTGGATTCGTTGTAATATTTTTTTAACAAAAATGTAATGTAGGCTGTGCTATAATCAATTGGAATTGCATTATCAAACTCTCTTTAATAGATAAGTAATTTCAGAGCAAATATTAACCCATCAATTTCTCTTACAATACATTAAGAAGAAAGATCAGGTAATGGCTCACTTAAAAAACTATGTGTAATCGCTAGTTTAAGCGATTCAGATAACGAGCATATTAGGAGGAAATTTTCCCATGTCAAAAATTAATAAAAGTCGCAAATTTTTTGCAACAGCAGCAACAGCAGCATTAGTAGCATCAGCAATCGTACCAGTAGCATCAGCTGCTAGCTATACAGATGCTGATAAAATCGCACCTTGGGCTACAGAAGCAGTAGACTTATTATCTGAACAAGGTGTTATCGGTGGTAACCCAGATGGTTCATTCAACCCACGTGGTAACATTACACGCGGTGAAGCGGCAAAAATGTTCACAGCTGCTTTAAACCTATCTACAGATGGTACTGAAGATTTCAAAGACGTATTTGCAAAAGATTGGTACTATGGCCCAATCGTAGCAGTATCAAATGCAGGTATCGTAAACGGTATTGGCGCTGGTTTATTTGCTCCGAAAGCAAACTTAACACGTGCAGAAGCTGCAAAAATGATCGTATTAGCTTACGGTTTAACAGGTGAAGCTGATTTATCTAAATTCGCAGATGCTAAAAATGTATCTGGTAAATGGTATGAAGAAGTTTTATCAACTGCAGTAGCAAATGGTGTAATTAACGGTAAAGACGGCAAATTAGCGCCAAGCGATTCAATCACTCGCCAAGAATTTGCTGTTATGTTCAAACGTGCAATCGACGTTACAGAAAAAGTTGATTATGCAGCTGAATTAGCAAACGCATTAACTGATTTAGAAAAAGCAACGAAAGCTTTAGATGCTGAAGTTAAAATTGAAACAATCGAAGAAACTAAAAAAGCTGTAGCAACTGCTAAAAAAGCAATCACTGTAGCACAAACGGCATTAGAAACTGCTGTAAAAGAGGAAGCAATTACTACTGAAACAGCTACAAAAGCACAAGCTACAATTACTAAAGCTACAGAAGCTGTAAAAGCAACTGAGGCAAAAATTGCAAAAGTTGAAGAAGCTGCGAAGGAATTAACAGTTGAATCGATTACTGGTATGAGCGCGACTCAAGTAGCAATCAAATTCTCTAAAGCAGTAGATAAAGATTCATTATTTAAAGATGGTATTAAAGGTGAATTAGCAACTGGTGATACAGTTACGATTAAACCTTTAGATGGTAATGAACCAGGTAAGTTAAAAGGTGAATTAAGCGAAGATGGTAAAACATTAGTTATTACAACTGAAAAAGAATTAGAAAAACGTTATGACTTCACTGTTAAAGGTTTAAAATCAACTGACGGTAAGAAGCTTAAAGAACACAAACAAACAGTTAAAATTGAAGCAGATACAACAGCTCCAACAATCGTTGGCACTGAACAAATCGCTACGAACAAAGTAAAAGTTAAATTCTCTGAGCCAGTTCAAGGGCATACAGGAACTTTAAAATATGCGGATGGTGCAAAAATAGCTACAGTTGAAGTTGCTGACGGTGCTACTTCTGTTATCGTGGACTTAGCAGCTAAAGATATCAAAGTAAATACACCAATGACTGTTACATTCAACGGATTAAAAGACGTAGCGGGTAACTTATTATCACCAAACCCTGCAACTGTAACAGTTACTAAATTACCACTTGATGGTATTTTACCGACTGTGTCTACAATTACACAAACAGGTGCTAACACGTTCACTGTTAAATTCTCAAAAGATTTAGGTGCTAAACCTGCAGTAACAGTAACAAAATCTACAGTAACAAATGTTAAAAAAGTTGCTGACAATGAGTATAAAGTAACTACTGAAAACGCATTAAAAGGCATTCAAAAAGTAACAGTAGACAACATTAAAGATTTATCTGGTCAAAAAGGCGACGCTGTAACGAAAAATGTTACATTTAATGAAGATATTACAGCACCAAAAGCAACTTCTGTAAACACAGTTACAGTTGATGGTATTGAATACCTAGAGTTAACTTTCGATAAAGAAGTAACTGAAGGTAAAGTAAAAGTTTCTGGTTCATATAATAAAAACTTTATCTCAAAAGATGTAGAGAAAACTGTAAATGTTAAGTATGCATCTAAATCAAATAAAAAAGTAGTACGTATCGCGCTTAAAGACTTTGCAACTGAAGAAGGCGCTGCATATACAGTAGAAATCAAATCTGAAACAGTAAAAAGCTTATTAGCGGATGTTAAAGTTGCGGATACTAAAGCAACGTTTACTCGCGGTAAAGACAATGGTTCAAACGTAACGAAATTAGGTGCTCCAGCCGTTGCATCAGTAGATAACAAGACAGTGACTGTAACATTTACTGGCGAAGTAGATGGCGAATCAGCAACAAACATTGCAAACTACACAGTAGATGGCGCAGAAGTACAATCAGCTACTTTAGCGAAATTTGATAAAGATACTAAAAAACAAGTAGTAACATTGAAGTTTAAACAAGATTCAATTGCATTCACTGGAGAGCATAAAGTTACTGTACAAAATGTAAAAGCATTAGGTTCTACAGTAACAATGGATAAATTCATTGATAAAGTTGAATTAAATGAAAATGTTCGTCCAACAGTTCTTAAAGCTGAATTAGATGGAAGTCAAAATATTATTTTAACATTCTCTGAGTCAGTTAAAGGTTTTGACGACGAAAAAGGAGATTTTGCACTATTTATTGGTGGTAAAAAATCACCGATAGCAGTAACTGACCAAGAAGAAGTAGCAGGATCAGATCGTACTAAGATTGTATTAACTCTTGATAAAGAGATTTCTTCAACTGATTTATCAGAAGGTTTAACAATTAAATCAGCTTCTACAATTAACATAACAGATGATTTAAACTATGAATTAAACTTCACTTCAATTGATATTTTAGTAGCTAAAGGTAAATAATTTAAACTTAATTTTTAAACTTATTGAATGAATAAAGGTTCCGTCTAGGAGAAATCCGAAGCGGAACCTTTTTTATAAATTAGGAGTCCCATTTTATGTATGGGATAATTTCCAAAATTTATATGTTGATCTTGTAAATATACATTATAATGAGAAAGATTAACTGTTAAATAAATGGAGGAAAGTAAGCTATGTTGAAAAAGATGATAGCTACATTTCTAGCTGTACTTGTGAGTCTAGGTGTAGCAGGGTATGAGGCAAAGGCGAGTTCATACGGCGTGATTGAAGATGGGACAAATCGTACACTTGTTCCTTTACGCATGATTGCTGAAACGTTTTCTGTACCGGTGAAATGGGATAATCAGAAAAAAGTTGTAACAATCGATGAAGTTTATACTTTAGCAATGGGCAGTAAAGCGATGAAGAAAAATGGTGTTGTATTAAAGCAAATGGATACACAGCCGAAAATGGTTCACAATGCCGTGTATGTACCTGTAAGAGAAGTGGCGTTTTTGTTTGACGTTCCGATGACATGGGACCAAGTGAATCGACAAGTGTCCTATCAAGTGGGAGAAAATACATATAAAATTTCAGCTTTTAAGGAAGCAGTTGTAAACAACCCAAAAGTGTCGGTTACGAAAAAAAGCGTCAATGCTGGCGGAAAAAACTTTTTCGTTAATGTCGTTTCTGTTAATTTATTAGCACCGAACACATCACTTCATGTGGAACTAGCAAATAATAAGCTAGGCTCAGTTGATAAGTTAGCATCAATTGCCAAAGCGAATCAAGCGGTAGTCGCGATGAACGGAAATTATTTTGATGCGTATACAAACAGTAGCTATCGCACAGTGTATAACGGACTTGTCATGAATGGGAAGCGCGTCAAAGTATTTGATCCGAAGTTTTCCGTCTTTTATTATACGAAAGACGGGGATGTAGGGATTTTACCGGGCGCGCAGTTTATGGAATTATTCCAGCAAGGCAATATCCAAGAAGCCCTGCAAATTGGTCCGCGTCTGTTAACGAATGGTGTCGTGACGTTAAATCCACAAGCAGAAGGATTTAAAGATCATAAAGTTTTAAGTTCACCAGGTGCGAGAAGTGCTATTGGAATTTCAAAAGACCGACAAATACTATTTGTGACGACTCCAGGTGCAACGGTCGGGCAGCTCGCTTCTATTATGAAGCAATTAGGTGCGGTGGATGCGATGAATTTTGATGGTGGCGCTTCGAGTGGTTTATATGCAAATGGAAAATATTTAACAACACCTGGTCGTGATATTGCGGTTGCGTTAATGGTAAAATAAAAATTTAATTCTTTTCATCAATCCAAAAAAATCCAAAAATACGCGGATTCATTTCATCTCTCGAATTGACTATGGTATGATGGGAAAGAATTTTAATCGAGTGAGGAGCAACGGAACAATGAAAAAATGGTTTACAGTACTTTTTTTAGCCTTTGTGACGTTTAATGTTACAAATCATGTACCAAGTTATGCAGATACAATCGTTGAAGAAAATAATATTGAAACAACAAATGTTGAAGAGAGCAGCATTGAAACAACAAACATTGAGGAAAACGTTGTTGAAAAAGCAAATATTGAAGAAACTAGCGTTAAGAACACAAATGTAGAAACAACAACTGTTGAAAAAGGCAGTGTTGTAAAGAAAATAGTCGAGAAAAATAATGTAACAATCATTATAAATGGAGAAGAGATTCTTTTTAGAGATCCTATCTTAAATGAATCAGGACATCTTCTTTTACCGATGAGAGATTTTTATGAAGCAATCGGAGCGACGGTTTTTTGGGACCAAGAGAATAAAATCGCGAGTAGTATTCGTAATAACCAAAAGATTGATTTAACAATTAATTCAAAAACGGCATTAGTGAATGGTGAGAAGGTGCAAGTTTCTGTCGCGCCAACTGTCTATAAAGATCGCACATACATTCCAATGCGATTTGTAAGTGAAAATTCAAATGGCTATGTTTATTGGGATGAGGAGCGTCAAGTTGTTGAAGTAATATTAAACGACACGGAAGATGAAGAGGAAAACCAAATTCCAGAAGTTCCACAAATTCAATATACATTATATATGAATAATAAAAAGATTATGATGGACGACCCGATTATTAATAAAGACGGCCGTATGTATATTCCATCGTCTTATTTTGTCGATCATCTTCAAAATAGTTTTGAAGAATGGACGGCAAAAGATCGTTTAGAATTGACGGTTTCAGGGCTGCAATTTAAATTTATGGATGGAAGTAGCAATATTTTCATAAACGATGACTTATATACAGGTGCTGAAAAGCCATTTGTACAAAATGACAAAATGTATGTGCCTGTGAAATTTATTGTCGATTCATTTAAAAATGGTGGCTCTTTACGTTATGTAGCTGAGTCAAATACAATGTATATTTCAATGTATGACTACATGTTGACGAGCGACTTTTTAGAAAAATCATATGGTTATTTAAAGGTTCCCCAATTAGTAGAGAATGTTAAATTAGATGGCAATCGTGAATTACTTGTAAGTGATAACCCAGAAGAATTAACGCCAGACCGTATTTCGAGAGCGAATGAAACATTATCGGAATATAAAGTACAAGGGTTAACAGATAGCAAATTACACCGTGTGTATGGATGGCATATTAACAAGCTTGGCGAAAGAGCTACGATTGCCATTACGATTCAAAACACATCGGATAATGCGACGCTAGAAATAACGAATTCAAAAGGGATGTCGCAAGTTACGAGCAACAGCTGGAGTACGTTTGATGTAGGATTACCATTATCGGATGCTGTATTAACAAACACGTTAGCGGATGCGAAAGTAAAAACATTTACACTTGCACCAGGCGAAACAAAGGTAATCGATTCATATGAACTAGGTATCAGTTATTTACTTGGTTTTACACATGATTTTGATGTACGAAAAGTGAGTGGCGGGGCAGGTAACTATACTGTGCGTACAGTAATCAGCTTAGAAGAATATCCAGACTTAACATCGATTCATTCACCTGTTGTACCGATTAATCCATATGCAGCACATCCACGTGGCGTATGGCCAAGCTCATCGTTAAAAGTAACGTTACCAACGTATACAGTGGATACAGAGCAAGTTGGTTATAATATTTCAAATGGTAAAACAGATCATTTATTAACTGCTGAAAATTCATTGGATAAGATGGATGGGACAGTTGGTAACCCTGGTCATTTTGGAATGACATACAAGGTAGATATTCCTGTTGAAAATCCATCTGGTAAATTGAAATATGTATTAGTGAAAATCGCAGGTCGTGGTGGTGTTTACAGTGGCGCGGTTAAAATGAATGGAAAAACATACTTAATCCCAACACTGAAGCCGGGTGAGGAATATGTTCAACTTCCGGTATTACGAACTTCGAAAAAAACAGACAAGATTGAGTTAGAAATCATCCATGCTGGCGGTAGTAACCTTCCAGTAGCGGTATATGTGGAAACAAGATAAGAATAAGTTGAGTGAAAAACATGTGATTTTGGCATTTTGTCGAAATCGCATGTTTTTTTGTGCAGCTTTAAGGGAGTGACGGATAGAAAGTAGAAAGTGTTGGATAGAACGCCAGAAGTGTTGGATAGAACAGCAAATTTGATGGATAGCCACAATATTTAAGGCGATCCAAAACAAAGTTATTAAATTTCAGTTACTATTATTTCAATTTCAATAAATCAACCATTTTCCTCCTAAATTATGATATATTCGTTGAAGAGAAAACTATAGAAATAGAGGGGAAAATAAATTGTTTAAGAGACTATTATACATGGGAATGGCCTTGTTATTTTTACAAATTTCCATACATACGGCAAGCGTGTCAGCAGCATTTGACACGAAAGTAGATTCACAACAAAAAGTCATTTCACCGGGTGTTACATATTTCCAAGAAAGATATCAATCGAATGATTTAAAAGAAGTAGTCAATTACTTACATATTGATTTATTGAATAGCTATACATCATTGGAAATCGGTTTACCGGATCCAATGAACTCATTAAAAACGACGACAAACATTGCGAAAGCGAATAATTATGAAGGACACCGAGTTGTAGGCGCAACAAATGCTGCCTATTTTGCGGGAAATGGGGCGCCACTTAATTTATTAGTAAATGATAATGTCATCGTCAATTATGGGATTTTAGGTGACACAGCCAATAGTCCAACACAACAGCCCGTAGCTTTTGGCGTTTCGCAATCTGGTAAAGCGATTGCAGATTACTATAAGACAGATGTTTCGTTCACTGTAAACGGTACGAAAAACACAATTGATCGCATTAACTATGAAAGAACAGCGAATACAACAGTTTTATATACGGCTAGTGAAGCGTCAACGAACACGAATAACTGGGGACTTGAAATAGTTGTAACAGGTGCATCGAAAAATACCGAATCATTAAGTTTTGGCGATGTTATTTCGGGGACAGTAGAGAGCGTTACGCCATATGGACAGACAGGGAATTCAGCAGTTCCAGCAGATGGCTTTGTTATTTCGATTCAAAATAAAGAGCTAGCAAGTCAGTTTGAAAATCTTGAACCAGGAACACCGATTCAAGTGAATTTAGCAATTGATGAAAAATGGATGAATGCGAAGTTTATTTTAGCGGCAGGTCCATTACTTGTGAAAGATGGCAAAGTGAATATTTCGATGCCACAATCAGAAGGGTTTTCGAAAACAAGAAGCGATCGTACAGCAGTAGCGATTGATGCAACGGGTAAAAAAGTATTTTTAGTAACGGTGGATGGCCGTCAAGCAGGATATAGCAACGGGGCAAATTTACCGGATTTAGCATCGTATTTAATTTCAAAGGGCGCGCACTCAGCAATTAATTTAGACGGTGGTGGCTCGACGACACTGGTGATGAGAAATCCAGGGGAAGAAGCACCAAAACTAGTGAATCGTCCATCAGGCGGTAGTGAAAGACGAGTTTCTGCAACGTTACAAGTCATTAACTCGGCACCACCAGGCAAATTAAAAGCCATTACAATTAGTGGCGTTGCCAAACAAATGGCGATCGAAACGACAACTAATTTAAATGCTGCACTAGGCTATGATGAATTTTTAAACCCAGTGACTATTCAACCTGAAAATGTAAAGTGGTCGGTTGAAGGTGGAATTGGGCAAATTGTAGGCAATACATTCAAAGCAACAAAGGTCGGTACTGGTAAAATTGTAGCGGTTTATGACGGTGTGCGTTCTGAAGTAGCTGTGCAAGTAACAAAAGCGCCAGAAGTAGTTGATGTACTTGATTCATTTGACAATGCAACGGCGTGGACTGCGAGCGCGGCAAAAGCGAAGGCAACAATTGGCAATGCTTCAAAAGCGGAGCCATTCCGAGAAGGTTCATCTTCATTAAAATTAACGTATGACTTTACGACAGCTGACACAGGCACAAAAGCCGTGTATGCAGCAGCAAATAAACCAATCGCAATTGCCGGTGCACCAAAGCAATTAGGTGTTTGGGTTTACGGCGATGCGGGCAATCATTGGTTACGTGCGAATGTGATTGATAGTCATGGCGCAAAGCATACGATTGACTTTACAGAGCAGGGCGGTTTCAATTGGACAGGTTGGAAGTATGTGACAGCAGCTATTCCGCAAGACCTTTCATTCCCAATTCAATTTGACCGCATTTATGTAACGGAACCGAATGCATCAAATCATAATCGTGGCGTCGTTTACTTTGATAAACTACAAGCGGTTTACGCGGCAAACTATAAAGAATTAATGTATACAGATGTGAAAGCGACACATTGGGCAAGTTCGACAATTGAACTTTTAAACACGAAAGAATTAGTTAAAGGCTATCCAAACGGTACATTTAAGCCAGATAGCACAATTACGCGTGCAGAGGCAGCGACAATTATTGCGCGTGCATTAGGCATTTCAAAAACGAAAAACCATAGCTTTACAGATGTGAAGAGCAATCACTTCGCCTCTGATGCTATTGCGGCTGTGTCTGAAAATGGCATTATTACAGGTCGCGAAGCAAGTAAGTTTAGCCCGGATGATAAGTTAACGCGTGCGGAAATGGCGACGATTTTAAAACGTGCGTATAACTTAACGGGTACGAAAGCATTACCGTTCAAAGATGTGAAAAGCTCACATTGGGCATATGAAGCGATTCAAACGGTTTATTACAATCAATTAACGGGCGGCTACCCAGATAATACTTTCCGTCCAAATCAAAATATTTCTCGTGCAGAATTTGCAACATTCTTATCGAAAGTATTAGATAAATAGAAGTTATATGAAAAGCGCACTGTTTCGGTTTTAAATCGAAGAGGTGCGCTTTTCTTTATGGGAATCGCTGATGCGGGGCTAACTAGCTGAATTTTGAGCGTAACTAAGCCGGCCGTGATAAAACTAGCCAAAACCTGGGCATAACTAGCCCAAATCCAGAGGAAACTAGCCAACCACCGAGCGTTGCTAGCCCAAATTCAGGGGAAACTAGCCATATCTCCGCGCAAACTAGTCAATCGTGATAAAACTAGCCAAACTTTATCAGTAACTAGCCAACTTTTTGCTTAGCCGTCACTATCCACATCTTTGCCAAAACTCAAACTCCACTTAATCTTAATTACCATAGTAATCTCCTTACTTAAGTTTGCGTTTTAAAGCCAATACATAATTTCTATGGTAAAATTCGCTAGTATAAGATGATTATTCACAAATAGGTGGGTTATGATGATAAAAAAAGTAGCAATTATAACTGTATTAACAGCAATGCTTGGACAATCCGTATCAATCGAGCTAACACATGCCGAAAGTCTAAAAGTTCCAGCAACGCATGATTATCAAGATTTAAGCAAGTCGCACTGGGCCGCGCAAGATTTCATGCAACTCCTTGAAATAGGTGCATTAGATGCGCCTACGAATGGACATATCAAACCAAATGAGATGGTTACTCGTGCAGAGGCGATTGCGATGATTGCCCGCGCGACAGGTATTTCATTGGAATCAAATTTTCAATTAAAAGCAAAAGATGTCCATCCGGCGCATCCGTTTTATAAAGAAATACGAAAAATGGTGGAATTAGGTGTTATACAAAACGATGCTAAAATCAACCCGGGGGAGCCGGTACAGCGAGATCAAATTGCTAAAATATTGTCCCTAGCCTTTCAAATAGAAATTGATCAGAAAAATAATGCTTCTTTTATAGATATGCCGAACAATCATTGGGCGAAGGATTATGTAGAGTCGCTTGCAGACACGGGGATTATTAAGGGGACTACGAAAAAGGAATTTAGCCCTCGAACGAATGTAACACGTGCTCAGCTTGCAACGCTTACGGTGCGCGGCATTCAGTTTAAAAAGCAGCTTAGTAACAATAATCTTATCTATGATTATTTGGCGAAGGACTATATTTCGACAACGACTACCCATAAAAGTTGGTCAAATCAAGTGGTGGCACTAATAAATGAAATTCGAGTAAGCAAAGGGTTAAATGCTCTTGTGCAAGACTCTGCGCTCAGTCAGCTTGCCATTATTAAAGCGCAAGACATGATAAAGCGTGGCTATTTTGACCATACATCGCCTTTTTACGGAGATCCGTGGGATATGGCTATGCTATTTGATTATGATTATGTGAGTTTTGCTGAAAATTTAGCTAGAAACTTTAGCACGCCTAAGCAAACGGTTGATGCTTGGCTCGCATCACCGACACATCGTGAAAATTTATTAAATGCGCACTATACGACAACAGGTATTGGTGTGAAGCAGAAAAATGACGGAAACTTGTATATTGTTAATTTATTTGCGAAAAAATAGGGCGTTTATTGGTATAATTTGATAAAATATATAGTAACTCTATTCAGCAGTTTTCCCCTACTTCAATAAATGGGGATAAAAGATAAATAGGCAATTCTATTCAGTTGAGATTCAAACCCAGCTGAATCAAGTTAAGCCCCGGCGGATGTCACAGATTTTTTAGAGGAGTTTTTCAAGCAAGCTTGAAAAAAATCTGGACACAATTACGCCGAGGCGTAATTGATAAATTCGCTCGAGGAGGTTCATTGGTGTCTATTAAAAAAATCAGTTTTCTATTAGTCATTCTCATATTTTCAATGTTTAATGTTCAAAATGCACAAGCGTCTATTACTTTCACGGATCTATCCTCATCGCATCCGGCCTATGGTGAAATTCAATATTTGATTGAATTAGGCGTTTTAGAAGGCTCCATCGAAAATGGTAAACGTGTCTTCAAGCCATCAGATTCAGTAACGCGCGGACAAGCTGCGAAGATGGTCGTTGTGGCGACGGGTGAAAAGCCATTAGTCGTAAAAAAATCATCCTTTTCGGATATTGATTTAAAGAAAAGTGCTGCATTATCAGGCTATGTCGAGCGGGCAGTTGAGCTAGGCTATTTTAGCGAATACTCACCTGGAAAATTCGCACCGAAAACACCACTTACTCGCAATGAAATGAGCAAAGTATTGGCAACTGCTTTTCAATTAAATATCGAACAAACGGAAAAATTACCGCTACCATTTAATGATGTCGCAGCAAGTGATACGTATTATAAATATATTGCAGCGATTTACTATAATGGAATAACGAATGGGACAGCCAATGCAACGAAATATAGTGCAAAGGATGCTGTAACACGTGCACAATTTTCATCATTCGTTGCACGCGCTTCATCAGAAAAGTACCGATTAGACCTCCCTATTCAAGAGTGGAAAGTTCCGAATGAATCAGATGCAATCAGCAAAGTTTTTGTATCAGTTGATAATTTAAATGTTCGATCAAGTGCATCAAGTGTCAATGCAACGAACATATTAGGCAAGGTGAATACAGGTAAGGAACTTTCGGTATTTGAAGAGCAAGGGTACTGGTTGAAAGTTGCTTACAACGGTCAATTCGCATTTGTAGCGAAAGAATATACAAAAACAGAGCAAGAATTGGTTGAAGAAGAACCGAAAAAGCCGACTGAAATAAAGCCAGAAAAACCAGTTGAAGAAATACCGAAAGAACCATCTGAAGTACAACCAGATACACCAGAAGTACCGACTGAAGAAATGCCAGAACAACCAACAGAACAACCAATCGAAATTCCGACAACGGATACAGAAACAATCGCCATTGCAACGGTAAATGGCTTAAATATCCGTGAAAGTGATGCAGCAAGCGCGACTTCACTCGGGAAAATTGATCGAGGAACGAGTGTTAATGTATTATCATTTGCAGGTCATTGGGTAGAAATCGATTATCAAGGTACGGTTGGTTATGTGGATAAACGATTTGTACGGTTAAAAAATACGATGGCAAACCCAGTAAAGGACCGCGTTATTATTATTGACCCAGGACATGGTGGGAAAGACCCTGGAACAATGAGTGGGCAAGCTGTTGAAAAGTCAATCGTATTTAAAGTAAGCCAATTAGTGAAGCAAAAATTAGAAGCGGATGGCGCGAATGTAAAGATGACGCGTACTGGGGATACATACCCGACACTTGATGAACGACATAAATTTGCAACGAATCAATATGGGGAAATGTTTGTAAGTATTCATGCGAATTCCGCAACAAACGCTTCTGCCAAAGGAACGGAGACGTATTATAGCGTTACATCAAATGAAAATGAAAAAGAAGATGTCGTGTTAGCAACGAATATTAATAACGAAATCGTTAAAAATGTTGGTACGTCTAATCGTGGTGTGAAACGTGCGGACTTTGTTGTTATTAAAAATCTAAAAATACCAGCTGTCCTTTTGGAGCTTGGATTTGTAAGTAATGCAGAAGATCGTGCAAAGCTACTAAGTGATCAGTACATCGAATCATTCGCACAATCTATTTATAATGGAATTGTTGAATATTACGGAAGAAACTAACTTTAAAAGTCGCCCTATTCATTGGAGAGGGTGACTTTTTTAATAATAATTTACTTGAATAATAGTGCTCTAGGCCGATATTAGTAGTAAGAAGTAGTAGATTAATTGTGTCCGAATTCAACTTTGTGTATTCGCAAAATCAAATTCATGACACTCGCTAAAATAAGAGAAATTGTTCGGATACATAAGTAGAGAGGGATGACACGATGAAAAAAAATGTACAAATCGGGGTTTTAACAGGAATGTTATTGGTACCTGGAGCGGTCGCACATGCGAATGTAATAGAAAAAGTGAATACAAATGAGGAATCAATTCCATATAACGTAGTGGCGGCGTCAACGGCAGAAAGTTTATTGAATAGCTTTAAGACAGTTACTGAAGAAGCATCTACTGAGACCGTAGCTGTTATAAGAAGAAATTTTGATACTTTGAGCCAGGCTGATAAAGATCTACTGAATGCCGAAAATGATAATTTACTAGCGTTAATTGATGCGAAAATAAAGTATTTAGAGCAATATCAAAATCATAAAAAAAATGCGACAAGTTTGAAACTAGCAATGGATAAATTAACGAATATGAACACGAATTTAATTGCTGATACGAAAAAAGCAGAAGATGATCGTGTCGCTTTACACGAGAAATTTACAGAAAGCCAGGATGACATATCCAATGCTGCGCAAAATTCACCTAAAAATGCAACAGATTTCTTATCTACATTAAAGTATTATAGTAGCACTGGCACGGATGATTTTATGGAAGCAATAGTGACAGAGGCGAATTTAACGAATTTAGCAAATAAATTAATAGTTATTGAACCTATACAAGAATTTATTAAGGAATTTATCGCCCCTCTTTTAGAAGCAAAAGAAGCGACCCCTGTTAATAAATTAGACTTTGAAACAGACGTATCAAAAGCACGTACAGCATTCACTGCTCTCGACACACAAACAAAAGCACTAACAAAAATTCAAATCGTTGAAAATAATGTAAACGTCGAAAATACAATCAAAAATGCAGAAACAGATTTATTGAAAGCAGTAGCGGTTGAAAAATCAATAGAAGAAATGGTTACGAAACCACCTACAACACCATCAACTTTCCGTTCAAAAATGACAGCGATTCAAAAAAGTTATGAAGCACTCAATCCTTTCCAAAAGAAATTAGTTGAGAACTATGATGAGGTAGATGATTTTATCGTAGTACTAGCGGTGATGGATGATATTGATAATTTAGCAAAAATGATGATTAATACCGATCAAAGCCGAGAAAAGTTAGTTGACGTAGGAATGGCATACAATGCACTTGGCAATGATTTAAAAAATTTAGTATCCAATGCAAGTAAATTAATTGAGATGGAAAAGGCTGTCGAAAAGGCGATAGTAGTCGAAAAACAAATTAACGATATTACGATTGTAAATGCGGATACGGCAATATCAGCAGCACGCGCGGCATATAACGATTTAAAGACAGATCGCAAATATGTAAAAAAGGATGATTTAGATTTACTCGCTACATGGGAAAAATCTAATTCTTCAGCCGCTGTGGTGATTAAGCAAATTAACGACATTTCAACAGCTGTATCAACTACATCAGTGGCAACAGCAGATAGAGATGTTACAAACTTTATTACAAAAACAAATACAGCGATTGCAGACTATTCGAAAATACCTCAAGCGGATCAACCGCTCGTTACGAATCGTGCGCGTTTGACGGGACTTACACCTTATAAGGAAATCGCCGCGTCGATTATGGCATTGAATAGTACAAGTCCGACGTATGCGAATGATTTAACGGATGCAAAGACAAAGTTGGAAACATGGGATTCATTAGCTACTTCATCTAATTTAGAAGCGGCAGATGTAACGAATTTAGTTACGATGAAAGCCTCATTAGAAACGAAATTAAATAATTTAGTCAATGAAAATAAAGACGCTTCGGATATTGATGCGCGAATTTTAGCTGTGAAAGATGCTGTCAACTTAGTAGAATTAGCAGAAATCAGAAAAGATTATAATGCGCTTTCATCGAATGGTAAAAAATTAGTGAAAAATATTGCGCAATTAACGGCATTAGAAAACCAATATAAATCCGCATTAAATGTAGTTGATTTAATTGGAAAACTTGATTTTGGCGCGAGAGATTTTGCGAAGAAAGTAATTGCAGCCAATACAGCGTATGAAAAATTGCCAGCAAATTTAAAAGAAGTAGTGAATAATTCTAGTGTTTTGAAAGAATATCTACCAGTTGCTCAATTAATGCTCGACATTGATAAAATTAGTTCATCGGCGAAAGATTTCCGTGAAAAGGTTACGACTGCACAGCAAACGTTCCAAACATTAACATCAGGTGTACCAGTTGTAGATGTACCAACGAAGGCAAAAGAACGTTTACTAAAAGAATATGGTCCAAAATTGGCAGCCTTCCAAGTAATTATTAGTGCTGCTGAAAGTATGATTACGAAAATTGATGCACTTAGCTCGAAAACAGGCCAAGCGTTTATGGATGAGCTTGCAGTACTAACAGCTGAATATAAGAAGATGGATTCTACAACGAAACGTAGTGTAACAAATGCCGCTTTATTAACAGCTCTTGAAAAAGACTATAAAGCGTCATTAAAAGTGTTTACATTAATTGAGAAGTTACCAACTAATACAGATAAAACCTATACTAAAAAAGTTATTGCTGCTGAAAAGGCATACCAAAAGCTGACACAGAAGCAAAAAGATAATGTGTATAATTATGCTGCAAAATTACAGCCTGTGCTAAAAATCGCGAACTTAATTGACCGTATTGATAAGTTAAAAGTAGGTAGTAAAACGTATCAAACTGAAACAGCGGCAATTCGTGCGGAATATGATGCTCTTACAACAGCTGAACAAGCATTAGTTCATAATTATTCAAAATTAACGGTTGCAGAAGACAATATGACGAGCGCGGAACAAGTGGTGGCATTAATTAAAGAAGCGATTCCAACAGCGGAAGATTATATCGCAAAATTAACAGCAGCTCGCAATGCTTATGATGCGTTAGATAAATCGCAGCAAAAACTTGTAACAAACTATAAAGATTTAACGACTCGTGAACGTTCGGTAAAGCCTGTTTTAACATTAGATGCGAGTATTTTAGTGCTTGATCCATCAAATGCACGTACATTTATTTCAAAATATAAAAGTGCAGAAAAGGCTTATGAAAAGCTGACTCAGGCAGAGCGCGGCTTATTACTAAACAGCGAGAAATTAACAGGCGAGCTAAAGGCACTATACAATGTAATGAATGCGATTAATAGCATTAAATCATCGAGTAAAACGTTTGTAGCAGATACGCAAGCGGCTCGCGCACTATTTAATGCATTGCCAGCAGATCAACAAGCAAAAATATCAAATTTATCTGTGCTACAAGACCATGAGCTTAATGTGACAGGAGGCGCAACGGTTGATGCATTAATTCGTGCTTTAAATTCTGCTTCACCGAATGAATTTATTGCGAAGGTAAAAGAGGCGAGCCAAGCATATAAAGCATTAAGTTCTGCGAATAAAAAAGCAGTAACATTATATGATGAATTAAAAGCGCAGGAAAAATATATTAAGCCAGTAGAAGCTGCGATTGATGCGATTGAAGGCTTAAGCAACCCACGTAATGATTTAACTCGTCAGTTTGATAAAGTGAATGCAGCGCTGAAAAAGCTAGATTCTAAGCAACAAAGTTACGTAACGAATATCGATAAATATTCGAACTTATCGAATGTTATTTATGTGTATCAGCTAATTGATAAATTAAAACCAAGTGATAAATATTATTTAGGTAACTTAGAAGCGGCGAAATTAGCGTATGACCGCCTATCAGGTGATGAGAAGTTAAAAGTAACAAACTATTATAAATTACAAGAAGCGCAATTAGACGTGACGGATATCCAAAAAGTGACGATGATTATTGCTTCTTTATCAAGAAACTCGAGCACATTTATTGAGGATGTAGAAAAGGCAGCGGAGGCATACAAAGAACTTCCATCTAGTTCAAAACGCCAAGTGCAAAACTATGATATTTTAAAGCAAGCCGAAAAAGATATTAAAGTGGCCAAATCTGTAATAAAGCAAATTGAGGATATCGATTCTAGTTTACGTACGTTTGAATCTAAAACGAAATCGGCACTGAAAGCATATGAAAAGCTAACAGAAGAGCAAAAAATACTCATCGCCAATTACAATTTATTGCAAAACTATGTATTTGAATTAGGGCTATAATAAATTAGTTTGTGCAAGGTAAAAAAAATAGTAGCCAGTGCTCCTCCGATTAAAATTTGGGGAACGCTGGCTATTTTTTCTAAGCACTTTTCCATAAAATCTGTACGAGCATGGATTCATCCTCAGGTCCTTGATTAACTTTGTCCACAGTAACTTGCCAAGGGAAACTATACATTCCAAAGATACCTATAATTACCATTTTAAATGGTAAAATGTAGTTCGCTATATTACATTAATATTACGGAGGTGGGATTTGAAGTGGGAATTCCATACTTTGAGAATTGAATATTCTCGTTTGTGTTATAAAATTCGTCACTTCTGTTTTTGGTGTAACTTTTGTACAACTGTTACATAAGTGAAAAATTATAAGGTGAATATATATGATACTCTATTCATGGGTTAAAAAAAGCCTGGTTTTCGAAGGGAGTTTCATAGATTCGTGAAAAAAAGAATTTTATTACCGATCTTTGCAGCATTTATGATTTTTGCAGGGACGGATACAAATACAGCACAAGCAGCATCAACTTCAGAATTAACAAAAGTAGCACATCAATATATTGGGGTACCTTATGTATACGGAGGGACTACAGCAAAAGGTTTAGACTGTTCAGGGTATACACGTATCGTTTTTAACAAACTAGGACATGACTTAAACCGTACAGCTTCTGAGCAGTATAAACAAGGAACAGCCGTTTCAAAAGCTAATTTAAAATCGGGGGACTTAGTGTTCTTTAATACAACGGGTGGTGTTTCGCACGTAGGAATTTATTTAGGCAATAATAAATTTATTCATGCTGGAACAAGCACAGGTGTAACGGTCGCGAAATTAAATTCAGCTTATTGGGCAAAACGCTATGTCGGTGCAAAACGTGTCGCGAGTTTTGACAATGGGAAAGTGGTTGCATCAGTAGGGGAAGTAAAAGATGCAGCGATTGATTTTTCAATATATGCATCTCGTGGTGAAGTCGCAATTCAGTTAGCAGAAGCGTTAGGGTTAGATACTTCGGACACAAACACGCCATTTGCAGATGTTAAATCGACTTCAAAATATGCGGGTGCAGTAACGGCATTACATAAAATGAACGTATTTACAGGCGATGAAAGTGGAAAATTCAATCCAGCTTCACCATTCACACGTGCTCAATTAGCAAAGGTTTTAGTTGCAGCATTTAATTTGGAGCAAAATGGGAACTTTGTAACATTTACGGATGTTTCTAAATCTCACTATGCTTCAAATGATATTTCTATTTTAGCATCAAACGGCATCACATTAGGTAAAGGTGATGGCACATTCGGTATTAACGATCATGTAAAGCTAACGGACTTAGCAACATTCATTAGTCGCGTTCAATAATTCATATATAGTAAAATGAAAATGAAAAGGACGATTACCGCTAGCTGGGATTGTCCTTTTCGTTTATCGAAAGGATGAAAAAGTGAGTGTTGCGGTTAATAGCCGAAGTATGTGAGAAACTAGCCAAACTAGTTGCTGTAATAGCCAAATATCATCTCATACTAGCCAACTTAAGGGACTTACTAGCCGTTTTACTGCCGGAAATAGCCAAACTACGATTTAATAGCCAAAACTAGACAATTACTAGCCGATTTCATCTCCTAAATAATACAAAAAGCACCAAAGTCGCATGAATTCGCGACTTAGGTGCTTTTTCGTTTTCATTTAAAAGTTAGTTATTCGGAATTACTTTCACTAAATCTGAGCGAACCCAAACATATTGTGATGGTGGGACTTCATCCGATAAAAGCTTGTACCATGCATAGCCATCATCGCCTGTCATTTCTTCTACAATCGCAACAGGATAGCCAAATACGGCTGTCTCGCCAATATTTTTAGGTTGGAACGTAAATAGTTTTGTAGAAGTTGCTGATGCTTCTGCACGCGCATTGACTAAATCGCCGTTATTTGTAACGAATGCACGTTTAACTTGGTTGAAATCTTTTTGACCGAAACGCTTGTCCATGCGGTACATATGTCCGGCAATTTTACTACCCCAGAACGGATCTGATGCGTAATGGACGTTCATTCCCGCTGTTTTGTTACCAGGAGCGACGCCTTTCGCGAACTTACCTGATTGTGGTGCATAGTTTAAATTAACATATTGATTTAAAAACGCCATAACACTTTCATCACGGCTTGGGTAAGCAGTGCCTAATGTCGTATCCGAGTCATACACTTTAATGCCGAAAATATTGTTTTTCTCCATAGAGTTAACACTAATTCCATAATCACTCTCATGCATTGCTGCCGATAAAATGAAGAGCGCATTGACGTTATGTGAAGCTTCTACTTGCTTTAATAATGCACCCATCCCGATTAAACGAGATTCAACTGTTGCATTGGCATAGCGAGCTTGTCCAGTTGTTGTTTGGCGTTCTTCAAGCATTGTCATAATCATCGTATCTAATTCTTCCGCTGTATAGTTCGAATGTTGGCGCAGCGTAGTAAATTGGAAATACGGGTAATGCGTGCCGACCTTGTTCGTTAACAACACATCGCTATAAAAGTTAACCCCGTCCTGACTATAATAATGTACGTTAGGTTTCATAAAGGCTGGTGCTTCGCCAACAACATATTCCCCATAATACGTTTGCTTTATATGGTTATACGTTTTATGTGTTAAAAAGCCACCTGCTATGAAATAATAATTTTGTCCTTTAATTAAGCCTGTAGGTGTTAATGTCACTTCATCCATTTTTGCATAGCCTTTCGTATCAGCGAGCTGAACGATTGCGTAGCTGCCATTGCTGCTATGGTATTTTAGCTCCGAACCTTCTACTGCATATGTTAACGATTTTTTAAATTCTTTATCTGCATAAATCGTGACAGTATTGGCCGCTGTATCTGCCGCAGATGCAATACCACTTGGCATATGGACGATTTTATCGCCTTTAAAAATCAGTTGTGCTGAAGCGCCTTTAAGTGCCGCTTCTGCTTGTTCATAATTGAAGTAAACAGTCGGATTTTTTGTAATTTCTCCATTTGATAATTTTCCAATATAATAACTACTTGGATTCGTTGGTGGTGGAGTTGGTGAAGTAGGCGGTACTTCTGTTTCATTTTCATCGTCGTTTCCTTCATCTGCCCCTGCACCGTACTGCTCAATCGTTGTGTTCATACGGTATAAAAATGCAGATGCATGAGCGATTGTTGAAGACCCTTGTGGATCGAAAACAATACCTTTAGACGTTTGTGAGCCGCGAATAATATTGTAATATACACTCGTCGCTACAGCAGGCTTGAATTGATCGCCTATTTTATTATTGTCTTTAAACGTAAGTGGTGCCCCAGATAACGGAACTCCCGAGTAATTTAAAGCTCTTTGTAAAAGTGCTGCCATATGTTGACGGGTAATCTTTTCATTTGGACGGAAAGTGCCATCAGGATAACCGCTTAAAATATTTGCTCCAGCAGCCGCTTGAATTTCAAGTGTGCGATCCTCACCAGGCTTTAAATCTTTAAATACATGCATAGTTGATACTGGTAAATTCAGTGCGCGTGTAATGTAGGATGCGAATTCCCCACGAGTAACGGCGCGGTTTGGATTGTAATTCCCCTTGGGATCTGGGCGAATAACGTCTAAATTTGCCCAATATGTAAGTTCGTGGACCATTAAATGGCCTTGTATATCATTTGCGTACGATTTCGATTGTGTTGCAATGGACAAGAATAGCGTTGCGGCGATAGCGAGTCCAACTATTTTTTTAAACACAAATTCACGCTCCTTTCAATCTACTAACATTTTAGCAATTTATTTGATTGAATAATAGGAGAAATCGTAATCTTATATGGAATGTCATACAAACGTAATCTTTATAGTGAGACAAATCTTTGCATGGGTGATTTAAACTTTGTGAAAATTACAAGTAGAATAATTGTGACATTGTTAAATGATACTTATAAATATTATAAATGGACTACTAAATTAAAAAGAAAATGTTATATTTATGATAGATAGCTTTATTTTGAAAGATAATTAATATATAATAAATGTGAAATATTTGGTAATTATAACGTACTAAACATCTAAATATAGAGAGAAAAGGGTGGAGAAGTGTGGCTAGAGGACGCAAAGTAAACTCAAATGGAGAAAGAAGCAAACAGTTATTGTTGGAGAAGGCAGTTGATCTATTTTCTACATACGGATATCACCAAACAAAAATTAGTGATATTGTGAAGGCGGCGGATTTAACGCAGCCGACGTTTTATTTGTACTTTCAAAGTAAAGAGTCGTTATTTAATGATTTAAACGAAAAATTCCAAAATGGTCTGAACCAAATTTTTTCAAATAATACTGTACATACGATAACAAATAACGCTACAAATCATAAAATTCAAGAACATTTAAAGCAAATTTTTGATTATTTCATTGAGAACCCAAGTTTAACAAAAATAGGGTTTTATGACACGGAGCAATCAGTGGCGCTGAAGGAACGACTTGTAATGAACTTGGTGAATGTTATTGAAACAAATTTCCAAGATTATGATGTTGCACAGCATGTTGATTCGCATGTATTAGCAGAGAGTTTGGTCGGGTCAATGGAACGTTTAACATTAACCAATTTATTGACAAATAAATCAAATCCACAGCAACTTGCGGAAGAGATTTCTCATATTTATTTTTCAGATGCACGTAAATTAGTAAGATAAAAAAACTGCCCTAACCTTGATCTAAGGAAATGGGGCAGTTTTTTTCTTATTTCGTTACTTGAATAGGCAAATAAATGCCTTGTTGTAATGTTTTACCTTTGTTATTTTTAACCTTTGGATGAACTATTAACGCATAATCTTTCTCGTCATCTAAAGGCTGAACCGGTGTGACAAGTAGCTTATTTTGCTGCATTGTAATCGTTGCTTGAATGACCTGACCACCTAGCTCGACTAATTCTACTGAAGAAGTATTAATTTTGTCAGCGACTGGCTTGGTGAAATTCACAGTAAAAGGCTTTGTAGCAGACACACTTTTTTGACCAGTATGTTCTTTGTAATTAGTGAGATTTGAAGTTATTGCATCATAATGTGCTCGGAATAATGGATTTCCTGTTGTTACGACATTTGGCTTTACCCCAACATTATTAATAATCGTGTTGGCTGGACCGAGGAAATGACCAATTGTTAGTTTTAAAATACCACCATCAGATAGTTCATAAAACGCTTGCATCGAGCCTTTGCCGTATGTTTTTTGACCGTATAAAGTTGCTGCTTTTTGGTCTAGTAACGCAGCGGCGGTCATTTCAGAAGAACTTGCACTTAATTTGTTGATTAGCACTTTCGTATTCGCAGGGAATTTCACCGCTTGTTGAAGTGCGCGTACATTAGAAATACCTGTAGATTCTTGCAATTTATAAGCATTTTTCGTATTAGGGAACATCCCGATTAATTGTTCGGCTGCTGTAACATAGCCACCACCGTTATTTTGTAAATCTAAAATAAACGACTGTGCACCTTGCTTTTTTAATGAAGTAATTGCTTTTGAAATTAAGGAAGCCGTATCGTTTGAGAAAGAACTTAAAGAAATATAGCCAACCTTCCCATAAAGCAGTTCTGTTGTAACATTCGGTAACGAGAATGCATTACGAACGAGTGTCATTTTCATAATTGTCCCGTCTTCACGTAAAATTGTTACCGCCACATTTGTATTTTCTTTCCCTTTAATAAGAGAGCTCGCTTGCTCAATTGTCATTGAAACAGTAGAAGTTCCATCTACCGTAGTAATAATATCCCCGACAACAAGCCCAGATTTTTTTGCGCTCCCACCATCAATTAATTGCGTAATCAAAATGCCTGCATTAACTTTTTCGATGACTACACCAATTCCTACCGATGTTAAATCAACGGCGTTAATGTATTCTTCAAATTCTTCTTCTGTGAAATAGGCTGAATAGGGATCAAGCATGCCAATCAGTGCTTCAATAGAAGTAGCCTTGTCGACATTGCCGTGAATATCCCCAACATATAGATCCTTAACCGTTTGCTTTGCTTCGTCTAATGGGCTTGCTAGGGTCGTGAAAGGAATCGTTAAAAATAAAATGAAAAATAATAATGCAGAAAGTTGTCTTTTTAACATAATCTCACCTCAAAATTTCCTAATATCCTATCTATTATAATATGTCTTTTACTACCATTGCACAAATAATCGCAAATCAAACCTCTTAATTGTTTTTTGAAAAAGAAAAAGGGTATTGAGTCGTGTAAACTCAATACCCTTTGTAAGGAGGTTTTTCTAGTGATGCCTAGCGTTTTGCGATGTGGATAATGTAGCCAATTACACCGCCGACTAATGCAGGAACTACCCAAGCAATCCCTTGTTCATAAAATGGGAAGATGGATAGGAAGTTTTCGTAGGCGAGAATTGTTACACCTGTTTGTTTGATTCCATCGTATAACGCAACAACACCTGTGAAAATCAGTGCGACGCCATAAACGCTCGGTGCATGATTGAATAGGTTACCAAACAAGGCAAAGATCATTAATACTATTGCAATCGGATAAATCGCTACTAAAACTGGTAACGAAATATTGATTAAATTTGCTAATCCGAAATTGGATACAGCAAAACTAAATACCGCAAAAACAACTAAGTACGCTTTATAAGAAATTTTCGGGAAAATCTTATGGAAAAATGTAGCGTTCGCTGAAAATAAACCTACAGAAGTCGTTAAGCAAGCTAAAATAATCGTAGCAGATAAAATAATGTTACCGAAATCGCCATAGAGAGCATTGGCTGCTAATGAAATAATCGCACCACCATCATCGTGGAAGCCAATGGAATCGACACTTGTTACACCTAAGTAACCGAGTGAAACATAAACGAATGCTAAGCCTAATGCAGCAACGATACCAGCAAAAATAGTAATTTTAATTTGCTGTGCCTTTTGCGTAATCCCACGTGATGCAAGGGCTTGTACAATAACAATCCCGAATACGAGTGATGCGAGCACGTCCATTGTTAAGTACCCTTGTATGAAGGACTCGCCAAATGCGTTGTTAATGTATGCGCCCTGTGACTCGCCAATTTCGCCTAGTGGTGTTAAGAAGGCTTTCGCAGCAAGTAAAATAATGACAAACAGTAGGGCAGGTGTTAAAAACTTCCCGACACGGTCAACAATCTTCGTTGGATTAGAAGCTAAATAAAATGATATTCCGAAGAAAACTAATGTTGTAAGGAATAATGGAATCCAACTGCCTTGTGCTGATTCCGATAGAAATGGCGCAACTCCGATTGAATAAGAAACGGCGCCTGTCCGAGGGATTGCAAAGAACGGACCAATTGATAAATAAACAATTGAAGTGAATACGATACCGAAATATGGATTCACACGGCCAGCTAAAACTTCCAAATCACCACCGTTTTTTGCTACGGAGATAATTCCTAAAAGAGGTAATCCAACCCCTGTAATTAAAAACCCAACCATTGATACAAAAATATTTTCTCCGGCCATTTGACCTAATAGTGGTGGGAATATGATATTACCCGCGCCTAAAAATAAAGCGAATAACATAAATCCGACCGCAATATTGTCACGGATAAAATTTGTATTGCTCTTCATTTCGATAAAACTCCTTTTAGTTTGAAAATGCAAAACTTTCAAAAAATTTAAACCCTATCACAATTGATTATTCTATCATAAAAATACTAAAAATGAAAGGGACTTTATTATTTTTCGATAACAAAAGTTGGGATTTCGACATGAACGCTATTAATCACTTCACAAATGATAGAATATTCATTAATAAATCGAAATTTATAATAGAATCGACCTTATGGCATGTTGTATTTGTAGCATATTTTTCAGTAGAATGGGCATATAGAGTAAATTTCACTTGATTCAGCAGGGTTCAACCCCTGGCTGAATAGGGGGATAAAGGCTAAACCCGTCACGTCCTGTGACAACGCCTTTGTGATCAACATCGTGTTGACCCAAGCCCCGGCGGATGTCACAGATTTTTTAGGGGAGTTTTTCGAGCGAGCTCGAAAAAAATCTGGACGCAATTACGCCGAGGCGTAATTGATTAGAATAGTTAGGAGCTCTCATTATGCAAAAAAAGTGGAAAACATTATTATCAGGTGCATTATTTACATCCGTATTTTTGGTCGCTTCCAATGTTGATGCAGCTACATACACCGTGCAAAAAGGCGATAATTTAACAAAAATCGCATCAACTCACAAAACGACGGTCCAACAGTTAAAGCAATGGAATAAATTATCTGATGACAGCATTTTTTTGGAGCAAAAATTAATCGTTGCAATGCCCGATAAAGTAACGGGAAAACCAATAGATAAAGAAAATAACTCAACAGCTAATAAAACACAATTTTATACGGTTGCAAAAGGCGATAATTTAACGAATATTGCTAAGAAATATAATGCGACAGTTTCCGATATGAAACAATGGAATGCATTAGAGTCCGATGCGATTCAAGTAGGACAAAAGTTGAAAATTCAGCAAGCAAATGCGAAAGAAGAAGCGACTGTAGATGAAGTTGAGGCAGTCATTGAATTTAAAGAAACAGCAGATGAAGCGATTGCAAAGCAGTTAGCAAATGAACAGGAAATTACTACGCCGATCAATGCTGCTTCACAACAAAAGTACAATCAAGTATTAATAGTCGCGAATCAGTCGTTAGGGGTTCCATATGTTTATGGTGGAAATACAATGGCAGGTTTTGATTGTAGTGGATTTGTTAACTATGTTTATCAACAAGCAGGAATAAACCTAACACGCAAAAGTAGCTTAATGTACTTTCAGCAGGACACAACAAAAGTAAAAACACCTTTGCCGGGAGATTTAGTGTTCTTTAAAAATACATTTATCCCAAACATTTCACACATGGGTATTTATATTGGTAATGATGAATTTATCCATGCGGGCTCCCAAGGGGTCGTTGTCGCCAATGTAAAAACAAAATACTGGGCTGAACGGATTGTTTCTTTCAAACGCTTAAATAACGTACAGTAATATATTGGGGGATATGTAGAATCTTTCATTTTGATGGGAATCTATGTATCTTCTTTTAGTCAGATAGATTTGTGAGGACACCTCATGCACCTAAATAGGCTTATGTTACAGAATCTTCAGGGCTTTTTATAACGAGTAATATTACAAATGTAACAAAAAACGCGAAGAATGGTAGTAATGTTACAAATATAACAAAAATAACTTGGAGAAAAAAAGGTTTAAAACGCGTAAATAAAGGGTATATGCAGTAAATGTACAATTATTACATGAAAATGGTTGCGTTACTGTATTGTTACACAAATGTAATGTTGCGTTGTGAGATCACGTGTTAACCTAATAACAGTTGAGTTTTCAGAAAATTAATTGATATGTTGGGGGAACACGATGAATTATTTTAAACTAATACGTACTACAATATTTACTTTGGCTGCGGCATTTGTCCTCTTCTTCATTCCAGTTGATGAAAACAAAGCTTCTGCATCGGCAGCATACTCAGTAGATGAGTTAAAATCAGTCTCGTCAAAATATATAGGTGTACGTTATGCATACGGTGGCACTTCGTCAAATGGTTTCGATTGCTCTGGTTATGTACGCCAAGTATTTAAAGAAGTAGGTATTGGATCTTTAGATCGTACGACTTCGGGAATGTATGGACAAGGTACAGCCGTTAAGAAAAGCGATTTACAAGAAGGCGATTTAGTATTCTTTAATACGACAGGTAAAGGCGTTTCACATGTAGGTATTTATATCGGCGATGGTGAATTCATCCATGCTTCAACAAGCCAAGGTGTAATGAAATCAGATGTTGATGATAGAGCTTACTGGGGAAATAAATACATCGGCGCAAAACGCATTGCAAGCTTCACACCAGAGGCTTAATAACATACATAGCTATCATACACAATTGCGACAGTCCAATCTCTCAGTCTATTATAAAATAGGCTGGGGGATTTTTTTATGTGGTGGATAGAAATTGAAATGTGGTGGATAAAATGTCGAAAGTCATGGATAAAATCCGAAAAGTGTTGGATAAAACTCAAAAAGTGACGGATAAAACCTAAAAAGTGTTAGATAGGATTGTCATTCAGAAGGATAATCATAAAAAACCCTCCATTCTAGATGAATAATGGAGGGTTTTCATAAACCTTATAGACTATTGAGGTACACGTGCTGTCCAACGTGATAGATCAATGCCTTTTACTTTTACTAAATCCGCTGGGAAAATGAATGTCCAAGGCTTTGTTGTGTTAGGTTGAACAATTAAGATTGGATCTAGCTTAAATGAACCGTTCGCAACAACGATACCGCGAGCATCAACAATTTCAAGAGGTAATTGCTCTAAGTTGATCGCTTTATCATGACCGTTACGGATGAAAATAGAAGCATGTAAACTCTTATCGTTGTTTAACTTCGCTTGTAAGCCTGTGAAGTTTACTTCTGTTTTGCCAAGCTTCGGCAAAGTTTTCACGATATCAGCTAATTTATCTTGCTCTTCTTTCGGAAGCTGTTTTTGCCACGTTTCATCCAGATCTAACTGATGCCCACGTAATGATAAAAGGTTGAATGAAATTTTCCATCCTTCTTCAGGCATTTCTTCCGCTGTAATTGCTGATGTTGGGAAAGTGAAAATCCAAGGACGCGCACTTTCAGCTGGAATTACACCTAATTCTTTAAAGTTGAAATAATGAGAAGCTAAACGATTATCGTTCTTATCTAAAATTAAAAGTTCAATATCACCAAGCTCAATTGCTTCTGATAAAGAAGAACGGAAAAATGCTTTTACGTTCCATGAACCATTTACAGGGTTTGGATCAATATTAATTGCTGATAATGATAATTGATTTGGTTTTAATGGTGCTAAATCATTTGCTAAGAAATTAAATACATATTGCTGTTCTTGAGGAACATTCCAGTCTGGATGATAAGAAAGTTTTGTTACAACATCACGGTCTGCATCGTTTTTAGAAGCATTTCCATTTGTTTGTACAATTGATTTCGAATCGATTGCACTATCTTTACCGACTTTATCGCCTTTTCTAAATAAATCAAATAAACCCATGTTTTATTCCTCCACGTTCATCTTTAAGTTTTTCATAAATGTAACAAGTTCTTCTACAATACCGCGGCGAAGTTCTTGATAGTTTTTCCCGAATAGTTCTAATCCTTCACGTTGGTAAATGCGCATCGGATCTTCTTGTTGATAGTGACGCAAGCCGATACCTTCTTTTAGGTGAGACATTTGCTCTAAATGTTTTACCCACATATTATTAATGAGACTAAGCATCACTTGAGGAATAACTCCCATCATTTGTTCATTATCTGCAAAGCTCTCGATCACTACCTTTAATTCTTTTACAGAGGGATCAACAGCATCTAATAGCTTCGTAACTTTTGTTTCATCGCGGTCAATTGTAACAGGCGTTAAAAATAAGGAGTTGACCGTTCTTTCCATCTTGTCGAAATCCCATTCAGAAGTATTTTTGTCCTCAGGGGCATTATCACGAATCGCAAAGTCAATTGTTTCATACATCATACGAACTAATAGTGAAAGAATGTCTTCATTTTTTAAAATGGTATCGCGTAAGTCATAAACAATCCCACGTTGGTCATTAATAACGTCATCTAGCTTTAAATTGTATTCACGCATACCAAGGTGTGAACCTTCTACAATACGTTGTGTACGGTTAACCAGCTCTAAAACTTCTTTATTTTCAATGCGGCCAACAGTGTTCGTCATCATTTTTTTACGGAATTTATCTACTTCTTCTTTTGCAAAGCGCTTTAACATATCATCCTCAAGAGATAGGACGAATTGACTTTCCCCATGGTCACCTTGACGACCTGAACGACCGCGCAATTGGTTGTCGACACGACGGCTTTCGTGCTTTTCTGTACCAATTACATATAGACCACCTAAATCTTCAACACCATCACCTAAAACGATATCCGTTCCGCGTCCGGCCATGTTTGTCGCTACTGTAATACGATTTCTTTGTCCCGCTTGTGAAATTAATTCCACTTCTTGCTCAACTGTTTTCGCATTTAGAAGTTGGAAATCCAAGTTATGTTTTTTCAAATAGCTAGCCACTTTTTCAGACTGTAAAATAGAAGTTGTCCCGATTAAGACAGGTTGTCCTGTTTTGTGTCGACGAATGACTTCTTGTACAACATGTTCGTACTTTTGTTCCGTCGTTTCGAACACTAAATCTGTTTGGTCAATACGTTTACGTGTACGGTTTGTCGGAATTTGAATAACGGACATCCCGTAAACTTCTAAAATTTCTTTTTCTTGTGTTTTCGCAGTACCTGTCATCCCTGATAATTTCGGATACATGCGGAAATAGTTTTGAATCGTAATTTGTGCCTGTGCTTTATTTTCTTCGGTAATCGTTACGTTTTCTTTCGCTTCAATCGCTTGGTGTAAACCATCAGAAAGAGAACGACCTTCCATAATACGACCCGTGAACATATCGACAAGCTCGACTTTATCTTCACGAACGATGTAATCTACATCAAGCTCAAACATAACATGTGCTCGAACCGCTTGAATCACATAATGATAAAGCGTTTGGTGATCCAAATCGTATAAGTTATCGATACCAAATGCAGCTTCTACCTTTTCAATCCCTTGATCTGTTAGGGAAGTAGCTTTTGTTTCGTCATCAAAATCATAGTCTTCATCCACTTTGAAACGTTTCGCAAGCATCGCTGCAATACGGTGTAGCTCTTCATTTGCGCCCATTTTACCAGCAATAATTAATGGTGTTTTCGCCTCGTCAATTAATACCGAGTCCACTTCATCAATGATGGCAAAGTGATACGGACGTTGTACTTTATCCGCAATGGTAAAGGCCATGTTATCACGTAAATAATCGAAACCAAATTCTGTTCCGACACCGTACGTAATATCCGCGTTGTATGCAACCTTTTTGGCATCAGGCTCCATCATTGGCACGTTTAATCCAACAGTAAGACCTAGGAAGCGGTGGATTTGTCCAATTTGGTCGAAGTCACGTCTCGCTAAATAATCATTTACCGTAATGACGTGAACGCCTTTACCTTCTAATGCGCGTACGTAAGATGGAAGGGAGGCCACTAATGTTTTCCCTTCACCCGTAGGCATCTCCGCGATATTCCCTTCAACTAGGACAAGGCCACCGATTAATTGCACATCGAAATGGCGCATGTTTAAAACGCGTTTTGAGGCTTCACGAACAACAGCAAAAGCATCAGGGATAATCGCTGCCAGTTCTTCACCTTTGTCTATACGTTCTTTAAATTGAAATGTCATATTTTGAAGCTCTTCATCCGACATTGGACTATAAACCGCTTCTAGTTTGTTAATTTGTTCTACAGTTTTGTAGTATTTCTTAAGCTCTCGAGCACTCGTTCGCTCTTGATTGCGTTTGAAAATTGAGAACATGATTTTACGCTCCTTTAAAATGGTCTACTTTCATTTAGTAGACACTAGATTATTTTATCAAACTTTGTCTAGAAAGACCACCAGACGATAGGGAATTACAAGAAAGCTCAGAAGATTCATGTCGAAACTTTGATTGCCTTCCAAAACATGTGTAGAAATCTATAAAGTGGATTAAAGATTCCATTTGTTAATGAGGGTTATGCTGTAAACATATAAATGAAATTGCGAATGTATTGGGTTCGTGTGGCACGAATAACTAAAATGAACCGATTAAAATAAGTAAATTTTAGTGCTGCATCCAAACTTCTCAAAACCTCAAACGGATTTTAATTCTATATTTTATGTAAAGTACATGCTATACTTAAGGTGAATACAAATGTAGACTTTTTAAGATTACTTATTTTAAGGAGGACAGACATGATTTATGTGTCTCTAATCGTGGCGTTTTTAGCGTCCATTTTACTTACTCCACTTGTGAAGCGTTTAGCTATCCGAATCGGTGCTGTGGATGCGCCAAACTATCGAAAAGTACATGCACGCATAATGCCGCGCCTTGGTGGATTGGCAATTTATGGTGCATTTATGATTGGGATTATTTTATTAAAAGTGGTAACGGATTTTCAAAGCCCATATTTATATGCGATTTTAATTGCCGCATCAATCATTGTATTGACGGGTGTTATAGATGATATGCGTGAACTCTCTGCAAAGGCAAAGCTACTTGGGCAAATTGTTGCTGCTTGTATCGTTGTATTTGCTGGAGGAATTCACATTGAGTTAGTTAATTTACCATTTGGTGGGGTATTATCATTTGGATGGCTAGGTATTCCTTTGACAATCATTTGGATTGTAGGGATTACGAATGCCATTAACTTAATTGATGGTCTAGACGGATTAGCAGCAGGTGTTTCAACAATTGCGTTAATAACAATGGCAGCAACTGCAATGCTTTTAGGGGACGGAATTGTTATTGCGATGGCATCTATTTTAGCTGCGGCAACAATTGGTTTCTTATTTTTCAACTTCCACCCAGCGAAAATATTCATGGGGGATACAGGTGCGCTGTTTTTAGGATTTATGATTTCAGTAATTGCCCTGTTAGGATTTAAAAATGTTACGGTTATTGCCTTTGTTATCCCTGTGATCATGCTAGGTGTACCGATTTCAGATACATTCTTTGCGATTGTCCGTCGATTCCGCATGAAACAAAAATGGTCGGATCCAGATAAATCGCATTTGCACCACCGTTTATTAGATTTAGGATTCTCGCATCGCCAAACGGTATTATTAATTTATGCAATGGCTTCGATGTTCGGTTTAGTCGCGATCATCTTCTCAATGGCGAGTGTTTGGGGCGCAATCCTCATTATTACAGTATTGCTCGTAGCGATTGAGTTATTGGTAGAAATTATTGGGCTCGCAGGTAAAAACTATAAACCGTTACTCAATTTAGTGCGGATCTTTAATAAATAACGAAAAACCGCTCACGTTTTATACGTGGGCGGTTTTTTTGGGTTTTTTCGCGAGCTAGGGGAGGGCAGGGGCAAATTTGGCTATTAACCCCTAAATTTCGGCTATTAAAACGCGAATTGGCTATTAACCGAAATACCAGTAGAAAGACTGCCTTGAATCCAGAAAAAAGATGTGAAAGTGAACCGATATTATGATGTTCAGCAGAAATATCTATTAAAATGGCATAATAAAAAACACCCGAAACTAACTCACTCTTTCGGGTGTTTTGCAATTTATTATTGTACGTTGTTAATTGAATTGTTTTCAGTTTGTGTGTGTTCAATATTTGATGAAGAATTCGAATTATTATTTGAAAGCTCAGTGGAATCTGGGATCAGACCAAGATGGCTTTGTAAAATGTTCTTCGTTTCTTCTAATGGTTCATCCTTGAGTTTATAATAATAAACGCCTGTTGACATATCATCATAGCCTTCTAATGTTAATGCATCGATTCGTGGCATACCATTTGATAAGTAGCTAATGAATGATTTCATTTCATCGAAGGTCATGTCTGTTTTCATATTGTTACCTACCGCCTCAAGTACGGCATCATATTTTGTGATGGATGTGAACGATGCTGCTTTTGATGCGATTGCTTTAATGATCTCTTGCTGACGTTTACCACGCTCAATATCGCTGTCTAACTTTCGTGTACGAGCTAATGCTAATGCTTCTCTACCATTTAAATTTTGTAAGCCGGGCTGTAAATTAACTGTGCGTTTATCGTTTTCATCAAGTTCATTCAGTTTATATGGAACATCTACTTCAATCCCGCCTAATGCATCGACAACATCGATAAATGCATGGAAGTTCATACGTACATAATAATCGACAGGAATATCGAATAAATCCTCAACTGTTTCAATTGTTGCTTTCGTACCGCCGTATGCATGGGCATGGTTGATCTTATCTCGGTAGCCAACGTGTGGAATGTATACATATGAATCGCGGGGAATACTTAAAAGTTTCACCGTTTTTGTTTTGTTATTTAATGTGGCAAGTAACAATGCGTCTGTACGGGAGTGGTCTGCACCTTGTCCGCGTTTTTCACTGTCGTCCACACCTAAAAATAATATGGATACATTATCTTGAGCAGGCTCTGCTTTTACCTCACGTTGCTCTGGAATTTCACGTTCTGGAATTTCTTCATAAGAAATGGTTAAAGCATGCTCGGCCTTTTTTGTTAAGTACATCCCATAAGTGGCTGCGCAAATTAGGAAAGATGATGCTAATATTAATGTTACTTTTATAATAAGCGAAAGTTTAGAAGAACCTTTTGCTTTTTTATTTTTTTTCATACTGATTCTCCTCTAGTGTAGGGATAATAGATTGCTAACGAATTATCTGTAAATTTGCAATCTACTATATTATACTATCATATACTGGGCTCGTAAATTAAAAAATGTCTATTCACCTCGAACAAACTCGATAAAGTGTGCATCACCGCGCGTTGTTAAGGCTTGACCATTCGTAAGTTCTGTCATCCATTCAATAAATAACTCTTCCTCTTCTTTTAATACGAAAACAAAAATTTCAACATTTTCGGCATAATCAATCGACTGTAGGCTATAGGTAGAATCGCGGATTTCGTTTTCGACTTTGCCAAGCCAGTTGTAATCAATTGTTACTTTCATTAAATAATGCAGCTTTCTCTCGACGACTTGTGTCGCAATTAACCCCTCCGTTGTTGCTTTCCCATAAGCACGGATAAGGCCGCCGCCACCGAGCTTAATTCCACCAAAATAACGGGTAACAACAACGACCGTATCTTTAAGACCTTGTTTTTTTAATACTTCTAACATAGGAACGCCAGCTGTTCCACTAGGTTCCCCATCATCATTGGCCTTTTGTATATTGTCATGTTCCCCAATCATATAGCAGGAGCAATTATGAGTAGCGTTTGCATGTAGTTTCTTAATTTTGTCGATAAAAAAAAGGGCTTCCTCCTCCGTTTCGGCACGATCAATATAAGTGATAAAACGTGACTTTGAGATGATTATTTCAGACTCACCATAACCTTTGACAGTGAAATAGTTATTTCTCATTCTATAATCTCCTTTAATTTACATATAGCGATTTATATGGTAGTTACGAAATTGATTAAAATTTTTTTTATTAATGCTATAATAGTTAAGTATTATAGTATAAAATGAATAAAAAGATAGAGTGAACTCGTTTTAGCAATTTATCCTCACTTCTATCATGTAGCGAAGTGAATGGTAAAAATGTACTAAATTCAGTATAGTTCAAACCCAGATGAGACGAAAGGCTGCACCTAGGCTAACATCCTCAAAAGAGCGTATGCGAAAAATCTGGACACAATTTTGCTGAGGTGGAATTGGCAAACAACATTCAATAGTATGAGGGTGGGAAAAGCAATGTTTCCAAATGATAAAATTGATATAGCCTCGCTGGATGTAATTTTTAATCGAATGTTAGAAACCATTACGAATTCTAAAGATGATATATTTATTATAAGCGAACAAAGTCGTAGAAGCTTCGAGGATATGCAAAATGAACTCGAAATTGTACGAAAAGAAATTAATATTTTAATAGATGAAAGTGATAGCTTAGAAAAATTACTACAACTATCACGTCAACGCCTTGTCATTGTAAGTAAAACTTTTAGTGAACAAACAGAAGAACAAGTACGAGTGGCCTATGAAAATACGACTAAATTACAATTAGATTTATCCCTTTGCCGTGAACGCGAAGGACAATTAAGAAATAAACGTGACGATTTAGAAAGACGGATGAAAGCACTTTATGATACGATTGAGCGAGCGGACCACATTGTCAATCAAGTGAATATCGTTATTAATTATTTAACGACAGACTTAAAAGATGTGAGTGCAGCATTAGAGCAAGCAAAAATTAAGCAAGATTTTGGGATTCGTATTATTGCTGCTCAAGAGGAAGAACGAAAGCGTTTATCTCGAGAAATTCATGACGGTCCAGCGCAAATGATGGCGAATGTATTAATGCGTTCGAACTTAATCGACCGTACTTACCGTGAAAAAGGAGTAGACGCCGCACTTCAAGAAATAAGTGATTTAAAAGAGAATGTCCGCAATGCGCTGCATGAGGTAAGACGAATTATTTATGATTTACGACCAATGGCACTAGATGATTTGGGGATCGTTCCAACATTGAAAAAATATTTATCTACTGTTATGGAATACAATCCAGGGGTCGACATTCAATTTGTATCGTATAACAATGAACAGCGAATTTCTTCAAATTATGAGGTATCCATTTTCCGGTTAGTCCAAGAGAGTGTTAATAATGCTTTAAAGCATGGAAAACCTCGAGTAATTACAGTAAAAATGGAGTGGCTCCGTAACCATATTAATATTGTTGTCAAAGACGATGGTAGTGGCTTTAATATGGAAGATGTGAGAGAAGATTCGTTTGGAATTCTTGGAATGAGAGAGCGAATTGAATTATTAAAAGGATCTATTAAGATTAATAGCTCAGTTGGTAACGGAACGATCGTCATATTCAAAGTTCCTTATCCAACTAATGATGAAGAAATCTTAACTTAATCCTGACACAATTACGCTGAGGTGTAATTGATAATAGAAATCAAGGAGGTAATAAAATGACGAAAATTATAATTGTAGATGATCACCAATTATTCCGTGAAGGAGTAAAACGGATTTTAGACTTTGAGGATTCGTTTGAAGTAGTAGCAGAAGGCGATGATGGTACAGATGTGGTAAGCCTATATGCTAAAAATATGCCAGATGTTGTATTAATGGATATTAATATGCCTAAAAAGAATGGGGTAGAGGCGACTGCGGAATTAGTGAGTGAATTCCCAGACGCGAAAGTGATGGTTCTTTCCATTCATGATGACGAATCCTATGTAACACACGCATTAAAATCAGGTGCATTAGGTTATATGTTAAAAGAAATGGATGCAGATGAAATTGTCGATGCGATTAAAGTTGTTTCAAACGGAGGATCTTATTTACATCCGAAAGTAACGAAGAACTTAGTGGCAGAATTCCGTCGTTTATCTGAGCATGAAAATAAAGGGAATTTCCACCAAACAGAAATTCGCCGTCCATTCCACTTATTAACGAAGCGTGAATGTGAAGTATTACAATTATTAACAGATGGTCAATCCAACCGTACAATTGGTGAAACATTATTCATCTCTGAAAAAACGGTTAAAAACCATGTTTCAAGCATTTTACAAAAAATGAACGTAAATGACCGTACACAAGCCGTAGTAACAGCAATCAAAAACGGCTGGGTGGAAGTACGTTAAAGGAAACAAAATTTATGGATGAAAGTCTAACTGCTCGTTAATGCAGGAGGATTTTAAGCACGGCCAACTTACATAAGAAGGCACGAAAACTTGAGTAGCCAGTAGATGAACGGATTGCCGTTTGTTTACTGGTTTTTTTGTTCGGATGGCAGAAATATGGATAGAATTGAGAAAGTGACGGATAGAAATCAAAAAGTGATGGATAGAAATCCAAATGTGACGGATAGGTTAGCCACATTCAAATGAATTTGTACAAAAAGTTACGTATATTGTTAAACGGACATAATAATATTAATTTTCTAACTTAATGAGGCAACACATTCAAAAGAAGTTCGTCTTATATATCGGACTACATATAAGTCCCTAGATGACATAGGATTTTTAGGAACTTTGTGCTAAAATGTTTTCCGGGAGGGGTATACATTTATGAAAAAATGGCTTATAGCAGTAATGGCATTATTTGTACTTACTGCATGTGGTAATAATGAAGATGCGACACCAAAAGATGTAGAAAAAGAAATTGAAGAAGGAACAGTTGGCTTTGAAATGTTAGGTAATTCAATACAAGAAGCCACGGGTGTTCCGCAACAAGAAAAAGAAAAAATAATAGCAGCTTTTGACGAATATATTAAGGCTTTTAATGAAAAAGATTTAGAACGTTATAAAAATATTATATCTAAAAATGCAGAAGGCTTTCAGTATGAGGAAGATATTCAAGCCGTAGAGAAAGTGTTTAAACAGTATGATGTCAATCGCGAAGCACAAGATGTAACGATTGTTAAATATAAAGAAAATGAAGCGCAAGTTTTCTCAAATTTAAAAACAGAGACTAAGGAAATTGGAACAGGTGTAGAACTCGCTGGTGTTGGACGCCAAGTAACGGTGTTTGTGAAAGAAAATCAATGGAAAGTTTCAAGTATTTATTATATTGGGAATGAATAAATAGAAGAAACGTCTTGTATAACTAATGCAGGATGTTTTTTTCATATAATGATATAAAATACAATTGAAAATATTGTATCACTTACAAGGATATTTTCATTCACAATTGGTATGGCATAAGGTAAGATAGGGGACATAGGAGAGTGGGGAATTAGATGAAAACAGCGGTTGTTACAGATAGTACAGCATATTTAACTGAAGAAGAACGTCAGCGCTATAATGTTCATATGATTCCTTTAGGTGTGAATATTGAAGGAACAGTTTATGATGAAGAAATTGATATTACAGCTTCTGAATTTTATGACCGTGTGCGCGGTGCGAAAGAGTTTCCAAAAACGACACAGCCACCGATTGGAAAATTTGTAGAGCTTTTTGAAACATTAGCAAAAGATCATGAGGATGTCGTAACTATCCATTTATCAAGCGGGATTAGCGGTACATATCAAGGCGCAGTACAAGCTGGTGATATGGTAGAAAACATCAATGTTTATGCATTTGATTCAGAGATTGCCTGCTATGTACAAGGTATGTTTGTTAAAGAGGCCGTGCAACTTGCGGAACAAGGTGCATCTGGGCAAGAGATTATGGCGCATCTTGAAGAATTGAAAAAATCAATGGATGCTTACTTCGTTGTAGATGACTTAGGGCATTTACAGCGCGGTGGTAGACTTTCGGCAGCGGCAGCATTAATTGGCGGCCTGCTTCAAGTAAAGCCAATTCTTCACTTCCAAAATAAAGTGATTGTTCCGTTCGAAAAAATTCGTACACGCAAAAAAGCGTTGCGAAAAGTAGAAGATCAGCTCGTGTTAGCGATTGAAAAACACGGTTCATTACAAGCGACAGTCATTCATGGAAATTGTGAAACAGAAGCGCGTGAATGGATGGATACTTTAGCAAAAACCTATCCTTCAGTAGACTTCACATTAAGCTATTTCGGACCAGTAATCGGGACGCATTTAGGTGAAGGCGCCCTTGCAATGGGTTGGATGAAGAAATAGTGAATGTGAGGAATAGCTACTGCATTTGAAATGTAGTAGCTATTTTTTGAAATGTTATCCAAACTTGCTTCGGGAATAGCCGGAAAAATGAGGTTACTAGCCAACTAAAGAATGCTACGGTAGCAATAAAGCGCTAACTAGCCAAAAACTGTGTGAAACTAGCCAGAAAAGTAGCTGAACTAGCCAGAAATCATCGTAAACTAGCAACTTAAGATATAAACTAGCCGATTTACTATCGTAACTAGCCAAACTGCGATTTTCTAGCCAAAAGAGCGGCAGAACTAGCCAAAAATCACCGTAAACTAGCCACTTAATGAATGTTACGGCAACCAAAAACGCTAACTAGCCAGAAACTACGTGAAATTAGCCGGGAAATTAGCTAAACTCGCCAGAAATGGTCGTAAACTAGCCACTTAAGATATAAACTAGCCGATTTACTATCGAAACTAGCCAAACTAAGATTTACTAGCCAAAAACGTGGCAAAACTAGCCAACTTCCCGAAATATAGCCCCAAGAATGCGATTGCTTAGCCAAGCAATCTCTGCCAAATGCAAACCCTCCCTAACAATAAAATCCCTATTAGAAAGGAAATCTACAATATGCCCCCAAAAACGAATAAAAACATGCAAACCTCCCCAACGCATCGCCGTTACAAAGGATTACTCATCGAACCGCAAATCCGCAACTTTTTTACAGGTCGAATTTGGTCGCGTCATGAGACACCTTTCCCACAAGAAAAAATCGACACCTATATCCAACATCATTATTTTGAAATACTCCCAGCTGTATTAGACAGACCCAACCTTCAATGCCGCCGTTGCTTAAATACAAATAAGCGGAAATTCGTGTCATTTCATTGTGCAAAATGCAAGAAAATATGCCATTATTGTCGACATTGTATTACGATGGGGCGTATGTGTAGCTGTGATGAATTATTACTTTGGAAAAATGAACAACCTCAAAAGCAAATCTACTCCCATACCTTTCACTGGCAAGGTCAATTAACGAACAATCAAGCACGAGCCGCGCAACAATTAACAGCTAGTATCCTACAAAAAAACAATCATTTAGTTCACGCAGTTTGTGGTGCTGGAAAAACAGAAATATTATTTCCCGCAGTATATGAAGCTTTGCAATTAGGCAAGCGCGTCTGCATCGCCACCCCACGGACGGATGTTGTCCTAGAATTATTCCCTCGTTTCCAACAAGTTTTCCCTAACACCTGTATCCATGCTTATTACGGCAATGCACCACAGCAGCAAGGATTTGCACAATTAGTTCTCGCGACGACACATCAACTTTATCGCTTTGAAAATGTCTTTGATGTAATGATTGTAGATGAAGCAGACGCCTTTCCGTATACGATGGATGAAGCGCTTCAACAAGCCGTCATTAAAGCGAAAAAGAAAGAAGCACCGACCGCTTATGTGACCGCCACCCCTTCCACCACATTATTAACGAAAAAAACGAAGGAGCAATGGGGCTATTCCTTTATTGCACGTCGTTTTCATGGACAGCCCTTACCAATCCCGACCTTTCAATCATTATGGAATTATGAAAAAACCTTTCAAAAAGGGAAAATTCCAGCGAAACTACAAAACTGGCTTCAGCAAAGAATAGCGAAAAATGAACCATTTCTCATTTTTTTTCCTACAATTGATCTAATGGAAAAAGCTAGCACGTTATTTCAACAAATCGATGCATCCATTGCCGCGGTTCATGCGGAAGATCCCAATCGAAAAGAGAAAGTAATAGAACTGCGTAATGAGCAAAGAAAAGGTCTCCTAACGACGACGATATTAGAGCGGGGCATTACAATCAAAAATGTACAAGTTGCCGTTGTTGGTGCAGAAAGTCCGATATTTACTGCAAGTGCCCTCATTCAAATTAGTGGTCGTGTCGGGAGGAATAAAGACTTTCCGAATGGTGACATCGTATTTTTTCATCATGGCATTACAGCGGAAATGGATTTAGCGAAAAAACGGCTGCTCGATTTCAACCGACAGCCGCAATAGGAGGCACGGATGCAACAAAAAATTACGAATTGTTTATTGTGTGATAGGCCATTACATTTTACATTTGGCTGGAAAGAGCTATTTAAAAGAGAATTGCCCAAAACGATTTGCCAACGCTGCGAAGAAAAGTTTCAACGGATTGAGACACAAAGAGAGGAAGGAGCGATTTCATTGTTTCATTATAATGAAGCGATGAAGGACTTTTTACATCGCTATAAATTTTTACAGGATACCCTACTTGCACATGTATTTAATCAAATGCTACAACAGCATTTGAAAAATGAAAAGTCCATCATTGTGCCGATTCCGATGCATGTTGAAAGTTTAAAGAAACGAACATTTGCCCATGTGGATGAATTATTAAAAGCAGCTCATATTCCTTTTGAACATCATTTAATCAAAATAAGCGCGGAACAACAGTCTTTAAGGTCTCGCCAAGAACGACTTCAAACTCCACAACTTTTTAAAGTCATAGAACATTCAAAAATAAAGAATAAAAGTATACTATTAATTGACGATATTTATACTACAGGGACGACACTTGTGCATGCAAAAAAAGCATTGGAGGAAGCAGGGGCACAGGATGTTCGTGCGTTTACGCTAATCCATGGTTAGTAAATAGAAGAGAGTTTCTGTAAATAATAGTTTCTAATGTATATAATAAGTTTAAAATTGATGGAGGCGATATAAATGGCGGAATTAAGAAATTGCCCAATGTGTGATGAATTTTTTAATTACACTGGTTTACGAGAAGTTTGTCACAAGTGTGCTTTAAAGGAAGAGGATATGTATCAAGTTGTATATCGTTTTTTACGCAAACGTGAAAATCGTGCAGCGAATGTTGATCGTATTGAAGAAGCGACAGGTGTTGACCGTGAATTACTTTATAAATGGGTGCGGAAAGGTAAGTTGCATCCAGCCGTATTCCCGAATTTAGGCTATCCTTGTGATAATTGCGGACATTTGACGACAAGTGGGAAACTTTGCGAGAATTGTCAAGGTAATTTGAAATCAGATTTGCGAACATTCGAAGCAGCGAAGGAATTCCGAGATGATATTTTAAACCATGATCGTGGCACGTATTTAGCAGATAAAAAGAAAAGGTAAACCCGAATCGAAGTCACTATTGGCTTCGATTTTTGCCTTTATTTAGCATGCCTTTAAAACTAGACGCATCGATGCTTAACCATGCATAATAAATAATGTAGTACTAAAGAGATAGTAACGTTGTAATACCAAATTTTAAGTATTAATCTGCATATTGGAAATAAAAAGTATGTTTTTGTTATAGAAACGTAAACAATTGAATGATGCAGTCGAAATATTAAGTAGAGAGCAGAGATGAATAATCTAGGGAGGTATGAATAATGAAGATTAACCCAATCGGAATTCAAGCAATCAATTCTTATAAAAATCAAACACGCCCGGTAAATAATACAAAAACAAATCCATCATTTGCCGATCAAATTGAAATTTCATCACAAGCAAAAGAAATGCAAGAAACATCCACCTATGCAAATGAACGAGCAGAACGCGTGCAGAAATTAAAAGAAGAAATTCAATCAGGCAATTATAAAGTGGATGCGCGTCAAGTAGCAGAAGATATGTTGAAATACTATCGTCGTTAATAGGAACGATAAGCAGTAGTGATTAGTCAAGAAAAGGAGAGCTACTATCAAATGTCTATTACAAACATCATCGCAACGCTCGAAAAGCTTGAAAAAATGCACAAAAGCTTACTCGAATTAGCGATTGCGAAGACAGAACATATTAAGCAAGGCGATATGGAAAAGTTCGATCAAATGATTAAAAATGAGCAAGCACATGTAGCGGCAATTAATACACTTGAGCAACAGCGTCAGTCGATGGTAACGGATTACCTTAGAGCAAAAGGAATTGCTCTCACTGACATTCCAACTGTAGCTGATGTGATTGATGCAGCTAGCACAACTGAATCCGCTGATGCTACAGAAGCGTTAATAGGTGTTCGCGAACGTCTAATGAAAGTTTTAGAAACGCTTAAAAATCAAAACGATTTAAATCAAAAAATGGTTTTCAACTCATTGCAGATGATCCATATTACACTAGATGCGATGCGCCCACGCCAGCAAGAGCAGTTTAATTACTCTGGAGCAGATGTGCGCGGACAGTCAGATATCAGTAAAAAATCATTCACAGAATTCAAGGCATAGCGCCGGCGAATATCATCGTTTTGAAAACGATTAAAAATGAAATTATTTAAGGGAGGCTAACTTTATGCGCTCAACATTTATGGGGCTTGAATCAAGTAAGCGTGGATTATATACACAACAAAGCGCGCTTTATACAACTGGACATAATATTTCAAATGCCAACACACTCGGCTATACTCGCCAACGCGTGAATATGGAAACAACACCGGGGTATCCTGGCAGCGGCTTAAACACGATGAGAACAGCAGGTCATATTGGTACGGGGGTTCAAGCACACTCGGTTCAACGTATGCGAGATGAGTTTACTGACCGCCAATTCCGCCAAGAGGTAAATAAATTAGGATACTGGCAATCTACAACAAAATCAATTTCTCAAATGGAAGATATTATGTCAGAACCATCTGAATTTGGTCTCAACCAAGCATTCACAGAGTTTTGGAAATCAATGGAGGACGTTGTCGATAATCCAAAAGACACAGCAGCCCGCCAAGTAATGCTTTCTAAAGGACAAGGCTTAGCGGAATCATTCAACTATATGGATACGCAATTAAAGTTAATCCAAGGGAATATCGGAAATGAAATCGACGTAACAACAAAAAAAGTTAATAACCTTCTGAAACAAGTAGCAGCATTAAATGAACAAATTCAAAAAGTTGAACCAAATGGCTACATGCCAAATGATTTATATGATGCGCGTGATGTATTGCTTGATCAACTGAACGAAATTCTTCCAGTATCGATATCTTTTGAAAGCTCAGGTGGTAATGCATTAGCCATTGCTGAGGGAAGTATGACGATTACATATGTCGATAAAGCCGGCAATAAAATTGATTTAGTAAAAGGGAAAGAATATGGGCAATTAGAGGCCAATGATTCGAATAATTTACCAATTGACGGTGATGTTGATACAGCAAATGGCTATAATCCATTCAAAGAATTTGTGTTTACAGGTGTAGGTAATCCAGCAACATTAACTGTTAAACATGAAGATTTAGAGCCGAGTAAAGGGCAATTAGCTGCCTTAGTTGATGCTTATGGTTATCAAGCTACAAATGCAAATGGAACTGTGGAAGTAAAAGGTTTATATCCGGAGATGCTTCAGCAACTAGACTTATTAGCCGCGACGTTTATAAAGGCATTTAACGATATCCATAACTCTGCAAATGCATTTGATTTAGATGGGAATCCTGGGAAACCATTCTTCTCAGGTACAACGGCAAAAGACATTAATGTTGCAATTACAGATCCAAGGGAAATTGCGGCATCAGATGCACCTGATGAAGAGGGTAATAATAAAAACATGTTGGAACTATCAAAGCTACAATCGGCAGTACAGGCTGGTTTACAAGGTGGTACATTCCAATCATTCTACAAATCATTAGTAGGTGATTTAGGGGTTAAAGGAGAGCAAGCGGTAAAGCTAGAGTTCAATTCAGGGACACTAGCTTTACAAATTGAAAATAACCGTGCCTCACATAACTCAGTTTCACTTGACGAAGAAATGACGAATATGATTACATTCCAGCAAGCGTACAATGCGAATGCTCGTATGATTACAGTAATCGACGAAACACTCGATAAAATTATTAATGGCATGGGTCGAGTAGGATTATAATCACAACTTAGAATAACTGTTTTACTTTGAAAGGAGAATACTAATGCGCGTTACACAATCAATGTTATCGAGTAATATGCTTCGTAACTTAAATGCAAGTTACGGAAAAATGTCAAAATATCAAGATCAATTACAATCGGGGAAAGTTGTCAATCGTCCATCTGATGATCCAGTAGTTGCAGTAAAAGGTATGGGCTACCGCGTAGATTTAGATAAAAATGCACAATTCCAACGCAATATTAATGAGGCGAATAGTTGGTTAGATTCTACGGATGAAGCACTTGGTCAAGTAGGAGAAGCGTTGAAACGTGTGAAAGAATTAGTTGTCCAAGCAGCGAATGATACAAATACGTTAGAAGACCGTCAAAAGATTAATGCAGAAATTACACAAATAAAAGAACAAATTCGAGATCTTGGTAATTCGAAAATTGGCGAGAATTATATTTTCTCAGGAACGCATACGAATAGTCCGTTATATACAGATGACCCCTTAAAGATAGATCCTATAACTGGTCAGAATACTGATGTTACAACAGGCGCAGGTAAGAGTATTGAAGTTAACGTATTTGATGGTATTAAAATGCAGATTAATACACCAGGAAATGAGTATTTTGAAAAAGTGGATAAATTCATGACTGAATTGGACGATTTATTGCAAAATGGTGCAACGGGTGAAGAGATTGGTAGTGCACTAGGCTTAACGACTGAAAACGGGCTACCAGGTTTGGATGCACTTAATGAAGAAGCATTGACGTTACGTGCAGATGTCGGTGCGCGTCAAAATCGTGTCGAGATGATGGAAAACCGCTTATCACTTCAGGAAGTTAATGTAACAAAGCAAAAGTCTTTAAACGAAGATACAGACTATCCAAAAACGATTACAGAAATGATTACACAAGAGTCTCTTCACCAAGCATCATTATCGGTGGGCGCTAAAATAATTCAAACAACATTAGTAGATTTCATAAGATAATAAAAAGCGTTTGGACTTGTTCCAAACGCTTTTAGCTAATAAAGGGAGGGAAAAGGATGCGAATCCCACAAATTCAAATTACTAAAACGGATATTCAAATGAATTGGAATACATCCAAATCACAGCAAATTATTAAACAACCGCAAGCAACTTTAAAAATTTCACAACCGGCAGCAACGCTTGAAATTCGTACAACGAATGCGAAACTCGATATTAATATGGATCAAATGTGGCGCGATTTAGGTATTACACCTACGGGAGAAGTCATTGCTGAATATGCCCAAAAAGGAAAACAAGGTGCATTACAAGGAATCGCGCGCAGAGTAAGTGAAGGCTACCAACTTATGAAGGGTGGTGGGCGCGGTCAAGAAGGGGCGACGATTCCACAAATCGCGAAACAAAATCACGGTCCGCAACGCCCAGGCCCGTATAATATTAAATTTATCCCATCCATTGGTTCGGTAAAAGTGAATATTACACCAGGAACGACGGATGTAAATATTCAGCGTAATGCACCTAAAATTGACGCTCAAGTGAACAAACCAATCCATCAATACACACCTGGTAAAGTAACTGGTACAATGGTACAAAGACCAGATGTACAAATTGACGTAGTCGGATAAAAGGAGCCTTAAACATGAATATTGAAACGAAATTTTTAGGTGAAGTAGAAATTCAAGAATCGGAAATTTTAACATTTGAACAAGGGTTACCAGGATTTCCAGAGTACAAAAAATACGTTTTACTTGGACTGGATGCAGATTTACCGTTAGCTCTTTTACAATCAATTGATGCAGCAGAAATGGGTTTTGTTGTAGCTTTCCCATATGCGTTTAATAAGGATTACGCCTTTGATATTGGCGAAGAAGATAAAAAAGAATTGCAAATTCATAATGCGAATGATGTCATTACGTATGCGATTGTAACATTAAAAGAAACTTTCCCTGAATCCACAATGAATTTATTAGCGCCAATAATTGTTAATGCAAAAACAAAGCTAGGAAAGCAAATCATTCTCCAAGATAGCGCCAACTATCCATTGCGCTACCCAATCGGTGAAATGGAAGGAAGTGCTAAGTAATGCTCGTCCTATCAAGAAAAAAAGGCGAAACAATTATGATTGGCGACGAAATCGAAGTGAAAGTTCTCTCGATTGATGGCGATCAAGTAAAGCTCGGCATCGTCGCACCAAAATCAATCAAAGTGCACCGCTCAGAAATTTTCGATGCGATACAGGCGCAGAATAAAGAAGCGCTTAGCGGAACGATTCCAGACTTTATGAAGCAATTAAAGAAGAAATGATTATGTACTCTCTGCTTTTATATAGTAGGGAGTTTCTATAAAAAAATGAGAAAAAAATAATTTAAGAAAAAAGTTAAAAAACTATTAAACATTTCCAACTCCCTAACGATATATATAGTGTAGGGCAGTGGAAGTACATAATACGACCAAAGCCAACAGCATTCCACACGGATGTGGGATGACAAAAATCATTCAAGGAGGAATTCCAAATGAGAATTCAACATAACATTTCGGCTTTAAACACACACCGTAACCTAGCATTCAACAACACTCAAGCTTCTAAAAACCTTGAGAAGTTATCTTCAGGTTACAAAATCAACCGTGCTGGCGATGACGCTGCAGGTTTAGCAATCTCTGAAAAAATGCGTGGACAAATCCGTGGTCTTGATATGGCTACGAAAAACGCTAACGACTCAATCTCTCTTATCCAAACGGCTGAGGGTGCATTAAACGAAACACACGCAATTTTACAACGTATGCGTGAATTAGCAGTACAATCTTCAAACGATACAAACGTTGCTGAAGACCGTGCAGCTCTTGACAAAGAAATCACTCAATTAAAAGAAGAAATCACTCGTATTTCTACTGACACTGAGTTCAACACGCAAAAATTATTAAACGGTGACTTCCAAGATCGCGTATTCCACATTGGTGCAAACGAAAGCCAAAACATTCAATTAAGCGTTGGAGATGTAAGCTCTAAAGCTCTTAAAATCCAAGGCGAAGAAGAAGGGACTATCGGTAATAATACAGATGTAATTAACGAAATTACATTCCAAACATCTACTGGTACACATGTCGCTACTTATAATGCTACTGCAGCGACTGCTGGATACTATGTAGCTGGAAATACAGCTGCAGCTGCAGTTGTAGCTGGTGACAAATTAACTGCTGGTGCAACTATTACCGTTGTAAATGGTGCTGCTGGTTCTGGTTATTCAACTGGATCAACTGTAACTGGTGAAACAGCATCTAAGCTAGGTCTTGATTCTGAAATGACTTATTCTAGTGGAACTGCTACATTTAAAGAAGCAGTTCGTCACTCAACAACTAATAAAGTTATATCTGAAGCTGGTTACTATGATGGTACAACATTAGTCTTTGCTGCTGATGAAGCACTTAGCAGTAATTCGAATGTAGATATCAAAGGTGTTAGTCTATTAACACAAAAAGGTGCAGATAAAGCTATTACTGATATCGATGCTGCAATTAAAAATGTATCTGATACACGTTCTAACCTAGGTGCTGTTCAAAACCGTTTAGAGCACACAATCAATAACCTTGGTGCAACTTCTGAAAACTTAACAGCTGCTGAATCACGTATCCGTGACACAGACATGGCTGCTGAGATGATGTCGTTCACAAAGAACAATATCTTAATGCAAGCTGCTCAATCTATGCTTGCTCAAGCTAACCAACAACCACAAGGTGTTCTTCAATTATTAGGTTAATATAGTAGTTCTATTTAAGAGAGGGGAATTGTTTCCTCTCTCTTTTTCCGTTACATAAAAATTACTCATACATGGGTAGCGAGTCTATGGCTCATAAATGTTTTAATATTTAAAACAATGGTTAATAGAAGTTTAGCACCTACAAAATGAATCTGTCTAAAGGATACAATCTGCCGAAATCAAAATTCAAGTGTTTAACAAAATCATTGTTAAGTAGATATTCTGCATAAACAGGTGAACATGAAAGAATTTATCGACTAGTTCACAGTAGAAGCAATCGTGAGAAAGTAATAAGTGAATAAAAAACATTAGCGGCTTGTGTTGAGGTGAGCAGAAGTGGCTGAACCTTCAGAATACTAACGGATATGGACAAGGCTCGAATGTTTCGCGTGTAGTACAAATAAAAGGTTCTGAATTATTGAATAGAGAACTGAAAAAATCTAATTAAAGAACAAAAATACTATCCGATATATACATAGAGAAAGTAGAAAACTTTTTGATTGTAAGTTAAAAAATTTCCAATAAAAATAAGAATTATGGTGGTAAAAGAATGTTAGTTAATAAAAATATTGAAATAATATCTAAAAACTCGTTTCATTGGATTAATCCTTTACAGGATACTGATATATTTCCTAAATTTATGTTTAAAGAAAATAATCTCGAATACTTTGCGAATCAAAAGGAAGAACTTTTTATAGTCGAGGATAATTTTGATAAAGAATTTGAAACAAATGCACTAAGAAAAGAATTAATATTTGTTATTGGTGTATATTCCCTGAAAGAAATAAAGGAATTATGTAGGAAAAAAAATAAGGGATCAGTTCTTATTATTATTGAACCCAATCCAACCTTTTTCAGCCACACTTTAGCAAATAAGCAAATGGATATATTAGATAGGGATGATGTTTATCTTTTTGTGGGTTCAGAACTATCTAATATAAGCGAATATTTACAAGGTTTATTGTTAAATTTAAAGATAACTGGTTTAGTAAAAAATATTACATTTTATTTAACAGCATACTATCGAAAATATGATTTGGAGCTAACAAAAAAATGTATACAGCTAATACGTCAATCAACTAGAACGACAGTAATTTCACTTGGAAATGATATTGTTGATAATTTACAAGGGTTTAAGCAAAATTTAGAAAACCTTCCTTATATGTTTGATTCGATAGACCCAGCTAATATTAAAGGGAGAAATCGTGATAAGCCGGCATTCATTATTTCTGCTGGACCTTCTTTAAACAAAAATATAAATTTATTAAAAAAAGTTAAGTCGAAGGGGTTAATAATTGCAGTTGATACAATTGTCGAAAGATTATTAATGGAAGGGATTGTACCAGATTTCGTATGTACTGTAGAGCGTATTGATAAAGTGTATGAATACTTTTATAAGGATAAAACAATACCTAAAGAAGTTACGCTAGTTGCTCCACCAGTAATAGATAGTCGTATTTTGAAAGAATTTAAAGGGAAGTTTATGCTACCATTACGTGAAGGTGTTAGTGAGTATACCTGGTTTGGAAAATTACTTGAAGCTTCAGAAGCTCAATATATATTCATGGGCTTATCTTGTGCACATGTGGCATTTGGATTGGCACAACATATGGAATGTTCCCCAATAGTATTAGTAGGACAAGATTTAGCTTATGGAAATGATAACGATCAAACTCATGCTAGCGGTACTTCATACGATAGTGTAGAGATTGATAAAAAGAAGAATTCGTTTTTAGATGATACAACTGAGGGGTATTTTGGGGGATCCGTAAAATCTACTCATATGTGGTTAGCATTTAAAAATTGGTTTGAAAAGCAAATTAATCAAGATAATTTATTTGTAATTAATGCTACTGAAGGTGGTGCGAAAATAAATTATACAGTTCAAATGCCGTTAGAAAATGTTATATCAGAATATTGTAAGGATATTAAATTTAATATTATTGATTATGGGAAATATGATTTAGATAAAAATAATGTAATAGGGAAATTAGTGAAGGAAAAGGATTACTTCAGAGCAGTAAGGGAAATTGCCATGAAGATGTTTAGTATACTAGAGAACGTGGAGATTTCAAAAAATGCCGTTAATAAGAGTAAAAATAAGTTAATAGAGCATTTGAATGAAATTGATAAATTAAAGCATGAAATTATTATACATCCATTACTTATGCATAATTTTCAATCAACACTTATAAAGAGCATGTGGGATGAAAATAATATGGAGCAAATATATTCATATGATCATTTAGTAAGAATGAAAAACTTGAATTTGAAATTTTTAGCACCTCTAATTGTAGGCTTATCTGAAATGGAAGATTATATCGAAAAAACTATAGGAAATTTAGAGAATTTAAAGGTGAAAAAATGATGTTAAATAATAAAACAGTATTAGTCACAGGTGGGACAGGTTCATTCGGAAAGAAATTTATCCGTAAAGCTCTTATACTAGGTGTAAAAAAAGTAATTGTCTTTAGCCGTGATGAATTAAAGCAATATGAAATGAAACAAGAGTTCCAAGATGAACGCATTCGATTTTTCATTGGAGATGTGCGAGATAAAGATCGCTTATATCGTGCGTTTGATGGAGTAGATATTGTCATTCATGCTGCTGCAATGAAGCATGTAGATGCATGTGAATATAATCCGTTTGAGGCGGTAAAAACAAATATTAATGGCGCACAAAATATTATTGAAGCAGCGATTGATCGTGGTGTAGAAAAGGTTATAGCACTTTCAACAGATAAGGCATGTAGTCCGGTAAATTTATACGGTGCGACAAAATTAGCATCAGACAAATTATTTGTAGCAGCAAATGCTTATGTAGGTGAAAAGAAGACACGTTTTTCTGTAGTGCGTTATGGGAATGTAGTTGGTAGTCGGGGGAGTGTCGTTCCATTCTTTAAGAAAATCAAAGAAACAGGTACAGTGCCAGTAACCGATGAACGTATGACTCGTTTTTGGATTACTTTAGAGCATGGTGTTCAGTTTGTCCTTGATAACCTAGAGCGTATGCAAGGCGGCGAAATTTTCGTACCGAAGATACCAAGTATGAAGGTAACAGATTTGGCTAAAGCAATTGCACCAGAATGTAAAATTGAAATTATCGGAATTCGTCCGGGAGAAAAGCTACATGAAGCAATGATTATGGAAGATGATGCAAGACATACTGTAGAATATGATTCATATTACGCAATCCTTCCAGAGCTTTCATGGTGGACACAAGAAAATAATTTTGAAGGTAATTCACTTCCAGATGGATTTGCTTATACAAGTGATAACAATACCGAATGGTTAACAATCGAACAATTAAAAGATTTAGTAGGAGAAATGTAGTCTTTGACTGCATTTTTTCTGTAAAAGGAGAGTTTTTATGCGTAAAGACTATTTACCATACGGAAAACAATGGTTAGAAAACGATGACATAGAAGCGGTTATAAATGTATTAAAAAGCGACTATTTAACAACAGGTCCGACGATTGCCAACTTTGAACAAAAGGTGGCTAATTATGTAGGTGCTAAATATGCAGTTGCCTTTTCAAATGGAACAGCGGCACTTCACGGTGCATGTTTTGCTGCGGGAATTGGCGAGGGTGATGAAGTAATTACAACACCAATTACATTTGCAGCCAGCGCAAACTGTGTAAGTTACGAAGGTGGCACAGTTGTTTTTGCGGATATTAATGAAGTTACATATAATATAGATCCTATAGAAATTGAAAAGAAAATTACACCACAAACAAAGGCAATCATTCCGGTGCATTTTACAGGACAGCCGGTACAGTTAGATGAAATCCATGCTATTGCAAAGAATCATAAATTAATTGTGATTGAAGATGCGGCACATGCGCTTGGTGCTGAATATAAAGGAAAAAAGATTGGTGCATTAAGTGATATGACGATGTTTAGCTTTCATCCTGTAAAACATGTTACAACAGGTGAGGGGGGCGTTATTACAACGAATAGTGAGTCCTATTATAAAAAGCTAGTACAATTCCGTTCGCACGGTATTACGAGAGACATGGAAAGCATGACTCAAAATGATGGACCTTGGTACTATGATATGCAGTTTTTAGGCTATAATTATCGAATGACGGATATTCAGGCAGCGTTGGGATTAAGTCAGATGGACAAGCTCGATAATTTTGTAGAGCGACGTCGCGAAATTGTACAAATGTATGATGAAGCATTTAAAGACACTGAATATTTAGTAACACCCAAGCAACTTTTTGAAGGGAATTCAAGTTGGCATTTATATGTGATTCAATTAAATTTAGACAAGATTAATTCGACCCGTAAAGAAATATTTGAAGCATTAGTGGCACAAAATATTGGTGTTAATGTACATTATATACCAGTTCATACATTGTCATATTATAAAGAATTAGGCTATAAAGAGGGTTCAATGCCAAAAGCTGAAGCATTGTATGAAACAATAATAACTTTACCATTGTTCCCGAAAATGACGAATGAAGATGTAAAGGATGTAGTTATAACAGTAATAAGTGAACTTAAGAAGGTGAGCAAATGAAAGTTGTAGCAATTATTCAAGCAAGAATGGGGTCAACGCGTTTACCAGGTAAGATATTGAAAGAGATAAATGGACGTCCCTTACTTTCATATCAACTGGATAGACTAAAAGCTAGTAAGTTCATCGATGAAATTGTTATAGCTACAACAACAGAAATACAAGATGATAATGTAGTCGCCTTTTGTGAGCAACAAGGTGTGTCTTATTATAGAGGTTCTGAAATGGATGTATTAGCAAGGTACTATGATACTGCTGTAAAGTTTAAAGCAGATGCGATTGTTAGAATAACTTCAGACTGCCCTATTATTGATGTGCAAGTAGTAGATAAAACGATAGAGTATTTTTTAGAATCGGATCATTACGACTATGTCTCTAATACAGTAGAACGTACATATCCAAGAGGTTTAGATACTGAGATTTTCACATTTGCAATTTTAGAAAAAGCGTATAAAGAGGCATCTTTAGAACGAGATCGAGAGCATGTAACTGCCTATTTTTATACAAATCAAGATGTATTTAAAATTGGTCATATCAAAAATGAAACGGATTACAGTAAATATCGTTGGACTGTTGATACGGAGGAAGACTTTAAACTAATTAAAAATATAATTGATGCTCTGTATGCTAAAAATTCTCAATTTACCTTACAGGATACTGTAAATATAATGGAAGAAAATTTGGAGTGGTTTAATATTAATGCGCATATTGAACAAAAGAAATTATAAGGTGATTGCATGAATATATTTATTAGAGTAGATGCTTCCGTTGAAATCGGCACAGGTCATGTAATGCGTTGCTTAACTTTAGCTAACCGACTAAAAAAACAAGGGAAGACAGTAGCCTTTATTTGTCGACGTGCAGAAGGTGATTGCATAGAGCTAATAGGGCAACAAGGCTTTTATGTATATCAATTGCCTGTTATCGAAGAATCTTTATGGACGTATGTAGTAGAGCATTGGGAAACAGATGCTAAGGAAACGATTGATATTTTACGCAAATACAAAGTAGAACGACTAATTATTGATCACTATTCAATAGATATTAAATGGGAGCAAGTAGTTCGGCCATTTACTAAAGAAATAATGGTTATTGATGATTTAGCGAACCGTTCGCATAATTGTGATGAGCTACTCGATCAAAATTTTTACTTGGATAAAGATTTAAGGTATAACGGTTTAGTGCCAGATAGTGCACGATTGCTATTAGGACCTAAACACGCTTTATTACGCGAAGAATTTATAGAAGCTCGTAAAATGATTAAGCATTTTACAGGTAAGATTGAAAGGATATTCGTCTTCTTTGGTGGTAGTGATCCAACGAATGAAACAGAAAAAGTATTGAAAGCAATTTTACCAATAATTCATCTAGAAAAAATGAAAGTTGATGTTGTAGTAGGTAACTCTAATCCAAATAAGGTGAAAATCGAAAAATTGTGTTCAACTTCCGGCCTATTAACATATTATTGCCAAATAAATAATATGGCAGAACTTATGGCTAAAGCCGATTTAGCGATAGGTGCTGGTGGAGCAACAACGTGGGAGAGAATTTATTTACAATTACCCTCAATAGTAATTGCAGTAGCAGATAACCAAGTAAAAGCTGCTGAAGATTTGGCAATAACAGATGCAATTATTTTTTTAGGTGTATATAATGCCGTTACAAAGGAGCATATAGCTGATTGTTTAAAAAATGTCATGGCTAATAAAGAGAAATTTGAAGAAAATATAAGAAATTTAACTGCGATGTAAAATAGATTAGTAGCTCCTTATATAGAGTTTTGAAATAGTTTTTGAAAGTTATATTAATAAAATTCATGCTTGATAAAACAGGATAGAGTGAAAACAATAAGGGTTGTGGCATAATGGCTAATTTATTTCAAGAAAAATTAAGAAATATAACTTTAGATGATGTAAAAAGAATCTTTGATTGGAGAAATCAATTATTTATTCGTTCAAAAATGTTTAATAGTGAAGAAATTATCTGGGAAGAACATTTAGAATGGTATAATTCATTGCCAAACAAAAGTGATAGAATAGCGAAAGTTTTCTCTTGTAATCGTGTAGATTATGGTGTTTTAAATGTTAGTATAATTAACAAAGAATCTGGAGTTTGTGAATGGGGTTTTTATATTGGGGATGAACATGCACCAAAAGGAACAGGTTTACTGTTAGGTTATACATCTCTTAACTACATTTTCGTTGATTTGGAATTAAGAAAAATATGTGCTCAAGTAATTGAATCTAATGAAATAAGCCAAAGATTTCATGAAAAACTAGGATTCAATTTGGATGGTATTTTAAGGAAGCACATTAAACGAGATAAGCATTATGAAGATGTATATGTTTATAGTTTGTTTAAAGATGAGTGGCAGAGAAAATCTAAAGTAATAAAAGTAGAGCTAGAGGAGAGATTTAAATGAAATCAATTAGTGTAGAGCAATATAAAATTGGTTCTCAAGAAAAGCCGTTCATCATTGTAGAGATGTCAGGAAATCATAACCAATCATTAGAACGTGCATTAGAAATAGTAGAAGCTGCCGCGAAAACAGGAGCACATGCTTTGAAAATTCAAACATATACGGCAGATACAATAACATTAAATGTAGATACACCCGACTTTATAATAAAAGATGAAGAAAACCTATGGAAAGGTAGAAAACTTCATGATTTATATGATGAGGCACATACACCTTGGGAATGGCATAAGCCAATTTTTGACCGTGCAAAAGAATTAGGGATGATTGCATTCAGTACCCCATTTGATGAAACCGCTGTTGATTTTTTAGAGGAATTAGATGTACCGCTATATAAAATTGCTTCTTTTGAAAATACGGATTTACCACTTATAAAAAAAGTAGCATCCACAGGTAAACCGATGATTGTATCAACCGGAATGGCGACATTAGCTGAATTAGATGAATTAGTACGAACTGCAAAAGAGGCTGGATGTAAAGATCTCGTGCTATTAAAATGTACAAGTACATATCCTGCTACGCCAGAGAATACAAATATTTCAACAATCCCACATATGAAGCAGTTATTTGAAGATGTACAAATTGGGTTATCAGATCATACTATGGGAATTGGTGTGGCCGTAGCGAGTGTTGCATTAGGAGCAACAGTCATTGAAAAGCATTTCACACTAAATCGTGCTGATGGTGGTGTGGATTCTGCCTTTTCGATGGAGCCAGCAGAAATGAAGGCACTTGTAGAAGAAACAGAACGCGCTTGGTTAGCATTGGGGAAAGTGACTTATGGTCCGACTGAGAAAGAAAAAGCATCTTTGAAGTTTCGCCGTTCAATTTACGTGTCGAAAGATATTAAAGCAGGTGAAAAATTTACAAAAGAGAATATTAAAATTATTCGACCAGGGTATGGATTGGAGCCGAAATTTTTCAACCATATCCTCAATAAAAAGTCTCAAAGAGATTTTTCAGTAGGTATGCCTTTAAAGTTTGAAGATTTATAAAGGTTACTTAAGTTTACTTTAAACTTAGACGATATTAAGACTAGGCTAACTATAAAGGAGCAAAATATATGACTCAAAACGTAGATCAAATAATCCAAGAAACAATGCAATCATATTATGAATATGTTGTGAAGATAGAGGGCGGATGCTCCTATATCACTAATGCATTTAGTACGAATGAAATTGAAGCAGGTATTCAAGGAATTCAGGCCTTAAGCGAGGGGTTGTCTTGGTTAATCGAGGCAGAAAAATTGATGCAAATACATTCATATCAAATTCAAAGTCCGATTAGTGAAGTCATTCCTCTTTTTGAAAAAATCAACGCCGCTTTAGAGGCTGAAAACTTTGACGAGTTAGGGACACTAGTTGAAATGGAACTAAGACCTTTGTTTAAACATGCTGTTGATTGGAAATTCATACAAAAAGTTAGTTGATATTTAAATATGAACAAAAAACTCGCGGAGTAAATGTAAAACCGCGAGTTTTTTTTTATTCGATACGAACCCCGTTAAATTGTAAAGTCGATCCAGCAGTTGTTGGAATGATTTCTACAGTCGCATTTGGATAAATCTTAATTGTAAATGCTTGTGTTGGAGTATTTAATTCCGAAAGCTGCATTGTAAATTGACTTTCATGTGCAGAATTTTCATCTACTGAAATGGATATATTAGTGTCATTGCTAATGGCAGAATTAGTTCCTGCGACACTTGTTAAATCAATCTTTGAACCATCTAAATTCAATGAGAATGTAAAATTAAGTTTTGATTCTTCATACAGAGCGGTATACGTGTAATCTACAACATCATTCTCTGCAGTTATTGTCATTGTATAATCTGCATTTACTGTAAATTGCACTGTTTTTGTTAAACCGTTTGAAGAAGTGAAATCAATTACCTCTGAACCAACTCCAATTGGAATAAACTGTTTTGTTTTTTCGTCTATGCGGACCACTGCGGATTGTTCATTTAAATTATGAGACGCATAATCAGTCCAATTCAGTGCTGTTTTGATATCCGATTCTAATAAAGTGAAGTTTGTATCTTTCTCCTTTTTATAAAGAACTTTTCCATCTACTGTTTCTCCAGCAATGACAATAGGTTCTGTAGTATCCCCGTAAACAATTGTCCCATCGACATAAATGCCGCTTGTTGGTGCTAATGGTGTTGAAATTAATGATTTTGCACCTAAAGTTGCTAAATCATATTTGAATATTGGCGTTCCTGCATTGATTTCATAGCTAGAGCCATTCCATGCTACGGAAATTTCAACATAATCGCCTGTATTAGTAAGATAGATACCTGTACCTTCAGCTTTTGCTACCCATTTATCTGTATTTAATGAAACGACATCGACGCCCTGCATATGTGTTGCAGAGTTATATGCTGTCGCTTGCATAACTAGGGTAGTAGTTAATACATAATCTGCTCTTACAGTAACGTTATATATTTCATCATTTACTGTGTATGAGGCAGTAGTTGCACTATTTTTATCTGCGTAAATAATTGTTTTTCCATTATGTGAAACGGTGCGTAAGTTGCCATTAATGTTCGACACTTCACCATCTACTACGAGTGCATCATGTAAAATTGGACTCGCTGGGACAAAGTTATTGCCGTCTAAATTCGCTTTTACAAGTACTGTTTTATAAGTCGCTTTTTCACCTTGGACAATAAAGATTGACTCAGTTGTCTCGTAAAATACGACATCTAAGCCTATTGTGCCGACTGTAGCAGTAGCACTACCTGATTTACTCAATATAGTTGGTGCAAATTTAAATACATCAAATTCTATCGTTTGAGTAAGTGGTTTAAATGAATAGCTTAAATTATTGTTCACTTGTAAAACATAAAGAGCTTGCTTGTCTTCATTGCCTTTCACGATGACATGTTCTGTACCACTAATACCAGGATAAATTGTCAAGTTTCCATTGCTTACTTTTATGACACCTTGATGTGAAGTGAATACACTATCATTTGCAGTCGTAACATTTGTTGGATAGAAACCAAAGTTAGCAGTATTAAATGATTGTTTAACAATTTGTGAAGCAACGGACCAAGTGTTATTTGCATCTTTTGTTGCTTCGATTGTAATTTGGATTGATTCGTTATTGTTCTTAACTGTCACGATTTCCGTTCCAACTGTATGTGGCTCAAATGAAACGTTTGTACCAGTAAATGTTGCGTTTGTTAATGTAGAATCTACACCAGTGATCGTTGTTATTGCTTCTGAAACATCGACAACAGTTGATTCGATTAAATCGACTTGCATCGTGCCGTCTACCGCCACCGTAATTCGGTATGTTTTATTATCGATTGTAATATCTTCCGTACCAATTCCGATTGCAATTAACGTATTGCCTTTAGCTATAAGAACTGTACTAGCTGGCGGAATTGTAATTGCCGCGCTTGGTGCTGCATATTCAATACGTTGTGCAGTAGTTTGAAGTACGTTATTCGTTTTTGTTGCGATTAAGTTATACAATTGGCCGTCAATGTTGGCAACAACTTTCCCTTCTTTTAAAGCGTAAACATCTGGTGCATTAAAACGGAATACTGAAGCATCCCCGTTTACAACGGATAGTGATGTTGCACCAGTAACGGTTGTTTTTGCAATTGTTGGCGTCATGACGAAGCCGCCATCTTTATCTGTTACGAGCATATGGATCATTGTTTTGTCGCCATTGATTGTAATCTCGGCTTGACCGCTATTTTTTGCGTAAATGATTAGTTCATTATTTAAAATTTGTGCTGTTACTACACCTGCACCAGTTAGTGCATTAATTGTATAACTATCAATCGTATTAACGCCTAGCTCGCTAGCTGTATATGTCGTTTGCTGAATTGGCTCACTTACTTCAATTGTATATAAGCCGTCCGCTGCTAGGGAAACAACTACTGTACGTATTTTATCGCCAGTTTTAATCGTTGAAATACCTGCTTGTTGTGCATAAACTTTTTTACCATCTGCTTTAACGCTTGTTCCATTAATCACTTCTACTGGCTCAGCAAATTCTGCATCGACAATCTCATAATTGATTGCAAATGTACGGTTTGGATTACGCGTAATTGTGACGTTCATTAATGCTTTATATGCATTAGCACCCGTCCCAATTGTTGTTTCTAAAACTGACTTACCAGATTCTAATGCGTAAATAACGTGATCACGCACTTCAGTAAATTGACTAACTGACCAGCCTATACTAACCTGTTCAGCCATTTCTTTTTTTGCAATTGTTGTTGTTAAGTTTGCACCGTTATTTGCGACGACTGTAGCATAATGCGTACCATCAGATACCGTAATATCTGTAATGCCGTCGTTCAATCCATAAATATAAAGTACCGATTTATCATCGCTTACTAGCGTATTGACAATTGAACTTGTTGCAGAAGCTGAGCTAATAGCAGCTAAACCTAAATCGGTAGCTAAAATAGTAGCCAATGTATGGTTCGTTTGTATAACGCTATACAAACCAGTATCCACATTTTTTGTAACATGAATCATTGCTGCTGTAGAAGCAGACGTCTCGTACAATGTATTACCAATAGCAGTAGGGTAATACGTACTTCCATTTGCTGATGGACGGGCATTCGTTGTTGCTGTACTGTGCAATGGATTTGTAGCAGTTACTGTAAACATGACAGGTGTGCTCGTAATAACAAGATTGCCTGATACCGTTTCTACTTTAATGTTTACAAAGCCTACAATTGAGCCATTTTGTGTTAATGCTAATGATGTTGTTCCTGCTTTTTTCGCCGTCATATTTAAACCGCTAGCTGTAGCAGTTACATCAATCACTGTTTGATCAAAGTCACTAGCTGTAATTGCATGTGTAGTAGTATCAAGGTCCATGTCTGCAAACTTCAAGCTTTCAATTGCAGCTTGTGGTGTCACCGTAAATGCGCCATCTTCACTACGTGTTACTGTAAAGGCTAATTCTTTATTCTGATCATCCGTAACAGTTAATGTCGTAGTTCCAACTCCTGTGCCTGCGTAAATAATTAACTTATTATCGCGTATTTCAGCAGCTGCAATCGTACTTAATGTATTTGATTTTGTAGTAATATTTGCCGACAAACCGTAATCTGCGTAATTAAAGGCAACCATTTTGCGCTCATCCACTGCTAAGGCATATTTATTGTTTTCTACTGTAGTTTTAGCGGTTACACGATAATTAGCTGTTAAGAATGTTTCTTCTGTTACACCGTTTAAAGCGTAAAGAGTAGTATTGTCTAAAGCAAGATTTGTTGATGTTAATGTTCCAGGTGCCTCGGTTAAGTTTGCTTGGACAAAGCTTGGTGCCGCAGTAAAGTACTTATTACTACCACGTACAACATCAACATTGATTAAACGGTCATTTGTCGCTTTTAATGTTGTAGATCCTGTAGCTAACAAGAAGACGTCGTTAGTATTTAAGCGAATGCTATTCCCCGAAAGTATAGAAGCCCCTGCGAAATCACCCGTTAATTCAATTTTTGCAGCCTCTAATTCAGTTGGTTTACCATTTGTTACAGTTGTATGATACACAGTTTCATCCGAGCCATTTGTAATTGTAATATCAGACACGCCAGATGTTCCTGTTGCATAAATAATTAATTCATTATCAACTGTATCTACAACGGTTTCTACACCATTTAAAGTGGTATCTGCTACAGTACTACCTGTTAAATCAAACGATACGAATGGTTTCGCATCTGATACAGATAAGCTGTAATGACCGTTAGCCTTTGTCACATTGGCGATATAGACATCTGTTGCAGTATTTACTAATGCCGTCCCTACACTAATTGGAGAGAAGGATTCGTTATTAATCCCAAAAGTTTTTAACATCGAATGATTCGTAATCACTTCAATTTCTGAACCAATTGTATGAGTTAAAATATTTGCACTAGGCACTAACTTATTTGTTAGCTCAGTCGTTGTCGTTACATTCACTAAACCGTTTGTAAAGTCTAGGGAAGTCTTGCCGTCCTCTAATGTATAGACGGTAATCTTATCGCCATCCCAAACACCACGAGCATTTACCGTTTGTACTGTTTCGGCTGGCGCAGTGCTTATAGCTACATTCGCAATTTCTGTTTTTGCTACTTCGGCTAAAATGACTGCACCGTTTTCGTCTAGCTCTACATTGACTATTGCTTTATCTGTTCCATTCGTTACGAGTACACTTACGGTTTGTGCAGATTTCGCGCCATTACTATAGATTGTTAAGCTATCTGCTTCACGGACAAGAGAAATCGCATTTGTATTGCCACCGACAATTGTTGCGTTTGTGAACTGATCTAAACCAGCATCAGACGATGTAATCGATTTACTTGTAATCGGTGTAGATGAAATTTGCAACTTACCATTTGCCGCCTCAGTAACCTTCACTACAACAATATTTTGTCCATCTCGAACTTTTGTTTCGCCAATCCCGACAGCATAAATCGTATTTGTTTGCTCATCGATACGAACGATAGATGGGTCCGTTACGTTCGTAATAGTAGAAACTGCGCCTGTTCCTACAATTGTTAAAGGAGTAACGGTTGCTGTTAAATAACTATCTGCATCACGTGTTACTTCTATACTTTGTAAATCACCATCAACTGTTGCATACGTAAAGCCTTCAGCAAAGAAGTACAGTTGTTTATTCGTATAATCGAAACGTGCAATTGTTGTATTTTGAAAGTTAATAGTTGTCGCGCCGTTAAATGTCTCACCTTGACGGGCGATTTTGTGCTCTAATAATGCAGTGCCCTTATCGATAAGTTTTACAACAGTACGAAGATTGCTATCTGTTGCTCTTACGGTAAATTCCGTAGAACCCGTTGCATTTCCTGTCAGCTTACTATAGGCAATAATTTTATCATTTACATTGCCTACATATGCAATGTTCGCATCATAACCTGTTTCAATTGCTATTGCAGATGTCGAATTAAAGCCTAAATCATCTGCTGTATAAACAGCCGTACTAATTTCTACTGGTGTAGAAATGCTGTATTGTCCGTTAGATTTCGTCACGCTAACTTGCTGTATGCTGTTGCCATCTAGGAATTGTACAGTTCCTTCGCTCAGTGCATATATATTCGTACCTTCAATGCGGATTTTGCTCGCATCTTCTTGGCGAATTAATATAGGTGTGCCAGTAGTCGGTGTTAAAATTGGTGTCGTAGGAGTAACTTTTAAATCACTTGCAACATCGACATTGATAATAACGGATTGACCATTTTCATCTGTAATGAATAATGAAGTTGTACCGGCAGTTACACCATAAATACTAACTGTGTCTGCGTATTCTGTTTTACTAATAATCGCTGCATTATGACCTGTTGCAGAAATAGCCCCAGTTAATCCGAGTTCAGCGGCTGTAATAGTTGTAGCAGCTGTTAATTCTGTATCAGCCATCACAAACTGCCCATTAGCGCTTGTCACTTCATATACAATAATAGTGCCATCCGATAAACGAACTTTTGCATTTGCGTTATTTTTTACTGCATAAACGGTCTTTTTGTCTGCAGATAGGCGAACTGCATCACCTTCAATAATTGTACCTTCTAATGTATTGACCTTTTGAACAGGTTCTACTGTTAGTTGTCGTAAATCAGGTGTAGGTGAGCTGTTATCTACTGCTGAAGTAATATTTACCAATAATTTCTTACCGTCTATATCTGTTACTTCATAAGCTGTAGTACCAGTAGCTAAAGTAAAGAACTGAACGTTTGTACCGGTTGTTTTAGCTCGAATTACATTTTCTGTTGTCCAACTAGTAGAAGAACTATTTGATAAACCGAAGTCTGCTATGTTTAAAACAGTATCTGCATCTTCTATTTCAGCTGTAAACGTACTTCCATCACGGTTTACATAAATATAAGTAGTGGCTGTAGTAGAGGAACCACTAGTACCATTTACTTGAATCCGTGCTTCTGAATTTACAGGAACAGATATGCTAATTTGATCTCCATTCAAAGTCGCTTTAACATTTGGATCGCTACTTGTAGCAGAAACTAGTGTATCTAGGCCAAGAGCGATTTTATTAAATGTCTTTTTGTAAGTTGTTGTACTAACTGTATCGAAACTATATAGTTCAGTAATCGCATTTTGAGTTAAATTGATCGTATAGTAAGCGTCATTACTTGCTAATGGTACTTCAATCGTCGCTTGCCCATCTGTCATACCTAAACCAGTAGCATAAATTGTTTGACCTTGTAAATGTGCTGCCGCCGAGTTAATCGTCGCATTTGTTCCAACTGCTTCCGAAATAATGTGTGTGACTGGTGTAGCATTAATTTCGTAGCGATTATTTGAACGTGTGACAGCCACATTAATAACAGAACTCTTCGTTCCATCGCTAACGCGGAAAGTACGGTTACCTTCCTGGAAGCCATATACATATAATTTGCCATTATCTACTACAGCTCGAGCTGAGGGAGAAATAGCTCCGACAACATCGTTAATTGAAGTTGTTAAACCTAAGTCTTGTGCTTCCACTTCTGTACGGGCCACTTCAAAGGTATAAGAGCTACCACTTTTCGTCACATAAATTACTGTACGTTCAGCTGGCTCGGTATTCGATGATAGTGTAATTTCAGATGTGCCATCAGTAGCGAGATTCGCAACTAATAGACCATTGATCACCTGAATTTTATCGGCGGTATTTGAAGACTTGGCAGTTTCAATAGTTGTCATATGGACATCTGATGGTGATAATTGGAAATTTGTTACTTCTTCAAAATTAGCTAATGTATATTGATTATTTGCTTGAGAAACAACCACTTCATATTGTTTGCCGTTTGATAAGGTAATTATAGAAGTACCAGTTTTTTCAGCATAAATGAATAATCCATTAGCGCGAACACTTTCTCCACTAATACTACTAATTGTTGCACCACTATTTGATACATCTCCTCCAGCGGTAGGATCAGTTAAAGAGTTCTTCAGCACTTTTAAATCTGCTACTAATAGCTCACCTGTACTATTACTAACTGAAACATTAAAGATGGCTTTCTTTTCTGAAGCATCTGCAATAACGTATGAGCCTGTTGCAACTGAATTTGCAAATACTTGTAACCCTGTTCCGTTATCAACTAAATGGAAGCCACCATTTGTTGGATGTTTAGTGACCGTATGCGAAGAATCAATATTTAAATCAGTTGCAATTGATAGCGTATTTGTTGATTTTGCAATTTTATATGTTAATGATTCATTTGTTGCATTAACATTTACAGCTGTTACATATTGTCCGTTACCTAATAAAATTAACTCACTACCTGCTGCGCGAGGGTATAATATGACACTATTATTCGTTGTTAAGGCACCTAAATTTTGTGAAACGATGTCAAATACTGATGGTAACCCTAAATCATTGAATGTGATTTCCATAGGTGTAATAGCAAATACATCTGAAATATCATAATGAGTTCCGTTTAAGGATACAGTAATACCGTTTACCTTTTTGCCAATCGGATTTGTATCAGCGTCAGCCGTTTTAATAAGTGCAAATGCTGGTGTTAACTTTGATGGAATAATATATGATTTGTTATCGTTAGCTGTAAAGAAACGGAAGGAGTCAGCCCCATCGAGTAATTCACCTGAAGTTGCTTCTTTTGCTAGTACAGTTTGGGTTGTAATCTTTTTATTATTATCAACGGTAACAGATACTAATGTTGCGTTTCCGTTTGAATCTGTAACGCGGACTGTTGTTGAACCAGTTGCAAGAGCTGTAAATATTAGTTTACCATCATCTGTTACCGAGTTCGAAATAATATTTTGCGTCGAGTATGTGAAATAATTGGTAATTTCCCCAGATAAAAATAGCTGAGATGCTGACATTGTTGCTTCAGTGTCATAGGCATTATCATTATTCACCTGGTTTACTAAAGACTCTAAACTCTCGACAGTTGTATAGCTGTCTGGATTGGCATTTAAAGCCTCAACATATTTTGATAGGAAGAAACTATCGAAAGTTACACTAGATGTTGAAATAATAAGCTTTAATAAAGGTTTGATCATTTCTGGATCGTTGCGACCATCCGCTACAGATAATTGGGAAACCCTTTTTAGAGCTTTAATGTAGTCTGAAGGATTAGCTTTAACTGATGTACTGCTCGCAACTAATTCATTTGTAATGTAAATTTGTCGGCTACCACTTAAAGATAATCCAGGCACAGTAAAGACATATGAGTTAAGGCCGTCCACTATAGTCCAACTATTATTAATGTTAAAGCTTTGATATGCTAGGTCACCATTTTTAAAAACTAAGAAATATTTCAAGGCGCTACTTGGTGTAGTCGTATTACGATAACGTGTTTTATAAGTAAATTTATTACTCGAGAGATCTCTATCGCTTAAAGTCAGATTTAAGATATTGCTAGTATCGATTAAAGAATAACCTTCAATTTTAGATCCGTTTACGCTATAGGCAACAATAGTTTTCACATCATTATATAAAATAAATGGGGTACCTGCTGAATATAGTACGGCATCTGATGGTATTGTAGTTGCATTTTTATAGCTATTTAAATCTGCTGTTGAATTAAGTGTTACATACATTAATTGGTTACTTGCAGGTATATCAGCAGTAATATTATAGTAGCCAAATCGATCAGAAACTAAAGATGAACTGAATGATTCAATATTACCTGGGTTTTGCTCCTGCATTTTAAAAATGGCGTGATTATTAGCAATTGATACACCGTTTAAATTTATTGTAGAAGCTGTAACATGAATGAAATCTAACCAGCCATCTGTCCCGGTTAGAGGGGCTGTAACATTTAATGTCTGTATCGTTTTTTCACTTGTACTAATAATCGTTAATGGGTGTGCTAAAGTGACATCTAATGTACTGACATTAGCATTTAATGTTAGATGTGATACATTATCGGAAACGTAAAGATTGATTAGTGATGTAGCGGTAGCAAGATCTACTCCATTATTTTTAATCGAAATGCTAGAGAAGGGTGCACCTTGCATATCAACTTTTGTATCTTTACGAGTAACAGATAAAGTTTGGCCTGAATAATCACCATCAGCAAATGTCACTGTCATTGTCGTAGTACCTAAATCATTATTTGCCAGCATTGAATGCAAATTAAGTGCTGCAATTCGTTGACCATTTAATAATTGGCTAAATGCTGAAGTATTTTCTTCTATAATAATTTCACTGCTCGTTACATCCGTTATTAACACATCATGGTGCGAGGAACCAATTGTTAGTTTATCGCCACTAGCACCTGAAAGTGATGAAAAACTACCTTGTGCATAGATGGTACCAGTAGTATTAGTCAAATTTAATGAATCTGTAGTTGTATTAACTTTAAGTTGTGCTGCTGTTACATTAGATACAGTATTAATATTTCCGTTTAGTTCTATTGAAGAGGCAACAACCCCATCGATTAAAACCATATTTGTACTATTAGATGAGATATTTAATTTTGTCACGTTAGAGATATTTCTAACTGCTTCTACGTCCCCAATAATCATTAGCTTTTCAATATCTGTTGTCAAACCTGCAAGTGCTTGTCCATCAAAATCAGCTACCTCGATTGTTAACGCACTTATTTTTGTAACAGTATAATCAACTGCTTCAAACTCTAAATGTGAAATAGCAGTGGCATGCTCTGTTAGCAATTGCGCTAAATAATCGTCAGTTATTGCATATTCAACCGTTGCGACATCCCCAGAGGTAGTAGGTGTTTCCATAATGATTTTGTTATCTTGAATATTGACTGTCGTTGCAACGATTGTTTCACCGCCATCATCAGGAGAAGAGCCATTATTGTTATCTCCGTCGCCATCATCAGGAGAAGAGCCATTATTGTTATCTCCGTCGCCATCATCAGGAGAAGAGCCATTGTTGTTATCTCCGTCGCCGTCACCAGGAGAAGAGCCATTGTTGTTATCTCCGTCGCCGTCACCAGGAGAAGAGCCATTGTTGTTATTTCCGTCGCCGTTACCAGGAGAAGAGCCATTGTTGTTATCTCCGTCGCCATCATCAGGAGAAGAGTCATTGTTGTTATCTCCGTCGCCGTCACCAGGAGAAGAGCCGTTATTGGTATCTCTATCGTCCTCACTCTCACTTGGGGGAGTTGAACCATATTGAATATTAAAAGTTTTTACTGCGTCATCCCACGTGTAAATTGTATTGTTAATACTTACCGTCGAAACTGTTATAGTGTTTGAGACAACTAAAGAATTAGTTCCATCACCATTTATATATAATACTTCTATTTTTGCTGTACCTGTTATTACTGCGTCTGAAGATACATAAACATTTTTATAATCTCCATTTATCGTTAAGTTCTTTGCATGCTGCACATACAGTGACGAAATAGTCGATGCTGTTTTAGAAATAGTAACGTCAGATTTTTCTACATGCAAAGTGTCAATGATTGAACCGTTAAAAGTAATATTCGTTTTATTTGTTTTATTTAAAACAGGACTTAATGAAGCTATATTTTTTGAATGATCCTTAACAAGGAAGTTGGTAGCTTGTACATTATTAACAGTTAAAATATTATTTTCAGTAAAGTGTGTAACTACATCTGCTTCGATATTACTGACTTTTGTTATGGATGCAGGTAAAGTTAAAGCATTAATCGAAGCATTTTGACCATCAAAGCTAGTAGCATTATTTTGAATTATTAGAGTATCAATTGCCATGATTTCATTTTTAGTTACCGAAAGAGTGATATTTGCATTTAGTAAGGCATCTTTATTTGTTTTATTAGTTAAAAATGCAAACCTATTTGAAACAGAATATACTTTTCCAGCGACTGTTATTTTATTTGTTGAAATTTTTTCTATTGTACCTGTAACAGTTTGTGTTGTAGTGTTCTTAGTATTTTCTGCACGTACTACAAAAGAAGCAATCTGTCCGCGTGTAACAGGGCTCACCATATCAAAAGTTATATTCGTCTTACCGGTCGTAATATGTGCATCATATAGTGCCAGTATGTAATGATAGAATTCATGCTTAACTGGTATATCGGTGAAAGGGAGCTTACTCTCTTTATTTGGCGATAATTCGAATGCAAGTGCAATCATTTTTGCCATTTGTCCACGTGTAATTGTTTGCTGCGGTTTAAAAGTGCCATCTTCAAAACCATTAATGATTTTCGAATTGGCTAAAGTAGCAATATATTTATAAAACTCATCCGTTTCATTGACGTCGGAAAATTTAGGGTTTTTAATTTTGCTCGTATCTAGATTTAGAGTAGAGGCAATGATTTTGGCAGCTTGACCTCGTGTTACTGGAGTGTCAGCTTTATAAGTACCATCGGGATAACCATTAATGATACCTCTTTCTAGTAAATTTATAATATCTTCATAATGGGGATTATTTTTGTTTAAGTCCTCAAAGTTTTGAGCTGAAGTAGGGGATGCTATTGCACTAATACTACTTGCTATTAAAGCGACAGATACCGAACTTTTTAAAAAGCGATTTGTTTTTTTTTGCATAAAAATCCTCCTCGTATATTCAAACAATATATCGGTATAAAAAGTTAATATGTTACATTGGTACCTTTTTTGTTTTGAAAAAAGTAAGGACTTATTGACGAAAAGTTTATTTAAGGTATGGAGATTAAGAAAATATTACCGATACTATTAATAATTGAGTAATTACAGAGTCGAGGAGGTTTTGAGTTATGCGTATTAGTTCACAACAGATTGAAAGCCCTATGAAAGCTCAAGTATCACCACCTATACAAGAAACGATAGGTAATAAAACGACTGAAGCAATAAAAGTGCAAAACAAGGAAACAACGCAGCAAGTAGCAGTAGTAAGGGCTGAAAATGTTGAGAATTCACCCAAAAAAGAAAAAGTGCAAGAAGCTGTTTCAACGTTAAATGAATTTTTACACATTAATAACTATTCTTCTAAGTTTGTATTGCACGAGGGTTTAGATAAATATTATGTAAAGCTAATAGACCCAGAAACTGAAGAGGTTATTAAAGAAATACCGGCCGAAGCTTTACTTAATTCATTTTATGAAATGCAAAAATTAGCGGGTGTTATTGTAGACGAAAAAGTTTAATACATTTAGTTTGGGAGGAATTTATTATGGTAATGCGTATTGGCGGTTTAGCCTCTGGTATGGATATTGATAGTATGGTAGAAAAATTGATGCAGGCGGAAAAAGCTCCGTTAAACAAACTGTATCAACAAAAACAAAAATATGAATGGCAACGTGATGCATATCGCGATGTAAATAAGAAATTAAAAGCATTTGATGATTTTTTATTCAAAAACATGACATTACAAAAGGATTTATATAAAAAATCAGTATCAAGTTCAAATCCAGCGATTAGTGCAATTCCAACATCAGCAATTAACGGACAAACATTAACAATTGATAGCGTGTCGCAAATCGCTAAAAGTGGTAACGCAGTTGGAACAATTACACCTGATACAGCGGGAACAAAAACATTAGGTGAACTTGGTATTGTTGCAGCAGGCAGTGATGAAGAGATTAAATTGAAAGTTTTGCAAAACGATGGTACAACGAAGGACGTTTCTTTAACTTTTAGTAGTACAGATACGATTAATAATGTAGTCTCAAAGCTGAAAAAAGATACTGGTTTAAATGCATTTTATGATGAAAAATCGGGACAAATTGCTATCTCTACTACTGCAACAGGTAAGGGTGATTTGTATAAGATTGAAAAAATGGACCTTGATACAAACCAGCCATATACTGAGACTGTAAATGCAAGTGTATTTGTAGAAAGTGGCGGCGACTTCTTCGGCAAATTAGGTTTTAATGATACACAAGCATTAGTATCAAATGGCCAAAATGCAAAATTAACGATTAATGGCGCAGAAATTGAGCGCCAATCAAATACATTTGAAATTGATGGCTTTAATGTAACACTTAACAATACGTATACTGAGACTCAGCCAATCACGTTAACGACAAAAACGGATTCTGACAATATGATGGACAAAATCAAAGAATTTGTAGAAACATACAATAGTTTAGTTGAATCATTCACTGATATGACGAAGGAAAAGCGTCATCGTGACTTCCCTCCTTTAACAGATGAGCAAAAGAAGGATATGAAAGAAGATGAAATTAAATCTTGGGAAGAAAAGGCGAAAAGTGGTATACTTCGCAGCGATTCATTAGTAACAAGTGCATTATCAAAAATGCGCACAACTATGTATGAAAAAGGCAGTAGTAGTAACCCATTGATCGACACATTATATGAGATGGGAATTACTACATCGAATAAAATTTCTGATAACGGTAAATTAGTTATTGATGAAGACAAGCTTCGTGCGAAAATCGAGGAAGATCCTGATGCTGTATTTAGTACATTTAGTAACGCAACTGACGGTACAGGGATTGTACAAAAATTACGAAAAAATATTAGTGCAACAACAATAGATATTGAAAAAAGAGCAGGTAGAGCAGATTCAACGAACCAAAGTTTTAATATTGGTCGAAATTTAGAAAGTGTTGAAGATCGTATCAATGCTTGGAAAACAAAGTTATCAAACATTGAACAGCGTTATTGGAAGCAATTTGGGGCGATGGAAGCGGCGATTAATAAAGCGAACCAACAATCGAGCATCTTTGCTCCACAGCAATAATAAATGAGGTTAAAATAATGGAACAAGTAAAAGTACTACTCCAAATATCAGCAAAACTTTATCAACATTTGGCGGTTATTCCAAAGGGTGATGATCGTGAAGAATATATCGAACAAATTAACGAGCAACTCGATGAACGTGGTATAATTATTGAGGAACTTCGCAAACAAGGATTTATTGCAAATCCTGAAGAAAAAGCGCATGCAACGTTAATCGAACTTGATAAAGGGATTCGTGAACGCTTAAATTTTGTTATGAAAGAAGTTAAACATGATTTAAAAGACTTACAAAATTCTAAGAAAAACGAACAGCAATATATGAATCCATATGCAAGTATCCAAGTAATGGATGGACGTTACTATGATAAAAAGAACTAAAACTAGCTTCAGAGGGAGTGTAATTTTTGACTGCACAAACTAATAATGCTTTTAACGCATATAAACAAAACAGTGTAACGACAGCATCACCAGGTGAGCTTACTTTAATGTTGTATAATGGATGTATTAAATTTATCGGTCAGGCAAAAAGGTCGATAGAGGATAAAAATATTGAGCAACGTAATTATTATATTCAACGTGCTCAAGCAATTATAAGTGAGTTAATGTCCACATTGAATATGGATATTGAAATTTCTAAAGAGATGTTACCATTATATGACTATATGCAACGCCGTCTAACAGATGCTAACATTAAAAATGATCTAGCTATTTTAGATGAGGTTGTAGGTTTAGTAGCAGAACTCCGTGACACATGGAAAGAAGTTATTAAAATTACACGTCAACAGCAATATGCCAATGTAGAGCAAATATAAAATCAAGAGGACCCGCTTATAAAAAAGTCGGGTCCTTTTTAGTATTGGAAATACAAATTGTAAAAATTTGTCCATAAATTGGAATTGTATTGGAAGTTACAATTTGCGAGAATAAAGATACAGAAATAAGATTATTGAATTGTTAAAATATATAGACAAATGAAGTTAGGGTAGGTACAATTAAATGGAAATAACAGTTGACATTGTGATGAATGTTACAGAAATAAAAAATGATATAAGGTAATATGTATGGGGATGTTGGATATTTAGTAGCGGATGTTTCAGAAGTGGATTATCACACGATTTAGCTAGAAAATTGCACTTTTATATTATAAGAAATTTGTTGATATCGTATTTCGAAGTAGTCAAAAGGACACCTCGTTTAAAAAAATTGTACTATTCAAAAGGATAAGCCACAATTTGCTTTTATTTTAAGTATGAGCACAGAAAAAAGCAGTAAAAAACCACTCTACGACAATCGCCATCAATTGTTCACAGCTCGAATTTCTTAATATTACACAAAGAGATAGTTAGGAAATCTTCTTTATTCATCAATTCTTAAAAAGCCGCAAATAAATCACCTACAGCAACGTAGGAATAGATAATTTGAAATTTGTATTTTTACTATATTAATATCGATTTAAAGCAAGGGTTTATGAGTTTTTGAATGCTAATGGCAATGAAATGGTGATCTATCATGGAGGAAAAAATAGCAATATATGAACGAATCATCAACTGGCTAATCGGAGAAGGGGGTGAGTGAAATGTGAAAGAAAACAAACAAAAAGCCCCAAGTGAGTGACTTTGACCAGAAATTCACTTGAGGTTGGTGTCGTCGTCGAATACCGACATACTATTAGTATACTCCTAATCTTGTCATTTGATAACCAAAAAAATAAAGAAAAGGGAGAAATGATGAAAGATATATCGAATCATTCAGAAGTTATGGCATAGCTATCTTTTAAAGCGGAGCATGAAGAATAATATTCAATTATTAATTACGTTATATTGGTTCGAGGATAAAGGAAGCAGTCAAACTAGTTTTAAATTCCGTTAGCATGTACCTCCGATTACGGCAAAATAGCATTGGAAAATTGAGATTTGGTTTTCATCAAAATCTATTCATAATACAGTGTCGTGTCTATCCCACTTAATTACCTAAAGATGCGTTATTTTGAAGTGCAAAAATACTTTTCTATTATTTTTTGGTCATTCACCTAAAATGTATTTAAAAGCAGCGTACTGCAAGATGACCTAGTCAGTTAGGTCTAAAATCACCCGCTAAAGCTACCTCGTATTTTTTCGTATGAGGTAGCTTTTTGTACAAAGGTACTAAAAATTCTCAATAGTAAAGGGGAGTAAATCTGTGGAGATTCAAAAATCATATATTATAACATCTAAAACAATCGCAATCATGCCTTTCGTTACAGAAAATGGTAAGTTGTATACAGTCGCTTTGGAAACGGGAGCAATCGCGATTATCGCAAAACCACCTACTACACTCATTAAAGAAAACGAACAATTTATTATGAGTCAGAAACAAAACGTCAATCGTATTTATGAAGATTTATGGGAAAAAGATATTATTCAAAATGGTAAAAAAGCAAACATAAAATTTAAGTTCAAAATGGATAAACGGAATTTTTAGAAAACATCAATTTCTACTATTATAAGGGGATTTTGAGGTAGGGTATCCTAATAATGAATAGAAAATATTCATATTATTGAAATGCGCATTAATTTATGTGATTTGGTGCAACATATGTTTTTCTACCCTTTTGTTCGAATAAAGTCCTCCTAATAAATATGAAGGAAATAGGAGAAGGAAGCTTATTTTTTAATAATTTTATGTGAAGAGCATAGTTAAAATGATCTGATTTCTGGCTGTTATTTCTTTTGTAAAATAGCAATTAAGCTCATAGACATTTTATGGTATACGTTGGGATAATATATTGAGAGCGCTATTACTTTTTATGCAGGAGGATGTGCCATGATTTTCAAAAGAACAGAGGGGTTTCGATTTGCTTTTGGAGACCCTGTTGCTGCAGATTTTGTTTTGTTATTGAATGGTAAACCAGAAGGCGGGAAATGTTCATGTAATGTTCTTGATATTAGTCCACATGGAATGAAAATGTTTTCAAAAACTGAAATTGGTGAATACAGTAATAAGGTGGTACAAATTGAAGTTCAATTCGTTTTAGATGAGGTGAAAATTAAAGCGGTAGGTGAAATTGTTTGGAAAAGAAGTTTTGGTAAAGACTATCATTATGGATTAGTTTTTGAAAATCAGCCTATTGTAGAGGAGTTAATTGTGAGTGAGTTAAAGGTGCGCCGTAAAAAAGAAGTTAAGCGTGCTTCAAAGGTATAGTTCACTCAAATTGTCGAAAAATGAAATAATGTTTAAAATGTAGCAGGAATTTTTCAACCGATGTAGAAATAAGTTAATATAGCCGTTAAGAAGGAGGAGTTCACATGCTAAACTTTAACATTCGTGGTGAGAACATTGAGGTAACTCCAGCGATTCGCGATCACGTTGAGTCTAAAATCGAAAAGATTGAACGCTATTTCAATGGTGATGTAAGTGCGAACGCTAATGTCAATTTAAAGGTTTATAATGCAAAACAAACAAAGGTGGAAGTTACAATTCCTATGAAGAATTTGACGCTTCGAGCTGAAGAGCGTCATGACGATATGTATGCGGCAGTTGATTTAATTGTCGACAAATTAGAACGTCAAATTCGTAAACATAAAACGAAAGTCAATCGTAAATTCCGTGATCGAGAGGGGACAGGCCTCTATTTCGCAGCTGTTAATCAGGCGGATACATCCCTTGAAAATTCAGACGAAGATTATGTAATTGTACGTACAAAACAATTCGATCTAAAGCCAATGGATCAAGAAGAAGCAGTTTTACAAATGAACATGCTTGGCCATGATTTCTACATTTACACAGATGCAGAATCAGATGGTACGAACATCGTTTATAAACGTAAAGACGGCAAGTACGGCTTAATTGAAACGAATTAACTAAATCAATCTCAAAACGGACTGCCTCTATACGTGCAGTCCGTTTTTTTTGTAGTCTATCACTCAATAGGGGACAAGTACTTCTGATTTGGTTGTGGATATAAATTACGGTCATTTGGATAAGAATTTATGGTTTATCCACATTAATATAAGAATTATTCATAATAAAGCTGACATCAACTTGAAAATGGGCACTAATTATCCAATTAATTTACTGTCTATTTGCACCAACTCTATACATAATGCTAAAATGAAAAGTGAGAATATTTATTGGGAAGTGACCATAAGAATGGCAAACATATTAAATAAATTATTTGATTTCAATAAAAAAGAAGTAAAGAAGCTTGAAAAAGTAGCAGATAAGGTAGAGGCATTCGCAAATCAGATGGAAACGCTCTCTGATGAAGCATTACAAGCGAAAACAGAAGAGTTCAAAAATCGTTTCCAAAACGGTGAAACAGTTGATCAATTATTACCTGAAGCTTTTGCAACGATTCGAGAAGCATCCCGTCGCGTACTGGGCATGTATCCGTTCCGCGTACAAATTATGGGGGCTGTTGCATTAAATGAAGGGAATATTGCAGAAATGAAAACCGGTGAAGGGAAGACATTAACTTCCACACTGGCGGTTTATTTAAATGCGATTACAGGTAAAGGTGTACATGTTGTTACAGTCAACGAATATTTAGCGAGCCGTGACGCCGAGGAAATGGGCGAATTGTATAATTGGTTAGGCTTAACAATCGGACTGAATTTAAATAGCATGTCAAAAGAAGAAAAACGAGAAGCTTATGCGGCGGATATTACGTATTCAACGAACAATGAATTAGGCTTTGACTATTTACGTGATAACATGGTGCTTTATAAAGAAGATCGTGTACAGCGCCCATTATACTATGCCGTAATTGACGAGGTGGACTCGATTTTAATCGATGAAGCACGTACGCCGTTAATTATTTCGGGGCAAGCAGGAAAAACAGCGCAACTTTATGTGCAATCAAATGCCTTTGCGCGCATGCTAAAAAAAGATGAAGATTACAATTATGAAGAGTCGACAAAGGGTGTTACGTTAACAGAAGCTGGGATTGAAAAGGCGGAAAGAGCATTCGGTATCGATAACTTATTTGATTTAGCGCATGTTCGTCTCAACCATGCGATTAACCAAAGCTTAAAGGCACATGCGTCTATGCATTTAGATGTGGATTACGTTGTGCAAGAGGGTGAAGTGGTGATTGTTGACGGCTTTACAGGTCGTTTGATGAAAGGTCGTCGCTATTCGGATGGCTTACACCAAGCAATTGAGGCAAAAGAAGGCTTAGATATTCAAAATGAATCGATGACAATGGCTACGGTAACGTTCCAAAACTATTTCCGTATGTACGAAAAGTTATCTGGTATGACGGGTACAGCGAAAACAGAGGAAGAGGAATTCCGCAATATTTACAACATGCAAGTAGTGGCAATTCCGACAAATAAACCGATTGCGCGTGATGACCGTCCAGACTTGATTTATGCATCTATGGAAGGGAAATTTAAGGCGGTAGCGGAAGATATTGCAGAACGTCATAGCCTGGGGCAACCCGTTTTAGTTGGTACGGTGGCGATTGAAACGTCTGAAATTATTTCGAAATTCTTAACGAAATTTAAAATTCCTCATAGTGTATTAAATGCGAAAAACCATGAGCATGAAGCAGATATTATTTTAAATGCTGGTCAAAAAGGTGCCGTAACGATTGCGACAAACATGGCAGGTCGTGGTACCGACATTAAGCCAGGTGAAGGTGTAATGGAAATTGGCGGTTTGGCTGTTATTGGTACAGAGCGTCATGAATCACGCCGTATTGACAATCAATTACGTGGTCGTTCTGGACGTCAAGGGAACCCCGGTGTGACGCAATTCTACCTTTCTTTAGAAGATGATTTAATGCGTCGCTTTGGTTCGGACAATATGAAGGCGATGATGACGAAGCTTGGGATGGATGATTCACAGCCAATTCAATCTCGTATGGTTTCAAAAGCTGTAGAATCGGCGCAAAAACGTGTAGAAGGAAATAACTTTGATGCACGTAAACGTTTATTACAATATGATGATGTATTACGTCAGCAACGTGAAGTGATTTATAAAGAACGTGAAGATGTATTAGACTCAGAAAATATGCGTGAGCTCGTGGAATCAATGATACAACAGGCAGTAGAAAATGCAGTAGCCGTACACACGCAAGGTGAAAGAGATGCATGGACACTCGATGCATTGGAGGATTATATTTCGGCAAACCTTTTAGAAGAAGGTTTAATTACAGTAGCGGATTTACAAAATAAATCACCTGAAGAAATGACTTTGTTCATTTATGAAAAAGTTCTTGTTCATTACAATGAAAAAGAAGAAGCCATGACGCCAGAGCGCATGCGTGAATTCGAAAAGGTTATTTTATTGCGTTCAATTGATACGAAATGGATTGACCATATTGATGCGATGGATCAGCTACGTCAAGGGATTCACCTACGTGCTTATGGACAAACGGATCCATTGCGTGAATATCAGCAAGAAGGTTTTGCGATGTTCGAAGATATGGTTGCCTCTGTGCGTGAAGATGTTGCGAAATACGCAATGAAAGCCGAAATTCGCAGCAATTTACAACGTGAAGAAGTAGCAAAAGGGCAAGCGGTGAATCCGAAAGAGGATGGACCAGCTGCAAAGCCAAAAAAAATGCCTACGCGTAAAGCGGAAAACATCGGTCGTAATGATCCATGTCCATGTGGAAGCGGCAAAAAATATAAATCTTGTCACGGTGTAGGGAACTAACATAGAGAGTGTGGATTGAAATCCCACAAACATGCCGGGGTCATTGAAATTTCGATGGCCTCGGCTATGTTTTCGAAAAAATCAAATATGCTTTAAATTAATGGAGGATTACAATGATCGAATTAGCAGATGTACGAAATGCGTTAGAAAATACAGCGGGGAAATTAGCTGACTTTAGGGGGTCTCTTTGACTTAGAAAACAAAGAGGCACGTATTCAAGAGTTAGATGAAATGATGCTGGAGCCAAACTTTTGGAATGACCAACAAGGGGCTCAAGTCGTTATTAATGAACTTAACGGCATTAAAGCAGTAGTAAACGAGTTTAATGATTTAATTTCAACGCAGGAAAATCTTGAAATGATGCTGGAGCTTTTACGTGAAGAGCCAGATGCAGAGCTACAAGAAGACCTTGGCAATGAATTGTCTGATTTTAAAGCGAAAATGGCTGATTTTGAATTACAAATGTTATTATCAGAGCCGTACGATAAAAATAATGCGATTTTAGAGCTACATCCAGGTGCTGGTGGTACGGAATCACAGGACTGGGGTTCGTTGCTGTTACGCATGTATACACGTTGGGCAGAGAAGCGCGGCTTTAAAGTGACGACGATTGACTATTTACCTGGTGATGAAGCTGGAATCAAATCTGTGACGCTGCAAATTACAGGTCATAATGCTTACGGGTATTTAAAGGCTGAAAAAGGTGTTCACCGTTTAGTACGTATTTCACCATTCGATTCTTCAGGTCGTCGTCATACATCGTTCGTTTCATGTGATGTCATGCCAGAATTTAATGATGAAATTGAAATTGATGTGCGCTCGGAAGATTTAAAAATTGATACGTATCGTGCAACAGGTGCGGGTGGTCAGCATATTAATACGACGGACTCCGCTGTTCGTATTACTCACACACCAACTGGGGTTGTCGTGCAATGTCAAAACGAGCGTTCACAAATTAAAAACCGCGATGCTGCAATGAAAATGTTAAAATCAAAGCTTTACCAATTAGAAATTGAAAAACAACAAGCACAATTGGATGAGATTCGTGGGGAGCAAAAGGAAATCGGCTGGGGTTCACAAATTCGTTCATATGTATTCCATCCGTATTCAATGGTAAAAGATCACCGTACAAATCACGAAACAGGAAATATTGGTTCTGTAATGGACGGCGATTTAGATCCATTTATTACAGCCTACTTACGTTCGAAAATTTCTTATTAATCTTGAATATAAGCTGTCCCACACGTCATGAAAAAGACTGTTGGGACAGCTTTTTTATTGGAATTCGACTGGTTTGCACTAATTATAAAGTTGAGTTGCGTTTTAATATTAAATGTTTATAAAACATTGAGGCGCGGACGTATTGATGATTAAATGATTTGCAGTGTAAAGGCAAGCGTTCTTCAGAGCCATCTAAAAAAGTGACAATCGTTTCGTCATTATGCTCGACAATATTAATAATGGATTGAAAGGAAATCCAAATATTTTGCAGTGAGTTAGGTGAGAAAAGTGGAAATAAAACACATGGATCGCCGAAATCATAGGCTATCATAATCGGTAATTTATGCTTACTTTTACCGAAAAATTGCTTTGCTTGGTATTGACTGGCTTGATAGGAACTTCCGTGTAATCTGCATGTACTACGAATAATTTTTAATGGTTTATTTGGATAAATGACCTTCCCGTGCTTATCAGAAACAAGAGTGTATGTTTTTTCACGATGCGAGATAGATTTTAAAAAATAAGTAGAATTCGAGGCAATGTAATTAGAAACTTGTGGTAAATTTTTCAACATTTCATTTCTCCTTTATTATTTATTTTGCTCGTCCAAAATCGAGTGCAACAAAATACAAGGAAAGCTAAAGCAAGTCAATCTTGTTATAGCGATGAATTGAAAGTTAGTTCTAACATAGCACACTGTTGAAGGGTGAAATGACTAAGAGGTGAAGTCTGTATTTTACGAATGAGGTAAGCTAGCAACTGTTAAACGGTGTTTTATATTATTTTGAGACTTAATCAAAAGAACTAAAACAAAAAATTCGCTATAAGTTAAAAATAATACAAATAAATACAAAAATCAACATTATTTACAGAAAATTATGTTAGTTGATAATTATTCAGAATATATTGCAAATAGGTGCTCGTTTATTTTATAATAAATAAAAGAGATTGAGGTGATATCGATGGATAAATATTATTCATACACAGATTTTTTAAAAGCAGTTGGCCAACAGCCGAATAGTAATCAAGCTGAAAAATTGTTGAATGAAATTTATTTAGATTTGTTTTTAAAACGTTTACAACGAATACATCGAATTGAACAACTGAAAGCACTCATCGATACGTCATTGGATCAAAAAAATGAACAAAAATTTATGAACTATACAATGGAACTAAAAAAGTTACTCCAATCAACAATAGCTTAGCTAAAAAATCACCTAATTTTAGGTGATTTTTTTTGTGGAGAAATATTAGTGGGGCTTAGAAGGGAAACGGATAGAAAGCTAAATGTGGTGGATAGAATTTAAAAAGTATCGGATAGAAATCCAAATGTGTTGGATAGAACAGTCAATCTGCCGGATAGGATAGCTAAAAATATCCTCCCCATGTGATAAATATCCCTTAAAATTCCCATACTGAATAATAAGCGCTAAATAAAATCGAATATACGTTCGTTAAATTCTCGTAATTAAAAAAAGGTTATGCTAAAATAGAACATAACAGATTTAATTTGATTCAGCAGGGATTCAAATCCCAGCTGAATCAAATTAATGCCCCGGCGGATGTCACAGATTTTTTAAAGGAGTTTCTCGAGCAAGCTCGAGAAAATCTGGACGCAATTACGCCAAGGCGTAATTGATAGAAAGGACGACCCTATATGACAGAACAATTTTCAATCCAGTCCGCTTATCAACCGAATGGCGATCAGCCTGCTGCAATTGCACAGCTCGTACAAGGAATTCAAGAAGGAAAATACGAGCAAACGCTATTAGGTGCAACAGGTACAGGCAAAACTTTTACCATTTCAAACGTCATTCAACAAGTGAAAAAACCAACGCTTATTATGGCGCATAATAAAACATTAGCTGGTCAATTATACAGTGAATTTAAAGAGTTTTTCCCGGACAATGCGGTGGAGTACTTTGTTAGTTACTATGATTATTTCCAACCAGAGGCGTATGTGCCACAAACGGATACGTATATCGAAAAAGATTCGAGTATTAATGAAGAAATTGATAAGCTAAGGCACTCGGCTACATCGGCGCTATTTGAGCGAGACGATGTCATTATTATTGCCTCAGTTTCATGTATTTACGGGCTCGGTTCGCCAGAGGAATACCGTGAAATGGTCGTATCCATTCGTACAGGTATGGAAATTGAACGTAATCAGCTACTACGCAAGCTTGTTGATATTCAATATGAACGCAACGATATTAACTTTACGCGCGGAACATTTCGTGTGCGTGGGGACGTAGTAGAGATTTTCCCGGCATCCCGTGATGAACAATGTGTGCGCATTGAATTTTTCGGGGATGAAATTGATCGTATTCGAGAGGTGGATGCGCTAACAGGTGAAATATTAGCTGAGCGTGAACATGTTGCGATTTTTCCTGCTTCTCACTTCGTAACACGAGAAGAAAAAATGAAAGTTGCAATTGACAATATTGAAAAGGAATTACAAGTGCGCTTAGAAAAATTGCGTGCAGAGGACCGTTTATTAGAGGCACAGCGCTTAGAGCAACGAACAAATTATGATTTAGAAATGATGCGGGAAATGGGCTTTTGTTCAGGCATCGAAAACTATTCTCGCCATTTAACATTACGTGAAGCAGGCGCAACACCGTATACATTGATTGACTATTTTCCAAAGGATTTTTTACTTGTTGTGGATGAAAGTCATGTTACATTACCGCAAGTCCGTGGTATGTATAATGGTGACCAAGCACGTAAGCAAGTATTGGTAGACCACGGTTTTCGTTTGCCATCTGCTCTTGATAACCGACCATTAAAATTAGATGAATTCCAATCGAAAATACATCAAGCAATCTATGTGTCAGCAACACCTGGACCGTATGAGCTGGAGCATACACCTGAAATGGTCGAACAAATTATTCGTCCAACAGGGCTACTTGACCCGACATTAGAAGTGCGACCAATTGAAGGGCAAATTGATGATTTAATTGATGAAGTTCATGATCGCATTCGAAAAAATGAGCGAGTACTGATTACAACATTAACGAAAAAAATGTCTGAAGATTTGACGAATTACTTAAAGGAAATGGGCTTAAAGGTTGAATATTTACATTCCGAAATAAAAACATTAGAGCGTATTGAAATCATTCGCGAGCTACGAAAAGGGACACATGATGTTTTGGTTGGAATTAACTTACTTCGAGAAGGTTTAGATATACCTGAAGTTTCCCTCGTCGTTATATTGGATGCAGATAAGGAAGGCTTTTTACGTTCAGAACGGTCACTTATTCAAACAATTGGTCGTGCCGCGCGTAATTCCAATGGGCACGTTATTATGTACGCAAATAATATGACTGAATCGATGAAAAAGGCGATTGATGAAACGAAAAGACGTCGAGAAATTCAAATCGCTTACAATGAAAAGCATGGCATTACTCCAAAAACGATTATTAAGAAAATACCTGACATTATTCGGGCTACGAAAGCTGCGGAAGAGGAAGAACAATATATTACGAAAGTAACGGGCGGCAAGAAACTGACGAAAAAAGAGCTTGAAAAACTAGTTGAAACGTTGCAACTTGAAATGAAAGAAGCAGCGAAAGCACTTGATTTCGAACGCGCGGCAGAATTGCGAGACATGATATTCGAATTGAAAGCAGAAGGGTGAAGGCTGTGAAAAATACAGAAATTGTTGTACAAGGAGCAAGAGCGCATAATTTAAAAAATATAGATGTTACCATTCCACGTGACAAAATCGTTGTGGTGACGGGGCTTTCTGGTTCAGGTAAGTCCTCACTCGCATTTGATACGATTTATGCAGAAGGGCAGCGACGTTATGTAGAGTCCCTATCTGCCTATGCGCGTCAATTTTTAGGGCAAATGGATAAGCCAGATGTTGATACAATTGAAGGATTATCACCTGCTATTTCGATCGACCAAAAAACGACGAGCCGTAATCCGCGTTCGACGGTAGGTACAGTAACGGAAATTTACGATTATTTACGACTGCTTTATGCCCGTATTGGTAAACCGATTTGTCCGAAACACGGAATCGAAATTACGTCACAAACAATTGAGCAAATGGTTGATCGTTTAATGGAGTATCCAGAGCGCACGAAAATGCAGCTACTTGCCCCCGTTGTAGAAGGAAAAAAGGGAACGCATGTCAAGTTGATAGAAGATTTGAAGAAGCAAGGCTATGTTCGGATCCGGTTGAACGGGGAACTACGCGATTTAGATGATCATATTGAGCTGGATAAAAATAAAAAGCATACGATTGAAGTTGTCATTGACCGCGTCGTTGTAAAAGAGGGCGTTGAATCTCGTTTAAGTGATTCTTTGGAAGCAGCGCTACGATTGGCAGAGGGGCGCGCATTAGTCGATGTGATGGAGCATGAGGAATTATTATTTAGTGAGCATCATGCTTGTCCATATTGCGGATTTTCAATCGGTGAATTAGAGCCGCGCATGTTTTCATTTAATAGTCCATTTGGTGCATGTCCGACATGTGATGGGTTAGGCAGCAAGACGAAAGTGGATTTAGAGCTCGTCATTCCGGATTGGGATAAAACATTGCTTGAAAATGCGATTGCACCGTGGGAGTCGATATCATCACAATATTACCCGCAATTATTAGCAGCTGTTTGCAAGCACTACAATATTGCAATGGACATCCCAGTGAAAGATATACCAAAAGATTTGATGGACAAAATTTTATACGGCTCGGGCAAGGAAAAAATTCATTTCGATTTTATTAATGATTATGGTAGTCATTATAAAAAGGATATTGAATTTGAAGGGGTCGTTCACAATATTGAGCGCCGCTTTAAAGATTCTTCATCGGATTATGTACGCGATCAATTGCAAAAATATATGACAGAACAGCCATGTAATTCATGTAAAGGTCATCGCTTAAAGGCTGAATCGCTTGCGGTAAAAATTAAAGACCAAAATATATCTGAAGCTACTCGTCGCTCGATTCAAGAAATGTACGACTTCTTCAATTCAGTTGAGCTGACAGAAAAAGAAAAGCAAATTGCGAAATTAATTATTCGAGAGGTAGTAGAGCGTTTAAGATTTTTATTAGATGTTGGATTGAATTATTTAACACTATCTCGAGCAGCTGGTACGTTATCAGGCGGTGAGGCACAGCGTATTCGACTGGCCACTCAAATCGGGTCCCGTTTATCAGGTGTACTCTATGTACTGGATGAACCGTCAATCGGACTGCATCAGCGTGATAATGATCGCTTAATTCATACGCTTGAAAAAATGCGTGATTTAGGAAATACATTAATTATCGTCGAGCATGATGAAGATACGATGCTCGCGGCGGATCATTTAATTGATATCGGTCCAGGTGCGGGTGTTCATGGTGGACAAATTATTGCGCAAGGGACACCGAAACAAGTGATGAAAAATAAAAATTCCATCACGGGTCAATATTTAAGTGGGAAAAAGTTCATTCCGCTACCTTTAGAGCGACGCAAATCGGATGGACGTCTGCTGAAAATAAAGGGTGCGACAGAAAATAACTTGAAAAATGTTTCTGTAGACATTCCATTAGGACAATTTATTGCGGTAACAGGCGTTTCAGGATCGGGTAAATCAACGCTTGTGAATGAAATTTTATATAAGTCACTGGCATCGAAGTTAAATCGTTCAAAAGTTAAGCCAGGTGCGCATAAATCAATTGAGGGAATTGAACAATTGGAAAAGGTTATTGAAGTCGATCAATCTCCAATTGGGCGCACACCTCGCTCAAATCCTGCGACATATATCGGGGTATTTGATGATGTACGCGATGTTTTTGCGATGACAAATGAAGCGAAAGTACGCGGCTATAAAAAGGGACGATTTTCATTTAATGTGAAGGGCGGCCGTTGTGAAGCTTGTCGTGGAGATGGCATTATTAAAATCGAAATGCATTTCTTACCAGATGTGTATGTACCTTGTGAAATTTGTCATGGCAAGCGCTACAATCGCGAAACGTTAGAAATCCGTTATAAGGATAAAAATATTTCGGATATTTTAGAGATGACCGTAGAGAATGCGCTTGAATTTTTCAGCAATTTACCAAAAATTCAACGCAAGCTTCAAACGATTGTTGATGTGGGGCTCGGCTATATCAAATTAGGACAACCGGCAACGACACTTTCTGGTGGGGAGGCGCAGCGAGTAAAGTTGGCGTCTGAACTGCATAAACGTTCGAACGGAAAATCGTTTTATATTTTAGATGAGCCGACGACAGGACTTCATGTGGATGATATTTCACGCTTATTAGTTGTGTTGCAACGTTTAGTTGATAATGGGGAAACCGTACTTGTCATTGAACATAATTTAGATGTTATCAAAACGGCGGATCATCTTATTGATTTAGGTCCAGAAGGTGGCGATGGTGGGGGGACAATCCTTACTACTGGTACACCTGAGGAAGTCGCAGAAGTAAAAGAAAGTTATACAGGGTATTATTTAAAGCCGATTTTAGAACGCGACCGTGAACGGATGGATGAGAAAATTGCTGTGGCACAAAAGAAGTAAAAGAATCGGTATTTTTTAGGCATATGAATGTACTGCGTGAATTTTTTAGTGCATATAATGAAACCTTTTATCCTCCCTCCTCGTATATATGGGTATACGAAGTAGAGGGAGGAATTTTTTTATGCAAAATGAACGTAAACGAATTTTACAATTGGTTGAAAGCGGTGTAATTACGGCAGAAGAGGCGATTGGATTACTCGAAAAATTATCGCCACAAAAGGAATCCACTCAAACGACAGAAGTTTTACCAGTACAGTTAGAAAAAGATACCCAGCAAGACGCATCTTCTAAAAAAGTATATGAAGATGAACCAATATTTGAAGAAAAACGTAAAACAACAGGCTTTGAAGATATTTTTGGAAAAGCATTTAATGATAAAGATGTCAATAAAAAAATGGATGAATTTATGCATGAGCTTAAGCAGGACTTATCGCATTTTGGTACGCGTATGGCTGGTTTAATGGGCACTACTTTATCCAAGTTAAAAGATTTAGATATCGACACGCCGTTTGGAGAAAAAGTAGAATTCAATAAAACGTATGCCTACCCAGCAGGTGACGTAAATGGAATTGAATTAGATGTTGCCAATGGGAAAATAGAAGTGATTAAAACAACGGATGCAACTTTAACAGTAGATATACATGTAAAGACGACAGCAAAAGGTACGGAAGAGGAAACAATTGCTGCGATTGTTGAAGATTTAGCAACCCTTCAAGACCAAAAATTGATGATTCACTCGGCAAATAAATTTACACAAGTAAAAATTCGTATTGCTATTCCAGAAAAGCATTATGATGTCTTTATTGCACGTTTATTAAGCGGTGGCGTATCGATTGAAGGTTTAGATGCGAAATTGATTAAAGTAAAAACATATAATGGCATTGTTCGTTTAGAAAATGCAGCGTTTAATCATGCAGAATTGCAATCGAGCAATGGCTCAATTGAAGCACGTCAAATAAAGGGCGAAGATTTAGAGGTAGAAACTGCGAATGGTCGTATTTATATTGATGGTGAAATAAATGAAGTAGAGGCTGAATCTTTCAATGGACATGTTGTTGTAACGACTTCAAGTGCCGATGCGCATAAAGTGAAAGCTCGTACAATGGCGGGAACGGTCGAAATTTATGTGCCAAAAACAGTTGCAATTGATGGTCAAATTTTCTCGAATTTTGGTAAAGCAGATGTCGGATTAAGCGATGTAACGTTGCATGAGGAAGCAGATCAGCTATTACTAAAATCAATTCGTTTTAATAAAGAATTGGCCGGTGCAAAATTATTGAAAATCGTTGGTGAATCACGCACAGGCACAGTATTAGTTCGCTATACAACGAAGTAATTGATATAGGAAGAATGTCATTTCACTAAGGTGAATATGGCATTCTTTTTTATATGCGGCAAGATAATCTCCATTACTGATCTTACGCAAAACTATGAATCTATCGCTATCTCAAAGTCTTAATTCCTGCTATTATATAAAGGTATTTCCATTAATTGTGTCGAAATACATGTTTAAGTAGTTAGAATGAAAAGAAATTGTAATAATTCTAGCGTTGCAAAGTGATATAATAGAGAAAAATTAAAATTAAATTTCTAGTGATAGAACTTAGGTGGTTTCGTTAATGATTCAAATGAAAAATGTTGTGAAAAAATATCCAAATGGTGTTGTTGCAACGAACGGAATAACGATTGAAATTAAAAAAGGTGAGTTTGTTTATGTCGTAGGTCCGAGTGGTGCAGGAAAATCGACATTCATAAAACTGATGTATCGCGAAGAAAAGCCGACATCAGGCGACGTTATTGTAAACGGTATTAACTTACGTACATTAAAGGCGAGTCGCATCCCGCATTTACGACGTCAGTTAGGCGTTGTATTCCAAGACTTTAAATTATTACCGCGACTTACGGTTTATGAAAATGTTGCATTCGCGATGGAAGTAATTGAAGAGCAACCAAAAGTTATTCGTCAGCGTGTGATGGAAGTATTAGAATTGGTCGGTTTAAAACATAAAGTGCGAATGTTCCCAAGTGAATTATCGGGTGGCGAGCAGCAACGTGTTTCGATTGCTCGTTCTATTGTGAATCGTCCTAAAGTGATGATTGCCGATGAGCCAACTGGAAATTTAGATCCTGATACATCATGGGAAATTATGAATATATTTGAAGAAATTAATCGTCAAGGCACGACGATTGTCATGGCTACACATAACCGTGAAATTGTGAATACGATTCGTAAACGTGTGATCGCTGTTGAAGGCGGTATGATTGTCCGTGATGAGTACGGAGGTGACTACGGCTATGAAGGCTAGAACACTTGCGCGTCATTTTAGAGAGAGTATTAAATCATTAGGACGAAATAGTTGGATGACTATTGCCTCGGTCAGCGCGGTAACGGTCACATTATTATTAGTCGGTGTCTTTACAACAATCATGCTAAACCTGAACAAAGTAGCTTCAGATTTAGAAAATGACGTTGAAATTCGCGTGATGATTGAAATAATTCCAGATGAAGCAGAAATGAAAAAGATAGAGCAAAAATTGATTGGTGAGATTAAGAAATTACCAGATGTAGAGGAAGTTACATATTCTTCAAAAGATGCGGAATTAAATAAGTTAGTCAAAGATTTTGGAGACGAGTTAAGCTTATATGAACAAAATAACCCATTGTATAATGTGCTTTATGTAAAAGCCGCAGACCCATTAAAAACAGCAGAAGTCGCAAAAAAAATTGAACGCTTAGAACATACACAGTCAGTCAAATATGGTGAAGGTAAAATAGAAAAGTTATTTAACTTCATCGATATTGCTCGTAATGTCGGGTTAGTGTTAATCGTTGGTTTATTATTTACAGCGATGTTTTTAATTTCGAATACGATTCGAATTACGATTATTGCACGTAAAGAGGAAATTGAAATTATGAAATTAGTTGGCGCAACGAATTCCTTTGTACGTATTCCATTCGTATTAGAAGGTATGTGGTTAGGATTAATCGGCGCCATCATTCCAATCATTGCCGTTACGGTTGCCTATTATAAAATTTATGAATTGGTCTCGCCAAAACTAAAAGGGGAACTTTTCCAACTCCTTGAAGTAGGGCCTCTTATGTTACAAGTAAATGGATTAATCGCTTTAATTGGTATTTTAATCGGTGTATGGGGAAGTTTCATGTCTGTACGGAAATTTTTAAAAGTATAACTATATTTATGCGTCTAGGAGGAAAAGAGACTTTGAACAAGCATTCCTACAAAATTATCGCTGCACTCATTGCATTTGTGTTGATGATTCAAATGCCTGTAGCCTATGCTGCTTCTTTAAGTGACTTAAAGAAAGAAAGAAGTCAAATAGAAGCAGAGAAAAAAGAATTAACGAAATCACTCCAACAAAAAACGGGTGAAATTCAATCGAATCAAAATACTCAACAAAAAATCATTAGCCAATTAGAACAAATTGGGGCAAAAATAAATCAAACGCATAAAGAAATCGAGTTAGTAGAAATTGATATCGAAATTGCAAATGGAGAAATTAGCGATTTAGAAGCTGAAATTGTTGATTTGCAAGAGCGTATTGATAAGCGGGACGAACTATTACGGGACCGAGCACGTGCGATTCAAATAGGCGGTACAGTAAGCTATCTGGATGTATTACTTGGCGCAAATAGTTTTGTCGATTTTATTGACCGATTTTCGGCAGTCAATACATTAATGGATGCAGATCGTCAAATTATGCGTGAGCAAAAGGAAGACCAGGAAAAGTTAGAAGAACAAAAGGTCATACTTGAAACGAAAAAGAAAAAACTTGAAGAAAATAAAGCACAGCTGAATCGATTAATGGCTTCATTAAAAGAACAGCAGACAGAAAAAAATCGATTAGTCGATGAGCTTGAAAAAGAAGAAGCAAGATTACGTAGTCAGAAATCAGAATTACAAGAAGAGTATGATGATAAAGTAGAAATTAGTGAAGAGTTAGAAAAACAAGTCCTTGCAGAACAGCGTCGTTTAGCTGAGGTTGCTCGTCAAAAAGCAATAGAAGCAAAGAAGAAAAGAGATCGAGAAAAAGCGAATGCCGTAAGTTCTGGTTCAGGGAAATTACCGACCGTAGCGGCTGGAACTTGGACAAGACCAGCGGCAGGACGCTATACATCAGGCTTTGGTAGACGAAATATCGGTCCAATTGGCAGTAAAAATCACTTAGGAGTGGATATTGCAAACTCCATTGGTACACCAGTTGTTGCCGCAGCAGATGGTGTTGTTTCCTATGCAAGTAGAATGGGTGGCTACGGAAATTTTGTCATGGTCACGCATAGTATAAACGGACAAGTATTTACCTCAACTTATGCTCATTTAAGTGGCTATACAGCAAGTGTTGGTGATATTGTAACAAAAGGACAACAAATCGCAAAAATGGGTAATACGGGGAATTCAACCGGTCCACACGTACATTTTGAAATTCATGTCGGTGAATGGAATGGTGCACGTTCGAATGCAGTGAACCCATTGCGCTATATTTCATTATAACGACTAAAAAGACAAAACTCGGAAAAAAATTCGGGTTTTGCCTTTTTTGTTAGAATACTTTATAGATACATATGATATGGTACTACTATATCATATGTAGCGAGGTGTACCACAATGAAGAAAAATATTGGAATTGTCATCGTATTGGCATTGGTCATCGTCATGGCTGGAACGTATATTAAAAGAGAAATAGATGCAAGCAATGCAATCCCTGAAAAGTCAAAGGGTTATGAAGTGACGCTCGGAGAAGAAGTAGGGCTTCAAAAGGGACAAATAGCGCCTGATTTTACATTGATGAATATACACGGTGAGGAGGTAACCCTTTCAGATCTACGTGGAAAGCGTGTTGTACTTAATTTTTGGGCGACGTGGTGTCCACCTTGTGAAGCAGAAATGCCACATATGCAAAAATACTATGATAAATATGCCAAAAAGGATAATGTTGAAATTATCGGTGTCAATTTAACATATGAAAAAGAAAATGTAGAGCGAGTTAAAAAATTTCTAGAAAGTTATAAAATTACGTTTCCAATTTTATTAGAGCCTGTTTGGAGTGTCTCGAAACAGTATGAAATTATTACAATTCCAACGACATTTATGATTGATACAGAAGGCAAAGTTCAAAAACAAATTGTCGGACCACTGGATGTAGATTCCTTAAGAGAAAATGTTAAAAGCTTAAATTAACTAAATAGAGAAAACATATTCGACTTTGAAAGTATGAAATTCGCTTTCCGTTCATAAATTTAAATGAACAGGAGGGAAAATTGTGCGAAGAAGTCGGATTTTTTTATTGCTAGGTGTCGTTATTTTAATACCTACAATTCTCTTTTTTTTGCTAGATCAGGAGCCAAATGCAAAGACACAAGATACGGATTTTGCTGTTGTGAATGAATTGCATGATTTGATTGCGAAAGAATCGGTGTATGATGTTACTTCAGAAAAGTTAGTTGAAGGGGCCCTTCGAGGGATGGCAAAAGCGATTGATGATCCGTATAGCACGTATTATTCACAACAAGAAGCCGCTCTACATAAGCAAACACTTGCTAGTGAGCGCATTGGCATTGGGATTGAACTGAGTGAATCAGAAGGGAAATTTATCGTTATTTCACCAGTAAAGACATCCCCAGCGGACAAGGCGGGTATTCGTCCCCTAGATGAAATCATTCAAATTAATGATACGCGTCTTGAGGGAAAAACGTTGAGTGATGTGATGCAACTGATGCAAGGGAAGGAAGGGGAGGTAGTCGAGCTTGTTGTGTTTCGTCCAAACTTAGAACGTCATGTGAAAATTAGTGTGAAGAGAGCGAAACTGAAAAATAATACAGTGCAATCGGAAGTTATTAAAGTAGAAGATACGGCGATTGGCTACTTAACGGTTACATTATTTGGTGAAGAAACAGGCGCTGAATGGCAACGTGAGCTTAATAAAGTATTTGAACAAGATGTGAAAGCATTAATTATCGATGTTCGAGATAACCCAGGTGGCTATTTACATAGTGTCGCTCAAATGATTAGCACGTTTGAACGGCAGGAAAAAATATTCGCCTATATGCAAAAAAGTGATGGGAAAACAGAACCATTGAAAACAAAATATGTGGAAGAATTTTCTCCTTATATCGAAAAATTGAAGAATATTCCTGTTGCCGTTATTCAAAATGAAGGAAGTGCCTCTGCTAGTGAAGTATTTGCAGGTGCATTACAAGATTGGCAACGCGCAACGATTATTGGGGTAACGAGCTTTGGTAAAGGAACCGTTCAACAAAATTGGGAGTTAAAAAATGGTGGTGAATTAAAGCTTTCTACAAATAAATGGCTCACACCAACACAGCGCTGGATTCACCATGTAGGAATCGAGCCCGATATTGAAGTGAAACAGCACCCGCTTTATGGAATTGGGACAAAATTATTAAAAGGTCGTTTTGAAACAGGTGATTTTAGTGAAGAAATAGCTTATACACAGAACGTATTAGCAGAGTTAGGCTACGCAATTGTCCGCAAAGATGGCTTCTTTGATATGGAAACGGCACAGGCTGTTTCGAATTTTAGAAAACGCGTTGATTTACAGGATGGGCGCCATATGGATGAGCAGTTCTTTGCGAAAGTGACAGAACAATTACAAGCCTATAAAGCTTCACAAATTAATGATACACAGCTTCAAATGGCACTCAGTTTCGTCATGCACCAACTTCAAATGTAGAGAAATAGTTTCAGATGTTACATCGGATATGTCGTTACAATTAGCACTACGCATAAACAGTAGGATTTGGTACAATAAATGAAGTAATGATTGGATGGTAGGTGGAAAAATGGATTCAACTATTTTAATAGAAGTTTTGAAAAGTATTGGAAGGTTTTTCATCAATCCATTACTATATATTGCTGTAATTTCAGCTATATTTTTAGGATATCAACGTGTAAAAAGAGAACGCAAATACTTTAAAACGCGTATTTTAGGAGGATGGTCTGAGTTAAAGACTATGTTCTTCGCTGGTTTTGTATTATCGTTAATTGTTTCATTATCCAGTATTGTAATCGGTCTAACTGTTCCATTAGAGTTTTTAATTTTAATTACGCTCATCAGTATGATTGGTTTACTGTTATTTAATTATCATTTATTATCTCCAATAATCGTGATCGCGGTAGCATTCGTTGTAGTTGCTGCGATGTATTGGCAAGATTGGTCCTTTGAAATAATGGGCTTTGAATTTGCTGGACATAATGTTGCGGATGGGCTTGCGGTTACGGCACCTATTTTAGCAGGTGTATTGTTAATGGCAGAAGGTTTATTAATCCGTCGTTACGGGGCGAAATTTGCTTCACCTATAGTAGAAACGACAAAACGAGGGTTTAACGGAATTGCCTATTACAGTAAGAAAATTTGGGTTTTACCGGTGTTTATTATTATTCCGGGTGATGCATTTTCAGGGTTTTTACCATATTGGCCGCAATTTTCATTGGGGCAGGAGCAATTTTCACTTGTCCTGTTTCCGTTTGTCATCGGTTTCCAACAGCTTGTACGGAAAGTCATGCCCAAGTATGTCTATCCTGAACTTGGACGAAGCATTATTTTCATAGGGGAACTGTTATTATTAGTTGGTTTTACTGCTTACTTCTTCCCTATTTTAGGCGCAATTGCATTAGCGCTTGGGGTGATTTCGCGTACGATTATTGTTATTTATTATAGACGCAAAGAAGATCGTGATTCCTATGCTGTCATGCGAAGTGGAAAAGGAGCGATGATTGCGGCAGTATTACCGAATTCTCCTGCTGAAAAAATGGGCTTAATTGCAGGTGAGGTTATCCAACGTGTGAATGGTCAAGAAGTCTTTTCAGAGGATGAATTGTACGAAGCATTGCAAATTAATGCAGCACATTGCCGTTTAGAGGTAATCGATCATAATCAAGAGCTCCGATTAACTCAGCATGCTGTGCATAACGATGACCATCATAAAATTGGCGTATTGCTAGTGAAATAATAAACTAAAAAATGAAAACACAACTCGAGTGATAGGGAGTTGTGTTTTTTTGCATAGAACTTTTCAAAACCTAACCCTTACAAATGTCGAATTATGGTATTATGGAAGAAAAGATTTATTGAAGAAATAAATTTCATTAAAAAAGGAAATGCTTATTGTTAGTAGGGGTGAATTCTATGCTTGATTGGCTTACCATTGATAATGTTGAGGCAGTAATTGAACAATATAAATCATTAGGCCCGTTTATGGGGATATTTTTAACGTTTATCGAATCATTTGTACCGATTTTACCGTTGTTCGTTATAGTAGTAGCAAATGCGGGTGCGTACGGATTATTTTGGGGGTTCCTCTTATCCTGGCTCGGCACCGTAGCAGGTTCCTATGCCTTTTTCCTGCTTATCCGTAAATTTGGCAAACACCGTATATTCCGTTTTATTAAAGAACAGCAACAAATAAAAAAGCTCATTCATTGGGTAGATTTACGCGGATTTACGCCATTATTTATTTTGCTTTGTTTACCGTTTACACCGGTTGTCTTGGTCAACAGTGTCGCTGGCCTTTCGAATTTAAAAAAGAAATATTTCCTGTTTACGCTAATCGCTTCAAAGCCGGTCATGATTTTTTTGATGAGCTATTTGGGGAGTGATTTACGAGCAATTTTAAGTGCGCCGATGAAAATTGTTGTTTCAGGGCTCATTATTTTAGTTATTTGGGGACTCGGTAAACTCTTTGAAAGAAGTTTAAACAAACGAGTAGAACGTGACTTACGCACAATTGAAAAAGCGAAAAAAGATAAGCTACAAGGGATGTGATGACAAGTGTTAATCACATCCCTTTTTTTATATGGGGGGAGAAAAAGTGTCCAACGGGTATGTAGTGCGCGAACATGCATTCTTATTATATAATAGAAGAAATAGATGAAAGATGAGGTGGGAAATGTGTCATTACGTGTCATATCTGGAAGAGCGGGAACAGGGAAAACAGCATTCATCCATCAAGAAATTGTAGAAGATTTGAAGGGAAATCCACTTGGTCCACAAATTTTTATTATCGTTCCTGACCAAATGACCTTCTCTACGGAATATCAATTAACGAATAATTATGGGCTTGAAGGTATTATGCGTGCCCAAGTCATGACGTTCAAACGATTAGCTTGGTTTATTTTGCAAAAAGAAGGAGGCATTGCAAAAGAGCGAATTGATGGGACAGGCTACCGCATGTTAATTCGCCGTATTTTAGAAGAGCATAAGGAAGAATTTTTATTATTCCGCCAAGCAGCAGGTAAACGAGGTTTTACAAAAGAAGTCGAGCAAATTTTAAAAGAGTTTAGCCAATACAATATTAATGTAGAAACGATTGAGCCTCTAATAGATTCATTAAAAGAAAATGGAGCAAGCAAAATTCTTCTTCATAAAATGCATGATTTACAAATTATTTTACAGCAATTAAATGACCGAATTGGTATGGATTATGTGGATGGCGATGGTTATTTCCCGCTATTAATCGAGCGGATGCCAAAGATGGAAAGTTTACGTGAAACACATGTGTATTTAGATGGATTCGTATCGTTTACAGGGCAAGAATTTGCGGTACTAAAGCAACTTTTACTTTATACGCAGCGAGTGACGGTTGTTTTACCATTTGAAGATGCTCAGCTTGATCAATTAGAGGGGGCTGTATTTTACCGTGCCGCGATGTCTTATGAAAAGCTGCAACATGAACTGAAAAAAGTACTATTTGAACAAAATATTGAAATCGAAGAAGAACAGCGGATTCATCTTGAAATGAATTATCGTTCGACAAATTCAGACTTGCATCATATTGAACAAAATTTCCAAGCGCCTACTTTCACACCAATTCATGCACAAAATCATGTGCAAATTATTGAAGGGGCGAATCCTCGTGCAGAAGTGCAAGCAATTGCCCAGGAAATAAAACGATTAGTTGTCGAAGAAGGCAAGCGGTATAAGGATATTGGGATTATGTATCGCCAAGCAGATGTATATGATGCGATACTTGCGACAACGTTCAAACAATATGAAATACCGCTATTTTCAAATGAAAAGCGTTCAATGCTGTATCATCCTTTAATTGAATTTAGCCGTTCTGTTTTAGAAATTATTACAACGAATTGGAAATATGAACCGATTTTCCGTAGTGTCAAAACGGATTTGTTTTTCGCTCAAAATGCAAAAATTGCTGAAATGAGAGATAAAGTAGATGTGTTGGAAAACTTCGTCATTGCGAAGGGAATTGTTCATGATCGTTGGTTTAATGAAGAAGTTTGGCATTATCGCCGCTTTAAATCACTCGAAAAAATTAATTCCATCCAAACAGAAGATGAACGCGAAATTGAAAACCGTTTAAAAGAAGCGCGAGATATTATTCGGGAACCTGTCTTTGCATTGCAACAAAAATTAAAGCAAGCGAAAATGGGGCGTGAAATTATTGTTGCGCTTTATGAGTTTATGGATCAGCTTGATGTGTATAAAAAGCTTGTCAAAATGCAAGAAAAAGAAGAACAAGCAAATGAATTGCACCAATCTTTTGAGCATGAGCAGGCATGGAATGGTTGGGTCCATATTTTAGAGCAGTTTGACTTAATGTTTGGGAATAAAGAAATGACTGTCGAGGATGCCGCGCAAATTTTAGATGAAGGGTTTGAAACGCTTGAATTTTCAAGTGTGCCGCCAACTTTAGATGAAGTAACCGTTTCGACGCTTGAATTTGCTCGTTTCGATAATATGCAGGCGATTTTCATCATCGGTGTGAATGATGGTGTATACCCAATGCGTATGGATGCTGGGGGTCTTCTATCAGATGACGAGCGCGCAACGTTTGAAAAGTCGGATTTTGAGCTAGCACCGGGAATAAAAAGTCGATTGCTGCAAGAAAGTTTTTTATTTTACCGAGCTATTTCATCGCCAACGGATAACTTATTTATTACCTTTTCAAGTGCGGATGAGGAAAGTAAGGGCAAGCTATCTTCATTGTATATAAACCATTTGCATAAATTATTCGAGGTGGAAACAGCTGATGGAGAAAAGCAAAAAACATTACCACATAAGCGTGTAGTCATTGATCCGCTCGAGGACATTAATCCGAAACAAATTTTAAATTATTTACGCCATCCATCGCCAGCAGTCGGTTTTTTAATGACACAATTGAAAAAAGCACAGCAAGAGCAAAAGCCATTACAAGCGGAGTGGAGCGCATTACAAGCGTTTTATGAACGTCAGCCAAAATGGCAAGAAGTTTTAGCGTTTGTTACGAAACCACTTTCTACCGTAAATGAAGCCGAGCCATTGACAGAAGAAATGGCAACCAAATTATACGGGGAAGATTTTTTAGCAAGTGTATCCCGTATTGAAAAGTTTTACAGCTGTCCGTATTCTCATTTTGCTTCGTATGGATTGAAGTTGCAAGAACGTGCGGAATTTAAATTGGAAACATTCGCAATGGGCGATTTATTCCACGAAGCGATTCGCAAAATTTTGTCTGATAATGAACGACCAATTCCATTGAATAATTACCGTGCCTGTTATGAACAAGCGGATGAAACGGTAACGAATTTAGTAAATTATTTTTCATACAGCATTTTGAAAAGCAGTCATCGTTTTGAATACATTAAAACGAAGCTCGTGAAAATTGTCGCGCGCACATTATTCGCGCTCATTAATCAAAGTGAGCTATCGAAGTTTAAAGCGATTGCTCATGAAAAACCTTTTGGAAAACGCGATGAGAAAAACGCGGAAAAGGATGATGAGAATCCATTACAGCCGCTAGAAATTGAACTTGAAAATAATCGTAAAATGTATGTGCGTGGACAAATTGACCGAATTGATGCATACAAAGATGCGGAAAATTTATATTTACGTGTCATTGATTATAAATCGAGCGGACGAAAATTAGACTTTACAGAAGTGTATAACGGCATTTCGATGCAATTATTAACGTATTTAGATGTCGCGTTGCGGAATGTTCCGATTTTAGCAAAGGAAAGTAAGTTCGTAAGTGATTTATCCGAGCTTGAAAATATTATTGTACAAGCAGCAGGTATGTTCTATTTGCATGTGCATAATCCACTCATTCAAACAGAAGATTATACGGAGCTTGAAAAAATTGAAGGGTTGCGTCAAGAAAAATTTAAATTGAGTGGCTATATGTTGAAAGACGTGGAAGTTGCGCAATTAATGGATACGTCATTAGAGCCGAGTAAAACGTCGATTATCGTACCCGCCGCATTTAAAAAGGATGAAAATTTGGAGTTTAATGGACGCTCATCAAAAGTAATTGAGCCAAAAAATATGGAAAACCTTCAGCAATTCGTTCACCATAAATTACAACATGCAGGCAATGAAATTTACCGAGGAAATACGGAAATTAAGCCTTATAGTTTGAGCAATCATACGGCATGTACGTTTTGCAGTTATAAGTCCGTTTGTCAATTTGATCAAGCAGAGGCGGGCAATCGTTTTAATGAATTGAAAAAACAATCGGAGCAAGAAGTATTTGAAAATATTGAAAAGGTGGTATGTGTGCATGATGATTCCAACTAAACCGGAAAATGTTCAGTGGACAGATGTACAGTGGAAAGCCATTTATGCATCAGGTCACGATATTTTAGTATCGGCAGCAGCAGGCTCTGGGAAAACGGCTGTATTAATTGAACGCCTTATTCAAAAGATTTTAGCACCAGAAGATCGTCGCATTGATGTGGATGAATTATTGGTCGTGACATTTACAAATGCTTCGGCGGCTGAAATGCGTAATCGGATGGCGGAAGCGCTTGAAAAGTCAATTGCACAAGATCCGAATAATGCGTTTTTACGACGTCAGCTTAGCTTATTAAATAAAGCGCAAATTTCGACGTTGCACTCTTTTTGCTTAACAATTTGTCGTGAGTATGCGTATACGATTGATTTAGACCCAGGTTTTCGTTTAGCAAGTACAGAAGAAGCGGCATTAATGCAAGATGATGTGTTAATGGACGTGCTCGAAAAGGCGTATCGCGGGGATATGGCGCATTTGTTTACGAAGGAAGAGCTTTATGCGCTCGTTGATAGTTTTGCCACGGATCGAAGTGACCAAGCGATTGAAAAGCTATTGCAGGAAATGTATAAAGTATCGCGTGTACAGCCTGATCCGTATGAATGGTTACGCGCATTACCTGAGAAATATGACAATGATGAGCAAATGCCGATAGATGATTTACAAATTGCACAGGAAATTCGTCCAATGATTATTACGAACTTAAAAGAAGTAGTCGCACGTCTAGAAAAAGGGTATCAAATTGTTTCGGTACAGCCAGCACTTCAAAAAAATGAACCCCTTTTTGCCAATGAATACAGAGCAGCGAAGCAAGTACTTGAAGCGATGGAAAGTGGTACGTGGGAAGAAGCGTATACATTATTGCCGCTTATTAAATTTGATCGAATAAAGGCTGTTACGAAAAAAGATACGGAAGAGGACCAGCGTTTTTATAGCATCGCAAAAGGGTATCGCGATCAGGCAAAAGAGATGCTCGCTACTTTATCAGAAACGTTTTTTGCGCGTCATCCGAAGCTGTATGTGAGAGAAATGGCCGAAACGAAGCCGATTATGGAAACACTCGTTAAATTAACGGTTGAATTTAGTGAAGCATTCAAACAAGCAAAACAGGAGCGTGGGCTACTTGATTTCTCGGATTTGGAGCATTATGCGTTAGAAATTTTATCGCATGCTGAAATCAAAACAACGCCACCGACACCTTCTGAAGTAGCAATGAACTTCAAGGAACGCTTTAAGGAAGTGCTTGTGGATGAGTATCAGGACGTCAATTTGCTACAAGAGACGATTTTACAGCTTGTGAAAAGTGGGGACGAAGCAAATGGAAACCTGTTTATGGTCGGCGATGTAAAACAATCTATATACGCGTTTCGATTAGCAGAACCGCGATTATTCCTTGAAAAATATAAGCGGTTTGATGAAAATCCGGTCAATAATGGGATGAAAATCGATTTAAATGCGAACTTCCGAAGTCGTTCTGAAGTATTAGACGGCACGAACTATGTGTTTGAGCAAATTATGGACGAAGAAGTTGGCGAAATAATTTATGACGAACAAGCAAAATTAAAGTTTGGTGCGAGTTATGATGAGCAGCAAGTGCCGGTTGAGCTTGTTTTATTAGAGGGCGATTCGAAACTGCAAACTGTAGCAAATTCAGATGGTGACGGTGACGAAGAGGAAAGTATTAGCGCGGCGCAGCAAGAGGCACGCTATATTATTATGCGCATTCAAGAGATGGTCCGAGGCGGGGCACAAGTATATAACCCAAAAACAAAATCAATGCGTCCGATCAGTTACCGAGATATCGTCGTGCTCATGCGCTCGCGTACTTGGTATGCAACGTTTGCAGAGGAGTTTAAGATGGCGGGACTCCCACTTTATGCTGAAACAGATGGTGGATATTTTGAGTCATTAGAAGTGATGATCATGTTGAATACGCTCAAAGTAATCGACAATCCATATCAAGATATTCCGCTTGCATCTGTGTTACGTTCGCCTTTTATTGGTTTAACGGAAAATGAGTTGGCGGCCATTCGTTTAATGAACGGGAAAGTGCCGTTTTATGAAGCGTTGAAGCAATATATGGTCAAGGCATCTGGTGAAATGGCGATTGCTACTGAGCAAAAGCTACAAAAGTTTTTAACGCTCCATGAAAAATGGCGTAACTTTTCACGTCATGGCTCACTTGCAGATTTAATTTGGCAAGTGTATTTAGATACGAGTTACTTTGAAATGGTCGGGGCTATGGTGAATGGCAAACAGCGCCAGGCCAATTTACGCGCGCTTCATGACCGTGCGTTAAGCTATGAAAAAACATCCTTCCGTGGCTTATTCCGTTTTTTACGATTTATCGACCGAATGCAGTCGCGCGGGGACGATTTAGGGATTGCCAAATCAATTGGTGAAGCCGATGATGTGGTTACGCTATTAACGATTCATAAATCAAAAGGCTTGGAATATCCTGTCGTTTTCTTAGCGGGGATGAGTCGTGGATTTAACACGAAAGATTTAGGTAACCGCTATATTTTTGATCAAGATTTTGGACTGGCGATTAAGTCGGTTAATCCAGATTTAAATGTTATGTCCACTTCATTGCCACATCTATATGTGAAGGAAAAGAAGCTGGCTAAAATGAAGGCTGAGGAAATGCGTGTTCTTTATGTAGCAATGACCCGTGCAAAGGAGCAGTTAATTTTAGTTGGTTCGATTAAAGATTGGGAAAAGCAAAAAGAAGATTGGTCATTCTATCAAGATTTAGAGGAAACAGTATTGCCGAGTTATACGCGTTCGAAAGCAAATCATTATTTAAGTTGGGTGGGACCGGCTGTTGCAAGACACGGGGACTTTTTACTTGCACAATATGGAAAACAAAAGGAAGCAAATCTTACAACGCAGTGGTTTGTAAATATCATTTCAAATGATGCATTTTTAGCATCTGGGACAGAGGAAGAAACAGTGGAGACGGAGCAAATCGTACAAGTGGATGAATCGCTTGTGGATTTATTAACGCAACGCTTTTTAACGACGTATCCATATGAACATGCGGTGACGAAAAAATCCAAAACTTCCGTTAGTGAGTTGAAACGTTTAGAAAGTCTTCAAAGAATGGAAGAAGAGCAAGTTTATAATTCAAACGCAGGAAACTATGTGAAAGCGAATGTTCCGAGCTTTATGCTAAAGAAAAAGGAACGCAAGCTATCCGCAACAGAAATGGGTACAGCGGTGCATGCGGTCATGCAGCATATACCTCAGGAAGGTTTTCAAACACTAGCAGAAACAGCGGAATTTATTCAATCACTCGTTTCACGCGAGTTATTACAACAAATTGAAGCGGATGTAATCGAGGCGGAAAAAGTACTTGCTTTCTTCAATACAGATGTAGGCCAACGCTTTAAGCATGCGAAACAAACTTTGCGTGAGGTCCCATTTACTTGGAGCTTAAAGGATGCTGAGGGAGATGCGCAAATTATTCAAGGGGTCATTGACTGCCTATTTGAAGATGAATTTGGTCACTGGGTGCTGCTTGACTATAAAACGGATCGGATTGAAAGTGACATATTAGACGATTTGGAGAAAATTAAACGAAAAATGACAAAAGCGTATCACATTCAATTAAACTATTATCAACAAGCTATTGAATCCATTAAACAGGTTAAAGTGAATGAGCGTTTATTGTATTTATATAGTATTGGGAAAGAAGTGAAAATTGATTAGGGGGCTTTTTTGTGAACTTTCGGCCAGTTGGTACGCAGGAGCGAATTGCCACGCTTGATGTTTTACGTGGCTTTAGCTTGCTCGGAATTTTATTGGTAAATATGTTCGGATTTTACTTACCGATGCCTCATATTGCAAGTTTAGAGGATTGGTTTACTTCCGCGCAAGACATCATTTTACAACAACTTTTAGATATTTACGTACAAAGTAGTTTTTACCCGTTATTTTCTATGTTATTCGGGTATGGATTAGCAATGCAGTTTTTAAAAGCGAAAGCATCGGGCACAAACTTTTATAAATTTGCACCAAAACGAATGGTCATTTTATTTTGTGTAGGTATGATTCACGCGGTCTTAATTTGGTGGGGAGATATTCTAGCGACGTATGCTTTTTGTGGTATATTTTTAATCGCTTTAATACGTTTACCTGCAAAATGGCTATTGTTTATTGCGATTGTTGTGAACGGATTATACCATAGTACGATGTTAGGTTTATATGCGCTTACTGGTATTTTCAATCAATCGATGGAAGTGTTGTCAGTAGATATTACCGCGATTCAAAATGCTATTACGGCTTATGGTGTCGGCACATGGACAGATACTTTTATGCAACGTTTAGATGATTTAGCTGTTCAAATGAATCCATTTATGTGGATTTCTGCATTGTTCACGATTTTACCTTATATGCTCATTGGAGCGGCATTTGCGAAGTGGAAGTTGATTGAACGTGCGAGAGAAAAGCTCGTCACTTGGTTCGTATTAGCAATTGTTGGTTTAGGGATAGGAATTTATTTAAAGGCGCTCCCAATTGCATCTGCTCAAACATATGGTTATGAATATTTACAAGTATTCGTAGGAGGACCAATTTTGGCGATTGGTTATATTGCAGTCGTCGTATTAATGTGTCTGCTCCCGATTGCGGTAAAAATATTAGCGCCGATTGCCAAAGCTGGTAGAATGTCCATGACGCTTTATATTATGCAATCGATCATTTGCACAACGCTATTTTATCATTGGGGCTTTGGATTATTTGGGCAAGTGGATGTTCAAATGGGGATTTACATTGCTATTGCTTTATTTATCGTTCAAATTTTGTTTGCAGAGCTATGGTTTTCGAAATTTAAGCAAGGACCACTTGAAGCAGCGATTAAAAGATTAACTTATGGGAAAATATTATCAGAAAAGTAAGGTAATTCATTCAGCTTTGTTGTATCATGTAGAAAACAGAAGGAGCTCCTCACATTATGAAATTGTTATCTTTTAAATTAAATGGACAAGTAAAGTTCGGCCCGAAAGTGAAAAAAGAAGAAGCAGTATGGGATGTCATTGAAATTCAAAAACAGTTAAATATACTCCCTACGTTTCCTGAAACTATTATTGAAGGTATAGCATTAGGTTTTGATTTTGTAGAGCAAGTACGCAAATTAGTAGACGCTGCACAAAAAGCTGAAAATGGTGCGCAATTTAAATATGCTTTTTCAGAAATCGAGTGGCTTTCTCCAATTCCGCGCACACCTAAAAATATTATTTGTGTTGGTAAAAACTATGATGATCACGCAAAAGAAATGGGTGCAGAACAAGCACCGGAAGATATTATGATATTTACAAAGTCACCTACTGCCATTGCAGCGGATGAATCAACATTACCAGTTCATGCAGATAAAACGGATTCTCTTGATTATGAAGGTGAGCTAGCAATTGTTATTGGAAAACGCGGGAAGGACGTTCCAAAAGGGATGGCCTTTGATTATATTTTCGGCTATACAATTGCCAATGACCTTACTGCGCGTGACCTTCAACAAAAACATAAGCAATTTTTCTTAGGGAAAAGCTTAGATGGCAGCTGTCCAATGGGTCCGTATTTAGTAACAAAAGATGAAATTCCAGACCCACATGCCCTGTCAATTGTGACGAAAGTAAATGGAGAAGTACGTCAAAATGGCTCGACAAAAGACATGATGTTTACGGTGTCGGATATTATTGCGATTTTATCGAAACATGTCACATTAGAGCCAGGAGATGTTATTTTAACAGGTACGCCTGCTGGGGTTGGCAAAGGGATGAATCCACCAACATTTTTAAAAGCTGGCGATGAGGTGAAGATTTCAATCGAAGGCATCGGCACATTAGCAAATCGCTTTGAGTAATTACTTTTAATAGAATACGATTGTGATAGATCCATAAAATCACAACTAGCAAGGACAACACTTACGCCCAATAATTGCGCGGGTGTTGTCCTTTTGAATGTATGAGGATGGAACTAAGTTAGACCAATTCATTGTATTTTCACGCGTTCACATGGTAGGATATTGCTTGAAGAAAGAAAATAGAAAAGGTGGAAAATACATGGGCTTTTTAGTTAGTGGTACACATTTGCATATTACAACATGGGTAATTGCTTTAGTACTGTTCTTTATTGCGGCATTGGCAGGCAAAAAATTAACAGGTGTACATATGGGATTACGTTTAATGTACATTTTAATGATCATTTCTGGGGGCGCATTATTCCTAGAATACCGTAGTGCATATGGAATGAACTATGATATGAAAGTTCTTTTCGCTATTTTGGTAATTGGTTTCATGGAAATGATTTTAGTACGTAAAAACAAAGGCAAATCAGTTACTGTATTTTGGGGATTATTCGCAATTGCTTTAGCGGTAACATTGTATTTAGGTTTAAGCTCAGGAATCGGTAGCAAATTCTAATAGGAAAAAAGGAAACCACTTTGGAAGCGTCATGTTTCGGAGTGGTTTTTATATGGAATCCACAATTTTGTCACGGATTCGTCGCAATTGCTTAAAATAACTTTGGAAACATAGCGACCCATCCACAATTTTTTGGTAAAATTATGTTGGATTGTTGTGAAAGTGAGGGAATAACAAGTGGGATTTAAAAAATGGATCGGCGCTGTAACGGCAGGTGTTCTACTTTCTACTACATTAATGTTGACACCAACTGTACAAGCAGAAAAAAATCATACCATTGCTGATGAAAGTATATATGATTTATTAGTAGACCGTTTCTTTAATGGAATTGGCGCAAATGATGACGAATTAGTAAATGCACAAGACCCGGCAATGTTTGCAGGGGGCGATTTTAATGGACTTATAAAAAAACTCGATTATATTTCTGGAATGGGCTTTACAACGGTTTCGATCGGTTCGGTTTTCGCAACTGAAAAATATGATGGCTCCATGGTGACAAGTTATTCAACTCTTGAAAAGCATTTTGGTACGGAAGATGAGTTAAAGGAAGTTGTCAAAAAGTATAATGACCGCGATATGAAAATTATGGTAGACTTCCCGCTTTCAAATGTAAGTCCGAATCATGAATGGGCTAGCCGACCAAACTTTGTGGCAAGTTCGAACAATGGACAAATTCAGTGGGATTTAGCCAATGCAGAAGTTCAAAAAGCGTTGATTGATGCAGCCGTGCAATTTGTGAATACATATAATATCAATGGTATGCGCATAACGAATATTGAAAATGCAGATACATCATTTTTAAATACATTGATTGACGAATTAAAAGCGGTAAAACAAGAAATTTACGTTATCTCAAATGCAGAAAGCGATGCTAATTTTGATGCGAAGTTTTATGCAGATACAGAGCAACTTTATCGTGGCGCTTTAAAAAATGTTGATTTAAATACAACGGTTTTAGATACACATCTTGAGGAATTTATTACAGGAAAAGATGTACCTACGCAAGTAATGATCGATAATATATGGACAGACCGTTTTACGTTAGATGCGACGGAAGAAAAGATGTATCCGCCAACACGTAATAAAATTGCCGTTTCAACGGCATTATTATTACCTGGTGTTCCAGTTGTACAGTATGGTACTGAACTTGCGATGAATGGTACTGCTGGACAAGAGGCACACCAATATTACAATTTTAAAACAGATTCTGAGCTTGTTGACTATATTGGAAAACTGCAAACATTACGCAACAGTTCAGAAACACTGCGCAATGGTGAGTTCAAATGGTTAATGAATGAAGATGGCTATATGGTATTTGAACGTAAATCAGATACAGAAACATGGATTGTTGTTATTAATAACTCAAGTAAAACGAAACGCATTCATATTCCAGTTTCTGAGCTTGGTGAGGGAAAAGAGCTTCGTGGAATGTTTGATAGTGAAATTATCCGCACAAATAAGGATGATAATTATACAATCATTTTAGACCGCGAAATGGTAGAAGTTTATAATGTAATCGAAGCGCGAGGGATTAACACATCTTATATCGTGGCATTAAGTTTAGTTGTAATTATTTACACAATATTTATGATTGTCATTATAAAACGTGGGCGCAAACGTCGTGCGGAACAAGCACAAGCCAATTAAAATAAAAAATCATCATTTCGGATTAAATGAAATGATGATTTTTTTTGCATATGTTTATAATTTTAAACGTTCCTGCAATAGTTTTGCGACGCCATCTTCATTGTTGGATAGTGTGATTTCATTGGCGATATTTTTTAGTTGGTCAATGCCGTTACTCATTGCGACACCAATGCCTGCGTACTCAATCATTTCTAAATCGTTGTCCTCATCGCCAAAAGCAATGATGCGTTCACGGGGAATACCCATTTCTTTGGCAATTTGATCAATACCAACTGCTTTACTTAATCCTTTACGCACGATTTCGATAATTGGGTAAGGCGCTCCCCAACGACGATGCTCAATTAATTCGGCATGAACATCTTGTAAATGCTGTCGAATGATTGGGACATTAGCATCGTTTGCTTGAATTAACAAACTTGTCGGATCTTCTAACAAAGTTGTTTTTAGATCACCCATTCGTACATGAGGGCTCCCCATATTAAAGATATTTAACATTGCTTCATCTTCACGATGGATATAAACATCATCAATGACTTCTGCAATTAAATTATTATATTCATATTTATGGATCGATTCGACGACATCATGCACGACGCGAATATCGACAGGGGTATGAATCGATTTCCACTGGGCATTACGTGGATGATGAACGAAAGCACCGTTAAAATTGACAATCGGTGTAATGAGCCCCAATTCCTCATAGTAAATTTGACTTGCTCGGTAAGGGCGACCTGTCGCAATCATGACATGGTGGCCAGCAGCTTTCGCCTTCATTAATGTTTCTTTTGTAAGAGCTGAAATCTTTTGCTCATCGGTTAATAATGTACCATCTAAATCTAATACGATTAAATGTTCTTTCATTCGGAAAAACCTCCTTTACATCCTTATTATTGTACCTTCAAAAAATAGCACGCGTCAAAGTTTTGTAACGTTTTCAATATTCTGCTAAAGTAATAGGGGAAAGTATATCGTTTAGAGGTGAATAACGTGATTGTAAAAAATGAAAAGTGGAAGGCAATCCCACTATTACATGTTTATGATGAATCGATGGATAATGAGACGCCTGTTGTAATTTTTTTACACGGCTTTTTAAGTGCAAAAGAGCATAATCTTCATTACGCGTATCAGCTGGTTGAAAAGGGGGTACGGGTTATATTACCAGATGCACTTATGCACGGGGAACGTACGAACCATTTATCGGAAAATGAAATGAATTTAAACTTTTGGAAAATTGTTTTGAAATCAGTTGAAGAGGTCAATACCATCTATCAAGAATTAAAATTGAAGAACTTGCTTGGCAGCGAAAATATTGGGATTGCAGGCACTTCAATGGGGGGCATTGTCACTTCTGGTTGCTTAGCGATTTATCCGTGGATCAAGACGGCGGGTATTTGCATGGGCACGACAAGTTTTACAAAGCTTGCAGAGCATCAAGTGGAAGAGTTTAAGGCAAAAGGAATTGAATTTCCGATGACACCTGCGCAGCAAGAGGCGACATTAAAAATGCTTTCGCACTATAATTTAGAACAACGTATGGAGCATGTGAAGCAAAGTCCGATTATTTTTTGGCATGGTCAAAAGGATTCCGTTGTGCCATATCGAATGAGTCGAGATTTTTATGATCAGTTGAAGGAGAAAGAAGAGCAGTACCCAATTCGCTATATTGCAGAACCAAATGCAGGACATGCTGTATCGCGTAGTGGCATTCTTAACGTGACAAACTGGCTGGCACAACATTTGGCATAACCTACAAGTTCTGATATGATAACAGTTAACTCGATTCAGCAGGGATCAAATCCCAGCTGAATCGAGGAACTTAGGCTAAAAACGCCGCGTCGTGCGGCAATGCCTAAGTGACCAACATTGTGTTGGTCCAATGCCCCAGCGGATGTCACAGATTTTTTATAGGAGTTTTTCGAGCAAGCTCAAAAAAATCTGGACGCAATTACGCTAAGGCGAAATTGATTAAGATTGCGGGAGGAGAAACGAAAAATGGCGATTGATCAAGATATGAAAGATAGCATGTATAGCGCATTAGAAAACGTAATTGACCCGGAGCTTGGCGTTGATATTGTCAACTTAGGTTTAGTATATGACGTAGATTTAACAGATGAAGGTGCCGCGACAGTGACGATGACACTAACTTCAATGGGGTGTCCAATGGCTCCAGTTATCGTAGACCAAGTGCAAACGGCATTAAGCGAATTACCAGAAGTGAAAGAAACTGAGGTAAATATCGTATGGCAGCCAGCATGGTCAAAGGACAATATGTCACGCTATGCGAAAATGGCATTAGGTATTCGTTAAAAGGTGGAAAATAAAATGCAGGAATGTTGTGAATGCAACGTTTCTGCATTTTTTGTTTCTTGTAAATAATTTTACACGACTGTAATTAATCAATTCGACATATGGCAAGCGGACAATTTTCACAATCAATTTCTTGTTTTAAATAATTTAAATCAAGAATGGTAATATAGCTTTTTTCCATCTTAATCTTGTTTGTCTTTCGTAGGTCAGTAAGCATGCGATTGACCATTTCTCGACTCGTTGCACATAAATTTGCAATCTCTGTATTCGTCAATGCAAGGTTAATATGCACCTCATTGTTATTTCGATATTCACCGTACGTATTAGCTAAGCGAATTAAAGTGGAATAAAGAGCCCCCTTTTTGCCATGGAGAACTAAGTCACGTAAACGGCTTTGGTTTTTTATATTTTCTGTTTGAATCCATTTTAAAAATTCTATAAGCAGTGTCGGTTGTTCATTTAAAATTGTTTCAAATTGATTGTTGTGAATAGAAAATAGTTTGGAACATTCAAGTGTCTTTGCAGTTGTTGAATGATGTTGTTCGCCGCAAAACAATAAACTTTCTCCAATTAGGCTGTTCGAACTACAAATACGAATCGTCAATTCTTTGCCACTTTCTGTTTCCTTACTAATTTGTATAGAACCATTATGAATTAAAAAAATATGATCAGCTAATTCACCTTCTTGGAAAATATGCATCCCTTTGTCTGCTTTAATCAATGTCCCCTTTGAGTGAAATATTGCTGCAATTTTTTGTGGGATCATTTGTAAAGTATCTACAAAAATCACATCCTTCCAACTGAAATGTAAAATTATTACTAATTAAATATAGGATTATCATACCACATTTTAGGTCTTAGGGGATAAAGTAATAGGTGCAATTATTTGAAATTTAATTATTTTTGACCTACAATTAAATTAGTCAAAGAAGGTCAAAAAAACTTATTTCAGCGATTGTTCAAACAACCGTTGAAATAAGTTAAGCCTCTGGCAGATGTCACAGAATCGGAAGGGAATTCTTTGTGCAAGCACAAAGCCGATTCAGGACGCAATTATGCCGAGGCATAATTGATAAGGGGTGCAATATTTATGCAATTTAATCAAACACAAGATAATCGTCCGCCACTTGAACAATATGGACGAAATTTAATTGAACAAGTTAAAAATGGGAAAATGGACCCGGTAATTGGACGAGATGAAGAAATCAGAAATGTCATTCGCATTTTATCAAGAAAGACAAAAAATAATCCCGTACTAATCGGAGAACCGGGTGTCGGTAAAACGGCTATTGTTGAAGGATTAGCACAACGAATTGTTCGGAAAGATGTGCCAGAAGGGTTAAAAGAAGCACAAGTTTATGAGTTAGATATGAGTGCATTAATCGCGGGTGCAAGTTACCGTGGACAATTTGAAGAGCGTTTAAAAGCTGTGTTAAAACAGGTGAAGGATGCAGAGGGGAGCATTATTTTATTCATCGACGAAATTCATACGATTGTAGGTGCGGGAAAATCCGATGGCGCCATGGATGCGGGCAATATGCTGAAACCGATGCTTGCAAGAGGGGAACTTCACTGTATTGGTGCGACGACATTAGATGAATACCGCATGTATATCGAAAAAGATCCAGCACTTGAACGACGCTTTCAACAAGTGATGGTGAGAGAACCTTCTATTGAAGATACGGTATCCATTTTACGCGGTATTAAAGATCGTTTTGAGGAACATCACCGCGGTGTTCGCATACATGACCGTGCCATTATTGCGGCAGCACAATTAGCGAATCGTTATATTACCGATCGTTTTTTACCAGATAAAGCAATTGATCTAGTCGATGAAGCGTGCGCAATGATTCGAATTGAAATTGATTCGATGCCACAAGAGCTTGATCAAGCAACGCGCCGTTTAACACAATTAAAAATTGAACAGCAAGCATTGAAAAAAGAAAAAGATGCAGCGAGTAAAAAGCGACTTGAAATATTAAGCGAAGAAATCGATGAATTAGAACAAGCGATGAAAAGTATGCAGGAACAATGGGATATCGAAAAAAATGGACTTCAAAACGTCCGCGACAAAAAGGATTTATTAAAAAAATATATTGCAGAAGCGGAAGATTTAGTGCATACGAATAGTAATTTAGCGCGTGCAGGTGAATTGCAATACAGTAAAATTCCAACGCTCGAAAAGGAAGTTGCCGAACTCGAGCAGCAGCTAAAAGAGACAGAGGGCAACCGTATGCTACGCGAAGAAGTGACAGAAGAAGAAATCGCAAAAATTATTTCTCGATGGACAGGTATTCCAGTAACGAAGCTTGTAGAAGGAGAACGAGGAAAATTACTGCGTTTAAAAGATACATTGCATGAACGTGTCGTAGGTCAAGAAGATGCAGTTACATTGGTGACAGAAGCGGTATGGCGTGCGCGTTCGGGTATTAAAGATCCAAATAAGCCGATTGGTAGTTTCTTATTTTTAGGTCCAACCGGTGTCGGAAAAACAGAATTGGCCAAAGCATTAGCAGCACAATTATTTGACTCAGAGGATCATTTCATTCGGATTGATATGAGTGAATATATGGAGAAACATTCGGTATCTCGATTAGTTGGCGCGCCTCCAGGGTATATCGGCTATGAGGAAGGTGGTCAACTTACGGAAGCAGTGAGACGTAATCCATATTCTGTCGTACTACTAGATGAAATTGAAAAAGCACATCCGGATGTGGCAAATATTTTACTGCAAGTGCTAGATGATGGGCGCATTACCGATAGCCAAGGACGCAATGTCAACTTTACAAACACGGTCGTTATATTAACGTCGAATATCGGCTCGCATTATTTACTGGAAAACAGCGAGAACTCCGAACAGTTAGTGAATGCAGCATTACTTCAGCATTTTAAACCAGAGCTGTTAAATCGTATGGATGATATCATTATGTTCCATGCATTGTCGAATGAACATTTCCATGCAATTGCTTGGAAATATGTACACCAGTTACAAGCACGTGTGGCTGAGCAAGAAATTACATTGCAAGTAGATGAGGCGGTTGTGGATTGGGTTGTCGAAAATGGTATTGACCCACAATTTGGTGCACGTCCTTTAAAACGATTTGTACAGCGTCATTTAGAAACGATTGTTGCGCGAGAGTTATTAAAAGGGGAAGTAACAGCTGGAGAAACGCTTCATATCCAGATCGAAAATGGAGCAATCCAAATAGGCAAATAATAAATAAACAAAAAAGACATCCACTCGGCATTATTTGCACGGTTGGATGTCTTTCTTAATTAGTGTTGTTCTGCTTCGAATTCTGGTGTAGATTCGTTTGGAATAATTGCTGCGATAACAAATACTAAAACGCTGAATGCTAATGAAATAATAACACCGTTTAGGAAGTTAAAATCAACAGCTAATACAGAACTTACTACATAATTTAGCATAGATACTAATAAAAATGACCAAAAGAAAGTAACGATATATTGCATCAAATTCACCTCATTGAACTTATTTAAATGTTTATTATAGAATTACATCCTCAATATCATACCATAAGCGTGCTCAAAAATAAAATAGAGAATCGAACAATTCGGTAAGTTGTCAAATCTTTGTTAGAAGAATTGTTTCTTTAAGAATTCAAATTCAATATGCGCTAATTCCCAACGCGTTAAATAGGAGAGGAATTTTTTTATTGTTTTCAGAAAAGTTATGGTCTATAATTAGTACCAGATACTAATCGTTAGTGTTATAAATAAAGGGAAAATGGGATAGAAAAATAAGGGGGATACAATATGAATGCAGGGATTATTGGTATTGGTAAGTACTTACCTGAAAAAGTAGTGACAAATATGGATCTTGAAAAGGTTTTAGATACATCAGATGAATGGATTCGTACGCGAACGGGCATTGAACAACGATACATTGCAGAAGATGAAGAAACATCTGATTTAGCATATAAAGCAGCAGTAAAAGCGATAGAAAATGCAGGAATTACAGCGCAGCAAATTGGGTTAATTATCGTGGCGACGGTTACGCAAGATCAAAATTTCCCAAGTGTTGCATGCCAGATTCAAGAACGTTTAGGTGCTTCTAATGGTGGAGCGATGGATATTTCAGCGGCTTGCTCAGGCTTTATTTATGCAACGACGATTGCCAAACAGTTTATCGAAAGTAACAGCTACGACTATGTATTAGTAGTAGGTGTTGAGAAATTATCGAAAATTGTCGATTGGGATGACCGTAATACAGCCGTATTATTTGGTGATGGAGCGAGTGCAGCGGTAATCGGAAAAGTTTCAGAAGGTAGAGGAATTTTAGCTTTTGAACTTGGCGCAGATGGTACAGGTGGAAAGCATTTAAAAATCGATGAAGAAAACAATATTTTTATGAATGGACGTGAAGTATTTAAATTTGCGGTCCGACAAATGGGAGAATCTGCTTTAAGTGTGATTGAAAAAGCAGGGCTGACAAAAGAAGATGTTGATTATTTAGTGCCGCATCAGGCGAATATCCGTATTATGGAAGCCGCGCGTGAACGTCTAGGTTTACCAGAAGAAAAAATGTCTAAAACAATTCAAAAGTATGGCAATACTTCTGCCGCATCAATCGGAATTTCGATTGTGGATGATCTTGAAACAGGGAAAATAAAAGAGGATGATATCGTTGTCCTTGTCGGTTTTGGTGGAGGCCTCACATGGGGTGCCTTAGCAATGAAATGGGGTAAATAAGTAAGCAGTAAACGCAGAACAAATCATCAAGCAAAAGGGAGAATCAAATGATGGAAAAAAGACGAGTAGTTGTGACGGGTATTGGCGCTGTAACACCAGTTGGAAATAGTGCCGAACAAGCATGGGAAAATGTAGTTGCAGGTAAATCAGGTGTAGGTCCATTAACACGTGTAGATACGAGTAAATTTACGGTTTCTGTTGCAGCGGAAATAACAGACTTTAATATAGAAGATTATATTGAGAAAAAAGAAGCACGTAAAATGGACCGCTTTACGCATTACGCACTTGCAGCGTCAATGATGGCAGCAAAAGATGCGGATTTAACGATTACTGACGAAATGGCTCCACGGGTTGGTGTTTGGATTGGTTCAGGAATTGGTGGAATGGAAACGCATGAACAGCAATTTTTAACATTCCAAGAGCGCGGTGTACGTCGTGTGAGTCCGTTTTTCGTACCAATGATGATTCCAGATATGGCTTCAGGGCAAGTGTCGATTTATCTTGGTGCAAAAGGTGTTAACTCTTGCTCTGTAACAGCTTGTGCATCTGGAACGAATTCGATTGGTGATGCGTTTAAAGTCATTGAACGAGGCGATGCGGATGTGATGATTACAGGTGGGGCAGAAGCGCCGATCGTGACAATGGCCGTTGCTGGTTTTAGTTCAAACACAGCATTATCATTAAATCCAGATGCGAACACAGCTTCTCGTCCATTTGATAAAAATCGTGATGGATTCGTTATTGGTGAAGGTGCAGGAATTTTAATTTTGGAAGAGCTAGAGCATGCAAAAGCGCGTGGTGCGAAAATTTACGGTGAAGTAGTAGGTTATGGTTCGACAGGTGATGCCCACCATATTACGGCGCCAGCTCCAAATGGTGAAGGTGCTGCACGTGCAATGGCGATGGCGTTAAATGATGCAAACGTTGCGCCAGAACAAGTTGGTTATATTAATGCACATGGTACTAGTACACCATATAATGATCTATTCGAAACACAAGCTGTGAAAACGGTATTTGGTGAGCATGCCTACCAATTGGCAATGAGCTCAACTAAAAGTGTAACGGGCCATTTATTAGGCGCGGCTGGTGGCGTGGAGGCAATCTTTACGTTAATGGCGTTAAAAGAAGGCGTTTTACCACCGACGATGAATTTACATGACCCAGATCCGGAATGTGATTTAGATTATGTTCCAAATGAGGCACGAAAAGCATCGATTGACTTTGCATTAAGCAATTCTTTAGGCTTTGGCGGTCATAATGCTTGTTTATTGTTTAAAAAATATACAGGCGCATAAATTCTAAAAAGAATTCTCTATTTAAATGAAAAACAACGTACGCAGTCATGGCGCACGTTGTTTTTTCGTATAGTTGTACAAAGGATGGTGTCAATCGCACGCTTTGTCATATTTTTATTTTGTTATGGAATTTGTGTTATGTCCATTAGTAATATCATTTTGTATTTAAATTACCGTACGCTCGGTTATTCATGGCGTGCTGTCATGTTGTACATACTAAATAGTGCGGAAATTTATTTAGCAGTAGGTACGTTAGGGATTATGTTTATCGTCGTTTTCGCCCTAACCCCATCGCGTTCTCCATTTTCTTAAGCGTTTTTGAAGCAATCGCATTGGCTTTAATAGCACCTTCATCTAAAATCGCATCAAGTTCTGGTGAATCGATTAATTCATTATAACGTTCTTGAATAGGCGTTAAATGTGTGATGACTGCTTCAGCAACACCTGCTTTAAAATCACCATAGCCTTTACCTTCGTATTTTTGTTCTAGTTGCGCAATGGAAATACCTGATAAGGCAGATTCAATCGTTAATAAATTAGCAACGCCTGGTTTGTTTTCGACATCGAATTTGACAATACCTTCAGAATCCGTCACCGCAGATTTAATTTTCTTTTCAATTTCTTTTGGTGTATCAAGTAAACGAATTGTTGCCTTTGTATTTGGGTCCGATTTTGACATTTTTTTCGTAGGTTCTTGCAATGATTTAATGCGGGCGCCTTCTTTTGGTAATTGAATATCTGGAATTGTTAACACATCATTGTAACGCTTATTGAAGCGCTCTGCTAAATCGCGTGTTAATTCGATATGTTGCTTTTGGTCATCTCCAACAGGCACGATATCCGTATTATATAAAAGAATATCGGCAGCCATTAACGGTGGGTAAGTTAGCAGTGCGGCAGATACCGATTCTTTTCCGTTTGATTTGTCTTTAAATTGTGTCATGCGCTCTAATTCACCGATGGATGCGACACATTGTAAAATCCATCCTGCTTGAGCGTGGGCAGGTACTTCAGATTGAATGAATAATGTTGATTTAGCTGGGTCAATCCCTACAGCAATATACATCGCAGCTAATGAGCGAATATTTTTACGTAGCTCTAAACGGTCTTGTGGAACGGTAATTGCATGTTGGTCTACGATACAGTAAATCGCATTGCCTTCATCTTGTAGTGCAGGGAATTGTTTGATTGCGCCGATATAGTTGCCTAATGTAATCGTTCCTGTTGGCTGTACGCCTGAAAATATAGTTTTCAAAAAAAAACCTCCTCGAATTTGGACAAAATAAAAACATCATGCGTCCTCTATATAAAATAGAAGGGACGAATGATGTAAAATCCGCGGTACCACCCAGCTTGCCAAAAAATGGCCACTCATCTTCGTAACGTGAAGGTCCGAGCTTTACTACTGGAAAAAAGGTTCATAAAGCTAACTCGAAAGTCCATTCCATTTAATGAATGATCTGTTTGCACCGTCCACAGACTCTCTTTACATTCTGAATTAAATGTACTACTCTTCGTCATCGTTTTTCATAATATTGAATGTGATTATATCGTACTTATTAGAAAAAATGCAAATATTATTATGAGGCATCAATCTTTTTGAATAAAAAACGTGAATTATGGACATAGTAGTATTACTAATAGCTTTTTTAATGGTGATTAGATTACAGTTTATTTTTCTCAATTGTTGTTCATAATTGAGAAAAAAATTGGGGCGAAATATGTTTAGGTAATCCGTCTTTGGGGTAGTTTTTAAAGGGAAGACATAATTATTATAGGAAATGGTCTTTTAAGAGAAAAAATGTGCATATTTTTTTTGCGGAAACAAGCGTTTATTTGTTGACAAAGTATATTCAAATGATGTCTTTTCCTGTATAATAAAAGCATAGTATTAAATTAAATTAATTCTAAATTAACGATTAAATCGTCCACATTCTAATTTACTTCATTTCAAGCGTTTTTATCCGCTTAACGAAGGAAATTGATTTAATGAGGAGAGGGAGTGAGACAATGTTAGTAACATTATTTACTTCACCAAGTTGTACTTCATGTCGAAAAGCGAAAGCATGGTTAGAAGAGCATGATATCTCGTATACAGAACGCAACATTTTTTCTGAACCACTTACAATTAGTGAAATCAAAGAAATTTTAAGTATGACAGAAGATGGTACAGATGAAATCATTTCGACGAGATCAAAAATCTTCCAAAAACTAAATGTAGATGTAGAAAATTTACCTCTGCAGCGGTTATATGAGCTTATTCAAGAATATCCAGGATTATTACGTCGTCCGATTATTTTAGATAAAAAACGATTACAAGTAGGTTATAACGAAGATGAAATTCGTCGATTCCTACCTCGTAAAGTTCGTGCTTATCAACTACAAGAAGCGCAACGAATGGTTAACTAAATAAATTTTATGATGGATGTTACTCATGCAAATTTGCTGCTGTAACATCTTTTTTTATCGCCATGGTCTATCAACTCATCAAATAACGGAATTGAAAGGTGTTAGCCTTGATTTCGATGTAAAGGTACAATACAATTTCAAGTATTCAAATAATTTCGCTACAATAATGTTTTTCCTTTTCATTTTCATGCAATCCATCATACAATAGAGTTATAGATATCCTACTACTGTAAAATAGGGTATTTAGCTCAGATTTTGTAGAGCACGATGGATTTACATTGCACTTTAAGTGAAATAAATTTGGTTTAGTTCTGTTTAGTAGAACACATCTACTGGACGCAATTTTTGCGAAGGCGAAATTGACTGATATACTGTGTAGTTCAATGATTGACTGTGAAAGGAGTTGAAGTCTAATGGACATCGAACGCATTAACGAAAATACGTTAAAACTTTTTATTACGTATAGTGATATCGAGGATCGCGGCTATAGTCGTGAGGAGATTTGGTATAATCGTGCAAAAGGGGAAGAGCTTTTCTGGGATGTTATTGGCGAGGTGAATACGGAAGATTACTTTGATTTAGATGGTCCGATTTGGATTCACATAAATGCATCAGAAGTTGGCTTGGAAGTTGTCGTGACACGCGCATCTGTCAATAATGACTCCGATGCTTCATCAATGGTAGGCCCTTTTGAAGAAAGTCATGATATAACAGACCAATTAACAGATATGGAAGAAGCGCTTTTTAATTCTCTTGGTAAAAATAAAGAAGAGGAACCAATTGAAAATGCACGATTCCGTTTTAAAGATATCGATGAATTAGTACCGCTTGCAAGACGCGCATCATTATTCGGCGTAAAATCCGCGCTATATCAATGTGAAGGATACTATTATTTAGTTGTGGATTTACTCGATTTAGATCAGCAGGAAGCAAAAAATATGATTGCGCTCTGCAGTGAATATTTATCATCATCTAAAATGACAATTCATAGATTGGAAGAGTATGGAGAAGTGATTATTTCGGAAGATTGTTTCGAAACAATCGCGAGTTATTTCTAAAATCAAGCTTCCATTGTCAATAAGCAAGCACATGCCGTTTTGATTCATTTCAAAACGGTATTTTTGCGTTTTTTATACTAGAATGAATATTGCTACACATACGCAAAATTTATTTTTCAATAAAAACGAGCGTTCAAAATGGAAGTTTGCCAACAGTAACATTTCGTAAGTTGAAATGCAACGGTAAAATCGTTACGATGATACATAAGGGGGTGGTGCATTATGCTTGTCGCATTAACGGAACAACAACAACTGTTTCAATTAAATAGATCGACACCTCAAGAACAATTACAAGCATTAAAGAAAACGGCTCAATTTTATTGCCCGCAATGTAAAGCGTTGCTCATCTTAAAAATTGGACAAATTAAAATCCCCCATTTTGCGCATGTTAAGAAAAGTGACTGTGACGCGTTATTTTCAGAAGGGGAATCCTATGCCCACTTATTAGGGAAGCAACATTTACAGGAACTCTTTCAACAACTGCAATTGCAACCTGTACTAGAACCGTACTTACCCGCTATACAACAACGACCAGATTTACTAATTACAAAAGGAACACAAAAATATGCGATTGAATTTCAATGTAGTCGCCTTTCCCCACAAAAATACCAAAAGCGTACAGAAGGTTATAAAGACATTCAAATTATGCCCATGTGGATTATTCAAACTCCTAATGAACAATTTAAATCTCGAGGCTTAACGAAGCTTTCGATTAATCATACGAATGCCCAATATATTCAAATGTATAAAAATCAGAAATATTTACTAAGCTATGATGTACATAGTCGTACATTTTATTATATAAGTAATTTACTACCGATTCATGGTCAGCAATACTTTGGCTATATTCAATCCATTCCTCTGATGAAGCAACTATTCCCGTTTTTTGTTCCTAAAAAGATAACTGAAAATCAATTTAAAGGAATGCTTACAAGGTTTTTGGCCTATCGATTTCAATATTTACATGCCAGACTTCTTCTCAGTAGAAGAGGGGTTAATGATACTTTGTTGCGTGCGATTTATGAACTAAAGTTAACCGTATCGAAGCTGCCGAATTTTATTGGAATTCCACTGTCAAACAATGAGCAATCCGACATTTTTTGTGTAGAATGGCAACTCCAACTTTTTTACTTTATGGAACGGCATCAATTAACACCGCAAACCTTTCATTTAAAAGCGATACCATACTTTTTAGAGTGGTCGAAAATGTTAGAAAACGATGATTTGCTAAGGGCGGTAACGCAATATTTAATGGTATTAAGAAAGCTGGAAATTGAAACGATTCATGGTGAAGTACCATCGGAACAACTATTTTCCGTCCTGTACGAGGAATTATTTGCAATACCTGCTTAAAATTGCTTAAAATAGATTTATAATTTTGAATATCGCTATAATAAGGATGGGGGAAATACCGAATGTCTAAAAAAGTATTAACACGTGACGAAGTACCTGAGCATTTAACGTGGGATTTATCTACGATATTTGCGACAGATGATGCTTGGGAAGTGGAATTAAAAGAAGTAGAAAAATTATCAGAGCAAGCCGCCAATTTTAAAGGAAAAGTAGCTGACAGCGCTGAAAGTTTATACAATACGTTGCAGTTTAGTAATCAATTAATGGAGCGTCTGCACAAATTATATGTGTATTCACATTTGAAACACGATCAAGATACAACAAACAGTAAATACCAAGATTTAGACGGTCGTATTCGTTCATCAGCAGCAAAAATGGGTGCGACATGGTCATTTATTACACCGGAAATTTTAGCGTTAGATGAAGCGACATTGGATAGCTATGTAGCGAGCTATGAGCCACTGGAACTGTATAAACAAAGCTTAAAAGAATTAAATTTAGGGCGCCCACATGTATTATCTGCTGAAAAAGAAGAATTACTAGCACAGCTATCCGAAGTGTCTTCTGCATCAGGTAATACATTTAGCGCATTAAATAACGCTGATTTAGAATTCCCGATCATTAAAAATGAGGACGGGGAAGATGTTCAATTAACGCACGGCAACTATATCACGATGTTAGAAAGTGATAATCGTGATGTACGAGAAGCGGCATTTAAGGCAATGTATCAAGTGTATGGTCAATTTAAAAATACATTTGCCACTACGTTGTCTGGCAATGTCAAAGCGCATAATGCGGATGCAAAAATTCGCAATTACGAATCCGCACGCCATGCTGCATTAAGTAATAACTTTATTCCGGAAAAAGTATACGATCAATTAATTTCGACGATTCATGACTTCTTACCAGTAGTGCATCGTTACATTTCATTGCGCAAAAAAGTATTAGGTGTGGATGAGCTGCATATGTACGATTTATTTACACCACTTGTAAAAGAAGTGAAAATGGAAGTAACGTATGATGAAGCGAAAAAGATGATGGTAGACAGCTTTGCGCCACTAGGTAAAGAGTATCAAGCCAGCGTTCAAAAAGGCTTAGATTCTCGCTGGGTAGACGTGTTAGAAAACAAAGGGAAGCGCAGTGGTGCATATTCATCTGGTACATTTGGAACGAATCCATATGTGTTAATGAACTGGCAAAACAACGTCAACAACTTGTATACGTTAGCACATGAGTTTGGCCACAGTATGCATAGTTTCTATTCACGGGCGAATCAACCGTATCCATACGCAGACTATTCCATTTTCGTTGCAGAAGTAGCTTCAACATGCAATGAAGAATTATTATTTGATTATTTAATGAAAACTTTAGATGATGACAAACAAAAAATTTACTTATTAAATCAATGGTTAGATGGATTCCGTGGTACCGTTTTCCGCCAAACAATGTTCGCTGAGTTCGAGCATAAGGTTCATGAAATGGATCGTAATGGTGAGGCGTTAACAGCGGAAAAGTTAACGGAGATTTATTACAACTTAAACAAACAGTATTTCGGTGATGATATAACAGTGGATGAAGAAATTGGCTTAGAATGGGCGAGAATTCCGCACTTCTACTATAACTATTATGTTTACCAATATGCAACGGGGCAATCAGCTGCAACAGCATTAAGCAAGCAAATCTTAGAAGAAGGGCAGCCAGCAGTAGACCGTTATATTAACAACTTCTTAAAAGCAGGTTGCTCAGACTTCCCAATTGAAGTATTAAAAGCTGCTGGTGTTGATATGGAATCACCTGAACCGATTGCACTCGCATGTAAAGTATTTGAAGAGAAATTAACAGAACTAGAAAAGTTATTGTTGAATAATTAAATCGGAAGAAAACACACTGAAATCTCAGTGTGTTTTCTCCTTTGTGAGGAGAAATTCTATTTAAAAACCAAAAATGCTCAATTACTATTTCACAAAGGATATGAAATAGTACAACACATTATATTTATATAGAAAAGTAGTGGTATCAAGGTTTCTTTGTGATATTTTGAAGGGGGAACTTTGTCGAAAAGAGCATATGTGTCATACAAATAGGTGAAAACGCTTACTATATGACGAATTTGTGAAACAATGCAAGATGCATTGAAACAGTTATTATTCTATGATAAAGTAATATACGTGAAATAAATCACATAACAAACATACACCCCTTTGTTTGAACGTGAACATTTCTCCCATCCCCTTTGTGAAAAAGAGACACCCTATCGTCGAGGATAGTGGTGTCTCTTTTGTTTTGAAAAAATGAAAACATATGAAAAAAACAGCTCCCCCCTATTAAAAGGAGTTAGCTGTTAGAATAAATAATTATATAAGAGCGGAACACATGGTTAACATCTTAACGCAAACTAGAAGTATAGCTGAAATAGGCGTAACTCTAAATAAAAACTTGGTGGAAATATTGCCTTATCTTGCACGCCACATTGTAATATCGTCTGTCATAAGGCGCTCTACTTTTTGTTGAAGCATGCGCTTTTTTAATTCGCGTTCTGCAGATGCTTCACTAATTGTATAAATTTCTGCAACTTCAGCTGTTGATAATGTGTTAAAACGGTCGAACAATTTTTCGAGTGGTGGGATAGGTTGACGGATTAACTCTTCTCCGAGCAACTCCTGCAAAATATGCTCATAAACTTCATAAGTATAAGATCCACTCACTTTTAAACCTTCATCCTCAATACGTTCATTGAAAAATACGATACTTGGAACTTCGTCAATTTCCATTTCATTTGTTAAGTGAAGATCGCATTGGAAAGAGCGAGCTGCTTCCTTTGAGCCGAAATCAGTAGTGAATTCATTCATGTCTAGATTCACTTCATGAGCAACTTCAAGTAATGTTGCATGCGAATGAATATTACGCGTATTTAATGCAGCGATTTCTTGTACTTTGTTTAAATAGCGAAAGCCTGCTCGTTTACCTTGTAATTCAGCGGCTTTAATTGCGATAGATGGTAATGCTGGATGTGTAATATCCAATTCTGCTCCTGAAACACACCCTTTAATACGGTTACTAATACTATTTAATGATGTAAGCTCCGTACTGAGAATATATCGACATGTAAAGTAATGTTCATACTCGACCTGTAATTTGCGTAATGTACCTTGCATTGCTAAGGCTTCTGGGCAAAGTGGGTCGATAAAAATATATAACTCTATTGGCTTATTACATGTAGAAGGTGCGATTGATTGTTGTAACAGTTGGACATTATTCACTCAAATCCCTCCTCATCATTCGGAGCGTTGACCATATGGTGAGCAGTTAATGCAAGGCGTTTGAAATAGACTTCGCGGAATTTACCGTCTAAGCCAACTTCATCCATTGCCTCAGCCATACATTCAAGCCATGCCTGTGCACGATCAGGTGTAATTTTAAAATGCATATGTCTAGCGCGCATCATTGGGTGACCATGTTCTTCTGTAAACAGATTAGGGCCTCCAAGATACTGCGTTTGAAATTGTATTTGTTTACGAATTGTTTCAGTTAAATCTTCCGGAAAAATCGGAATAAGTAAAGGGTGCTTCGCCACTCGAGAGTAGAATGCGTTTAATAGTTCAGATAGCTTTTCAGCACCGAGTTCCTCGTAAGGAATCGTATAGTTTCGATTCATTAGTTTTACCCCTTTATGTCGTACTTCGACCATTGATCGAACAAACCATCCTTATGTAAAGGAAAATTCAATTACGCCTTGGCGTAATTGCGTCCAGATTTTTTTCGAGCTTGCTCGAAAAGCTCCCCTAAAAATCTGTGACATCCGCCGGAGGCTTTAATTTGCTACGGCAAATTAAATTTAGGCTATACAATTATTCTAGCAACGTATTTCTGTTTTCTCAAATAAAGTGCCCTAATAAAATTTAAAGTTCGTTCTTTTAAGCTTTGAAATAGCCTAATACCTTTGTTACATAATTTTGTGTTTCTTTAAATGGCGGGATTCCACCGTACTTTTTAACGTTCCCAGGTCCAGCATTATAGGCTGCAAGTGCTGTAGAAATGTCATTGTCAAATTGATCGAGCATTTGACGTAAATATTTTGCGCCGCCCATAATATTTTGTGTAGGGTTTTGACGATCTGTTACGCCCAAATATTTTGCAGTCGTTGGCATGAGTTGCATTAAACCAGACGCGCCAGCAGAACTCATGACATTCGGATTGAAATTCGATTCTTGTTTAATGACAGCCGCAATTAACTTTTCTGGTAAATTATACGTTTCGGCAGCTTGAGTAATGACATCGCGATATTTTTCAGCATTTGCAAGCACATCTGCATAGGCTTGCTGTCCTGTATAGTCTGTCGTGTACGGCGCTAATGGTGATAATACATCGCTGTTACCGATATTTGGATTATTGGAAAATGTTCCAGAACTGTTCAATAAAAATGTGGCTAAATAGGGATTTGTAGAAACTCCCCCTGTCGTAGTCCCATTCGATTGAAGCGTCGATAACAAATCTTGAGAAGAATTGATTGTACCTAATTCGTTAAAAAGATTGGATGTGTTCGTTGATTGCTTTCTTAATAAATCCTCAATGAGCTCGGAAAATAGGGAGGAGCCTGAAGAAAGAGCGTTTGAATTCGTATCATTTTGAGTCGTTAAATTTTGCATGGATTGTAGCTCTAATAACGTTTTCATTGATGTAAGATCCATAAAACACCTAACCTTTCTGATGGTGTAAAGCCGTCATAAAACGCGCGATTTTCTTCGGCGTGGGCTGAGGCTTTATGTCATATTTTAGCAAAAACTGCGAGAAAATATTTTTTCCAAACGCTTCATCATTTGTTTCATATTCTACCTCATAATCTTCACAGTGCAAATAAAAAGAATGATCAAAGACGAGGAGACCCCCTTCATAAGGTAATTCGACACGATCGGTTGTCAGTGTTCCAAAACATTGCAAATCCTGCAAAGGCACTTGTAAATCTTGCAAACGTTCACGAATAGAGGGGGCTGGAAGTGATTGACCAGCTAGCATTTGTTCGGCTTGTTTCGTATTTAATTGTTCCGTTGTCTCTAAATGTTGATGTTCCGCTGTTTTTTCTTTTAATGTACATTCGATATTTTCACTGACCGTTCGAATACGCAAGCCGCTGTGTAAATTTTTTAAGTGCTGTTCTGGTGTGTCGAAATAATGATTAACTTGTCGCTCGATTTGAGTGGCTTCTACGGAAAACTCAAGTAGCAGTCGTTCGTATTGTTCTTTTGTTAGTAAATTTTTAAATTCAATTTCGATTTGTTGGCTCATTTATAATCATCCTTTTTATCATTTTGTTTTTCTTTTTTACTCGTTCGTTTTTCGCATCATACTATTCTATATGGTAAAATAAGAAGAGAATATTTTGAAAAAGGAGTAGTATTCATTGCGTAAATTATATACAATTGAACGGTTTGAAATAATCAATCAAGAACTACACTTTATTTTAAATGAAAAGGAACTACAGATACAATTAGAAGCAACGGGTCAAGTAATTGTGGATTCTGATAATGAGTCTTTTCTTTACATAGTCGAAGAAAACAATGCGTATAGTTACATAAGCTTTTCTAAGGAGCTATGGCCGCAATTATTGCAAATGATTTTAACGAAACAAACACCATATTTAACTTGGAATACTGGTCGAATCGAATTAACGAATTTTGTTGAAGAATTAAACATGTTATTATTTAATATTGAAGGAAATGGGAATTATGGGGAGTTATTTGTAGCAGCAGTTGAACAACAATTTTCCCGATTTTTTGCCCTGAATGAAGTATAATTAACTGAACAAATAAGTAAACAAATGAACGTGGTTGATGAGGTAATAGGGAATTCTCTACTATTTCATGTTAGGAGGTTTTGTAGATGGGACAATGGGATATTTTTTTAAGTCCATACAAACAAGCGGTGGACGAACTGAAGATAAAATTAAAAGGGATGCGATCACAATTTGGTATTACGAACGCGAATTCGCCAATTGAGTTTGTCACAGGAAGGGTAAAACCTTTAGCGAGTATTTATGATAAATCACGTGCTAAAGCGCTACCATTCGAACCATCTGCACATTTAGGAAATGAGCTACAAGATATTGCAGGAATCCGTATTATGTGCCAGTTTGTTGATGATATTGCGACAGTAACCGAGCTAATTCGTCAACGAGATGATCTGAAAGTTATTGAGGAAAAAGATTATATTTCAAATAGCAAACCAAGTGGTTACCGTTCGCATCATATGATTATCGAGTATCCAGTCGAAACGATACAAGGTCGCATTGTCGTCGTGGCAGAAATTCAAATTCGTACACTAGCGATGAATTTTTGGGCATCGATAGAGCATTCATTAAACTATAAATATAAAGGCGTATTTCCTGAAGAAATTAAAAATCGGCTACAAAGTGCTGCCGAGGCTGCTTTCCGCTTAGATGAGGAAATGTCATCTATACGCAGTGAAATTCAAGATGCACAAGCCTATTTCAACGAATTTAAAGAAGTACCAAATCTAGCTATTCATACATCAACGGATAAAAAGGAGCGTGGCAAAGAGTGAAATTTGCAGTTCAATCACGCCGAGATGACCAATCAAATGAATTGATGGAGCTCGCAAAATCATATTTAACAGAATTTGGTTTAATCTTAGATGAAGAAGCCCCAGATATTGTCCTGTCAATCGGTGGAGATGGAACGTTATTGCACGCATTTCATCGCTATTCGAACCGTTTAGATAAAACCGCATTTGTCGGAATTCATACAGGGCATTTAGGATTTTATGCTGATTGGAAGCCTTCAGAACTTGAAAAGCTTGTCCTGTCGATTGCGAAAAAAGAGTTTAATGTTGTTGAATATCCCCTTTTAGAAGTACAAGTGCACCGTAAACATTCAGAATCGAGCGTTTTTTTAGCATTAAATGAAGTAACGATTAAATCACCAGATGTCACGCTTGTGATGGATGTCGAACTGAATGGGGACCATTTTGAACGCTTCCGAGGAGATGGCTTATGTGTTTCAACTCCATCTGGAAGTACGGCTTATAACAAAGCGTTAGGTGGAGCCATTATACATCCAACATTGCAAGCTTTCCAAATTACAGAAATGGCGTCGATTAACAACCGCGTGTTCCGTACGGTAGGGTCTTCACTTGTATTGCCAGCGCACCATAACTGCGCATTGAAGCCGGTGAATGACCAACAATTTAATATGACAGTGGACCATATTAGCATGACTGAAACGGACGTGAAGTCAATTATGTTTAATGTGGCGAATGAACGTGTTCGTTTTGCGCGATTCCGTCCATTCCCGTTCTGGGAGCGCGTGCACGATTCATTTGTTGCGAATGAATAGAACGGACGGAGCCTTATGGATAAAAGATATCAATTACAATTTACAGTACAAGAAGACGGTCAATTACTAAGAGATGCATTAGCGGGTTTTGGTATTTCAAAGCGCACATTAACCGCTGTTAAATTTGATGGTGGAGCTCTTTATGTAAATGGTGAGGAGCGCAATGTTCGGCATCCTTTGAACTGTGGAGATGTTGTGACAATTATTTTCCCACTAGAAGAAGTGAGTGAAGGGCTGTTAGCGGAATATGGTGAACTTGCTATTGTTTATGAGGATGAAGCATTACTTGTCATTAATAAACCCGCTTACATGAGCACAATTCCTTCGAGGGAGCATCCGAGTGGAAGTGTTGCGAACTATGTGCGTGGTTATTTCGGGCAGCAAGGCATAGCATCAACGGTTCATATTGTTACACGTTTGGACCGCGATACGTCGGGTTTAATGATTATTGCCAAACATCGTCACATCCATCATTTACTGAGTGAGCAGCAAAAAAGCGAACAACTTCAGCGTGAGTATGAGGCGATTGTTGAAGGACAAGTTGAAGTAGTAAAACAGTCGATCAAAGCGCCGATTGGAAGAAAAGATACGAGCATTATTGAACGACAAGTAAGCGCAGATGGACAAGCTGCACATACTGATGTAATGGTTTTAAAGCATGGTGATAAAAATTCACATGTGCGATTAAAGCTATACACAGGAAGAACGCATCAAATACGTGTTCATATGGCATATATTGGTCACCCATTAGTAGGAGATGACTTATATGGGGGCTGTCAGCAAGCATTAGATCGTCAAGCGCTTCATTGCGTATTTGTTCAATTTCCACATCCGCTTACAGGTGAAGTCATGACATTTGAAAGTCAATTACCCATCGATTTCATTGCACTTCTAAATAATTGATTATGCACAAACCACCATTTTTATTTTGTTGAATGGTGGTTTTATAGTGGGAAAAAATAAAGCTGAATATGCGTTTCATGTGCTTAGCTAGCTTAAATAACCTACAATGTATTAGAAATGATATGGGCAAATCGAAATTGTTTTACCCATATGTACTTAAGCTCGCATAACATGTTAACTTGATTCTGCAAATTCATTTGTACCGTAAGCAGAGCGATAGGTACAGAAGTCTCCTACTTCTAAAAGTGGAGATTCAAACCTAGCTGAATTGGGGAACAAAGGCTAAACCCGTCACGTCCTGTGACAACGCCTTTGTGACCAACATCGTGTTGACCCAAGCCCCGGCGGATGTCACAGATTTTTTAGGGGAGTTTTTCGAGCGAGCTCGAAAAAATCTGGACGCAATTACGCCGAGGCGTAATTGATTAATGCACCAATGGCAAAAAGTTACTTGACGTGAGTCTACATTACGTACTAGAATAATGCGTCATCAAAAAAACGAGAGGAGGGGAACAAGCATGATAGAAGAAAAATCCACAAATATGGAAGCCCAATATGATAGAGAATTATTACGGATACTATTAGTAGAAGAAAATATTGAAGTATTTCGTGAACATTTTTTAGTACTTCACCCGTATGATCAAGCCCAGTTTTATGAAGAGGTGGGACCAGACATACGACAGATCATCTATCGCTTTTTATCCCCTCAAGAAATGGCAACCATTTTTGAAGCAATTGAGCTAGATGATGATGAATATGAAAGTTTCTTAAATGAGATGGATACAGCATACGGTGCTGCGATGTTAAGCTTTATGTATGCGGATGATGCCGTTGACGTCTTAAATGAATTAGATAATGAACAACGTGAAAGCTATTTAGAAATGATGGATAGCGAAACGGCTGAAGAGATTAATGAATTATTAGGTTACGAAGAATATACAGCGGGTGCCATTATGACAACAGAGTATGTTTCGATTTTAGAAACATCTACTGTGCGCTCGGCTATGGCTGTTCTCCGTAAAGAGGCACCAACTGCAGAAACGATTTATTATATATTTGTTGTCAATAATGCCCATCAATTAACGGGTGTTATGTCGTTACGTGATTTAATTATTGCCAATGAAGATACACTCATTCGTAACATTATGAGCGATCGTGTTGTATCGGTAAAAGTGACGGATGATCAAGAAGGCATCGCGCTTATTATGAAAGATTATAACTTTTTAGCGATTCCCGTTATTAATGATAAACGTGAATTACAAGGAATTATTACAGTCGACGATATTATTGATGTTATCGATGAAGAAGCTGAGGACGATTACTCCAAATTAGCGGGTATTTCGGATATGGATGATATCGATGCAGGTCCAATAAAAGCAGCTAGAAAACGATTGCCATGGCTTATTATTTTGTTATTTTTAGGAATGTTTACGTCCAGCTTAATGGGGATTTTTGAAGCGACATTGGATAAAGTGGCATTACTTGCAACATTTATTCCGCTCATTTCAGGAACATCCGGAAATAGTGGCACACAAGCACTTGCTGTAGCTGTTCGTGGTATTGCAACAGGAGATATTGGTGGGAAAAGTAAGTTTAAGCTTGTTTTACGCGAGCTCGGCACAGGGGTCATTATGGGAATTGTAAGTGGTGCACTTGTTGTCGGTGTTATTTTTATTTGGAAACAGTCTTTAATGATCGGATTATTAGTAGGCGCGGCTATTTGTTGCTCGATTATTGTGGCAACGCTAGCAGGATCATTTATCCCATTATTAATGCATAAAATGGGGGTCGATCCAGCTGTTGCATCGGGGCCTTTTATTACAACATTAAATGATGTAACGAGTATTTTAATTTACTTAGGTTTAGCTTCTACGTTTATTAGTCAAATTATGTAACGAACAGGTTGGGTATCTATTGCATATTGTAAGAAAAAAGGATGTGTAAAGTGGAATTTCATCCGTTACTCTTTATTGATACGCCGAGTTTTTACCGCGAGTCGATTGAAGTTGAAGAAAGTACGTCTATTTACGAACTAATATCTACTCCCCCTAAAAAAATTCAAAACGCATTAATTGCAAAGCAACTTCATTTTTTTTCAAGACCCTCGAAAGACCCCCGACCTTTAATGATTGTTTTAAAGTCAGGTGAAAAAATTGTTGCCTCAATCGAACAGTTGAATGAATGTGATGTAAAATTACAATGCTTTGATAGCGTACGAATCATTGATGGCAATGATATAGTAGCAATTTATAGTTCTTCATAAAAAAATGGGAAGCCTTTGGTGGGGCTTCCCATTTTTGCACGTTTAAGTGAAATATTTAATCATAAGTGAATGACTTTGGTTCGTGATTAGTTACAAATTCCAAGATTTACGTCAGCGATACATTGCACTGCACAGAAACAATCAAGATCAACCGTAATACAGCTATCTGATGGAGCAAAATGAACTACTTCACACACTTTACGCATGTTAATTTCACAACCGTGGTCATGTAATAATTGTACAGGGTGCTTGCAATCGTCTAAAGGAATAAGTACACGTAATGTTGCACAGCAACTATCGAATACATCCTCTACGCGGAAATAAATTGATGTACAAACGTCGTCGCATTCCATTTCAGTCGAGCTAAATGTTGAGAAGAACGGACATCCTGATTTTGTCAATAGTGTAAATACACGCGTATCAGCAGAATGACGCGCTGGACTAACGATGCCTCCTAGTGGTTCTAAGAAACAGCTCGTTGTACAACCTGAACATTCATTTTGCGTTGCTGCATTTTGAATTTCTAGAATAGAGCGCACAACTTCACATACACAACCGCGTTTTGATGATTGACCACCAGATTCATTACCTCTTCCACATCCCATAAATTTCACCTCCATTCAATCTTAAATTCTCTCTACAATATGACCAATGTGAAAAATGGCTCGGGCGATTGTATTGTTCTGTAGTTAATGAATAAATAAAAATTGGAAAGGCAATACTTTGATAAAAGATTTGAAAAGGGGGATCTCATTGCGAAAATGGTTTGTCGTAGTATGTTTTGTTTTATTGTTAGTTGGCTGTGGTGAGCGAGAAAAGGTTTTCGTATATCAATCTGTAAACGATGAAAAGAATAAGCAGGAAGTTCAGCATTTATTGAAAGAAGCAAAAGCCATTGACGAGGCGAATGTTATTTTCTTAAATGATGAGTTAGTTGTAGCGATGCAGGTGAAGCCATTGGAAAAATGGCATCGCAAAAAAGTAGAAGAAAGCTGGAAACGAAAACTAGAGGAAAAATTTACGAATCTGAATGTGACCGTTTCGACGGATTTTAAATTATTTTGGGAAACCTCTAAGATTATGGAAAATCAGGATCAACAAGCCGTTCATGAGAAAATACAACATCTGAAAAAGTTAGCGAAGGAGGAAACGTAATTTGAAAGAGCAACAATATAACACACTAAAGGATCAACTATCCCCACCTACCCCTTATGGACTTAATTTATTAAAAGCGTTTGGTGTAGGTGGAATCATTTGTACGATTGGACAAGGGATATCTTTCTTTTACATGATTTTCTTCGATTTTACAGAACGAACAGTGGGCAATCCAACCGTTGCTACAATGGTATTTATCGCCATGATTTTAACGGGCTTTGGATTATATCGTAAGCTCGGTCAGTTTGCAGGGGCAGGAAGTGCAGTACCTGTAACAGGATTTGGAAATGCTGTAATTTCAGCGGCCATTGAACATAAATCAGAAGGGCTTGTGCTCGGTGTGGGCGGAAATATGTTTAAGCTCGCAGGTTCGGTTATTTTATTTGGAACAGTATCCGCATTTTTCGTTGCGCTTATTAAATTAATTTTAGTAACGGTAGGTGTAGCCTCATGGTAATTATTTTCGAGTCGAGACCGTCGATATTAGCAGCCGCCGCAATTGTGGGTCCTTTGGAAAAGCAGAGTGTATTTCATTCTTATTTTGATAAAGTTCTTACAGATGAACGGTCACATAAAAATACGAATGAACAAGGGCATATGTTACTTATTTCAGAAGCATGTCAAGTTATTTTAAAGAAATCTAAATTGAATAATTTGGATATCGATTATTTTTTAGGTGGCGATTTGATTAATCAGATGACACCTACGAATTTTGCGGCAAGGGAATTAGCTGTTTCATTTATTGGTTTATTTTCAGCGTGTGCGACATCGGTTTCGTCGGTCATTATCGCGGCTTTACTGACGGAGCTTGGTGCTAGTGAATTTGCGATTGCTGGTGCTTCTAGTCAGCACAATGCGGTAGAACGGCAATTTCGTTATCCTGTTGCTTATGGATCCCAAAAACCAGCAACTGCTCAATGGACAGTAACGGGAGCAGGATTTGCACTTGTAGGAAAGCATCATGATGAATATCCTTTTATCGAAGCTGCGACGATTGGAAAGGTAGTTGACTTTGGTGCAACCGATCCGTTTCATATGGGAGGCGCAATGGCACCAGCTGCATTTGAAACAATCCAAGCCCATTTAAAAAAGCGCGGTCAAAAAGTTCAAGATTATGATGTTATTATGACAGGAGATTTAGGGAAAATTGGCTTGAAAATATTGAAGGCCATGTTTGCTCAAAGTGGGGTTGCGAAGGAGGATTTGGCGAGATTTCGTGATGCGGGTGCGGAATATTATGGCGAAGATTCCGCATTCCAAGCGGGTGCTAGTGGGCCGGGCTGTTCGGCAACGGTGTACTTTAGCTATTTACTTGAACAATTTAAAAGTGGACGCTATAAAAAAGCGTTGCTTGTCGCAACGGGTGCATTGCTTTCCCCTTTATCATTCCAACAAGGCGAAACAATACCTTGTACGGCACATGCGATAGAAATTGGAATGGGGTGATCGACCATGGAAATTACATTTTTATTTGCTTTTATAGTAGGTGGAGTTATTTGTATGATTGGTCAATTGCTAATGGATGTTGCCAAGTTAACACCCGGACATACATTATCAATCTTAGTTGTATGTGGCGCCATTTTAGACGGTTTGGGATTGTACGAGCCACTTATTGATCTTGCTGGTGCTGGTGCTACAATACCCATTACATCTTTTGGAAATTCATTGACACACGGAGCGATGGCAGAAGCAGAAAAGCATGGATGGATTGGCGTATTAACTGGCATGTTTGAAGTGACAAGCTCAGGAATTAGTGCAGCCATCATTTTTGGTTTTATCGCGGCCTTTATTTTTAAGTCAAAAGGAAAAGTAGACTAGACGATAACCCTCTTTTTATTATTTTGTTGTGCATACACTACAAAATAGGAAGGAGGGATTTTTGTGTCCGGGTATGGAGGTTGGCAACAACAGTGTTGCAATTATGAGTCACCAGCATATAACTACTGTAACAATAACAGCGGAACTTTCGTTTTAATCGTAGTATTATTCATCTTACTTATTATTGTTGGTAGCGTATTTATTTAACTTAATTTAGTGGGGATTAAAGCTCCAGTGGATGTCACGGAATTTTCCGAGTATACTCGGAAAATTCTGGACTGAAGCTAGATAAGGCGTAATGGATAGGAGAGACTTAGATGGATAAATCGTTTTTTAAAAAAGTAGAAAATAAAACAGGACTGAGCATTGATGAAATTATGAATTTAGCGAATGCCCTTACGCACGCGGATTTTACCGATGAAAGGCAAGTTCGGAAAATTGTTAAAAAGGTAAGTCAAATTGCTAATAAACCAATCACAAAAGAAATGGAAGAAAAAATTGTGCAATCGATTGTAAAAGATGGACACTCTTTAGATTTCAGTAAAATTGAAAAGTTAATGCGTTAAAAAAAGGATGTTTAATCGTGCAAAAGCACATTAAACATCCTTTTCTTAAAATGTATTTTTAAAGATTCTTTTCCATGGCACGATGTGGGATACCAGCATCCATAAATTCGGGTGATGTTACGGTATAGTTTAGCTTTTCGTAAAAGGGTACAGCATAAGACTGTGCATTTAATTTCAAGTTTTTAAAATTAAGAGCACTCGCATGTTGCTCGACTGTGTCCATAATTAATGCACCAAGACGCTTGCCTCGGTAATGACTAAGTACACAAACACGCTCAACCTTCCCGATTTTTGGTTCGATTTCTCGAAGACGGGCAGCAGCGATTGTTTGATCACCTTCATTGACGATGAAATGAATAGCTGTTTCATCATGCTCATCGAGTTCTAGGCTAAGAGGAACCCCTTGCTCGTTCACGAAAACCTCTTTACGAATCGAAAAAGCACGATTTCGGTCATCCACAGTTGTAACTAATTTTACTTCAAACACTTGTTACTCAGCTCCAGTCAATTTATATGTTTCGTATGTTGTCCAAGAGCCATCTTCAAGTTGGTAGAGCAAATGGAAGCGATCCACAACGTCATGCTCATCAACACCAATCATGCGTAATTGACCAAAAATATCATCATGCTCTGAAGCCGTTAATTTTTGGGCAATTGTAATATGTGGTGAAAAGACATGCTTAGATGTACCAATGTTCAACTTTTCTTGAATCGTTTTGTGCAAACTTTCCAATTGTGAAGTAGGCTCGATACGGAAATATAGTGTATTTGTTGTTGGATAAAATGAACTAATTCGTGAAGCATGAATTTGTAAAGGCGCAAACTTTGTAGAAATTTCTTGTAAGTGTTTAGAAATTTCATCAATTTGAGACGCATCTGCATCAAACGCATCTTTTAATGTAAAGTGCGGTGTAACTAAAGAATAGTGTGGATCATAACGTTTACGATACGTGTTGGCTAAATCTTGTATTTTTTTTGATGGAAATGCAATAATACCATATTTCAAATTCATTACCCCCTAGAAGTTTTTCGCTATTATCCTTTCATTATAACAGAAAATTTCTACAATAAACATTTACAATGTTCATGAACCTAAAATTTTCGTTAATGCGCGCTTTAGATCAGGCTTCCAAGTTTTCCAAGTATGGTCACCGTCTACTTCTTCATAAAACGTTTCGATACCGCGTTCTACAAAGAGATCATGCATTGCGCGATTTGGTGTTAAGAAGTCTTTTGCAACCGGATTATTTGGAAAACGGACTTCATTTTCACGCAAGCCAATGGTATGATAAGTAGCTAGTAAATCTGGGCTTTTTGCGTCACGAACTGTTTGCAGCACATGTTCATCTACATAAGGGGATTGTAAAATGGCTTTCCCGAAAATATTAGGATAATGTAACGCTGTTAATAATGAAATCGTTGCAGCCATTGAGTCTCCCATGAGTGTGCGCCCCGAGCCCATTTGATGCGTCGTGAACTCTTCATCTAAATATGGAACGAGTTCATGTGCTAAAAACCGCATATATGCTTCGAATTGGTCGCCCGATGGAATATATTTGCGTCGTCGATCGGCAGCATCTTTATAGGGTACACCCACAATGATAACGTTTTCAATTATGTAATCGTCAATTAATTCGTCAGCTAATCGAGGAATTCCACCTAATTGAAAGTAATCTCTACCATCTGATGTGATTAAAATGTTATATTCGTATAGCGGAGAATAGTTTGCTGGAATGTAAATAAGTAAATCCAATTCTTCTTTTAAAGAATGGCTATAAAACGTAATATCTTTTACTGTCCCTTTTTCCAAAATAGTCACTCCTGTTCTGTGATTGTATCGAAATTGTATCACAAAGAAAAATAAAGGTGTAATATAGAGGATGGACAATCAATTACGCCTCGGCGTAATTGCGTCCAGATTTTTTTCGAGCTTGGGCCCACAGGTCGTGGGTCAGTCAGCCGTTGTCACACGATGTGACGTTTTTAGGCTGACTTCCTCTTTAAAAGCTCCCCTTAAAATCTGTGACATCCGCCGGGGGCTTGGGCCAACACGATGTTGGTCACTTAGGCGTTGCCACACGATGTGGCGTTCTTAGCCTAAGTTCCTCTGATTCAGCTGGGGTTTGAACCCCGACTGAATCAAGTTAAATAATTATGATAAATATAATAAAAGTGAGGAATTACACATGTCTAATAAAAGAGTTCGAGTTCATTCTGATGAGGTAACGAAAGCAACTCATGAAGCGTTATTGCGTCGTCATGTAACAATTGAAGATATTGCAGAAATTGTTCATATTATGCAGTCTCCATATAATGAAGGTTTAACAATAGAACATTGTGTGCAATCGGTAGAGCGCGTATTAAATAAACGTGAAGTTCAACATGCGGTGTTAGTTGGAATTGAGTTGGATGAATTAGCGGAGAAAAATATGCTTTCTGCACCATTACAAGCAATCATTGAATCTGATGAAGGATTATTTGGTGTAGATGAAACATTAGCTTTAGGTTCGGTATTTACGTATGGTAGTATCGCGGTGACGACTTTTGGGCATTTAGATAAGCAAAAAATCGGCATTATTGAAAAGTTAGATACGAAAGCGGGCAATTCTGTTAATACTTTCTTAGATGATTTAGTAGGTAGTATTGCGGCTTGCGCGGCATCACGAATTGCTCACCGTATGCGTGATTTAGAAGAGGAAGGCGAAACATTTGCTGATATCCCTCCAGTAGAATTAGGTCCAACAACGAAACCAAAAAATGAAATCTAAGTGATCGAAAGGATTTACCGTATGAAGTTAAAAGATATTAAAACACTCATTACTAGTGGGACGATTATTTTAGCAGTTGGGTTATATTTAGTTTTTGCTAAACCAACTGATGAACAACCGCCAACAAATGACGGCGCTCAAAATAATATAGTATCACAAGAACAAAAACATTATAGTATTACGCCTGAACTCGCAATGAACGAAACAGGAAAGCAACTAATTGACGTAGAGTTTATTGCAGCGAATGATGGCGATACAATGAGTGTTAAAATGGATGGGCAAAAGCAGCGTGTCCGTTTATTGATGATTGATACACCTGAAATGAATTACGATAAGGGCGATCCAATGCCTTATGCAGAGGCGGCAAAACAATTAACAACGCAATTGCTAGAAGATGCCAAATCGGTTCAGCTATTGTTCGATAAGGGACCAGAAACAGATAAGTATGATAGATTGTTAGCCTATGTTTTTGTTGATGGCGTTAGCTTGCATGAAGTTTTATTAAATGAAGGACTTGCAGCAGTACGCTATGTGAATAAACCAAATAACTCTTTAGAAGATGAGCTACGTGAAATTCAACAACAGGCAGAAGCAAAAAAGCTAAATATTTGGGCATATCCTAACTATTTACAAAGAGACGGCTTCCACCCGGAAGAAGTTAATAAATAATAGATTTAGTTTCTAGGATATCTCACGTATGTACCAGCAAAACACCTTTATATTGATTAATGGGTTTACAATACCTGTTTTTCAATGAAAGGTGTTTTTTTTTCTTATTTTGATCATTTAGTGCGTAAACAAGTTTGGTTATTTGGAATTTCATATGGATCGCCATTCGTCAGGTGTACAAATTATGTACCTTAGATTAGGGCGGTATAATAAAATTTACTTTAATAAGAAAATGAGTTAAACTAACGTGGATAATAAATATCTACGTTAGTTGCGAATGTTTGATGGAAGAAAGTATTAATGGTGGGAGGTGATTTTTATGCAGATGAAAACCGGAGTTGAACAATCTGTTTACGCCATTTTAATCCTTAATATGTTACCAGATAAGGCGGTAATACCGGGCGAAGCAATTAGCCAACAATTAGATGCATCACCAACGTATTTTCAAAAATTACTCCGAAAGTTAGTAAGTGCGGACTTGATTACTTCTGTGCCAGGGGTTAAAGGCGGATTTAAATTAAAGAGAAAACCTGAAGACATTCGAGTTTACGATATTTATCTTGCAATTGAAGGCCAACAATCACTGTATTCCTCAAGTGGTATTTTGCATGGTATGTTTGAATTAGAAGAGGAAGATTGTGGCTGCTTGTTAACGAATTTAATGGCAGAAGCCGAGTCCTCTTGGCAATTTGTGTTAAAGCGCGAAACAATGGCGTCATTATATGAAGAAATAAATATAAAGTACCCATCAAAAGTGAAATTACTACAAGAATGGGTTAAGGAAAAAATGGTTTTATAAGAAAAGAAGTTTCCGAGTAGGTGAAATAAATATGGATAAATTGTAATCGCATAATGGTTTTGTACGAACATTTAAAGAAAATAAATTGACGCTTGGTCTTTCATTTCCATCGGAGTTGTCATCGGGCAAATTTCAAACAATGGACTTGGCACAACAAATAGTACTGGCAAAACAAGCGGAAGAACTCGGGTTTGCTTCATTGTTTGTGAGGGATTCACCACTTTATTATTTTCCGACAGAAGACTCCCACTTCAAGGAATGTGCAGGGCATAGCCCAATAAGTAAGTGGGAGATGAATGTCGGTAGGCGGTAGCCTAAATTTCTTACTTCCATTTACGAACGTATATTCCATTTGATAGAATGAAAGAAAAGGAGGTGAACAATATGTCAAGGAAGAAAGCCGTTAAAGTGTTACGTAAAAAGAAGAAACTTAATAATATTCAACGTCTTACGCAGAAACAAAACATCGGAAGGTCTCAATTAACAGCGAAAGAGTTTCGTTTGCTCCAGCGGATGACGCACAGCTCGAAAGCATTGAGAAATGTTGGGTTATATACAATCAAGCAAAGCTTCTTAAATGAGAATCGAATGGCAACTACGAAGGAAATAGACGCTGCCATGAAGCAGGACATTAACTATTGGGGTATTCAATCGAACTCTGTGCAGGCGATTCGCAGAACATTACTAAGCGAGACCAAAAGTTTCTTCAAAGCACTCGAAGCATGGAAAAAAGACCCCAGCAAGTTTACGGGCCGACCGCAGTTTCCGAATTATTCAGGGGCTACGGAAAAACGGATCATCGAAATCTACCAAGTTCCGAAAATAGACAAAAATGGGTATTGGTCGATTCCGATGAATGTTGCATTTCGAAAACGTTTTGGCTCGATTAAGATTCGGATGCCTAAAAACTTACTACAAAGAAAAATCTCCTACATTGAAATCGTACCGAAGCAAAACGGTTGGTTCTTTGAGGTGCATTACACGTATGAAGTGCAAGCAGCTCAAATGAAAAAGCAATCCACGACCACAACAAATGCATTAAGTTGCGATTTAGGTGTAGATCGATTCATGAGTTGTGCAACGAATGTTGGCGATACATTCCTAATTAATGGGAAGAAGTTGAAATCCATTAACCAATACTTCAACAAGGCGATTAGTGAGCTCCAACAACGAAATATCAAAAATGGGATTTCAAAGCGGGTTGTCACGAATCAATTGGCTAAACTATGGAGGAAGCGAAACAACCAGATAAACGGCTACATCTCTCAAGCAGTAGGCTTATTATTCAAGAAAATCAAAGCGTTGAACATTGATACAATTATTGTCGGGTATAACGAAGGGTGGAAGCAAAACAGCAACATCGGTAAAAAGAATAACCAACACTTCGTTCAGTTTCCGTTCAACAAATTGATAAGTGCCATCGAAAATAAGTGCTTAAAGGAAGGCATCCGCTTTGTCAAACAGGAAGAAAGCTACACATCGAAGGCAAGCTTTCTGGATAAAGATGAACTCCCTGTCTGGTCCCCTCACGACAAGAGAAAGTATGTATTTAGCGGGAAGCGAGTGAATCGTGGGCAATACCAAGCGCTATCAGGAGAGTGTATTCATGCCGACGTCAACGGAGCATTCAATATTTTGAGGAAATCAAACATCGTGAATCTGGACGAGCATTTTAAAATTAAAAATCCGTTCGTACTCGAAGTTCAAAAACGTAAAACCGCTGCATAAGCACGGTCTAGTGGGTGCGTCAACCATCCTTGTGTACTCGACTTGTCGGGGCTTGTAGCACACGCCAGCAATGCTGGGTGGTGGCATCTTTCGCAATAGGAAAGAACTGCTCTTTTTCGGAAGGGTGGTGCAAGTGGGCAAGCGATCATTCATCGCCAAGCCCAACCAAAAACAGTATTTGGGGAGCGTCTTTTGGATGCTTGTCACACAGAACGTCAAATTGGGCAAGGAAGACCTGTGTGATAAACTCAAGCCCCCACTGAAAAGCTTCATCTCAGTGGGGGTATGTTGACGCAAGGAAAGATTGGGCAAGTTTTAACTCCTAAAGAAGCGCATAATTATCCATTAACAGAAATGGACCGGATGATTATTCAAGAAAGTCGTAAAATTCCTTTAGTAGGATCTGCGAAAGAAATTGCAACAATATTACAAGAAGAGCAAGCGTATTACGGATTTGATTTAATAACAGGGTTACAATAAAAAGTCATGAAATATGATTTTTTATTGTAGCCTTTTTATTTTTTATGAATTACACAAACTTGAAATTGGTGATATTTATGGGATGGACAGATAGAACAGCCGTCTGCAGTAGACTCTTTAGAATGATGTAGTAAATATTACAAATTAGTGAAAATTATTCTCAATTAAGCTATAATTCCTAGTGAAAGAGAGGCAAGTCAATTGTGTAACAAATTAGTTTATGGCATGCTAGACAATGGAATGAATGATCGTTTTCCACTAAATAGATAATCATTATAACATGATTCAGCAGAAGTCTCCCATTTCTATAAGTGGGGGATGAATGCCAACTATGACTTTAATTCAGAGGGGGGTTCAAACCCCGGCTGAATCAAGTTAAAGCCCCCGGCGGATGTCACAGATTTTAAGGGGAGCTTTTCGAGCGAGCTCGAAAAAATCAGGACGCAATTACGCCGAGGCGTAATTGATAAGAAATGGAAGGGAAATTTGCATGAAAAAATACTTTTTACTATTATTCACCTTACTCTTAATGAGCCCATTTATTTCACCAAATGTTTCAAATGCGGCGATTGCAGATGGTACATACGATGTTAGTTATCAAGTAAACAAACCAGGCAGTAATTCAGCGTCAATGGCAAATGATTATTTTGCAAAGCCTGCAAAGCTCATCGTAAATGATGGAAAAATGACGATGCAATTGACGATTAAAAAAAGTGCATGGGTAACGGAATTTAATCCTCCTGGTGGGGCGACTGTCATTAGTTCAAATGAAGGCGCGGATCAGCGTGTCGTACAATTTCCAATATCGAATCCCAACGTTGTGACAATTGCAATGAAAATCGACATAGAAGATATTGATTACCATCATTCTTATAGTGTGGATTTTGTCATTAACAGCAGTGCTTTACCGGAAGCAAAGGCGCCAGAAGTAACGGCACCAAAGACAAAGCCAGTTGCGCCAGAACCACCTAAAAAGCAAGAAACAACGAATTCATCGTCAGGAAGTAATACTTCTTCAAATAAACCAGCAACAACTGAAAATTCTACTGCTTCGTCAACAAGCGAACAAACGAAACAGCCTTTGACAACTGAGAAAGCGGTTTCACAAGAGGCACAACAAACGCCAACTGAAGAGCAACAAACATTAGTACCAGAAGAGCAACAAGCTGAAGAACAAGAAGTAGTAGAAAATCCAGAGACGAGTGATGAGCTACCGATACTAGCAATCGTGTTGTTCATTATGGCAATGATTGTTTTTATACGCAATCAAAATCCAAAAACAAACGAATAGTTCTAGGAGGAAATTAACAATGGCAAAAAAATCAAAAGCAACTAAAACAATTATCGCATCATTACTTGCAACATCGGCAATCGTACCTGCAATGGCAGTTTCAGCAGATGTAGATGGGTCAGTTAAAGTAAATGGAACAGATGCAACATCTCGTTCAGTAGATGCAGTAAACACTGCAACGCAAGTGACAAAAACGATTGATTTCAAAGTAGAAGATGCAACAGGCATGCTTGCAAAATATGTTCCAGGTACAGGTAATTTAGTAGAGCGTGAAGGTCAAAAATATATTCAATTAAACTTAACAGAACAAGTATTAGCAATGGTTGATGAAGTATTAGTAAATGGTAAAACAGCTGTTTACAACTATGGCAGCAAAATGATTTTAATTCCTGTTTCAACAGACTTCAAGCCAGTTGAAGCGGTATTTACTTTAACAACACCAGTAGGGAAAATGGATGCGAAAGCAACATTAACACCAAATCCAGCTTCTATTAAAGAAGAAACAACTGAAACAAATAAACCAACAAAGCCTGAAGAGGAAGCTGGAAAGCCGTTCGCACCAGGTAAAAAGTTAGACTCAGTGGCAGATGGTACATACGATGTAACGTTTGATGCTTATGCGCCAGAAACAAACATCGGTAATTATAAAGCGATTTCAAGCCATTTCTCACCAAATGCTAAATTAGTAGTGAAAAATGGTAAATATTCAGTGCAAGTTGAAATCGTAGAAAAATCAAATCCAATGATTGCTGCATTAAAAGTAAATGAGAAAGCAGCAACAACAGTTTCTGGATCAGCAACAGAAGGCACGCGCGTATTAAGCTTTGATATTGATTCAATTAGTGATTTACACAAGTCATCGGTACATGTTGTCGTACCAGCTGCCAAAATGGATAAATGGTATGATTTCGGTTTCGCAATTAACACAGCGAAATTAGAGCTACCAAAAGCTGAAGCAACACCTGAAGCTAATACATTACCAGCATTCGTTTATGCAGACGGAAAAAATGAGTTATCGATTATGCAAGAGAAATATTTAGCAGATCAAGTAACGGTAACAGCTACTGCGGGTGGCTATGATGTGGATGTCACTTTCCCAGAAGGTCAACATTTAAATGACTTCACTGTAACAGGTGCAACAGTTGCGAAAAAATCGGAAGAAGTTGTCGGTGAAAATACAGTTAAAATTTATACAGTTTCAGTGAAAGACATTACACAAATTTATAATGCAACAGTTGATTTATCGGTTCGTTTTGGCGACTTCGCATACGATGAAAAATATCCAGTGCAATTACAATTTGGCGGCAAGAAAAATCCATTTACAGATATTATGAAAGATGCAAGCTACGGTTCAATTATTTCATTATATTCAAAAGGAATTATTAAAGAAGCCGATAAATTCAACCCCAAAAATAACGTAACTCGTTCTCAGTTCGCATTAATGATCAACCGTGCGTTAACATTAGAAGTACCAGCAACAACGAAATTCACGGATATCGCGAAATTCGATACAGAAACGCAAAGTGCAATTAAAGCGTTACATGGAATTGGTGTCATTAACGGCAACTCAGAAACAATTTTCGCACCAAAACAAGATATTACACGTAAGCAAGCTGCGTTAATGATCTACCGTTTATTAGAAAACCAAGGATATAAAGCAACAGGAGCTACTGCAAACTTTACTGATGTATCTGTAAAAGATGCAGAAGCTGTAAAAGCAATTGCTGAGTTAAATAAATTAGGCATTATGACGGGTTATGAAGGTAAATTTAATCCAGATACTAAATTAACACGTGGTCAAATGGCAAAAGTTTTAAATAACGGATTAACTGTAATTGACGGCTTAAAATAAAATCAATGTGCAGTGTACCTCCGCTTTATTGTGGAGGTTACTGCCTTTTTGAAGTATTACGGATATAGGACGGACTGGAAATGGTATTAAGTTGAAGTAAATTTCCATCCACGTTTTCGATGAAAGTTTACTTCAGTTTAATGAGGAGGAAATACGAAATGAAAAAATGGTTTGCAAGTCTAGCATTAGGAGTAGCCTTATTAGCTAGCTGTGGCAATGATGAAAAAGATGCAGTAAATCTAAATGCATCTGACAATGGGGCAGAGCAATCTACTACGATTGAAGAAGAGCATCGTATTATCGCAGGCACAGTTGTTTTGGCGGATATTATGGACCAACTCAATTTAGATGCGGTCGCGGTGCCAGAAACGGTAAAGGATTTACCAGCACGTTTTGAAGGATTACCGACAATCGGAAATGCGATGGACCCTGATGCAGAAATTATTAAATCTTTGAATCCGACTGAAGTATTATCTGTTTCCACGTTGGAATATGATTTGAAAGATAAATTCAAACAACTAAAAATTCCAGTGGATTTTGTTGATTTAACGAGCATTGAAACGATGCTTTCTGAAATTACCGAAATTGGTGAGCGTTACAATCGAGTAGCCGAAGCAGAAGCGTTAATTTCTGAGTTGCAAGGGGAAATGGATGCTGTGGAGCAGATTTCTAGCGATAAGAAAAAGCCAAAAGTACTTATTTTATTAGGTGTACCAGGAAGTTATTTAGTAGCAACTGAAAAATCGTACGCAGGTGATTTAGTCCGTTTAGCTGGTGGCGAAAATGTAATGGCTGGACAAGATGCGGAATACTTGCCATCAAACACAGAATATTTATACGAATCCAATCCAGATATCATTTTGCGATTAGCGCATGGGATGCCGGATGAAGTAATTGAAATGTTTGATGATGAATTTAAAACGAATGATGTATGGAAGCACTTTGCTGCAGTAAAAAATGATGAAGTTTATGATTTAGAAGAGGAACTGTTTGGCACAACTGCGGCATTAAATGTATCAGAAGCACTGAATGAACTTGTAACGATTTTTTATAAATAATGTGTAAAAACGATTAGCAAAATTACTTAGAAAATTTGTTGGTCGGTTATTTAGAGATAAAGGGTGTTTACTGTGACGAAAAAAATTAGTAGTTTTGTAGCAGTTTTACTATTATTGTTGCTGACGATTGTTTATGCCGCTACAACAGGTAGTATCCAAATGGGCTTTGGCGAATTTTTAACGAGTTTATTTGATGCTAATAATGACAAGATGGCGGCCATTAAAGATTTGCGCTTTCCAAGAATTATTATTGCATTATTTGCAGGTGCCGCGCTATCGGTAGCGGGCGTTTTATTGCAAGCGATTATGCGTAACCCGTTGGCAGATGCAGGTTTTATCGGAATATCAGCCGGCGCTGCGTTTACGAAGTTGTTTATCGTATCGTTTGTGCCAACGATGTTTTTCTTCTCGCCAATCGCTGCATTTATCGGCGGGGCGTTTGCGTGTTTTTTAGTCTTTTTCCTATCATGGAAATCAGGTTTAAATCCACTGAAATTAATTTTAGTCGGAATTGCGATTAACGCGATGTTTTCAGGATTAACAGAGGCGATGATTAGCTTTGGTGCATCTACTTCTGGAGCAATTACATCCACTTTAACGTTAAAAACATGGGATGATGTTTCACTAATGGCGACTTACGGTACGATTGGCTTAGTACTTGCTTTTATGTTCTATCGCTGGTGTAACGTGTTAGTATTATCGGACAAAACAGCGAAAAGTATCGGGTTTAATGTAACGGTTGCAAGATTACTTATCGCAGCTGTAGCCGTTTTACTTGCCGCTTCATCAGTTGTAGTAGCTGGTGTCATCGCCTTTGTTGGTATTTTAGTGCCACATATTGCGCGTCGTTTAGTAGGCTACGATCATAAAGTGCTTATTCCATTTACGGCGTTATTAGGGGCGTTTATTATTTTATTGGCGGATACGTTAGGTCGTACATTATTTGCCCCGATGGAAATTCCTGCATCAACAATTATGGCGATTATTGGTGGACCATTTTTAATATTTTTACTTAGAAAAGAGTGACAGCTAAGATGGAAATGAAAGAAGTAATTGTTTCGCATGACGGAACAACACGTCATTTAAATGGGGTATCAACCGTTATTCCAAAAGGCCAAATTACGACGATAATTGGACCGAATGGCTGTGGAAAATCGACATTATTAAGCGTTATGTCACGCAATAATCGACCGCTCGAAGGACAAGCACGCCTTGAAAATCGTGATTTGATTGAATATAAACCAAAAGACTTTGCGAAAAAATTTGCGATTGTTTATCAGCAAAACGATATTCCAAGTGATTTAACTGTCGAAAAGCTGGTCATGTATGGAAGAATGCCACATTCCTCATTGTTTAAGAAAAAGTCGACAGAAGATGAAGAAGCGGTTACGTGGGCATTAGCTTGCACGAATTTACTAGGGAAACGTCACAACGATCTTGCGGCACTTTCGGGTGGGGAACGTCAGCGTGTATGGATTGCGATGGCACTTGCGCAAAAGTCCGAAATGCTTTGTTTGGATGAACCGACAACGTATTTGGATATTTATTATCAGCTTGAATTATTAGAGCTTGTGAAACAATTAAATGAACAGCATGGTTTGACAATTGTCATGGTGCTCCACGATATTAATCAAGCCATTCGTTATAGTGAACATATTATTTTAATGAAAGCGGGTCAAATTATTGCAGAAGGTGCGCCGCGTGCTGTCATTACAAAGGAAGTAATCAAAAAAGTGTACGGTGTCAACTCGGTGTTCCATGAAGATGAGCAACTCGGGCTTTATATGATGCCTTTAAGTATTTAGTATGCGACGATGGCTAAGAATCTTAAGTGTTGCGGTCATGCTTTTCTGTGCGATGCAGTTAATTCAGTATGCGCTATCTTATAAAAATGTAGAAAAAGATTTAAAAGATGCCCAGAAAGTGGTAGAAGAAAGTACGCTTATAGCTCTTCAAAAACAAAATCCAAACATTATTGGCTGGCTATCATTAGCAAATAGTCGACTGGATAACCCTGTTTTGCAGACAAATAATAATGACTTTTACTTAACGCATAATTATTTGAATGAAAAAAGTCGTGGAGGCAGTATTTTTGCTGATTTTCGCAATGAGCTAATGACAGATCGGCATACGATTTTTTATGGACATGTACTGCGAAACGGGACAATGTTTGGGGAGCTTTCTAAATTTGCAAATCAGCAATACGCCGATGCGCATCCTATATTTTATTATGAAACAGCATCTGAAAAATATAAACTGCAAGTATTTGCTGCCTATGAAACGACAACCGATTTTTATTATATTGAAACACAATTTTCAGATGCAACATTTGAACCTTTTTTAAATGAAATCCAGCAACGTTCCGAAATTACGATGCGGGTCGATGTGTCGGTAAGCGATAAAATTGTTACTTTTTCGACATGTACGACATCCGTAAATGATAAAGAACGCTTTGTTGTCCATGCGAAAATTATGAATTGAACTTATATGAGGTGAAATACGATGAACTATACGAAAAAATTAGCGGTTGTTTTCATGTCAGTGGCTGTTTTAGCGGCTTGTGGAGACAAAAATCAGCAAGTAGAAAAAGAGCAAGTGGAACAACAGGAAGCAGTAGAAGAGGTAAAAGTAGCAGAAGAAGCAAACCTTTTCCGTAAGTATAGTGCCACACAAATGACTGATTTTGTAGCGGATACGCAATTATTAGCAACACTTGTTCAAGAAGGAAAATTAGAAGAAGCGCAAAAATTATACCCACTTGTAACGATGTATTATGAGCGACTTTTACCGATTACAAATGATTTTGAGGAACTGGATCAAGCGATTAATGGTCGAATCACAAAAGGAAAAGAAGCCGATTCAACAGGATTCCAACGTTTAGCATTTGGCTTATTCCAAGAGAAGACTACAAAAGGCTATGAAGAAGTCGCTACGCAGCTTGCAAGCGATGTTCAAGCATTAGAACAACAACTATCAACTATTGATGTAAGTAAAAATAATGTACTGGCATCAGCTAGTGCGATGTTCGAAAATATGATAAAAAATCGTTTAACAGCAACAAGCTTTGCAAATGCTGAAGTATATGCGGTGAAGGCTCAAACAGAAGCAATTGAAGAGATTGTGAAAATTTTTACGGCACGAGCAACTACTGAATCCGTGACAACGGCAACGGAAGCAATTGCGCAGTTAAATGAAGTTCTGGAATATTACGAAGTTGGTAAAGAAGATTACGTCAATTATAGTTTCTTCACAGCGAAGCAAAAAGAAGAGCTGACAGCAGCGATTCAACATGTGCAAAATGCCTTAAATGACATGGATAAAACAGTCCAATAATAGAGCAATGTTTAAATCTATACTTGCAACATACTGATGCTCACCAAAAAAAAAAATTAAAACCATCTTTTTTTGCCATTGGGTGAAAAGATGGTTTTTTCTTTAGAAATTTATCTAGTGTTAAAAGTTTGCATAAATGGAATGTGGGTATACATATAAATGAAGACTGCTTAGAAAAACCTACAATCTAAAAATTCAGCTTTAGGAGGAAATATGAAATGGCTAAATGGACAGTGGATGCGTCACACACGAATATTGGATTTCAAGTAAAGCATATGATGGTATCTAAAGTGAAGGGGAACTTTGATTCTTTTTCAGCGGATGTAGAAGCGGAGGATTTATCGGATTTAACGACTGCCATCATTACGTTTTATATTGATACAGCATCAATAACAACAAAAAGTGAAGATCGTGATAACCATTTAAAATCAGCGGACTTTTTTGATGTTGAAACTTATCCGAAAATCACATTTAAATCCACGACAATCCAAAAATCTGGTGACGGTTATCAGGTCGCTGGGAATTTAACGATTAAAGATGTGACCAAACCTGTTACATTTGACGTAGAATATAACGGCAAAGGGACAAATCCTTGGGGCGTTGAAGTTTATGGTTTTGAGGGAGAAACGAAAATTAACCGTGAAGATTTTGGCTTAACTTGGAATGCCGCATTAGAAACAGGTGGTGTGCTCGTTGGAAAAGATATTAAAATTACAGTTGAACTGGAATTAAATCCTGCGTAAATTAGAGGGAAATAAGCGCGTAGTCGATCTCATAAGTACATCCATTATCAGAATGTCTAAATTGAAAGTTGAATTATGCAACAGGCAGGAAATAGAAAGAATTTAATAGACAAGAGCCGCATTTCTAACAATTATGCTAGAAGTGTGGCTCTTGTTAATATAATGCTTCATGTTTTTCGTAATGGGTTGCTACTTGTTTTAATTGTTTGTATGAGAGATTTTTTATTTTGGAAATGGTATCTTGAGAAAAAGAGAGTGTTAAAATTTCTGTATTTTTATTTTTAACGGGCATATACCATTTTAATGTAAAATCATGAATTGTTTCATTTTTGTTAATTTCTTTTAAAATATTGTAGCTGTCCTTCAATAACGTATCTTCGGAAACAAACTCGCGACCTTGTAAAAATAAATCAACATCGTGTTGACCGTCGTGGTGTGTGAAGTCAATATTCAAAATAACGTTTTCCAATAATTGATTTAAAATAATGTCTGTAATCGCAATAGTCGTTTGAGTTTGTAATTCTTCGGGTGATATTTGAGCTGTTGTTTCTTCTATTTTCTTCGTTTCCTCAGAATTAATATAATTCACCATGAATTGAACTAATAAAATACTAATAAAAATCGTTAAAAAAATAAGCATGACTTTAAAAAATTTATTCATAATAAGAAGAACCGCCTTTATAGCATAAGCGTCTTGATAAGCAATTACGCTTTAGCGAACTTTAGTCTGATTTTTTCTTTAAAGTGCTAGTAAAAATCTGTGACCTCCGTCATTATGCCACAAAAAAACAAAAAAAGAACTGCCAAATGTGACAGTCCTTTAACTTCTTTTTAGCAATTGTATTTGTACCGAAAGCGACAAGTACAGAAGTATCCCACCCTTATAAGTGATTGAGTTAAGTATTTTGTTCTTCATTATGAATGGTTGCCGCGTATTCGTTAAAGTATAAAAATGATTCGTCCTCTAATTTTATTACATTTTGAACGTTTAGCCCGATTGATAAAGGTCCAGAAAAAATCTCTTCCCACCAAGTTTCAGTTACAATCATTAATATAGCCCCCTTGTACGATTATAATGCGCTGCGTGTATTAGAAAATAACTTCTTATTTTGTGAACAACTCTTCAAATGACTGCGCGTTATTTTGAATCGCTCCTTTCTTGCAGGAAATTCATTGTGAGTTGTAGTAGTTATTACTATAGTTAATATGTGTGAACCGATATAATTTATGCATAGAATTTAAAGAAAGGGTGGAAAAAAATGAAATTTACTGCGCAAGATGTTGAACAAATGATAGAGGATCAACGTGCATTTTATTTTACACGGACGACGAAGGAAGTAGAATTCCGTAAGCATCAATTAGTATTATTAAAAGAATCCATTAAAAAATATGAACGCCAAATAATAGAAGCTTTAGCAGCTGATTTAAGAAAAAGTGAGTTTGAAGCGTTTGCAACGGAAATTGGGATTGTTTATGATAGCATTTCTTACTTTTTGAAAAATCTTGATAATTGGATGAAACCGGAATTAGTAAAAACACCGATTCAATTTCAACCAGGGAAGAGCTATATTGTTCGCGAACCATATGGCGTTGTATTAATTATCGGACCATTTAATTATCCATTCCAATTAATAATGGAGCCGCTGATCGGTGCGATTATAGGGGGGAACACAGCCATTGTGAAGCCTTCTGAATCTGCCGTGCATACCGCGGCAATTGTCAAAACAATTATTGAAGAAACATTCCATGAAAATTATGTTCGCGTTGTTGAAGGGGAAAAGGATGAAGTGACTGCTCTTATCCATGCGCCGTTTGATTATATTTTCTTTACTGGCAGTGTGGCTGTTGGTAAAGTAGTTGCTCGTGCCGCTGCAGAACGTTTAACCCCTTATGCACTAGAGTTAGGTGGGAAGAGCCCTGTTATCATCGACCAAACCGCAAATTTAGAAGTGGCTGTTAAACGAATTGCTTGGGGGAAATTTAATAATACCGGACAAACATGTGTAGCACCTGACTATATACTTGTGCATGAATCCGTTGCGAAAAAGTTTGTGAAGCTGATGAAAAAGGTGATACGCGAATTTTTCGGAGAGGATATTCAAAAAAGCGAGGATTACGGGCGCATTATTAACTTACGCCAATTTGATCGCCTGCAAAGTATTTTGGATAACGAACGAAATACCATTACATTTGGTGGCACGACGGACCGCGAAGATTTATTTATTGAACCGACGCTATTAGAAAATATTACATGGGGCAGTCCGTCAATGGAAGATGAATTATTTGGTCCACTACTGCCGATTATGACGTATAAAGAGTTGCCGCAAGCGATTCATGAAGTGCGGAAATTGCCGAAGCCATTAAGCGCCTATTTATTTTCTGAAAATGAAAAAGCAATTCAGTACTTTTTACAGGAGCTTCCGTTTGGAGGAGGCTGTATTAATGATGTGATTACACATGTTGGAAATACACATTTACCGTTTGGAGGAGTGGGTCCTTCTGGAAGTAATGCTTATCACGGGAAAGCGAGTTTTGAAAATTTCACACATGCTAAATCCATTATGCAACGTTCTAATAAGCTTGCGAATGGTTTACTATTCCCACCATATAAGCAAAAGGTAAAACTTGTTCGGACGATTATGAAATAATAAAATGACGATGAAGCCCCCATTTGAATTAAAATGGGGGCTTCAATATTGAAAAAGACTAATTTAAATCGATTGGAAAGCTAATTAAAATTTCCGTCCCAACGTTTTGTTTACTTGTAATTTGAATGGTCCCGCGATGATCTTCAATAATTTTATTAATAATCATCATGCCTAAGCCGGTACCCTTTGTTTTTGTCGTATAGAAAGGCTCAAAAATTCGATCTAAAACATGTGGCGGAATGCCGTAACCAGTATCTTTTATGCTGATAAAAACCGTATTTTCGTCCAGGTCTTTGCATAATTCAATCGTAATAGCACCACAATCATTAATCGCTTCCATTGAGTTTTTAAAAAGGTTGATAAAGATTTGTTTGATTTGGTTTGCATTGCCAAGAATCACAATATGGTCATAATCATTATTTATTTTTAATGTAATATTCCTTTGCTGAAATTCATATTGAAAAAGATGCGCAACTTCAGCTAACGTTTGGCCTAGGTGAATCGGAACGAATTGATTCGCTTGCGGGCGTGAAAGAACGAGAAATTCGGATAAAATTAAATCAATGCGTTCAATTTCTTTTTCCATCAATTTTGTATATTCATGATAAGGTGAAGAATCTCCCTCATTCATCATTTGAACAAAACCGGAAATGACGGTCATAGGGTTGCGGATTTCATGGGCGACACCTGCAGCCATCTCACCCACTAATTTTAGCTTTTCAGATTGTAAAACGAGACGTTCGTTTTCTTTAATATACGAGATGTCACGGGAAATGAGTGACATCGCAATCATTTGTCCATTAGGGTCATAAATAGGCGATATCGAAATTTGAACATCGATCGAGGTGCCGTCTCGCCTCATATCCTGCGTTTCAAACAGGTGAAGACTTTGCCCCATTAAAAGTTGTTTTGTTCGCTCAGCAGCTGCCTCTGCATTTCCAGGGGGAACAAGTGGCAATGTTTTACCGATGCTTTCTTCCTTTGTCCAACCATATAAACGTTCAAATGCTGGATTTACCGTAATAATGGTATCGTCCAAATTAAAAACGACAATGGCATCCTCAGCATGTTCAAAAAACATATTTAAGTAAGCTTCTTTGGATATCAAATTATATTCGCGGTCTATCGTTGTCTGCTCGACACGATTCCAAAGATATTTTACATAAAAAGTTTGTAGTAAACTTATACAACAGACGAGTATCAAAAAAAATATAAATAAAAAATCATCAATCCCACTGGAATTTTTAAAAATTGAGTGGGAAAAATTTAAGACTATAAGTGATTCGGTAACAACAATTAGTGAAAAAATAATATTAAGACATAAAGATCGATAAATACTCAATATAATTAAAAAATATAAAAAAGAGTACAATGTAATGATATTTTCACTTTGATAGGTCAAAAATAATACGAAAAAATGCCAGCCGAAAATTAAGCAATATTGAAAAACTTTTGGATTCACTTTTAAGAAATAAAGAAATGAAAGAGTAATTGAGATCGTAATACAAACGATTAAATTGGCTGTAGACAAATTAAAAAAGCCAAGCCAAGGTGTAAAAATATGAAATGTTACTGTAAAAAGTAGCATTACAAAGATGAATTGATTGCGTTTATGTAAAATATCAAGTTGTTGCATGATACCTCCAAAGTAAGAAATACTACCTATATAATACACGAAAAAGTTATGTCGATAAATGACGAATTTTGGTATACTAATAGATAGTCAATAGCTAAACGGAAATTTCGTTTGAAACGGAACGAATAATTACTAATTTGTACAAACGAAAGAATGGAAATTTATAAAAATGAGCAGTATGATGAAACTAACCTTATAAATTGTGAGCGAATAGAAGTTTGAATTAAAATTGTTGTGTGAGCTAGAACACCATAGTTGGAGGAACGGATTATGTATGTAGAAGAGCTATTAAGTACACTTATGCAAAAAAAGGTGATTGGGCAATTACCGAACATTGTAAAAGACATTGCAATTGATTCCCGAAGTGTGCAACCGAGCAGTGTATTTATTTGTATAAAAGGCTACACAGTAGATGGTCATGAATATGCACAGCAGGCAGTGGATGCAGGCGCAACTGTGATCGTAACAGAGCGCGAGTTAGAGCTAGAGGGAAATGTGGCACAAATCATCGTTCAAAGTACAACGCGCACTTTGGGATTGCTAGCTACGAGATTTTTTGATTACCCATCAAAGGATTTAATGATGGTTGGCATAACAGGAACGAATGGGAAAACGAGCGTTGCGGGCATTATTCATAATATTTTAATTGGGCTTGGCGAGAAATCAGCATTATCAGGCACGATTGGATTTAATTTAAATGGTGTGCTTTATGAGTCAGCAAATACAACAAGTGATGCACTCAATACGCAACAAATGATTTTCCGTGCAAAAATGGAAGGCTGTCGTGCAATGGTCATGGAAGTATCTTCTCATGGGCTAGCATTAGGTCGTTTAGCAGGCGTGGATTATGATGTGGCTATTTTTACAAATTTAACGCATGATCATTTAGATTTCCATGGTACGATGGAGGAGTATGGCAATGCGAAGGGGCTATTATTTTCTCAGCTCGGACAAGATTTAGAAAAAAATAAACATGTTGTATTGAACGCGGATGATCCATGGTCAAAAAAGTATGCGGATACAACCCCTTATCCGATTTGGACATATGGTTTACATAATGATGCGATTTTCCGTGCGACAAATTGCGCGTATGAAAATGGAATGACAAGCTTTGATATGATCACACCAGAGGGTACTTTCCATGTAAATATGCATTTATTAGGTGAATTTAATATTTATAATGTATTAGCTGCGACAGCGATGTTTTATGCGCGCGGCTTTGCGCTAGAGGCAGTTATTGAACAAATCGAAATGTTACCGCCAGTAAAAGGGCGTATGGAAAAGGTCATGACGGATTTACCGATTCAAATTTTTGTAGATTATGCTCATACTTCAGATGCGATTGAAAAAGCAATTAACGCTGCATTACCGTATAAAAAACCAGAAAATAAATTGATTTTCTTAGTTGGAACGGGTGGTGGGCGTGATAAAACAAAACGTCCAATCATGGCAGAAAAAGCCTCGGTTGCGGATTATGTTATTTTAACGACAGATGATCCGCGTTATGAGGAATTTGATAGCATTACAGGTGACCTTGCAAAAGGGATGGCTCATGACAATTATGCTTGTATTGGAGACCGTGCTGAAGCCGTTCGTCATGCGATCAGTATTGCAAATGCTGGAGATATTATTATTTTCGCTGGTAAAGGGCATGAGGATTATCAAATTATCGAAAATACAAAATTCCCACATAGTGATGCAGAAATTGCGATAGAAGCAGGGAAATTGAAATTTGTGTAACGAATTAGCATAAAGACACCGTATGGAATGGATATACGGTGTTTTTTAGTGGGGATAAAGTAAGGAAATGAACCTTGCCGTAAAAGCAGAAATATTTACAATGCAACTTATATTACAAATGGTCGTGTTACACTGTAGGAGGTGTTTTTATCCGTGATTCGAACATTTTTAATGAGCATGTTTATCTATTGCGTTGTGAGTTTGCCATTTTATATGAGTATGCGCTACCTTTATATGAGAAAAAGAAAAATTATGTGGCCACGGGAACTAGTCATGCTGCTATTCTTCCTCTACTCTGTTAGTATATTTTCACAAACAATCATTCCCGATTTTTATATTGTGAATGGACAGATTGTTTTGGATACAGCAAGTCCGTATATGCGCGGCAATTTTATGCCGTTACAAACGATTCACTTATATTATGACCTGTTAAATAGTCCACTTTCGAATATTGCTTTTTATAATTTGGCGGGGAATATTATTTTATTTATTCCTTTTGGTTTCTTCATTCCATTGCTTTTTAAAAAGTGTAGAGGTTGGCTGAGGATGCATGTTGTTGCGCTTGGCATTCCTTTGTTTATCGAGTGCACACAGTATTTTATCGGCCGTAGTATTGATGTGGATGATGTTTTATTGAATGCCATTGCGATTATTATTGGATTTATTTTATATAAGATTTTGCAGCGATTGCGTAAAAATTAAAGTACATGAAGTAAAAAAGGTTGTCACTACTAGTACCTGTCTTTTAGAATAGGTAAGTATGGAAAAGGAGATTAAAAAAATGACTTTAGAACAAGATATATTATCACGTCGTACATTTGCCATTATCAGTCACCCTGATGCTGGTAAAACGACGATTACTGAAAAATTACTATTATTCGGCGGTGCGATTCGCGATGCAGGTACTGTAAAAGGAAAGAAATCAGGTAAATTTGCGACATCGGACTGGATGGAAATTGAAAAACAACGTGGGATTTCTGTAACATCTTCTGTAATGCAATTTGATTATTCAGATTGCCGTGTCAACATTTTGGACACACCAGGGCACCAAGATTTCTCTGAAGATACGTATCGTACATTAATGGCGGTAGATTCAGCGGTCATGGTAGTTGATGCAGCAAAGGGTATCGAGGCACAAACGTTAAAACTATTTAAAGTATGTAAAATGCGTGGGATTCCGATTTTTACATTTATTAATAAGTTAGACCGACAAGGGAAAGAGCCGCTTGAATTAATTGAGGATTTAGAAGAAGTGCTTGGTATTTCAGCGTATCCAATGAACTGGCCAATCGGTATGGGAAAAGAGTTCTTAGGTATTTACGATCGCTACAATCAACGTATTGAACAGTTCCGTACAGAAGAGGCGGATCGTTTTTTACCGCTTGATGAATCAGGTCATTTAGCTGTCGACCATCCGATGAAAGTGACTTCTTACTATACGCAAGCAATGGATGATATTGAATTATTAAATGAAGCAGGAAATGCCTATTCTGAAGATCGAATTCGTCGTGGCGAGCTAACGCCTGTATTTTTCGGTTCGGCATTAACAAATTTCGGTGTGCAAACATTCCTTGATACGTATTTAAAATTTGCACCAGTGCCTCAACCACGTATTACAGAGGATGAGCAGTTTATTGACCCTGTGGACCATAATGAGTTTTCTGGTTTCATTTTCAAAATTCAAGCAAACATGAACCCTGCTCACCGTGACCGTATTGCGTTTGTGCGTATCGTATCGGGTAAATTTGAGCGCGGTATGAACATGACGCTTGCACGTACAGGGAAATCATTTAAAGTGACGCAATCTACGCAGTTTTTAGCAGATGATCGTGAAATCGTTAACGAGGCAGTAGCGGGTGATATTATCGGTCTTTATGATACAGGTACGTATCAAATTGGCGATACGGTTGTAGGTGGTAAAAAAGGCTTTAACTTTGAAAAATTACCACAATTCACACCGGAAATTTTCATGCGCGTGTCTGCGAAAAACGTCATGAAAGGGAAACAATTCCAAAAGGGTGTTTTACAACTTGTACAAGAAGGCGCGATTCAGTATTTCAAAACATTACACACGGAAGATATTCTACTTGGGGCTGTAGGTCAATTACAGTTTGAAGTATTCCAACATCGCATGAGCAATGAGTATAATGTTGAAGTAATCATGGAACCAATCGGTAGTAAAATTGCGCGTTGGATTGAGAACGAGGAAGATGTGAAAGATTCGATGCATTCACAACGTTCAATGCTTGTAAGAGATCGTTATGACAATAAAGTATTTTTATTTGAAAACGAATTCGCAATGCGTTGGTTCTCAGATAAAAACGAAAATATTCAGTTATATAGCTTCTTATAAGATTATTTATAAAATAAAAGTGGATTTGGAAAACGTACTATTTTCCGAATCCACTTTTTTGTATTCCACAGAAATAGATGAATGAATAATCAAGGTGGTTTATTAATAATATCAATTATAAAGTTGTATTTATTAATTTATTTTATTATAAAACTTAATTTTGTTATTTACTTATTAATTAATAGTTATTATAATCAAATTAACTAAAAGAAAGGGGTGTCATTGTGGCTTATCAAGTAATCACAGATTGTCCCGTTTGCAGTAAAACATTGAAAATTACAAAGTTACAGTGCTCTCATTGTCACACTACAATTGAAAACGAATTTGAATTATCGAAGTTAGCATCCTTATCGAAGGATCAACTTCATTTTGTAGAAGTATTTTTAACTTGTCGAGGGAATATTAAAGAAGTTGAAAAGGAATTGGGGATTTCATATCCAACAGTTCGTGGCAAGCTAACAGACATCATTTCATACCTTGGATATGTACAGAAGAAGAAAAATGAAGTAGACGAGAAAAAGGTAGTGAATATGTTGGAAAATGGCGAAATCACACCAGAAGAAGCAATCAAACTCTTAACTTGATTCAGTGGGGGTTCAACCCCCAGCTGAATTGGGGAACAAAGGCTAAACCCGTCACGCCCTGTGACAACGCCTTTGTGACCAACATCATGTTGGCCTAAGCCCCCGGCGGATGTCACAGATTTTTAAGGGGAGTTTTTCGAGCGCGCTCGAAAAAATCTGGACGCAATTGCGCCGAGGCGTAATTGATAAGAAAAATAGGGAGGAATTTACCATGCAAGAGGAAATTGCAAGAGTATTAACAATGGTTCAAGAAGGTAAAATTGATGCAGATCAGGGAGCAGAACTGATTCAAGTGTTACAAGAGAAAGTAGGAACAAGTAATAATGGTGTTGAAAAATCAACAAAATATTTAGATAAAACTTTAAAAATCCGTGTTGAATCAACTGAAAACGATAACGTCAAAGTGAATGTGCCTATAAAACTTGTCAAGGTTGTACTACTAGCTGGGCACAGTATCGCAGCTAGCATCCCTCAATCGGAAAAATACGTGAAAGATATAGACATTAACTTGATTATTGAAGCGATTGAAAACGAATTAGATGGCCAAATTGTTGATATTAAATCGGCAAACGGGGATATCGTTTCGGTCATTATTGAATAGTGATTTGCTTATGATACGTGTAAAAGTGAAAGCGAAAGGCATTCGATTTATCATTCCTGTTCCATATGCAATTTTAAACATTACGATTTCAATTGCAACTTCAAAGTTTTTGCAGAAAAAATTAAATAAATGGACAAAAGAGCACTTCGAAAGAAAAAAATAGATTTTACCTTTCCACTACTAGATAAAAAAATGCTGAAGCCTATCGTCAAAGAACTAAAAAATCATAAGGGAATCGTGTTAGTAGATGTTAAAGCGAAAGACGGTACTGAGGTTAAGATTAGACTATAATTTCAACTAACACAAAATTCTAATCTTGCAATACATTTAAGCTTGTCACATACTTTTGCTATTATTATCTGCAAAGTTTAGGGAGGTATCGAACTAACCTTGTTATTAGATACGCGTAACTTCCTAAAAAAGGGAATATTGATTTCTATCCTAATTCTAGTATAGCTTCTATTAATGAATCAACCATTCGCATAAAATCTTCTGAAGGAATCGTTTCACTTCAAAATGATTATGTATTTTTTCTCATCGGCTATCAACCTAATAATTAACTGCTTCAAAGCATTGGAATTGAAACCGACCTCTCTTCACCAGAGCCTTACTTTGATCCAGAGACATATTGAATCAAATGTGAAGGACGTTTTTCTTACCAGCGCTGTAACAGGCTGAATTACAAATCGTGTCTACATTGAAGATGGACGTTTCCATGGCATGAAAATCGCAAATGAAATTGCCCAACGTCTGTCCTAATTTCAAAGTAATTCCTAATGTTAAAAGTTCTATAAATTATGATTAATGTAATTTACAGAGCTTTTTTATTATATTTTAATACACAGTTAAGTAATCCAATCAGTTGTATCTAATTATTGTAGGGCATTATCCAAATGGTCCTCTATGGAAAATTGACATGTGATTACATAAGATAATTCCCTTGACCGATAGTTTTAAATATCTCTGGAAGTCGTTGCTTATATATAATTTTGGGAAGTTGATCTATTTACGCCACCTCCTTGTAGTTTACATAATAAAAATAATGCGTTTATCGTTAACAAATATTTATTTACAAATTATCACCCCTCGCCGTCTCACTCTTTTTCAGAATCCATATAAAAAGCTCTACCTCAATTAAAACTCCTGAATAATTTAAAAATCCAAGCCAACAATCATTAATATGACACAATCCTACAAATAAATAGGAGTTATTGTTCGACAAAAAAGGGAAATATATAACAAAACTCGAATAATAGAGAAGATAAGCAAGAATAGAGGGAGTTATTCATTCATGAAAATTAGTGACTTTTCGATAAAAAGACCTGTATTTACAGTTGTTTCGATGATATTCGTCATATTGCTTGGCGCGGTATCGTTTTTTAAAATTCCAGTAACATTAATACCCGACTTGAATCCACCGATTGGCGTCGTTGTAACGAATTATCCTGGGGCAAGTCCGACCGAGGTAAATGAAAAGGTTACAAAGCCTTTAGAAGCTGTTTTAGCGACGTTACCAGGTATAAAAAAAGTTCAGTCTACATCATTAGAAAGCTCCAATCTCATTATATTAGAGTTCAATTGGTCGACCAATATGGACAAGGCACAAACGGATATTTTACAGCGCATCGATATGGTAACATTGCCGAAAGATGCGGGAAAACCGAGTTTTTTAAAGTTTGATCCTGCTCAGTTTCCAATTATACAGCTTGCACTTTCCGCTAAAAATGAACAGGTGGATGTAAGAGAAATTGCGGAATTGTTAGAACAAGAATTGAAGCGTACAGAAGGGGTTGCAAGTGTTTCCGTATCTGGGAAGCTTGTGGAGGAAATTCAAGTAGAAGCAGATCCAAGTAAACTTGAAGCAAATCGTTTAACGCAAGCAGATTTAATCCAAATCATTCAAGCGAGTAATATTTCGATGCCAGGAGCAGAAATTTCGACGAATGAAGGCCAATTACTGACAACACGTGTCATAAGCTCCTTTACTTCGCCACAACAAATTGCAGATTTAATTATTTCAGTCAATCCTTTGACAGGGGATGCCTTGAAAGTAAGTGATGTTGCAATAGTCGAGCGAAAAGAACAAAAAACGAATACAATTACACGAGCAAATGACCATCCAGCTGTTTTGATGTCTGTTTTACAGGAATCGGGGGCAAATACGGCGAGTGTGTCGAAGGTTTTTCAACAAGAATTAGCAACATTATTAGAACAACCACAATATGAAGGAGTAGAAGCAACAATTTTGTTCGACCAAGGCAACTATGTGCGCCTCGCAATTAATAATATTGGCACCTCGCTCATTTTTGGTGGGATTTTTGCGATGCTTGTCTTATTTTTCTTTTTGCGCGGTATTCGGAGCCCACTCATTATAGGCGTAGCCATCCCGTATGCAGTTATCGTGACATTTGTTTTAATGTATTTTGCTGATTTTTCATTGAACATTATGACGCTCGGTGCATTAGCGCTCGGTATTGGGATGTTGGTCGATAATGCGATTGTCGTCATCGAAAATATTGAACGTCATATCGAGTTAGGGCAATCGCCAAAGGACGCTGCTTCTAAAGGAACAAAGGAGGTTGCATTAGCAATTATTGCCTCCACATTAACAACGGTGGCTGTATTCGTTCCAGTCATTTTTATTAGTGGACTCATTGGTAAGATTTTCACTGAATTTGCCCTAACGATTTCATTTAGTTTATTTGCATCGTTAGTCGTTGCATTAACGGTTGTTCCAATGTTTGCGAGTCGATTATTAACAGTGAAATCAGGGAACTTAGTAGAAAAACGGAAGCAATCCGCCTTTTATCGACAATTTGCCAAAACACTGCAATGGGCGTTACAACATCGCCTCATTGTGATGTCGGTAACGGTTATTTTATTAGGGGCTTCAGGCTTTTCATTATACAAAACAGGGACGGAATTTATCCCTGCAACAGATGAAGGTTTCGTCACAGTATCGGTAAAATTGCCAAAAAGCGCGTCGATGCAATCAAGTGAAGCAATCGTGTCGGAAATTGAAACACTTCTGCGCGAAGAAAAGGTAGTCGATGTTTTCGTTAGTTTAATTGGAGGGAACCAGCAATCGATTTCACGGGGGACAACGAGCGTAAATGAGAGTGAAATTTCAATTAAATTAGTGCCATTAGCAGAGCGCGACCAATCGATTTTTGAATTTGTCGAACAACTGGAAGAAAAGGTTGAAAAGCAAATTGGCGAACGCGCGGAAGTATCGTATTCATTAGCTTCTTCATCTGGTTCGACGCCGCATACATTAACGTTTCGTGCGACTGATACGGATGAAAATCGGTTAACAGAAACGGTACACGCGATTCAACAGGAAATCGAGAAAATTGCTACGGTCACAGAAGTCATGACCGATTTAGATGCGACAAAAGAAGAAATTCAAATCGAAATAAATCGAGATGCGGCACAGCAATACGGTATTCTGCCAGCACAAATTGCACAAACAGTTAATAATATGACACGAGGAATGTTCACAACGCAAATGATTGCTGATGATGGGGAAGTTTTAGCGGTTTATACCGGATTTGGTCGTGCTTTTAATGAAAATGTCGAGGCATTGAAAAAAATGAAGATTCGAACAAATGCCGGGGTCTTTGTGGAATTGCAGCAGTTAGCAAATATTCAAAAGAAGCAAGCGCAAACGGCCATCAGACGCTCTGATCAAGCAGCGGCAGTAGCCTTTTTTGTAAAGTATCAATCATCCGAATCGTTAAGCGGGATTTCGAAAAAAGTGGATGATGCCATCGCTCGCGTAGAAGTACCGAGTGCGACGAAAATTGTCCATGGTGGAGACCGTGAATTATTTGATAGCGCGAAGCAGGATATGATATTAGCGATTATATTAGCAGTTATTCTTGTGTATATCGTTATGGCAGCACAGTTCGAGTCCTTTAAGCTTCCGTTTGTCATGATATTTAGTGTGCCGCTTATGGTAATTGGAGTAGCGGGTGCGCTATTCATAACGAATACTTTACTTGGTGTTACGGCAATTATCGGCATTTTAATATTGGTTGGTATTGTTGTGAATAATGGTATTGTTTTAGTCGATTATATTAATCAAAAACGTCAGCAAGGCATGGCACTCGAGGAAGCAATAATTGAAGGGACACAGGATCGGATACGCCCTATTTTGATGACGGCACTTACGACAATACTTGGTTTAATTCCACTAGCTCTAGGAATTGGGGAAGGGACGGAGATGAACGAACCGATGGCGATTGTTGTGATCGGAGGTTTACTAAGCTCGACCATTTTAACGTTAATTATTGTACCTATTATATATAGCCTAATTGAAAAAGAGACATGAACTGTTTGTTCAAAACAGGGGGAAAAGAAATGGGAATTCACTTTTTTACAGGTTTTCCTGGCTTCGTTGCAACAGAATTAATTCAGCAACTTTTTAAAGAGGGGATTACAAAGCAAGTTTATGCAGTCGTTTTATCATCTGAGTTAGCAAAGGCAAAAACGAAAGGCGCATTTATTGAGAGGCAGTATGAAGGCTGTAAAATCGTCCTTTTTGAAGGGGATATTACGCTACCTAATTTAGGTTTAGCAAATGAAGAATTGGCTATTATTATCCCGAAAATTACCGTTGTTTGGCATTTAGCTGCGAATACAGATTTAGCAGTCACGCGCGAAGTTGGTTGGAAGGTTAATGTTCATGGCACGGCCAATGTGAATGAGTTTGCCTGCTGTTTGGAAAATTTGGAACGCTACATGTATTTTAGCTCGTCTTATATTGCAGGCAAACGTAAAGGGACGATTTTGGAGATGGAGCTCATTCGCCCAGCAGCGTTTCATAATTATTATGAGGAAACAAAATTTGAGGCTGAATTATTAGTAGATGATTTAAAGTTGGAGCTCCCCATTACAATTATCCGTCCAAGTATTATTTATGGACATTCTCAAACGGGAGTAACGCAAAAGTTTGATGGGATTTATTTTTTATTAAATGCAGTAGAATATTTCAAAAGTAAATTGGTCATACCTCAATTAGGGAGCAAACATACATTACTTCAGATGGTTTCCATTGATTATGTTGCAAAGACGAGTGTACGCTTATGTCTGTTGCCAGAAGCAGTAGGAGAGACGCTTCATATTACAGGAAGTCAACCATATACCGCAGCACAAATATATCAAGAAATTGTGAAGGAAATGACGGGTAAAAAACCATTTTGCCCATTACCTTTAGGGATCGCCAAAGCAATGTTGGAACAATCGAATATTCGCAAGCTCATGCATGTAAAACCACAAACGGTTGATTATTTAGATTATGAAGGAAAATTTGATACGAAAGATTTTGACCAATTAATTGCTTCGTCTGAAATCGCTTGTTGTGATGTGATGCAAACGTTACCAACACTCATAAAATTTTATGAAGAAAACAAACATCTCCAAAGTTATTATGTAAAAATGGACTAATGATAGAATTTGGTTGATTTTTTTGGGCTTTATCGTTAAACTAACAATATAATTGAATTGAATATCCGTTGACTTGTTGTCAAAGGGGAGTAGCTATATAGGAATTGGATAGAGAAATGACGAAATCAATTACGCCTTTGCGTAATTGCGTCCAGATTTTATTCGAGCTCGCTCGAATAACTCCTTTAAAAAATCTGTGACATCCGCTGGGGCTTAACTTGAATCAGCTGTGGTTTGAATCCCACTGAATAGAGTTGCCAATTCGGCATTCATCCGCCCACTTATAAAAGTAGGGGACTTCTGCTGAATCTAGTTAAAGCGTTTTCTATCATTACAATGACCTTATTTCACATTCGTCAATACATGGTTAGGAGCCATCGGGTGTGATAGCATAAATGTGCTTAGCAAGACCTTTGCCTATTTAATTAGGCAGAGGTCTTTTGTTTTTGCCTAAAATGGATAATTTTTTCAATTAAATCAAATTAATTCCCTATGAAAAAGGGTAAAATGAAAATAAAAGGGGGACAAATCTCATGGAAGCGATTTTATTAGAATACGCATGGGTCTTACTTGTACTTATATTTTTAGAAGGCTTACTTGCGGCAGATAATGCAGTTGTAATGGCTGTCATGGTGAAGCACTTACCAAAAGAACAGCAAAAAAAGGCACTATTTTACGGATTATTTGGGGCGTTCCTATTCCGCTTTATTGCTCTATTCTTAATTACATTTTTGGCGAAGTATTGGGAAATTCAAGCATTAGGGGCAGCTTACTTACTGTTCATATCGATTAAGCATTTATATGACAATCACTTTAAGAAAGAGGAACCTGAAGAAGAAGGTAAAGAGAAAAAGGGTTCTGGCTTCTGGATGACAGTTTTAAAAGTAGAACTTGCGGATATCGCATTTGCGATTGACTCGATGTTAGCGGCAGTAGCAATTGCTATTACATTACCACATATTGGTGATATGACTGTTGGTGGCATTAATGCTGGACCGTTTGCTGTCATGTTCCTAGGTGGTTTCATCGGACTTGTCATTATGCGTTTCGCTGCACAAATGTTTGTAAAATTATTAAACGATTACCCATCACTCGAAACAACGGCATTTTTAATTGTTGGATGGGTAGGGGTTAAACTTGCAGTACTTGCATTAGGTCACGAAAAATTAGCAATTATTGATCCAAGCTTCCCACACTCTACTACTTGGAAAGTCATTTTCTGGGTTGTATTGCTTGGCTTAGCAATTGGCGGATATGTTGTTAGTATGGTTAAACATAAAAAAGCAAAATAACTAAATTTTTATAAAGGGCGAAAATGTTGTTCATTCAGCATTTTCGTTTTTTTAATGTATAAACAGGAATATTTTTTAACATAAATCCAATACTTAATAGGTATGTTCTTTTCTTTACTCCAACTATTTATTATACTAGGAGAAAAAGTTTCGATTGAAAAGGAGGCGATTTGAGTGCCTTTAAAAAAGCTCGTTTCAGGGAAGATTACGCCTTTCCAAATATTGCTTACATATTACTCCATTGCTATTTTTATTTCATTTTTACTATTGCGTATCCCAGGAGTGCATTTAGAAGGAGTAGACGTTTCCTATTTGGATAGTTTGTTTACAGCGGTTAGCGCAGTTAGTGTAACAGGATTAACGACTGTAACGGTTGCAGAAACATATAGTAACCTCGGATTGGCAATGATTCTCCTTATTTTACAATTTGGAGCAATCGGTATTATGTCGATTGGTACATTTGTTTGGTTGCTTGTCGGGAAAAAAATTGGGATGCGTGAGCGCCAATTAATTATGATTGACCATAATCAATATAATCTTTCTGGGGTAGTTGGATTAATTAAACAAATTGCGAAACTCATACTGCTCATTGAAGTGATTGGTGCGATTATATTATCAGTGCATTTTAAACATTATTTTGATACATGGGAAGAAGCGATTATTAATGGGGTTTTTGCTTCCATCTCCGCTACGACAAATGGAGGATTTGATATTACTGGGATGAGCTTACAACCATTCCACCTTGATTATTTCGTACAATTTGTGACGATGATTTTAATCTTTTTAGGGGCGATTGGGTTCCCTGTATTGATTGAAGTTAAAACGTTTTTATTGAAAAAGAATCCTGCTTTTCGCTTTAGCTTATTTACAAAAATTACGACCGTCACATATGCTGCATTATTTGCTGTTGGAACGGTTGTCATCCTAATTTTAGAATCATTTCAATCGTTTAAAGGGATGGTTTGGCATGAGGCGCTCTTTTCTGCGATGTATCATTCCGTGTCGACTCGTTCAGCCGGCTTAACGACGTATGACGTGCGGACATTCAGTGAGGCAACAGACTTGTTTATGAGTGTCCTAATGTTTATTGGAGCTTCTCCAAGTTCGGTAGGCGGTGGAATAAGGACGACGACTTTTGCGATTGTCATTCTATTTTTAATTACCTATTCACGAGGACATTCAACGATTCAAATTTTTAAAAGAGAAATTCATTTAATAGATGTTTCTCGGTCCTTTGCGGTATTAATTTTTGCGCTACTTATGGTGCTTACTGCGACGATGACATTACTTATTACCGAGCAGCATGCAACAATGACTGAAATTATTTTCGAAATTACGTCCGCATTCGGGACTTGTGGGATGTCTCTAGGAATTACAGGGGATTTATCGACGTTTGGTAAAGTCATCATTATGGTATTAATGTTCATCGGGCGTGTAGGATTAATTTCGTTCTTATATTCGCTCGGCGGGAAATCAAATAAAAAAAATTATCATTATCCAAAGGAACGTGTCATTATTGGATAAATAAAAAAGCTTCAAAATCGATCAAGATTTTGAAGCCTTTTAATTAAATCAATTATGCCTTGGCATAATTGCGTCCAGATTTTTTTCGAGGGCCCACAGGACGTGGGTCAGTCAGCCGTTGTCACACGATGTGACGTTCTTAGGTTGACTTCCTTCCTCCTCTAAAAAATCTGTGACATCCGCTGGGGCATAATTAAATTCAGCAGGGATTTTCAGCTGAATTTAATTAAATGTATAAAAATAAGGTGCTTGTCCATTGCGGAAGTACGTGAACAAATAGCCTGTTTTTTTCGTTGGCTGTCCTAATGTGTACGTAGCTAAATCAACATGGAATGGCAAAATTAACGAGTGCTTGAATAAGTCACGCTCACTCACCAACATCTCAGCAAAGTTAGTACCTACTACAGCTGGATTTTCTTTAATACGTGTGTAAACAGTTTTCATTTCCTCTTCTGTTAATCGGTCATTCCACCATGACTTGCGCGGTTGGAATTGTTGTGCAAGTAAATAATCGTATTTCATTAAGCTAATGACGATGTCTAAATCAACATGATCAAGCGTTTGTAAAAATTCGATTAATCGGTTAAATAAATCTTCTAACTGATGCCCGATACGTGACCAGCCTTTCGTTTCCCAATATGTTCCGAAGTTTTGGAAGAAATCAAAAGGTGTTTCAAATACATGCGCGACTAAATATTCGATTGTATTGTCCATGCGATGGGCATTCCAATATTTCTCTAAAACATCCTCAGCATGTTTAATGCGGACAATATCATCAAATGTTAACACGTTATTTGAGAATATTTCATACGGCGCAATATCAACATACGTATAACCGAATTTTTTAGCTTCAAGACGTAAGCCAGTCCCGCGTAATAGCTTTAAGAAACCAAGCTGTAGCTCTTCAGGACGCATTTCAAATACATCATTAAATGTTTTACGGAAAGAAGCGTAATCTTCCTCTGGTAAGCCCGCAATTAAATCTAAATGCTGATCAATTTTTCCGCCTTCTTTAACCATCGTGACAGTACGTGTCAGTTTTTCAAAGTTTTGACGACGTTTTACTAAATCATTCGTTAAATCATTTGTTGATTGAACACCAATTTCAAAACGGAAAAGCCCTCTTGGTGCATTTTCATTTAAAAATTGGATGACTTCAGGACGCATAATATCTGCTGTAATTTCAAATTGGAACACAACACCTGGCTTATGCTCATCAATTAAAAATTGGAACATTTCCATCGCGTAGCTGCGGCTAATATTAAATGTACGGTCAACGAATTTAATTGTTCGTGCGCCATTGTCCATTAAATAGCGGATATCTTCTTTAATTTTCTCACGGTTAAAGTAGCGAACACCAACTTCAATTGAAGACAAGCAAAATTGACAGCTAAAAGGACAGCCGCGACTTGTTTCAATGTATTGAATTCTTTTACCTAAATGCGATACATCTTCCTCAAAGCGGAAAGGGGATGCTAGTTCACGTAAGTCAATTTTAGCAGGCTGTGCGTGGATTTTTACTTTATTGTCTTCTAAATAACAAATTCCGGGTACTTTTTCTAAAGAAATTTCACCGTTAAAATAGTGTAATAATTCTTTGAAAGACATTTCGCCTTCACCCATAATAATAAAGTCAATTTCTTTATTATTTCTTAACCAATCATGTACATCGTAGGATACTTCAGGACCTCCGAGCACAATTTTAACATCGGGTAGTACAGTTTTGAGCATTTGGATAACTTCGATTGTTTCCCTTATATTCCAAATGTAACAGCTAAATCCAACGACATCTGGTTTCATTTGAAATAAATCCGAAACGATATTAAAGGCAGGGTCTTTAATGGTATATTCAGCCAAAACACTATCAAATTCAGGCTGGGCGCTAGCTTTGAGGCAGCGAATAGCTAAATTTGTATGGATATATTTGGCGTTTAACGTACTTAAAACTATTTTCATAATTATTATCTCCTCTTCATATATTCTATTGTAGCAGTCCATTAAAAGGCAAACAATATGATATATTTTACCCATTTAATTGTGTGGATTTTTATGGAATAATTTAAGGTACCTTATGTAATAATCTGAAAATTGAAATTTGTTAATGGTGGGGGTTAGTGAAGACGTGGAAACTCATATTAATCATTTATTAGAGGGATTATTTCAGCAAGCAGATGAATTAATTATTGCGTTAAATTGTTCTAGGAAAATAGAGTTCATGAATACGAAAGCTGCGGAAGCTCTTCAAATATCAAATACTATATCAAGCCATTTACAATTAACAGATGAATCAATTTTGGAATGGACTCATTTTATTGAAAAGCTGCAACATGAACCAACGGCAAGTTGTTCGATTACGATTATTAATCAAGAGAAAAGTGAAATAAATGTAAAAATGATTGGTAATCTTATTAAAGATAAGCAACTTATTTTTGGTAGAGTCACATTGTGTCATACAGCGAAAAAAGAACGTACGGAAATTAATGATTTTGTTCCGTTACAACAGTTGATTAATGGTATTTCGAATGGGGTATTATTAACAAGTTTAAATGGCAAAATTTCAGTAGCCAATCATACTGCTCTGGAGCTATTAAATCGAGATTTCCGACAAATTGAAAATAGAAGTCATGATTGTTTATTTGAAGATTGCAGTTATGAATCTCACTTAATTTTCAATTATTATGATAAATTATTAAAAAAAGAGACGGCTAAGATTATTGTAAAGAAGTATGATGAGAGTGGAAGAATTAAGTACCTTCATTTTGAGAGTAGAGTGGATGAAGTGTTAGGTGTTTTATTTACAACCATTACAGATCAAAGTGAGAAAATATTACTTCTAGAAAAGGTTGAGCATCAAAAAACATTGACGATTGTAGGGCAAAATGTCGCAACAATTGCACATGAAATACGTAACCCTATGACTTCGATTCAAGGATTTTTGCAGATGATTCGAGTCTATTCCGATGAACAAAATCATGAATATTTTAATATTGTCGAATCTGAATTGCAGCGGATGGACGATTTATTAAAAGATTTATTGGACTTCTCAAAACCTAAAAAACTCGATTTAGCCTATGTAAATTTAAAAAATATTATGCATGAAGTTATCGATATTTTGCAACCAAAAGCAATTTTATCGAATACAATTATTGAATGTGAATACGATGATATCGGAGAACCAATTATGTACGGAAATGAAAATCGTCTTAAGCAAATGATGATTAATCTCGTTAAAAATGCACTTGAGTCTGTAGAAGACGGTGGTTATGTTCGCGTGTATCTTGGATATAAGTCAAAAGATTGTATCCAACTATCAGTTTCCGATGAGGGGCGAGGAATGGATAAAACGATGCTTGAAAATATTTTTGATCCGTTTTATACAACAAAAGAAAAAGGGACAGGCTTAGGGCTTTTACTTGTACAATCAGTTGTGGATGAGCACCAAGGACAAGTTACTGTTGAAAGTGAAGAGGGGAAAGGGACTATATTTATTGTTGATTTTGATCTTTCCAATAATACCTATATCGATAATATTAGCTTAATCAATCATTTTAATGATTCAATGGAGAAAACTTCATAGCTTGGTTTATTTCAAAATGGAGTTTTGACAAAGGTTTCTTTTCATAGCTATAATAAGCATACTATATTCGAAATCGAGGAAGATTATTTATGGCATCAGATGAAATTAAACAATCCTTAAAACTATTTATCGTACTTTCAAGAGCTCATAAAGCAATTACTGAGTCTACAAATCAATTTATTCAAAAACAAGGTGTAAATCCTACAGAATTCGCAGTACTGGAGTTACTTTATCATAAAGGACGTCAGCCGCTTCAACAAATTGGTAATAAGATTTTATTAGCGAGTGGTTCTATCACATATGTTGTGGATAAATTAGAGAAACGTGGTTATTTAGCCCGTATTTCGTGCCCGAGTGATCGTCGTGTGACATACGCGGAAATAACAGATGCGGGTAATGCTTTTATGGGAGAATTATTTCCAGAGCATGAACAAAAATTACATGATCTATTAAGTGTCCTGTCGAGTGAAGAAAAGGAAACAGCAATAGAGCTACTAAAAAAGCTTGGCTTATCAATTAAAGATTTATCCTATTAAAAAGGGATGGTGTGAAACCATCCCTTTTATTTGTATTCAGCAAAAGACACCTCTCATAAAAGGGTGACTAGGTGAATGCTAATATATACTTTTTTACAGTAGATCGATTATGCCTTGGCGCAATTGATTTAATGTATTGTTAAGCCCATTTGTAAAAATGCATCCATTAAATCGGCTTCAGCTGTGTCATAAATTGTCAGCTTGATTAATTTATTTTCATGTTCTAGGACAATGATTTGTACCTTATCCGCTTCTAGCACTGTTTCATAGCCTACTGATTGTAGTAAACCCTTTTGATCTTGTAATGAGGTTGTTAAATCAAGCTCATCATATTTTCCTTCTGGGGCGATTGCTGCCATTGTTTCCATAGCATTTGTTTTTACATCTTCAAAAGACACTTCCGCTTTGTCTAAAACTTCAATACCCATCGATAACGTATCATCCTCTTTAAGATAAAGTGAATCTTTACCAGGTTCTTCAGCAACTAGCGTGAAATTCGCTGGATGTTGAATACTGTAGTTTGATTGCTCACTTGTAGAAGTTTGCGCTTCTTGCTGCACAATTTGTCCTTTGGATGTATACGTAATAAGTGATGTTGTCGTTTTATCTTCTGGTTGTTGATCTTTTGATGTACTTGTTGATTGATCGTCAGTGTTCGTTTCATCAGGATTTGTTTGATCTAGTTGTTCATCAGGAATCGTTGCCGATGTTTCGGGAACGTCCTTTGTGTCTGTATTACACGCTGCTAATAGCATAGATAGTAAAAGTACAGAACCTAAAATCGTCATACCTTTTTTCATCGTAATTCCACCTTTAGTAGTTTGTATGGTCAATTTGAGTAAATTGCCGCTAAGTTCATGTTAATGGTAGTACTAAAAATAATAATAAAACGAAAACGACATGTGAAACGATAATTAATGGTAAACTTTTTTTCCATTCATATAGAGCACCTAGTATTAAACCTGCAACCATTGCTGCCATTGCACCAGGGATAAATCCGCTAATTGCTAATGATAACGAGAATAGGAGCGTTGAAACGAATACGGCCCACATAGGAGAGGTAAAGCGTTTTAACTGTTGCTGTACATAGCCTCGCCAAAACATTTCTTCTCCTGTTGCAATAATAAAAATCAACATAAGGTAATGAAAAATATTTTCGGGACCATAAACCTTCAAAAATTTAGCGATTTCATTTGAGAAACCAGCATTTATGAATGGTAATAATAGAGCGCCTAATTTCACTAAGCCATAAATGATTGTGCCATATCCAATACCGAATAATAAATATTGCCATGTCGGTAGTCGATCTTCAAATTTACTTGCAACTAAAGAAATTGCAATTCCAACGAGTAGCGTAAAGGTATATAAATACCAGAAAATTGCTTTTTCATGAAACGTGTAGAACATCATACTGTAAATAAAAAACAAAGCCAGAAGGAGTAAAATAGTTTGTTTATGATTTTTCATTATGAACACGACCTCCTAAACTTATCGTATCAAAAAAAAGCCCTTTTAGCATCTTATCGACGTTAAAAAGGGCAATTTTTATCGTTATTTTTATTCTTGAGCATTTAAAATCTTATAACGTTTATGATTTACAACTGTTTTTCCTTCCATTTCTAAGTCATGGAAGTTCTCCATCATTGTAATATCTACTATTACAGAGTTTTCATTTACTTTTTCGACTATTCCTTTGAGGCCATCTTTAAACTCGATAATATTTCCAACTTCTGCAATTCTCATTAGCAGTCAGCTCCTTCATCGACTAATAATTAACAGTTTGCAATAAAAAGTTACTTTCGTAAAGCCTTTTTTGAATATTTTCATAATTTAGTAAGAATTTTATTTTATTTTTTATTATATTGTTTGTTATATTGGTGTGATGGGTACAAATAAATGAACAAAATAAAGTGAGGTCATTTTGGATGGAAGATGTAAAGAAGATGTTGGATCAACTCCGCAGTGGAGAAGTTGAAAGAATTCATATAAATAAGGAGAATTATTTACAATTTCGTGAACAACTTATAAAGGACGAACAGTTTAAGTATTTTCGTGGGGAAGCTAAACAAGGTGGCGACGTGATTTATACATTTTTGAAAGAGCCAAGAGCATAAAATAATGTCGAAAATTGGAATATGATTTTTTTGAATGAGCAGTGAAAATTAAGTATAATTGTATAGAGTAATTAATCAGATTGGAGGTAAGAAGTTGGACGACGCAATATTAATAGCACTCGAAGCTAAGCGGCAGTTAATGATAAAGTCTGGCATGGAAAATGGGCTGCAAAGTTTAGAAACAATTAATTTAAGTAAACAAGTCGACCGTCTAATTAATGCATTTGAAGAGCAACAACAACGTGAAAATACACCTAATTATTTTAGACAATCAAATTAAAAATAAATAACCAAAATAATTAAAATAAATGTTTATAAAATAAATAGTAGGGAATATTAATAATGAACACAGCAACATTCTCATTTCCCCCTTTAGAGTAGAAGCGTAAAACGCGGCTACTCTCTTTTTTTGCTTATACTTTACAAAATGAAGAGAACCATTAAATAAATTTCTATTTATCCCCATACAAAATGAAGTTATATAACTTTTTTATTAAAATCATTCATTAAGTCCATAATAATCATAAGTAAAAAACAGAGACGCACATGCGTATTTACATTTGCATACAATGCCAAAGTGATTGAAAATATCCATTATTAAAATATGATGGCTAGAGGTAAATTGAATGAAAAAAAACTTTATACCACTGATTATTCTGAGTTCTGTTGTGTTAGCAAGTTGTTTAGACTTTTCTGAGAAAGAGGAGCGGAAAGTTGAGGAAGTCCAGCAAGTAGCCCAATATGAAAATGCTGTCATAGAAGAAAAGGGTAATAACGAAACAGTGATTACACAGCCCGTTGAAATTAAATTAATTGATCCAAATACGACTACAGTAATTAAAACAATTGTGCCGACAGATCTCGGTTACGAAAAGGATTTCACAGCCTACGTAAAAGAAATCGAACAGATCGCAAAAGAATTAGCCAGAGGATCGGCAACTGTAGTAGGCTATGATCAGAAAATGGTGCTTGATAAACTAGGGGAAGATGGCAAGATTATTAAGGGGAGTCCTCTAGTTATATTAAAAGAAAGTGAATTAGTGGAAAAAATATTAGCTACATCTGATAAAAGTGCGACGGTTACATTGCCTTTGTATATAACGGAAAGCAATTATAGTGCTGCCAACATCGAAAGCCTGGACGATGTAGTCATTGCCTCGTATACAACTTATTTTAAAACTTCTAATGCTGGGAGAAATAAAAATATCGAGCTTTCAGCAAAGGCGATTCACAATCTCATTGTCGGTAGTGGTGATTTCTTTTCTTTTAATTTGAATGTTGGACCTAGAGATGTAGAAAATGGCTACCAACCAGCGCCTGAAATTATTAATAAAAAGCTTGTAATGGGGATTGGCGGAGGAATTTGCCAAACATCGTCCACGCTTTTTAACGCGGTTGATCAAGTGCATATTGCCACGTTAGAAAGACATCATCATTCATTAGATGTAGGCTATGTACCGAAAGAAAGAGATGCAACGGTCTCCTATGGCACACTAGATTATCGTTTTCAAAATATAAGTGGGGTGCCTTTTATTGTAAAAGCGATTTATAGAAAGGGCTCGCTCACTATAGAATTAAGAACATCAAAGGATTATGTGGAGATGCTGAAAAAGAATTAATCCATGTGAAAAAAGAAAAGGTTCAATTCAGTCATTCGAATTGAACCTTCCCATAAACGCCGCCACCACCGACTGCGAATTGTAGTTGACCCGTTCTCGCTAAATCAATTCTTTCGGCAATTTTTTGTGGGACAACGGTCGCTAATTGCTGAACGGTTGTGCGGTGTATAATATCCATCTCGGTACCAAATGCAGCAAGTAATTTTTGCATCACTTTTGGACCAATACCTGGAATGAAATCTAATGGTACTTGATGGATGTAGGGTGGCCTTTTTCGCTCTGTTATATGATTTTCAGAAGAAAGTTCCTGAATGCGCGTCGCCACACCTTTAATAATTTGTTTACTGCCACATTCAGGACATTGCTCAGTCTCTTCCTGCACATGACAACCACACTTGGCGCATACCGTTTGGTGATACTTTCCAAGAAGCGGATGTAACCCATAATTTGCGCCTACAGTTCGACCATCTATATTGTGTAGTGCTTTTTTCAGCTCTACAAAATTCGCATCCGCTAAAAGCAATGTTTGATATTCCCGCGCCATTTTGCCTAGAGAGTGAGCATCGGAGTTGGTAACAAATGTATACTGTTCAAGCTCCTGTATTTTGCTTACCATCTCGGTATCGGAGCTAAGGCCAAGTTCAATTGCATCAATCATCGTCGGATCAAATACTTCCGTTAAGCTCCGCAGCACACCTTTTCCATATAAGCTTTTAAAAGGTGTAAATACATGGGCTGGGATGAACAAGCCGCCGAGTTCAACGACTTTATGTTGCAATGTTTTCGCGTCACAATAAATACGCTGCGAGCTCAAATTTATATTCGTAACATGTTCACGCATCCAATTAGAAAAGTCCTTCATGAGCGTAATTGTCGGGAAAAAAGCGAGAACATGTATTGGTCCGTGGCAATTCATATCATAAATTTCAATTTCAGAACCTAAAATGAGTGTTGTATTTTCATATCGCAGTCCCCCTTCAGCGAGTGGTACAAGTGAACCTTCCGCCATTAAGTGCTCCATTTCTTCCAGTACCCCTGGTGAATGACAGTCAATAATCCCGATTAATTCAAGCCCCTTTTGCGAACTAGCTGTTTGTAAAATATTCGCTAAAGTTAATGTTTTACTACCCGTAATTTTTACTGCGCGTCCATTCATTGTGCGCCCAATGTGGATATGCAAATCTGCATAAAAGTTTTTTAACACGTTCTATTCTCTCCACCTTTCTAAATTAAGGATGTGTTATTAAATTTGAGTTATACGATGGAATAATTCCCTGTTTTTTTAGTGATCCTTCTGTTCCCTAAAAGACGGAATAAAAATACTATTGGCAATTCAATGGAAACAATGATAGCATAAAAGTAATTAAAATATTTGCGGGGGGACGCTCTATGCGTTGAGAAGGTTAAAACCTGACTCTTGGAACCTGTTCAGTTAACACTGGCGTAGGGAGCAAAGTACATAGCGATTCGTCTATTTCGCATTTTTTTGTACATGAGCTCTCCTTTATGGGGAGCTTTTTGTTTTTCCAAGTAAATATTTAACTTGATTCAGAAGGGTTTCAAACCCCAACTGAATCAAGTTAAGCCCCCGGCGGATGTCACAGATTTTTTTAGGGTGTTTTTCGAGCGAACTCGAAAAAATCTGGACGCAATTACGCCGAGGCGTAATTGATTTTAGCGGGGGGACGCTCTATGCGTTGAGAAGGTTAAAACCTGACCCTTAGAACCTGTTCAGTTAATACTGGCGTAGGGAGCAATGAGTAAGACGCTTCTTTGCTATACGCATATGGAAGCGTTTTTTTGTTCTTATGCCTACCACAAGGAGGAAGAATGATGACATTTTGTGATGAGGTAAGAAAAGAAACAGATTTATATTGGGAAGGGAGTTTTGAGCATCCATTTGTGAAAGGGCTTGTGGATGGGACGCTTCCAATTGAAAAATTCAAATATTATATGATGCAAGACGCGTATTATTTAAAGCATTACACAAAAGTACTAGCAATTGCGGCTTCAAAGGCGGAGCAGAGTGATGACATTGCATATTATTTAGATATGGCGCGCTTTATTCACGAAGGAGAGCTGGAGTTGCACCGGACAGTCTTTGCTGAACTAGCTGTATCTGAAGAGGAGTTAGAAGCATTTGAGCCTGCACCTGCTGCGTATAATTATGTGAGTCATATGTATAATGCTGCACATAATGGAGATGTTGCAGAGGCGTTTGCAGCGATGTTTCCATGTCCTTGGTTATATCAGGAAATTGGTGAGAAATATAAAGATGCCAAACCAGGTGTGAAGTTATATGAAGATTGGATTGCGATGTATAGCGCGGATGATTTTAAAGCGACAATTGACTTCCAAAAAGCGTTAATGGACCGCTATGTAAAAGAACAGCCTGAAAAAATAGCTATTTTTAAAGCACATTTTGTGAAAAGCTGTTATTACGAATGGAAATTTTGGGAAATGCCTTGGACGTTAGAAAATTGGGAAAATGAGGTCGCGCAATATGACTATGCATAAAATTCACCTGAAAAAACCGCTCGTTCACTGTATAACGAATTATGTGGTCGCCAATTTTACAGCGAATGGCTTGTTGGCAATTGGCGCTTCACCTGTCATGGCAGATGATAAGGATGAAGTGGCGGAAATGGTCGCAATGGCAGATACCCTGTTAATTAATATCGGGACTATCAATACATGGACGTTTGAAGCGATGTTGATTGCTGGGAAAAAGGCGAATGAGTTAAATATTCCGATTGTACTTGATCCAGTAGGGGGTGGAGCTACAGTATTCCGAAAAAAGATTGTTCAGCAATTGCTTGAGCAAATCCGTTTTGATGCAATCCGCTGTAATGTAGGTGAACTGGCAGCAATCGCGGGGGTTCAGTGGGAGTCAAAAGGTGTCGACAGTGGAGAAGGGACCATGGATACGGTTGCAGTTGCGATGCAAGTAGCAAAAAAGTGGAATACAACTGTTATTGCCACAGGAGAAACGGATGTTGTGACGGATGGTCATGTAGTAGAGCAAATTAATGGCGGCGATGCACGAATCACGCAAATTACAGGGTCTGGTTGTTTACTAAGTGCTATTTGTAGTGCGGCATTAAGTGTTGAAGGGGATCAAATAACAAATTTACAGCAAGTTTTACAGCAATATAAACAAATAGCGGCAGAGGCCAGTAGTGAAGCGCAGTATATGGGTTCGATACAAGTGAATGTTTTAAATGGCCTTGAAAAATCCGCATTGAGGGAGCAACTATGAATATTGTGATGACGATTGCAGGTTCCGATAGTAGTGGCGGAGCAGGTATACAAGCGGATTTGAAAACGTTTCAAGAGCTCGGTGTATACGGAACGACGGTTATTACGGCTTTAACTGCTCAAAACACATTAGGTGTGTCGAGTATTTTTCCAGCGACGCCTGATTTTATCCAAGCTCAAATGGAGGCTGTATTTGCAGATTTATCTGTAACTGCGCTAAAAACGGGGATGTTATTTTCCGCAGATATTATTGATTCGGTTGCAGAAGTTTTACAGCAAATGGACGTACAGCTCGTCGTTGATCCAGTGATGATTGCAAAGGGCGGTGCGAGTTTATTACAGCAGGAAGCGGTAGAAGCACTTAAGACGAAACTAATTCCGTTAGCAACTGTGTTGACACCTAATATTCCAGAGGCAGAAGTCCTTACAGGTAGGATGATTTCGACGCCAGCGGATATACAAGGGGCAGCCGAGGAAATTTTACAGCTCGGTGTGCAATGCGTAGTGATGAAAGGTGGTCATTTAGAAGGTGAGGATGCAGTAGATACGGTATTTCTCCAAGATGACTCAACCTTTTCATTGAGCAGTGAGCGAATTCAAACACGGCATACACATGGTACTGGTTGTACGTTTTCTGCGGCAGTAACTGCTTTTTTAGGGAAAGGCTATGCTGTGCGGGATGCAATTATAGAGGCGAAACGATTTATTCAGGCTGCCATTGAAAATTCATTAAATATAGGTAATGGAAACGGACCGACCAATCATTTTGCCTATAAGCAAGTATCAGCGAAAAGTGAGGTACAGCTTGTTGAAACGACATGAATTAGATGTGTATTTTATTATGGGGACAATCAATTGCACTGGAGACCCTCTTGTTATTTTAGAGAAAGCATTACAAGCAGGCATTACAATGTTTCAGCTACGCGAAAAAGGTGAAGGCGCATTAACGGGACTAGCGCTCGAACAATTCGCCAAAAGCTGCCAAAAATTATGTCGACAATATAATGTGCCATTTATCGTTAATGACCATGTCGAATTGGCGCTGGAAATGAATGCGGATGGCGTCCATATAGGGCAGGATGATACGGACTTAGCGCAAATTCGGACATTATTCCCTGGGAAATGTATCGGTGTATCTGTTCATTCAATGGAAGAAATGGATGCTGCCGTAACGGGTGGTGCCGATTATGTTGGCATAGGACCGATTTTCGAAACGACTTCTAAGCTAGATGCGAAAAATGCGGCAGGTGTTACGTTTTTAACGCAAGCAAGAGAGGCATATCCATCATATCCAATTGTAGCAATTGGTGGGATTACGACGGGGGATGCTCCCGAAGTTCGCGCGGCAGGAGCTGATGGAGTAGCTGTGATTTCGGTTATTTGTCAAAGCACCAACATAATGGCGACGGTGAAAGCATTGAAGAATCATTCGATAAGTTTAAATTTGAATTAATAGTTATATTTTGAATGCATAAGTTTAAGAAGCGTTTTCGTCATGTATGATGAAAACGCTTCTTATTTTTTTAGCGTATTAATTAGGTCACAGTAAATTGTAAGCGATATAATTAAGCGAATGTATTAGTAGGTAGGAGGAATAGAATGTTAAAAAAAGCTACTTTAGAAGATATTACAACCGTTGCAGAACTTGCGGTTGCGTTATGGCCAGATAATGATATGGCGGAATTGGCTGAAGAAATGAAAACAATCATTATGCAGTCAGATGCAATGATTATGTTAGCCTATAACGAACGAAAAGCGATTGGTTTTGCGCAATGTCAAATCCGCAATGATTACGTGGAAGGTACAAGTACAAGCCCAGTTGGTTATTTAGAAGGTGTTTATGTAAAAGATGCATTCCGCAAACAAGGGCTAGCAAGAAAATTAATCGTTGCTTGTGAGCAATGGGCAAAAGGACAAGGGTGTAGTGAATTTGCGAGTGACTGTGAACTGCACAATGAAGAAAGTCTCGCGATGCATATTCGTTTAGGATTTATAGAAGCGAACCGCATTATTTGTTTTACTAAACAACTTTAAAATTTCATATCTTCCCCTGTATAAACGGAGTGTGTTAAGCCTTTATACAGGGGTTTTTATTTTTATGAATCTGATTTGAAATGGAAATTCACCCTAAATTATGGTGATAATATAAAGTAATTGGAAAAAAGTTGAATCGAAATCCAAAAACTCGGAGTCTAATAGGTGAAAGGGGGCGGCGCGTATCGTAATGATCCATACAAGTTTAGTTGAAAAAGCACAGCAAGGGGACGAGCAATCCTTTTATGAACTCATCGAACCTTTGCAAAATCAACTTTACCGAATCGCGTATGTGTATGTCCAAAATGAAGATGATGCTGTTGATATATTTCAACAATCGGTGATCCGTGCATATGAAGCATTACCAAAATTAAAGGAACCGCAATACTTCACAACTTGGATGACCCGCATCGTTATTAATTGCAGTAAAACATACATAGAGAAAACAAAGCATACACAATTAACCGAGCCGCAACAATTTGACTCATATGCAGCGGTTGAGCAATCTTCTAATGTCGAGGAAGGAATTGATTTGTGGCAAGCATTATCCCAATTAGAAGAAAAATATAAAACTGCTTTGCTGCTTCGTTTTTATCAAGATTATACAGTGAAAGAAATTTCATTAATTTTAGAACTGCCTGAAGGTACGGTGAAAACAAATATTCGCAGGGGGTTACAGCGTTTGCGACAATTATTAAAGGGGGCTTACATAGATGAATGGGTTCAATCCGTTGAAGGAAATCATTGAAAAAATTCCAGTTCCACAATCGAGGTTAACAGAAGTTTTGCGTATTGAAGGCATGTCGAAAGTGTTTAAGCAAAAGGAACATAAAGTCAATGCGTTGAGAAATGTCCATTGCACCATTTATCAAGGGGAAATGGTTGCCATTATGGGAACAAGCGGCTCAGGGAAAAGTACGCTCCTTAATATGATTAGCGCAATTGATGAACCGACTGAAGGTACACTCTTTTTATTTGGTGAAGAAGCGAATGCCATTTATAAAGAGCCGCGCGCATCCAATTTCCGCAAAGAAAATATCGGTTTTATTTTTCAGTCGTTTCATTTATTAAAAGATTTAAATGTCGAGGACAATATTGCACTACCGCTTATATTAAATGATATTCCGAGTAAGGAAATTAAAGTGCGGGTTGAGGAAACGATGCAACAATTGGGCATTTACAATTGGCGCAAGCATCGTCCACATGAACTATCAGGAGGGCAAAAGCAACGGGTAGCGATTGCACGCGCCATTATTACGAAGCCACCAATTTTACTTGCAGATGAGCCAACTGGTGCGCTCGATGTGAATACAACGGACGATATTTTGCGCTTGCTTGTTGATATTCAAAGCGCTGGGCAAACGATTTTACTCGTAACACATGATCCGTATGTTGCGACGTATGCGAATCGCGTGCTGTTTTTCCATGACGGTGCCATTGTGGATTCCTATCAAAATGAACAAACAGAGGCTGATTTAGATGCGATTCTTGCTAAATTTAAGGTTGTATCAAGAGGTGAACATTAATGTTTAACTTAAAAGCAATTGCCTTTAAATTATTTCGCGCGGCGACAACGCAAATCGTCACAAGTATAAGTATTATTGCCGTTTCGGTGTGCTTAATTATGACGATGTCGATGTATATTTGGAATGGTAAAGCGCAAATGGAAGAGGAAATGCAAGCGTTACTTGGCGATGCAGAAATGTTCGTTGGCTATAATCCCGATCAAGAACAATGGGTGACTGCCGACCAAGTTGCTGCGATAGAAATGATGGAAGGTGTAACAGGTGTATCACCTATACTGTTAGCGCATACGAATGTGGAGGGACAATTGCCGTTTGTTTATACGGTCGGAGTGGAAGATGATGCACTCGTAAAAAGTCGTTATAATTTTGAAGAAAATATACAGGCAAATGAAGTCGTCATTTCTCAAAAAATCGCCAAGCTTTTCAAGAAAGAAGTAGGCGACACAATCGACATTGAATTCGAGCCGTATATCGTGAAAGAAATATTAACACCGCTACCTGGTGGCTCGGAAGTGGAAATGGCCATCTTTGCAAATAATACAGTAAAAAAGTGGTTGTCGGCAACGGAACAGGATGTCGGCAAATATGCACTGATTGATCTGCATAAAAGTGCTTCACCTGAATATATTACAGAGCTCTTAACGAATTTAGATAGCGAGCTACGCATTGATATCGTCAATGAATACGATTTCGTTAAAAGGAATTTTCAAGCTTTAGCGATTTTCATGATTGTGTTATCGGTTTTTGTATTGTTAATTACGTCGGTATTATTAATGTCGACATTCCAGCTCGTGTTATTTAAATTAAAGGAACAGCTCACGGTATTACGTGCGCTCGGTGCGACGACAAAACAAGTGGGGCAAATTGTACAAGCGCAACTCATGGCGATTTTATCGATTGGCTTAGCATTTGGGGTTCTATTTAGTTTAGCTGTCATTAAATTATGGCTGCCATTTCTTGTGGATAAAATGCAATTACCCCCAGCACGAACGGAATTTCCGATTTGGTTAGCGCTCGTCATTGCAGCTGCTCTTTTTGTTGTCCTGTTTGGAATTATACAAAGACAAGTGCAAAAAAGCATGCGTTTATTGCCATTGCAAATTATGACGGACAATCATGATACGGAATTGCGCTTTACAAAGGGAAAACTTTTCGTAATTGGAAGCGTCGCAGTTATCGCGTTACTTTGCATTTTAACGGGGCTCGTTGGAGGGAATTCTGGGGAAAGTGCACTACAAATATTGATTGGTAGCATACTCATCACGTTAATTATTTTGTATTTGATGCCGTATTTATTCAGTATGCTATTAAAAGTTGGGTTACAGCCAGTAAGAATGCTATTCGGTAAAGAGGCGTATTTAGCATGTCAGCAATTAATGCCGCAAGTTCGAAAAAATATGCCGATTGTATTAAGCATTATTGGATTGATGGTCATCCTTATTTTTGGCACGACGTTGTTTAAAAGTACAAAAGAGAATGAGAAGGATTATATTGCTTATTTATACGAAGCCCCTGTAGCAATCAAAAATGATTTATCGGATCCGACGTTTACGAATGATATTGTAAAGGAAATTGAAGCGTTACCTTCAGTTGACTATGCCTATGCAAGGAGCAGTTACGCATCTTCAGAATTGTATTTGAATGGTGGATGGAACTCTATTACTTCCCAAGCAGTTGACATGGAGCAGTTAATCGAACGTGGAGAAATACCTGAAATAGCAGGTTCAGTAGATGAGGGGATTATTGTCACAACGGATTTTGCGAAATCAGAAGGAATAGCTATTGGCGACGAAATTCCGTTAGGTGTATATAATTTTGACCTACAGCAAGTTGAAGAAATTGCACCTTCAAAAGTGGTGGGGATTATTGAACCGAAAAATACGCATAGTGATGTGTATTTTGACTGGTCATCTGAAATTGTTCAATTACCTCCGTCTATTCACCTCCGAGATATTATGGTGCAAACTTCGGATATCGAGCAAACATTAAGTGAACTAAGCTTTCTACATGAGCGATGGCCGGCGTTGGCATTTTCAGACTATGACACATATACTGCGGAAATTGAACAGGTGTATTACCAACGTTGGAGCTTACTTATGGGTGTATTAATTGTGCTTGTAGTAGCCACTTGTTTAGGGGTCATTCAAACATTGCTCCATACGGTTTATGGCAAACGCACAGATTATGCAATCCAGCGTTTAATCGGGCTTACACCCAATGGGCTCATGAAGCTTATTTTATCGCAAGTGTTGTCATTCGTTTTATACGGGCTCGCTGTAGGTACACTTATTGGATTGGCATTTACGAAATTATTAGCACTCGTTGATCAAGGCTCGCCAATTCTCTTTGATTTTAGAATATTGCTTGGCGTGAGCGCATTCTTTTTATTTGCGGTCATCGTTATTTTTAGTGTACAAGGTTATTGGATTAGTAGAAAAACGTTGGCAAATGAATTAGTGGAGTAATATAGGCAGGATGTTTCGATTGTATTGGAGCATCCTGTTTTTTGTTATGTTTTATATAAATTCAACGACGCTTTGGGAACTATCCTGAAAATAAAATCCATAAATAAACATTTATGATATAATTTATAAAATAAATCTAACGAGAAGGAGGGGGATTTATGAGTTTTTATCGAAGAAGATTTTGGGTAATACTTTAATCTTTTGGATACTATTCATTTTATTAGGACCAATTGGATTTTATTTAGTTTTTATGGAACATGATTCAAAAGGTTTTTATTTTTTAATTTTAATGTGTGGTTTAATGATTCTTTTTGAAAGTGTTATATTTAAAAAATATAACAGATAAATAAAACATCCATAATTTTATTACTCATAACGTATACAAAACAAATCTAAATAACGCAGCAGTAGAATTTAATAAAAAGGGGGCAAATATTGATTAAGAAAAAACGAATTATTATCATAATAGTAATCATTGCTATAGGTTTATTTATATATATAATTAATGGTAATAGGGGGAAAATGGTTATTTATGAAGGTTTTCTAAATCTGTCTGAAATTGAATATCTAGAGGTTGTAGGAATTGATAATAAGTTACCTACTAAAATTACAGATACTGATGATATCCAAAGAATAATTCTTCTTCTTCAACAACTTAATGGACCCATAGAATTTGAACATATACCATCAGATGAAGCTTTGTTTGGATTAAGCATAGTCCTAAAAGAACATTATCCGAGTTCAGAAATTATAATTTATCAGGATAAAGTCTTTCATGGACAAGGAAGAAATGTATCTGAAGAACTTGTGAATGAATTGGTTGTAACTATTGAAAGTTCTTTTTAAGCCAACGGGTGTTTAGTGCAATAAGGATTTATAACGTATACAAAACTAAACCTAATAACGTTCTCAAATGCAAGCTTGGTAATATTTAAAACAGCGAAAAATACTGTTAAATCAGTGTTTGTCGTTGTTTTTTATAGAAAATAACACTCTGAGATGCTGCGATAAATAATTTTAAAGAAGACTGTTCGTTCCACTGGTTCTGAATGGGGATAACATATAAATAGAATCTCAATGAAATGTTACCAAGGGCACTTAGGGGCGTTTTAATTTAACCACCGTTACTTGTGGTAAAATTATATAAGGAGGGATGAGTGATGAAAATTAAATACTCTATAGTTGATGTTTTTTCACAAGGCAAATATACAGGAAATCAACTTGCAGTTTTTAAAAATGCTGAAAAAATTCCAGAGAATGAAATGCAACAAATAGCCAAGGAAATTAATTTTTCTGAGTCTACTTTTATCTTATCAAATATCAAAAAAGATAATGGCTATGACGTTCGAATTTTCACTCCTAATGAAGAGATTCCTTTTGCTGGACATCCGACTTTAGGAACTGCATATGTCATTCAAAATGAAATATTAGAAAGCCCCTGTGATAGACTCATTTTAAATTATAAAGCTGGACAGATTCCTGTTTCGTTCGATAATCAAGAAGAAATTATATGGATGAAACAAAATGAACCAACTTTTGGACAGGTTTTAGATGCAAATAAGGTTTCCGATGTTTTAAATATAGATAAAGATTCCATTGATAATAGATTTCCTATCCAGGAAGTTTCAACTGGACTTCCAGTAATTATTGTACCTTTAAAATCTTTAGAAGCAGTAAAAAATGTAAGAATAGATAGAGAAAAATACTTTGAATTAATTGAACATACTGATGCAAAAGGAATTATGGTTTTTTCTCCTGAAGCGTATAGTTCTGAAAATGATTTAAATGTTCGAGACTTTGCAGATTATTATGGTATTCCCGAAGACGCAGCTACTGGAAGTTCTAATGGATGTTTAGCATCTTTTTTAATTAAATATCGATATTTCCAAAGAGGAGAAATAGATGTTCGAGTAGAACAGGGGTATGAAATTAACAGACCTTCTTTATTGTTTTTAAAGGCAAGTGATGATAACGGGAGAATCAACATTTATGTAGGAGGTAAAGTAGAAAAAATTGCCCAGGGAGAATGGTTTTTATAATAATTTTTTCTTCAGCTAACGGTTACTTTAGTACAACAAGGATTTATAACGTATACAAAATAAACGTAAATAACGTTCCAAAACAAAAATTTGGGAGACACCAAAAGCCATGAAATGTTGTTAAATCAACGTTTCATGGCTTTTCTGCTAAACAATGTTTATACAGGACTATATACATTTCCTTCAAAAGCTAATCATAGCAATATTTTAGGGGTATTTGGAACACAGTTGCACTTTCGACTTTAATGAATAAAATTATGCATATTTATAACGTTGTAAATGCAGTATTATAACGCTCTATTTACAGCGCTCCTGTTGCTAACATTATATTTTCTGGAGCCGTACAACGTGATTTGAGGGATAATCACTGTAAATCAATCACAATCGGCTCTAAATCAATTTCAATATGCCCCTTACCATACATTAAGCTCGCAATTGCGACAGGTTGAATGATAAGCTCAGTAGCATCTTCATGAATTGCGCCAAAAGTGGTAGATCCTTCAAATGTTCGGTAGCCATCGGATGTTTTCCCGCCACCTCCAGTTCCCTCCATATATTGATTACCAAGATTATCTGTAATATTGAAAATAGGTGTTACTTCTTTCCACTTTTTTAGTAAGCTTTCTTGAACTTCTTGATTATAAGAAAGTATTGTTGAAACATTTGTGTATTCAATGGATTGAAGGGTAAAACTCACTTCTGAATTGGCAACTGTTTCATTCACAAGCTGTACGTTACCTGCTAAACGGTCAAGTGAAAAGGCAAATGACCAATCACCTTCGACCTCCATATTTGTAACCGTATTATAAAAAGCTTTAGGTTTCCATGTGACTTCAACAGTTTCAGGATAAACATCGTTTTTAAAACGAGGTGTGAAACTAGCAAGTCCTACATAACGATTATCACTTATTTTTGAGATGCGATCACTTCCACCTCTGCCACGAGCTCCAACAACATCAAACCAATGAGGTCCACGAACATGCATTAACTCGCCAAAATCATGTTCTGTTTCAATCGCATAGGATACGGTAATATTTGTCCCATCGTATACTGCACTGTCAATCATAACGGTCATACCACTACTTGTTTGCGCCAATCCAACCTCACTGGAGAACGTTTCAAAATTTGTAAATTGCTTATATTCATCATCAAAATAGCGAATGACATTGTCCATAAATGGTAGCTGTGATGCTATAGAAGGGAAGGCAAAGCTTGTTGCAGCTGTCGCACTAATAAGTAGGATGGCCGCTACGGAAATTTTGCGCCAAAGTGGTGTTTTCTTCCGTTTTTTTAGGACATGCTGTTTAACACGAGCTTTTTCCATGTTCGTTACTTCTTCTAATTCAAGCTGATCCACATCGAGCTCTATCCATTCTTTCATACTCATATTAATCGCTCCTTTAATTTTGGATTGGTCGCCAATACTTTTTTTCCACGGTATAACCGATTATCGACGGCAGCTTTTGTTAGTCCGAGTGAATGTGCAATCTCGCTATTGGATAGTTCTAAATAGTATTTCATCATAAAGATATTGCGATCGAGTTCTTCTAATTGACTGAGTGCAAATAAAATTTCGTTTTTCGCCTCTTTTTGTATAAGTCTCTGTTCGGTTTGCAAAGCACTCGCTGTTTGTTCAAGCGGCGCATCGGATTGCTCATTAACTCGCTGTTTTTCACTTTGGCGATAGCGATCAATTGCTTTATATTTCGTAATCATACTAAGCCACTTTTTGAAATCTTCAGGTTCTCCTTGAAATTGATTTGCATTTTGCCAGACGGCTAGAAAAACATCATTAATGCATTCATCAATATCTGAGCGCTTTTGATTGTGTAATATTTTCATCGAGATCGTTTTTACGAGTGGCATATATGCATCAATAATGTACTCAAGTGCATCTTCCTTTTGTTTTTTTAATCGCAAAATAAAATTTGCCGGTGTACTTTTCATTTATTTCGCTCCCTTTTCTATTGAAAAAGCCTTTTCACTTAATACAACGAGTGAATGTATAAATTATTCTCAAAAAGTAGATGGATTGATTAGTATAACGGATAGAAAGTTGAAAGTGATGGATAAAAATCAAAAAGTAATGGATAGAACCTCCAAAGTGCCGGATAGAACAAATTCAGGTCAGCCTCCAAGCGAATTTTCCCGGACACAAGCAGTAAATTCTGAATGAAAAAGCTTAATTAGTAAGTCAATATTGGTACAATTTTCTTCTTTTTCTTTAAATTATGTTTATTCTTTGTAACTTTCGGGCAACACTGGACGAAATTCACCAAATTATTACAGAGGAGGAGCATTATGTTGAAGTTTAAAGTTTTTTTTATCTTTGCAATTATTGCAATTTCGATGAATTCGGTAACATATGCAGCAATGGAATATCCTGCACCAATACATGATAACAATATTGCCGATATATATATCGATAAAGAAATGGGTTTATACGGTTGGAATAGGGATACTTTAGATTCGTCAGTCACCTTTAACGATGATTTAGTAGAAGAGGTTTATACCGTCGTTGAGGGAGATAATTTGTACCGCATTGCATTAGCGCATGATATTCCACTTGATTCACTCATAAGTCAAAATCAGTTAAACGACTATTTGATTTACCCTGGACAACAATTGAATGTAGAGGGTGAGGATGCAAATGGAATAACCGTTGAGGAAAATGAGCCAGAAAAGCAGGAGGAAATCATCGTAACGGTGAATAATCCACCACCTGCAGTAGAAGTAAAGGAGGAAGTAGAGCCCCCCGAACCTGACGTGGACTCTAAAGAAATGGTTGTGACCGCAACGGCATATACGGCTTATTGTACAGGCTGTTCTGGGACGACCGCTTACGGTATTGATTTGCGCGCCAATCCAAATCGAAAAGTAATCGCCGTTGATCCACGGGTCATTCCCCTTGGTACAAAGGTATGGGTGGAAGGTTACGGGGAAGCGATTGCTGGAGATACGGGTGGAGCTATTAAAGGAAATAAAATTGACGTATTTATTCCATCTTATGATAATGCGATGGCATGGGGCGTTAAAACGGTAAAGTTAAAAGTATTAAATTAACTCGCTTCATTGAAATGAATTGCGCTGTTACCTGCACAATGTAGGTAGCAGCATAATTCAAAAATTGAAGTAGACAGACAGATAGATAGCTGTGGAGTTTTTTAAATTATGTAACAATTCATTATGTTCCATTGAAGTTTACCCTTATTTTGTTAAAATGAAATAAAACAATGAGGGGGCTTTAAAATGGATTCAAAAAAAATTGGGTTTATCGGAACAGGCGTTATGGGTACAAGTATTGTTAAACATTTATTAAATGCAGGTCACGACGTAACGATTTATACACGGACTAGAAGTAAGGCGGATGTATTAATCTCACTCGGTGCGAAATGGGCTGCGACACCGGCAGAAGCGAGTAAGGAACAACAAATTATTTTTACAATGGTAGGCTATCCAGCTGATGTGGAAGAAGTATATAACGGGGAGAATGGTATTTTTTCATCTGTGGCATCAGGGGCGATTGTTGTGGATATGACAACATCAGAGCCAACATTAGCACAAAAACTATATATAAAAGCAAAAGAAATAGGCATACATAGTCTCGATGCACCTGTATCAGGTGGGGATGTTGGGGCGAAAAATGGTACTTTATCGTTAATGGTTGGGGGCGATGAGGAAATTTTCGAACAGCTAAAACCAATTTTTGAAGTGTTTGGTCAAAATATTATTTACCAGGGGCATGCAGGTGCGGGACAGCATACGAAAATGTGTAATCAAATTGCGATTGCATCTGGCATGATTGGCATTTGTGAATCGATGGCTTATGGCTTGCGTGCAGGTTTAAAAATGGAAGAAGTGTTGCGCTCGATTACTGCTGGTGCAGCTGGGTCATGGTCATTATCCAATTTAGCTCCACGTATTCTTAACGAAGATTTAGCCCCAGGTTTCTATATTAAACATATGATTAAAGATATGAAAATTGCACTAGATGAGGCGGAACGTATGAATTTACAACTACCGGGCTTAAGCTTAGCAAAATCAATGTATGACAAATTGTTAGAAGAAGGCTACGGGGAAAATGGTACACAAGCATTAATTAAGAACTATCGTTAATTGTACTATTTGATAGTATTTATCCCAATTTGTGTCACAAAACGTTTATATGAGATTTTAATCCCCTGTGATACAATGGATGTATATTAAACTTGGTAAATTGGAAGGAGTGGCATACTTTGGAGAACTCAAAAGGAATCTTACTAGAGAGTGGCACGAATGAACTAGAAATTGTTGAATTCGAAGTTGCTAATAATAAATTTGGTATTAATGTAATTAAAGTAAAGGAAATTATCCAGCCGATCCCCGTTACATTTATTCCGCATGTACACCCTCATGTGGAGGGCATTATTCAATTGCGCGGCGAGGTATTGCCGGTTGTAGATATGTTAAAGGTTTTAGGCATTCCAACGGACGTTCGCAGCCCACAGCAAAAATACATCGTAGCAGAGTTCAATAAACAACGCGTTGTATTCCATGTAGATAATGTCACGCAAATTCACCGTATTTCATGGGATCAGATTGAAAAACCGTCTGATATGTATCAAGGTGGCACATCTCAAGTAATCGGCGTTATTAAGCGTAATGATGAAATGATTTTATTATTAGACTTTGAACGTATTATGGTCGATATAAACCCAGAATCAAGCATTAGTGTGGATGCAGTTAAAAAGCTTGGTAAGCGTGAACGTACAGAGAAGAAAGTCGTAATTGCAGAAGATTCGCCTTTATTACGTAAACTGTTATTTGATACGATGAATGAGGCAGGCTATGTGAATACCGAGTTTTTCGAAAATGGACGGGATGCTTATGAATACTTAGAAACGCTTGTGAAAGCCGACAAAAACATTGAAAACCATGTACAAATGGTTGTAACTGATATTGAAATGCCGCAAATGGATGGTCACCATTTAACGAAAAAGATTAAAGAACATGCAGATTTGAAAAAATTACCGGTTATCATTTTCTCTAGCTTAATTACAGATGATTTACGTCATAAAGGTGATCAAGTTGGAGCAGAAGAACAAATTTCAAAACCTGAAATTGCCGAGTTAATTTTAAAAATGGATAAGTTAATTTTATAATTTAGCTGTAAATGAAAAAATGAAAAGTTAAGCCGGATACTTGAAAAAGTAATTCCGGCTTTTTTTGAAAAAACTGTATGATTTTGTGTTAAAAGTAATTTGATGTAATTATATTTCAGCAAGAGGTGACAGCGTAAAATGGAAAATTTAAAAACGGCCATTATCGATATTGGTTCCAACACCATTCGCTTAGTGTTATATTCATACGATAAAAATGAGGGCTTACGTGAATTTGGCAATATAAAAACAGTCGCACGTTTAAGAACGTATATTTTGCCCAGTGGTGAAATGTCTGAGGAAGGGATTCTTCTTTTAACGGATATATTGAATTCATTTAAGCTCATATTAGCTGATTATCGTGTAACCGATGTCAAAGCTGCCGCAACAGCTGCGGTAAGACAAGCGATCAACAACGCTGAAATCATTGCGCGAATGAAAGAAAAAACAGGCTTGTCCATCGATATTTTAAGCGAAGAAGAAGAAGCGTATTATGGATTTGTTGCAGTGGCAAATTCAATGGATACGCCTTCTGCTATTACAATTGATATTGGTGGGGGCTCCACAGAAATTACTGTATTTAAAAATAAAAAGTTGCAAAAAACAATTAGTTTTCCGTTTGGTACGGTCTCACTTATGCAAAAGTTCGTGCGTGGTACGATTATTAGTACAGATGAAAGGGAACAATTACGGAGCTTTGTCACCAATCAATTTTCGTCTGTAGAATGGATGAAAGAAATAAAATTGCCTGTCATTGCAATTGGGGGGAGTGCGCGAAATATCGCTCAAATCCATCAACAACAGATGGACTATCCACTATCTGGCGTTCACCAATACGAAATGAAATTAAATAACTTAGTGGACTTACAAAATCAATTAACAAAACTTACCTTTGAGGAATTGAAACAATTAGATGGTTTATCTTCGGACCGAGCAGATAGCATTGTTCTTGCATTAGAAGTTTTTATTGCGCTAATGACGGCTGTACATACAGATGTCATCCAAATTAGTAAAAAAGGGTTACGGGAAGGGCTTATCATTAGTCGTGTTTTACAGGAGAACCCACAAGCTTACGATAAGTATAATGTGTTTGATGACAACGCACGGCGGCTAGCGTTAACTTATAATCGTTCTGAGAAGGAAGTAGAGACGCTCGTTCAGTTAGCCTCGCAATTTTACGAGCAATGCTGTCAATTGAATTTACTGATCTATGAGGAAAATGATTTTCAGTTATTGAGAAGGGCGGCGCGTGTGTATGCTATTGGTGAATATATTGAGCTAGATTCTTCCAGTCAGCATACGTTCTATTTAATTTCAAATCAATCAATCAATGGTTTATCACATGTAGAGCGCGTGAAATTGGCATTATTAGCATCTTATAAAAACCGCGACTATTTCCAACGTTTTGCAGAGCCTTTTGAAACGTGGATTTCAAAGGATGACTTAAAAAAATTGCGGGATTTTGGCGCGATACTTAAGTTTGTGTATGCATTAAATATGACGAAACGAAATGTTGTAAAAAATATGGCAATGGAAAAAGTAGATGATCATATCCAGCTTGTGATTTCAACGAGTGAACGGGCGATTGCAGAATTCGCGCAAGCTGAAAAACAAAAAAAGCATATTGAGCGCGTATTTAAAAAAACAGTGCAACTAGTTTTCAATGAAGAAGGGCGGATTTAGTATGATGGCTAATATAGAAGAAAAGCGTGTTTCGAACCCAAATTTTCAATCAAACGATGAAGTAGCGAAATTGCAGTTATTAGAAGAAATTGCTAAACCTCAATATTATAATAACCGCGAGCTAAGTTGGTTAGCATTTAATGAGCGTGTATTAGAGGAAGCCGAGGATATTAATAATCCGCTATTAGAGCGCTTGAAGTTTTTAGCGATTTTCAGCTCGAATTTAGATGAATTTTTTATGGTTCGTGTTGCGGGTTTACAAGATCAAATTCGCGCAAACTTCCATAAACCTGAAAATAAATCGGGCTTAACGCCGAAAGAACAGCTAACGAAAATTGCGGAGCGAACACAAGCTTTAGTACGCCGTCAAACAGAAGTTTATCGCCATTTAGTTGATGATTTACTGCCACAGGAAAATGTGCATGTAAGAGATTTAAAACTACTTTCACCCGAGCAAAAAAGTTATATTAATGAATTATTTGAGGAAACGATTTTCCCAGTATTAACGCCAGTAGCAGTAGATGCTTATCGGCCATTCCCAACACTAATAGGACGCACATTAAATTTACTTGTCATGCTAGAAAACAATGGAATAGACAATGAAGGTATGGATAAAGTGGCGATTGTTCAAGTACCATCCGTGCTAGAACGTTTTATTAAAGTGCCTTCAGGGAATAATGAAACGGTGTATGTCTTGCTAGAAGATGTGATTTCTAACAATGTTAATCACTTATTTTTTGGGTATAAAGTGAAGTCAACACAGGCTTTCCGATTAACGCGTAATGCAGATTTAACGATTCACGAGGAAGGGGCACAAGATTTACTCGTTGAAATTGAAAAAGAGTTGAAGAAGCGTAAATGGGGCGTTGGTTCGCGCTTAGAAGTACGTGATGGTGAGATGAATGATGACGTTTTAGACTATTTATTAGATGAATTTGAAATTGAGGAATCGGATGTATTTAAAATTGATGGGCCACTTGATTTAACAGCGATGTTTGGGTTTGTTAAAGCGATTTCAGTTGGTAGAGAACATTTAGAATATGAAAGTTTTATCCCACAACCACCGCAAGACTTACAATCGGATGAAAATATTTTCGAAAAAACATTAATTCAAGATATCTTTTTCCACCATCCATTTGAATCTTTTGTACCGATTGTCGATTTTATTGCGGAGGCAGCAAAAGATCCAAGTGTGTTAGCGATTAAGCAAACATTGTATCGTGTTAGCGGGAATTCACCGATTATTCAGGCTTTAAAGCAAGCTGCTGAAAATGGCAAGCAAGTTACGGTATTAGTCGAATTGAAAGCACGTTTTGATGAAGAAAATAATGTGCACTGGGCAAAACAATTGGAGCAAGCGGGCTGTTTAGTCATTTACGGTATGAATAATTTGAAAACCCACTCTAAAATTACACTAGTAGTACGCCATCGTCATGGAAAAATTGAACGCTTTGTGCATCTAGGAACGGGAAATTACAATGATGCAACGGCTAAAATTTATACCGATATGGGGATTATTACTTCAAATAAGGAATTTGGTATTGATGCGACGAATTTCTTCAATTATTTAAGCGGGTATACAGAAAAGCCAAAATTCCATCATATCGTTGTCGCGCCTTTTGATATTCGCGATGAATTCATTCATTTAATAGATGAAGAGATTACTATGCATAAACAGCATGGCAATGGCTTTATTCGTGCGAAAATGAATTCTTTAACAGACAAGGATTTAATGATGAAGCTGTATGAAGCATCAATAGAAGGGGTGCAAATTGAATTAATTATTCGAGGGATTTGCTGCATTCGCCCAGGAATTGCGGGAATTAGTGAAAACATAACAGTGACGAGTATTGTCGGGCGTTTCCTAGAGCACTCACGTATATTTTGGTTCCATCATAATGGGGAAAATAAAGTGTTTTTATCGTCAGCAGATATGATGACGCGCAATATGATTAAACGTGTGGAAATTTTATTCCCCATCTATTCCCCAGACATAAAAAAACGGATTATGGGCATTATGGAAGCGCAATTAGAGGACAATCAAAAAGCGCGTATTCAAGATTCTAATGGAAAGTATCATTATAAAGAGGATCACAATAGTGACACGCGCATTAACAGCCAAGAAATATTTTTAATCGAGTCTTTAGGGACAATTGTAGAGGAATAAGAAAATCCCATTAAAAAGCGTGTTGCCAATTTGCATCTTAGGCACACGCTTTTTCTAATGAAGCTATTCTTGTTTTCTAAAATTAGAAACCTTTTTCAAATAATGAAGCCCACCGATTAATATAAATGCGCCAAAAAATTTGTACATAAGTGTTTGGAGTGATGCATGTTCAATTGTAATGGTCATAAAAAAGCAGCCTATAAAAATAATAATAAACCCTATGATTGAATTGATAATTTTCATAAGAGTACACCTCCCTCTGAATGAATCTGCCTTCCGATCTTCCTAATGATTTGCTATCGGTATACACCCCCTTAAAAATGAAAAGATGATTTGAAGTACAAATATTCAGAAACTTATAGGTATTTTTTGATTTTTGTAGTAAAATAGGGTAATGAATGGTTGTTCATTTTTGATAAAGGGGGATTTTGATGATGTTACAAAATAAGACGATTATTATTACAGGTGGATCAAGTGGGATGGGTCTTGGTATGGCGAAACAATTTGTAAAAGAAGGTGCGAATGTTGTTATTACAGGTCGCGATGAAGAACGTTTAGCCAATGCAAAACAGGAAATTTTAGCAAATGGTTCAACGATTGAAACATTCCAAATGGATGTACGCGATCCAGACCAAGCGCAGGCAATGGTTGATTTTGCAGTTGAAAAGTTTGGACGAGTAGATAGTTTAGTAAATAATGCAGCTGGGAACTTTTTAGTGCATGCAGAAAAGTTATCACCAAATGGATGGAAAGCAGTTATTGATATTGTATTAAATGGTACTTTTTATTGTTCGTCAGCAGTGGGGCGTTACTGGATTGAAAACGGCATTAAAGGATCCATGTTAAATATGGTGGCTACGTATGCTTGGGGCGCAGGAGCGGGAGTTATCCATTCTGCAGCTGCTAAAGCAGGGGTACTGTCCATTACAAGAACGCTTGCTGTTGAGTGGGGCGGACAATACGGCATTCGCGCTAATGCCATTGCTCCAGGACCAATTGAACGAACAGGTGGCGCGGATAAATTATGGGAGTCTGAAGAACAAGCGAAACGCACAATTAATTCTGTTCCATTACACCGTTTAGGAACACCAGAAGAAATTGCAGATTTGGCTGCGTTTATGCTATCAGACAAGGCAAGTTACTTAAATGGGGAATGTATTACGCTTGATGGCGGATCATGGTTAAATCAATTTCCGTTTTAACTTAATCTAATAGCCCTAAGGAATAATAATAATGGAAATGCCACATACTATTTGTACTGCAAAAGGGGGCGGTTTCAATAGGTATGTGGTTATACCCAACAATTTTTGTATGTGTCATTCTTTGTGTAGTAGGCTACTGGCTTACTGTACGAGTTGGCCACGGTATTGAGGAAAGTGGGCAAGAACGAGATTCGGATATTCCAGAGCCAATTATGGAGCATCCCTTTTTATTGAATCCAATAATTTTGTCGTACATCATTTTTGGTTTATTTACAGGATCGATTATCTTTTATTATTGGGCAAAAGGTTGATAAAACATACGTAACAAGACGGGAGATCCTTTTCGTTTTGTTGCGTTTTTCTTTTGAAGAGCATGGTATGAACTAGTACCTTACTCATTTTTTTAAAACACTAGGCACCATTCATGGTCAAAAAATTGGCAATTATGTTATGATAGAAGTAAGTAAATAGACGCTGTGTAACTTGTTTTTAGCGAACGTCATGAATTCGAAAAGGAATTCCTTGAGTTCTTTACGTCTATGTAACAACAACTAACTGACCTATATCGTGCAGGTCTAAGTACAAAGCTGAATCCAAGCGCATAATTGATTTGATTTTTTATAAGTCATAGTATTTTTTAGGGAAATTTGTCAACGATAATTCCTTAGCTTACTTAGTGTTTACTGCCCGTTATAAGCGGGATAAAGGAGTATGAGGTCATGATTTCAGTTAACAACAGAGCTTTATTAGATATGCCCATAAGTGAATTTATTATTTCGTCTGAAAAAGTAGCACATGTACAAAGTGGAAATAGTGCAGAACATGCTTTACTTGTACTAACGAAAACAGGTTATTCTTCCATTCCTGTTTTGGATATGAAGTATCGATTACAAGGTTTATTAAGCACAAAAATGATAACAGAAGCCATTTTAGGTTTAGAACGAATTGAATATGAAAAATTATCGGATATTCGAGTGGAAGAGGTTATGGATCCAGCTGTTGTGTATTTAAAGCTGTCAGATACATTTCAGCGGGCACTTGATTTAGTCATTAACCATGCCTTCTTATGTGTTGTGGATGAGGATGGCACATTTGTTGGGATTATGACGCGACGAATTATTTTGAAGCAATTAAAAAAATACATTTATCAGCATAATGCATAGATAGTAAGAGTCGGCAAGGTCCAATGGGGGATTTTGCCGATTTTTTAATGGAATTTATAAAAAGTATAATATTGAAAGTCCAAAATAAGCGAGGTTGTTTGTTAACTCGAAAAAGTGGAGAAACATGAGATAAGTGGATTTATTGGAGGAAACGCAATGACTGTAACAGAGGCAGAAATTATCAAGATTTTAGCAGAGGAAAGAAATATGCGGAAAGCGGCAGAACGTTTATTTTTGACACAGCCAGCTTTATCGCAGCGTTTGCAATCAATTGAGAAGGACTGGGGGGCACAGCTATTTATACGCTCGCAAAAGGGATTAACTCCGACACCAGCAGGAGAACTAGTCATCCAATATTCAAATGAAATTATTGTAAAGCAAGAGGAAGTATTTGAAACGATTCAAGCGCTCAATTCAAAAGTTCACGGTACATTGAAAATTGCTTGTGCATCGATTGTCGGACAAAACTGGCTGCCAAAAGTGTTAAAAGATTTTGTGACGAAATATCCAGATGCCAAAATTTCATTAATGACGGGGTGGAGTTCTGAAATTGTAAAGGCGCTCTATGAAGGGGAGGCACATGTTGGGATTGTCCGCGGTCAAGCAGATTGGAAAGGCAAGAAAATTCATTTATTCCGAGATATGATGTATTTAGTGGATAAGGAATTAGCGGATATAGAGGATATATTAACGTCAGATCGTCCGTTTATTCAATTTAAAAGTGACTCCGATTATTATCAAGAAATTCAGCAATGGTGGCAACGACATTTTAATTTTAACCCGAAGCATCAAATTATCGTCGACCAAATCGAGACTTGTAAACAAATGGCGGTTAATGGGATAGGTTATGCAATTTTGCCTTCGATTACACTGAATGGGGAAGAAAAGGTCAATAAAATTCCATTAACGAATTCAGAAAAGGATCATGGACTTACACGTGATACATGGCTTATTGGTTATGAATCATCCTTTGAATTGCGTCAAGTTGAGGCCTTTGTAGATGTTGTACAAGACCACGCGAGATGCTTATATGATTATTCTAATGGTGAATCTTAGTAGGAAATGTAATCGAAGTTACCCGTTTGATAAATATTGTTAAACGGGTAACTTCTTTTAAATAGAAAGAGTGCACAAGTTTCATGTTAATTGTTTGATTATTCTGGAACCTCGCGGTGTGAATTTCGTATTAATGAAAAGAGGGGTGGGTTAATATGAAGAAAATGATGACCTGTATTGTCCTATTGCTTTGGTTGATTCCAGCTATAAATGTAGCGGCCGAAGTTTCGATTACAGCAGAATATGGATTGCAAGGACAAGGGAAATTTGATCGACCGATTGCTGTCACGTTGACACTTCAAAATGATGAAACACCATTTGAAGGGGAGCTTGTCACGACTTATCCAACGAATTATATGCTACAAACAGCGCAAGTCATCCCATTAAAGCTTGCACCACATGAAAAACGAATCAAACAATTTTATATCGGAAGTTATCCATACAATCTATATTCAGATAATGGGCAGCGATATGTTCAATTGTATGAAGGTGGTGTTGAAAATGGAAGAAAAGTTGAGCATTTTCAATTTGAAAATAGAAAGCCAACTTTATTTGAGTATGAAACACATGTTGTTGGTGTTTTTAGCCATCCGCAAGTAACACAAGCATTACAAAAACTGCGGACAATTGAAAAAGGAAGATTGTTGGAAGTGCAAAACTATCCATCGTTTTCAGGAGATTTGGTTCCCGATATTCGTTCCATTGATTTTTTAAATACAGTTGTTTTGGCAGATCCACTAAAAACGATAGAACAAAATCAATTTGATATTTTAATTGAATGGATGAAGCAGGGAGGCCAGCTTGTCATAAAAGAAGATGTTGCCTTTTCACCGCTCGCTTCTTATGCGGCGTTGCAAGCAACAGGGGGGACCTCCGAAATTAGTCCAGTACAATTAATGGATTTTACAGGCGAGGGTAAATTTACAAATCCAATGTCAATTCGGACGAGTGAATTGTTGCCGAATGCGCAAGCGATAGAAATAGATGGTCAACTGATTGCGGCGAAACAAAAGGTTGGAAGCGGTATGCTCATTCAAACCGCGTTCTCATGGACCGATTCAACTTTAATTGAAATGGACGGCTATGCGAACTTATTTGCTAAATTAATTGACTTCCGAAATAAGGAAATATACAAAGCGTCCATTGATGACGAGATGGTGGACCGGGTTGTCCCTGTGAATGAGCTATTCCCAGCATTTCAATTTTCGACGTGGATTATTATTAGTGTGTTTGCGCTTTATATTTTAATAATAAGCCCAGTGATCTATTTTTTACTCAAACGGAAAGATAAAAGAGAACATGCATGGTGGATTATACCTACTATTTCCATTATGGTTTCAATCTTGCTTTTCCTAGTAGGTGCGCGAGATCGCCTTACCCAACCACAAATTCAGCAAAGTGCGGTTATTAAAGTAGGAAATGAAATAGACCAACAGTATTTCGCACAATCTTTGCTAACAAATAAAAGAGGCGATTATACGTTTGAATTAGCAGACGGTTTGGAGATTACTGCTTACAATAATCAAAATTCGAATCGAATGGATCTCCAAAAAGGGCAATGGAGTTTTATGAAGGAAAATGAATTTATCATGAAAAATGTCGCGTATTGGGACGTTGAAACAATTGTAGGAAAAGGCCCGATTGAAGTAGGGAAATTTAAGTTAAATCTAACAAATGATAACGGTAAATTGACTGGGACAATTACGAATGAATTACAAACGGATGTAACCGATGTGAAGCTTTGGACAGGAGCGAATTTGATATCTATTGGAAATTTAAAGAAAGGTCAAGTGGAAACGATTGAAGAAAAAATCCCGACAACGTTTTTATTGCCGATAACGCAGCCAATAAGGGACTATACAACACCAACACCCGTAACAATCGATAAAGTGTGGAAAGACCGATTAAATACCCTTGCCTATTCAACACTTTCAACAGAGGCCGCACCTGCTATTATTGCGCGTGCCAATCATGTACCACTTGGCGCAAGGTTATCTCAAAAGGCAAAAATTACTTCAAACGTATTAATTGTTCAGCCAATTCATGATGTTGGAACAACACTTACGGATGAAGTTGCGTTAACAAATGAAGCATTTAATATGACCTATTCCGAAACACTTTACGGAGGAGTAAAGGAACCATTCAATTCATCCGTGCAAGAAGTTTATTTAGCACCAGGTACGTATGATGTATCCTATCGTCTCGCATTACCTATTCAAAATATGGCGATGGATTGGTCAAGTTTGCACTATAAAACGGAACATTCAATAATGCGTGCAACGATATATAATGTGGAGACGAAGCAGTTCGAGAAGATAGATACAAACTTTTCAACCAAAAATGTCCATTCCTATTTAAATGATGGGGAAATAATCATTCAATGGGAAGTGAGCGAAGGTGGCAATTTGGAACAGTTAAACTTGCCTGAAATCACGCTGAAAGGAGAGCAAAAAAATGATTGAATTTCAGCAACTGACAAAAAACTATGGGCAATTGAAAGCGCTGAATGAACTGTCCTTAATAATTAAAAATGGAACAATTTTTGGTTTTGTTGGAGCAAACGGCGCGGGTAAATCAACGGCTTTTTCAATTCTTGCAACGTTAATTCACCCAACTTCGGGAGACATTTTAGTAAATGGAAAAAGCGTTGTGCAAAATCCGCATGAAGTACGTGCTCAAATTGGTTACATGCCAGACTTTTTTGGTGTGTATGATCAACTAAAAGCGGAGGAATATTTAGATTTTTACGGGGCGGCTTATGGAATGCCTGCAACTTTACGACAACAAAAAATTACAGAGCTATTAGCGCTTGTTCGACTTACGGATAAACGCGACCAATATGTAGATGACTTATCAAGGGGAATGAAGCAGCGTTTATGTTTAGCGCGAACATTAATGCACGACCCAGAAATTTTAATTTTAGATGAGCCTGCTTCTGGATTAGATCCACGTGCACGGGTAGAAATGCGCGATATTTTAAAGGATTTAAAAGGGCTTGGAAAAACGATTCTTATTTCCTCACATATTTTGCCTGAGCTTGCGGAAATTTGTGATGAAATAGGGGTATTGGATAGTGGGAAGTTAATTGCAAGTGGGAATATATTGGAAATTCAAGCGCAGCTACAAGGTGATAAGTATATAACGGTAAAAGTGCTAGGAGATGTAAACATTGCACAGCAATTTTTCTTACAGCAGCAAGTGGCGCATGTAGAAAAAAACGACTTTGAAAATAGCGTAACTTTTGTATTGAATGGGGACGATGCAATGCAGGCGAACGTATTAAAGGCGGCCATTGGAGCAGGTATTCAAGTGACGGCATTTGAAGTGGAAGATAAAAACTTGGAAGATGTCTTTATGGTCATTACCGAGGAGGTAGCGAAGCATGAATGAAAAACCATTTAATCCAGTATTATTGAAGGAATTAAAATTACGCTTTCGCAATGCCAAAAGCTTTTCCAGTATTGCATTTTATTTAATCGCGTTAACATTATTCATTGTTGCCTTTTTTTACTTGATGACGGGTTATACAGCAAGCGGATTTTTCCAGCCATCGCAAAGCTTTTTATTATTTGCCTGTTTAACCGTGTTGCAAATGGGACTTATTTTATTTATTGCGCCAGCGCTAACAGCGGGTGCGATTAGTACGGAGAGAGAAAAGCAAACATTAAATATATTATTGACGACGACGCAAACTTCCGCGCAAATTATTATTGGTAAATTAATGGCGTCATTAGCATTTTTAATCGTTATTTTACTGGCGACCTTACCGTTATACAGCATCGTATTTCTGTTTGGCGGTGTCTCTCCAAGCATGGTAGTGGCGATATTTCTGCTCTTTATTTTAACAGTTTTTGCACTAGGGAGCGTCGGAATTATGTTTTCAACCATTACGAAAAAGACGATCGTTTCCATGATTTCTACTTACGGGGTCGCTATTTTCTTCGCATTTTTTACGTTTCTATTCTTTTTAGTCGGTCTAGTAAATGGTGTGGAAGGTGGATTAATGGCCATTTCGTATGTATGGATTAGCTTAAATCCATTTGCGGTAGCGCTTAGTGTCATTTCTCCAGACATTGCACTCGGCATTACTGAAATGACGAAAATTGAGCTGAACCCAGTATGGATTTATGTAATTGGCTATAGTGTAATTGGATTATTGAGTTTAGCCATTGCGATTAAAAAGTTAAGAGTGTCTCATTAAGAAAAGCTGTCCCCATTGTGCATTTGCAAAGGGGACAGCTTTATTTGTTTTTATGATGCTTTCATTAAATGTGGCACTTTTTTTGAAGTCCACATAAAAGCGAGTATGAAACAACCGACTAAAATAACAGAGCCTAAGTAATAAGGTGCTTCTGAATTCCAGTCGAATAAAATTCCTGCAAGCGCTGGACCAAACATATTACCTAAGCTCATATACGCATTGTTCATCCCGGCAGCAAAGCCTTGCTCCTCACCTGCCATTTTCGAAATAAGAGTATTAACAGCTGGGCGAATAAATGTTGTTGCAATCGAGAACAACGTAGCGACGAGTAGGATGACGAAGAAACCACTCACGAAAATAATGAGTAACATTGTAATTGCAGCTACTAATAAATTGACTAAAATTACTTTCATTTCTCCAAAACGTTTGAACAAAATATTAATGACAAACATTTGTAAAATAACTCCGGCAAATCCGCCAACCGTTAAAATAACCGCGATATCAGTAGGTGTGTAGTTAAACACCTTATCTAAATAAAGAGAAAGTGTCGTTTGGAAATTGGCGATACCAAAGCTAAATGTAAAGACAACGAGTAAAAATACAAAATAAGACGTTTTGAATGAACGCGTGAGTTGTTTGACGAGATTTTCACGTGGTGCCTTATTCGCGGCTGTATTTTTAATGTTTGGTAAGTAGATTGCAGATAAAATAGCAGCTGCAAACGCCACTGTACCAGCTATATAAAATGGGAAAGTTAAGTTGATATTCCCCAGTAAACCACCGACACCGGGCCCAATCATAAAGCCAAGTGACATGGAAGCACCAATCATGCCCATTCCTTTTCCACGTTCTTCAAAGGTTGTAATATCCGCCACGAATGCCATAATTGGCGGCATGATAAAGGCGGCACCCGCGCCACTTAAAAAGCGCGCTAAAAATAATACCCACACTTCGGATGCAAAACCGAATAATAGTTGCGAAAAACCATATACAACGAGCCCTGAAATAATAAAGATTTTTCGTCCGTGACGGTCTGATAAATCGCCTGCCACAGGTGAAAGTAAAAATTGTGCCAGCGCAAATCCAGCAACTAAAAAGCCAAGTACTTGACCACCTGCGCCAAAAAGGTGTAAGTAGGCAGGCATGACGGGAATGATAATGCCGACCCCGCCCATCGTAATAAACATATTGAACATTAATAAATAGAGAACAATTTTATTTGATTTTTGTTCCATCTAGAGCCTACCCTTCTATCAAAAATATTTCGATTTCTGAAATTGATTTCGATTAGTATTCATATTGTACCTGTAATCGCGACAAAAATCATCTATTCTTTGATTGTCACGATTACAAGGTAAAGGGGATAAGAACGTTTAGGAATGCAACGGTAGCGGGAAGGGAGTTCCATTATATAAAAAGACAAAATAGCTGTCGCACAAGATTATAATAGCGAACCTTGTAGTGACAGCTTCTTAATGTTATTCAGATTCATTATTTGTAATAATAATGCCTTGTTGATTATCTCCAGACAGCTCATAGTCGCTTAAATTTTGCAAAGCTTCCTGGGCATCTTCAATAGATGGATAATAGGAAATCATAGTGCCATTGTTCGTTTTATAAAATCCATTCGTGTGCAAATAGGAAATATACTCCTCAAGTACCCATTGCTCTTTATACATAATTTCGCTATGCGGCAATCCGACATAGCGGAAATGCCAAGGTTCAAAAGCAATACCTGTTATTGCTGTTTTTCCTTCAGGATAGCGCAAAATAAACCCGTAACGCCAAGCATTTTGAGCGAGCCAAGTGCCTTCATCAGATAAGCCCATTGGACCGCTCGTTGAACCAATATCGACGGCGAGTCCTGAATTATGTTCGCTATAGCCAGCTGGTAGCGCAACGTCTTCACCAAATTCTTTAAAGACATTTTGCTGGGTGTGGAAATCGCGGAAACCACTATTGATTGCAAAGTTCGTAATGCCTTCTTCATGTGCTTCTTTTAACATCACATTTAAATGTTGGGCAAGACGTTTAGAAATTTCTGTAGTAGCATCCGAAATTTCAGCATATTGAATGACTTCTGTTGCCAGTTTTATATCATTTGGAATGGTTGTTTCATCCACTGCGAATTGGTTATTAATTAATCGTAAATCACCATGCAGGATGTGTAAATTTTGCTGAGGTTGTTCATCCGTAGTAGAACGGCTCATATCAAAACCCCATAAACCAATAGCAATTATTAATAAAAGTACGATCCATTTTCTCATTTCATTGCCTCTTTTATCATATTCTTATTTTCGCCAAATTGAAGAATTCCACAAAAGTTTGGTCAAATTTTGGCGTTCTTATTCTTAAAATGTAAATTTCTATTTTTAGTATAACGCTAAAAACTTAATAGAAAGTGAAGCAATTTCTTAAGAATTTCTGAATGTTTCTTAAGAAAAAAGCAGGGGCTGCCCTAAAAAGGACAGCTCCTGCTTACATTATTTCAAGCTCATTTTAAATTCTAAGAAGTATTCGTTATATTTTCCAAGCCATTCAAGACCAAGGTTTTCGTATACTTCTAGCTTATCGCGTAGTTCATTGTCTGGATAAAAGCGTTCGTCTGTAATGACTTCTGGGTCCATAATAGCCCACGCTGCTTCGTTTGGTGTAGAATAGCCGACATAATCAGCATTTTGAGCGGCGTTTTCTGGATCTAACATAAAGTTAATAAATTTATGCGCACCTTCTACATTTTTAGATGTTTTCGGGATGACCATATTATCAAACCATAAGTTTGAACCTTCTTCTGGAACTGCATAGTTAAGTTCTTCATTTTCCGACAACATATCAGCTGCTTGCCCAGACCAAGTTAACGCAACAGATGCTTCGTTATTAATCATTAATGGTGTAATTTCATCACCAATGATCGCTTTAATATTTGGTGATAGTGTAATTAATTTATTAGTTGCCTGACGTAAAATTGTATCGTCTTTCACATTTAATGATTCACCGATTGTATTTAAGCCCATACCAATAACTTCACGTGAACCGTCTACTAAAAAGACTTTTCGCTTTAATGATTCATCCCATAAATCATCCCATGACTCAAATGTTAAATGATCCTCGATTAAGTTTGGATTATAAACGATTCCAACTGTCCCCCAAAAATAAGGAAGCGAAAATTCATTATTCGGATCAAACGATAAATTTAAAAAGTCTTCATTCACATTTTTCATATTTGGAATTAATGTGTGATCTAACGGAATGAGTAAATTATCTTCCTTCATAGACTCCACTGTATATTCGGATGGAACCGCAACATCATAGGCAGAGCCACCTTGTTGAATTTTTGTTAACATCGCTTCATTGGAGTCGAATGTTTCATAAATGACATTAATGCCCGTCTCTTTTTCAAACTTTTTGATTAAATCTGTATCGATATATTCGCCCCAGTTAAAAATGGTTAATGTATCCTTGCTACCTGTACTGCCTTTTGATTGCATTTGGCCAGCAGCGACAAATAACAGAACACAGACAATGATAATGGCAATCGTTGCTTGTAATAAATCTCTCATCGTTGTCCCTCCGAAGTCGCTGATTTTGCCTTTTGATTAATAAAGTAATAGCCGATGACAACGAGTACAGTAATCGCAAATACTAATCCTGAAATGGCATTGACAGTTAACGAAATTCCCGCACGTGCCATCGAGTAAATTTCTACAGATAATGTACTAAATCCATTGCCGGTAACGAAAAATGTAACCGCAAAGTCATCGAGTGAATACGTTAAAGCCATAAAGAAACCTGCGAAAATACCAGGTGAAATATACGGTAAAATGACACGTGTTAATATGTCTCTTTTTGTTGCGCCTAAATCACGAGCCGCATCAATTAATGATGTGTTCATCTCGAGTAGCTTCGGTAAAACCATTAAAACTACAATTGGTACACTGAAAGCGACATGCGATACAAGTACCGAAGCGAATCCTAACTTGACACCAATCATTGTGAATAAAATTAAGAAACTCGCACCAATTACAACGTCTGGTGATACGATTAACACATTGTTTAAAGAAAGAATTGTATTGCGCATTTTTTTATCTTTAATTGAAACAATGCCAATCGCACCAAGTGTTCCAATTACCGTTGCAATTAAACCAGATAACAAGGCAACAATTACGGTATTGATTAAAATAACGATAAGGCGCGAATCTTCAAATACAGCTTGGTAATGCTCAAGTGTAAATGATTCGAAGTTATTCATATTGCCACCGCTATTAAATGAGTAGAAAATTAAATAAAGAATCGGCGCATAAAGCACGGCAAAGACAAAAACTAAATACGCTTTTGAAGTAGCGGATAATTTTTTCATTATGCGCGTCCTCCTTTAGAATTTTGTTTCGTAACAAGCATCGTTAATACCATAAATACGATTAAGAATACGGCGATCGTTGAACCCATACCCCAGTTTTGTGAAACAAGGAATTGCTGCTCAATCGCTGTACCGAGTGTGATAACTTGGTTCCCCGCAATTAATCGTGTAATCATGAATAATGATAATGCAGGGATAAATGTGACTTGAATCCCTGCTTTTACACCATCAATTGTCAGTGGGAATACGACACGACGGAATGTTGTCCATGCAGACGCACCTAAATCACGAGCCGCAAATACTAATGATGGATTCATTTTATCTAATGAGTTAAAAATCGGAATAATCATAAACGGAATGAAAATATAAACCGATACGAAAACGAAACTAAAGTCAGTAAATAAAATTTGTTTCGGATTAAAGCCGAATACTTCAATCAATGCATTAATTGGACCATAAAGACCGAAAATACCAATGAATGCGTACGTTTTTAATAATAGGTTAATCCAAGAAGGAATAATAATAAGCATTAACCAAAGCTTTTTATGTTTTGTTTTTGTTAATAAATAAGCGGTTGGATAAGCAAAAATTAATGTAAATACTGTAATTAAAAATGCATACCAAAAGCTACTAAGCGTCATTTTTAAATAAACAGGCGTAAAGAATTTCACATAGTTGGCTAATGTAAAATTGCCGTTTAAATCAAGTAGCGAGTAATATAAAATTAAGGCAATTGGCGCGATAACGAATAAAAGTATCCAAAATAAATAGGGGATTAAAGGGGTTTTAGCTGCTTTACTATTCATGTTCTTCATCCCCATAAGCTTCAAGACGCTTGTCGAAATCTTCCTCTGTTTCATTTAAACGCATGACATGAATCGCTTCTGGATCAAAGTCCAAACCGATTTCTGCACCAACTTCTGCCTTTTTCAAAGAATGTACGAGCCATTCATTGCCATCTTTATCGTAAGTTGAAAGCTCATAATGTACTCCGCGGAATAATTGTGTGTCAACTGTGACGATTAGTTTGCCTTTTTCAGGTTTTGTAATTTCTAAATCTTCTGGTCGGATGACAATATCAATTTTCTCGTTTGGTTTCATACCGCCATCTACACATTCAAATACCTTGCCTGCAAACTTTACTTTATAGTCTTCAATCATCGTACCAACTACAATATTTGATTCTCCGATGAAATCAGCCACAAAGCGGTTAATCGGCTCATCATAAATATCTACAGGTGTACCCGATTGTTTAATTTCTCCATGTGATAAAACGAAAATTTCATCACTCATCGCAAGCGCCTCTTCTTGATCGTGTGTAACGAATACGAAAGTTTTGCCAAGACGCTGTTGCAGTTCACGTAGTTCATATTGCATTTCTGTACGTAGCTTTAAATCTAAAGCTGATAATGGTTCATCTAATAAAATCACTTCAGGATCATTGACAATCGCGCGGGCAATCGCTACACGTTGACGTTGACCACCAGACATTTCAGGAATTTCTCGGTTGCCATAACCAGCTAAGTTGACGAATTTTAACGCCTCTTGCACACGTTCACGAACTTCTGCTTCTTTTACTTTTTTAATACGTAAACCAAATGCCACATTTTCGAAAACGTTTAAATGGGGAAATAGTGCATAGTCCTGGAATACGGTATTTACTTGACGTTCATTTGCAGGGACATCATTAATACGTTTCCCATTAAAATAAACATCGCCAGTTGAGGCCTCTGTAAAGCCAGCAATAATACGTAAAATGGTTGTTTTACCACAGCCAGATGGACCGAGCAATGTATAGAATTTACCTCGCTCTAATTCAAAGTTAATATTTTTTAATACGACTGTGCCATCGTCGAATGATTTTGTGACATTTTCAAAGCGAATGATCGCGTTATCCATTTCATGTGCCTCCTAAATTATAAATAAGATTGAGTTGCAACTAATAGCAGCTTTGTCATACCATTATGTGCATTAAAAATTTGATGATTGGAGGAGGCTTCATAGTAGACAGCATTTCCTTCACTTGCAATATATTCAGCATTGCCAATGACAACGCGAATACGACCGTTTAAAACATATATAAAAGTTTCTGCTAAAGATGGTTCGAATGTTTTAAATTCTGCATCCTTTTGTAGTGTAATGAAGACCGGCTCCATTTCTTTTTCATTGGAAGTTGGAATTAGCCATTCGATTTCATATTTTTTGTCGTGGTCTATAAAGCTTGTTTGATCATCTTTTGTAAAAACAATTTTTTCATTTTCTTGCTCATCATCAAAAAAGTCTCGTGGCGTACAACCGAGAACTTCTAATAAATTGAATAAAGTTTCAATTGATGGGGAGTTTAAATCGCGTTCTAATTGTGATATATAGCCTTTTGTTAAGTCGGTGCGCTCTCCAAGTTCCTCTTGGGTCAATCCTTTTGTTAATCGGAGCGCCTTGATTTTCGTTCCAATTTGCATACGGTCAAGCTCCTCTGCTAGTTTACTTATGTTAAACTTTGAGTATAGAAGTTTACTTTAACAAAACTTTAAGTTTACGAAAACAATTATAATTATACATAAAGTTAGAAGATTTTCAAGGGGGATTTTAAAGAAAAGCTAAACAAAATTTCGCCTTGAAATGGAAACTATAAAACCATGCTCAAACGAGGATTATTCGGTAAAAAACGTTTACAATTAGCTTCGTATTGATTGTGATATTCAACTAAAAATGAGCGTTAACAGGAAGGGAATTGAAAGAATTTTTGGAAATGCTTTAAGTGAATTGTCGTTTGAAGTGACGAAAGGAAAATTGAGACATATTCTATTGTAAGGAGGGAGTTATGAAATTACGTAATCCAATGCCTCCACTTGAAGGTGAAGAGGTAATATTAAATGGGCACAAGTTCAATCGGCAAAATAAAGGGAGTCTAGTCCTCGTTTATTTTTGGTCGATTAGTTGTAATCAGTGTGAACAGTCATTCGCGAAACTGAGTGAACTTAAAAAAATATTTGGAAACAAGCTCAATATTGTAACGGTTCATATGCCAAGAAGTAAAGAAGATAAAATAATTGATTTGGTAAAAGAGAAGGTGGAAAGACTTCATATACCATTCCCGATATTTGTAGATAGTCATTTGAAAATATCGGATACATTTCAAAATCGAATGGTGCCTGCCTTTTATTTATTTGACCAAAATGGATTATTGCGCTTTTTTACAGCAAGTGTCATTTCAACAAAGCAATTAGAATTGAAAATTAGTCGAATTCTTTAGAACTTTTTAAGCTCATTATTTTTACAGAAGTTTTATTAGCGAAAAAGCAATTTATGCGATAAAATATGGGCAACTGATTTTGCACGGAGGAGAAAGAATGAAAAAAGAATTTGTTGTTATCGGCTTAGGTCGATTCGGAGGAAGTATTGTAAGAGAACTTGTCAAACAAGGTGCAAATGTAATGGCAATTGATACGGATAGTGAACGGATAGATGAATTTGCGCAAATTGCGACGCAGGCAGTTGTGGCGGATACGACGGAAGAGTCGGTCATTAAGTCTTTAGGCATTTGGAATTTTGAACACGTCATTGTAGCGATTGGGGAAAATATTCAAGCGAGTATATTGACGACTTTAATCTTAAAAGAACTAGGTGTTCCGCAAATTACGGTAAAAGCACAAAATGATTATCATGAAAAAGTGTTACGAAAAATTGGCGCGGATTATGTTGTACATCCAGAGCGTGATATGGGCATTCGTATCGCAAATAATATGATGTCAAATAGTGTATTAGATTATTTAGAGCTTTCGGGTGAGCACTCGATTGTGGAAATTAAGGCGAGTGAAAAAATTGCAGGCCATTCTTTAATTGAATTAGATATTCGTGCAAAGTATGGTGTCAATATTGTAGGTATTACACGTGGTGATGAGATTATGGTTTCACCTGCTGCAACGGATCGAATCGAGGTAGGGGATATATTGTTAGTTATTGGGGCGGATGTAGATATTGATCGCTTCGTTCAGAAAGTAATTTAACATGATAAAAGACATCAACTTGTTCTAAGGAGGGACGGTGTTGATGTCTTTTTTGTTTTGCAAATCGAAAAAGGAGAAGGTGCATAAATGTATGCGCGCCTTCTCCTTTAATTATACTTCCATAATGATTGGTAAAATCATTGGACGACGCTTTGTTTTTTCGTATAAATACGGTCCTAAAACGTCTGTAATTTCATTTTTAAGGTCATTCCATTGTGTATCTTTATCTTGGATGCTGCTATTTAAATGTTGGTTTAACATTTTTTGCGCTTCATTAATCATCGTACCTGATTCACGCATATACACAAATCCGCGTGAAATAATATCTGGACCTGATACCAATTTATTTCTTTCCATATCGACGCTTACGACAACGATGACTAAACCTTCTTCGGAAAGAATGCGTCGGTCGCGTAATACGATATTGCCAATGTCCCCAATCCCATTGCCATCAATATAAACATCACCTGAAGGAATGCGACCAGCAACATGTGCTTCTTTTGCACTTAATGCTAAAACTTCACCATTATCCATAACAAATGAATTTTCTAGTGGAACTTCACATGCTTCAGCAAGTTCTGTATGGATTTTTAACATACGATATTCACCGTGTATTGGCATGAAGAATTTTGGCTTCATTAAGCGAAGCATTAGTTTTTGTTCTTGTTGAGAACCATGACCAGATGTGTGAATATTATTTAATGCACCGTGAATTACTTCAGCACCAGCGCGGAATAATAAGTTGATAATTTTGTTTACGCTCATCGTATTACCTGGAACAGGAGAAGATGAGAATATAACTGTATCACCCGGTTGGATTTGAATTTGACGATGCGTACCATTTGCGATACGTGATAATGCAGCCATTGGTTCTCCTTGAGAGCCGGTACATAATATCATCACTTCATTTGCTGGTAGGCGATTTAAGCTTTGCACATCAACGAATGTTTCCTTCGGTGCAGTAATATAACCAAGTTCACGTCCGATTGTAATGGCATTGTCCATAGATCGGCCAAATACAGCAACTTTACGTCCGTACTTTACGGCTGCATCCGTAGCTTGTTGTAAGCGGTGAATATTTGATGCAAATGTAGCAAAAATAATACGTCCATCCACTTTGCGGAAAATGTCATCAATACTTTTTCCAACTGTACGCTCAGACATTGTGAAATCTGTTTTTTCAGCATTTGTACTATCAGAAAGTAAGCATAGTACACCGTCACGACCGATTTCAGCCATTCTTGTTAAGTTAGCTGGTTCGCCAACCGGTGTAAAGTCAAATTTAAAATCTCCAGTATGGACAATATTACCTGGTGGTGTTTTTACAACAACGCCAAATGCGTCAGGAATACTGTGTGTTGTACGGAAAAAGCTAACAGATGTTTTTCTAAATTTGATCATGTCGTCTTCTTTAAATTCAATTAGCTTTGTCGTGCGTAATAAGCCGTGCTCATCTAACTTATTGCGAAGTAGACCTAGCGCTAACTTCCCGCCATATACAGGTACATTTACTTGACGTAATAAATAAGGAATACCACCAATATGATCCTCATGACCATGAGTAATGAAAAGTCCTTTTATTTTGTCAACATTGCGTACTAAATAAGTATAATCTGGGATAACGTAGTCAATGCCTAGTAAGTCGTCTTCCGGAAATTTAATACCAGCATCAATTAAAATAATTTCGTCTTGGAATTGAACTCCGTATGTGTTTTTGCCGATTTCGCCCAGTCCGCCGAGCGCGAAAACAGCTGTTTGATCATTCTTAACGAATTTCATGAGAATTAAGCGTTCTCCACAGTGAAATTAGGGCTTGCTTGTTCATACTCAAGGTAGTTACCTTCTAATAGTTGAACAAGCTCGATGTTATAGTTACGGTCTTTTAAGTAGTGACGAACTTCACGTTCAGAAGAAGCCTCTAAATAAAGAGTTTTTGTGTTTTCGCGAACTGGAATGTCATTGATGTTTTCTTGATAATACACTTTGTAAATCATAGTTACTCTCCTTTAGTTACGAACATAATTATTGCACTTCTATAATAGAAAAAATGCATTTCCTTTATCTTATCACGCGAGTCCTTTAAAATAAAGAAAAGCCCATCAATTTCCTTTACATTTGAGAAGAAATATTTAACTTGATTCAGCAAATTCATTTATACCGAAAGCAAAGCGATAGGTACAGAAGTCCCCTACTACTATACGTGGGGATGAATGCCAAATTGGCAAATCTATTCAGTGGGGCTTCAAACCCCGAAGGATTTTAGACGTAAAAAAATGGCGCAACTCCAAAATGAGGTGCGCCATGAATCGTATAAATTTTTAGGCAATTAATTTTTTACCGAGGACGCCTTTTAACTGTTTCAAGAACTTCTTTTTGAGACGTTTTAACATAGGTCATCACTCCTTAAAATCATTATACAGAATATTCTTTCATTTGTAAATAGACTATTAAAAAAGTGAGGAAGAAAAACAATGAAAAAGATACTATTTTTTGATGTAGACGGCACGTTATATAATTCACGAAAAGAGTTACCAAAATCTGCGAAGGAAGCTCTTTTTAAAGCACGTGAAAATGGGCATGAAATTGCTATTGCAACAGGGCGTGCACCTTTTATGATTCAAGACTTACTAGAGGAACTTGAAATTGATACATATATTACGTTTAATGGCCAATATGTTGTGCATAAAGGAGAAGTTATTTATACAGACCAAATTGCAAAGGATGAGCTAAAAAAAATAATTGCTTTTGGAGAGACTCAAAACCATCCGTTTGTCTTTTTAAATGAAAAGGAAATGATTGCTTCAAAAGATAAATATTTATCTATTGAAGAAAGTTTGAATACGCTTCATTATCCATATCCAAAGATTGATGCAAACTATTATTCACAAAATCCAGTTTATCAAACATTATTATTTGCAGAACAGCATGAGCAGGAACTGTACGAAAAACAATTTCCAAATGTCCAATTTATTAGATGGCATCAATTTTCATGTGATATATTGCCGAGAGAAGGTTCAAAATCGAGAGGGATTCAAAAGTTGATTGAACATTTGAACGTTACAATGGAAAATACCGTTGCGTTTGGTGATGGCTTGAATGATGTTGAAATGCTAGGTGGTGTTGGAATCGGTGTAGCGATGGGAAATAGCCATGAAAAAGCAAAAGCAGCTGCTTCGATTATTACAAAGCATGTAGATGAGGATGGTTTAGCGTTTGCGATGAAACAATTAAACCTTATTTAATAGCTAAAAAGACGCCCCTCATGCTAAATAGCGCGAGGAGCGTCTTCTATAATAAAGACATTTAATTTTGGGAGAATTAATCTCTTCCAAAAGGTGTGCTATTTTCAATTTCTGCAAATGGATCTTTTGCATTAATGCGATCGTAAAACAGAACACCATTTAAATGATCGAGTTCATGTTGAAATGCAATTGCTGGCAATCCAGATAAACGCATTTTCTTTTCTTCACCATCAACGGTCATAAATTTTACCGTAATACGAGAATAGCGCGGAACGTAACCGGGGATAGCGCGATCTACTGATAAGCACCCCTCACCATTTGTAAGGTAAGTTTGTTCGACTGAATGGCTCACAATCTTCGGGTTGCATGCGACGAAGCTTAATTGCTCTCCATGTTCGTCTTCTAAATGAAGTGCAAACATTCGCTTAAGACAATTTACTTGATTCGCCGCTAAGCCAATTCCACCGCGTAAACCATATTTTTCTGCCATGTCTTCATCTTGGCTATTAATTAAATATTGCAGCATATCTCCAGCTAGTTTTTTATTTTCCGCAGAAAGTGGAAACGTAAAATCTTCAGCTCGTGTACGCAATGTTGGATGACCATCGCGGATAATATTTTCCATTAAAATCATGTGAAACTTCCTTTCGATTATTACTTATAGTTAATAGTATACACCAATCGTCTTAACGTTCGTATGGAAAAATACCGGCAATAAAATAACATTCACAGGAAATTTAATCGAATGATACTTGAAAATAAAGTGTAAAGAAATGGACAAATGGGCATGGTATTGAAAGTAGAATTAATCAATTACGACGCCTCGTCGTAATTGCGTCCAGATTTTTCTCGAGCTTTCTCGAAAAATTCCTTTAAAAAATCTGTGACATCCACTGGGGCATAACTTAATTCGATAGTAGTAGGAGACTTTTGCTGAATTAAATTATAAGTTGGTTGGAATAGAGGGAAGAACGCGATGTAAATTATCCGTACAGTGAGAGCTAAAGAAGGGAATGAATCCTGGGAAAATAAACTATTATAGTACAGAGTGATGGTGGATGTATAACAGATAGGTGAACTGTTATAATTTGAAATTCTAAAAAGAAAACGTCTAATTTGTAGGTAAATAATGATTGACCGATAGGATTTTATTCTTTATACTCAAATTTATAAGGTATTGTACTAATGTATTTATAAAGTTTCTTAATACAGTTTGAAGGGGATGTACTACATGAATGAAAAAATGATGAATCAATTCAACCCAACTGGAACTTTGCAAGAGATTGAAGCGAAGTTCGAAATGTTCCAAATATTAAATGAAAAAGGCGAAGTTGTAAATGAAGCGGCAATGCCTAACTTATCAGATGAAGAATTAGTAGAGTTAATGACTCGAATGGTATATACACGTATTTTGGATCAGCGCTCAATTTCGTTGAACCGTCAAGGACGTTTAGGATTTTACGCACCTACTGCAGGTCAAGAAGCATCACAATTAGCATCGCATTTTGCTTTAGAAAAAGAAGACTGGATTTTACCAGGTTACCGTGATGTACCTCAACTTATATGGCACGGACTTCCATTGTCGAAAGCGTTTTTATTTAGCCGCGGACATTTCATTGGAAACCAAGTACCTGAGGGTGTCAATATTTTAGCGCCGCAAATTATTATTGGTGCACAGTATATTCAAACTGCAGGTGTTGCACTAGGCTTGCAAAAACGTGGTTCAAAATCAGTTGCAATCACATATACAGGTGACGGTGGATCTTCACAAGGGGACTTCTATGAAGGAATTAACTTTGCAGGTGCCTTCAAATCACCAGCAATCTTCATCGTACAAAATAACCAATTCGCGATTTCTACACCTCGTGAATTACAAACAGCTGCGAAAACAATTGCGCAAAAAGGGATTGCCGCTGGTATTCCGTCTGTATTAGTTGATGGGATGGACCCGTTAGCGGTTTATGTAGCAACAAAAGATGCACGTGATCGAGCAGTTGCTGGAGAAGGTCCAACGCTAATCGAAACAATGTGTTACCGTTATGGTCCGCATACGATGGCTGGAGATGATCCAACACGTTACCGTAATTCGGATACGGACAATGAATGGGCAGCGAAAGATCCGTTAATTCGCTTCCGTAACTTCCTAGAAGCAAAAGGTTTATGGGATGAGCAAAAGGAAGAAGCAGTTATTGAGCGTGCAAAAGAAGAAATTAAAGAAGCGATTAAGCAAGCAGACCAAGCACCGAAGCAAAAGGTGACAGAGTTAATGGACAACATGTACGCAAGTGATATGCCATATAACTTAAAAGAGCAATATGCAATTTTCAAAGAGAAGGAGTCGAAATAAGCCATGGCACAATTGACGATGATTCAAGCAATTACAGACGCATTACGCTGCGAAATGAAAAATGATGAAAATGTTTTAGTATTCGGTGAAGATGTTGGTGTAAACGGTGGGGTTTTCCGTGCAACAGAAGGTCTTCAAAAGGAATTTGGCGTAGAGCGCGTTTTTGATACACCACTTGCAGAGTCTGGTATTGGTGGTTTAGCGATTGGTTTAGCTTTAACAGGTTATCGACCAGTTCCTGAAATTCAATTCTTTGGATTTGTATATGAAGTGATGGACTCAATTAGCGGTCAGCTTGCGCGTATGCGTTACCGTTCAGGTGGTACGTACAATGCACCAGTAACGATTCGTTCTCCATTTGGTGGTGGCGTTCACACACCTGAAATGCACTCGGATTCATTAGAAGGATTAATGGCGCAACAACCTGGATTAAAAGTTGTTATTCCATCAACTCCATATGACGCGAAAGGTTTATTAATTGCCTCTATTCGTGATAATGACCCAGTAATTTTCTTAGAGCATTTAAAATTATATCGTTCATTCCGTGAAGAAGTTCCGGAAGAAGCATATACAATTGAAATTGGTAAAGCCGATGTTAAGCGTGAAGGTAAAGATTTATCAATTATTGCATACGGTTTAATGGTTCACGAAAGCTTAAAAGCGGCAGAAGAACTTGAAAAAGAAGGTTACTCAGTTGAAGTAATTGATTTACGTACGATCCAACCATTAGATATCGAAACAATTATTGCCTCTGTAGAAAAAACAGGACGTGCAATCGTTGTTCAAGAAGCACAAAAACAAGCAGGGATTGCGGCTAATGTCGTTTCGGAAATTACAGAGCGTGCGATTTTATCTTTAGAGGCGCCTGTATTACGTGTAGCAGCGCCAGATACAATTTATCCATTCCCTCAAGCAGAAGGTGTATGGTTACCAACGTATAAAGATGTAATGGAAACGGCGAAGAAAGTACTAACATTCTAAGAATTGAAGGTGAGATAAATGGCGTTTACGTTTCGTTTACCAGATATCGGTGAAGGTATACATGAAGGAGAAGTAGTGAAGTGGTTCGTTAAACCGGGAGACCAAGTAAAAGAGGACGATATTTTAGCAGAAGTTCAGAACGATAAAGCTGTAGTAGAAATCCCATCTCCTGTTGAAGGAACGGTTGAAGAAATTTTTGTAGCAGAAGGTACTGTTGCCATAGTAGGTGATGCATTGATTCGCTTTGATGCACCTGGCTATGAAGACTTAAAGCTGAAAGGTGACGAACACCACGATGCAAATGAATCAGCTAAAACAGAAGCGCAAGTGCAAGCGACTGCTGAAGCTGGACAAGAAGTGAAAAAAGAAGAAACACCAAAAGAAGTAGTTAAAGCAGACGCAAGTTCTTCACAGCGCATTATTGCAATGCCATCTGTACGTAAATATGCACGTGAAAAAGGTGTAGAAATTCAGCTAGTAAGCGGTACAGGAAAAAATGGTCGTGTGTTAAAAGAGGATATTGAAAACTTCTTAGCAGGTGGCGGTGAAGAGGTAGCACCTTCTGAAGAAAACGTTGCAGTTCACGAACAAGCAGAAGAAACGAAGCAAGCCGCGCCAGTAGTGCTTGAAGGTGAGTTCCCTGAAACACGTGAAAAAATGAGCGGTATTCGCAGAGCGATTGCAAAAGCAATGGTACATTCAAAACAAACAGCGCCACATGTTACGTTAATGGATGAAGTAGATGTAACGGCTTTAGTGGCTCATCGTAAAAAATTCAAAGATATTGCTGCAGAGCAAGGTGTTAAATTAACGTTTTTACCGTATGTTGTGAAGGCATTAATCTCGACATTGCGCAAATATCCTGAATTCAACCGTTCATTAGATGATGCAACACAGGAAATTATTCAGAAACATTACTATAATATAGGTATTGCTGCTGATACTGAAAAAGGATTGTTAGTTCCAGTTATTAAACATGCAGATCGTCAGTCTGTTTTTGGACTATCAACAGCAATTAATGAACTTGCGGTAAAAGCTCGTGAAGGTAAATTAGCACCTGCAGAAATGAAAGGTGCATCCATTTCAATTACAAATATTGGTTCAGCAGGTGGGCAATGGTTTACGCCAGTAATTAACCATCCTGAAGTCGCAATTTTAGGAATTGGACGTATTTCAGAGAAACCGGTAATAAAAAATGGTGAAATTGTAGCCGCACATGTGTTAGCATTGTCATTGAGCTTTGATCATCGCATGATCGATGGGGCAACTGCGCAAAATGCTTTAAATCATTTAAAACGTTTGCTAAGTGAGCCAGACTTATTATTAATGGAGGCGTAGAAAAAATGGTAGTAGGAGATTTCCCAATCGAATTAGATACACTTGTAGTAGGTTCAGGTCCAGGAGGATATGTAGCAGCAATTCGTGCAGCACAAACAGGACAAAAAGTAACGATCGTTGAGAGAGGCCAATTAGGGGGCGTTTGCTTAAACGTTGGATGTATTCCATCAAAAGCATTAATCTCAGTAGGTCACCGCTTTGAAAATGCACAACATTCAGATGATATGGGTGTCGTAACTTCAAACGTTAAGCTTGACTGGTCTAAAGCGCAAGCATTTAAAGATGGCGTTGTTAAGAAATTAGTAGGCGGCGTTGAAGGTTTACTAAAAGGTAATAAAGTGGATATCGTTAAAGGGGAAGCGTATTTTGTTGATGCCAACACTGTACGTGTAATCGATGGCGAGCATGCACAAACATATACGTTTAAAAATGCTATTTTAGCAACAGGTTCTCGTCCAATCGAGATTCCAACATTCAAATTCACTGAGCGCGTAGTAAGCTCAACGGGTGCATTATCATTCCCAGAAGTACCTGGTAAGTTGGTTGTAATTGGTGGCGGTTACATTGGTACGGAGTTAGGTTCTGCTTATGCAAACCTAGGTTCACAAGTAACAATCATCGAAGGCGGCAAAGACATCTTAGCTGGTTTCGAAAAACAAATGACGCAAATCGTTAAAAAAGGCCTTAAAAAGAAGGGCGTTGAAATTGCAGTAAACGCATCTGCTAAAGGTGTTGAAGAAAACGAAAATGGCGTAATCGTTACTTATGAAGTAGCTGGCGAAGAGAAGAAAGTTGAAGCAGATTACGTATTAGTAACTGTAGGTCGTCGTCCAAATACGGATGAAATGGGCTTAGAAGAAATCGGTATCAAATATGCAGAGCGTGGTTTATTAGAAGTAGACAAACAATGCCGTACTTCTTTATCAAACATTTTTGCAATCGGTGATATCGTATCAGGTCCACAATTAGCTCATAAAGCTTCTTATGAAGGTAAAGTAGCTGCAGAAGTAATCGCTGGTGAACCATCAGTAGTGGATTACTTAGCAATTCCAGCAGTATGCTTCACTAGTCCAGAAATGGCAACAGTAGGTTACTCTGAAGAATCAGCAAAAGCTGAAGGTTTAGAAGTAAAAGCTGCTAAATTCCCATTCGCAGCAAACGGTCGTGCATTAGCGTTAAACGAAACAGATGGCTTCGTGAAGCTAGTTGCACGTAAAGAGGATGGTTTATTAGTAGGTGCTCAAATCGTTGGTGCTGGTGCATCAGATATGATCGCTGAAATGGGTCTTGCAATCGAAGCTGGTATGACGGCTGAAGATATCGCATTAACAATCCATGCTCACCCAACATTAGGTGAAATTACGATGGAAGCTGCTGAAGTATTACTAGGCAACCCAATTCACATCGTAACAAAATAATTTAAAGTAATAAAAAATGTACTCGGTAGAATAGAACTTGAAAAAGTTTATCCTATCGGGTACTTTTAGATTCAATTAAAAGTATTCTAAACAGAATAATCGCTTTGCGTCACATGTTTCAGTATAATACCCATATAGGTATAGGGGGTGGAGAAATGAAACAACAATCCGCAAAGAATCATACACGTTTTCAGCCATTGCAGCATTTCATCTGGTTGCCATTAAGTGCAATATTGCTTTTGTCTACTGTCATATACATAATATCTAGTGCTGTGAAAGGGACGTTTTCTATTGTGCTGCTTATTTTATTAGGCGCGGTGTTACTTGCGATTATTCCAGGTATGTTAGCGCGTATTTATGCACTCACGCTACAGGATCGCTTAATTCGGACGGAAGAGCAATTGCGTTATTATATGCTCACGAACAAGCGTATTGACGAACGTGTTACGACACAGCAGTTGATTGCATTACGTTTTGCATCGGATGAAGAGTTTGTCAATCTAGTAGAGCGTGCGGTAGTGGAAAATCTATCGTCAGCGGACATTAAAAAAGCCATTCAAACGTGGCGAGCAGATCATCACCGTGTGTAAAAGATTTATCCTATGCGACGGAAATGGTAATGTTATCGAATTCTATAAATAAGAGATGGAACACAAAGGTAGAGTAGATGCTTTTGTGTTTTTTTACATTGAAATTGGAAACGTGTTGTTTGAAGTCTGAAAATAACAATAGACAGAATATTTGAGCGGACGTAAAATGGAGGTTAATGAGGGGGAGAGAATCATGAATATTATTCGAACGATTGCGCAAGTCGGTATTTTAACATTGTACTATTTGCTAGGGGTGGCAATAGTTAAAGTGACGGGCATTATTATTCCTGGAAGTATCATTGGGTTACTTTTATTATGGTTATCGCTTTACTTCAAACTCATCAAGGTACAGCATGTTCAAAAGGGTGCAAATCTTTTGCTCGCATTTTTAACTTTATTTTTTATACCTTCAACAGTTGCCATCATTAATTATCCGGAATTGCTAACAAAAGCAGGTGCGATTTTAATGCTTGCTGTTATTTTAAGCACGCTATTTACGATCATTGTTACGGGAAAAGTAAGCCAATACATAGAAAAGCGTGAAATGGGTCAGGAGGAGGAGAAAAATGCTTCAACTACTTCAAGTGTTAGCCATAATAGTTAGTACGGTGCTGCTATTTATCGCGTTTAATAAGCTGTATTTAAAAGTGGGCCATCCGTTATTGCTGCCGATTTTAACTGCGACATGCACGGTTATTATTGTATTGCTTGTGTTTAATATTCCATATGAAACTTATATGGTAGGGGGACAATGGATTTCAAAAATGCTTGGTCCGGCAGTAGTGGCATTAGCATTTCCATTGTATACACAGCGTGAAATTATTTTTAAATATAAATATTCGATTTTAATAAGTATTGTATTTGCATTATGCGCAGGGGTGGCAAGTGTGTTTACCCTTTTGAAATTAAGCGGTGCGGAGGAATCCTTTATATTAACGGCCTTACCGAAATCATTAACAACACCAGTTGCCATGCAAGTCAGTGAATCTGTTTCAGGTATCCCGCCGTTAACCGTTGTTTTGGTCATGATTGCTGGGTTTACAGGCGCTTTTTTAGGCTCGACAGTATTTAAAGTTTTTAATATAAATTCTGCAATTAGTCGTGGTGTTGCGATGGGAAGTGCCTCGCATGGAGTAGGCTTAACAAAGCTTAAGGAATACGGTGAAGAGGATTTATCAATCGGTTCGTTAGCAATGGGGTTGAGCGCAGTATTTGGTGCGTTTATCATCCCGTTAGTTGTCTTTTTATTTTTATAATGAATGTGGAAAAGTGCAATTCTAAAAAAGAATTGCACTTTTTGCATCAATAAATTGCTTTGCGTTCTTTAATGACACGTATATTTTTTAATGAATCATCTTCTGGTCCTTGTACAGGTAATCCAGCCTCGATATTCATCAAGATGAAATTAATATTATCTTGCGTAATTATTTCCCCGGGAATAAAAATCGGGATTCCAGGAGGGTAGACCATAATGAATTCTGCACAAATATAGCCTTCAGCTTCTTTAAGTGGAATGCTTTCGGTTGGTGCGTAAAAAGCATCACGAGGCGTCATAGCCAGTGCTGGAATCTCAGGGATGTTTACATTAGCTTCCGTAATGGTTGCTTCTGAATCAAAAGTTTGAGACATACGATTTAATGCATGAATTAATAGGTTAATTTCTTTTTTAGAATCTCCTAATGTTACAACGCATAAAATATTGTAAAGGTCGGATAACTCCACCTCTAAATTGGCATTGTGACGTAGCCATTCTTCGGCTATATGACCTGTAATGCCTAAATCTTTCACGCTAATTAACAGCTTTAAAGGATCCATATCATATGTTGCTGATGAGCCTAATCTCTCACGTCCTACACAGTGTAAATGTGGGATTGTGTTAATACGTTTTCGGGCATTTTTTGCTAAACGAATAGCCTCATCTAATAATTCTTGTCCATGAACAGCTAATTGACGACGTGCTGTATCAAGTGAAGCAAGTAATGGGTAAGAAGTAGATGTCGTTGTGAGCATTGAGAAGACCGCTTGAACGCGCTTAGCGGATACGAGCCCCTCTTTGACATTAAGTACTGAGCTGCCTGTCATCGAGCCACCTAGCTTATGGACGCTTGTTGCAGCCATATCTGCACCGGCCTGCATCGCGGATAAAGGCAAATCATCATGGAACTTAATATGAACACCATGTGCTTCATCGACGACAACAGGAATATTTTTTGAATGGGCTATGTCAATAATGCGTTTTAAATCGGCGACGAAGCCAAAATAAGTTGGATTAATGACAAGTACCGCTTTTGCATCTGGATACTTTGTCAGCGCACGTTCCACTGATTCAGGTGAAATTCCATGCGAAATACCGAGCTCACTATCTACTTCAGGGTGAATAAAGATCGGAATCGCTCCTGCAAAAACAATTGCAGACATAATGGATTTATGTACATTCCGCGGTACTATAATTTTATCGCCTGGACCGACGACGGTTAAAATCATCGTCATGATGGCGCCACTAGTACCTTGCACGGAAAAAAATGTATGATCAGCTCCAAAGGCTTCAGCAGCAAGTTTTTGCGCTTCCATAATAACACCTTTTGGAGAATGTAAATCATCTAGTGGAGCAATATTAATTAAATCGATTGATAAAACGTTGTCGCCTATGAATTCACGATAGGCTGGGTCCATTCCTTGTCCTTTTTTATGACCTGGGATATGGAACTGAATAGGATGTCTGTTACGATGTTTTAGTAGTGCATCGAACAAAGGAGTCTCTAATTGTGACAACGCAGGTACCACCTCACTCTATAGAATTTTATCAATTATGCCGAGGCATAATTGCGTCCAGAATGTCTAACTTCTTTCGGTGGGTGTTCAAACATCCACTGTAAGAAATTAAAAACAAGTGAATTATAGCACCTATTAAACTTGCTGACTATATAAATATTTCAAATTATTGAAATTACGAGTATGGGATACATGGGATAATTGCTCTACAGTAGTGCTGCAAGAAATTTCAACTATAAAGCGGTTGATTTGGCAGATGGTTGCAGAAGAGAAGAACATCCGTATAAAATGAAAGCAGTAAAAGAAAAGGCAGGTAAAATATTATGGAATATTCATACCCACTATCAACAGATTGGTCAACACAAGAAATGGTGGATGTCGTTCATTTTTTTGAAGCGGTAGAACAGGTGTACGAAAAAGGAATAAAGCGCGAAGTAATGATGGCACGCTATAAACGATTTAAGGAAATCGTTCCTTCACAAGCAGAGGAAAAAACGATTTGCCGTGAATTTGAAGAAGCAAGCACATATATTCCATATCGCGTCGTGAAATTAGCAAAAGAATTAGAAGATGGGCAAATTGTTCGAATGAAATAAAACATAATAGTCGTAAACAAAACGTTTCGTAAACTTTAAGGTTAACCTTAAAGTTTATGGTGCGTTTTATTTTTTTATGAGGAATAAAAAAATAAAAATAACAAACATTCAAATGACTGGAATGTTTGTTAGCTAATTGTACATATTAATAATATAGACACTTTATTTTCAAACAGCAGATGTTATGGCCCTTATCCTACAATTATATTGAGGAATGGATTTGAGCTTAGCTTCTTTAATGGGCGTCCAATCGCTGCTTGAAAATAACGCCAAGGCGCAATTTATCTGCCTATGATGGCATTATAAACGGGCATTAATTCATCGAAGGTTTGTTCCGTCAATTGCATAAATTGTTCAGCAGACATTTCTACTGCATCTTCTGCTAGGATATGACGGCCGATTAAAAATTCGCCTTTTTTTACATCATGGAGACGAACAAGAAGTTGTCTTAGTTTTTCATCGCGGGCTGTCATAAGGGGAATCGCGTCAGGTGCCATATGATCACCTGAAATAATGAAATCATCGGGCAATTGATCGAAAATATCCATGTGTTCTAGGAGGCGAGTTGCCATTTCTTGCTTGTGTGGTGCTTCGTAAATGACTGCCACCACGATAAATACATGTGTACCCCATAAACCAATTTGGAAGTGGGGTAAAGCTTTATAGCCGCGTTTATACGGTGCAAATGCCACCCAAGAATCTTTTGGAGGATTTACTGTGCGGCGTGCATGCTTTGCTACATGTGCAAAAAATTCGTCACCCGTTTGTGTACTGAAATAGGCTGAAAAGAATTCACCTAATGTATGGAATTTAGGTCTAATTTGTGTCGTTAAAGCCTCCATTCGTTCATCTAATCCGTTAATTTCAAAAACTTGGAAGTCGTTTGGATGCCATTTTACTTTAGTCAAAATTAAAAACTCCTTTCAATAATGATGTTTATTTTCATTCATTTTTGGGAAAAAATCTATTAAGGGAAACTTTTTTTTATAGTGAGGAAAGTTGACGAGCTTCAATCGTAATTTAGGATAAAAGAAAGTCGAGATTTTATCGAATGGAGCCATGAACTAATCCAAATGAAAAAAGTAAAAAAAAGACTAAGGAAGTGATATTTTATGAAACAGATGATTAAAATTATACGCAAAGTGGATATTGAAAAGCAATACGAAGAGGTATTATTATTAGAAATGGATTATGAACTAGCTTCTTTATACGTGGCAATGAATGAAGATGATAAAAATGAAATGGATAAATCTAAGAAGCGTTTAGTAGAGATTCAAGAGGAGTTAAATGGATTACATGCATATGCGTAACAAAAAAAAATATCTGAAATGAAAAATCACTTGCTTTTTTTACATTGAGCAAGTGATTTTTTGCTATAATAAGGATATTTATAACGGTTACCATATCATTGCTTAATCGGTAAAAATAATTGGGTTTATGGATTGGAAGGTGGATAAATAATGGATGTAAAACATGTAGATCAATTTGCTAAGAAAATACTGTTAGAAGCAGGGAAAAGAATACGAGCTGCATTTACGTATGATATAGAAATTGAAACAAAATCAAATGCGAATGATTTAGTAACGAATATTGACCGTGAGACGGAACTATTTTTTATTGAGCAAATTAAGAGCTTTAATTCAGCGCATCGAATTTTAGGTGAGGAAGGAATGGGGGAAAAGGTAAATAGCCTAGAAGGTGTCGTTTGGATTATCGATCCAATAGATGGCACGATGAATTTCGTGAAGCAACATCGTCATTTTATGATTTCAATCGGTATATTTGTTGATGGGGTTGGCGTTTTAGGGTACATATATGATGTCATGCGGGAAGATTTGTTTTATGCAATTGCAGGGGAAGGGGCATGGTACAATGACTCGCCACTTCGCAAATTACAACCGTTAAACATTAACGAAGCAGTTATCGGAATTAACGCCAATTGGGTTACACCAAATAGTAAAATTAATCATGAAAAAATTATTGATTTAGTTCGCACAGTTCGTGGTACACGGTCATACGGTTCGGCTGCGATGGAAATTGCTTTTGTTGTCAGTGGTAAGCTAGATGCTTATATTTCGATGCGACTAGCACCTTGGGATATTGGTGGGGGAACGATCATCGCAAAAGAAGTTGGTGCGATTGCGACGAACTTTAATGGGGATGACTTTGATTATTTAACGACCGATACATTTTTAATCGCCAATCCATGCATACATCAACTGATTTTGGATCAATATATAGAAGAAAAGTAAAAAACTTCGGCGCTAATTGCGCCGAAGTTTTCTATAGTAAGCCTTGATTTCTAAATTTACTTTTCGTTACAAATCCTAAACCGAAAATGGCACACATGGCAATAATACCAACGATAATTCCGATAATACCGATCATATCGTATTCAGTTCCAGTTATAAATACAAGTGAAACGGAAAAGCCGATGGCAACCATTGAAAGTATAGCAGAAAGGGCATAGATGAACATCACTGCTTTTGCTTTATTCATTCGATATTAACCTCCAATCTTAACGATATATGTGATCAAAAAATGATATTATTCCTTACAAAAAGACAATTGATCTTTCTTATGCTATAATATCACAGTTATACAATAGAAAAAAGAATATGGAGTGGAACAATGACAAACTTACGTCAAGACATTCGCAATATCGCGATTATTGCTCACGTTGACCATGGTAAAACAACTTTAGTAGACCAATTATTAAAACAATCGGGTACTTTCCGTTCGAACGAGCGCGTTGAAGAACGTGCAATGGACTCAGGTGATATTGAGCGCGAGCGTGGTATTACGATTTTAGCGAAAAATACAGCAGTAAATTATAATGGTACACGTATCAACATCCTTGATACGCCTGGACACGCCGACTTTGGCGGTGAAGTAGAACGTATCCTGAAAATGGTAGATGGCGTTGTACTAGTTGTCGATGCGTATGAGGGTTGTATGCCTCAAACTCGTTTCGTACTAAAAAAAGCTTTAGAACAAAAAATTACACCAATCGTCGTTGTAAACAAAGTCGATAAAGATTCAGCTCGTCCTGCAGAAGTTGTAGACGAAGTATTAGAATTATTCATCGAGCTTGGTGCAGAAGACGATCAATTAGATTTCCCAGTAGTTTACGCTTCAGGTGTAAACGGTACTGCTTCATTAAGCGATAACCCTGCAGATCAAGAAGAGAACATGAGCTGCTTATTTGAAAAAATTATTGAAACAATTCCAGCGCCAGTTGACAATTCGGACGAGCCATTACAATTCCAAGTAGCATTACTTGATTATAATGATTTCGTTGGTCGTATCGGTGTCGGTCGCGTATTCCGTGGGACGATTTCAGTAGGACAACAAGTTGCATTAATGAAGCTTGATGGTTCAGTGAAAAACTTCCGTGTTTCAAAAATCTTTGGTTTCTTCGGCCTTAAACGTGAAGAAGTTCAAACAGCTAAAGCTGGTGACTTAATTGCCGTTTCTGGTATGGAAGACATCAACGTTGGTGAAACAGTTTGTCCAACAGAACACCAAGAAGCTTTAACACCACTACGTATTGATGAGCCAACTTTACAAATGACGTTCTTAGTAAATAACTCACCATTCGCTGGTCGTGAGGGTAAATGGGTGACTTCTCGTAAAATTGAAGATCGTTTACGTTCACAATTACAAACGGACGTATCTTTACGTGTAGAAGATACAGATTCTCCGGATGCATGGACAGTTTCAGGTCGTGGTGAGCTTCACTTATCGATCTTAATCGAAAATATGCGTCGTGAAGGTTATGAATTACAAGTGTCTAAACCACAAGTAATCATTCGCGAAATCGATGGCGTAAAATGTGAGCCAATTGAGCGCGTTCAAATCGATGTTCCTGAAGATGCTGTAGGTTCAATTATTGAATCAATCGGTACGCGTAAAGGTGAAATGTTAGATATGGTAAACAATGGTTCTGGACAAGTACGTTTAATTTTCAGCGTACCAGCACGTGGTTTAATCGGTTATTCAACTGAATTCATGTCTATTACAAAAGGTTTCGGTATTATTAACCATACATTCGATTCTTACCAACCAGTTGTTACTGGTAAAGTTGGTGGACGTCACCAAGGTGTGTTAGTATCTATGGAAAATGGTAAGTCAACTACTTACGGTATGATGGGTATTGAGGACCGTGGTACATTATTTATCGAGCCAGGTACTGAAGTATACGAGGGTATGATTGTTGGTGAAAACAACCGTGACGGCGATATTACAGTAAACGTTGTTAAAATGAAACAAAAAACAAATATCCGCTCAGCGAACAAAGACCAAACGAATGTCATTAAAAAGCCTCGTATTTTAACGCTTGAAGAAGCATTAGAATATTTAGGTGATGATGAGTACCTAGAAGTAACACCAGAATCGATTCGTTTACGTAAACAAATTTTAGATAAAAACGAACGTGAACGCGTTGCTAAAAAGAAGAAAAACGCTGAATTAGAAGGATAATTGGCGTAAATAGGGGAAGGATGAATGATGTTGAATATGATGGCTGTAACAAGTAGCGCATTAAATTTAGTATTAGCATCTGCATCAACTGTAAATTTAGATGAAAAAGATCGCGTTTTTGAACGTATGTCTGGAATTACAAGATTTTTATATGAAAATTTGCCAAGCTATAATGTAGCCTATGATATAGCCGGGTATGCAACGTTTATTATCGTGTTCCTTATGTCAGCAATTGTTTATAAATTAGGTTTTGCCAAAAAGCTTTCAATCGGTAGAAATGTGGTCATTTATACATTCCTATTTTTAGGTTGTATCGTATTAACTTTCTTAGCTCTATTTTTACCGATGATTGAAGGTTTGATTGTAGCAGCCTTAATTTTAATCGTTTATAAATCACGTTTATGGCGTGAAAAGCGAGAACAAGCTAAATCTGTCAAAACAGCAAAAGAAATGTAATATAATAGAGGTGTAGAGAAACGATATGTTTTTCTATACCTTTTTTCCATTGAAGCAATACATAATAAGTTGGTAACGTATATAAGTTAAGAAAAAAATCCTAACCTTTTAATGTAAGCTTTCTAATAAAGTGTGTGCTTGTTTAGGCTGGCTAAGCACATGAGTCACACAGCTTTGTAGCACAAATCTGTACGACTCATCTTTGTGCTTTGTGCAAGGCGGCGTTATTCTAATTAGATTTTCACCCCTTAGAAAAAAATCCATTCTTATTTAGATAGAGGAGAGGTAATTATACAATCATTATGCATGGTTGATACTTTTAAGGGACTAAAAACATGCTGTAAAAGTGAGTTCAAACAACATTTTATGCAAGCAAGAATGTATGACAAGATAGATTTTAGTGTTGAATTAGCTAGGTAATATATGATTCGAACATCTGAAATAAACTTTATATTTAGAAGGAAATAATTAGGGATTATATTAGTATAAACTTGAATAGAAAGTGTTGATTGGAATGAAGGGGAGGCGAGTGTAGCTGACGGCTGCGCCTTTCGCTACAGAGAAAAGCTTCCCGCGGAAAGCGTCCGGACCGAAATGGAAATCAACCTCCCCTCTTTTTAGGGTAACTTTTGCAAGAGGGATTCTTTAGTTAATTTTATATAGAATAAAAGATTGGAGAAGATTACAATGACATTTACAAGAAAGCAAGTCGTTATGAGTACGAGTATTGTGCTAGCCATTTTAGCGATTATCGTATTTGTACCGGCATTTATCGCTTCATCTAAAGAAGATCAGGCGACAGAAAAGTTAAGTGAACTGTATCAAGAGGATTTTGTTATGGCAAAATCAACAGCGAGTATATTTAGTAGTAATTTTGAGTTGACTGTTCAATCAAATGGCTCGGAAATTGTGTATGATTTCGATGTTCAAGAGGATAAATTTACAGGAAAGTATTACGAAGAAAATATTAATGTGCAAATTAATGAGCTATTAAAGCAACAGATTGATGGTCTTGTAATGACAGATGCACAGATGCAACCTTTAACAGAAAACAGTACTTATAAAGAAGTGAACCTTGAAAATATAACAGTGAGAATGATCTTACCAAAGTCTCTTACTGAAAACGCTGCTGCTGAAATTGCCCGAACTTTAAAGGCTGAAGTTGCGGATGTGCCTGTACAAGTAGAAACATTTGTAGTAGAAGATGAACGAGATTATGAAGGCGTTTCATATGAAGTTATACAGTTTTTCCAATTAAGCTCGATTACAGCAAAAAGTTTTGGGGATATCGCATTTGATCAGCAAAAATTTGAATTTTGATAAAAATGGTTCAACAACTAAACCTGTACTTGCATTTCATTCGCGCATGTAGGATATTTCCGTTTGTATAGTCCAACGCATATAAAATTTGTAAAAGACCATAAAAAAGTGCCGATTGAGTCAAATCGGCACTCTTTTTATTAAATTTAAAGAAATATCACGGTTAAAATTCTTCATCAAATTTTGACGAAGTACGGAAAAATTGAAATTTCCCTGTTTCTAATCGTTTTCCGGTGTTTTCTGTTACGCGTGTAGAACACGTACTGCACATAAACGTATGAATGGGGCGATTACGCAGTTTTTTAGCTAACGGTAAATCATCTTGTAAATCATGTATCGTATCGCAAATAACACATTTTACACGCATGAAATTTCCTCCTATTGAACACGAATCGCTGTCACATTTTTGATCGGATGGTCAATATTTGAACCGTCAGCAAATAGGATATGAACAGGTCCATCTCCTAATAATGGTTGCCCATCTTGACTGAATTTTAAAATGAGTGTGCTTGCTTCTTCGATTGAGAAAGAATATTCTTCATTTGTAGAGCATTCCAAAACAACTTCAGTAGCTCCTTCATTCACTTGTGCATTTATAAGGAATGGATTTAAGTTCATCCCAAATGTCCCTGTTAACATACCTTTACGGTCAAATTTACGCTCCGTTTTCAATGTCGGTGGGAATACCGCACCTTCCATTATTTCGCGTGACCAGTGTGCACCCATATCTCTTAAATATTTTTCATTGTCTTCTTCTACCTTTTCCGTAATGAAATATGTAGTAAGATCAAGTTTTCGATCATCAAAAATCCAGACAGTTGGATCCAATGTTAGCTGGTACGTTACGGCACCTTTAATTGGAATAATTGTTTCGACCATTCTCGCGTCCCCCTTACCTAATATCGTTTCTATTATAACGCTATTTAATCTAGAAAGAAATATAATTGATTACTCGTAAATCATACAAAGACACTTGCATTTTTGAATGTAAAAAGATACACTTTACTAAGATAGAATCGAAGAAATATCATAGATGGGGGCGTCCTCATGGATACGAAAGCACAAGCTTCCTTTCAGGAAAAAGCATTCGAGCTATTAACTGCGGATGCAGATAAAATTGCTCAATTAATTCGCGTACAAATGGATAATTTAACAATGCCATCTTGTCCATTATATGAAGAAGTTTTAGATACACAAATGTTTGGCTTATCACGTGAGATTGATTTCGCCGTAAAACTCGGGTTGATTGAACGTGAGCAAGGAAAGGGAATTTTAAATTCACTTGAAAAAGAACTTTCTTTATTGCACGAAGCATATACAGACAAATAAAAGAAAACTCAAACGCTCCAAGCGGTTTGGGTTTTTTTTTCAAAAAAGAGGTTTTGATAGATGAAAAATTATTTTAAACAGTATTTACGTAATTTTGACTATGGGTTGTTTATTGTTTATATGTTTTTAAGCTTATTCGGATTAGTCATGATTTATAGTTCAAGTATTTGGGTATCGATTGTTTATTTAGATGCCAGTCCCGATTATTATTACATAAGACAAAGAACGAATCTGTTGCTGGCCTTTCTATTATTTTTAGTTGTGGTCATTGTGCCGTATAAACGACTGAGTAGTAAAGTGATATTAATGCCACTTATGGTATTAATGATAATTTTGGAGTTTTGGGTAACATTTGCCGGAAATGGTAAAACAACGACAGGTTCTCAAAGTTGGATTAGTATTTTCGGGCTCATGAACTTTCAGCCTTCAGAATTTGCAAAATTGTTCATTATTATTTTCTTTGCCGGAACATTTTATCGTAAAAGTATCAATAAAGGTTCCGCGCAACTTTTGAAATTTGATGATATATCGTTTCCGTTAGGTATGTGGTTATTTATACTTGGCTGTGTTGGGTTAGAGACGGATGTTGGTGCGCTCTTTATTATCTTTGTCATTGCAATGTCTGTCGTTGTGACAAGCGGTTTACGAGGAAAAGTCTTATTGAGAATTTTTGGTATGATTTCCGGTTTAGGAGCTGTTGTCGTATCAGCGCTCTTACTTCTTAAGTGGGAGTCGATTACTACTGCCAGCCGAATTGGGCGCTTTACCTCTTATTTAGATCCGTTTGCTTATGCACAAGGTTCTGGTTATCAAGTTGTAAATGGTTATTATGCGATTGGATCTGGGGGATTAGAGGGGAAAGGTCTCGGTCAATCAATTCAAAAGCTCGGATACTTACCAGAACCACAAACTGACTTTATTATGGCGGTTATTGCAGAGGAATTAGGCTTATTAGGTGTTTCGATTGTTATTTTAGGATTAGGCTTCATTGTAATACGCGGTTTTTATATTGCGATGATCACAACAGACCCGCTAGCGCGTATGCTAGCTGCGGGCATATCTACTTGGATTGGATTACAAACTTTTATTAATTTAGGTGGTTTATCGGGGATCATCCCGTTAACTGGGGTAACGCTACCTTTTATTAGCTATGGCGGTACTTCTATACTATTGCTATCCGTAGCAATGGGGATATTAATTAATGTCTCCACGTATCACAAAATAGAAAAAAGAAAGTAATGAGGGGATGGGGAGAAATGAAGTCGATTCAAAAGATTCTAGTAGCAAACCGTGGCGAAATTGCCATTCGGATTTTACGTGCATGTAATGAACTACATATTAATACGGTAGCGATTTATTCGCGTGAAGATAGTGGTTCTTATCATCGTTATAAAGCAGACGAGGCATACATTGTAGGGGTAGGTAAAAAACCAATTGATGCTTATTTGGATATTGAGGACATCATCAAAATTGCTCAAGATGCAAATGTTGATGCAATTCATCCAGGGTATGGCTTTTTAGCAGAAAATGTAGAGTTTGCTCGCCGCTGTGAAGAAGAAGGGATCCAATTTATCGGACCAACTTCTGCTCATTTAGATATGTTTGGAGATAAGGTAAAGGCCCGAAAACAAGCAATTCAAGCAGATATTCCAGTGATTCCGGGGACGGATGGTCCAGTAGATAGTCTTGAAGAAGTCGGTGCTTTTGGTGAAACACACGGATATCCGATTATGATTAAAGCCGCACTTGGTGGCGGTGGACGTGGGATGCGTTTAGTGCAGCATGCAGAGGAATTAGCATCCGCTTATGAGCGTGCGAAATCAGAAGCGAAAGCGGCATTCGGTTCGGATGAAGTATATGTTGAAAAAGCAATTATTAAGCCAAAGCATATCGAAGTGCAAATTATTGGTGATGAGCACGGCAATATTGTCCATTTATATGAGCGTGACTGTTCGATTCAACGTCGACATCAAAAGGTCGTAGAGATCGCTCCATCGAATTCGATTTCAGAAGATTTGCGCAATCGCATTTGTGATGCAGCGGTAAAACTAATGAAAAATGTTGACTACATTAATGCAGGAACTGTGGAGTTTTTAGTGGCAAATGATGCGTTTTATTTCATCGAAGTCAATCCGCGCATTCAAGTAGAGCACACAATTACTGAAATGATTACAGGAATTGATATTGTTCATGCACAAATAAAAGTAGCTCAAGGACAAAATTTACATTCTCCAGAAGTCGGCATTCCGGCGCAAGATAAAATTCTGCTCTTTGGATTTGCGATTCAATCGCGTGTTACGACGGAAGATCCAGCGAATGACTTTATGCCAGATACGGGTAAGTTAATGGTATATCGTTCAAGTGGGGGCTTTGGTGTCCGATTAGACGCAGGGAATGGTTTCCAAGGGGCAGTTGTAACGCCGTATTATGATTCATTACTGGTGAAAATTTCAACATGGGGTATGACGTTTACGGAAGCTGCTGCCAAAATGGACCGAAACTTGCGTGAATTCCGTATTCGTGGTGTCAAAACAAATATTCCGTTTTTAGGGAATGTCGTTCTTCATGAGAAGTTTATTACAGGTGAATTTGATACGAGCTTTATTGATACAACACCGGAATTATTTGAATTCCCTGAGCGCAAAGACCGTGGTACAAAACTATTAAACTATATTGGGAATGTCACGTTAAACGGATTCCCTGGGGTTGAAAAACGAGCTAAGCCGATTTTCGTGCAACCTGAAAAGCCGAAAGTAGACATACTTATTCCAACGTTAAATGGGACAAAGCAAATTTTAGATTCGCGTGGTGCGGATGGTTTAGTAAAGTGGATTAAAGAGCAGGAAGATGTTTTATTAACAGATACAACATTCCGTGATGCACATCAATCTTTACTCGCAACACGCATTCGTTCACAAGATATGTTCCAAATTGCAGATGAAACAGCGCGACTTATGCATAATTACTTTTCACTGGAAATGTGGGGCGGGGCTACATTTGATGTCGCGTATCGCTTCTTAAAGGAAAATCCATGGCATCGTTTAGAAAAATTACGTGAGCAAATGCCGAATGTGCTGTTCCAAATGTTATTGCGCGGTGCAAATGCGGTCGGTTATACAAACTATCCGGATAATTTAATTCGTGAATTTATACAAGAGTCGGCTTCGTCAGGCATTGATGTATTCCGTATTTTCGACTCGTTAAACTGGATTAAAGGGATGGAAGTTGCAATTGATGAAGTGCGCAATAGTGGCAAAATAGCAGAAGCATCGATTTGTTACACGGGAGATATTTTGGATGATTCACGTGCAAAATATACGGTGCAATATTACAAGGATATGGCGCGTGAACTAGAGGCGGCTGGTGCTCATATTTTAGCGATTAAAGATATGGCGGGGTTATTGAAACCACAGGCAGCTTACCGCTTAATTTCAGAGTTAAAAGAAGCAACCGACTTACCGATACACTTGCATACACATGATACGAGCGGCAATGGAATTTTTGTATACGCAAAAGCAATTGAAGCGGGTATAGACATTATTGATACGGCATTAGGCTCTATGGCTGGCTTAACATCACAACCAAGTGCGAACTCATTGTACTATGCAATGAAAGGTTCGGATCGTGCTGTACGTGCGGATATTGAAAGTTTAGAGAAGCTTTCTTATTACTGGGAAGATGTTCGCAAATATTATGTCGACTTCGAAAGTGGGATGAATGCACCGCACTCGGAAGTTTATGTACATGAGATGCCAGGTGGTCAGTACAGTAATTTACAACAACAAGCGAAAGCGGTCGGGTTAGGTGATCGCTGGGACGCAGTGAAAACAATGTATTCAACAGTAAACTTAATGTTTGGCGACATCGTAAAAGTAACGCCATCATCAAAAGTAGTTGGAGATATGGCATTATTCATGGTGCAAAATGATTTAACGGAAGAAAATGTGTTAGAACGCGGCATGGCACTAGACTTCCCGGAGTCTGTTATCGAATTTTTCCAAGGTTATTTAGGACAGCCGCATGGTGGGTTCCCGAAAGAGCTTCAGCAAGTGGTGTTAAAAGAGCGTGAAGCGATTACAGTGCGACCAGGAGAGTTACTAGCACCAGTCGATTTTGAAGCGTTATCAGCGGAGTTAGAAGGGAAAATAAAACGTACACCTTCGAAGCAAGAACTTTTAGCTTATGCCCTTTATCCAAAAGTGTTTGAACAATTTGTCCAAGCATTCGATTTATTTGGCGATATTTCCGTATTGGATACGCCGACGTTCTTATATGGTTTAAAATTAGGTGAAGAAATTGAAGTAGAGATTGAAAAAGGAAAAACATTAATTATTAAACTCGTTTCAATTGGGGAGCCTCAACATGATGGTACGCGTGTCCTTTATTTTGAAATGAACGGCCAATCACGTGAGCTTGTCATTCAAGATTTAACGGTAGAAGTAGATGGTAGCATTGCTTTAAAAGCAGACCCAGCAAATCCGAATCAAATTGGGGCAACAATGCCTGGGACAGTATTAAAAGTTGTTGTCAACAAGGGCAGTACGGTAAAACGAGGGGATCATTTATTAATTACAGAAGCTATGAAGATGGAAACAACTGTTCAAGCGCCAAAAGATGGTGTTGTAAAAGAAGTGTACGCCTTAGCAGGTGATGCAATTTCAACTGGTGATCTATTAATAGAATTAGAATAAAATATTTTATAGAATTAAAAAATCTGACCCAATGAGAATGTGGGTCAGATTTTTTTATTTGCTTCGAGATACGAGTAAAATCATATAACAAAGCAGTCCGAATAATAATGTGATTAATAATGAGTGCATTAATGCGACGAATAATTGTAATTTTAACAGTACGACAAGCATCCCTGCTAGCACTTGTAAAACGACAATGATGGCTGCAAGTATCCAGCCCCAATAAATAACACGTTGTTGCTTGTAATTTTTCACAACATAAATCGTAATGTAAGCAATCCAAACAACAAATAACAATACAGCAAAACGATGTCCCATCTGCACCCATTCGTATAAATTATATGGAATGGAGAGCGGTTGATCATTTCGGCACAATGGCCAGTCAGGGCAAACTAAGCTAGCGTCCGTATGGCGTACTAATGCACCTGAATAAACAACGACATATGAATATAAAGTGACACTAATCGTATGTAATTTTAACTTTTTGCTCATATAAATTTTATCTGCGTCGAATTTTGTATCTACTTCAAATACAATTAATGTGAGCAATAACACTGCAGCAAATGAGATTAATGAAATGCCAAAGTGTAACGCTAAAATAAAATCACCTTGTCCCCATAAAACTTGTGCAGCCCCGATTAAAGCCTGCAAAATAAGGAAGAACATGGCCATGGAACCTAAAAACTTCACTTCACGAATATGTCCTAAAGAGCGCCAAGTCCAAACAGTTAATACAAGAATGAAGATGGAAACGGCACCAGTCACAACGCGGTGTGAGAATTCAATTAAAACTTCTGTCGTTATTTCCTTTGGTATTAAAGAACCGTTACAATCAGGCCAGTTTCGTCCGCAACCTAATCCACTATCTGTTTTTGTAACGAGTGCACCACCTAAAAGGATGAGCAACATACCAATAGTTGCCGCGACAGCAAACCATTTTAAAAATCTACTATATTTGTGTTGCATAAAGTAAGTCACCTACTTTGATATTCAACATCGCTCATAAAAAAAGCGTCTCTAGTTTTAGATAATAGCGAATAAATGGATAAAAGACAACTTCATTCATAATTTCTGTATTATGGGCAACCATTTTTTCACAAATTGTTCATAAATTTGTCTCCTATCCTTCACAAATATTGTAAGAAAATGCATTACTATATAGTTGTTGATTTAGATTTCTAAACGTTTTACTTGCATTTCGAATTCTGTTCGTCGAAATTTCACGAAACGTCTAGAAATCCGATACAAATTTAGATATAGTTAGGGTAGCGGAAAATGCTTACAAATTTGAAAGGAGAGGTAATGTATTGAAAGGTTCTGTTTTTAATCTGCTGAAATAGGAATCTACCTGCTAGAATTTTTTTGAATAATCTTCTTGCACTCATAAGGTTGGGATTGTTCATTCAAACTTAATCACAATATTCAAAAGAATTTTGCAAATTTTCTAACTCATAATGACCCAAATGAAATTACGAATTGTAAATCATTTATTTTCATAGCGTTAACAATTTACGTTATGACTTGTTTAAGGTCAACCTAAAAAAGGTAGATGATAAGCAACCAAAACCTTAGTACATAGACTCTGATTAAAAAGTAAGCAAAAGTTTGTTTTTGATGGCATCGTTCGCGGCCAACATGTGAGGACAAAAAGGGAATTAATCTATGTAATATGGTACGCCACCTGACATACAGGAAGTATCATTTCGATGGATGGGCAGTTAAGTGTAGACACGTGGAATATGGTGTTATCAATATCCACCGGCTACTAATCGTTAAGAATGTAGGATGATCATTAACGGAGGCTATTTTGTCATTCGTTAGCTATGAACTATACCTATTTCAAAATTCTTTTCTCACTATTTCGGAATTCTTTCTAACTTAAGAATTCACATAGAGCATAACCACAGTCCTGGTTACACATGAAAATACAACAAAGAAAGAGGGGTTTATTAAGCTATGATGAAAGGGCTTAAAAAATGGCGTTTATTCTCGCTATTAACAGTAATGACAGTTTTCCTTTCAGCATGTGGTGAAGAATATATTTCTACACTTCGCCCAGCAGGTGCAGTTGGTAAAGAACAATTAAATCTTCTATTACTTACATCTATAATCATGTTCGCTGTAGTAATAGTAGTGTCGGCTATCTATTTAGTTGCTTTCTTTAAGTTCCGTCGTTCTAGACTTGGCGACAACCACGTGCCAAAGCAAGTTGAAGGAAGTCACACACTAGAAGTGATTTGGACAGTTATTCCGATTATCCTATTATTAATCATAACGGTTCCATTGTTAAACTCTACTTTTAAATTTGCGGATGTTGCTGCAATGGATGAAGTAGATGAAAACGGAAACAAAACAGCGCTTACAGTAAATGTAACGGCAAAATTATATTGGTGGGAATTTGAATATCCAGAGCAAGGTATTATTACTGCACAAGAATTAGTAGTGCCAACTGGTGAAAAAGTATACTTCAATTTAATCGCTACTGATGTAAAGCACTCATTCTGGATTCCTGCTGTTGGTGGAAAAATGGACACGAACGTTGATGGGATTAACAAATTTTATCTAGAATTTGGTAAAGAATCAAAAGATTTAAATGAAGGTGAAGGCGTATTCTACGGTAAATGTGCGGAGTTATGTGGTCCTTCCCATGCATTAATGGATTTCAAAGTAAAAGCACTTGAACGTTCTGCGTTTGATACATGGGTAGCATCAATGCAAGCTACTGAAGGTAACACGGCAAGTGCAGAATCTGCTAACGTTGGGGAAGCAACATTTGCAAACTCTTGTCTAGGCTGTCACGCAGTTTCGGCTGTTGCGGGTCCTGGTATGGGTCCAAACTTAACAACATTTGGTGATCGTAACCGTGTAGCTGGCTTCATGGATCACACAGTAGAAGCTACTACAGATTGGATTATGGATCCAGAATATTACAAACCAGGTAATACAATGACTGGTAAATACAACGTTACTGAAGAAGAAGCGAAAGCAATTTCTGAATACTTAATGACGTTAACAATTGAAAAATAATCAAATAATTAGATAGAAACTTTGAAGGAGGTTAATGTTGTGAGCTCTGTTACACAGAAAAAGGGCTTTGGGGCACATGTATGGGACTATTTAACAACGGTCGATCATAAAAAAATCGCCATTATGTATTTAGCTGCCGGTACATTGTTCTTCGCTATTGCAGGTTTTGAAGCGTTACTGATGCGTATTCAGTTAATGTTCCCTGAAAGTACGTTCATCTCTGCAGGCCTATTTAACGAACTATTAACAATGCATGGTACAACGATGCTATTCTTAGCAGCGACACCATTATTATTCGCATTTATGAACGCAATTATACCGCTCCAAATTGGTGCGCGTGACGTTGCATTCCCATTCTTAAACTCGCTAGGTTTTTGGTTATTCTTTATTGGTGCTGTTTTCCTTCACCTTTCGTTCTTCCTAGGTGGAGCACCTGATGCAGGGTGGACATCTTATGCATCATTATCTTTATATTCACCAGGACATGGTATTGACTTCTATATTTTAGGTCTACAAATATCTGGTGCAGGTACATTAATTTCTGGTATTAACTTCATCGTAACAATTATTACGATGCGTGCTCCTGGTATGACGTTCATGCGTATGCCATTATTTACTTGGACATCAATGGTATCAAGTTCGTTAATTTTATTTGCATTCCCTCCACTTACTGGTGGATTATTCTTAATGTTAGTTGACCGTATGTTCGGAGCAAACTTCTTCGATCATACAATGGGTGGTAACACAATTATTTGGGAGCATTTATTCTGGATTTTCGGTCACCCAGAAGTATATATTTTAGTATTACCAGCGTTTGGGTTATTCTCTGAAATTATCCCAGTATTCGCTCGTAAACGTTTATTCGGATATTCTTCAATGGTATTCGCAACGATTTTAATCGGTTTCTTAGGGTTCATGGTATGGGCTCACCACATGTTTACAGTTGGTTTAGGTGCTACTGCGAACGCAATCTTCGCTGTTGCAACAATGGCAATTGCCGTTCCAACAGGTATGAAAGTATTCAACTGGATCTTAACCATCTGGGGCGGGTCTATTAAAGTTACAGTACCAATGCTTTATGCACTTGGTTTCATCCCGTCATTCGTTGCGGGTGGTGTTACAGGGGTCATGCAGGCAACTGCTCCACTTGACTACCAACTACATGATTCATATTTCATCGTAGCTCACTTCCACTACGTAATTGTTGGTGGTATCGTAACTGCTTTATTCGGTTCAGCTCACTTCTACTGGCCGATTATGTTTAACCGTACGTTAAATCATAAACTAGGAGTACTTACTTTCTGGGTATTCTTCATTGGTTTCCATTTAACGTTCTTCTTACAGCACTTCCTAGGATTAATGGGTATGCCACGTCGTGTATTCACGTATATGGGCGGTCAAGGTTGGGATTTATTCAACTTCATTTCAACGATCGGTGCCATTATGATGGGTATCGGAGTAATTTTATTAGTAGTAGACGTATTATTATCGATTAAATCGAAACCAGTTAACAAACGTGACTACTGGGGAGATGGTCGTTCACTTGAGTGGGCAATCGAAACGCCACTACCATTCTATAACTTTAAACAAACGCCACTTATTCGTGGATATGATCCATATTGGATTGAAAAAGAAGAAGGTAACAAAGAAGGTATGGTATATGCTGAGCCACTAGGCGAAATTCACATGCCAAACGGATCTATTTTACCTTTAATTATGTCAATTGGTACGATGATTGCTGCATTCGGAGCATTATATAGTCCGTGGGGCGATCAAGTGCAAGCGGGTACAGCAACAGGTACGACACCAGCAGTTTCATTAGCGTTAATCATCGGTGGTTTAGGTTTGACGATTGCATGTATGATTATTCGTTCATTCAAAGACGACCTTGGTTTCCATGTTACAGTTAAAGAAATTGAAACAATTGAAGCTGACTTAGCTCACTACCGTGCAACAGGTAAAAAAGGGGGTAACAAGTAATGGATCTTAATCAAAAATTCACTCCACAAACTTGGCCAAAACACCCTGAACAAGCAACATTAGAAGGAAAGAACAAAATTGTAGGTCTTTGGATTTTCCTTGCTTCTGATACTGTTCTATTCGCAAGTGTGTTTGCTACTTATATCGCACTAAAAGACTCTGGTCCAGCAGGTATGACATTTGCTGCTAAAGACTTGTATGAGCTGCCATTAGCATTCATTATGACGATGTTACTTTTAACATCATCTTTAACTTCTGTATATGCAATGTATCACATGAAGAATCATAATTTTAACGGCGTTCGTACTTGGATGGGTATTACAGTTCTTTTAGGTTTAGGATTCTTATGTTTAGAAATTTATGAGTTCCAACACTATGTGAAAATTGGTTTTGGTTATACTCAATCTGCATTCTCTTCTGCGTTCTTTACGCTCGTTGGGATGCACGGGATTCACGTTATTATTGGTTTAATTTGGATTACAGGTTTAATCATCCGCAACAGCGGACGTGGATTAAACTTATACAACGCACCGAAGTTCTTTGCTGCATCATTATACTGGCACTTCATTGACGTTGTATGGGTATTCATCTTTACGGTAGTATATCTGATGGGAGTGTTGGGATAATATGTCACACGAAACTCATATAGAAGTACGTACTCAAGCACAATATGAATATGATCGAGCACATGCAAAAGCGCATATGCGTAAACAAGTAGTAAACTTTGCGATAATGATTTTCTTAACATTTGTCTCGTTTGCTTCGGTTGTTGCAGGCTTTCCAGCAACGTTTATTGCACCAATAATTTTATTGTTAGCTGGTATTCAAGTAGTATTGCAACTTTATGCATTCATGCACTTAGAAGACCGTTCTACACATATGGTTGGTGTTATTGAGTTCTTTATTTGGAGTGGAGCCTTCCTTGCGTTCACGTTCTTTGTAGCGTTTACGACAATCATTTGGTGGGGCTAATCATTCAGAAAAAACCGTTCTTAGCATATAGCTGAGGACGGTTTTTTTACATAAATTGAATATACGAAATATCACAATGCTTTAAGCAATACCTAAAATACATGTTTGATGTCAAGTAATTGTCATAGTTCTTCCATTGAAGTTAAAGAATAGGCAATCTATAATGAAGTAACTGATGATCAATTACGTCTCGGCGTAATTGCGTCCAGATTTTTTTCGAGCTTGGGGCCACAGGACGTGGGTCAGTCAGCCGTTGTCACACGATGTGACGTCCTTAGGCTGACTTCCTGCTCCCCTTTAAAATCTGTGACATCGCCGGGGCTTAATTTGATTCAGTCGGGTTTGAATCCCCACTGAATGAAATTGCCTTTTAGCATTCATCTCCCACTTAAGAAGTAGGGTGACTTCTGTACCTGTCGCTTCGCTTTTGGTACAAATTCATTTGCTGAATTAAATTAAAAGGAGCAGGATCTATATGCCACTTAGTATTTTTGGTTTCCAGGCTTTATGGAGCCCATACTTAATAGGATTAATCGTATTTTTAACTGTAGTCTATTTTTTAGTGACGATTACTTGGAGAAAAGATTTTAAAGTAAGTGAACCATTAAAGAAGAGTGAGGCAATTTACTTCATTCTTGGTATGATTGTGCTGTATATTATAAAGGGCTCACCAATTGATTTACTCGGTCATATTATGTTTGCGATGCATATGACGCAAATGGCGATACTTTTACTTTTAGTACCGATATTTATTATTAAAGGTATTCCTTGGTGGGTTTGGAAAGTGGTTGTGGAAGCACCTGTTATCCGGACAATTTTTAAAATCTTTACAAGACCATTAGTGGGTATCCTAGGTTTCATAGGTTTATTCTCGATTTATCATTTACCTTCAGTTTTTGATACGATTAAATTGAATGAGACGTTTCATGGTGTCTTCACGGTAGTTTTGTTTATATCCGCATTATTTATGTATTGGCCTTTACTGAATAATATTGAAGGTCAGCATCAAATGAAAAATATTCATAAGCTTGGCTATATTGCTTCCAATGCGGTTTTAATTACACCGGCCTGCGCACTAATCATTTTTGCATCGAGTCCAGTGTATCTTACATACAGTGACAGTGCGATGTGGTTAAAGGCGATGGAATTATGTGTGCCAGCATCCACGCTTTCGGGCCTTTCTTTATCAGGTCCCGAACTATTCTCGAATATGAGTTTATTAGCAGACCAACAAGTGGGTGGCGTGTTAATGAAGATTATTCAAGAAATTATTTTTGGTGTTCTATTGTTCCGTATTTTCCGCAAATGGTGGGATACAGAGCGTACGAGTCAAAAGGAAATTACGGAAAATGCTTTAAAGGAATTCCAAAATCGAACGCGTTATCAATAAAATCGTTTTCGTTGGAATTTCACTTTATGTAGATTGGGGATTTTGAAATGGGCGTACCTTTATTACCGACAATTAGTACATTCTTCATCGTTGTTAGTGCTATATTAGTAGCGATTGGGTGGGTATTAATTGCACAAAGAAAAATCGAGGCACATAAAAAAGTAATGATGGCAGCAGGTGCATCAGCACTTACCTTCTTTATTATTTATGCTTCAAGAACCGTTTTCATAGGCAATACAGCTTTTGGTGGACCCGATGAATTAAAAGGGTATTATACAACCTTTTTAATTTTCCATATTACATTGGCGACAGTTGGTGCTGTATTCGGTCTTACAAGTTTATTATCAGGGTTTAAAAATAACTTAAAATTACATCGTAAAATCGGTCCAATTACAAGTATTATTTGGTTCTTTGTTGCCATTACAGGTGTATTAGTTTATTTACTTTTATATGTGTTCTATGAAGGTGGAGAAACGACATCGGTAATTAAGGCAATTTTAGGTTTTTAGATGAAAGAAGGCTCTCTATATTGAATATAGGGAGCCTTTTATGTAAGGGAAAAGTAGATTAGAGGAAATCTCCACATAAAAAAGCTGGGTAATATACCAGCTTTTTAGGTGAATTAAATTCCGTATGCAGATAGTTCTTTACGAACATTAGATAATACTGTTTCACATTCTTTGACAAGATGTGCTGGGAATACTTCGTCAGTATATTCTACACCGTGTGGGTAGTAGTATTTACCGATTGCTGGTTTGTTAATGTTTAAAGTGGCATTGTGGGCTCCTACATCACCTGATACGGCGTTGCAGAAAACGCGTAAATAAAAACGACCTTCACGTACATCGAAGCAACGGTCAAATGTCATACGGTCATAATCCCATGCACCGTGGCATTCTAAACCGAATTTACCCATTACTGTAGATAAAACTTCTTGATCAACTTTAACTTCTTCAAGTTGTGTGTTTTCAAAATACATCTAGATATCCTCCTTTTGTATATCGTACATAAGTATACGCTCAAATTTAATAATAGAGCAAAATGGTAATTCTTGCAATGACAACATTGTGTCATAGTGTCTACAATTGGTATAATTATGAGGAGGAAGTTGCACCTGAGGAGGGGGCTTATGAAAGCGTTATTTCGTATATTAATTGTTGCTACATGTTTAGGGATGGTTTATTATTATTCAAATTTTGACGATTCAACGACAGGACTATTAGAAGGACCCAATCAGATTACACAACCAGTCTCGAATGTAGTACCTGGTAATCTAAATGGAGATGATTTACCAAGACCAACAACCGGACTTTCCACGTATATTGGAAAATCGAGCGAAGAAATAGTAGAACAGTATGGAAAACCAAATCGGGTGGATGTTTCTGCATTTGACTATGAATGGTGGGTATATGATGGAAAAGGTCAAACATTAATGGTTGGAGTAGATCAAGAAATCGTTACGCAAGTGTATACAAATGATGTGAATTTTAATATAGCACCTTATCAAATAGGTCAAACTTTAGATGACGTGTATCGTATGACGATTATTGAACAAGAAGTATCAGTGAAAATTGATGAAAATATCTATATGTTTGCAATGAATGAAATGGATATGCAAAATCGAATTTTAGTAAAATATGAAGACGTTTTTGCACAATTATACATAGATGAAGAAAAACAGCAGTTGGAAGGTGTTCGTTTTTTGGATGGTCAAACGTTAGTGGTGCATAAGCCTTATGAATTACAATTTGCGGGAGAATTATTAGAAGCAAGTACACCGTCTAGTTTCAAACAAATCGAAATTAATTTAGCGAACGGCAAGCAATTAACAGAGCTTGTTAATTCATTCCGCCAAAAAAATGAGTTGCCAGTATTACAGTACATGGGGCAGTTAGTAACAATTGCTGGAGACCACAGTGAACAAATATTTTTAAATAATAAGTTGACGCAAGATACTACAATCGATACGTTAACAAATCGTCTAGATGCGCATGAAATCATCTATCAGCACGCTGGAGAAAATAGCGCAACCAATTATGTAGATGCGATTGAAGTCGTGCATGGCTGGATTAATTCGAAAGAACATCGAGATTTAATTTTAAATGACCGATTTAATCGAATTGGGTCAGGGGCATTTGTTAATTATTTTACGCAAATCTATATAGAAGCAAAGTAAACGTTCATCTCATGAGGTGAACGTTTTTGTGTCGTTTTTACTTTCATTTCATATAGTAAATGGAGGAGTGTGGGCGTGCAACTTGCAGAATTAGTAAAAGATTGGCCTTGCACAGTGAAGGGTTCGATTCGTGTAGAAATTAATCATGTTGAAGATGATGCAAGAAAGATAAAACCGGGTGATTTATTTATCGCGCGAAAAGGAAAACATTATCATGGACTAACATTTTTGGATGAGGCGATGGAGAAAGGTGCAGTAGCGGTTGCGGTTGAGGATGAAATGCAGTTTGATTCATTGAAGCTTCCTATTCCTATCATATGGGTACCGAATTGTTTAAGTTTTTTAGCCTTTGCTAGTGCCAAATTATATGGGTTTCCTGCTGAAGCGTTAAGCGTTATTGCTGTTACAGGAACGAATGGGAAAACGACCGTAACACATTTTATCGGGCAACTATTAAATAAATTACAACAGCGCGTTATGGTAATCGGAACGAATGGTGTATTTATTGATGGGGAAAAATGTTATCAAGAATTAGAATCGTTAACGACGCTACAGGCGAAACATTTACAATTTTTATTATCGAAGGCGTTGGAACAAAAAATTGATTATGTAGTATTAGAAGCTTCGTCAATGGGTTTAGCCAAGCACCGGTTAGATCATTGTGATGTTTCTTTAGGGGTATTTTTAAACGTCACGGAAGATCATATCGAGGATCATGGCAGTTTTGATGAATATAAGAAGTCTAAACAGCTATTAACAAAGCTTACAAAGAAAATTCTTATTAATAATGATGATGCGGTTTGTCGTTCCATTGGAATTATCGCGAAAAATAAAAAATATTATTTTGGAACAGGTAATAAAGTCGATGTACATTTACAACTTTTATATGAAACGAGTAATGTATCAGTATGTTGCGTTCAAGCGGATGGCGAAAAACATGTTGTGACATTGCCGATTATCGGTGAATATCAAAGAAATAATGTGCTTGCAGCGCTTTCAAGTCTTGTTATACTAGGGCTTCCATTCCATGAACTCTGTCAGGCTACGCAATCTTTGTCATTGCCAAAAGGAAGATTTGAACAAATACCAAATCCCCTTGGACTGGCGATTTATATTGATTACGCCCATACAGCAGATGCAATGAAAGGAATTTTACAAACATTAAAGAAACATACACAGAATCGGTTAATTGTTGTATTTAGTTGCGGCGGTGACCGGGATCAAGCAAAACGGCCGAAAATGGGCATGGTAGCCTCAGCTTTTGCTAATTACATTATTTTAACGACGGATAATTCAAGAGGGGAATCCCCACAGAAAATTAACGAACAAATTAGAAAAGGATTTTCATCGTTACAACAATTTGAAAGCGTACTGGATCGGCAGCAGGCGATTGAAAAAGCCATCAAAATGGCGCGTCTTGGGGATACGGTTGTTATTTTAGGAAAAGGACACGAGCAAACACAACAGATTGGACAGCAAACGATGCATTTCTCAGATAAAGAATGTGTGGAACGAATTTTAAAGCAGCTGGAAGTTACGTGAATATGTATATATAAGTTAAACAACAGTTTCTATGACTTTGATGTAAGAAATCTCATATAGAGGCTGTATTTTGCCAAAAGGGTTGATAATCTAAAATCCATTTCAGAGAGTTGTTTCGCTTTATTTCCTTACTTTTTCTGTTATGATTAAGTGATAGATTGGGGGAATATACAATGCTCATGACTTCTGATTGGGTTTTCATTTTAGATGAGGTTGATGAATTAAGTGCGATGATTCTTTCCTCTGAGCAGGCTCAAAAACTTCGCCAAGCGTATCAAGCTGTTTATGAGGATATCGAACTTTCGGCAAGAATTAAGGCCTTTCAACGTATAAAAGATCAATATGAGGATGTACAGCGTTTTGGTAAGTACCATCCAGATTACAATATAATTATGAAACAAATACGAACAGAAAAACGCCAGCTTGATTTAAACGCGCAAGTTGCAACATTAAAGCTAGCGGAAAATGATTACCAAGATTTACTCGATGAAATTAGTCTCATTATTGGACACTCTGTTTCAGAAGCAGTGAAGATTCCAGTAAGTAATCCGTTTTTTGCGAGCGCGGGCTCAGCTTGTGGTACGGGCTGCGGTACGGGTGGCGGCTGTTCTTGTTCAGCTTAATTTGTTTTACGCACAAGTTTTCCGATGTTAATATGTAGGGAAGTAACAGATTTTTAGAAGAGTAAAAAACGCCATTTTGCACTATTTGCAAGTGGTGTTTTTTTATGAGGGATATCTGGTCTGCAAAATGTTGAATGTTCAAGCTGACCACATAAAAATCAAAAAAGCTACCTCTCACGTTCTTCCGTAAGGGGTAGCTTCCTAAAATTATTGATTTACTTTTTGAATTAATACTTTTGCGATATCTGGTCGGTTTGTTACGACTCCGATGGCCCCTTGTCGAACAACACGGTTCATTGTCACTAAATCGTCAATTTCAGAATATAAAACAGGGACATTTAAATCCGCTAAAAATTTAACAAATTTTTGTGAATCAAAGTTGAAAACCCCTGATTTTAACGGTACTTGGAATAAATCTACTTTTGGATTGTAGAGATGTCCAAATTGACTTGTGAAGGCTGTTATCGCTTTTTTAATATCTGCTTCACCAGCACTTAATGCAATGCTATTACGGGCATAAAGATTAAAGCGGTCAATTTGTTCGCTATGTGGACTTGTTACGATAATTTGATTTTGTACAGCTAACTCTTCAATTAAGCGCCATAATTTTGAAGGCATTAAGCTTCCCTCGTACGTATCAGGACTGTCTTGAATATTAATGATAAACAATTTGTCTGTATACGTCTCAAGTAATTCTCGAAGTGTCACAATTGCGACATGTTCTTCGCGATAAGGTTGATTGCCTTCTAAGTCTTCGAAATTATAGCCATTGTTTAATTGTTGTAGCTCTGTTAATGTCATATCTTTTACATAGCCAGAACTATTCGTTGTTCGGTCTACTGTGGCATCGTGAAAGGCGATAATTTCCTCGTCTTTTGTAAGGCGGATGCTAATGTTAAATCCATCCACACCAAAAGTTGCCGCTTTATCAAATGCTAGTAATGAGTGTTCAGGAGCTAAGCCTGCCCCGCCGTGATGAGCAATGACAACTGGACGTTCAAATTGTAGCGCCTCTTTTAATTCACGTTTTTGTGGTTTAGAAATCGCTTTTGAACCAGCCCATGCAGCTGCACTTGCTGCAGCAATGGCGATTGCAATGTTCGTTTTTTTACCCATAATATCGTCCCCCTTTAACCATACATTGTTCAATTTTAAACTAAAAATTAGTGTGACAAAAACAGAGCGTACATGGTGAATCTTTCGTATAAGACATATTGTCACGCTACTATTTCCATTATAGCGGAAAATATACCGAGATGTCTAAACTCTGTTGCTAACAAATTGTACATTTGGTATTCTTTTATTGGATATGTAAGTGGAAATTTAGCGGAAATGCACATAAGAAAAGAGGGATTTTCCATGAATGAAAGACAAGGGTTGATTGTGTATGTGCATCAAATGAAGCATGCCAAATCATTACGAAAATATGGTCACGTGAATTTTATTTCGAGAAAGTTGAAATATGTTGTTATATATTGTAACCGAGATGAGATTGAATCACTTAAAAATAAAATACAACGTCTCCCATTTGTAAAAGACGTTGTAGAATCGTACCGACCACTCCTAAAGACTGAATTTGAAAATTCAAAACCTGATAAAGCTAAGGAATATGATTATAAAGTCGGACTTTAACTTGCTTTAGCGGTAATCTGCTACTATTTTCGGTGCGGATTTCTACCTGAGCTAAATCAAATTAAGCTTCCAGCGGATGTCACAGATTTTTAAGATGAGGTTTTCGAGCAAGCTCGAAAAAAATCTGGACGCAATTCCGCTAAGGCGGAATTGATTTAATTCATTGGTGGTAAATAGTGATTTAGCCGCAAAATTCCAATTAGGTATTGATAAAACTGATTTGTTTCCGAAAAAATAGAAGAGTGCTTTATTTCGAAAATACTTTCTTGTTTGTTTGCTGCATGCACAACTTCCTGGAATATTTCGATACGCTTCGAAGGTTTTTCTTCATTGTATGGAATACCTTCGCGGCAAATATAAATCGGCATGAATTTGCTTTCACCAGATGGCTTAAACGCTACTGCAAGTGAAGCAACCATGCTACCATTATGATTAGCAGTGAAGATGAACGCGTTATGGATACGGTGCTCATTCGTTTGGATTAATTCGCAAAGCTCGAAAACATCGCCATAGCCTTGACCTAGTTCAATAAATTGTTGAATCATTAAGACACATCCTTTCCATACAATAGTATCATGATGCAGGAGGACAGGCACATGAAAATTGCCGTAAGTTTTTTTTCGTTTTTAGCAGTAATAATAGGGACGATGCTTTTTGTGCAGTATCAAGTTTATTCTGAACAATTAGACACTGTTGACAAAGGGTATCATTACTCCCAAGAGATTGAAATTGTTTACCGTGGGGAAAGCTTAGACATTCGCCAGCATTTTAAAAATTTACCGACTGAAGAAATCGCGATCCAGTGGCCAAAAAGTGCTGTAAACCCAAACTGTTTTATAGAAAATGAAAACAGTTGTGCACGTTTAAGTGAAGACTCGACAAAATTTAAAGCAGGAGAAACACGTGCGCAATCGATTTCGTATGTGATTCCGCTTGAAAATGGTTTGCAATCAGGAAAATTATTGAAAAATATTTTTGCTACATTAAATAATGGTAATATTTTATTTTCGACTGTACATATTACAACGGATCGCAATGTTGAAGGGCAGTGGGTAACTGGTTTACCATTAATTGGTGAGCAACAATTAACCCTTGTCAATTATGTAATGTTCAGTGGAGCAGGTCCTGTTAAAGACATATTCTGGCAAGATGGCGGATTTGATTTGCAAAAGCAAACAGATATTCTTTCGATTTATTCCAAAACGCCTCTACAAGCTGCGTTTTATGACAAACTTGAGCAAGTAAATTTCTTAAATGAGGATCATTTAGCCGTTATTAATGGGACAAATAAGGATGGTTTAGAAGGTTATCGTATGCTTTTTTTACCAGATATTACGGTAGCTAAAGTACAACAAAAGGTCATTATTTCACAGTTAGAAACGAGCTATCAATTTGGCGATAGTCCCCATTGGATTAAAGAACTTGTTGCCTCGTATTTGACAGGCACTGTATTTGGAAGCGAAAAAACTAAAGAAGTTGCTTCAACAATAACGGGACAAATGACTGATCAACAATTAGCGGATTGGAATGAACGTTTAATCGCGCTAGAAGGCGAAAAGATGAATGCAAAAGTGTTAGATGAACAATTGTCGGAGGTACTCGGATCTTCAACAAACTTCGTTACAATGAATGCGGAATCTAAAACATTTTATCCGTTTTTATATATTGACTCACGAGAAATCTTTGTCAATTTGCACGAACAAAAGGATATTCATGTTATTTTAAAAGATGGAGAAGTGTTATATTCTGCTAATGAGCTATTAAATGCGATTGGCTATCAAGTTGAAATTGGAGAAAATGGCTATTATGTAACGAGTGAAACACGCGCATTCCGTTTCCCGAGTGAGCCAGGCTTCTATGTATTTAATCAACGACGTTATAATACCGTTTCAACGCCGATTAAAATCGTAGCAGATCAATATTATATTGAAGAGTCATGGTTACAACGATTATTTTTAATTGAGTTAACAAAATCGAATAATCGCATTACAATTACAACATCTGAAGAAGAATAACGATGATAGAGAAGGTTTGGTGAATACATGCGTGTAGTCGCAGGAGAACGAAAAGGGATGCCACTAAAAGCAATTACTGGAAATACAACAAGACCAACAACTGACAAAATAAAGGAATCTATTTTCAATATGATAGGACCGTTTTTTGACGGTGGGATTGCAGTAGATTTATTTGCGGGGAGTGGCGGCTTAGGGATTGAAACGTTAAGTCGTGGTGCGGACCGTGCGCTATTTATTGAAAAAGATAGCCGCGCTTTCCAAACGTTGCAGGAAAATATTAAAAAATGCCGCTATGAGCAAGTGTCTGAGTTATTTCGAGCAGATGCAATGCGAGCTGTTAAAGCATTGCTGAAAAGAGATATGAAGATTGATTATTTATTTGTCGATCCGCCCTATCATAAAAGTGAATATTATGACTTAGTGGATGCACTTGTACAAGGAGATAAATTAGCTGCTAACGCGATTATTCTTTGTGAGCATTCAAGAGAGTTAACATTACCTGAAAGCTTTGGATCGTTTAAGCTAACGCGTCAAGAAACATATGGAAGTACGATTATCTCGATATATCGTCAATCAGTGAGTGTTTAAACACTCACTAATTGAAAATGGCACAGGGGAAGAGGGAGAAACGATTGACTGACAAAATAGCAGTAGTACCGGGGAGTTTTGATCCAGTAACGAAAGGGCATTTAGATATTATCCGACGAGCTGCGGATGTATTTGATACAGTGTATGTGGCAGTTTTAAATAATTCAGCAAAGCAATCCTTGTTTTCCATTGATGAGCGCATCGAATTACTGAAAGAGGTAACGATAGATTTACCAAACATTCGTATCGAATCTTCATCAGGTTTACTCATTGACTACGCACGTGAAAAAAAGGCAAAAGTAATTGTACGTGGGCTGCGCGCTGTTTCAGACTTTGAATATGAAATGCAAATTACGTCAATGAACCGAGTGCTTGATGAAAATATCGAAACATTTTTCATCATGTCTAAAAACCAATATTCATTTTTAAGCTCAAGCATCGTAAAAGAAGTCGCAAAATATGGTGGGAATATTGGTGAATTAGTTCCAACAATTGTAGAAGAAGCACTTAAAGAAAAATTTAATTAATTAAAACGACAAGACTATTTTAATCGGTCTTGTCGTTTTTTCTCTTATAAAAGCGAATCAAAGCTCAAAGGAAGATAAGGAAAAACAGTATTGGAATGACTAAGCTATACAATAATCGAATCCAAATATAAGGGCGTATGGCAATTTTGGCTGAACGAGCAATAACGATAACTTGCAAATGAATGCTTAAACTTTGTGTTGTTAATAGCACAACAGTCGCAAGGAGTAATGCGTCTCCAATTAGTACATTGTGTAATAAATACAAACCATTCGTCATTTCAAGTAAGCCGGCAACCGCTAAATGGAAATATTTAGGTAAAGCTTGGAATATTGAATCCGTGCTATGTAAAAATACGCTATATACAGTTGTGAAAAAGACGATTGTTGCTGCTACGATGAGAACGGTCGGCACACTATCTTTAATACTATTTGTAAAGGGTTCAGTATCCTTTTTGAACGGCTGTGCAGTAAAATTTGCTTTTGGAAGGTAAAAATAAGATACCGTTAATAAAATGAAAGAAAAGGTATGGACTAATAGTAAATATTGCCAAGCGATTGTGGTGGATTGGAATAAGTCATGTGCAACGAAACCAAAAACAAAAAGTGGGCTTGGACTATGACAAATACCAAGTAAATAAGCAGCCTGTTTTGGTGTAAGTTGCCCTTGCTTTGAAAGATGGGCGATTGTCGCTGCACCAGTTGGAAAACCACCAACGGCACTGATGACATATGTTTTAAAAAATAGGAAATAGGAAGCAGTAGTTACAGGCTGTGCAGTTAATCGAATAAACCAATTTGTTAATATTAAGTAGGGTAACAAATATGGAAATAAAGCCTCCATAAATAAAGAAACGCCTAAATCGGCACCTTCATGGGCAACTTGAGGAAACATCAATAATAAAACGATCAAGGAAACACATAAAATGATTGTCCAAATGGCGGTTTTCATCCTCTTCAATTTTTGTTATTCTATTGTCCAAGTGCTACACTTAATGATATGCGAATACAAAATAGAATAGTCGTACAAAGATGGTGGGGGCGAGTTGCTATATGAATAAGTTATCGAAAATTTTATTAGGTTTGTTCATCATTATTTTTGGGGTGCTATCATTTTATCGCCTGGATTATTACGTAACAAGACCTGGTGGCACGTATAATATTGCAGATTTTATTTCCGTTCAAAACGGAGATGAAGATGATGTCGGAACGTTTAATATGACAACCGTTGCAATGGGACGTGCAACGCCAATTACTTATGTGTTAGCGCAAATACGGGATTTTTATGATATTGTCAAAATGTCCGATGTGCGCCAAGAAGAAGAGGACGATGAAGAATATAATTTACGCCAATTGAAATACATGACAGATTCACAATTCAACGCGACGTATGTGGCTTTTAATCGAGCTGGATTAGACTATCGTATTACGTATAAGGGATTGTATATTTTAAATATCCTTTCTGGCGGTGCGGCAGATGGAATACTAAAGCCGGGTGATGAAATTGTGGAAGCAGATGGCAAACGGATAGAAAGTTTGAAAGAATTTATTGAAATCGTTAATCCAAAAACAAAAGGTGATGAAATTCAACTTGTAGTGAAGCGTGCGAATGAATTAATTGACGAGAAACTAACAATTAAAGAAATTCCAGGAGCAGAGGGTCGCTACGGGATTGGCATTACGTATTCAGAAAGTAAAGCAATTACAACGGACCCTAAAGTAACGGTTAAAACAGAAGATATTGGGGGACCTTCAGCGGGTTTAATGTTTACACTGGAGTTACTAAACCAATTGCTCGATACGGATTTAACGAAAGGTTACAAAATTGCGGGTACAGGTGAGATGCACGAGGATGGGCAAGTAGGTCGGATTGGTGGAATCGATAAAAAGGTCGTAACAGCGGATAAACAAGGCATGGCGATTTTCTTTGCGCCAGACGATGAAATAACAGAAGCGATGCTTGAGCGTAACCCAAAAATTGTTTCAAATTATGAGCTAGCGAAGGAAACAGCTGAAAAGATTGGGACAAAAATGAAAATTGTCCCAGTAAAAACGATTGATGATGCATTGCAGTATTTAGAAAAGCTCGAACCGAACAATTAGAAGCGGATAGGCGGAGATTTATAATCTTCGTCTATTTTTTCTGTTGAAAATTGTTCGATGCCTAACTGATACATTTGCGTAGCCTTTAAATCCAGTGCTAAAACAGGGTCAGCAACAGCGGCAACACGGCTAATTAGTGGTAACTCCAATGATTTCTTTATGTTCGAAATATAGCGTTGACCATCTTCAGTCATACCTAAAATTCGCAAACAAGTGGGCTCCGTATGCGCATGTAGTTGCTCTTTTGTAATACCAGTATATATATGCGTAATCATGCGTTGTAAACGTGCCCAAGTGTAACGTTTGGATTTGAGCGCATTCATAAATTCACTAAAAGTAGCACTGTTGGCAGCGTGTTTGATTAATGAATTTTGCAAACCTTCCGTAACATCTGCATATTGGAGTAATTGTGCGGGTGTGTGCCGTAAAATGGCATATTTAACGAGCGGCCAAAAGTTTTCCCATGATGCAAATTGTTGATGCGTTTGCTGCCATTGCACCAGTTGTTGAAAGCTAGCAGACGGAAGAAATTGAGCAATATCCGCTAATGAATTCCCACTAAATAATGCTTTCCGAATCCCAGTGGCACTGGCGATTTTTTGATGAACATCGATGGAATCATGATAGCCAGCAGCAATTCTTTGGATTGTTGTAGGTCGCATCGGGCTGTTGATTTGTTGGATTGCCTCTACATAGTGAAAGCCTAAAATATTGTTCGGTTGCGCTAAATCAATGTATGAATTAGGGTGTTGTTGTTTAAGCTGTTCATATGCGAAATAGAGCGCTTGTGGATAGCTTTTACCAAGTTGAATCTGCTCTTTAATCGTGTGGTTGTATGGTTGGCGATTGTTTTCGATTAAATGATAGCTATTTAAAAAGGGCTCAATGCTACCTTGTTCACTTCCAAATGCTAATGTGGTGCATTGCATCGCATGGAGTAATTGGACAGCGCCAGTAGCAAACTGATTTGCCTGTGCTGTACTAAAAATATATGGGAGCTCAATGACAACATCAACACCACTTGCCAATGCCATTTTTGTGCGATGCCACTTGTCAACGAGTGCAGGTTCTCCACGTTGAAGAAATTGCCCACTCATTACTGCGACAGCTACATCTGAATTCGTTGTACGCTTTGCTTCTTGTACATGATGTAAATGTCCATTGTGAAAAGGGTTGTACTCTACGACAATGCCGACAGCTTGCATAAACATCCTCCTTACGATAAAATAAGTTGTTATTAATATAAATAATTATCTTAAAGATGATTGTTCTTTTCAAATTTATACAATTCATTATTGATTATAAGCGTGAATTGAAAGAGTGACAAGAAAATATCTTGACATCTATTTTTGTTCACTATATAATCAACAGTGTTGTCTCGAGGTGATTAACGAATGAAATGGTCAATTCATCAATTATCTAAGTATCGTAAAGACGGGATGCCACTTGATACAAATGTACAATTGGATAACCTGGAAATGCGAAACTCAGATATTCGTAACGTTTCACCCGTTCATGTAAAAGGGCTATGTACTTTTGGTGCATCGCAAATGACTTGTCAACTAACGATTAGCGCTACATTGACGCTTCCATGTGCACGCACGTGGGAAGATGTTGAATATCCCGTGAATATTGAAACAGTTGAGATTTTCAGTTGGGTCGATAAGGAACAACGCGGGGATGTTTTTAGCGATATTCATTTTATCGATGGAGACGTTATTGACATGAAGCCAGTTCTTGAAGAATTAATTCTTCTTGAGGTGCCGATGCAAGTATTCAAAGAGAATACCGAAGGACAAGTGCAAAGTGGTAAAAACTGGTCCTATTCAACGGATGAAGAGGTAGAGTTAGCGAATAAAGTTGACGAACCAAAATTGGATCCAAGACTGGCTGCTTTAGCTAAGTATTTTGATCAAACAGATAAATAGATAATCTGTAAGGAGGTGCCATCAATGGCTGTACCATTTAGAAGAACTTCTAAAACTGCAAAAAGAAAGCGTCGTACGCATTTCAAATTATCATTACCTGGTATGGTAGCTTGCCCAAACTGTGGAGAAGCTAAATTATCTCACCACGTTTGCAAAGCTTGCGGACAATACAAAGGTAAAGAAGTAGTAGCGAAATAATTCAGTATTTACGCTATATAAAGGCTAGATGAGAGACCATGGCTCTCATCTAGTCTTTTTTCTCGTTGTTTTCCTTAATGCATTGTCAAAATAAAAATTCTACATTACTATAATTATATGTGGATTTTCTTGATAAAATGAAATTGTTGTATATCTTGGAAATTTACGTAGGGGGAATGAGAATCAAGTTTTGACGATAAATAATATTGGGGGATGGGAAAAATGGATTATTTAATCGATAATAATGATGGGATTTTAACGTTTACGATCAATCGTGAAGAAAAGCGTAACGCAATCAATTATGCTGTTATGGATGGATTGAAAGAAGTTATTACATATATCAATGAACATGAAAGTGTCCGTTTTTTAGTCATAACGGGGGCTGGAGATAAGTCGTTTTGCTCGGGTGGCGATTTATCGGAGTTTCACTCACTTGAGACGGAAGAGCAAGCTTTTGGCATGTTGAGTAAAATGGGAAATATTTTATATGATTTAGCTACTTTACCAGTGCCGACGATTGCGCTTATTAACGGTACGGCAGTTGGAGGTGGCTGTGAGATTGCAACGGCATGTGACTTTCGGGTGATGGCATCCCATGCGAAGGCAGGCTTTATCCAAGGATCGTTAGCAATTACTTCTGGATGGGGCGGGGGCACGTATTTATTTGAGCGTGGGTTAAGACATGATCGTGCGCTAAAAATGCTCGTGGATGCTAAACCGTATGATGCGCAAACTTTATATGAAATTGGTTGGGCGATGCGTGTTTATATTGAGGGGACAAAGGAGCAAGCACTTGCTGACTTCATTGAACATATGGCGAAAATTCATCCTTCAGTACATCAAGCATATAAAGAGATTGAGCTTCGTAAATGGCGTGAGCGCAATATGTATGAACGTGTGATGGAGGAAATTCGAGTGTGCGCGAAATTATGGGAATCCGAAGCGCATCATGAAGCGGTAAATAACTTCTTAAATAAATCCAAACAAAAATGATGGAACGACTCTTAATTTTTAACCGATTAAGAGTCGTTTTTCTCTCGTTTTTTATTCTATTTCAATCCACCTTGCATATAGTAGTAAAAAATGTGAGGTGGTTCAAGATGGAGCAAAAGAGAAGAAAAGATCAATGGACAGCTATGGATGATGAGAAATTAGCGGAAATTGTCATTCAAGCAGTGCAAAATGGGCGTACGCAATTAGAGGCGTTCGAGCAAGCCGCGCGTGAATTAAATCGAACGAAGCAAGCTTGTGGGTTCAGGTGGAATAAAACATTAAGACTGCAGTATGGGCAAGTGTTAAACAGTGTGAGAAAGCGCCCGAAGCAACTGATGCGTAGTCATTTAAAACTAGCGTTATCCAGTTTTGAGGAATTGACAGAAGCTTATAATGATCTTGAAATAAAACATACAGAGCTACAATCTGAATATGAAAAAGTATTAAAGTGGGTGCAGCAAGGGGTCAATTTGGTTGGAGATAAGAAGTGAAAAATACATGAATGCCACTTTTAGTAGAAAAAATATTATTTTTCGAGAAAATAGATGAAAATATTTGGAATTAAATTTAGTGGTAGCTTACAATAGGGGTAGAAGCGTGATGTTTTCTTTGTAACTAACAAAGTATAACTTGCTTATCTACATAAGTAGGGACATCATTTCGTATTATCAAAGCGGGGGATGTCGTTTTAAGGGAAACATTCTACTAAGGGGGCATTTTAAAATGGCGGAAGTAAAAGCGCAAATGGCGGGGACAGTTTTTGAGGTAAGTGTTAAAGAAGGAGACAGCGTAACGAAAGGGCAAACATTGATCATTTTAGAATCAATGAAAATGGAAATTGCACATGAGGCAGAAGGGGAAGGAACGGTAACGAAAATTTGCGTAGCTGAAGGTGATTTTGTTGAAGAAAATGATGTACTAGTGGAACTAGCCTAAATGCAAAGGGGAGAATTATGTGACACAGCCAACGTACAATGCAAAATTACAGCAGAAAATCGATTCAATTTATGCGGGTGGACACTCAAAATATCATGATAAATTAAAAGAAACGAATAAATTATTTGTTCGGGACCGATTAAAACTTTTATTTGATGATGGTAAATATGAAGAAGATGGTAGATTTGCAAACTGTGAGGCGGACGATTTACCGGCGGATGGTGTTGTAACAGCAATTGGACAGATTGATGGTCAGACAGTTTGTGTCATGGCGAATGACTCGACAATAAAAGCAGGCTCATGGGGTGCTAGAACCGTCGAGAAAATCATTCGTATTCAGGAAAAGGCTGAAAAACTCCAAGTACCCATTTTTTATTTAGTCGATTCAGCGGGTGCGCGTATTACAGACCAGCTTGAAATGTTTCCGGGGAGACGCGGGGCTGGGCGTATTTTCCACAATCAAGTTCGCATGAGTGGTGTCGTTCCGCAAATCTGTATTTTATTTGGACCTTCAGCAGCAGGTGGTGCTTATATTCCTGCATTTTGCGATATTGTCATTATGGTAGAGGGCAATGCGTCGATGTATTTAGGATCCCCACGCATGGCCGAGAAGGTGATTGGTGAAAAGGTGACGTTGGAAGAAATGGGTGGCGCTCGTATGCATTGTACGGTAAGTGGTTGTGGGGACGTTCTTACTGACAATGAAGAGCAAGCAATTGAAGAAGCACGTCGCTATATGGGTTATTTCCCGGCAAACTTCTCGGAATATCCGCCGTTAGATAAAATGAGGTTACCGAAAAGCGGGAAGGTGTTAGAGGAAATTATTCCAGAAAATCAAAATGCACCGTTTGATATGTATGAATGTATCGATCGATTGATTGATGAAAATAGTTTTTTTGAAATAAAGAAGCTATTTGCGCCAGAATTAATTACAGGGCTCGCACGGATGAATGGTCAAGTTGTCGGTGTTGTTGCTAATCAACCGAAAGTAAAAGGTGGCGTGCTATTCGTTGATTCTGCTGATAAAGCGTCGAAATTTATTGCGTTATGTGACGCGTTTTCTATTCCGCTGTTATTTTTAGCAGATGTTCCTGGGTTTATGATTGGGACGAAGGTTGAACGCGCGGGTATTATACGACACGGCGCCAAATTGATAGCTGCTATGAGCTCGGCTACAGTTCCGAAAATTTCTGTCATCGTTCGAAAAGCGTATGGAGCGGGCTTGTATGCGATGTGCGGTCCGGCATTTGATCCGGATGTTGTCATTGCTCTTCCAACGGCGCAAATTGCTGTCATGGGACCTGAAGCGGCGGTAAATGCAGTCTATTCCAATAAAATTGAAGCGATTGAAGATTCAAAAGAACGTATGCAATTTGTAAAGCAGAAAATAGCAGAATATAAAGAAGAAATTGATTTGTATAAACTCGCATCAGAGATGGTAATTGATGAAATTGTTGCGCCGAATCAACTTCGAGAAACGTTAATTCAACGTTTTAATTACTATAAATCCAAACAAATGGCGCTTCCTTATCGAAAACATCCAGTCTATCCAGTATAATATTGTTAGCTGAAGGTCTGTCGTGTAGGCAGGCCTTTTTAATTCATAATTAATAATTGAGGGATCATTTATGAAAATTGAAATTATTGGTGCTGGGGCAGTAGGGATGTTAGTAGCGAGTTTTATTGCAGAAATGCAAGAAACTGTCTGTTTGATTACAAGGACAGAGGACCAGGCAATGCAATTAAGAGAAAATAACTTAATCCGAACGAATTATGATGGAATGGAATCGGTTTTCCCGATAGATGCTACAACCACTTTAAGTGGTGATGCGGACATGATAATTATCGCGGTGAAGTATGGTCAGTTACAGGATGTTTATAAACAGTTACAAACGGTAAAGCAATCCACGCCTATTTTGTTTTTACAAAATGGTTTAGCGCACTACGATGAGGCGCTCCGATTGGCGTTTTGTCACATTGCTTTTTGTTCGGTTCAATTTGGTGCGCAAAAAATGAATGGGCACCATGTTGCACATAAAGGGATTGGCCCGATGAAAATTGCTGTTGCAAAGGGAGAAAAGCGTTTATTTTTGCCCATGGAAGCCTATGCATCAGAGTGTTTTCCGATTGTTTTTGAACAAGATGCAGAAATGATGTTGTTTGAAAAAGCGTGGTTAAATTGTTTAATTAATCCTTTGACAGCGGTATTGCAAGTGCCAAACGGACAACTAATTCAACAAATAGATGCTTTTCAAATATTGAAGAATTTATATAATGAAATGGTAGTGGCCTTTCCGCAATTCGCAGAGAGTGTTCGATTTGAGCAAGTTGTGGCACTTTGTAAACGAACGGCTAAAAACACATCATCTATGCGAGCGGACCTTTTAGCGGGTAGAAAAACAGAAATTGAAACGATTGTCGGGGCTGTTATTAAAAGGGCGCAAAAGGAGCAGAAGCAATTACCAATATTACAAACATTTTATCTACTTGTGAAAGCATTGGAGGAGAGCGGTGAACAAATGTGATACTTTTTTTGCAATTCATAGTAGCGGTCATTATTTTATGTCCACTCCTTGCATTTCTTATTGTATTTGTAAGTTGTCGGAAAATCCGAATTGAACAACATATGGCTATCGGCTTGGCGGCGGATGTCACAACTGTTATTTTGTTTTTTTCAGTACCGATTGCCATTCAAGCGCTGTGGGAGCTGTCGCTATTTATTCCGATTTACTTGGTGGCGCTATTAGTGGCTCTTGTTTTTACATATATTGATTGGAAAAAGAAAAAAGAAATACAAGTGATGCAACTATTGAAAAGGATTTGGCGTGCTTATTTTTTATTATTAGGAATGGTTTACTTTTTCGTGTGGGTCATTGGCTTAGTGCACTCAGTTACGATGTATTTGATGGCTGTATAAGCATTTTCTTTCCACTACACGGTTAGAACGTATAGAATAAAGATGATGGTGTAAAATGATAATCGAAATTGAAATTAATTAATTTGCGTGAAAGCCTTGGTGGGTGTCGCAGGTTTTTAAGGGCGGCCTGTGTGATGTAAATCAGTTAGCTGTTATTGTATGGACGCGACGATCTTTAGTTAACATCCCCGATGAGTAAGTTCGGAAAAAAAGGATACAATTGCGCCGAGGTGTAATTGATTAGTATGTAATCGAGTAGAAGGAAGCAGAGGAGAATTACAATGAAACTGGAACAAATCCAATCCCCAGTGAATCCGAAAATAATAACGGATTATTGGTCTGAAAATGCGGATATCCATTCGTTTTTTGAATACAAATACGAGGAACAATCTTTTGTTGATCGGGCAAATTATTTACAAAATAGTACGTATCGTTCAAAAGAACTTGCGGATATTATTCGAAGCTTTATGGAAAATTGCGGGATTCATGAAAAAGCGGAAGAACATCTTCTTGAGCTTGAACAAGGTGCACCTGTAGTCGTAGGTGGTCAGCAGGCGGGACTGTTAACAGGGCCGCTTTATTCCGTTCATAAAGCGATTTCTGTCATTTTGTTAGCGAAAGAGCAACGTGAAAAGTTAAATAAACCAGTTGTTCCAATGTTTTGGATTGCTGGAGAGGATCATGATATTGAGGAGATTAATCATACCTATACAAATGTTGATGCTGAAGTTAAAAAGCGTGGATATAGCGAACGTTCCAAGTTGAAAACGATGGCATCCACGACAATGTTAAATTCAGACGCCATCGAGCAATTTGTTAAAACGGTATTTCACGACTTTGGCGAAACAGAATATACGGAGCGATTAGTAGCGACTGTTTTAGCACATGCAAAAACGAGTGCTACATTTACTAACTTCTTTACTATGTTAATGAATGATTTGTTTAAAAATCATGGGCTGCTTTTATTAGATGCTACATATGCACCGTTCCGACAATATGAGCAACGTTACTTTAAAGCACTTATTGAAAACAATGAGAAAATAGCATTGCAAGTAGTAGAACAAGAAAGAAAATTAGGGCAAGCGGGTTATGGAGTGCCGATTGGTGCAACTGAAAACAATGCGAATCTCTTTTTTGTAAGAGAAGGTGAACGCTTTTTACTAGAAAGAAAGAATGGGCAATTTAGTAATACACTTGCACAAGTGAAGCTAACAGAAGAACAGTTGTTACACATGGTTGAAGATTGTCCAGAAATATTAAGTAATAATGTTGTAACACGCCCTTTAATGCAGGAAATGGCAATCCCGGTTTTAGCGTTTGTTGGTGGTGCTGGTGAATTAGCGTATTGGGCAACGTTGAAACCCGCCTTTACAACATTGCAATTACAAATGCCTATTTTTGCTCCTCGTATGAATTTAACGCTTGTAACAAGACAAGTACAACAAATACTTGAGCAACAACAATTGACTGTAACGCAAGTTTTCGATGGGCAAGCGGAGGAGAAGTTGCAACAATTTATTGCGAGTATCCAAGACCTAGAATCACAACAACTTATCGAGCGCATGAATGACCAGCTTGTGGCGCAATATGAAGAGTTGTCCAAGTACTTACAAAATGGAAATTATCAGCTTGAAAAGTTGCTTGAAAGAAATAAAGCGTATCATGACCGACAATTTGACTATTTACAAACGAAAATTTCAGAGCAAGTATTGCAAAAGCATGATGCAATCATTCATCAATACAAAACATTGCTTGTAGAACTTTTCCCTAATGGAGGGTATCAAGAACGTGTGTATAATCCGTTCCAATATATGAATGTGTATGGTTTAACGTTTATTGATGATTTGCTTCGATTACCGATGACGATTTCTGATCAACATCAAATTATCTCATTTTAACTCGCTTCAGCAAAAAGTCCTTCGCGGTGAGGAAACTATATATATTCGTATTTAAACATAGGTTCAAAGTTGTTATGAAAAGGTATAATGAATGTAAGGGAGCTATCTTTTAACAGGGATAGTTCTTTTTTTTTACACCTTTTTACACCGAACGTATGTGTGAGAATATGCCTATTTGCGTAATTTTGGGTATACTGCGCTGTTAGTACCAAAAATGGTGGAGGAAAGTGGGGGGATGTGGTACATTATTTAGTAAAGTGGGGTGAGTAGCATGTTCATGGGAGAATACCAACATTCTATTGATTCTAAAGGCCGAATGATCGTTCCAGCAAAGTTCCGAGATATTCTTGGAGAATCCTTTGTCATAACGCGAGGACTTGATCAATGTATTTTTGGATATCCTATGGAAGAATGGCGAAAACTCGAAGAAAAATTAAAAGATTTACCGATGACTAAAAAAGATGCTCGTGCATTTGCGCGATTCTTCTTTTCTGGTGCAACAGAGGTTGATATAGACAAGCAAGGTCGAATTAACATTCCATCCACACTCGTACAATTTGCGAATCTTGAAAAAGACTGCGTCATATTAGGTGTATCGAGTAAAATAGAAATTTGGGCAAAAGAAGCTTGGAATAAATACTTTGACGAATCGGCTGAGTCCTTTAATGAAATTGCAGAAAATTTAATTGGCTTTGATTTTTAACTTAAATTAAAGCATAAGAGGAGCTTCAAGTTATGTTCGATCACACAACTGTATTATTGAAAGAAACTGTTGATGGACTGAACATCAATCCTGATGGTATTTATGTGGATTGTACTTTAGGCGGTGCAGGTCATAGTGAATACTTAGTTAAACAGTTATCATCACAAGGTCGATTAATTTGTTTTGACCAAGACACAACAGCAATTGAAAATGCGAAAGTACGATTAGCCGATTATTTAGACCGTGTTACATTTGTACATGCTAATTTCCGTTATTTAAAAGAAGAACTATTTAACCTAAACATTCATCAAGTCGATGGCATTTTATATGATTTAGGAGTTTCATCACCACAACTAGATACGCCGGAACGTGGATTTAGCTATCACCACGATGCACCACTCGATATGCGAATGGATCAAACAGCAGAACTAACTGCATACCATGTTGTAAATGAATGGGCGTATGAAGATTTAGTCCGTATTTTCTTCCGTTACGGTGAAGAAAAGTTTTCAAAGCAAGTAGCACGAAAAATTGAACAAGCCCGTGCAATTGCACCGATTGAGACAACTGGACAATTAGTTGAACTAATTAAAGATGGTATTCCAGCTCCAGCACGTCGAAAAGGTGGACATCCTGCAAAACGCATTTTCCAAGCAATTCGAATTGCCGTAAATGATGAATTGGGCGCGGCAGAGGATTCTTTAGTTGATGCGATTGATGTGTTAGCAATTGGTGGTCGAATTAGTGTTATTACGTTCCATTCTTTAGAAGATCGCTTAACGAAATCATTATTTAAAGAAGGTTCGTCATTGCCGGATTTACCTCCAGGCTTTCCTGTAATACCGGATCATCTAAAGCCTATTCTTAAATTGGTGACAAGAAAACCAATTTTACCATCAGAAGAGGAGTTAGAAGCAAATAATCGTTCTCGTTCAGCTAAATTACGTATTGCTGAAAAAATTAACGATAAAGGACGTGGGTAAAATATGGCACTACGAGCAAGACAACCATATATACAGCAGCCAGAGCTACCTGAAAAGCATCAGCGGCAACAACCAGTCCAACCGAAAAAACGTAAGCCAGATTGGTTTTCGAAACGGGAAAAGTTTTTATTTGTAATTTTTGCAGTAGTCGTAGCAACGTTTGCAGTATCTATACTACATACACAAGGGGAAATCCAAACAGTCAGTATAGAAATTCAAAAAATTGAAAAAGAAATTACTGAAATAAATAATGATAACGTAGATTTAAAAGTACGTGTGAGTGAATTATCTACTCATGAACGTATTTGGGAAAAAGCGAAAGAACTCGGATTAACATTAAATGAAAAAAATGTGAAGGTAGTGCCGGGAGAATGAAAAAGAGAAAATTTCGTTACCAATTTGGAGCCTTTCTAATGTTGTTAATTTATGGAGGGCTCTTTTTATTATTATTTTGGCGTTTTGCATCAATTCAAGCGACGGGTGTTGTAAAGGGACATGAGTTAGAAGCGGAAGCATTGTTACAATATCAACGCAATTTCGTGTTGTCAGCAGACCGAGGAAGAATATTGGACCGCAACGAAAATGTCATTGCTGAAGATACGTTAAGTTATCGACTTGTCGCAGTTATTAAAGAAACAGAAAACTCGAAAAAACCAATGCATGTTGTTGATATAGCAAAAACAGCAAAAGCATTAGCAGAATATATCCCAATAGCTGAAGATGAAATTTATAAAAGGTTAACTGAGGGAAAAGAGAAAAATAAATATCAAATCGAGTTTGGAACGGCTGGTCGAGGGATTAGTCATGAAACGAAAACTCAAATTGAAAAACTTGAATTACCTGGGATTTTGTTTTTTAGTGATAAGAAGCGCTATTATCCGAATGGTGCATTTGCATCACATTTAATTGGTTTTGCTTTGCGTGAAACGGATATCGATGGCAATTCTGAAGTGGTCGGAAAAATGGGCTTAGAACTGAATTATGACGAACAATTAACGGGGACAGACGGTAGCTTACAGTATCAAAAAGATAAGGGGAACTACCTATTACCGAGCAGCGACAAGGTTGTACAAGAAGCACAAGATGGCAATGATATTTATTTAACATTGGATAAAACGATTCAAAGCTTTTTAGATGATGCGATGTCACGTGTCAATGAGCAATACAATCCGCAATCAATGATCGGTGTTGTCGCTAATCCAAAAACAGGTGAAATTTTAGCGATGTCGCAGCGCCCAACATTTGACCCTGATACGCGAATTGGTTTGGAGACGAACTGGTTAAATGATGTCGTTGAAAATACGATTGAGCCGGGTTCTACATTTAAAGCGTTTACAGTTGCGGCCGCGGTTGATTCAGGCAATTGGCATCCGAATGCAACATATCAATCAGGTACGTATAAAGTGTACACGAATACGATTAATGACCATAATGGTGGTAGAGGTTGGGGGCCGATTACTTATTTGCAAGGTCTTCAACGCTCATCTAATACAGCGATGGCAAACCAGTTGGATATTATGGGCTGGGAAACATATGAAAAGTATTTGGATGCTTTCGGATTTGGTCAAAAAACAGGTATTGATTTACCTGGTGAGGCAAGTGGGGTCATTAATTCACGTTATCCATTAGAAAAGTATACGACGACATTTGGTCAAGGTTCGACCGTTACTCCGATTCAATTAATTCAAGGGTTAACAGCCATTGCAAATGATGGGAAAATGATGCAACCGTATGTTATTGATAAAATTGTCAATCCGAATACAGGTGAAATAGTGTTGCAGTCAAAGCCAAAAGAAAAAGGTCAGCCAATTAAATCAGAAACGGCCAAAACCGTGCGTGAGGTGCTTGCTTCAACTGTATATGGTGAAGCGGGAAATGCAAAACGCTTCCAGCTTGAAGGCTACGAGGTTGCTGGAAAAACAGGTACTGCCCAAATGCCAAAAGCAAATGGTCGACCTGGTTATGACTGGGGACCAAATGAATTCCTTTATTCATTTTTAGGCATGGTCCCTGCAGACGACCCACAATTAATCGCGTATATTGCAGTAGCTAAACCGAAGCTAGCTATAGGAGAACAAGGCTCAGAGCCAGTTTCACAAGTATTTAACTCGGTTGCTTTAAACAGTTTGAAATACCTAAATATTAATCCGTCCGATATTGCGGAAGTTCAAACTAAAAATTTACCAGACTTTGAAGGAAAGCATACGGATCAAGTAGTAGCGGGATTAGAGGGAGACGGCTTGAAACCAATTATTATTGGAGAAGGCGGGCAAATTGTTGAACAATACCCGAAAGCAAATACGGTGTTGACGAAAGATAGTATTATTTTCTTGAAAACGGATGGGGTTATCACACTTCCATCCTTTGAAAATTGGTCATTACGAAATGTGCTTGTGTATAAAACATTATCGAAGTTGCCAATCGAAATCGTTGGAGAAGGTTATGTTGAAAGTCAAAGTGCTTCTCGTGGGACGATTGTTATCGATAATTCACCAATCGTCGTGAAATTAAAAACGCCTCAAGAGCAATATTCGACACCACCACCAGAAGAAATATTAGAAGATGGTGAAATAGAAATTTTACCGCAAGATTAACTTGTTTTAGAAGCCCTTACTTTTAGTGAGAATCTGAATAGAAAGTTACTTCAATACATACTTTGTGTTAAGCGAGGTGTCAATATTGAAGTGGGTATCCAAAAATTCAAAAAAACGATTAACATGGATCGCCATCGCATTTGTACTATACGGCGTGGCGATTTTTGTTAAGTTGGTCTATGTCCAACTAGTTCAATATAACGAACTATCGACAATCGCAAAGCAAAGTTGGGATCGGGAAATACCGTTTAATTCAGAGCGTGGAAAAATTGTAGATCGTAATGGAGAGATTATTGTTTCAAATGAGCTTGCTCCGACCTTATATTTTATGCCTTCACAAAACAAAGAAAAAGAACAAGTTGCCGATGCAATTGCCGAAGTACTGAATAAAGACAGAGCAGCGATATTAAAAAGGTTAGAGCAAAGAGTTTCAATTGTAAAACTTGCGCCAGAGGGTAAAAATATTACGTACGAGCAAGCAGTCGAGATCCAACAAAAGCAAATTCCTGGTTTATACACAGGTGTTGACTATGTAAGGCATTATCCAAACGGTAATTTACTTGCCAGGTTACTCGGTTTTACAGGTGTTGATAATCAAGGACTTGCTGGAATCGAATATGAGTATGATAAGTTACTTACTGGTTCAGATGCTGCTGTTCGACTATTCACAGATGCGAAAGGAATTGCGCTTGATAATGCAAATGATGAATGGAAAGAAGGCAAGGACGGCGCAACACTGCAATTGACGATAAATTTAGAAATACAGAAAAATGTCGAACGTGCATTGTCCGAGGCGATGATACAAAATGATGCCGATCAAGCTTTGGCTATTGCGATGAATCCGAAAACAGGTGAAATATTGGCACTTGCTTCGTATCCGACGTATGATCCAGCAAATTTTGCAGAAGTGGACTCTTCTATTTATAATCGTAATTTACCTGTGTTTATGTCTTATGAGCCTGGTTCGACATTTAAAATTATTACATTAGCCGCGGCTGTTGAAGAAGGCCTTGTCGATTTAGAGAAAGATCAATTTTATGATCCCGGTTATACAATGGTAGAAGGGGCAAGACTTCGCTGTTGGAATAGAAGTGGGCACAAAGATCAAACATTTTTAGAAGTTGTACAAAATTCATGCAACCCAGGTTTTGTTGAACTAGGTCAACGAGTAGGATCGGAAAAATTATTAGACTATATCCATCGTTTTGGATTTGGCAAAAAAACAGGTTCGAATATAGCTGGGGAAGCTTCAGGTATTTTATTTACGAAGGATAACTTTGGTCCAGTAGAGCATGCAACAACATCTTTTGGGCAAGGTATATCTGTCACACCCATTCAACAAATGCAAGCTGTCGCAGCCGTTATTAACGGAGGAACATTATACCAACCTTATGTCATCTCAAAAGTAGTTGATCCAAGCACGAACGAAGCCTTAATTCAAAATGAACCGATTGTAAAGGATCAAGTCGTCAGTGAAAAGACATCAAGCATCGTTCGAAATGCATTGGAGACGGTTGTTGCAAATGGCTCTGGACGACAAGCTTACCGCGATGGATTAAGAATCGGAGGCAAAACGGGAACCGCTCAAAAAGTAGAAAATAGCCGCTATAAAGATGGAGATTATATCGTATCCTTTATCGGCTTTGCGCCAGCGAATGATCCTGAAATTCTTGTCTATGTGGCAATCGATCATCCGAAAAGTTCGCTAGTATTTGGAAGTGTAATTGCAGCGCCAGTTGTTGGGCAAATTATTGAAGATGCAGCGCCGATATTAAATATTGAAAAGCAACAAGAACAGCTTGAAAAGGACTATCGATGGGGCGATCAGCTGACGACGCGCGTGACAAACTTTGTCGGACAATCACCTAAAGAAATTATTTCCTATATGTATCCATATAAAATCGAGTGGCACGGTGCGGGAAGTAAAATCGTAGAGCAATTACCAGTCGCCGATAGCTTAATGCATGAAGATGATGTACTCCATTTATATTTGGATGATTAACTTGATTCAGCTGGGTAAACCCCAGCTGAATTTGGGGAACAAAGGCTAAACCCGTCACGTCCTGTAACAACGCCTTTGTGATCAACATCCTATTGACCTAAGCCCCAGCGGATGTCACAGATTTTAAGGGGAGAAGGAAGCTAGCCTAAAAACGTCACATCGTGTGACAACGGCTGGCTGACCCACGTCCTGTGGCCCCGAACTCGAAAAAAATCTGGACGCAATTACGCCAAGGCGTAATTGATTCTCCAATTTGACCTATTAAAGTTATACTAAAACAACTATTATAGTGAAGGGTATTTCCCCTTCGTCCAGTGGGTGTTCCAACACGCACTGGACACAATTACGCCGAGGTGCAATTGATACAGATAGAAGATTTAAAGGAGATTTTTTATGACATTACCAATAACATTGACTATTCTAGCTTCCTCATTCTTGTTGACGGTCATTTTGGCCCCACTAGGAATTCCACTGCTACGCAGGCTGAAGTTTGGTCAGAGTATACGTGAGGAAGGCCCGCAATCTCACATGAAAAAAGCGGGTACACCTACAATGGGTGGTCTCATTTTTTTACTGGCCATTATTGTTGCAACAGCGGTTGTAGCCACTCTATTTGATTTATTTACAACACAGACAGTCGTACTATTACTTGTTTTAGTTGGATTTGGTGTGATTGGATTTTTAGACGATGGCCTAAAAGTAATTTTCAAACGAAATTTAGGATTAACGTCACTTCAAAAACTAATCGGGCAAATTGCGATTGCAGTAGCCGCATTTTTACTATTACGATTAGGTGCATTTGATACTTCGATCGCATTGCCTTATACAGATATTTCGATTGATTTAGGTATTTTCTATGTAGCCTTTTTAATTTTTTGGTTAGTAGGATTCTCGAATGCAATCAATTTAACAGATGGGGTTGATGGTTTAGTATCGGGTACCGCATCGATTGCTTTTGCTGCATTTGGTGTCATCGCATTATTTAATGAACAAGCCGATATCGCATTATTTGCCTTTGCGGTAACTGGGGCATTACTAGGCTTTTTAATTTTCAATGCAAACCCTGCAAAAGTATTTATGGGGGATACGGGTTCGTTAGCACTTGGTGGTGCACTTGCCATGATTTCAGTGTTAGTGAAGCAAGAGTTATTATTGCTTTTAATTGGTTTAGTTTTCGTTATTGAAACACTATCCGTTATTTTGCAAGTAGGGAGCTTTAAACTTCGAAAAAAACGTATTTTCAAAATGAGTCCAATTCATCACCATTTTGAGTTATCAGGATGGTCTGAATGGAAAGTAGTCATTGTGTTTTGGTCAACAGGATTAGTCGTAGCATTAATAGCAGTATTGGCGGAGGCGTTATTATGATTGAATATACAGGTTTACAATCGAAAAAAGTGTTAGTGCTAGGATTAGCGAAAAGTGGTGTGGCAGCTGCGGAATTGTTACATGAGCTCGGTGCCTTTGTAACGGTCAATGATGCAAAGCCATTTGATGCGAATCCAGAAGCACAAGGTTTATTATCAAAGGGGATTACAGTAATTTGTGGTCGCCATCCAGAAGATTTATTGGATGAAGGCTTTGAGCTCGTTGTAAAAAATCCAGGTATTCCTTATTCAAATCCGATTGTTGCAGATGCAATGCAACGCGATATAGCGGTTATAACTGAAATGGAACTCGCATATTTAGTAAGTGAGGCACCGTTTATTGGGATTACGGGATCGAATGGTAAAACGACAACGACAACATTACTATTTGAAATGCTTCAACTTGGTCATTTACAACCACTAATTGCCGGAAATATTGGGACGGTCGCATGTAGCGTTGCTGCAGCTGCAACAGACGATCAAGTCATTGTGACAGAACTTTCATCGTTTCAACTCATGGGAACACGTACGTTTAAACCGCGTATTGCGATTTTAACAAATTTATATGAGGCTCATTTAGATTATCATGGCACATTTGAAGAGTATGCAGAGGCGAAATTCGGTGTGACGCGCAATCAAACAGCGGATGATTACTTTATTTATAATGATGACCAAGAAATCGTTCGCAGATATGCGCAAAAGTCCAATGCAATGCTCATTCCATTTTCAACAAGTGGTAAAAGAGATCATGGCATTAGTGCAGATGCACACAACATTTACTGGAATGGCGAGACTATTCTTGCTTGCAATGAAATCGTCTTACCAGGAGAACATAATTTACAAAATATTTTATGCGCAGTAGCGGCTGCACTTTTACAAGGCTGCCCGATTGAGGCAATTAAAACTGTTCTTTCGACTTTTGTCGGTGTTCGCCATCGTACGCAATTTGTTCGTGAATGGAATGGTCGAAAAATTTATAACGATTCTAAAGCAACGAATGTATTAGCAACGAAAAGCGCGTTATCGGCATTTGAACAGCCGATTGTCTTACTTGCAGGAGGTTTGGACCGCGGACATTCTTTTGAAGAGCTACGAGAAGAAATGAAGCATGTCAAAGCGGTTGTTGCATTTGGTGAAACGGCATTACGCTTTATGGCGTTTGCAAAGTCATGTGGGGTTACAAATATTGTCCGAGCGATTGATGTTGAAGATGCGGTAGGATATGCTGCAAAATCTTCGGAGCAAGGGGATATTATTTTATTATCACCAGCATGTGCGAGTTGGGACCAACATGCGAGTTTTGAAATTCGAGGAGATTTATTTATCGATCGTGTTATGAAGCTTTCATAGAGAAAGGATAGTTACACTGTCACATCAATTCAAACAATGGTTTTTTAGTAGTGCTTTCATTTTATCCATCATTGGGATTGTTTTTATTTATTCCGCTGGTACGTACTGGAGTTCCATTCATTATATTGGACAAACACCATTTTATATAAAGCAAGGTATTTACTTCGTTATAGCGGTTATTAGTTGCTTAATGGTGATGAACATGAAAGTACTGCAAAAACCGAAAACGTGGGTATTTTTTTATTGGGTATCCATTTTCTTGTTAATTGCAGTATTAATACCGGGTATTGGGATTGTGCGAAATGGCTCTCAAAGTTGGATTGGTGTGGGTTCACTAACGGTTCAACCAGCAGAGCTCGCCAAATTAACGACTTTAATATATTTAAGTATTCTTTTGGCAAATGGAAAAGCAGGACAGCGAGTTGTGCAATGGAAACATTTTCTTGTAATCATTCTTCCGTCTTTGTTAATTATGCTACAACCAGATTTTGGCGCAGTGTTTATTTTAGTCGTGGCGGCATTTCTTTTACTTTTTATCGCACAATACCCAGTAAAGTTGTATCTCATCTTAATTTTAACGGGCATTGTTGGTTTAGTAGCATTAATTGCTGCAGCACCCTATCGTCTAAAGCGTATTGAAGCTTTTTTAAATCCTTGGGCAGATGCTTTAGGAAGCGGTTTCCAAGCGGTTCAATCATTGCTTGCAATTGGCCCAGCCGGTTTGTTTGGACATGGATTTTTAGAAAGTAGACAAAAATATTTATATTTACCTGAGCCACAAAATGACTTTATTTTTTCCATTATTTTAGAAGAAATAGGTTTGTTAGGTGGTATGGGACTGCTGCTTATTTTTGCGTGCTTTTTACTATCCGGATATAAACTAGCCTTATCTTGCAATAGTCAGCTCCATTTTTATGTCATCTGTGGACTAACAACAACGATTGCGATACAAGCTTGTTTAAACATCGGTGTAGTCATCAATTTATTACCTGTTACCGGTGTTACATTGCCATTCATTAGCTATGGCGGCACATCATTATTAGTTGTATGGCTAACCGTAGCGCTTATTTTAAATTTTTCAAAGGAATAACGTGAAAGAAAGGAGTAGAGATGATGGAGAAAGTAATAGACATAACAGAACGTGTACCTGCAATGCGGAAAAGACGAAAACGCCGTACGAATCTTAAATTTGCATTTTTAACAACCATTTTCTTATTCATCATCCTATTGCTTCTTTATTTTCAATCACCATACAGTGATATGAAGGAAATTAATATTCAAGGGTCTAATTTAAAGGATGAGGCTTACTATTTACATCAATCCGGCTTAGTTTTAGATGAGTCGATGTGGGGATTTAAAATAGATGATATTGAAAAAGAAATTGCTAAAAATGATTGGATCAAATCAGTTGAAGTACAGAGAAAGTTTGTCAATACGGTTCAAATTACCATTGAGGAATGGCATAAAGTTGCTTATATTTCCCGAGAAGGCAATTTTTATCCGATGTTAGAAAATGGCGATATTTTTAACGAATCAAGTGAAATGGTGCCAGTTGACGCGCCCATTTTTTTGAAGTTTGAAGATGAATCGTTACGAAAGAAAATATTGAAGCAGCTCGCCCTACTAAAACCGGAAGTGTTGTCACTAATTTCTCAAATAAATGCAAGCCCATTGGAATCCGATCCGTATGCGATTACTTTGTTTATGAATGATGGTTATGAAGTGCGTGCGGAAGTGAATACTTTAGCTGAAAAGCTGAATTATTATCCATCCATAATTGCACAAATTGAAAATGAGGATGCGTTTGAAAAAGGAATAATTGATATTGAAGTCGGCTCTTATTATCGCCCATTCTCGGAGGAATACGCAATCAATATTCCAGAGGAAGGCGAGGATATAGAGGGGGATGAACTAGATGATGAACAACAATCAACGGACTAAAAAAGCATCTCCTTTTACTCGGAAATACATGGTTATTTTAATAGTTTGTATTATTACAGGTTTTATCATTGGTTTTTCTTATAATTTATCGAAGGACAAGCGAACATTAAGCGCTAGCTCAACTTATTATGAACAGGAAAATCAGTATCGGGAAGAATTAATTGTGCAGCAGGAACGAAATAAGGAATTAACAGATGAACTGGCCGAATTAGAAAAAAAAATACGTAGCTATGAAAAAAAGTATTCTTCAAATGAAGTACAGTATGAACGAAATATAAAAGAAGCCCAACAACTGCGCTTATTGTTAGGGATTGACTCTGGCGAAGGAAAAGGTATTAAAGTTACTTTGCAAGATGCAGACTATAATCCTGCAAGCACAAACCCTAATGATTATATCGTGCATGAAAGTCATATTTTCAAAGTGCTAAATGAGTTAAAAATTGCTGGTGCTGAGGCAATTGCCATCAATGGACAACGCTTAAAGATGAATTCTTATATTAGCTGTAATGGGCCAGTAATCACAATTGATGGGAAGCAATATCCAGCACCCTTTGTCATTGAAGCTGTTGGTAAACAAGATATTTTATTATCAGCATTAGAGCTAACAGGTGGTGTTTTTGATCAATTACTAAATGAACGCGTTGTTGTGACATTTGAAAAAAGTGAATTAATTCAAATGCAATCTATAAACGAAGAAGGTTAGTACAGCATTCGGAGGATAACGTGATGACGAAAAAAATGTATCGAAACATTACAATTGTATCGTTCATCATTGGTTTTATGCTAGCTGTTCAATACAATACAGTACAAAATCCAACCGAACGAGATACACGAGATATTTGGGAAATCCGTCAAGAATTATCAGAAGAGAAAAAACGACATTCGGAATTATTGTCGTCAATAAGTTCCTTGTCGAGCACGGTCAATAAGTACGAGGACGCTGAATTTAATAACCCAGAACTGCTCTTGCAAGAGACTGTCAATGATCTGAAAAAGCAAGCCGGATTATTACCGATTAGTGGTCCGGGAGTTACGCTTACAATTGAACCATCTCAAGAGTTAATCCAATTTGGATATGAATTGAAGCCGATTTCTCCTGATTTACTTATTCGATTGACGAATGATTTATATCGAAATAATGCTCAGGCAATCGAAATTGATGAGAAACGACTGACATACAATAGTGCGATTCGTGATATTAACGGGAAAACAACAATTAATAGTGAACCAATTAAAAAAACAAATTTTGAAATAAACATTATTATGCAAACATATGAGCAAGCCCAAAAATTAACCAATCATTTATTAGCGTCATCCTTTCAAGATGAGTTTTTTATCGATAATTTAATACTTACAGTCCATGATGCCGAACAAAATGTACGAATTAATTCCACAGTTGAATTACAACAAAGTAAATATTTGAGTGAGAGGTAAAAGGGGTTGCGAATATGTGGTTACCACTATTAGGATTAATTTTTGGTGTAGTGTTAGGTTTTTTAACAGATATTCAAATTCCATCTGTTTATGAAAATTACTTATCAATTGCGGTATTAGCAGCATTAGATACGATGTTTGGTGGGATTCGTGCACAATTACAACAAGTTTATGATGATAAAGTGTTTATTTCTGGATTTTTCTTCAATATTTTATTAGCAGCAGGTTTAGCATTTTTAGGCGTACACATTGGTGTGGATCTCTATTTAGCCGCAATATTTGCATTTGGCGTACGTTTATTTCAGAATATTGCAGTCATCCGTCGTATACTATTAACAAGATTAGACAATAGACGATTGAAAAAAAGTGAAAACTCTTAAAATTAACGTTAAATTTTCATGACAAATTACTGTTTTACTTAGACAATCAAGTAAATTTGCAATAGAATAAAAAATAGGAGTAATTGAAGGAGGTGCAACAAGTTGAATCATCAAGAAATATATGTTTCTCTCGATATTGGTTCTTCATCCGTTAAGGTACTTATTGGAGAGATGAGTGATGATCAATTGCACGTAATTGGTGTAGGTCATGTAAAATCAACAGGTATCCGAAAAGGAGCAATTGTTGATATTGATGCTACCGTGCAATCAATAAACAAAGCTGTCGAGCAAGCTGAAAGAATGACAGGCATCAAAATTGATGAAGTTGTACTTGGTGTACCAGCTAATCAAACATTTTTACAACCTGTAAAAGGGGTTGTTGCTGTAAATGGCGAAAATAGAGAAATTACCGATGACGACTTAGAGCGTGTAATCGATTCCGCACAGGTAATGTCGATTCCGCCAGAGCGTGAATTAGTCAATTTAATTCCAAAACAATTTATCGTTGATAATTTAGATGAGATAAAAGATCCACGTGGAATGATAGGAATTCGTTTAGAAATGGACGCAACGATGATTACAACTTCGAAAACACTTGTACATAATGTACTTCGTTGTGTTGAGCGTGCAGGTTTACAAATTCGTGAAATCTATTTACAACCATTGGCGGCAGGTACATTTACGTTAACAGAAGATGAAAAAAATCAAGGAACCGCTTATATTGATTTAGGTGGGGGCTCTACAACGATTGCCTTATTCCAAGATGGACTATTAAAAAATACTGCAGTAATACCAGTTGGAGGCGAACATATTACAAAGGATTTATCCATTGTTTTAAAAACGCCAACAGAGCAAGCAGAAAAAATTAAAAAGCAATATGGACATGCTTTTTATGATGATGCATCCGACGAGCAATTATTTGAAGTACCAGTAGTTGGTACCGATACAACAGATCAATATAGTCAACGTTATATTGCCGAAATTATCGGAGTTCGTTTAGAAGAACTTTTTGAATTAGTTTTAGACGAATTAGCACGAATGGGCATTCAAGATTTACCTGGAGGCGTAGTAATTTCTGGAGGCGTAGCTCAAATTGAAGGAATTGCTCAATTAGCCCGCCAAGTAATGCTTACACGTGTGCGCGTGTTTACACCAAATTATATTGGTGTTCGTGAACCTGGATTCACGACATCTGTCGGATTAATTCGTTATGCGAATGCAGATGACAAGTTTTATGGTAGAAGTGCAACCAGTTCTGCACCTTCTTATGCGCCTTATCCTGCTCAATCAAATCCTTCTAAAAAACAAGCAAGTGTATCGGAGCGAGTAGAAAGCGACAATAAAGTTGGAGTTATTGATCGCGCTAAAAACTTATTAAATAAATTTTTCGATTAGAACGAAAATGAGGGTTGTCATAAATTAGGAGGAGAGACTATGTTAGAATTTGAAACGGGTATGGATCAACTAGCTGTCATTAAAGTAATTGGTGTAGGTGGCGGTGGTAACAATGCCGTAAATCGTATGATCGAGCATGGAGTCCAAGGTGTAGACTTCATCGCTGTCAATACAGATGCACAAGCTTTGAATTTATCAAAAGCTGAATATAAATTACAAATTGGTGGAAAGTTAACACGCGGTCTTGGTGCAGGTGCCAATCCTGAAGTTGGAAAAAAGGCAGCGGAAGAAAGTCGTGAACAACTTGAAGAAGTATTACGTGGTGCCGATATGGTATTCGTAACTGCTGGTATGGGTGGTGGTACAGGTACTGGTGCAGCACCTGTAATCGCTTCAATTGCGCGTGATTTAGGCGCATTAACAGTTGGTGTTGTTACACGTCCATTCACATTTGAAGGACGAAAGCGTCAAACACAGGCAGTTGGTGGTATTTCAACGATGAAAGAATCAGTAGATACGTTAATCGTCATTCCAAACGATAAGCTACTTCAAATCGTTGATAAATCGACACCGATGTTAGAAGCGTTCCGAGAAGCTGACAATGTTTTACGACAAGGTGTTCAAGGTATTTCAGATTTAATTGCTACGCCTGGTTTAATTAACCTAGACTTTGCAGATGTCAAAACGATTATGTCTGATAAAGGTTCAGCGTTAATGGGGATTGGTATCGCAGCAGGTGATAATCGTGCTGTTGAAGCGGCAAAAAAGGCCATTTCATCACCACTTCTTGAAACGTCAATTGATGGAGCAAAAGGTGTAATCATGAATATTACGGGTGGCTCGAACTTAAGTTTATTTGAAGTTCAAGAAGCGGCTGATATTGTTCAATTGGCTTCTGATGAAGAGGTTAATATGATCTTTGGTTCGGTGATCAATGATAATCTAAATGATGAAATTATCGTAACAGTTATCGCAACAGGCTTTTCAGATGACTTTAGCTCTCCAATGCCAACGCCAATACGTCCAGCACTAGGTGTACGTCAACAAGCGGCGTCTACACAGCCAGCAGCACCACAGCAGCAACAGATGCAACAGCCGCGTGTGCAAGAGCATGTTCAACAGGAAATGCCGCGTCAGCAAACGCAACAAAACTATCAACAAGAAGAAACATTAGATATTCCGACGTTCTTACGTAATCGTCGTAACCGATAAAAGGTTCAATATGTAGAGGTTGTTCTAGTAGTCTATAAATATGACTGCTAGAGCAACCTCTATTTTTTTATGTTCAAATAACTATGTGTAATTACAGAACTTATCATTTATAAATCCTAATCATTTTTTGAATATGAAATTAGTTTCAGCTACTCAATAAAATTCGTTCCTACAATACGGTTACAACTGCAAAATATGCCGTTTTCCCCCACATTTATAGCATAATTCCGACATTATCAAAGCTTTTCTTTGCGCTAAGGTGGTACTGGCTCCTCGCTAGTAAATACTTTATTAGGAAACTTACATTATAAAGAAAGAATCCTTTGTTTAACTTATATAAAAAAAGCGGCGGAATTTTAAATGTCGAAATAATTTAATTTATCTGACATTATGTCTATAAAATTATGTGAATCCCTTCTATGTTTTGACAAATTATATTGAAGTACAGTGATAGTCTTGGTACTAGGAGGAACAACAATACATGATAGGGGAACTCATCGTCTTATTTAACTTTTTCTTCAATATTATTTTACTCAGGTTTACACAAGCGGTGACGAGATATCCGATAAAGACATGGCGATTAATAAGTAGTGCTTTTTGTAGTGCCCTTATAGCCGTTGTTTTTTATGAATCAATCGTAATGACAATTTTTAGTTTTATTGTTTTGATTGGAATTGCATTTTCATTTCGATGGAGCAGTTTTTACGTTCAAGGTAGCTGGTTAATGATGGGAACATTGCTGGCGGGGGGGTTGCTAAGTGCGGTTCAACCTTATTTATTGAAACATTCCATTTTTGCTTATATTTTGTTTTGTTTAGGCATAGCTTGTAGTAGTTTGTTTTTGATGAAAAGAAGTTGGTTCAACAAGTTACAACAAGTCGTCCAGCAACAATATGTTACAAACTGTGAGGTTGAGCTATTTGACCAAACATTACGTTTACTAGCTTATATCGATACAGGAAATGAATGTATTGAACCATTGAGCAGAGCGCCTGTACATTTCATCTCTTTTAAAGCAGTTCATGAGCAATTAGAGCCCACTTTTGAAGCGAGCTTAGAAAAATGGTCGGAAGAAGAACCATTAGCTCTTGAAATGTTTTCTAAAGAACTTCGGAAACATATCCGTATTGTTCCGCTAACAACTGTTCAGAATAGCTCCGTTTTAGTACCGGCTTTTCGAGCAGAAATTAAAATTAATGAAAAAACAGATAAAAATCAATATGTTATTTTCACAAAAAATGATGCTCGTTTCCCGCAAAAGGCCCAAATGATTGCACATGTATCTGTTCTTACAAATCGATAAAGGAGGATGAATATTGCTTCAAAAAATAAAAAACTTATTATTAAACTTATTTAACAAGTATTTAAAAAAAGGGACATATTATATAGGAGGACATGATTCATTGCCAATTCCACTTACAAGAGAAGAAGAAGTTGTTGTTGTTGAAGCGTTTATGGGCGGGGATTTACATGCTAGAGATATGCTAATTGAACGTAATTTACGTTTAGTCGTTTATATAGCAAGAAGATTTGATAATACTGCTACACCGATAGAGGATTTGATAAGTATCGGTTCCATTGGCTTAATTAAGGCGATTGAGACATTTAATTTAGATAAAAATATTAAATTGGCGACTTACGCTTCTCGTTGTATTGAAAACGAAATTTTAATGCATTTGCGAAAAACAAGCCGCATGAAAGGGGAAGTTTCGCTAGATGAGCCATTAAATTCTGACGCGGATGGTAATGAGTTGTTGTTATCGGATATTTTAGGAACAGAAGAGCATATTATTACTATGGATGTCGAACGTAAGCTGGAAAGACAGCATATGTTTGGCGCAATTGATAAATTAACACCACGAGAAAAATACATTATGGAATGTCGTTTTGGATTAAATGGAAAAGAAGAAATGACACAAAAAGAAGTCGCGGATCATTTAGGCATTTCACAATCGTATATTTCGCGATTAGAGAAAAAAATTATTTTAGATTTACGCGAGCATTTAAATGAGCCGATTGCATAAGTATGGTTAAAATTGGTGTGCATACAGTTTTTTATTCCGGACAAACTTAGACGAAAGAGAAAAGTCCGGAAGGTGAGATTGAATGCGTACTAAAGTTGAATTATGCGGAGTCGATACTTCTACATTACCCGTATTAAAACATGAGGAAATGAAAAGTCTTTTTATCCGTTTACAATCGGGAGAAGACTATGTTCGTGAAGAATTAGTCACTTGTAACTTGCGTTTAGTGCTAAGTATCGTTGGACGTTTTGCTTACCGAGGTGAGCAGGCAGATGATCTGTTCCAAGTTGGTTGTATTGGTCTTTTGAAAGCAATTGATAATTTTGACTTGAAGCATAATGTTCGCTTCTCAACATATGCTGTACCAATGATTATTGGTGAGATTCGCCGCCATTTACGCGACCATCATTCATTGCGTGTATCCAGATCTTTACGTGACATTGCATATAAGGCAATGAAAGCAAAAGAAGCTTTTATTGCAGAATTTTTAGTAGAGCCGACGATTGAACAAATTGCAAAGGCGATCGAGATGAAAAAGGAGGACGTTTTATTTGCGTTAGATGCGATCCAAGATCCGATGTCCTTGCAAGAGCCGATCTATTCAGATGGTGGCGATGCCATTTATATGATTGATCAAATTAAAGACCAAGTGACGGAAGATCAATGGGTCGGGGCAATTTCCGTACAAGAAAGCTTAAAAAAATTAGATGTAAGGCAACAAATGATTGTAACAAAACGCTTTTATTATGGGGAGACGCAAACAGAAATTGCACAATCTCTAGGGATTTCACAAGCACAAATTTCCAGAATTGAGAAAAGTGCGATTGAAATGATGAAGCGTGATTATCGATAATCAATACGAGTGTAGCTGACGGCTTTGTGACCAATGCCATTTTGAATTGTATATCCACATGATAAAAACACAACTCGGTCTAATGTGATCCAGTTGTGTTTTTCTAATTATTTAAATGAATTGAAAGGATGGGATAATGCGTTTTTCATCTGTGCAGGAAAAGGAAATTATAGAGGCATCCAGTGGGAAATTTATTGGCTATATTGTAGATGCGGAAGTTTGTGAAAAGGAAGGAATCATTTTAGCCTTTATAATTGCTACGCCCAAAAAGTTTTATCACCTATTTCAGGGGGAAGAGGGTACTAGGAAAGTCTCATTTAGTCATATACTCACAGTCGGGAAAGATGTTATTCTCGTAAAAACAAGCGAGGAATAGGTCGCGCTATTCATTGAAAATTATGATAGCCCTTGTTACAATGAAAGAAACTATTGTTGTAAAGTTGGGAAAAAAGTGACGAAAATAGAGAAAAAATTAGAATTAATTCAAAAGCAAATAGAAAATGCAAAACTTCGAACAAATCAAATGCAAGAAGTAAAAATTATTGCCGTTACAAAAGAAGTGGATGTAACGCGTACAGAAGAAGCGATTGCAGCAGGGCTTACGCATCTAGGTGAAAATCGCCCAGAAGGTCTGGCACGAAAGCTAGAAGCGATTCATTCAGATGTTGAGTGGCACTATATCGGTTCATTACAAACGCGTAAAGTAAAACAGGTGATTGCACAAATTGATTATTTGCATTCATTAGATCGCTTAAGCTTGGCTGAGGAAATTGAAAAGCGTGCCACAAATGTTGTGAAATGTTTTGTGCAAGTGAATGTTTCTGGTGAGGAATCTAAGCAAGGATTAACGAAAGAGCAAGCTTTAGAATTTATAAAGCAGATGCAATCGTTTACAAAAATTGAAGTCGTAGGATTAATGACAATGGCGCCTTTTACCGAAGATCAGCATGTAATTCGCCAAGTTTTCCGTGAGTTAAAACAGTTGCAACAGGAAGTTGTACAATTACGTTTACCGAATGTACCGTGTACAGAACTGTCGATGGGCATGTCAAATGACTATGAGATTGCAGTTGAAGAAGGTGCAACGTTTGTGAGGATTGGAACAGCTCTTGTTGGCTAAGGAGGAAGTAAGATGAGCATAAAAAATATTATCGACAAATTCTTTTATTTAGAGGATATGGAAGATGAACAAGCTCCAAGTCAAGCGACACAAAAGCAACAACCTGCTCCTAAGCCTGTTGCATCATCAAAGCAAGAACAGATGCCACAGCAGGTTATCCAAAATCGCATGAAAAAAGAGCGTAAAATCCAGCCGCAAATACGGAATAATGAAGTGGCAGTACCAAATAATGTTGTAAGTTTGCAAGCTGCAACCTCTTCCAAAAATTCGAAGCTCGTATTAGTAGAGCCGCGAGTTTATGCAGAAGCGCAAGATATTGCTGAGCAATTAAAAAATAAACGCGCAACGGTTGTAAATTTACAGCGTATCGACCGTGATCAAGGGAAGCGAATAATCGATTTTTTAAGCGGGACAGTGTATGCTTTAGGTGGCGATATTCAACGAATCGGAACCGATATTTTCTTATGCACACCTGAAAATGTAGAAGTATCTGGTGAAATTTCGAATTTAGTGTTTGATTAGCAATCTTTGAAGTAGAGAGGTATAAAAAACTATGATTTATCCACTTGTAGAAACAGCATTTCTCGTGTATCGATTTATGCTCATCGGTTACATACTGATGTCTTGGGTACCAGCATTGCAAGAGTCAGCTGTTGGGAAATTCCTTGAAACAATGTGTGAACCGTATTTAGGCTTTTTCCGTAAATTTATCCCACCAATTGGTATGATTGATATTTCTCCAATTGTTGGATTATTTGCCCTTATGTTTATCCAAAACGGTGTATTTATCGTACTAGGATATTTACTTTAAAATGTAATCCCTCTGCAATAGTGTAGGGGGGTTCTTTTTGATATAAATAATTTACGATTGGAAGGTGATTTTATGGAGCATTTAATACAACATTTTCGGAAAGATGAACAGCCGTTTATCGAGCAAGTGATCGGTTGGCAACGTGAAGTGGAGGACCGATATGCACCGAAGTTAACGGATTTCCTTGATCCAAGGCAACGCTTTATTGTCGAGGCAATAATCCAGCAGTCAGAAGACATCCACGTTTTTACGGAAGGTCTTTTTGACAACGCCGAAAGACAGCGAATGCTAATCGCACCTTCTTATTTTCAAGCGGCGAAGGAAGATTTTCAAATTGCATGCTATACAATCAATTATCCGTCTAAATTTGTTCAAATTAAACATCCCGATGTGCTAGGAGCTTTATTATCGATTGGATTAGACCGGAGTAAATTTGGCGATATTCGTCTCGCTGAAAATACGGTGCAATTTGCGATGGCCACAGAAATTGGGGACTATGCTCGGGCAAGTTTAACGGGCATTGGTAAAGTGAAAGTGCATATTGAGGAAATCGGGCCAACTGTACCTTTACTTCAAAATGACGAGCAATGGATTGAAAGTTCGCATACCGTTTCTTCAATGCGTTTAGATGTTGTATTAGCAACGGTCGCCAATGTATCACGCCAAAAATCACAAAATTTAATCGGTTCGGGTAAAGTGAAAGTGAACTGGACTGTAAGAGAAACAACTTCTTTTGAATTACAAGAAGGGGATATTATTTCTGCTCGGGGCTTTGGAAGAGTGAAAATTATTATGACAGAGGGACGAACAAAAAAAGACAAAATACGATTACAAATAGGACGTTTAGAGCAAAAACTATAAATTCCCAGTATTATTTGTGAAAACTTGATGTTATTCAACGAAGAAACCATTATAATGAGAATTAACTTGCTTCAGCTGAATCAAGTTAAAGCCCCCGGCGGATGTCATAGATTTTAAGGGGAGCTTTTCGAGCAAGCTCGAAAAAAATCTAGACGCAATTACGCCAAGGCGCAATTGATTACATTCGTGCAAAGGAGAGTCGAACGATATGCCATTATCACCTCTTGATATACATAATAAAGAATTTACTCGCGGATTCCGCGGTTATGCAGAAGACGAGGTAAATGAATTTTTAGATCAAATTATTAAAGATTATGAGATTCTTTTACGTGAAAAGAAAGAATTAGAAGATCAAGTGAAGTCTATGTCAGAGCAAATGAGCCACTTTAGTTCGTTGGAAGAGACATTGCAAAAATCAATCGTCGTAGCTCAAGAGGCTGCTGATGAAGTCCGTCGTAACTCTCAAAAAGAATCAAAGTTAATTGTAAGAGAAGCGGAAAAAAATGCAGATCGTATTGTGAATGATGCGATGACAAAAGCGCGTAAAGTTACAATTGAAATAGATGAATTAAAGAAACAATCGAAAGTTTTCCGCAATCGCTTTAAAATGCTTGTTGAGGCGCAGCTCGACTTATTAAATACAGATGATTGGGATCATTTACTGGAGTATGATGTAGATCTTACAGAAATCCAAGATCACAATCGTCCAGATGCTTCAGATGACGTGCTAAAAGAAGGAAAACTAACGTATTAATGAATTGTACTTGACATTCTGACAGTCCTTTTCATATACTAAAAAATAATTAGTAAGATGCAAATTGCAACTATAGGCAAAGACGGAGACAGTATGTTTACATTTGTGGGGAAGCGATTCGAGGATGGTGAAAGCTCGAACGAAACAAGTTAAACGGAAAATCACTCCCGAGCTAAATAGCCGAAATTTCTAGTAGGTTATTTCGTTTTACACGACGTTACAGTGTCTAATGAGGCAATATTCAAGTATTGCAAAATTAGGGTGGTACCACGAGAGTTATGCTCCTCGTCCCTTTTCGGAGGGATGAGGGGCTTTTTTTATTGGTGATGATTCAAATTTTACATTTAATTTATTTAGGAGGTTTTTGAAATGGTAGAGTATAAAGACACGTTATTAATGCCAAAAACAGATTTCCCGATGCGCGGTGGCTTGCCGACAAAAGAACCACAAATCCAAGCACAGTGGGATGAAATGGATATTAACAAATTAGTAAAAGAACGCACGGAAGGTCGCCCGCACTTCGTATTACACGATGGCCCTCCATATGCAAACGGTGATATCCACGTAGGTCACGCATTAAATAAAGTCATTAAAGATATGATTAACCGTCAAAAATCGATGACAGGTTATTTTGTTGATTATATTCCTGGTTGGGATACACATGGTTTACCAATCGAGCAAGCTTTAACAAATAAAGGTGTTAAGCGTAAAGAAATGTCAGTTGCTGAGTTCCGTGAGCTTTGTGAAAAGTATGCATATGAACAAATTGCAAACCAAAGTGGTCAATTCCAACGTTTAGGCGTACGCGGTGACTTCGAAAACCCATATATTACATTAAAACCTGAATTTGAAGCACGTCAAATTGAAGTATTCGGTAAAATGGCAGAAAAGGGCTATATTTACAAAGGTTTAAAACCAGTTTATTGGTCACCTTCATCTGAATCGGCTTTAGCGGAAGCGGAAATTGAATATAAAGATGTTGAATCGTATTCAATTTATGTAGCATTCGGTATTAAAGATACTAAAAATATCGTGCCAGCAGATGCGAAATTTGTGATTTGGACGACGACTCCTTGGACGCTTCCTGCGAATTTAGGTATTTCAGTAAATCCTGAATTCACATATGTTGTTGTAGAAGCAAATGGTGCAAAATATATCGTTGCTAAAGACTTACTTGCTACTTTATCAACTACTTTTGGTTGGGAAGATGTGCAAATTGTTCAAGAAGTAAAAGGGCAAGAATTAGATATGCTTGTTGCGGAACACCCAATTTACAAGCGCGATTCATTAGTAATGGTAGGCGATCATGTTACAGCTGATGCAGGTACAGGATGTGTTCATACAGCACCTGGACACGGTGAGGACGACTACCAAATTGGAAATCGTTACGGCTTAGATGTGTTATCTCCAGTAGATAATGGTGGCTGCTATACAGATGAAGCACCAGGATTTGAAGGGTTATTTTATGAAAAAGCAAACCCGATTGTCATTGAAAAGCTAAAAGAAGAAGGCGCATTGCTAAACGTTTCGAAATTTAAGCACTCATACCCACATGACTGGCGTACGAAAAAGCCAGTTATTTACCGTGCAACACCACAATGGTTCGCATCGGTGGACATGTTCCGTGATGAATTATTAGGTGCAGTAAAAGAGACTGAATTCACACCGGCATGGGGCGAAACTCGTCTTTACAACATGATCCGTGACCGCGGGGATTGGGTAATTTCTCGTCAACGTGCATGGGGTGTTCCGATTCCAATTTTCTACGCGGAAAACGAAGAGCCAATTATCACACCAGAAACAATTGCGCATGTTTCAAAATTATTCCGTGAGCACGGTTCAAATATTTGGTTCCAAAAAGAAGCAAATGAATTATTGCCAGAAGGCTTTACACATCCAGGTAGCCCGAACGGTAAATTCACGAAAGAAAATGACATTATGGACGTATGGTTCGATTCAGGTTCATCACACCAAGGTGTACTTGTTGAGCGTGGTATGAAATATCCTGCTGACCTGTACTTAGAAGGTTCAGACCAACACCGTGGCTGGTTCAACTCATCATTAATCACATCAGTAGCGATTAATGGTTATGCGCCGTACAAAGGTTTATTAACACACGGTTTCGTATTAGATGGTGAAGGCCGTAAAATGTCGAAATCACTTGGGAATACAATCGATCCATTAAAAGTAATGAATCAATACGGTGCGGATATTTTACGTATGTGGGTAGCATCAGTCGATTATACAGCGGACGTACGTATCTCAATGGATATGTTAAAGCAAGTTTCTGAAACATACCGTAAAGTACGTAATACACTACGCTTCTTACACGGCAACGTAACAGACTTCAATGCTGCAACAGACCGTGTAGCATACGAAGATTTACGTGAAATGGATCAATATATGTATATGCGTTTGCAAGATGTTGTAAAAGCGGTTCGCGGCGCATATGACCGTTATGACTTCTCGACAGTTTCTTCAACAGTGAATAACTTTGTTGCAATCGAGCTTTCTTCATTCTACTTAGATATTGCAAAAGACGTTGTGTATATCGAGGGTACGGATAATAAAGACCGTCGTGCAATGCAAACGGTTATGTATGATACGTTAATGGCATTATTAAAATTATTAACACCAATTATTCCTCACACGACGGAAGAGTTATGGAGTTATGTAGAGGTAGAAGGTAAAGTGCAATCAGTTCAATTACTAGACTTCCCTGAAGTGGATGAAAAAGCAAACTTTACTGAATTACGCACGAAATGGACGAAATTAATTGCCGTTCGTAACGAAGTATTAAAAGCATTAGAAGAAGCACGTAATGCGAAAACAATCGGTAAATCATTAGAAGCGAAAATTTCTGTTTATGCAGATAACGAAACAGTTGAACTATTAAATGATGCAAAAATTAATTTTGCACAGCTGTCAATCGTTTCGGGGTTTGTCGTGGCGGGTAGCAAAGAAGATGCTCCTGCAAACAGCCTACCTTTAGAAAAAACATCACTTGTCGTTGAAAAAGCAGACGGTGAAAAATGTGAACGTTGCTGGACGATTTCTGAAACAGTTGGAGCAGTAGATGCGCACGCTACTTTATGTAAGCGTTGTGCAGATGTAGTTGAAAATTATTACGTATAACTAGATTTCTCCTTATTTTTAAGTGGGAGATGCAAGTTTGACCATAACTTTGAACGCTATTGTCGATTCGGCAATGGCGTTCTTTCTACATAATTTCAGTTATCTGAAAAGAAAGACGATTCGTCAGGGGGAATTTTGAATGGGAAATGAACATATCCAGCCGAATTCTTATACACCGGATACCTTTTTACAAGGTGTAAAAGACTGTATTCCCACATTGTTAGGCTATATTAGTATTGGTATAGCATTTGGGGTTGTGGGCATTGCATCGGGTATTTCTGTACTGGAAATCTTTTTATTGTCGGTACTTGTATATGCAGGGTCGGCTCAATTTATTTTTTGTGGTTTATATTTAGCCGGTGCACCTGTAACGGCGATCATCGTCACCATTTTTATTGTAAATTTACGTCACCTATTAATGTCATTAACAATTGCGCCGTATTTTACGAAATATTCTACACTTCGAAATATCGGCTTTGGCACATTATTAACAGATGAAACATTTGGGGTTTCTGTTGTAGCAGCAGGCAAGGAAGGTCGTCTCGGCGGCAAGTGGATGGATGGTTTAAATGTGATGGCTTATACAACGTGGATTGCAGCTTGTACAGTTGGTGGAGTTGTTGGTCAATGGTTGCCAAACCCAGAACAATGGGGATTGGATTATGCCCTTGTTGCGATGTTCGTAGCTTTACTAATTTTAACATTAGCAAGCATTCCAAAAACGAAGCTTATGCATTATTTGAAGTTAATTGTGTATATGGTTGTATGCATGTACGGTTTATTGTATTTTGTGCCGGGTCATTTAGCGGTACTGCTTTCGACGTTAGCGGTAGCGACGATTGGGGTGGTGACTGACAAATGACGACGACAGTTTGGATGGTACTTGTTATTTTAGGTTGTGCAGTTGTCACTTGGTTGCCGCGAATTTTACCGTTTGTTTTTGTGAAAAATGTCAAAATGCCCGATGTGGTTTTACGATGGCTAGCTTACATACCTGTTTGTATTTTATCAGCACTTATTGTTGAAGGGATATTTGTAAAGGAAACGCAACTAGTGACAATTAATTGGCTTCATTTATGCGCGCTTATTCCAACTTTATTTGTAGCGCTAGTGACGAAAAGCTTATCAAAAACAGTTATTGCAGGAGTGATAGCGATGGCAGCGCTCCGTTTTTTCTTTAGTTAAATGATTTTACTTGGGGACTTGCTTAGTTTTATAGCTAAGTGGAAGTCCTTTTTTACTTGCTTTGGCAGATGCCCCCATTTTTATAAGTGGGAGATGGATGCTGAGTGTGCCCGTTAATTCAGTGAAATTAATTTGAAATAGGAAGTGTGTTATAATTTTTTTAGGTTTGAAAACTTTTTAGGTTTGAAAAATGTGGGGAATAAAGTTTTATAGGAGAGGATATTCGATGGATTTTATTTACTCAACTTTAACGACATCGCGTCAGCCGGAAAAAGCAGTGGAGGAAATAGCGAGAAATTTACATAAAGAACCAGGCTTAGTGTTGTTTTTTGCAAGTACCGTTTATTCATTCGAAAAACTAACGGAATTATTTAAACAAAAGTACCCAGAGTCCCAAATTGTCGGCGTGACAACAACAGGTGAAATCGGGCCACAAGGTTATAGCGAATCCAGTTTGTCTGCGCAAAGTTTTTCGAAAAGTTTCGGTAAAGCACAAGCGGTTTTAATGAAGGACATCGTGAAGTATCCAATTTTCGATAGAGGAAATTTACTGCAGGCGGCACAATCAATCGGTATAAAAGTTGCCTCCAAGGCGATTGAAAAAGAAGGGCTCGGTCTTGTTTTCCCGGTAGGCTTAAAAGCAGGGGAAGAAAAAATGCTGTCTGTCGTGAATTCAATTTTTCACTACGATGGGTTTCCAATTTTCGGAGGTACGGCAGGTGATGATGCGAAATTTGTGACGACGAAAGTTAGTGTGAATGGAGACATAACATCAACTGGTGGCGCGGTAATCTTTTTAAAGCCCGTTATTGATTTTTATATTCATAAAGAAAATATATTTAAAAGCTCAGGGAAACAGGTGAAAATAACAAAGGCAGATGCAGAAAAGCGAATTGTTTATGAAATGAACAATCGACCAGCAGCAGAAGTTTATGCACAGATGATTGATGTTCCAAAAAACGAGCTAGGCAAGTGTTTTGCATTACATCCACTTGGACGGAAATTTAATCATGATTTTTTAATTGCTTCTCCATTTGAAGTAAAGCCTTCTGGAGAAGTTGAGTTTTATTGCCAAGTGTATGAAGGGGCGATTGTTGATATTTTAGAGCCGAAAAATCCAGTACTTGAAATGGAAAAAACGATTGTTGATTTTAGTAGTCGTTTTACAGAGTTGCATGGTGTATTAGGGTGTAACTGCATTTTACGTAAACTTCAATTTCAAAATGAACAACTGTTTTCAAAGTTAAATACGCAGTTAAGTATCTTACCAAATTTAAGCGGTTTTTCAAGTTACGGCGAACAATTAAATAAGTCACAATTAAACCAAACATTGCTCCTTATTGGTTTTGGGAAATTAAGAATGGAGTGAACAATATGCTCAAGCAACTATTTATGAAAAATAAATTAGCGGAAGACCTTCAACAGGAAGTCAATGCTTTAACACTTGAAGAACGTACTCAAGTCATTGCGAGCGTAGAAGAACTGTTAGAGTTATTGAATGTAGCGAATACGAAAAATACGGAAAGTGATAGCCTGTTTATGGAACGGATAACGGTCATTTCGGAATCCATTCAGCATGATCAGCAGTTGTTACAAACTTCAAATGAACGCGCGCATTCCATTGTGCAAGAAACGGAAGAAATCCATGAGATTACAACAACGGTTGAAACGCAAGTTGAAAGTAATCGTCAGCTTATTATTGAAGGTAGCAATCAAATGAACGCGCTGTATGAACAAATGGGCAATGTTCGAGAGATTTTTGATCAGTTTGGACAATCGATAGGTATGGTACAACAAGAAACGAAAGAAATTATGGACTTTTCAAAATTAATTAGCGACATTGCAGATCAAACGAATTTATTAGCATTAAATGCATCGATTGAAGCAGCGCGTGCGGGGGAGCATGGAAAAGGTTTTGCAGTGGTGGCAGCTGAAGTAAGAAAGCTAGCAGAGCAAAGTAAAAATGCGTTGATTCAAATTAATGGAAAAGTAAATGACATTGTACGAAATATGGAAAATGTTGTGGATAATATTCAACAAGAACAACAAACGATTCAAAAAACACAGCAACTGACTGCTGAAACAAAACAATATTTTGGACGGATTGAGCAATCAGAAGCGCTACTTTCAGAAAATATGTTAGCCATTCAACAAGCGACGAGCCAGACATTAAATCAAGTTGTGTCATTCCAAATGTTATTAGAGCAAATTGTCGAATCTTCCAAACTGTCGATGGAACAAATCGAACATTTATATCGATTTTCTGAAAATAAATCGTATAATGCAAATGATATGATTACATTCATTATACAAGTGAAGCATTTAATCACAGCATTAAAAAATGACCGATTATAAACAGCTGTAAAAGAACATCCGGTTTGAACGATTTACAAAAATAGAAGAAGCGTAATGGACGAATCAAACAAACCTCTTTACTAGGAGGATTTTTTTATGGTTGAACGGATGAGTTATGTTAAAATAGGTAAGATATATCGTAAACGGAGGATTTGCTATGTATAAATATTACGGATTAGCATTATTTGCGGTCATTATTGATCAATGGACAAAATGGCTTGTCGTGAAAAATATGGAGTTAGGCGAACGAATTAGTATATGGGATCCGTGGTTTGGTCTATTATCACATCGTAACCGTGGTGCTGCATGGGGCATGTTGGAAGGGCAAATGTGGTTATTTACAGTTGTGACAATTGGCGTCATCATTGCGATTTTGTATTTTTACCATACCGAGGCAAAGGGCAAGCCGCTATTTCAAATTAGTTTAATGCTATTATTAGGCGGTGCATTAGGGAATTTTATCGACCGACTATTCCGTGGAGAAGTAGTGGACTTTTTCGATGTGTTCATTCCGATCATCAATTATGACTTCCCGATTTTTAATATTGCAGATGCTGCATTAACAATCGCAGTAGTCATGCTCTTTATTACGATTATTTTAGAAGAAAAAGCAGAAAAGAAAAAGGTGGAAAAATGACAGTAGTCACATTAACAATCGAACAATTTGCTGGAGAGCGTTTAGATAAAGCACTTTCACAAATGGAAGAAGCATGGTCACGTTCACAGGTGTCAACTTGGTTAGAACAGGATCGTATTACCGTGAATGGTGCCAAAGTAAAAGCGAAATATAAAGTAAAAGAAGGCGACGTTATTGAAGTGGACGTGCCAAAAGTAGAAGAATTAGAAATCATTGCAGAAGATTTAAATTTAGAAATCATTTATGAAGACAATGACGTGTTAGTTGTGAATAAGCCACGTGGAATGGTTGTTCACCCAGCACCAGGTCATGCAAACGGTACTTTAGTAAATGGTTTAATGCATCATTGCACAGATTTATCAGGCATTAATGGTGTAGCACGACCTGGTATTGTACACCGTATTGACAAAGATACATCGGGTTTACTAATGGTTGCAAAAAATGATGTAGCACATGAAGGTTTAGTGAATCAATTAGTTGATAAGTCAGTTACACGTAAATATACCGCACTTGTGCACGGACATATTCCGCACGATAAAGGAACAATCGATGCACCGATTGGACGCGATTCAAAAGATCGTCAAAAACAAGCGGTTGTTGATAAAGGCAAGCATGCTGTAACACATTTCACGGTGTTAGAGCGCTTCGGTAATTTTACTTTAGTAGAGTGCCGTTTAGAAACAGGACGTACACATCAAATTCGTGTGCATATGAATTATATTGGCTATCCTCTAGCAGGAGATCCGAAATATGGTCCGAAAAAGACACTTGATTTCGGTGGGCAAGTATTACACGCGGGCGTACTTGGTTTTGTTCAGCCTGTAACGAAGGAATATATTGAATTTGAAACGCCATTACCAGCGGACTTCGAACAATTGCTAACGGAAATACGTGCCCAAGCAACAGCGAAAAAAGCTGAGACTGAGTGATTTTTGATAGCTGTATAAAAAGTAAATAATAAATTGTGAAATGGACATAACTACGAAATAGCGCCTAGTTTTAAGGGACTTCGATAATGTTCACGGTCAATTTGAGAGAATAAGGCATTTCCTGTTCAAATATTTGAACAGGAAATGCTTTGTTTTTATTCACAGATAATTCACGCTATTGCAACATTTGCCGGTTGTTGTCTGACCTTTAAAACATGTGTTGACAGTACAATAAAACAAGCCTATACTGACAACAGTGAATGAAACAACTTGACGAGAGCAAGTAAGTAATCACGAACTCATTTAAATAGTGTTCACCTTTAATGGCAGTCCAGAGAGGCTGAAAAGGAATAATGTAAAGCGTTATCGAGTTTTTTGTAAACACTCGTGTGCCGTTTTTTAACATGGACTTTTTCAACCCTCTAGGTAAAATTCTAGAGGGTTTTTATTTTGGATTGAAAGTGCGTGAACTGTGAACATGGAAGTATATATGAAGGGAGAAACGAGATGCAACAAATTACAGAATTACTAGATGGACCTTCATTAAACCGTGCCGTTACACGAATTGCGCATGAAATTATTGAACGCAATAAAGGTATTGATGAAGTGATATTAGTTGGCATTAAAACACGTGGTGCCTATTTAGCGAAGCGATTAGCAGAACGCATTGCCAAGATTGAGGGGAAAGCGATTCGAACGGGTGAGTTAGACATTACACTGTATCGCGACGATTTATCAACGAAGCATGTGAATGAACAAGCACAAGTACAGCAAGTAGATATTGATTATCAAGTAAATAATCAAAAACTTGTACTAGTAGACGATGTTTTATATACAGGAAGAACGGTGCGTGCAGCACTGGATGCCATCATGGATTTAGGAAGACCCTCACAAATACAGCTAGCGGTTTTAGTAGACCGGGGTCATCGTGAGTTGCCAATCCGCGCAGATTATGTAGGGAAAAACATTCCGACAGCTGGTCACGAACGCATTGTTGTCAACTTAGTAGAAGTAGATGGTAAAGATTTAGTAACGATTCATAAAGATGATTAAGGAGTTGAGGGCATGTCAAATGCAGTATTAGATATTAATGAAAAACCAAGTGTTGGACAACTTATTACATTCAGTTTTCAACATATGTTTGCCATGTTTGGCTCAACCATTTTAGTACCTAAACTAGTAGGGCTAAGTCCATCGATCGCCCTTTTAACAAGTGGGATTGCGACGATTATATTCTTGCTCGTAACACAGTTTAAAGTACCCGCGTATTTAGGGTCATCATTCGCCTTTATTTCACCGATTATTATCGTAGCAGGCTTAACGGAGGCAGGTGTATCAATAAACCCAGGAAACGCGATGATGGGTGCGATGCTCGTCGGTTTAGTATACGCCTTCGTTGCTTTGATTATTTGGAAAACAGGCTATGAGTGGTTAATGAATATTTTACCGCCAATCGTTGTCGCGCCAGTTATTATCGTAATCGGCCTAGGTTTATCAGGTGTCGCAGTTGATATGGCGATGAACGTTAACGGTGAGTACAATGGGTTACACTTCTCAGCAGCATTAGTAACATTATTAACGGCAATCATCGTCAACGTATACTTTAAAAACATTTTAAGTGCGATGCCGATTTTACTAGGCATTATCGTCGGCTACATATACTCGGTAATTATCGGAATTGTAGACTTCACAGCTGTTCAAGAAGCAAAGTTTTTCGCTGTGCCAGACTTCTTAATTCCAGGTGTTCATTATGATCTTAACTTTACATGGGCAATCTTCTTAGGAATGGTGCCAATCGTTATCGTAACGATTTCAGAACATATTGGACACCAACTTGTATTAGGGAAAGTCGTCAACCGAAATTATGTAAAAGACCCAGGTTTACACCGCTCCATTTTAGGGGATGGGTTAGGGACATTGGCATCAGCGTTTATCGGTGGTCCACCAAAAACAACATACGGTGAAAATATTGGGGTTCTAGCAATTACACGTGTGTACTCAGTTTATGTCATATTAGGTGCAGCAGTCGTTGCGATTGTCGTGTCATTCTCTGGTCAGCTAATGGCGATCATTGAAACGATTCCAACAGCAGTACTTGGCGGGATTTCAATCTTATTATTCGGGATTATCGCATCAAGCGGATTGCGTATGCTCGTAGAAAACAATATAGACTTCGGAAATAACCGGAATATGGTCATTGCGTCGGTTATCCTCGTAGTAGGAATTGGCGGAGCAGCAATGCGCTTCACAGAAAGCTTTGCGATAGAAGGAATGGCATTAGCATCGATCATCGGTGTTCTGCTGAACTTACTTCTGCCAGGTCGTGAAAAAGTAGATAAAGATATTTATGAAACTGAATAAGAGTACCTTTTAAAGAATTGTCCAGAGAGGCAAGCAAGGGGAATTTGAAAAGCGTAAGATAGGAGAAATATTGCCTAGCTTTAGCTTGTCATGCCTCCCTTGCCTAGCTGATGACATCAGTTGGGCTTTTTTAAACTTATTTCATCATTAACGGAGGCACGTTATGAAAAACTTACTTTCAATGGAACATTTATCAAATGAAGAGATTTTACACATCTTAGATCGAGCAAAGGCATTCGAAAATGGCGAAGAGTCAAAAATAGCCCGCTCATACAACGTAGCAAACTTATTTTTTGAACCAAGTACACGTACGAAAACGAGCTTTGAAATGGCGGAGCGCAAAGTAGGGTGTACGGTAATCCCATTCGACGCAGGCTTTTCAAGTGCCATAAAGGGTGAAACGATGTATGACACAGTTAAAACATTAGAAATGATTGGCATTGATGCGGTCGTAATTCGTGCAAAAGAAGATGAATATTACAACGAATTGCTCGAAGGAATCAATGTTGCGGTTATTAACGCAGGCGATGGTGCTGGTCAACATCCATCACAATGTTTACTGGATTTATACACAATTAAAAAAGAGTTTGGCAAATTTGAAGGATTAAATATTACGATTGTAGGGGATATTTCGCATAGTCGTGTCGCTAAATCAAATGCAACAGCGTTAACAAAATTAGGCGCCAATGTACGCTTCTTATGTCCGGAAGAATGGGCGGGAGATTTTGAGGCCCATCATTCTTGGGATGAAGTGCTTGAAGATAGTGATGTCATCATGTTGTTACGTATTCAACATGAGCGTCATTCAGTGAGTAAAAGCTTTTCAAAAGAAAGCTACCATGAGCAGTATGGTTTAACACCAACACGTGAAAAAATGATGAAGCCATCAGCGATCATTATGCATCCAGCACCAGTAAATCGCGATGTTGAAATTGCCGATGAATTAGTAGAGTGTGAACGTTCGCGCATTTTCCAACAAGTGCGTAACGGTGTATATACAAGAATGGCGATTATCGAAACAATTCTGAAGGGGAGAGAATAAACATGACAACAGTTATTCAAAATGTAAAGCGATTAGACGAGCAAGGCGAATTACGAGTTTCTTCTATTATAATTGAAGATGGGAAAATTGTAGGTTTCGATGGAGAAATTCCAGCAGGGGCAAATGTAATTGATGGACAAGGTCATTTTGTTTCACCAGGATTTGTCGATGTGCATACACATTTACGTGAGCCAGGTTTTGAGCATAAAGAAACAATCGCAACAGGTACAGCATCTGCAGCAAAAGGTGGTTTCACAACAATTTGTGCCATGCCAAATACGAAACCAGTACCGGATTCAGTAGAAAATATGCAATTAATTAACGGCTTAATTAAAGACAGTGCAGTAATTCGCGTATTACCATACGGATCGTTAACGAAAGACATTTCAGGTGAAGTGCGAACGAATATGGAAGAGCTTAGAGAGCATGGTGCGGTTGCATTCTCAGATGATGGTGTCGGGATTCAATTAGCTTCAACAATGTATGAACAAATGCAACAAGCGGCTAAGTTAGATGTAGTCGTTGTAGCACACTGTGAAGATAACTCATTAATTTACGATGGGGTTATGCATGAAGGAACGCGCAATAAAGAACTAGGATTACCAGGTATTCCATCAATTTGTGAATCAGTACAAATCGCTCGCGACGTTTTATTAGCAGAAGCAGCAGGCGCTCGTTACCATGTGTGCCACGTGTCAACGAAAGAATCAGTTCGTGCTGTACGCGATGCAAAAGCAGCAGGCATTAAAGTAACTGCGGAAGTTTGTCCACACCACTTACTTCTTGAAGAAATGGACATCCCTTCAGATGATGCAAACTGGAAGATGAACCCACCGTTACGCGCGTTAGACGACAAAGATTCATTACATGCGGCATTATTAGATGGCACGATTGATTGTATCGCGACAGACCATGCACCACATACAGTAGAAGAAAAATGCTGTGGCATGGTAGGCGCACCGTTCGGCATCGTTGGCTTTGAAACAGCGTTCCCATTACTGTACACAAACTTTGTAGAAACAGGAAAATGGACGTTAAAGCAATTAGTTGATTGGATGAGCGTTAAGGCAGCACAAATTTTCGATTTACCATATGGCACATTAGAAATCGGTGCTTCAGCGGACTTAGTATTAATTGATTTAAATAAAGAGCAAACAATTGATGCAGAAGGCTTTGTATCAAAAGGTCGTAACACACCATTTAATGGATGGGTTGCAAAAGGTTGGCCAGTTATGACAATTTGCGAAGGTAAAATCGCATACCAGGAGGCAAAATAATGAAAACACGTTTATTAATTTTAGAAGATGGCACAGTATTTACAGGTACGGCATTTGGTAGTGACCAGGCATCACAAGGTGAAGTAGTCTTTACAACAGGGATGACAGGCTACCAAGAAACATTATCAGATCCTTCATTTTACGGACAAATTATTACGTTAACATATCCGTTAATCGGAAACTACGGCATTAACCGTGATGATTTTGAGTCGATTACACCAGCAATTCGTGGTTTCGTAGTACGTGAATTATCAGAACAACCATCAAACTGGCGTTCAGATATGTCATTAGATGCGTACTTAACTGCTCAAAACATTCCTGGTATTGAAGGCATTGATACACGTAAATTAACGCGCATTATCCGTGCAAAAGGGGCGGTTCGTGCGATTTTAACTGAAGCGGATGCGAGAGTGAATGTGGAAGAAGTCGTAGCAAAATTACAAGATACGGCATTCATTACACATCATGTGCGTGAAGTATCAGCGAAAACAGCTTACCCATCACCAGGTCGTGGGAAACGCGTAGTATTAATTGACTTCGGTATGAAGCACGGTATTTTACGTGAATTAAATCAACGTGACTGTGACGTAATCGTTGTACCTTACAACACAACAGCAGAGCAAATTTTAGCAATGCATCCAGATGGCATCATGCTTTCAAACGGTCCGGGTAACCCAATGGACGTAGAAGAAGGTATCGAAACAGTGAAAAACCTAATCGGAAAAGTGCCAATGTTCGGTATTTGCTTAGGTCACCAAATTTTCGCAGTAGCAGCAGGTGCAAGCAGCTTTAAATTACCATTCGGCCACCGAGGGGGAAATCACCCAGTAAAAGATTTACGTACAGGTCGTACAGATATTACATCTCAAAACCATGGCTATGCAATTGACATGGATTCATTAAAAGGAACAGATTTAGAATTAACACATGTTGCATTAAATGATGGTACATGTGAAGGGGTTCGTCATAAAAAATTCCCAATCTTTACAGTGCAATATCACCCAGAAGCATCACCAGGTCCAGAAGATTCAAATCACTTATTTGATGAATTTATTGAAATGATGGAAATCGAAGCAGCGAAGGAGAACCAACATGCCTAAACGTACAGATATAAAAACAATTTTAGTAATCGGATCAGGTCCAATCGTTATTGGTCAAGCAGCAGAATTTGACTATGCAGGAACACAAGCATGTCTTTCATTAAAAGAAGAAGGCTACCGTGTTATCTTAATCAACTCAAACCCAGCAACAATTATGACAGATACAGAAATGGCAGATAAAGTATACATCGAGCCAATTACATTAGAATTCGTATCACGCATTTTACGTAAAGAGCGTCCAGATGCAATCCTACCAACACTCGGTGGACAAACAGGTCTGAACATGGCAATTGAATTAGATGAGTCAGGCATTTTAGACGAGCTGAACATCGAAATTCTAGGGACTAAATTAGACGCGATTCATAAAGCAGAAGACCGCGACTTATTCCGTAATTTAATGTATGAACTAGGTGCACCAGTACCAGAATCAGACATTATTCATAACTTAGACGAAGCGAAAAACTTTGTAGCTCGCATTGGCTATCCAGTAATTGTACGTCCAGCTTTCACACTTGGTGGTACAGGCGGCGGTATTTGTAACAACGATCAAGAGCTAGAAGAAATCGTTACTTCAGGTTTAAAATATTCACCAGTTACACAATGTTTACTTGAAAAATCAATTGCAGGTATGAAAGAAATTGAATATGAAGTAATGCGTGACGCAGCGGATAACGCAATCGTTGTATGTAACATGGAAAACTTCGACCCAGTAGGAATTCATACAGGGGATTCAATCGTAGTTGCACCAACACAAACATTATCTGACCGTGAAAACCAAATGTTACGTAATATTTCATTAGATATTATCCGTGCACTGAAAATTGAAGGTGGCTGTAACGTACAGTTAGCGCTAGATCCACATAGCTTCCAGTACTATGTAATCGAGGTAAACCCACGTGTATCTCGTTCGTCAGCACTTGCATCAAAAGCAACTGGTTACCCAATTGCGAAATTAGCAGCAAAAATCGCAGTAGGTTTAACATTAGATGAAATTAAAAACCCAGTGACAGGTTCAACATTTGCTTGTTTCGAACCTGCACTTGACTATATCGTAGCGAAAATTCCACGCTGGCCTTTCGATAAATTCGAATCAGCAAAACGTAACTTAGGAACGCAAATGAAAGCAACGGGTGAAGTAATGGCACTTGGTCGCACATTTGAAGAAGCGCTACTAAAAGCGGTTCGTTCTTTAGAAACAAGCCACTTCCACATCGAAATGAAAAACGGGGAAGAGCTAACAGATGCGTGGATTGAAAAACGTATTAAAAAAGCGGGAGACGAGCGCTTATTCTTTATCGGGGAAGCATTACGTCGCGGTGTGACAATCGAACAACTTCACGAATGGTCAGCAATTGATTTATGGTTCTTACACAAGCTAGAAAAAATCGTGAAAATGGAAGCGACACTTGTTGCCAACAAAAACGATCAAGACGTATTACGCACAGCAAAACGTTTAGGCTTTGCAGATAAAAAGGTTGCTGAACTTTGGGGAACAACGGAAGCAGAAGTTTATGCATTCCGTAAAGAAACAGGCATCATTCCAGTGTACAAAATGGTTGATACATGTGCAGCAGAATTTGAATCAAACACACCATATTTCTACGGTACGTACGAAGAAGAAAATGAATCGATTCGTTCTGAAAAAGAATCGGTAATCGTTCTAGGTTCAGGTCCAATCCGTATCGGACAAGGTGTTGAGTTTGACTATGCAACAGTGCACTCAGTATGGGCAATTCAAGAAGCAGGTTATGAAGCAATCGTTGTGAACTCGAATCCAGAAACGGTTTCAACAGACTTCTCGATTTCAGATAAATTATACTTTGAGCCATTAACAATTGAAGATGTTATGCACATCGTAGACTTAGAGCAGCCAAAAGGGGTTGTTGTACAGTTCGGTGGACAAACAGCAATCAACTTAGCGGATAAATTAGAAGCAAATGGCGTGAAAATTTTAGGTACAACATTAGAAGATATCGACCGTGCAGAAAACCGTAACAAGTTCGAAGCGGCACTACGAGAGCTGAAAATCCCACAACCACAAGGGGAAACGGCTATTTCAAAAGAAGAAGCATTAGTAATCGGTGAAAAATTAGGCTTCCCAGTACTTGTTCGTCCTTCTTACGTACTTGGTGGACGCGCAATGGAAATCGTGTACAACTTAGAAGAACTAGCGCACTACATGGAGCACGCAGTTGAAGCATCACCAGATCATCCGGTATTAGTTGACCGTTACTTAACAGGTCAAGAAATCGAAGTAGACGCAATTTGCGACGGTGAAAACGTATTAATTCCTGGTATTATGGAGCATATTGAGCGCGCAGGTGTTCACTCAGGTGACTCAATTAGTGTATATCCACCGCAAAAATTAACAGATGCACAAAAAGAAACATTAGTAGATTACACAACGCGTTTAGCACTTGGTTTAGGAATTGTCGGTTTAATGAATATTCAATATGTACTGAGCGATGGCGAAATTTACGTAATCGAAGTAAACCCACGTTCATCACGTACAGTACCATTCTTATCGAAAATTACGAACCTACCAATGGCGAACATCGCAACAAAAGCGATCCTAGGTCAATCAATTGTTGAACAAGGCTACCCAACAGGATTAGCACCAGAGCAACCAGGAGTATTCGTAAAAGTACCAGTGTTCTCATTCGCGAAATTACGTCGTGTAGACATTACATTAGGTCCTGAAATGAAATCAACTGGTGAAGTAATGGGTAAAGATGCAACATTAGAAAAAGCATTGTACAAAGGCTTAGTTGCAGCAGGCATGGAAATTAAAACACACGGTACTGTATTATTCACAGTATCGGATAAAGATAAAGATGAAGCGGTTGTTTTAGCAAAACGTTTCTCAACAGTTGGTTACCGCATCGTTGCAACTGAAGGTACGGCAAAATTATTCGAACAAAATGGCGTAAAAACAGATATCGTAGAGAAAATTGGCGGTAAAGGGAAGACATTACTCGACATGATTCAAGACGGTGAAGCACAGCTTGTTGTGAACACTTTAACAAAAGGTAAACAACCAGCGCGTGATGGTTTCCGTATCCGTCGTGAATCAGTAGAAAATGGTGTACCATGCTTAACTTCATTAGATACAGCGGAAGCAATGGTTCGCGTAATCGAATCAATGACATTTACAGCAGAAGAAATGCCAAAAGCGGAGGTAACAAAATAAGATGATTCGTCAAGAGAAAATGACGGTCGTTGCACAAGCACAAATCGCTACGAACATTTTCGAATTGACACTGCAAGGGCAACTGGTTCAGGATATGACTCCTGGCCAGTTTGTTCATGTAAAGGTGTCCGATACGTTCGAGCCATTGTTGCGCCGACCAATCAGTATTGCAAATGTAGACAAAGAAAAAAATGAATTTACGATGATTTACCGTGCAGAAGGACGAGGCACACAATTCCTTGCAACAAATCGCGAAGGGCAAATTGTGGATATATTAGGTCCACTCGGAAACGGCTTCCCAGTAGAAGCAGCACAGCCGGGTCAAACAGCATTATTAGTAGGTGGTGGAATCGGTGTTCCGCCATTGCATGAGCTTTCGAAGCAATTAAATGCGCGCGGTGTCAAAACAATTCACGTTTTAGGTTTCCAAACAGAAGATGTTTGCTTCTATGAAGAGCAGTTTTCAGCATTTGGTGATACGTATTACGCAACTGTTGACGGATCGAAAGGCACAAAAGGTTTTGTCACAACGGTATTTGATAATGTAAAGCCGGAGTTCGATTTATTTTATTCATGTGGTCCAATGCCAATGCTGCGAGCATTAGAGCAGTACTACCCGGAAAAAGAAGGCTATTTATCATTTGAAGAGCGCATGGGGTGCGGAATTGGGGCATGTTTTGCATGTGTTTGTGATACGACAGACAAGCACGAAAAAGACTATGTGAAAGTGTGCTCAGACGGACCTGTATTCCCGAAAGGAGTTGTGGCATTATGAGCCGTATAAATATCGAGTTACCAGGATTAGATTTAAAAAACCCGATTATGCCAGCTTCTGGTTGTTTCGGATTTGGCCGCGAATATGCACAGCTTTATGATTTATCAAAGCTTGGCGCGATTATGATCAAGGCGACAACAGTAGAACCACGCCGTGGGAATCCAACACCGCGTGTAGCTGAAACTTCTGCCGGCATGTTAAATGCGATTGGCCTACAAAACCCAGGGATTGACAAAGTGATGGGGGAAGAGTTGAAGTTTTTAGAAGGCTTTGATGTGCCAATCATTGCCAACGTAGCTGGAACAGAAGTGGCGGACTATGTAGAAGTGGCAGAACGCATTTCAAAAGCACCAAATGTAAAAGCGTTAGAAATAAATATTTCTTGTCCAAACGTAAAATGTGGGGGCATTCAATTTGGTACAGATCCACAAACAGCAAAAGAATTAACACAAGCGGTGAAAGCTGTTTCAAGTGTGCCGGTTTATGTAAAATTATCACCAAATGTAACGAGTATTGTCGATATTGCAAAAGCTGTGGAAGAAGGCGGAGCAGACGGCATTACAATGATTAATACACTTGTGGGCATGCGTTTAGATGAGCGTACGGGTAAGCCAGTTATCGCCAATGGTACAGGTGGTTTATCTGGTCCAGCAGTAAAACCAGTAGCGATTCGCATGGTATATGAAGTGTATAAAGCGGTGAACATTCCAATTATCGGAATGGGTGGTATAACATGCGCACAAGACGTAATTGACTTTATGTCAGCTGGTGCATCAGCAGTAGCAGTAGGAACAGCAAACTTTGTCGATCATTTCGTATGCCCAACAATTATTGACGAACTACCAGCAAAATTAGACGCACTAGGCGTTGAACATATTTCTGAAATTATCGGAAGGAGCCATCGATGAGCATGAATAATAAACCGATTATTGCCTTGGATTTTCCAGGTGAAAAAGAGGTCTTTGAATTTTTAAATCACTTTGATGAGCCATTGTTTGTAAAGATTGGTATGGAACTTTACATGCAAGAAGGTCCAGACATCGTTAAAAAAGTAAAAGATCAAGGACATAATATTTTCCTCGATTTAAAACTACATGATATTCCAAATACGGTGAAATCAGCAATGAAAGGTTTAGCGCGTCTCGGTGTGGACTTAGTAAATGTCCATGCAGCGGGAGGCCGTGCCATGATGGAAGGCGCTTTAGAAGGATTAGAAGCCGGAACAGCAGCTGGTAACGAGCGTGCCGCATTAATTGCCGTAACACAATTAACATCAACAACCGAGCAACAAATGCAAGAAGAGCAGAAAATTATCCTTTCATTGCAACAATCGGTATTGCATTATGCACAAGTAACGAAGCAAGCTGGATTAAATGGTGTCGTTTGTTCGGTTCATGAAGCACGCGCGATTCAAGAGGCTTGCGGGGAAGACTTTTTACGTGTAACACCAGGTATTCGCATGCTTGGCGGACAAGCGCATGATCAAAAACGTATTGCCACTCCAGACGGTGCGCGTCAAGACGGTTCATCACTGATCGTAGTAGGTCGCGCAATTACAGGCGCGGCAAATCCAGTGTTAGCTTATCAAGAAGTTTGTCAATTATGGGAGGTAAAATAAATGTCATTACAAAATGAAATCGCACATGCAATGTTAAAAGTAGGAGCAGTTGAGTTAAACCCAACAGATTTATTTACATGGGCTTCAGGTATCAAATCACCAATTTACTGCGATACTCGTTTAACGATTTCAGATCCAGTTGCCCGTAAGCAATTAGCAAAAGGTTTAGCATCTCTTATTCAAGAGAACTTCGCAGATTGCGGTATTGTTGCAGGAACAGCGACTGCGGGCATTCCGCATGCGGCATGGGTATCTGATATTTTAGACTTGCCAATGGTTTATGTGCGTTCAAAAGCAAAAGAACATGGTAGAGGCAATCAAATTGAAGGTAAATATAAAGCGGGCGATAAAGTAGTTGTTGTAGAAGATATCGTTTCTACAGGTGGTTCGTCTATTACAGCAGTAGAAGCATTACGTGCAGCAGGTTGTGAAGTTCTAGGTGTTGTATGTGTGTACACGTATAATTTACCAAAAGCAGAGCAAGCATTTGCGGATGCAGGCGTAAAATATGTGTCGTTAACGAACTTTGATTACTTAATTGAAGCAGCAAATGAGTCAGGCACAATTCAAGAGGATCAAATTCCTTTCTTAAAAAACTGGCATAAAGATTTAAAAGAAGGAAATTTATAAGTAATCACGCATCGGCGTAATTGATTGAATAATGTTGGAACTACTCAGAAACGTGTGAAAGTATAGAAATTATACTTTACACGTTTTTATTATGGTTATATAATAACTCTACTCTATCTGGAAATTTTCGTATAATTGAACTTTGATTTATTTATTGTTCTATTAAAAAGGAACTCATAATTATTAAGACCTATCATTGATTAAAATATTGTATAAATTTGATGTATTTCACCCATTTAATGCGATAAATTAACTGAATATTTAGATTTAACATTTAATTTGCTATTTTCGGAAATTGAATGTTAAGTTAGAATAGTGAGAAAGTTTAGTAATTGACATCTAATATAATTTATGGATAATTTATATTAATATTCAGTGAATTGGCATATACATAACTAGATGCATAGAGCAGAAATAATGAGGAATTTTTAGCATAGCAGAGCGTAGTGGATGTTTATTTTAGAAAGGAGCGGTTAGTTCGTGTCTACTAATGATTTATTAACAATCCGTAATTTACGGACGAGTTTTCGTATTAAAGATACATTCTACCCAGCTGTAGATGATGTTTCATTAACGCTTCGCAAAAATGAGATTTTAGCAATTGTCGGTGAATCAGGTTGCGGTAAAAGTACGTTAGCTACTTCGATTGTAGGATTGCACAATTCAAGTAATACAAAAGTTGAAGGTGAAATTTTATACAACAATCAAAACTTAGCGAATTTAACAGAGGCTCAATTTAACAAACTACGAGGAAATGATATTGGATTCATATTCCAAGATCCTTTATCCGCATTAAATCCATTAATGCGGATTGGTGAGCAAATTGCAGAAGGCTTAATTTATCATACAAAGTTAAATAAAAGCCAACGTGAAGCGCGTGTTTTAGAACTTTTAGAGCAAGTGGGTATTCCAAATGCGGCTCGTGTTGCAAATCAATTTCCTCACCAATTATCTGGTGGTATGCGTCAACGTGTCATGATAGCGATTGCATTATCAGGAAAGCCAGCTATTATTGTTGCAGATGAGCCAACAACAGCATTGGACGTAACAATCCAAGCACAAATTTTAGATTTATTAAAATCGCTTCAAGATGAAATTCAGTCCGGCATTATTTTAATTACCCATGACTTAGGGGTAGTAGCGGAAATTGCAGACCGAGTCGCTGTTATGTATGCAGGTGAAATTATTGAAGAAGCGCCTGTTATCGAATTATTTAGAAATCCGAAGCACCCGTATACGCGTTCATTATTAAATTCGATTCCACAAACGCATAGTGAAAACGAAAAGCTAGAAATTATCCAAGGTATGGTGCCATCATTAACGAAATTACCTAGAGAAGGTTGCCGTTTTTCTTCCCGTGTTCCGTGGTTGGATGAATCGGTACACGAAAAAAATCCAAAACTTCATGAAGTGGGTCCGGGACATCTTGTTCGTTGTACATGCTGGCAACATTTCTATTTTGAAGACAAGGAAGGGAGCGTAAACGGATGAGTTTTATGCAAGTTGAGGACTTAAAAGTTCACTATCCTATCCGAGGCGGTTTTTTCAATACAGTAGTTGATCATGTATTTGCCGTAGATGGCGTGACGATGGAATTTGAACGTGGGAAAACTTACGGTCTAGTAGGTGAATCTGGTTCAGGAAAATCAACAACAGGTAAAGCAATGATTGGATTAGAAAAAATTACGTCTGGCAAAATTATTTACGAAGGTCAAGAGGTAACGAATCAACGACGTAATCGTGACTCTGCCTATAATCGTGACATTCAAATGATTTTCCAAGATTCGCACTCAAGTATGAATCCGCGAAAACGCGTGCTTGATATTTTAGCCGAACCAATCCGTAACTTTATGAAATTATCACCACAGGAAGAGCGCAAACGTATTAATGAATTGCTTGCCATTGTTGGGATGTCAGAAGATGTGTTACTAAAGTATCCGCATGAATTTTCAGGTGGTCAAAAGCAACGTTTAGGAATTGCTCGCGCTGTTGCCTGCAATCCGAAAATGATTATTGCGGACGAGCCTGTATCGGCACTAGATTTATCTGTACAAGCCCAAGTGCTTAACTTTATGAAGGAAATTCAAGAACAATATGGCATTAGTTATTTATTTATCTCGCATGATTTGGGGGTTGTTCGTCATATGTGTGATCACATCTCAATCATGTATAAGGGGCGCTTTGTGGAAACAGGGAAGCGTGAAGATATTTATACGAACCCACAACATATTTATACGAATCGCTTATTATCAGCAATTCCTAATATTGAGCCTGAAACGCGTTTGGAGCGTAAAGCTGAGCGTCAAAAGGTCGAAGCAATTTATCAACAAGAGCAACATAAATATTATGACGAACATGGGAAAGTTTACCCGTTAAAATCCATTTCAGACTCGCATAAAGTAGCGATGGCTGGAACAGAAAAGGGGGGATTATAGTATGTGGAAAACAGTTATTCGACGTATTTTAATTATGATTCCGCAACTTTTTATTTTAAGTCTCCTTATTTTCATATTAGCAAAACAAATGCCGGGAGATCCGTTTACAGGTTTAATTACACCTGATACCGATCCAAACCGAATTGAAGAATTACGAATTAAAGCAGGTTTCTATGACCCTTGGTACATCCAGTACTATAACTGGATTACAAATGCTGCACAAGGGGATTTTGGAAGAAGTTATACACATGAAAAACCAGTAGCGAGTCTCATTGGTGGTCGTGCAATGAATACGTTTGCACTTGCTTTATTTAGTGTCATTTTAGTGTACTTAATCGCGATTCCATTAGGGGTCATCGCCGGACGGTATCATGACACCTTTGTCGATAAAACAATCGTCTTGTACAGTTTTATTAGCTTTGCGATACCCGCATTCGTCCTGTATTTAATTTTCGTATTCGTATTCGGTTACCGACTCATGTGGTTCCCGACAAGTGGCTCCGTCGATGTCGGTTTGGACCCTGGGACGTGGGAATATTACTGGAATAAGTTTTATCACTTACTATTGCCAGGTATGTCCTATGCAATATTAGGCACAACGGGGATTATTCAATATTTACGTTCAGAAATTATTGATGCAAAAACGATGGACTATGTGAAAACGGCGAGAAGTAAAGGGATTCCGATGAAAAAAGTGTATTCACGTCACATTTTCCGTAATTCATTATTACCAATCGCAGCATTTTTAGGCTTTACGATTACAGGTTTACTGGGCGGATCGATTTTCATTGAATCGGTATTTGCTTATCCAGGGATGGGTAAATTATTCGTTGAGTCCATTTTAAGTCGTGATTATAGTGTCATTACAGCACTCGTTATGTTATTTGGCTTCTTAGCATTATTAGGTAGTCTATTGTCCGATATTATTTTAAGTATTGTCGACCCGCGAATTCGCATAGACTAAACACCAAAAAATGACTAAGGAGAGATGATTTCAAGATGGCAAAAAAAAATAAAAAAGCAGTAGAAAACTTTAAATCTGAAAGCTCTCCACCAACAGGTATTCAAGTTGTTTTACGAGAGTTTAAAAAAGATAAATTAGCAATGTTCTCGATAGTAGGGATTTTCGCATTAATGGTAGGGATATTATATTTATATTTCTTTGAAATTGATAAAGCTGCAGTTATGAAAATTAGCTTAATCGATCGTTTTACGGAACCTGGAGTGAGAGGCTATATTTTAGGGGCAGATGAGGCTGGAAGAGATATGTTTGGGCAACTTATTATTGGTGCTACAAACTCAATTTCAATTGCGGTTGGCATTACGTTAATCGCGAACATTGTAGGGATTACTTTAGGAATTATTATGGGGTATTACGGAGGTTTTATCGATAATTTCTTTATGCGCATTATCGATTTTTTCGTCACTTTACCAACGTTAATGATCATCATTGTAGTCATAACAATTGTCCCGACATACGGAATTTGGGAGTTAATCTATATTATCGCAGCATTCCAGTGGATGAGTACGGCAAGGTTGGTGCGATCCAAAGCGCTTTCTGAAGCGCGTCGGGATTATATTAGTGCCTCCAAAACGATGGGGACGAGTGATTTTGCGATCATGTTTAAGGGATTATTACCGAATTTAAGTTCACTGTTAATTGTGGAAGTTACGCTAAGTTTTGCAGGTAACGTCGGCATTGAAACAGGTTTATCGTTTTTAGGATTCGGTTTACCACCGTCAACACCAAGTTTAGGGACATTAGTTGCTTATGCGATGAATCCAATTGTTTTATCGAGTAAATGGTGGGTATGGTTACCCGCATCAATATTAATTTTAGTATTGATGCTTGGTATAAATTACGTTGGACAAGCGTTACGCCGAGCAGCTGACGCGAAACAACGACTAGGATAAAGGGGAGGAAAAAAGATGAAGAAAAAGTATTGGCTACTTCTTTCAACGGTTTTCGCTATCATGTTAGTTCTTGCTGCATGTAGCGGAAAAGATTCAGAAACAGGTTCAGAAAAACCAGCAGATAATGAACCAGCGAAGACAGAAGACGGTGCAAAAGATGAAGGTGGATCAACTGCTGAGCAACCAACATTACCATCGGATGTAACAAATGAAGGGGATGCACTTGCGGGCGGTACATTAAAGTATGCTTTAGTAGCAAGCTCTCCATTCAAAGGTGTTTTCAGTTGGGAATTATATCAAGATGCTTATGATTCTGAAATTATGAAACTAATGACGAATTCGCTTTTCGATACAGGTAAGGACTTTTTGGTTACGGATAAAGGAATTGCGAAATTAGATGTTGACGCAGATAATAATAAAGCTACTGTAACGATTAAACATGATGTGAAATGGTCTGATGGTACGACTTTAACTGCAGATGACTTAATTTACCCTTACGAAATTATTGGTCACCCAGATTACACGGGTATTCGCTATGATGGGGACTTCCAAAATATCATTGGTGCTGAAGAATACCATGCAGGTGAAGCGGATACGATTTCAGGTATTAAAAAGATTGATGACAAATCAATTGAAATTACATTTAAGAAAGTATCACCAGCAATCTTCTCTATTGGTGATGGTTTATGGGAATATGCAGCGCCGAAACATCAGTTAAAAGATATTCCTGTAGCTGATTTAATTACGTCAGATGCAGTTCGTAAAACACCAATTACTTTAGGTGCATTCAAATTAGATAAATTAGTTGATGGTGAATCTGTTCAGTTCGTAGCAAATGAACACCACTGGAGAGGGAAACCAAAATTAGATAAAGTAGTATTGCAAATCGTGCCACCTGCATCGATTGGGGAAGGTTTACGTACAGGTCAATACGACATTGCGATGTCATACCCTGCCAATCAGTATGATGGTGTGAAAGATTTAACGAACTTAACAGTGTTAGCTCGTCCAGAATTAGCTTATTCTTATGTTGGCTTTAAATTAGGGAAGTATGATACAGCTCAAGGGATTAGCATTACAGATGAAAATGCGAAAATGAATGACGTGAAATTACGTGAAGCGATTGCCTATGCAATGGATATTGAGCAAGTAGGGGATCGTTTCTACCAAGGTTTACGTTCTCGTGCAACGGGATTAATTCCACCGACATTCGCATCATTCTATGACAGCACTTTAGAAGGCTTCAACTATGATCCAGAAAAAGCGAAAGCATTATTAGAAGAAGCTGGATATAAAGATACAGATGGCGATGGTATTCGTGAAGATAAAGAGGGCAACAAATTCTCAATTAACTTAGCTTCAATGGCGGGTTCAGATACAGACGAAGCAATCGTTGAGTATTACCGTCAAAACTGGCAAGATGTTGGTTTAGATGTACAGTTATCGACAGGTCGTTTAATCGAGTTCCAAAGTTTCTACGACAAAGTAAAAGCAGATGACCCTGAAATCGATATGTTCATGGCTGCATGGGGTACAGGTACAAACCCATCTCCAGCAGGTATTTATGAAAAAGAAGCAGCATTCAACTATAGCCGCTTCGTTTCGGATGATTTAACAGCTTTACTTAAAGATATCGACTCGAAAGATTCAATGGACGCTGCTTACCGTGCAAAAGCATTCCGCGCGTGGGAAGATTATATGTTTGCACAAGCAACAACAGTGCCAATGTATTTCCGTACAGAAATCATTCCAGTTAACAAACGTGTAAAATATTATAACATTGACTGGGAGAATGAAATTAAATGGCATGAAGTAGAAGTAGTAGCTGAAGATTCAGTGAAATAATTTAAAATGAAAAACCTCGAACGCTAAAAAAAGTTCGAGGTTTTTGTTTTGAATGGAGATACTATTCAGAGAGCTTCGGAACTTCGAACTTCTATATATGCCTAAGCTGATATTAGCTACCGTATACTTAGTGGGATTTATATAACAACTCATATTAGATATGTTAAGTTGGAATATTTCTGTTTTGAGAAGGATTTCTATTACTTAATCTAGAATGTTACTAACGTAAGGGATAGTTTGTCCAAAAGTAGTATCGTAAAAAAGTATTTCATCATTCATGGTTTGACCTGTGTTTTTAAAATGGTTTTGAAAACATGGCAAGTATAAAAAACTTTTACTGAAGAATGGGGAGGGCATTTATTATGGATACAATATTAAACGCTAGAATTCGTTGCAATGCATTGGAGGACAAAGTTGTATCAGCAGAAACGGCAGCATCTTGGATTAAAGATGGGATGTCACTGGGGATGAGTGGTTTTACTCGTGCGGGTGATGCAAAAACGATTCCGCTTGCATTAGTTGAAAAAGCAAAGACAGAAAAATTCCAAGTGGATGTATACACAGGTGCTTCATTAGGACCTGAAGTAGACCAAATGATGGCGGAAGCAGGTATTATTCGTAAACGTGCACCATATCAAGGTGATCCAGCCATTCGAAAAGCCATTAATACAGGAAAAGTTTTATATACAGACATGCATTTATCACATAACGCAGAATTAATTCGACAAGGCATTATTGGACCAATTGACTTTGCGATTATTGAAGCAACAGCAATTACAGAGGATGGCATGATTATTCCTACAACTTCTGTTGGAAACTCACCGATTCTTGTTCAAATGGCAAAAGAAGTAATTATTGAATTAAACCCAGAACAACCGAATTTAGAAGGCATTCATGACATTTATATACCTAAAGACCAAGGGGAACGTGACCCAATTCCGATGCTAACAGCAAGTGATCGTATTGGTACGAAAGGAATTCCGGTCGATATTAATAAAATTAAAGGGATTGTCCATTCCACAATTAAGGATGCGCCATCATTAATTGTGGAACCAGATGAAGAAACTGAGCAAATCGCACAACATTTACTAGCTTTCTTAAGAGCAGAAATTAAAAAAGGGCGTTTACCTAAAAATTTATTGCCATTACAATCAGGCGTTGGATCTGTTGCGAATGCGGTATTAAACGGCTTTTTAAACTCAGAATTTGAAGAGCTTGAAATTTTTTCAGAAGTGTTACAAGACGCTGTATTCCACTTATTAGATGCGAATAAAGTTAAAATTGCATCGGGTACGTCCATTACTTTAAGTGAAGAATGTGGTACGCGCGTTTATGGAAATATTGATAAGTATAAGGACCGTTTAGTATTGCGTCCGCAAGAAATTTCAAATCATCCAGAAGTAATTCGTCGTTTAGGAATTATTGCGATTAATACGGCATTGGAAGCGGATATTTATGGCAATGTCAATTCAACGCATGTACAAGGCACACATATGATGAACGGATTAGGTGGTTCAGGCGACTTTACACGTAATGCACGAATTTCGATCTTTGTAACGAAATCATATGCGAAAGGCGGCGATATTTCATCGATTGTTCCAATGGTTGCGCACCATGATCATACGGAACATGATGTCGATGTGATTGCTACTGAACAAGGGATTGCTGACTTACGCGGAATGGCACCGAAAGAGCGTGTGGAAGCTATTATTGAAAATTGTGTGCACCCTGACTATAAAGAAGCGCTACGAGAATACTATAATCGTGCAGTCGAAGTGACAGGAAATGCGCATACACCGCATAATTTAGAAGAAGCACTTGCATGGCATGTAAACTATAAAAAGACGAAAACGATGAAGAAGTAAGGCAATTTAGTTAACTAGCAAAAAATTAAAAAACGTCATTTTGACTCGTAATGGTCAAAATGACGTTTTTTTCGATTATTATTTTTTCATTTGCATAACGATCGCTTCATCAGGTGTCACATACAATGTTTTTTGTTCGAAATAAATAACGAATCCGGGCTTAGAGCCATTTGGTTTTTTGACATGTCGGATTTCTGTATAGTCAACAGGTACAGAAGAAGATTCGCGTGCCTTACTAAAGTAGGCACTTAAAATAGCGGCTTCCTTTAAAGTTGTTTCATCGGGAGATTCAGCATGTACAACTACGTGTGAACCTGGGATATCCTTTGTGTGCAACCAAACTTCATGACGTTTCGCTAATTTAAATGTTAAATGGTCATTTTGTTTATTATTTTTTCCAACCGAAATCAGCGTACCTGTCGAAGAAATAAACTTTTCTGGGTCTGGTTTCGTTGGTTTCTTTTTTCTTTTCGCATGGCGTAAACGCAATAAACCTTGTTCGGCTAACTCTTCGCGAATTTCTTCAATGTCGGATGGCGAGGCTTGTTGTACTTGTTGCGCAAGCATTTCTAAATATGTAATATCATCCGTTGTTTTTGCTTGCTGCTCTTCAATCATAATTAGGGCTGTTTTCGCTTTATTATATTTTGTATAATAGCTTTGCGCATTTTCGATCGGCGTTTTGCGTGGGCTAAGTGGAATGCGCACTTTTTCAGCGGTTTCACTGTAATAGTTTTCCACATCAACAAATTCAATACCCTTTTGGAAATTGTATAAGTTCGCCATTAACAACTCACCAAAAAGCTGGAATTGCTCTAAGTTTGAGGCACGTTCAAAATCTTTTTGGAGCTTTTTTTGTTTGAGTTTTAATTTATTCAGTTCATTTTGTAACCAGCGCTCTAAATCTCCTGCTTGTTGTTTGACGCGGTCTCGCTGTGCGCGGGCGAAAAATACGCGGTCCAATAATTCGCCGAGCGTAGCATAATGTGTCACTGCGCCATTTAAATGCGTAAGTTCAGTAGGGGAAAAGTATAGTTTGCCATTTTCCTCAACATACGTTGGTTTTGCAATCGTGGCAATTTCATTCATTAACTGGCGACAAGCCGTAACAGGATCTTGTGTTTTCATCCGGTGCAATAACTCATTCGCATGTAGCGGTGAAAAACCGGCGAAATGCGCGACGATTTCATTTGCTGTTACTTCCTGTGCAAAAAAGCTACGCAGTTCATCATCTGTAAGACTTGATAAAGAAACTTTATCCTGTTGTGGTGGTGCAATATAAGTTTGCCCTGGAAGCACGGTACGATAGCTGTTTACGGAAGGTGGTAAATGCTTTAAGCTATCAATAATTTTATCGTTTTCTGCATCTACTAAAATTAGATTGCTGTGGCGCCCCATAATTTCCATAATTAAAACACGTTTAACCGCGTCACCAATTTCATTTTTACTGTCAATTTCAAACGTAATGACACGTTCAAATGCATCATGTGTTACCGCCGAAATAAATCCACCCTCAATATGTTTCCGTAATAATGTACAAAACATAGGTGGCTCCGTGGGATTTTCGATGGCCTGCTCTGTCAGGTGTAGGCGTGAATAAGAAGGGTGAATGGAAAATAAGAGTTTATAGTTACTGCCTGCTGCGCGAACTTGGAAAACTACTTCTAACGCATTCGGTTGATATATTTTTGTAATTCGTCCTGATGAAAGGATTGCTAATTCTTTGCTCATCGAACGTGTAAAAAGACCGTCAAATGCCATATTCGTACCTCTTTCGTAAAGATTGTATTTCTTACTAGTCTATCTATCATAACATTATTTTCTACGTAAGTAAGTTATAGCCCCACGCTATACGGATAGAAAGGCGAAAGTGTTGGATAGAATTTAACTTAATTCAGCAGAATTCCCCTACTTCTATAAGTGGGGGATGAATGCCAAAAAGGCAATTCTATTCAGTGGGGGTTCAAACCCCGGCTGAATCAAGTTAAGCCCCGGCGGATGCCACAGATTTTTAAGGGAAGTTTTTCGAGCGAGCTCGAAAAAATCTGGACACAATTACGCCGAGGCGTAATTGATAAAGTGTTGGATAGAAATCAAAATGTGATGGATAGAACTGTCAGTTTGATGGGTATTGAAAAAAATGTAGGTTATGGTATATATAATTAATTAACGAGTTTATCATTAAAAATCCTTTCTGAAAAAGGGGTGAGGTGATTTCCATTCCGGTCCGGACGCTTTCCACGGGCACGGCTCCAACTAACTTATTTCGAGATGAATCTCGAAATAAGTGGATTTTCCGCACGTGCTGTTCCCGTAGGAGTCGCCTCCCCTTCATTCCAATCAACTCCTTCTATTCAAGTTTGTCCTAATATAAATCCTAATCATCTTTTGAATATGAAGTTAGTTTCAGCTATTCAATATCTTTATTGAAATACCAACTCGACAATAAATTTCGTTCATATAATACTGTTGAGATTGCAAAACATGCCGTTTCCCCCACTTTTATAGCACATTTTTGTCACTTAAAAGATTCAGCTTTCTCCAAAGGCTGTATGATTTTTGCTCCTCAATAACAAAAAAATAGGATAGATTTTTTCTAATGGGATAAAAGTCTATTGAGTATAACGCCCCCTCCCACGGTAGTGGCGAAATAAATGCAGAAAGTTTCAGTAGGCAAAACGTTATAAAGGCTGGCTTTGCACAAAGCACAAAGATGAGTCGTACAAATTTGTGCTAACATTGTCTGTGCGCCTCATGTGCTTAGCCAGCCTAAACTAGCACATACTTTATTAGCAACTATATTAGAAAACTTACATCATAAGGATAGATTCTTTTGTTGTACTTATATAGTTCAATTTTCTATTAAAACGTTAACACGAATTGGTTTAACATATGATATAATTATTGCAATATGCAAAGAAGGATGTGACAAGCCTTGGTGCGTAGTATGACCGGATTCGGCAGGGGGGTCACAACGACGAATAGATTTCAACTCACGGTTGAAATTCGTGCTGTGAATCATCGTTTTTTAGAAATTAATACGAAGTTTCCAAAAGAATGGATGGAATCAGAAGTAATTGTGAAAAAAATGTTATCCGATGCTGTTTCGCGCGGGAAAATAGATGTTATTATTTTTCTAAAAGAGCTACATAATGCAGAACAAGCTGTCCGCATTAATTGGCCATTACTAGAAGCTTACTTGAAAGTAAAAAGCGAGCTTTCGCAATCCGTTATAATGGAAGAGAAATGGACAATGCAGGAAATTTCAAACTTGGATCAAGTGCTGCAAATCGAGAAAGAAGAGTTTTTGCAGGATGAAATTATTCAGGCAGTAAAGGATGCATTAGCACAAGCGATTAACAGTTTAATGATGATGCGTGAGCGTGAAGGGCATGAATTACGTAATATTATGCTACAATATAAGGTTGAATTGCAGCAGCAAGTTGCTAAAATTAAACAAGCAGCCCCACAAGCGGTTGCCAAGTATCGTGAACGTTTAATTGCTCGCCTACAAGAAATAAATGATGGACAGTTGGTTGAGGAACGTTTATTAACTGAAGTTGCATTATTTGCGGAACGAATTGATATAACAGAGGAGTTAGATCGTTTAGAAAGCCATTTTGGTCAACTGACGGAAACGCTAAATGAGTCTGTTGCAATTGGTCGTAAATTAGATTTCATTATGCAAGAGATGCATCGTGAAATTAATACAATCGGTTCGAAAAATCAATCGGCAGACTGCTCCATTGCCGTTGTGCAAGCAAAAACGATTTTAGAAAAAATGCGAGAACAAGTTCAAAATATTGAATAGCTTAAAAGGAGTTACACATGAACAAACAACGTGGCTTATTAATAGTATTATCGGGTCCATCAGGTGTTGGAAAAGGGACGGTTCGTAAAGAGCTATTTTTACAACCTGATACGAACTATGAATATTCGATTTCGATGACAACGCGAAATCCTCGCGAAGGAGAAGTAGATGGTGTAGACTATTTCTTTAGAACGCGTGAACAATTTGAAGAATTAATTGAACAAGGTGGCTTGCTTGAGCATGCTGAATTTGTTAGTAATTATTACGGTACACCGCTTGCCTATGTAAAGGAAACGTTAGAAGCGGGTCGTGACGTATTTTTAGAAATAGAAGTTCAAGGTGCCGCACAAATTCGAGAAAAAGCACCAGATGCGTTGTTCATCTTTTTAGCACCACCAAGCATTTCTGAATTAGAGCAACGCTTAGTTGGACGAGGAACAGAAACTGAAGAAGTGATTGCTCGTCGAATTGCAACAGCTCGTGAAGAAGTTGAAATGATGAGTTTATACGATTATGTCGTAGAAAATGATCAAGTTCAAAATGCATGTGATAAGATTAATGCCATTATTGTGGCAGAGCATTGTCGCCGTGAACGTGTAGAAAAACGATATTTGTCAATGTTGAGAGGAGAATAAACTATGTTATACCCATCAGTAGATAAGTTAAAAACGCAAATCGATTCAAAATATTCTTTGGTAAGCTTAGCTTCAAAGCGTGCTCGTCAAATGCAAGAAGAGGGCGGCGAGCAATTAAGCTCATACGTTTCTTATAAGCCAGTTGGTAGAGCTTTAGAAGAAGTAGCAGCAGGAAAGCTTAAAAAAGCGGAACAAGATGCATCAACGATTTATGAGGATGAAATCTAAAAACTGTTTTCCAGTAAGTAAGGACATCATCTTCTGCTAGTTGGTAGAAGGTTGTCCTTTCTTTGTGATTTAATTCGATATTACTTGTAAAGTAGCTCCCTTAGAATCTTTCTTTGGGAGCTTGTCATTTGAAAGGAAGGTTTCGAACATGAAAAAGAGCAATGTGTTAGTGTGTGTTTCAGGGGGAATTGCCGTTTATAAAGCAGTCGCGCTCGTCAGCAAATTATCACAAGCAGGCATGAATGTGAAAGTGATCATGACCGCTTCGGCACAACAATTCGTCACACCTTTAAGCTTTCAAGTTATGTCAAAAAATGATGTGTTTTATGATACGTTTGACGAAAAAAACTCAGCAGTCATTGCCCATATTGATTTAGCGGATTGGGCGGACTTAATCATTGTGGCACCAGCAACAGCGAACATCATTGCGAAAATGGCGCATGGCATGGCGGATGATATGGTGACGACAACATTACTTGCCACAACAGCACCAGTGTGGGTAGCTCCGGCAATGAATGTACATATGTATGAGCATCCAGCAGTATTACGAAATATTGCCCAATTAGCAGAAGATGGGATCCGATTTATTGAGCCATCAGAAGGTTTTTTAGCATGTGGCTATGTTGGGAAAGGGCGTTTAGAAGAGCCTGAAAAAATTACGGCGCTGGTAGTAAAGCATTTTGTGCAAAGTGCTGAAAGTGATGCGAATGCGTAATGGTTATTGCAGAAGTCATTGTGGATGTATCCGCTTATCCAGTCGATCGGCCGTTTGATTATGTCATTCCAGATGAGTGGTCAGAGTTAATTGAAAAAGGCTGTCGTGTGAAAGTGCCTTTTGGTCCGAGAAATGTTCTAGGATTTGTTGTCGGCATAAAAGATGAAACGGACATACCGCTAGATAAAATGAAGTCCATTGCAGAAATTTTAGATATCGAGTCTGTGTTAACAGATGAAATGTTGAAAATGGCAAAATGGTTAAAAAATCAAACGATCTGTTATGAAATTGATGCTCTACAAGTGATGCTTCCCGGTGCATTACGAGCAAAGTATGAAAAATTTGCTGTATTAGTGACAGAAGTTGAACAGTTGCCGGAAGTCATTCAACCGTATTTTGTGAAAAATGCGAGAGTGAATCTTAAAGTAATTGAAAAGGATGCGTTACTAAAACCATTAAAACAGGCGGTCCGTAATGGGGATGTCCTAATCGACAATGTGGTGAAGCAACAGGGAAAAATTAAGCAAGTGCGAAAAGTCCAAATTGCTCCGCTTGCGCAACTGGAAGCTATAGAAGCACAGATAACGGCGAGAGCCCCAAAGCAAAAGCAGCTTGTGCAATGGATGAAGTTAAATGAAGGCCAACTTTTTACCGCCGATGAAATTTGTAAAGCAGTTGATATAACGAATGCCGTTTTAACGAGTGTGATTGACAAAGGGGCGGCCGTCTATATTCATCAAGAAGTGTACCGTGACCCGTTTACAAAAGAAGTTGCCCGAACGGATTTTTTACATTTAACAAATGAACAAGATACTGCTTTAGCACAAATAAAAAAAGCATTAGAAGAAAAGCGGCAAGAAACGTTTTTACTACACGGTATTACAGGTAGTGGAAAAACGGAAGTATATCTTCAAGCGATTCAACAGGCGATTGCCGAGGAAAAAGAGGCGATTGTGCTCGTCCCGGAAATTTCTTTAACACCGCAAATGACTGAACGTTTTAGATCGCGTTTCGGTGAACAAGTTGCGGTCATGCATAGTGGTCTTTCGGTCGGTGAAAAATATGATGAGTGGCGAAAAATCCAGCAAGGGAAAGTAAAAGTCGTTGTCGGAGCGCGCTCGGCTATTTTTGCACCGTTTACGAACTTAGGCTTAATTATATTAGATGAAGAGCATGAATCTACGTATAAACAAGAGGATTCACCCCGTTATCATGCACGCGATGTGGCTATTTGGCGTAGTCAATATTACGATTGTCCCGTCATTTTAGGTAGTGCAACACCCGCATTAGAATCCTTTGCACGAGCGAAAAAAGGGGTTTATACGTTATTAACGTTAGAAAACCGTGCGAAAAACCAAGCGTTGCCGACTGTCCATATTGTGGATATGCGTGAGCAATTGAAAGGAGGGAATCGTTCGATGTTCTCGGAGCCATTAGCTGAGGCAATCCGAACGCGATTAGAAAAGAAGGAACAATCGGTTCTATTTTTAAATCGCCGTGGTTATTCTTCGTTTGTTTTATGTCGTGATTGTGGGACGACGGTACAATGCCCAAACTGTGATATTTCGCTTACATACCATCGTTCGAATGAAAAGCTAAAATGCCATTATTGTGGACATGATGAGTATGTACCGAGCGAATGTCCGCAATGTCAAAGTGAGCATATTCGTTATTTTGGAACAGGTACACAAAAAGTGGAAGAAGAAATTTATAAGCTCTTTCCAGGTGCTCGCGTATTACGAATGGATGTCGATACGACAAAGCAAAAGGGCGCACATGAAAAAATACTCGATGCTTTTGGTGCGGGTGAAGCGGATATTTTATTAGGCACGCAAATGATTGCCAAAGGGCTGGATTTCCCGAATATTACGCTCGTTGGTGTACTAAGTGCAGATACGTCCTTGCATTTACCGGATTATCGTGCGGCTGAAAAAACCTTTCAACTAATGACGCAAGTAAGTGGACGAGCTGGTCGTCATGACAAACCAGGTGAAGTATTCGTTCAAACGTATACACCGGAGCATTATGCAATTGAATTATCGAAAGAACAACTGTATACACCGTTTTATGAACGCGAAATGTATAGTCGACATACAGCAGGTTATCCACCGTATTATTATATTGCGCTCATTCAAGTTTCACATGAGGATGTGTTGTTGGCAGCGGAATATGCAGGACGTGCTGCTGAATATTTACGTTCTAGCTTATCTTTTGAAGTGTCTGTCATTGGTCCAACAACGGCGAGTATTAGTCGACTCCAAAATAGATATCGTTACCAATGTTTGATAAAATATAAAAGAGAACCAAATTTAATTCCCGTGCTTTTACAATTAATTAAAATGTATCGCTCTGACTGGATTAAAAAAGGGATTGTGTTGACGGTTGACTTAGACCCGACAATGATTTAAGTGGATTTCAAGCAATGCCTGCATCCAGATGGGATTCAAATAGAAAGAGGTATACAAATATGGCTATTCAAGAAGTAATGGAAAATCCGGCGAAAATTTTATCGCAAAAAACAAAAGAAGTTGAAGTCATTAATGAAGACTTAATCCAACTTTTAGATGATTTATATGACACGATGGTTGAACATGATGGAGTAGGAATTGCTGCGCCACAAATTAATGTTGGTTTACGTGTTGCGATTGTTGAACTTGGGGAAGATATTTTAGAAATGATCAACCCAATCGTCATTGAAACGCGCGGTGAAGAGGAAGATGTAGAAGGCTGCTTAAGCTTCCCGGATTTATTTGGTATGGTAAAGCGCCCTACGTATGTGAAAATCGAAGCATCTGACCGTGAAGGCCGAGTTTATGAGCTCGAAGCGGAAGATTTTGAGGCACGTTGTATATTGCATGAAATTGACCATTTAGATGGTGTGTTATTTGATTCGAAAATGACGCGTGTATTAACAGCTGAGGAGCTAGAGGAATTATACGCGGACGCAGAGGAGGAATAAGCGATGACAAAAATCATCTTTATGGGAACTCCAACTTTTTCTGCGCCAATTTTGCGCATGCTACATGAAGAAGGTTATGACGTGGCTGCCGTTGTAACACAGCCAGACCGTCCAGTTGGGCGTAAAAAAGTATTAACACCTCCTCCAGTCAAGGAAGAAGCATTGGCACTTGGGATTCCTGTTATTCAGCCGGAAAAATTGCGCGGTTCACAAGAGTTACAAGATATTTTAGCACTAAAGCCTGATTTAATTGTCACGGCGGCATTCGGTCAAATATTACCGAAAGAATTACTCGATGCACCGGAGCTAGGTTGCATTAATGTACATGCTTCGTTATTGCCGCAATATCGTGGTGGTGCGCCAATCCACCAAGCGATTATGGACGGTCAAGAAAAAACAGGTATTACGATTATGTATATGGCTGAAAAATTAGATGCTGGCGATATTATTTCTCAACGTGAAATTACGATTGAAGAGACAGATCATACAGGTGGCATGTTCGAAAAATTAAGTGTTGTCGGTCGTGAACTATTAAAAGAAACATTGCCTGCTATTATCGCACGTACAAATGAGCGCATCGTGCAAAATGAAGACGATGTAACTTATGCACGAAATATTAGCCGTGAGCAAGAGTTGTTAGATTGGAATAAAGAAGCTCGCACATTATATAATCAAGTGCGGGGTTTACATCCGTGGCCTGTTGCCTATACAACTTTCGAAGGTGCGAACTTTAAAGTATGGTGGGCAAAGCTAGGAGAAACGAAGACAACTGCTACACCGGGTGAAGTAGTCAACATTGCCAAGGATCATTTCGAAGTGGCAACAGGTGATGGTAAAACATTAGCACTTTATGACGTGCAGCCAGCTGGGAAAAAACGTATGACAGCAGAAGAGTTTTTACGTGGTACGGGCTCGAAATTACAGATTGGGGACCGTTTTGAATGAGTAAAAAAAAGCCAGTAATTTGGGATGGTAATGTGCGTGACGCGGCACTAACGATTTTATTAACAGTCGATAAAAGCCAAGCGTATAGTAACTTATTATTACACCAAACAATTGAAAAATATAAAATTGATGCAAAGGACCGTGGGCTGTTAACAGAGCTAACTTATGGAACTTTGCAGCATAAGCTAACGTTAGATTATTACTTAGAGCCATTTATTCGTGGAAAAGTAGATATATGGGTGCGTTGGTTGCTGCGTATGTCGCTGTATCAAATGCATTACTTAACACGTATCCCTGCACATGCAGCAGTAAATGAAGCGGTTGAAATTGCAAAACGTCGCGGGCATCAAGGAATTGCCTCAATGGTCAATGGTATTTTACGTTCGATTTTACGTGAAGGTGTTCGTTCAACAGATTTAATTGCAAATGACAATGAGCGTCTTGCCATTGAAACGAGTCATCCGCAGTGGCTTGTCGATCGTTGGGTAGAGAGCTACGGCTTTGATGTAACACGTGATATGTTACAGGAAAACAATATTGCACCGCTCCAAACCGTTCGTGTCAATACGACAAAGGCAACAGTAGAACAAGTGCTGACAACGTTAGAACGTGAGGGTGTGAAAGCGCGTCGTAGTGAATATATGCCAGAATGTATCCATCTTGAAAGTGGTCAAGCAGCACGCACAGGTGCTTTCCGTAATGGATTAATTACGATTCAAGATGAAAGCTCGATGATTCCTGCAACGGTATTAAATCCACAGCCTGGTATGAAAGTGCTGGATATGTGTGCCGCACCAGGTGGGAAAACGACTCATTTAGCAGAAAAAATGCAAAATGAAGGACTTATTTTAGCAACGGACTTACATCCGAAAAAGTTAGATTTAATCGATGAAAATACAACGCGCTTAGGGCTTGATATCGTTCAAACAGCACCACTCGATGGGCGTAAAGCAGCGGGCATCCTTCCAGCGGAAAGCTATGATGCGATTCTTGTAGACGCACCGTGCTCAGGGCTGGGTGTAATGCGTCGTAAGCCGGATATTAAATATACAAAGCGTGAGGAAGATTTAGAAAGTCTACAATCAATTCAACTTGCGATATTAGAAAATGCAGTACAATTATTAAAAACGGATGGTCGATTAGTGTATTCTACTTGTACAGTGGACCGTCGCGAAAATGAAGGTACGGTAAATGCCTTTTTAGCTGCACACCCAGAAATGGAAGCGGTACGTTTAGAAAATTTACCAGCACAATTAGAAGCGAAACAACAAGACGGGATGTTACAAGTATTCCCGCAAGATATTGGTAGTGATGGATTTTTCGTCGCTGCATTCGTAAAAAAAGGAGCGTCCAATTAAATAATGGAGCAAGAACAATTAAAACAATTTGAAGAACGTATTCAGGATTTGGTAGAAGAAACAGCAGAAACACCAGCACGTCGTGAGAAAAAAGAAAAGCCACAATTAAAGCCTTCGATTTACTCATTACGACTAGATGAATTAAAAGATTGGTTAGTAGAAAATGGTGAAAAGGCATTCAGAGCGGGTCAAATTTTTGAATGGCTTTATGAAAAACGTGTAAAAACATATGAAGAAATGTCTAATTTATCAAAAGGTTTACGTGAAAAATTAGAACAACAATTTGGTTTAACGACATTATCAACAATTATTAAACAAGAATCAAAAGACGGTACAATCAAGTTTTTATTCCAATTACAAGACGGTTACTCAATTGAAACGGTATTAATGCGCCATGAGTACGGAAATTCCATTTGTGTGACAACACAAGTAGGTTGCCGCATTGGCTGTACATTCTGTGCCTCAACATTAGGTGGTCTAAAACGTCACTTAATGGCAGGTGAAATCGTGGAGCAAGTTGTAAAAGTACAACAAAAACTGGACGAAACAAATGAGCGCGTTTCAAGCATCGTTATTATGGGAATTGGTGAACCATTTGACAACTATGATGCGATGATGAGTTTCCTAAAAATCATGAATGATGACAAAGGATTAAACATCGGAGCGCGTCATATTACGGTTTCGACTTCTGGTATTGTGCCGAAAATTTATCAATTTGCGGATGAAGGTATGCAAATTAACTTTGCTGTTTCATTGCATGCACCAAACCAAGAAGCGCGTCAAAAATTAATGCCGATTGCACGTGCATACAAGCTAGAAGCATTAATGGAAGCTGTTCAATATTACATCGAGAAAACGGGACGTCGTGTAACGTTTGAATATGGTTTAATGTCAGGGCAAAATGATACAGAAGAAGTAGCATTAGAGCTTGCCGCATTAATTAAAAATATAAAATGTCATGTGAACTTAATTCCAATTAACTACGTGCCTGAACGCGATTATATTCGTACATCACGTAGTAAAATCTTTGCATTTGAAAAAACATTAAAAGAAAAAGGCATTAACGTAACGATTCGTCGTGAGCAAGGCTCAGATATTGCAGCGGCTTGTGGCCAATTACGTGCGCAGGAACGATCAGAAGAAACAAAGTAGGTGGACTTTATGAACTTTACAGTGAAAAGTGATATTGGATTAAAGCGAACGATAAATGAAGATCGGGCGGCGTTTTTTGAACGCCCCGATCATTATAAGCTTGCGATTTTAGCAGATGGCATGGGTGGACATAACGCAGGTGATGTAGCGAGTGAAATGGCTATAAATGAAATGCAACATTTATTTTTGAATATTGATGCACAACAATTTGCAACGTTCGAATCTCAACAGGAATGGCTTCGAGATGCCGTTTCCCATATTAATTATAAAATTTATCAATATTCTTTATCAAATGAAGGCTGTAAAGGGATGGGGACGACGCTCATTGCTGTACTGATTGATCAAAGTCATTGCATCATTAGCCATGTTGGAGATAGTCGTACGTACTTATTTACAAATGACGAAGTGAAATTAATTACACGAGATCATTCTTACGTAAATATTTTAGTGGAAAATGGGGAAATTAGTGAGGAAGAAGCACAACATCATCCACAGCGTAATTTTATTTTGAAAGCGCTTGGCACAGAATCGCATATTGAACCCGATTTTTACGAACTTGACTTACAGGATGAAGGGTATTTACTCATTTGTTCAGATGGCTTAAGCAATAAATTATCTACATTTGAAATGGCTGCCATCATTACGCTACCTGTTAAGCTTCCTGAAAAAGGGCGAAAACTTATACAGTTAGCGAATGATAGTGGTGGAGAAGATAATATTTCCCTCGTATTAATTACAACACAGGAGGAGGTGTAGGAATGCTTGTAGGTAAGCACATAAGTAGTCGCTATAAAATATTGCAACTAATCGGCGGCGGAGGTATGTCCAATGTTTATTTAGCGCATGATATTATTTTAAATCGCGATGTAGCCATTAAAATTTTACGCTACGATTTTTCAAATGAAGAAGAATTGCATCGACGTTTTCAGCGCGAGGCATTGTCTGCAACAAGTCTTACACATCCGAATATTGTAAGTATTTATGATGTTGGTGAAGATGGCGACATGCACTACATTGTAATGGAGTACATTAAAGGGAAAACATTAAAGCAATACATACAAGAGTTTTCACCATTATCTCCAGCTCGTAGCGTGCACATTATGAAGCAATTAACATCCGCAATGTCTCAAGCGCATGAAAACGGCATCATTCACCGTGATATTAAGCCACAAAATATTTTAATGGATGAAGAAGGCAATGTGAAAATTACAGATTTCGGAATAGCTACTTCTTTAGGTGCAACATCGTATACACAAACGAATTCTGTCATTGGAACGGTGCATTATTTATCGCCAGAGCAAGCGCGTGGTGGTATTGCTTCGATGAAATCGGATATTTATGCGCTTGGCATTGTATTGTATGAATTATTAACAGGGGAATTACCGTTTTCCGGTGAATCTGCCGTGTCGATTGCATTAAAGCATTTGCAATCAGAAACGCCTTCTGTTCGTGAATTTGACGCATCGATACCGCAAAGTATTGAAAATATCGTATTAAAAGCAACGTCAAAAGATATGCGTCATCGTTATGCATCTACAGAAGAAATGGAAGCGGATTTAGATACATGCTTATCTATGAAACGTAAAGATGAGCCAAAATTTATGACGCCGCTTGATAATGATGCAACAAAGTTAATTCCAATCATTAAAGATCCAACACCAGTGCAACCGTCAATTCCAGCAACGAATGAGCCAACTGTTAAAATAGAACCACAAAAAGTAGAACCTATTCTTCCGCAACAAAAAAAGAAGAAAAAATGGCCGATTTTTGTAGGTATCTTTGCGGCACTCGCTATTATTGGCATCGTGTTAGCCTTTGTATTAACGCCGAATAAAATCGAGGTACCAGATGTTCGAAATATGCCGATTTCGGAGGCAATTCAAACACTTGAGCGTGAAGGTTTCGTTATTGGCGAACAGGAAGAGCGTAATTCGGAGGAAATTGAATCTGGCTCTGTTATAGAAATGGCGCCATCAGCAAATTCAATGCATGTAAAAGGGACAGAAATTAATTTAGTTGTTAGCATCGGTGAAGAAACAATGCGGATGGAAGATTATAATGGTAAACCAGGCGAACAAGTGAAAGAATTGCTTGATAAACAGGATATTTTCGGAAGTGTAAGGATTGAAGAAGAATATTCACGCGAATTAGAGGGGACGATTATTGGTCAATCCCCACGAGCAAATGAAGAAATTATCGCAAAAGATACAGACGTTGTGTTGACTGTGAGTAAAGGTCTAGAGCCAGTAGCTCTTGCTGATTTACGCGGTTACAATGAAGCAAATCGTAAAGCATATGAAAAAAGCTCGGGCTTTATAATAAATGTTACGAAAAGGGAATTCCATGCGACATATCTAGCTGGCGAAGTGATTAGCCAAACACCTTCTGAAGGGACGAAGCTTAAAGCTGGCGACACGGTGAACGTCGTCGTTTCGAAAGGACCAGAAGCGAAGGCGGAAAAAGTATTTAAAAAGCAAATTCCGATCCCATTTGAGCCGCCAGTATTTGAGGAAGGGATCGAACAAGCGATTGAACAAACGGTTGTTATTTATATACAAGACAAAACCCATTCATTGGCAGATCCGTTTGACACAATCACAATTACAGATCCGACCTCTTATCTGATCGAATTAACGATTGTCGAAGGGGAAAAGGGCGCTTATCAAATTAGACGCGATAATGTCGTTATTGAAAATCAAACGATTGAGTATAAAGATATTCCAAATAATTAAGGGGGGATTAGATGGCGCGTGGCCAAATTCGAAAAGCTTTAAGTGGTTTTTATTATATAGAGCAAGATGGAAATTTGATTCAATGTCGTGCGCGTGGGATTTTCCGTAATCGCGGAGAATCCCCGTTAGTAGGAGACTTTGTAGAGTATTCTTATGACGGAGAATCGGATGGATCTGTCGATAAAATTCATGCGCGTAAAAATGAATTAGTACGTCCACCTATTGCGAATATTGACCAAGCACTTTTAGTATTTTCAGCAAAAGAACCTGACTTTAATACGATTTTATTAGATCGCTTTTTAGTTGTTTTAGAATCTTTCCATGTTCAGCCGATTATTGTGCTGACAAAATTAGATTTATTGAATAATGAGGAAAAACAAGCGCTTGGGCAATATGTCGCGGATTATGAGGCAATGGGCTATGAAGTCATTTTGACGTTTAAAGATGATCCTGCATTACTCTCGACGTTAGGTCATTATTTAAAGGGAAAAACATCGGTATTAGCAGGCCAATCAGGTGTCGGTAAGTCGACATTATTAAATACGTTAATTCCTTCATTAGAACTTAAAACAGCGCATATTTCGAAAAGCTTAGGGCGAGGAAAGCATACGACACGACATGTCGAGTTAATTGATATTGGTGAAGGTTTGCTTGCCGACACACCTGGCTTTAGCTCGTTTGATTTTGATACAATTGAAAAGGAAGAACTATCAGCGTGTTTACCAGAATTCCAACGTATTAGTGAAAACTGCAAATTCCGAGGTTGTTTACATATAAAAGAGCCAAAATGTGCAGTGAAAGAAGCGGTTGAATCTGGAGAAATTCGTACTTACCGTTATGAACATTATCAACAGTTTTTACAAGAAATTATTGATCGAAAGCCGAGGTACTAAACTATGATTAAAATTGCACCATCCATTTTAGCAGCAGATTTTGCAAAATTAGGTGAAGAAGTTAAAGAAGTTGAAGCAGCAGGTGCTGAGCTAATTCATATCGACGTAATGGACGGTCATTTTGTCCCGAATATTTCATTTGGTGCAATTGCGCTTGAAGCGATTCGTCCTTTATCAACATTACCAATGGACGTTCATTTAATGATCGAAAATCCGGACCAATACATTGAGCAATTTGCGAAAGCTGGAGCCGATTATATTACAGTCCATGTAGAGGCGTGCCGTCACTTACACCGTACAATTCAGTTGATTCGTTCATTTGGTGTGAAACCGGGTGTTGTATTAAATCCGCATACGCCAATCGAAAGTATCCAACATGTTTTAGAGGATATTGATATGGTGTTATTTATGACGGTGAACCCTGGTTTTGGTGGACAAAAATTCATCCATTCAGTCGTACCAAAAGTGGCAGCCTTATCAGAAATAATTAAAGAGCGTGGTTTAAATATCGAGATTGAAATCGATGGTGGAATTAACGCGGAAACAATTATTCCATGTGCGAAAGCGGGTGCTACTATTTTCGTAGCGGGTTCAGCTATTTATGGAAAAGAAGATCGCGCGCAAGCTTTACAAGAAATTAAACAAGCAGGATTGGACGCTATTAAGTGATTGTAGCGATTTGTGCAGGCGGCCCTATAAATGAGGTCGCCTTTTCTTTAACGCCTGATAAATGGATTGGTGTGGATCGTGGGGCTTTGCATTTAATTGAGCAAGGTTTGATTCCACATACTATTGTCGGTGATTTTGATTCGGTGACAGCACATGAATTTGCGCGAATTTCAGAAGTTGTCGACCATGTTGAGACGTTTCAAGCTGAAAAAAATGAGACCGATACGGATTTAGCTTTGCAGCGAGCATTGCAATATGAACCGACTCAAATTTGGCTTACGGGTGTGACGGGTGGTCGATTAGATCATTATGAGGCTGCATTACGTTCCATTTATACGCTTCAAAAACAATTCCCTACAATTATATTTAAAATTATAAACCGTCAAAATGAAATGCGTTTCTTATTGCCTGGGAAGCATCCTTTACATAAATCGGCTTATCCTTTCCTATCCTTTTTTGCATATGGGCAAACCGTAAAAGAAGTGACGTTACGTGGAGTTAAGTATGAAACGACAAATGAAGTGATTGAACAAGGAACATCCCGTTTCACAAGCAATGAAATCGTACAAGACGGGTATATATCTTTCAGCGAAGGCATATGTTTAATGATAACAAGCAAAGATTAAAGGGGGAGCTAAACTGAGAGTTTATACTTTTCAATTACCGAGATGGATTAGTGGTATGGCACGAGGTTGCGTTAGATTATTTAGGAGAGACAAGAAGAATTAGGACTTTTCATTTAAATAAGGCTGGTTTAAGTTCATCTTTATTGTGAGCTTAAATCAGCTTTTTTGTATGAAAAAAAGAGCATCAGCAAATGCTGATGCTCAGAACGCGATTAAACGCGCTCGATTTTACCTGATTTTAAAGCACGGGCAGAAACCCATACACGTTTAGGCTTACCGTCTACTAAAATGCGAACTTTTTGAAGGTTAGCACCCCAAGTACGTTTGTTAGCGTTCATAGCGTGTGAACGGTTGTTGCCTGTACGAGCTTTACGGCCAGTAATTACGCATTGTTTTGGCATTGTAAAATTCCTCCTTACAGCTGAATCTGAAAGCTACCTTTCAGTTCGATATTTCACATACCATAATAATTTAACACACCTCCCGATTGAGTGCAAGACATTTTACACAACCTTTCAAGAAAAAAACCTTTACACCCATTCGCGGTTGGAAAGTTTAGAAATTGACGGAAAAAGGTGTGTTGAATTCAGCCATTATTTCAAAGTAGACATCAACGAACCCCCACTGAGGTAAAGCAATTCAGTAGGGGCTTGAAAACGCCAGTTCAGGTCTTTCCGTCTGAGAGACGAGTGACGCTCTGAGTGACGATTGTCAAATCACTGTTTTTGGTCGGCACTTAATGTACCACTTGCACCACCCTAAGAAGAGCTGTACAAGCCCCGACAAGTCAAGTACACAAGGATGGTTGACGCACCCACTAGACCGTGCCTAAGCAACGGTTTTACGTGTTTTGCACTGGTGCTTGGATATTTTACGTGACAAAGCTTTTCTTGTCACAACCCTCTCTATCCAGTTATCAAGGAACAACGTATAGGATTATTTTAACACAGAACAAACGTTTCGGCTAACGCCAACCGACATTCATCTCCACCTGAATCGTTGGGCTTTATCCGTAACACGAATCAGATGGAGTCTTCTGTCGGAGAAAGATAAAAAAATGAGTATAGTACAAATTAATAGAAATAGTATGGCTCAAATTGGACGATAATAATGGCAATCAGCAAAGTAAGTTTTAATCGAACCAATGTCGAATTTTGAAAAAATGATAACATTCAACTAGACGGGAGTGAACGTTTTCTTTTATAATGTGCTTTTGTGTAGTACAATAGAGATTAGTCAAATAGAGCCAAGGGGGCATTATTATGTCAGTAGAATTGAATAACGAATTCGGCCATATTGATATTTCAAATGATGTGATTGCACAAATTGCTGGTGGAGCGGCAATCGAGTGTTATGGTATTGTAGGAATGGCGTCTAAACACCAAATTCGTGACGGATTAACAGATATTTTGCGTAAAGAGAACTTTGCAAAAGGTGTACTAATTCGCCAAGAGGGTGAAGACTTACATATTGATATGTATATCGTCGTAAGCTATGGTACGAAAATTTCTGAAATCGCATATCAAGTTCAATCGAAAGTAAAATATACAGTAAATAAAACATTAGGTATGAGCGTTAAATCAGTAAATATTTTTGTTCAAGGCGTTCGTGTTGCGAATGTGTAAGAGGAGGAAATGAATCGGATGAAGTCCTTAGACGGAATTAAATTTGCAGAAATGGTTCAAATGGGTGCACATCACCTTTACCAAAATGCAGGTTATGTAGATTCACTAAATGTATTCCCTGTACCAGACGGGGATACGGGGACAAATATGAATTTGTCGATGACATCTGGTGCGGATGAAACAAAATTACATGCAAGTGCTCATATTGGTAAAACAGCACAAGCATTATCAAAGGGCTTACTTATGGGTGCGCGCGGAAATTCAGGCGTTATTTTATCTCAATTATTCCGTGGTTTCGGTAAGGCGATTGAAAAAAATGAAGAAATCGATGCAAAAGGCTTAGCGAATGCATTCCAAGCAGGTGTCGATACGGCATATAAAGCGGTTATGAAACCAGTTGAAGGTACAATTTTGACAGTTGCGCGTGAAGCAGCAGCTAAAGGTGTTGAAGTTGCTGAAACAGAGGACAACCTCATTGCTGTTATGGAAGCGTTTATTGAAGAAGCGCGTGCATCACTTGATCGCACACCAGATTTATTGCCTGTTTTAAAAGAAGTTGGCGTAGTTGATAGTGGTGGACAAGGGTTGCTTTTCGTCTATGAAGGTTTCCTTGCATCGATGAAAGGTGAGCCATTACCAGCAAAAAATGAATCGTCATTAGATGATTTGATTAATGCAGAACATCACCGCGTACAGGATTTCATGGATACTTCTGCGATTGAATTTGGTTACTGTACGGAAATTATGGTCCGTCTTGAAGAGGGCAAACAGCCTTTCGATGAGGAACAATTCCGCCAAGAGCTAAATCCAATGGGTGATTCATTGCTCGTTATTTCAGATGATGAAGTGGCAAAAGTACATATTCACTCTGAAACACCAGGTGCGGTTCTTGAAGCAGGGCAAAAATATGGTAGCTTAATTAAAATCAAAGTAGATAATATGCGTGAACAACATTCAGCGATTGTAAATGAAGCGCCAAAAACACCAGCTAAAGCACAACAGCAAAAGATTCCATATGCAATCGTAACAATTGCAATGGGTGAAGGTGTAGCGAATTTATTACGTTCGATTGGTGCATCATATGTCATTGAAGGCGGTCAAACGATGAACCCTTCTACGGAAGACATTGTGAAGGCTGTTCAAGAAATTGGTGCAGAACGCGTACTTATTTTACCGAACAATAAAAATATTATTATGGCAGCAGAGCAAGCGGCGGAGCTTTTAGAAATCGAAGCAGCGGTTGTTCCGACAAAAACAATTCCACAAGGGATGGCAGCAATTTTAGCATTCAACCCAGAGGAATCTGTTGCAAATAATAAAAATTACATGACAGAAGGATTTGCGCATGTAAAAACAGGTCAAGTAACATTTGCGGTTCGCGATACGTCGATTGACGGTGTCGAAATTCGTAAAGATGACTATATGGCTTTAGCAGAAGGAAAAATCATTTTATCAACATCTGAAATGATGGACGCTGCGAAACAAGTACTTGATAATTTAATGGACGAAGATTCTGAAATCGTAACAATTATTTTTGGTGAAGATGCAACGGCTGAGCAGGCTGAACAATTGCAAAGCTTCATCGAAGAAAATTATGAAGATGCAGAAGTGGAAATTGTTGAAGGGAAACAATCACTTTATCCATTTATTCTTTCAGTCGAATAATAAAATTGAGGCAGTGCATGCTTTTTATGCACTGCTTTCGTTTTTTCAAATGTTCGACTCGCATCTAGTAAATGCGAGTCGAATTTTAATTTGAATGCTAGGTAGGTAAACAGGAAGTTTGTTTATTGTAGCGGAAATAGGTACAATAGTAGTAATGTGTTACATGATATATAGGGGGTTAAGCGATGAAATTTACATCGGTTTTTGATATTATTGGTCCCGTTATGATTGGCCCCTCTTCTTCACATACAGCAGGGGCTGCTCGTATTGGGCGTGTCGCAAGGGATTTATTTGGACGTCAACCGAAATGGGTAAAGATTTATTTATATGGATCTTTTGCTGAAACATATCGCGGCCATGGGACAGACGTAGCCCTAATTGGCGGTTTATTAGATTATGATACAGATGATGAGAGAATTAAAACAGCTTTCCAAGAGGCAAAGGCTGCCAATTTAACATTTGAATTTATTCCTGAGACAGCTAATAAAGAGCATCCAAATACAGCCCGACTTGTTATGGGTGATGACGATAATGAAATGAGCGTTGAAGGTATTTCAATTGGTGGGGGAAAAATTGAAATTAGTGAAGTAAATGGCTTTAAATTACGTTTAACAGGTGGGATGCCAGCCATTTTAGTTGTGCATGATGATCGTGCAGGCTGCATCGCCAACGTTGCGAACTGCTTAGCGATGCATAGTGTCAATATTGGGCACATGGAAGTATCGCGCATTGAACGTGGTTTAACGGCATTAATGGTCATTGAAGTAGATCAAAATATAGATAAACGAATTATCGATCAAATTTCATATATTCCACATATTACGAAAGTGTCGAAAATTAACAACTAAGGGGTGAGCGAAAGTGGATGTATTATTCCATAATGTACGTGATTTAGTAGAACGTGCAGAAAAAGAAGGGAAGCTCATTTCTGAACTTATGATTGAGCAAGAAATGTTAATAAGCGGACGTACTCGAGAAGAGATATTTGCGCAAATGGATCGCAATTTAGTTGTGATGGAAGAAGCGGTAGAGCGCGGTTTACGCGGTGTTCAATCTGTGACAGGATTAACGGGTGGCGATGCGGTATTAATTCAAAATTACATCGCAAGTGGCAAATCATTAGCGGGCGATTTATTATTAGATGCTGTAAGTAAAGCGGTCGCAACGAATGAAGTGAATGCAGCGATGGGGACAATTTGTGCGACACCAACTGCTGGTTCGGCGGGCGTTGTACCGGGTACATTATTTGCAGTGAAAAACAAATTAAATCCAACGCGCGAGCAAATGGTCCGTTATTTATTTACGTCGGGTGCATTTGGCTTTGTCGTTGCAAATAATGCGTCGATTTCGGGTGCAGAAGGTGGCTGTCAGGCGGAAGTAGGAAGTGCTTCGGCAATGGCGGCAGCAGCAATTGTTGAAATGGCTGGAGGTACACCGCAGCAATGTGCAGAAGGCTTTGCGATTACATTAAAAAATATGCTCGGTCTCGTATGTGATCCGGTTGCGGGACTTGTTGAAGTTCCTTGTGTAAAACGTAATGCAATGGGTGCGTCCAATTCGCTCGTTGCGGCGGATATGGCACTTGCAGGTGTGACGAGTCGTATTCCATGTGATGAAGTGATCGGTGCAATGTATCGTATCGGACAGTCGATGAGTCCGAATTTAAAAGAAACAGCTCGTGGTGGACTTGCGGCAACACCTACAGGTAAAGCGATTACGCATGCCATTTTTGATGGTGGCGACTTGAAGAGTTTATTGAAATCACGCACGGCAAGTAATTAAATGAAGGTTAAAAACACGTGTGATTGAATACGTGTTTTTTCTTTGCCATTAATTCTGATTGGGAGAAAAATATACGAACGTGTGCGCTTATTTTGTGCTATGCTATTACAATAGATGGTGCGTAAAGGAGGTGTCGGAAATTGATACATGAACCCGTGTCGAAATTAAAAGGAGTCGGCAAGGAAACGGCTGAAAATTTAGAGAATCTTGGTATTCATACGATAGCTGATTTAATATGGATGTTTCCATACCGACATGAAGATTTTCGTTTAAAAGATTTAGTGGAGACGCCTCATAATGAGCGTGTCACGATTGAGGCGCGCGTGGAAAGTGTCCCAACCGCGTTATTTTTAGGAAAAAACAAGTCGCGTTTACAATTTACGGCCCTTGCAGGTAGGCATTTAGTGAAGGTCGTATTTTTCAATCAAAATTATTTGCGTCAAAAATTAGCGCCAGGGATGGTTGTTACGATTACTGGTAAATGGGATCGGGGGCGTCAAGTGATCGTTGGCTCCTCGGTATCTTTTGGACCTAAAACAGAGCAAGTCGATTTTGAGCCAGTGTATAGTTTAAAAGGGAATATTCAACAAAAACGTTTCCGTAAATATATGCGGCAAGCGCTGGATGTTGCGGCAGCTGAACTTCCTGAATCATTACCGTCAAAATTGCGAGAGGATTACCAATTGGTGGGTCTTCAAGAGGCGTTGGAAGGAATTCACTTTCCGACAGATGCACAACATTCCAAACAAGCTCGCCGTCGCTTTGTGTATGAGGAATTGCTAGAATTTCAGTTGCGCATTCAAGCGTTACGAAAAGTGAATAAGGAAAACGAAAAAGGAATTGTAATTCATTATGATTTGCCCAAGTTAAAAGAGTTTATTGAGACATTGCCGTATGAACTAACGGGTGCACAGAAGCGTGTCGTTAATGAAATTTGTAAAGATTTAAAGCAACCACAGCGCATGAATCGGCTATTGCAAGGGGATGTAGGTTCGGGGAAAACGGTTGTTGCGGCGCTTGGATTGTATGCAGCTGTCACAGCGGGCTTTCAAGGAGCACTGATGGCACCAACTGAAATTTTAGCTGAGCAACATGCCGAAAACTTACATACTTGGTTTGATCCAATCGGTGTAAAGATTGCTTTGCTTTCAGGCTCGACAAAAGCAAAAGCGCGCCGTGAATTATTAGCGCAATTGGCAAATGGAGAAATTGATATTTTGATCGGTACACATGCATTAATTCAACCAGATGTTGTTTTTCATAAATTAGGCTTTGTTATTACGGATGAGCAGCACCGCTTTGGCGTCGAGCAACGGCGGGTTTTACGTGAAAAGGGTGAAAATCCAGATGTGTTATTTATGACGGCAACACCAATCCCTCGAACACTTGCGATTACAGCGTTTGGAGAGATGGATGTTTCGATTATTGATGAGTTGCCAGCTGGTCGAAAAGAAATAGAGACGCACTGGATGAAAAAAGAGCAAATGAATAGCGTATTAATGCGCATGGCACAGGAATTGGAAGCGGGACGACAAGCGTATGTCATTACGCCGCTAATCGAGGAATCTGACAAGCTGGATGTACAAAATGCAGTAGAAGCATATGAACATTTGCAAGCCTATTTTGGGTCGCGTTTTAAAGTGGGTTTAATGCATGGGAAACTACATTCGGATGAGAAAGATGCGGTCATGCGGGCGTTTAGTGACGGATCGATTCATGTGCTCGTTTCGACAACAGTTGTCGAAGTTGGAGTGAACGTGCCAAATGCGACATTTATGACGATTTATGATGCGGAACGTTTTGGACTTGCACAGCTGCATCAACTTCGGGGGCGTGTAGGGCGTGGTGAGCATCAATCGTATTGTGTGTTAATAGCAGATCCAAAAACCGATGAAGGAAAAGAGCGGATGACGTCCATGACCGAGACGAACGACGGTTTCCGACTAGCTGAAAAGGACTTGGAATTACGTGGTTCAGGTGATTTTTTCGGAAAAAGACAAAGTGGCCTACCCGAATTTAAATTGGCGGATCTCGTTCATGATTATCGTGCGCTTGAAACGGCGAGACAGGATGCGGCTCGGATGCTGTATGATGAAGATTTTTGGCAGCAACCAGAATATGAAGTGTTAAGAGCAAAATTAGCCGATTCAGGTATTCTTGAAGGAGAACGAATCGATTAAGGATGTTTAAAAATGAGATTTTGCGGTAAAATTAAACGTGAACAACTCATAAATTAAAGGTCTTTATAATAAATGAAGAGGTGCAAAAAATATGTCGAAAATGACTCCTTATTTAGTGTTTAATGGTGAAACAAAAGAAGCTGTACAATTGTATGCAAAAGCATTCAATGCAAAGAATGTCGTTGTTTCAACGTTTGGTGAAATGCCGCCAAATCCAGAGCATCCTGTACCAGAAGAGGCAAAACATTTAGTGATGCATGCGTTTATCGAATTAGAAAATAGTAAAATGATGTTTTCAGATACATTCCCAGGTTCTCCTCAAATAACGAAAGGTGACAATATCACACTTGCCTATACGTCGGACAATGAGCAAATAATACGAACGATTTTTGAATTATTTGCTGATGGAGGAAATGTAACGATGCCATTGCAAGAAACATTTTGGAGTAAATGCTATGGACAAGTAACGGATAAGTTCGGAATCGCGTGGCAATTAAGCTATGAATTAGAATAGATTTGGTGGAACGTAACAAAAAAACTGTTGCGTTCTTTTTTTTATCCATGTATATTGGTATTAGTACCAAGTGCTAATACTAATCAAATAGAAAATTGAAGGCAGGTAATAATTGCGTATGAAGCGTTCCAAAAAAGAGCGTCAGTCGTTATTGACAGAAAAAATTACCGATAATCCATTCGTCACAGATGAACAACTCGCGGCTGAATTTAGTGTAAGTGTTCAAACCATTCGATTAGACCGTATGGAGCTGGCAATACCAGAATTGCGCGAGCGTATTAAAGATGTAGCAGCCAAAAAATATGATGAAGTAAAGTCACTACCACTCGATGAAGTAATCGGTGAAATAATTGACATAGAGTTAGATAATCGTGCATTATCGATTTTTGATGTAAGCTCAGAACATGTTTTTCAACGTAATGGAATCGCCCGCGGGCATCATTTATTTGCACAGGCCAATTCGCTTGCAGTTGCGGTCATTGATGATGAGCTTGCATTAACGGCAAAATCCAATGTGGCTTTTGTGAAACCTGTTCGCGCAGGAGATCGTGTTATCACAAAGGCGATTGTTACGGGAAAGCATCCTGAAAAAAATCGTACATTTATTGAAGTAACTTCTACCGTTGAAAATGAAGTTGTATTCAAAGGTGAATTTGAAATGTACCGCACGAAAGGTGAAGAGAAATGATGAAATTAGCAGTAGATGGTATGGGTGGAGATAATGCCCCACAAGCAATTGTCGAAGGTGTCCTTTTAGCACTTGCGGATTTCCCGAATGTTGAAATCCAACTGTACGGTGATGAGCAAAAGATGGCGCCATTTATAAAGCAACATGAACGCTTACAAGTAATTCATTGCACAGAAGTTGTTGAAGCGGAGGATGCCCCGGCACGAGCGGTACGTCGCAAAAAGGATTCGTCGATGACGCGTATGCTAGAGGCGGTGGCAGAAGGTCGTGCAGATGCATGTTTATCTGCGGGTAATACAGGGGCTTTAATGGCAGGCGGATTATTTAAAGTAGGTCGTATTGATGGGGTTGCGCGTCCAGCACTTGCCACAACATTACCAACGATAAACGGCGATGGCTTTTTAATGCTTGATTTAGGAGCGAATGCAGAAGCGAAGCCAGAAAATTTATTGCAATATGCAATTATGGGCGATATTTATGTAAAAAAAGTACGTGCAGTGCAATCGCCACGCATTGGGTTATTAAATATTGGTACAGAGGAAAAAAAGGGTAATGATTTAACAAAATCCGCGTATACACTGCTAAACGAAGCCGATTTTAATTTTGAAGGCAATGTAGAAGCACGTGAATTATTAAATGGGGTAGCGGATGTTGTTGTAACGGATGGCTTTACAGGAAATATGGTGCTTAAAAGTATTGAAGGGACAGCAGGAACGATTTTCAAAATGTTGAAAGATTCGTTTATGTCTTCTACAAAATCAAAACTAGCGGCCGTATTAGTTAAAAATGACTTAAAACAATTAAAAGATAAAATGGATTATACCGAGTATGGTGGTGCAGCATTATTTGGCCTAAAGTCACCGGTCATTAAAGCGCACGGATCATCTAATCCAAAGGCAATTTATAGTGCGATTCGTCAAGCACGAATTATGGTAGAACATAATGTATGTGAAACGATAGCAGAAACGATTGCACAAATGCCGAAAACAGAGTAAGAGCTATTCACAAAGGGGAACTTATAATGACAAAAATTGCTTTTATTTTTCCAGGGCAAGGTTCGCAAACAGTAGGGATGGGAGCGAGCTTTGTTGCTAACAATGAAAAAAGTAAGGGATTTTATGAGCGTGCAGATGAAGTGTTAGGTTTTGCATTAACGGACTATATGTTAAATGGTCCACAAGAAAAACTGACATTAACGTATCATGCTCAGCCTGCTTTATTAACAACAGGTGTAATGATTGCGGGGCAATTACAAGATGCAGGGATTACACCGGATTTTACAGCGGGGCATTCACTAGGGGAGTATAGTGCGTTAGTTGTCTCGAACGTATTAACGTTTGAAGACGCGGTAACGACAGTTCATAGACGGGGTGTATTTATGGATGAGGCGGTACCTGCTGGACAAGGCGCAATGGCTGCGATTTTAGCGTTAGATGGTGAAACGTTAGCAGCTGTTTGCAAGGAAGTGTCTGATGCAGGAGAAGTTGTGCAAGTAGCGAACTTCAACTGTCCTGGTCAAATTGTGATTTCAGGGACGAAACAAGGTGTCGATTTGGCATGTGTGAAAGCGAAAGAAGCGGGTGCCAAACGAGCGCTACCATTAGTTGTGAGTGGTCCATTCCATTCATCATTAATGCAACTTGCAGCGGATAAGTTGGCGACGGTTGTAGGGGAGCTTTCATTAAACGAACCACAAATTCCGGTTGTCAGTAATGTGACATCACAAATTTTAACAAATGTAGAACAGGTTAAGCGCGAAATGATTGATCAAGTAACGAATTCTGTACAATGGGAAAAGAATATTGAAAAGCTTATTGCAGAAGGCGTGACGGTATTCATCGAATGTGGTCCAGGTAAGGTATTATCTGGTTTAGTGAAAAAAATCGATCGAAGTGTGCAAACATATTGTGTCTATGACGAAGAGAGCTTAGCGCAAGTTGTTGAAGCATCAAAGGAGTGGACACAATGGGTTTAACGGGGAAATGTGCGGTTGTAACAGGTGCCTCACGCGGTATTGGACGTGCAATTGCACTAGAACTAGCGGGTCAAGGAGCTCAAATTGTTGTAAACTATAGTGGTAGTGAACAACGAGCTCAACAAGTTGTAGAGGAAATTCAAGCACTTGGTGGTCAAGCAATTGCCGTTCAAGCGAATGTTGCGGATACAGAATCTGTTCAACAATTAATGAAAACAGCAATGGACACATTTGGCTCCATTGATATATTAGTTAACAACGCAGGCATTACGCGTGATAATTTATTAATGCGTATGAAGGATGACGAGTGGGATGATGTCATCAATACCAATTTAAAAGGTGTCTTTTTATGTACGAAAGCAGTAACGCGTCAAATGATGAAACAACGTGCAGGTCGCATTATTAATATTTCATCCATTGTAGGTGTTGCAGGTAATCCAGGTCAGGCAAACTATGTAGCGGCAAAAGCAGGTGTTATTGGATTAACAAAAACAACGGCACAAGAATTAGCGAGTCGCAATATTTTAGTCAATGCGATTGCTCCAGGCTTTATTACAACAGAAATGACAGATGAGCTGCCAGCGGATTTAAAAGATGCGATGCTCAAGCAAATCCCATTAGCAAAATTAGGACAACCTGAAGATATCGCAAAAGCAGTGGCGTTTTTTGCTTCAAATAATGCGAACTATATTACCGGACAAACGTTACATATTGATGGCGGTATGGTCATGGTATAAAAATAGTATTGCCTACACAATCTTTGAGGGGAGGTGACTGATTTGTCTACAGTAATTGAACGTGTTTCAAAAGTAATCATTGACCGCTTAGGCGTTGATGAAAGTGAAGTAAAAGCTGAAGCATCATTCCGTGATGACTTAGGTGCAGATTCATTAGATGTTGTTGAACTTGTAATGGAACTTGAAGATGAGTTCGATATGGAAATTTCTGATGAAGATGCAGAGAAAATTGCTACAGTTGGTGATGCAATTTCTTACATTGAGAAAAAAATTAGCTAATTCCATATAGAGGCATACTATCGCAAATTTACTTTTGTGGTAGATGCCTCTTTTTGGTGGTCAAAAAGGGCAAGATTCCAAGATAATACATATCAAATACATGCAAATAGGTTGTAAAATGTAAAATGTGGACGCAATTATGCCGAAGCGTAATAGATCGTCAATTTTTTGACTGAATACCTTTGCACATTGCTATGGAACAAGGTAAACTAAACGATAGAAACTAGAAGGAAGGCAGAATAGTCTATGATGCAAAGAAGAAAAGGGAATAGTCTAAAAGCAGGTGTACTCCCTGAAAAAGTAAGAAATCAATTTCAAGTTTTACAAGAGGAACTGAATATCCATTTCCAGAACACATCTTTATTACACCAAGCCTTTACACATTCATCTTATGTGAATGAGCATCGCCGAAAATTATTTACTGACAACGAACGTTTAGAGTTTTTAGGAGACGCGGTTTTAGAGTTATCTGTGTCGAAATATTTATTTGAAAAATTCCCGCATATGAGTGAAGGTGAATTGACAAAGCTACGCGCATCGATTGTATGTGAGCCGTCATTAGTCATTTTTGCCAATGAATTAAATTTCGGGCATTTTGTCCTTTTAGGTAAAGGGGAAGAGTTAACGGGAGGTCGTGAACGTCCAGCGTTATTAGCCGATGTTTTTGAATCATTCGTTGGTGCCCTTTATTTAGATCAAGGCTTAACGGTAGTTGTCGAATTTTTAGAGCGAATCATCTACCCTAAAGTAGAAATCGGTGCTTTTTCGCATGTGATGGATTTTAAAAGTCAATTACAAGAAATTATCCAACAAACGAATAATGGTTTACTACACTATGAAATTGTGGATGAAAAAGGTCCAGCACATAATCGAACATTCATATCGCGCGTGTTATTAAATGACCAAGAGCTGGGCGTTGGAAAAGGGAAGTCCAAGAAAGAGGCTGAGCAGCAGGCCGCGCAAAGTGCCATGCAAATGCTAAAGCAGTCAAAGCAAGAGGGGGAATAACATGTTCCTTAAACGACTTGAAGTAATCGGCTTCAAATCATTCGCAGAAAGAATAGGAATTGATTTTGTACCAGGTGTTACAGCGGTAGTTGGACCAAATGGTAGTGGGAAAAGTAATGTTACGGATGCAATACGTTGGGTATTAGGAGAGCAGTCAGCTAAGTCATTACGTGGTGCAAAGATGGAAGATGTCATTTTTGCAGGGAGTGAATCGCGCAAACCGTTAAATTTTGCCGAAGTAACATTAGTTTTAGACAATGCAGATGAACGAATTGCCGTTCCATATACAGAAATTAGTGTGACGAGACGCGTGTATCGTTCAGGAGATAGCGAATATTTATTGAATAATCAGCAATGTCGCCTAAAGGATATTACGGATTTGTTTATGGATTCGGGATTAGGGAAAGAAGCGTTTTCAATTATTTCTCAAGGCCGTGTCGATGAAATTTTAAATAGCCGTCCAGACGATCGACGAAGTATTTTCGAAGAAGCTGCTGGTGTTTTAAAATATAAATTGCGCAAGAAAAAAGCAGAGCATAAGCTTGTTGAAACGGATGAAAACTTAAACCGTGTGCTCGATATTTTACATGAAATTGAGGTGCGTCTGGAACCTTTAAAAATCCAAGCTTCCAGTGCGAAAGACTATGTTCGAATGACGACGGAATTAAAAGATTTTGATATTTCGCTCATGGTCCATGATTTATTAGTGCACGAAAAGACATTGAAGGCTTACATTGAAGAACATCAAACATTGTCTATGACGGAAAAAAAGCATGCAACAACGATTGTGACATTAGAAGAAGTAATACACAAAACGCGTACAGAATTAAAAGCAATTGATGCCATTCTCGATACATCGCATGCCGAGCTTGTCGAGGCAAGCTCGGAAGTAGAGCGTTGGGAAGGGCGAAAAGCGTTAGTGAATGAAAAACGCTCCAATGCTGAAAAGCAAATGCAACAATTGCGTGAGAATTGGACGGAAGCAAAACAAGCTGTAGCCGATTTGGATCTAAACGAGCAAGAAAAGCGCCAACAGTTTACTGAAAAAAAGGAAGATGTACAGCAAATCCGTTCTACCTTAAAGCAACTTGAACAAGCGTTAACACGTACAGCTTCAGAAATTGAAGAAGAAATCGAAGAAGCAAAAAATACGTATATTAACCGGTTAAATGAAGAAGCAACTGTAAAAAATGAATTGAAAAATATTGAACAACAGCTTACACATGAGCAAGAATCTGTCGAACGTATGACAGGTCGTTCAACGGAAATGCAAAAAGATTTAGATAAAGCATTAACTTTAAGAGAAGCAACATTAAAAACGCTAACGCAAGTAGAAGTAACGATACAAGAACAGCTCGGTCGCTATGATATCGCACAAATACAATTTAAAACGGTATCTACCGACTTAGATGAAAAGCAAGAACTTTTATATAAAGCGTATCAGCATCATCAGCAGTTAAAAGCACGAAAAGAAACGTTAGCAGAGCTAGAAGCTGATTTCTCAGGTTTTTTCCATGGTGTTAAGGAAGTGTTATTAGCGCGAGATCGTGCACAATTACAAGGGATTGAGGGTGCGGTAGCTGAACTGATTCAAGTAAATGCTTCGTACTCACAAGCGATTGAAACGGCATTAGGTGCGGCTTCACAGCATATCGTGACAGAAACGGAACAACATGCGCAAAAAGCGATAGGTTGGTTAAAGCAAAAACGTGCAGGTCGTGCAACATTTTTACCAAAAACGGTTATGCGTTCTCGAAAACTAATGCCACAACAGCTAGTAGGGGTACAAGATCATCCCGCATTTATTTCGCTTGCTTACGAACTTGTGAATTTTGAAGAAGAAAACCGTTCGATTGTTGAAAATTTACTGGGCAATGTTCTCGTTGCTAAAAACTTAGAAGGTGCGAGTCAAATCGCCCGTCTATGCGGCTTTAAATACCGTATCGTGACACTTGAAGGCGATATTGTAAATGCTGGTGGATCTTTAACGGGTGGGGCAGTAAAACAACAAAGTTCACTGTTTTCACGAAAAGCCGAGCTGGATAAATTAATAGAAACATTAGCAGAGATGGATTCAACGATTTCTATCGCAGAGCAAACCGTTGCCAAGAAAAAAGAAGAGATTGCGCTATTACGACATAATTTAGATGAGATGAAGTTACAAGGTGATGCAATGCGTGAACAAGAGCAAATGCATCGTGCGAAATTATTAGAATCAGAAATGATAGTTAAAAGTTTACAATCTACGTTTTCAATTACGCAATCAGAGCAATCGACACTATCATCACGAAAAGAATCGTTATATGAGCAAAAAGAACGTGCACAAAAACGCCTTGCTGAGTTAAAGGTAGAGTTACAAACGGTGCAACAAAACGTAGATGAATTGACTCATGCGAAAACGCAAAGTGAAACACAAAAAGACGTATTAAGAGAGCAGTTGGCACAGCAACGTTCAGCACTCGCAGTCGCACAAGAACAATTAACGCAAGTTCAAGTTTCAATAGCGGGTATTGAATTGGATTTATCGAAGGCACAAACATTGGTCGAGAAAATTTCCCAGGAAATCACGTGGATTGAATCGGATGATGGCTTAAATGGTCCTTCATCAGAAGAATTGGCAAGCACGATCGTCGAATGGACGAATAAAAAGAATATGCTCAATGAAACGATTCAACAAAAGCGAGAATCTCGAACAGCGCTTCATCTGCAAGTAACAGAAACAGAAGCACAATTGCAAGAAGTACAACGTGTACATAAAAGCTTTGTGGATGCGTTACGATCGTTAGAATTAAAACGAAATCGTATTGAATTTGAAATATCGAATTTGCAAGATCAATTATTAGAACAATACGATTTAGATCGTATTTCTGCACAAGACGAAGCGATTGAAATTGTGGAAGAAGAACAAATTCGTAGAAAAGTTAAGCTATTGAAGCAATCGATTGAAGAGCTTGGACCCGTCAATTTATCCGCGATGGATGAATATGAACGTGTACAAGAGCGCTATGTTTTCTTAAGCGAACAGCGTGAAGATTTAATAGCTGCGCAAGAAACATTGCATCAAGCAATTAGTGAAATGGATCACGAAATGACAGATCGATTTAATGAAACGTTTAAATTGATTCGAAAGCAATTTGCTATTTCCTTCCGCGAATTATTTGGTGGAGGTACGGCAGATTTAGTGTTGCTTGAGCCAGACAACTTACTGGAAACAGGTATCGAAATTATTGCCCAACCACCAGGGAAAAATTTACAAAGTTTAAGTCTGTTATCCGGTGGGGAGCGTGCGTTAACCGCAATTGCCCTATTATTTGCTATTTTAAATACCCGCCCAGTACCATTCTGTATTTTAGATGAGGTAGAAGCCGCTTTAGATGAATCAAATGTAGCGCGCTATAGTAGTTACTTGCGGAAGTTTAGTGAAGAGACGCAATTTATTGTTATTACCCACCGTAAAGGAACGATGGAAGGCGCCGATGTACTGTATGGTATTACGATGCAAGAATCAGGTGTCTCGAAGCTTGTATCAGTAAAACTGGAAGAAGAAGTGGATATCGTAGGTCAAGGGAGTGTTCAATCATGAGTTTTTTTAAACGACTGAAAGAGAAATTAATTGGTAGTAGTGAAGAAAAAGAATCCGTAGAACAATTAGATCAAACGCCAAAAGATATCGATAGTTCACCGCTGCAATTGGCGGAAAAGGAAGAGTTAGATACACCTGTTGAAGAACAAAAGGTGGAAGCAGTTGTACAAGCCGAACTTTCTGAGCAACAAGAAGAGAGTTCAAAGCTTGAAGTGGTAGAAGTAGCGCAAAATGAAAATGTAGTGAATGAAGTAGTTGTGGAACAAGAAGAAAAACAACCATCTGCTTGGTCGATTACACAAAAGTTTAAAGCAGGCCTTGAAAAAACACGTCATTCATTTACATCTAAAGTAAACGATTTAGTTGCGCGTTACCGTAAAGTGGATGAAGATTTCTTTGAAGAGTTAGAAGATGTTTTATTACAAGCGGACGTGGGCTTTGAAACAGTCATGGAATTAATGGATAAATTACGTTTTGAAGTACAACGAAAAAATATTAAAGATACAAATGGCATTCAAACGCTAATTTCTGAAAAATTAGTAGAAATTTACGAATCTGGCGATGAAAATTTAACTGAATTAACAATGCAACCTAAAGGTGAATTGACTGTTATTTTATTTGTCGGGGTAAACGGTGTTGGTAAAACAACAACAATCGGAAAGCTAGCGCATCGTTTGAAATCAGAAGGTAAAACAGTGATGCTTGCTGCAGGTGATACGTTCCGTGCTGGGGCGATTGACCAATTGCAAGTATGGGGAGAGCGTGTCGGTTGTGAAGTAATTGCACAATCAGAAGGTTCTGATCCAGCGGCAGTTATGTATGATGCCATTCATGCGGCTAAAACGCGTAACGCCGACGTTTTAATTTGTGATACAGCGGGGCGTCTGCAGAATAAAGTGAACTTAATGAATGAGCTGGAAAAAGTGCACCGTGTGATTTCACGTGAAGTTCCGGACGCGCCACATGAAGTTTTATTAGCGTTAGATGCCACAACTGGTCAAAATGCATTAGTGCAAGCTCAAACATTTAAAGAAGTGACAAATGTAACAGGTATTGTATTAACGAAGCTTGATGGTACAGCAAAAGGTGGTATCGTGTTAGCAATCCGTAATAAGCTACACATTCCAGTAAAATTTGTTGGGCTTGGTGAAAAAATGGACGATTTACAACCATTTGATGCAGAGCGCTATGTATATGGTTTATTTGCAGAAGGATTAGAAAAAGAACTAAATGAAATAGAAAACGACTAAATAAGCGCGAATCAAAAACTCACCATTTTCATAGAATTGAAATGGTGAGTTTTTACTGTTTAAGGAATTTATCTACCTATAATTATTATTTAAAGACAAGTGAATTACCTTGACAGCAAACCTTTTCGGGATTATGATAAGATGGACTAATTATGATTGGAGAGATAAAGATGCTGCTTGAAAAAACAACACGCATGAACTTTCTCTTCGACTTTTATCAAGCATTATTAACAGAAAAACAGCGTAGTTACATGGAACTTTATTATTTAGATGATCACTCACTAGGTGAAATTGCTGAAAGTTATAGCATTTCCAGGCAAGCTGTTTATGATAATATCCGCCGTACTGAGGCGATGCTTGAAGAATATGAAGATAAACTAAGATTATTTGAAAAATTCCAACAACGTCAGCAAGTATTAAAACAAATGACGGATGCGATAATGAATGGTTCTGCTACGGTAGAAGAGCAACTCGCATTAGTTGAACAATTGAAGGAATCGGATTAGGAGGCGAACAAAGTGGCTTTTGAAGGTTTAGCAGAACGACTCCAAGGCACGATCCAAAAGATTAAAGGTAAAGGGAAAGTTTCGGAACAAGACGTTAAAGAAATGATGCGTGAAGTCCGATTTGCCTTAATCGAAGCGGACGTAAACTTAAAAGTAGTCAAAGAATTCGTGAAAAAAGTTAGTGAGCGTGCTGTTGGTGTAGATGTTATGAAGTCGTTAACACCAGGTCAACAGGTCATTAAAATTGTACAAGATGAATTGACTAATTTGATGGGTGGAGAACAAAGCCCGATTAAATTTAGCAACCGTCCACCAACTGTTATTATGATGGTAGGTTTACAAGGTGCTGGTAAAACAACTACTACTGGGAAGTTAGCAAGTGTTTTAAGAAAAAAATATAATAAAAAACCACTTTTAGTCGCTGCCGATGTCTATCGCCCAGCCGCGGTTCAGCAATTACAAACATTAGGGAAGCAATTATCGTTACCAGTATTCTCGCTTGGGACAGATATTTCTCCTGTAGAAATTGCTCGACAAGCGATTGAACATGCTAAGGAAGAACATCATGATGTCGTATTAATCGATACAGCAGGTCGTCTACATATTGACGAGGAACTGATGCAAGAATTAAAGGATATTCGTGCATTAAAAGAGCCGGATGAAGTGTTCTTAGTTGTGGATGCGATGACGGGTCAAGATGCAGTGAACGTTGCGCAAAACTTTAATGAAGCGGTTGGTATTACAGGTGTCGTTTTAACAAAATTAGATGGTGACACACGTGGTGGTGCGGCGCTTTCGATTCGCTCTGTTACAGAAAAACCGATTAAATTTGTTGGTATGGGCGAAAAAATGGATGCACTTGAGCCATTCCACCCAGAACGTATGGCATCTCGTATTTTAGGGATGGGTGACGTTTTATCATTAATCGAAAAAGCACAGGAAAATGTAGACATGGAGAAGGCAAAAGAACTTGAAGAAAAGTTCATGACGCAATCTTTTACATTTGATGATTTTGTTGAGCAGTTGCAAGCTGTGAAGAAAATGGGCCCACTAGATGAAATTTTGAAAATGTTACCAGGCGCAGGGAAAATGAAGGGCTTAGACAATGTCAAAGTCGATGAAAAGCAAATGGGTCGTATTGAAGCGATTATTTATTCAATGACACCTGCTGAAAAAACGACGCCTGAAATTATGAATGCAAACCGTAAAAAACGAATTGCACAAGGTTCAGGGACGTCGATACAAGAAGTAAATCGCTTATTAAAGCAATTTGAAGAAATGAAAAAAATGATGAAACAAATGACTGGAATGGCATCTGGAAAAGGAAAGAAAAAGATGAAAATGCCAGGCTTTGACTCATTATTTAAATAAATAATAGGGTGTTAAGAAAAAACACTTTACAAACAACCAAGACATTGCTAATATAATATCTTGTGTGAAACTTATTCGGAGGTGCTTAAAAAATGGCAGTTAAAATTCGCTTAAAACGTATGGGAGCTAACAAATCTCCTTTCTATCGTATCGTAGTAGCAGACGCTCGTTCACCACGTGATGGTCGTCAAATCGAAACAGTTGGTACTTACAACCCACTTACTCAACCAGCTACAGTACAAATTGATGAAGTTAAAGCTCTTAAATGGTTAGCTGACGGTGCTAAACCATCTGATACTGTACGTAACCTGTTCTCAGAACAAGGTATCATGGAAAAATTCCATAACGCTAAATATAGCAAATAATTCAGTAAATAATTCGGAGGTGGCATTATGCAGCGGCTGATTGAAGCAATTGTTAAACCATTAGTCGATTATCCAGAAGAAGTCCGTATTGAGACGGATGAAAGCTCTAATCGAGTTGTTTATAAGCTTTTTGTTCATCCAGAGGATCGAGGAAAAGTCATAGGCAAGCAAGGACGCGTTGCGAAAGCAATTCGAACGATTGTGTATTCAGCAGCAAGCAGTCACCATAAGAAAAAGACTTACGTCGATATATTGGATTAAGAAAAAGGAGGGGGCAGTTGCTTTCCCTTCTTTTTTTCATATAACTGATTAATTTTACGAGGTGAATAAGTATGGAATGGTTTAATGTGGGACGTATTGTGAATACCCATGGAATCCGCGGGGAATTACGCATTTTATCAACAACGGATTTTGAAGAAGAACGTTTTGCTGTTGGAACGAAATTAGCAGCATTTAAAAAAGATGATAGCAAGCCAACTTGGATCACGATCGGTTCAAGTCGTCGCCATAAAAACTTTATACTAGTAACGTTTGAAGGAATGGAAAACATCAATTTAGTTGAACCTTTTAAAGAAGGGATGCTAAAAGTAACGATGGACCAATTAGCAGACGATGAACTAGAAGAAAATGAATTTTACCACTTTGAAATAGTTGATTGTGAAGTGTTTTCTGAAGAAGGCGAAAAAATTGGAATCATAACGGAAATATTAGAGACGGGTGCCAATGATGTTTGGGAAATTAAAGCACCAGGTGGCAAAAAACATTATATTCCGTATATTGAGGACATTGTAAAAGAAATTGATATTGACAATAAAAAAATTATTATTCATGTAATGGATGGACTATTATAATGAAAATTCATGTACTTAGTTTATTTCCACCTATGTTTAGTGGTGTTTTTGGATCATCTATTTTAAAAAAGGCGCAAGAAAAGCAAGCTGTAGAACTAGCGGTTTCAGATATTCGGGAATACAGTGAAAATAAGCATAAGCAAGTAGATGACTATCCATATGGTGGTGGTGCTGGGATGGTATTAAAACCAGAGCCGATGTTTAATGCCGTAGAAGCAATTACAGAAGGTCGTAAGCCGCGTGTTATTTTAATGTGTCCTCAAGGTGAACGCTTCACGCAAAAAAAAGCGGAAGAGTTGGCACAGGAAGAAGAGTTAGTGTTCTTATGTGGGCATTATGAGGGCTATGATGAGCGCATTCGTCAATATTTAGTAACGGATGAAATATCAATTGGGGATTTTGTTTTAACGGGTGGCGAGCTCCCTGCGATGACTGTAATCGATGCGGTCGTTCGTTTGCTTCCAGGTGTACTTGGACAGGCAGACTCTCATATTCAAGATTCCTTTTCAACGGGGTTACTTGAACACCCTCATTATACGCGCCCTGCTGATTTTAGAGGGATGAAAGTACCGGACACCTTATTATCGGGAAATCACGCAAAAATTGATGAATGGCGCGAGGAGCAGTCTTTTAAGCGAACACTTGAAAGGCGTCCGGATCTTCTAGAGGCACTAGAATTAACGCCGAAGCAATTGAAAATAATCGAGAAAATAAAGTCTGAAATGTAAAGCAAAACTACTTGCAAGCTTGTATTTTTTATGATAATATTCAATCTGTACTTCTATGTGGAGTGCTGAATTACGGTGTTCCGCTGTGGCTAAATGATAGCGTGCATGAGCATCGGTCTAAGGAGAGAAAAACAATGACAAACATTATTACAGAAATCACTAAAGATCAACTACGTTCTGACTTACCTTCATTCCGTCCTGGTGACACAGTTAAGGTACACGTTAAAATCGTAGAGGGTACTCGTGAGCGTATTCAATTATTCGAAGGTGTAGTTATTAAACGTCGTGGTGGCGGAGTTAGCGAAACTTTCACAGTACGTAAAATTTCTTACGGCGTTGGTGTTGAGCGTGCTTTCCCAGTACACACACCTAAAATCGCTAAATTAGAAGTAGTTCGTAAAGGTAAAGTACGTCGTGCTAAACTTTATTACCTACGTAACCTACGCGGTAAAGCAGCTCGTATTAAAGAAATTCGATAAGATCTGTTTAGAAAGGGGCTTGTACTTACAAGTCCCTTTTCTTTCATCATTGAAAAGTCCGGCAAAATAAGCTAAGTATAAAAAGTATTTTTTTTTGCTTGAAATACATATTTCGATTACAATAAATGTGATAGGTCAAGGGGGAACGCTACATGGAGAGTACGGGAAAAGAAAAAAATGAGCTTTGGGAATGGACAAAAGCTCTACTCATTGCATTTGCAATCGCAGCATTTATTCGCTATTTTTTATTTACACCAATTGTAGTGGATGGGGATTCGATGATGCCAACCCTTGAAAACGGCGACCGAATGATTGTGAATAAATTCAGCTATAAAATAGGTGAGCCAGAGCGCTTTGATATCGTTGTGTTTCATGCACCTGAACAAAAGGATTATATTAAGCGTGTAATCGGGTTACCTGGTGACTATGTTGAATATAAAGACGATCAGTTATATATTAACGGTGAGCCGATTGATGAGCCCTATTTAGATGCGTATAAGGCAGAAATTAGTGAAGGTAATTTAACAGGCGATTTTTCACTAAAAGATATTAATCCATCACTTGAAAATGGAATTCCAGAAGGTTATGTATTCGTAATGGGTGATAACCGTCGTTTCAGTAAGGATAGCCGTCATATTGGTATTGTTGAGCAGAAGGAAATTATCGGCAATACAAGCATCATTTTTTGGCCTTTAAATGAAATTGCAGTCGTTAAATGAATAGGCAATGATTGAGGAGGTGTGAGTAATCTCCTCATTTTTTCGTGGATAAGGCAACGGAAATAGTAGTAATAAATATTTTGGAGGTTATACACCATGACGATACAATGGTTCCCAGGACATATGGCGAAAGCGCGTCGTCAAGTGTCTGAAAGCTTAAAATTAGTCGATATTATTTTTGAGCTTGTAGACGCACGCTTACCCATTTCATCTCGTAATCCGATGATTGATGAAGTGATTCATCAAAAGCCACGTTTATTAATTTTAAACAAGCAGGATATGGCGGATGAGCACCAGACACGTCGCTGGATTCAATATTTTAGTGAACGAGGGCATAAGGCGGTTGCGATTAACTCATTAGAAGGTAAAGGGTTACAGGCCGTGACAAAGGCTGCTCAGGAAATATTAGAAGAAAAATGGGCGCGTATGAGAGCGAGAGGAATGAAACCCCGTGCAATTCGCGCGATGATAGTCGGCATTCCGAACGTAGGGAAGTCAACGCTTATCAATCGCTTAGCGAAGAAAAACTTAGCGAAAACAGGAAATACACCGGGCGTGACGAAAGCGCAACAATGGATTAAAGTAGGGAGAGAAATTGAGCTACTTGATACACCAGGGATTTTATGGCCAAAATTCGAGGATCAAGAAGTAGGTTATAAACTAGCATTAACAGGTGCTATTAAAGATTCGATTATGAATATGGAAGACCTTGCTGTTTATGGCTTGCGCTTTTTATCAAAACGTTATCCAACCCGTATGCAGGAACGTTACGGAATTGAAGCGATTGAAGAGGATTTAGTCGTAACATTTGATCATATTGGCAAGCTTAGACGTGTTTTTGCCCAAGGTGGCGAAATTGATTATGATCAAGTTGCATTATTAATCGTGCGAGACATTCGTAGTCAAAACTTAGGGAAATTAACGTTCGATTTTGTTGATGAACAAATTGAAAAAGAGCAACTTCAAGAAACTGAACAATAAAATGGAAGTCTACGCAAATAATGTGTAGACTTTTTCTTGTTATAGGAAGTACTTAATTTGGGGCAATTCCATTGAGGCAGAATTGATTTTTTTGAAAAAGAACCGATACAATGAATAGAGATTGGCAAGGAGAACAATATGAAAACGATTAAAGAAATTTCACAAGCATTAAAAATGGCGCAGCACTATGAACCATGGATGGATGCCATACAAGAAGATGAAAGAAGTGGTGTTCAAAAAGCATGGCAGCAATTTTGTAAACGACAAGAAAAACAGCGTCAATTGCAAGCGGCGCATCAGGAAAAGCTAGATTTTGATGCATCCCATTTGCCCCATGCAACGGCATATATCGCTGGTACAGATGAGGCTGGGCGTGGTCCGTTAGCGGGTCCTGTTGTAACGGCAGCGGTTATATTACCTAATTATTGCGAAGAACTGCTCGGCATAAATGATTCGAAGCAACTATCAAAAGAACTGCGAGAGAATTTTGCAAAACGAATTAAAGAACATGCATTAGCGTACTCGATTCATTTCCAAAGTGCAGATGAAATTGACCGCCTAAATATATATGAAGCAACGCGACAATCGATGAAAAAGAGTATTGAAGGACTTGCCATTCAGCCTGATTTCATTTTAGCGGATGCCATGACATTACCAATTAATATTGCGCAGGCCTCGATCGTGAAAGGGGATGCTAAAAGTTTGGCGATTGCAGCCGCATCCATTTTGGCGAAAACGGCTCGTGATCATTACATGGATGACTTACATGAGCAATTTCCGCAGTACGGATTTGCGCAGCATGCCGGCTACGGAACGAAACAGCATTTAGAAGCATTAGCGCAATATGGTCCGACAATCCATCACAGAAAAACATTTGAACCTATAAAATCTATGATTGTAAAAAGGGGGTAACCTTTATGACATCTACATCATTTAATCCGATACAAGTGAATGCACAGCAACCGACAACGAATCAGCCATTGACGTTTCGGCAAGATCAAGTATTTCACGGTACGATAAAAAAACTGTACCCTGATCAAATGGCGGAAGTTCAAGTCGGAGGGCAAAAAATAATGGCAAAACTTGAGATGCCATTAAAAGCTGGAGATGCTCACTTTTTCCAAGTGACAAATACAAACCCTCAAACAGAATTAAAGGTAGTATCTGGCCCCATGTCACAAACAATGACACCCGCACAACAAATGAACCAACTGCTAGATACAATGAATTTACCGAAAACGTCCGAAATGCGACAAGTGCTATCTCATTTTATGAATGCTCAGCTACCGATTTCGAAGGAGCAGTTAGTTGCTGCTGAAAACTGGATGAAAAATTTGCCGGACGGTGTATCAAAAAATGATGCATTACAGGCATTACAGCGTATGGTAGAACTCAAAATGCCCTTTACCAATACAGTATTTCAAGCATTGACACAAGGGGCTAAAACAGATGGCATGTCTGCAAATTTGGCAAATTTAGCACAATTATTAGTGACACAACAAGGTGGAAATGATGCTTTAAAAATGAATTTATTGCAACAAATTCAGCAGTTAGCAAAGCCTTTAGATGCAGAAACGGGTGGTGTTTTACTTGCTCGTAATATGCAAACTTTAATGGATTCATCAGCTGCTATGTCTTCTAAATTGCAAGCGTTGGCGGTATTGAAAGAAGCTGGAATATTGCCGCGAAATGCAACTTTACAAAATTGGCAAACCATTCAGCAATCAACGGGGACACAACCTTTACAGTCTTCGCAAAACGCCTTGCCACAACAAGCGGGACAAATGCTTCAACAGCTTGCGGGGACATCACCAGAGCAAATGAAACCCGTAATCGAACAATTAAAAGCTTGGGTTGCAAATGAAAGTTTATTAAATTCATCACAAAAAGAGCAAATCCAACAACTGATCGGACGATTTTCGCAAATTCCGATGTCAAAGCAAACGGTTGAAGTATTTACAAAACAATTGCAAGAGCAGTTCATAAAAGCTTTTACGGACAATAGCTCTTCAAGGCTGTTCACACAAGATGAACGAGGAGTGACTGTTAAAGACCAGTTGCTAGCGCTAATAAAGCCCGATTCAAACATATCTATGAATGACGCTTTATTGCGGAATTTAGTAAAAGTTTCAGCGGATAATCCACAACCTGCTATTCAAAGTACACTCGTCCAGGCAGAAGCTCAAGTCCAGTCAGCGACAGATAGTAAGGCAATGGAGCAGGCGATTAAAACGGTGCTAAAAGGTTTAGGCGTGAGTTATGAAGCGGCTTTATCGAGCAAGGCAGGGGATATTCAAGCAGTTGCCAATCAAATAAAACCACAATTACTGGCACTCGTCCAAGATTTACAAACACCACCTGCACTGCGTGATGCAGCCGATACTGTTTTAGCTCGAATGAATGGTATGCAGCTTCTATCAGGTGAAAATGGGCATCAACATCAAATTGTCATGCAAGTGCCACTCGAGTTTTTCGGGAAAAGAATGGACGCAACGTTGCAGTGGAATGGGCGAATGAAGGATGACGGCAAAATTGATGCCAATTTCGCGCGTATTTTATTTTATTTAAATATGGAATCGCTCCAACAAACGGTCATCGATATGCAAGTGCAAAACCGTGTTGTGACGATAAATGTGTTTAATGATCATCCGAGCTTAGAACAATTAGCAGCACCGTTAAAGGAAACATTAAAAAGAGGGTTAACTGAAAAGGAATACCAATTATCTGGTATCTTTATTAAGCCTTTTGAAGATAAGATTCAAAAAGTTTCCACAAAGAAACAGGTACAGCCAGAAGAACAGCAAGGTGGTGTAGATATTCGCGTATGACCGAGAAAAAATTTATACGAAAAGAAGCCATTGCATTAACTTATAATCCAGCAAAAAGTGATGGGCCAACTGTTGTGGCAAAAGGAAAAGGGAAAATCGCCGAAAATATTTTACAGCAGGCAGCTATGAATGATGTACCGATTTATGAAGACCCTAACCTTATAGAGTTATTGGGACAGCTGGATTTAAATACATCTATCCCTGAAGAATTATATCAGGCGGTTGCAGAAGTGTTTGCTTTTATTTATCGATTGGATGAGCAGCATAAATTACAAACAAATCATGAGAAATGGTAGGCTTTTTTGAGCTTGCCATTTTTCCATTTATCAGAACGGATAGAATGTTTCGGAATAAAGCAGCACTAAAAAGGTTTTTGCGACAAACATAGACATTTTCAGAATTATTGTTTAAAATGAATGTGTTAGTAGAATAATTTCCAATTGTCCGATGGGAGGATGTATCATGAATATCCATGAATATCAAGGGAAAGAAATTTTAAGAAAATACGGTGTAGCTGTTCCAAAAGGAAGCGTAGCCTTTTCACCGGAAGAAGCAGTTAAAGTAGCAAAAGAATTAGGGGCAAATGTAACAGTAGTAAAAGCGCAAATCCATGCAGGTGGTCGCGGGAAAGCTGGCGGCGTAAAGATTGCTAAAAACCTTGATGAAGTGCGTTCATACGCAAAAGAATTATTAGGGAAAATTTTAGTGACACATCAAACGGGTCCAGAAGGTAAGGAAATCAAACGCCTTTACATAGAAGAAGGGTCTGACATTCGTAAAGAGTATTATTTAAGTTTAGTACTTGACCGAGCAACTTCTTGTGTAACGATGATGGGTTCTGAAGAGGGCGGTATGGATATTGAGGAAGTAGCTGAATCAAATCCAGAGAAAATTTTCAAAGAAGTGATTGATCCAGTAACGGGTTTAATGCCATTCCAAGCAAGACGTATGGCATTTAATATGAATATTCCAACCAACTTGGTGAACAAAGCCGTTAAATTAATGTTAGGTATTTATCAAGCATTTATAGATAAAGATGCATCAACAGTTGAAATTAATCCGCTTGTTGTAACAGGTGATGATCAAGTAGTAGCACTAGATGCGAAATTCAACTTCGATGCAAATGCGCTATATCGCCAAAAAGATATTGTAGAACTACGCGATTTTGATGAAGAGGATCCAAAAGAAATTGAAGCGTCAAAATATGACTTAAGCTATATTTCATTAAATGGTAACATTGGTTGTATGGTTAACGGTGCGGGTCTCGCAATGGCGACGATGGATACGATTAGTTATTATGGCGGCTCACCTGCAAACTTTTTAGACGTTGGGGGCGGTGCGACGGCAGAAAAAGTAACGGAAGCGTTTAAAATCATTTTATCGGATCAGCATGTTAAAGGGATTTTTGTTAATATTTTTGGCGGTATTATGAAATGTGACATTATTGCTGAAGGTGTTATTATTGCTGCAAAAGAAGTAGGGTTAGCTGTACCTTTAGTCGTTCGATTAGAAGGAACGAATGTTGATCTTGGTAAAAAACTATTAAACGAATCAGGTTTAAATATTGTGGCGGCAGATTCAATGGCAGATGGTGCTCAAAAAATTGTGAAGCTAGTAGAGGCTGAAGGTGGGGTTAAGGCATGAGTGTGTTCATTAACAAAGAGACAAAAGTTATTGTACAAGGGATTACAGGGGAAACAGCCCTTTTCCATACAAAGCAAATGCTTGAATACGGTACAAAAATCGTGGCAGGCGTTACACCAGGTAAAGGCGGCTTAGAAATCGAAGGCGTACCTGTATTCAATACCGTTCAAGAAGCGGTAAATGCAACAGGTGCCAACGTATCGGTTATTTATGTACCGGCTCCTTTCGCGGCGGATGCAATTATTGAAGCGGTAGATGCTGAGCTTGATATGACGATTTGTATTACGGAGCATATTCCGGTTTTAGACATGGTAAAAGTAAAGCGCTATATGGAAGGCAAAGAGACACGCTTAGTCGGACCGAACTGCCCGGGCGTTATTACAGCTGATGAATGTAAAATTGGTATTATGCCAGGTTATATTCATACAAAAGGCCATGTTGGTGTTGTTTCACGTTCAGGTACACTAACGTATGAAGCGGTACATCAGTTAACACAAGAAGGAATTGGTCAAACGACAGCTGTCGGAATTGGTGGAGACCCTGTAAATGGGACAAACTTTATCGATTGCTTAAAAGCATTCAATGAAGATCCAGAAACGTATGCGGTTGTGATGATTGGTGAAATTGGTGGTACGGCAGAGGAAGAAGCTGCTGAGTGGATTCAAGCGAATATGACAAAACCTGTCGTAGGATTTATTGGTGGTCAAACCGCACCTCCAGGGAAGCGTATGGGACATGCTGGTGCCATTATTTCAGGTGGTAAAGGTACAGCGGCAGAAAAGATTAAAGCAATGAATGCAGCTGGAATTGAAGTTGCCCCAACGCCTTCAGTAATTGGAGAAACATTAATTAAAGTAATTAAAGAAAAAGGTCTATACGAAGCTTGTAAGACACATTAACTTGATTAAGTGGGGGATGAATGCCAAATAGGCAATTCTATTCAGTGAGGGTTCAAACACCAGCTGAAGTGGCGGAACAAAGGCTAAACCCGTCACGTCGTGTGACAACGCCTTTGTAATCAACATCGTGTTGACCTAAGCCACGGCGGATGTCACAGATTTTTTAAAGGAATTTTTCGAGCAAGCTCGAAAAAAATCTGGACAAGAGTTAGCCTCGGCGTAATTGATAATGAAGGATGTAGCGTCGCCATGCGCTACATCTTTTTTTACAAAAAAAAGAATAAGTTTTCTAACTCGATGCTTACACTTCGCTACAAACTCGAAAATAAAAAATTAAGCGGTCATTTCACTTTCTTCTATTAAAAAATAAGGAGTGTTTAAATGACGAATTCTTTCCAAAAACAATTACTCGCATTACATTATGTGTATCCTCTTACATGGCATAAATTCCAACGATTGCATCAATATATAGGGGATTTAAACGAACTTGCAGCTTGCTCAGGTAACATGCTGGCCAAAATCTTGAATATGAAAGAAGATAATGCCAGTCGTTTGTTAATTCATTATAAAAAAATGCTTAAAATCGCGTTAGAGGAATATTACTTATCGCATCAAATTACTGCGGTTTCATATATGAGTGAATTGTATCCAGAGTCGTTAAAAAATATATATGACCCGCCAGCCGTTCTTTATGTGAAGGGCGACCTGAACCTATTGCGAAAAACTAAAAAAATTGCTGTTATTGGTTCAAGAAATGCGTCTAAATATAGCGAAGAAGCGTTAAAATTAATATTACCCCCACTTATAAATGAACAATTTATCATAGTAAGTGGACTAGCAAAAGGTGCGGATCGATTCGCGCATGAGGCGACAATAAGGTATGGTGGAAAAACAATGGGTGTATTAGGGCATGGTTTTTTTCATTTTTATCCGAGGGAAAATCAAAAGTTAGGCGAGCAAATGGCGAAGGAACAGTTGCTTTTAACAGAGTACCCGCCCTATGTTGGCGTAAAAAAATGGCATTTCCCTGCACGAAATCGAATTATTAGTGGATTGAGTCAAGCATTAATCGTGACCGAGGCTGCTCTAAAAAGTGGAACGCTCATTACGACAGAGCTTGCACTAGAGCAAGGAAAGGATGTTTTTGCTGTTCCAGGATTAATCACTTCTGAACAATCAAAAGGCACGAATAAATTGATTAAAGAAGGGGCCATTCCAATATGGAGCGGGCATCAAATACTAGATGAATTGCAAATGTTTTCAAATTTTCGTTGAAAAAAAGTTGCATTATCCGCCAATCTGTTATACATTTTGCAACAGGAAACGCTTTGAAAAAATATTGACAAATCGCAAAAAAGCGAATTTGATAAAATAAAAACCTCTCTAAGGAGGAATAATAGATGGCAGATTATTTAGTAATTGTAGAATCACCCGCAAAGGCAAAAACAATTGAACGATATTTAGGAAAAAAATACAAGGTGAAAGCATCGATAGGACATGTGCGTGATTTACCACGAAGTCAAATGGGGATTGATACAGAAAATGAGTATGAACCAAAGTATATTACCATTCGTGGAAAAGGTCCTGTTTTGCAAGAGTTAAAAACGGCAGCTAAAAAAGTGAAAAAAATCTATCTCGCAGCCGATCCAGATCGCGAAGGTGAAGCGATTGCTTGGCACTTGGCGAATGCATTAAAAGTTGATATTGATTCAGATTGCCGCGTTGTATTCAATGAAATTACGAAGGATGCGATTTTAGAAAGCTTTAAGCATCCACGTCCGATTAATATGGATTTAGTTGATGCACAGCAAGCGCGTCGAATTTTAGACCGACTTGTAGGCTATAATATTAGTCCTATTTTATGGAAAAAAGTGAAAAAAGGGCTTTCTGCAGGACGAGTTCAGTCCGTATCGCTCCGTTTAATTATTGATCGCGAAAATGAGATTAAAAATTTCATACCTGAAGAATACTGGACGGTTGAAGGTTCATTTGAAAAAGGTAAAAAGCAATTTGATGCACTTTACTACGGTGATGGCGAAGGGAAAATCAAATTAACGAATGAAGCACAAGTACAAGCAATCTTAAAAAATATTAAAGGCGATTCTTTTGAAGTGAAGAATGTTGTGAAAAAAGAACGAAGACGTAATGCAGCTCCTGCGTTTACAACTTCTTCTTTACAGCAAGAAGCCGCGCGTAAATTGAATTTCCGTGCGAAAAAAACGATGATGCTTGCACAGCAACTTTATGAAGGAATTGAAATGAGTAAAAAAGAAGGCGCTGTAGGTTTAATTACGTATATGCGTACAGATTCTACGCGTGTTTCCGATACAGCAAGAGCAGAGGCGATTTCTTATATTGATGGAAAATATGGCGAAGCATTTGTTGCGCAAGAAATAAAGCAACCGAAAAAGAAAACTAACGCGCAAGATGCCCACGAGGCAATTCGTCCGACGAGTGCTATGCGAACACCAGAAGAGTTAAAGGCAATATTAAGCCGTGACCAATTGCGTTTGTATCGTTTAATTTGGGAACGTTTTATCGCAAGTCAAATGGCACCGGCTGTACTTGATACGGTGACGGTAGACTTACAAAATGCCGATGTCCTTTTCCGAGCAAATGGTTCTCAAGTGAAATTCCCTGGTTTTATGAAGCTTTATATTGAGGGGACGGATGATCAAGCGGAAGAAACGACGAAGTTATTACCGGAAATGGCGATAGGGGATCAAGTGAAATCCCTTGAAATTGAACCAAAACAACACTTTACACAGCCACCACCACGCTATTCAGAGGCGCGTTTAGTAAAAGCGTTAGAAGAATTAGGCATCGGTCGTCCATCGACATATGCACCGACTTTAGATACCATTCAAAAACGAGGCTATGTACAGCTTGATGCAAAGCGTTTTGTTCCAACTGAGTTAGGCGAAATCGTTCATCAAGCGACATTTGAGTTTTTCCCGGAAATTATCAATATTGAATTTACGGCACAAATGGAGCAAAATTTAGATGGAATTGAAGAAGGCATCACGAAATGGGTAAAAGTAATTGATGACTTTTATAAAGATTTTGAGCCACGCGTAAAATATGCGGATGAGGCAATGGAAAAAATCGAAATTAAAGATGAGCCAGCTGGAGAAGATTGTGAAAAATGTGGTGCGGCTATGGTTTATAAATTAGGTCGCTACGGGAAATTTATGGCGTGTTCAAACTTCCCAGACTGTCGCAATACAAAAGCAATCGTGAAATTGATTGATGTCAAATGCCCAACTTGTAAAGAGGGCGAAGTGGTTGAACGAAAATCAAAAACAAAGCGTGTGTTTTATGGTTGTAATCGCTATCCAGAATGCGAATTCGTTTCATGGGATAAGCCAATTAGTAGGCCTTGTCCGAAATGTAGTGCATCGTTGGTAGAGAAAAAGTTGAAAAAAGGTGTTCAAATTCAATGTACAAACAGTGAATGTGACTATGAGGAAACACCATCACAATAGGATGGATAGTGGTGAGGTAATTAGGATGCCACCTTTTCATAAAGAGTATTGGTGCAAGACTTACTGAATTGGAAGTAGCTTTGCGAAGTGCGGGCTTTATGAAATGCATCCAGTAAAGCGAACACTACTACGCCATGCTGATAAATTTGTAGGAATAATTGGTGCTAATTATACACATGCATAAATGCTTTACGGAAGTGGTAAGTGTAGGAAAAGAAAAGTTGTTATTATCGATTATTCTAAATTTTATTAATTATCAGAAAATTTAATTGCGCAAAGCCCTTAAAGACTGTTATACTTTAAGGGCTTTTAATTTTGTTCCAACAGTAAAATAAAACGTTAATGAAATTTGGCGAAGTTATGAAAAATTAAGAAGAACATTTGATTTATTGATAAAATTACAAAAAAGATGAATAAATCATAGTTTATTACTTGAATTATTTGCTTGATAGGTATAGTGTCAGTATGTATGTTTATTGTGATGGTTAAATAATCACTTTTTTCCGAAACCCACTTATGAAAAATTCATGGAGGTATAGTAGATGGATTGTCAATCGAAAGAAGCATTAGAACAATTTATTCGATATGTGCAACTCGAAAAAAACTTTTCACTGCATACCGTGCGTGAATATGAATATGATTTACTTGATTTTTTTCGTTTTTTAGAAGCTGAAGGGGTTTCCAATATAGCGGAAATCGATTATATCCATGCAAGATTGTACGTGACAAAGCTTTATGATGAACAAAAAGCAAGAACTTCAATATCAAGGAAGATTTCATCCATTCGTTCTTTTTTTCGCTTTTTAAATCGCGAACAGAATATAGATGATGCTCCGTTTCGTTCTCTTTATCATCCGAAAAAGGAAGAGCGATTACCGAGCTTTTTTTATGAAGAAGAGCTGAATCAACTTTTTGAGAATAATAAAGGTACTGATCCAAAGCAAGTGCGTAATATGGCAATATTAGAGCTACTATACGCTACTGGAATACGTGTGAGTGAATGTGTTTCCGTTGAACTTGGGGATATCGATTTTCATTACGGGATTATTCGTGTAATGGGAAAAGGGCGAAAAGAACGTATTATTCCGTTTGGACAATATGCACAAGACGCCTTAACTTCTTATATTGAACAAGTACGTCCTCAATTGATGAAAAATCAAAATCACCAAAAAGTTTTTGTTAATATGCGTGGCGGTGAACTTACGGCGCGCGGTGTTCGTTATATATTAAGTGAGATGATTGAGAATACAAGTATGCATACGAAAATATATCCACATATGCTGCGTCATACTTTTGCGACTCATTTGCTCAATAATGGGGCCGATATGCGGACGGTGCAGGAATTATTGGGGCATACTAATTTATCATCCACACAAATTTATACACATGTAACAAAAGAAGCGCTAAGGAAGACGTATATGAATAGTCATCCGAGAGCTTAAATTTAGGGGGATGTGCAATGGGTCAAATTCATGCTACGACAATCTTTGCGATTCATCATAAAGGTGAATGTGCAATGGCTGGTGATGGTCAAGTAACACTAGGGAATGCGGTCGTAATGAAGCATACTGCTAGAAAGGTCAGACGTCTGTTTAATGGCAAAGTACTGGCTGGATTTGCGGGTTCGGTTGCGGACGCATTTACACTTTTTGAAATGTTTGAAGCAAAATTAAATGAATACAATGGGAATTTACAAAGAGCTGCCGTTGAAGTTGCCAAACAGTGGCGTGGAGATAAAATGTTACGCCAATTAGAAGCGATGCTACTAGTGATGGATCACTCCACATTGTTACTCGTTTCTGGTACAGGTGAAGTAATTGAACCGGATGATGGTATTTTAGCAATCGGTTCAGGTGGGAATTATGCGTTATCAGCAGGGCGTGCATTAAAAAAACATGCAGGCGATCATTTATCTGCGAAAGAAATTGCAGAGGCGGCCTTAACAACTGCAGCTGATATTTGTGTGTTTACGAACCATAATATTATCTTGGAGGCATTGTAATGACAGCGAATAATTTAACGCCAAAACAAATTACTGAACAGTTAAATCGACATATTGTCGGGCAAGAAACAGCGAAGCGTGCAGTTGCCATTGCGTTACGAAACCGTTACCGCCGTTCGTTATTGCCTGAAGACTTGAAAAATGAAGTTAATCCCAAAAACATTTTAATGATTGGTCCAACGGGAGTAGGTAAAACGGAAATTGCGCGCCGACTGGCAAAACTAACAAACGCACCATTTATAAAGGTTGAGGCGACAAAGTTTACAGAAGTAGGCTATGTTGGTCGTGATGTTGAATCGATGGTCCGTGACTTAGTAGAGGCTTCACGTCGACTCGTGAAGGAAGAGATGGTCGAAGCTGTTCAAGAACAAGCAGAGTCTAATGCGAATGAGCAGCTTGTGAAATTGTTAGCGCCATCCAAGTTGAAGGATAAAGTTGTTCAAAATCCATTTGAAATGTTTTTTGGTCAAAAAGATAGTCCACAAGAAAATACCAACCAAGCGGAAGATATGGAAGTGCGATCTCGTCGTGTTCAAATTGCGCAAGATTTAAAAAATGGCAAACTGGAAGAACAATGGGTAACGATTGAAGTGACTGAAGCAACCCCTTCTATGTTTGATGCGATGCCAGGTATGGACATGAATGCTGGTGGTATGCAGGATATGCTTGCTAACTTAATGCCGAAAAAAACAAAAAAGCGTAAAGTACAAGTAAAAGATGCACGCCGCATATTAACGCAAGAAGAGGCGAATAAATTAATCGATTCGGACGAATTGGCAAATGAAGCCATTCGTAGAGCGGAGCAAGCGGGTATTATTTTTATCGATGAGATAGATAAAATTGCAAGTAAGGGCTCTTCGTCAGCGGAAGTTTCTCGAGAAGGTGTTCAACGCGATATTTTACCGATTGTTGAAGGGTCTTCGGTAACGACAAAGTATGGTTCGGTTAAAACAGACTACATGTTATTTATTGCAGCAGGTGCATTCCATATGTCGAAGCCGAGCGATTTAATACCTGAATTGCAAGGGCGCTTCCCAATTCGTGTTGAGTTAGAAAAATTAACGAAAGCCGATTTCGTGCGCATTTTGCAAGAACCAGATCAATCATTGATTTTACAATATAAAGCGTTGCTTGAAACAGAAGGCGTTACAATTGATTTCACAGAGGCAGCTATTGAAAGAATTGCAGAAATTGCTACAGAAGTAAATCAAGAAACCGATAATATTGGTGCGCGCCGTTTGCATACGATTTTAGAGCGTTTATTAGAAGAGCTATCCTATGAAGCGTCAGAAATCGCTCCAGCACATATTGAAATAACGCCGAATTATGTAAATCAAAAGTTGGAAAATATCGTGAAAAACAAAGATTTGTCACAATTTATCTTATAATGTAAGTTGAATTAGTATCATTAAATTATAAAAACCTTTAGAATATTAAGTGAATTAATACGTCCTGTAGGAGGAAAAAGAAATGAATTTATTAGCAAAAACAAGAAAAATCAATGCAATGCTCCAAGCGTCTGCAGGAAAGCCAGTAAACTTTAAAGAAATGGCAGATACATTAGGTAACATCATTGAAAGTAATGTATTTATCGTAAGTCGTAAAGGGAAATTACTAGGGATTTCAATTCAACAACAAATTGAAAATGATCGCATTAAAAAATTTATTGAAGAACGTCAATTCCCTGAACAATATACTCAAAATTTATTTAATATTACTGAAACATCTCCAAACCTTGATATTGAAAACGAACATACTGCATTCCCAATTGAAAATAAAGAATTATTTGCAACAGGGTTAACAACAATCGTTCCAATCATTGGTGGCGGTGAGCGTTTAGGTACATTAGTATTAGCGCGTATTCGTGATCAATTTGAAGATGACGATTTAATTTTAGCGGAATACGGTGCTACTGTAGTAGGTATGGAAATTTTACGTGAAAAATCAGAAGAGATTGAAGAAGAAGCACGTTCAAAAGCAGTAGTTCAAATGGCGATCAATTCATTATCTTATTCTGAACTTGAAGCAATTGAGCATATTTTTGAAGAGTTAGATGGAAATGAAGGGCTATTAGTTGCTTCTAAAATTGCTGACCGTGTTGGAATTACGCGCTCGGTAATCGTTAATGCATTACGCAAGTTGGAATCAGCGGGCGTAATTGAATCACGTTCTTTAGGTATGAAGGGGACGTATATCAAAGTACTAAATGATAAGTTCTTAACAGCTTTAGCTGAAATTAAAATGAAATAATAGATTAATGAAAGTGCAAATGTTTGTATAATACACAACATTGCACTTTTTTATTTTGTATAAATGGATATAAAAGTGTTGGACTTATAAGTAAATACTCATATGAGTGCTTAAAACGAATGTAATTTAATAGATGAAAGACGTTTTAAAAATAAATAGTTTGAACAATTTGTTACATGCATAAGTAATTTTGTCAAAAAATGTTGTAAAGTAGGGTTTGAACCTTCCAATTTGAGGGGATTTATATAAAAAGTCTAAAGGTTAGTTAATGAATCCTGCGAAATAAATGAGTTCTTTAAGACTATATCTATAGGTTATACTGGTAAAGATAGGTTCTAATGAATCATTTGCATGTCGAATTGTGAAGGAATACAAACATTTGGAAAATAGCGTAAACTGAAACTGTCGAAAAATGGTCCCTAAAGACTACTAAAAAGAGTCGAAAGACGATAGACACTTTGATTCATAATTATTACAATTGTATTATATAAAGATGACTGTAGTATTACGGGAGAATAGTAGAGGTGAAAAAATTGAATCTTTTTGGCGGGACAATCAATAATTTGGAAAATGGACTTTCCTACGCGACATTAAAAAACAAAGCCATTGCGCAAAATATAGCGAATGTTGACACACCGAATTACAAAACCAAAGATGTTAGTTTTAAAGAGGTGTTTGCTGATGTGAAAAAATCGACAATTTCTGCAAATCGTACAGATGTGCGACATTATGATTTTCATATTGAAGGTGGGAAAAGTGGCGTTTATTCAAATGATAATTTCCGATCAAGACCAAATGGTAATGCCGTAAATATGGATGCTGAACAAGCGAAGTTAGCGGAAAATACAATTTACTACAATGCGCTAATTGAACGCGTTAACGGGAAGTTTGGAACATTAAATACAGTGATTAAAGGAGGGAAATAATCGTGTCTATTTTCCATAGTATGAATACTACCGCCTCTGCATTAACGGCGCAACGATTACGTATGGATGTCATTTCGTCTAATATCGCTAACGTAGATACAACACGTGGTAAACAGGTAAATGGAGAATGGGAGCCTTACCGCAAAAAATCTATTACATTAAAAGAACAACAAGGCCAGTTTTCAAATTTCCTAAATGTAGCCATGGGAAAAACGGAAAAGAATGGCGCTGGCAATGGTGTCAAAGTTACTTCTATTAAAGAAGACAATGAGACGCCATTTAAACTTGTTTTTGACCCGACACATCCAGATGCGAATGCAGATGGCTATGTACAAATGTCAAATGTTGATTTATTGAAAGAAATGGTTGACTTGATTTCAGCTACACGTTCATACGAAGCGAATATTACAGTATTCAATGCAAATAAAAGTATGTTAACAAAAGCATTAGAAATAGGGAAAGGGTGATAATTAATGGCGATTAATGCAGTATCCTTTATGTCTCCTACGCAAACTGTGAATGAATTAAACACGATTAATAAACAGGTAACCTCTGCAGAAGCACAAAAAACGTTTGCCAATACGTTAAAAGAGGCAATATCTAACGTAAACGCTCAGCAAGTGCAATCTGATACGATGACACAAAAATTAATTAGTGGTGGAGATGTCGATCTACACGAAGTAATGATTGCTTCCCAAAAAGCAAGTGTTACATTAAGTGCAACAATTGAAATTCGTAACAAAGCAGTAGAAGCTTACCAAGAAATTATGCGAATGAGCGTTTAATTGATTGGATTAACGAAACATAAATTGTTGGGCATTCACTATAACCGGAGGATTCATAATGAATGAACGATTTACAAAAATTAAAAGTGACTCCACTAGTTTCTGGAAGAGTCGAACGAAAAATCAAAGGGGCGCAATTGTTGGAGGGATTATAGCCGTTATTGCGTTAGCAGGTATACTTACATATTTATCAACACGTACAACGATGGCGCAATTATTCCCAGAACTACCTACTGCTGAGGTGGGAAGAATTACAGAAGCTTTAACTGCTCAGGGTGTTTCGTATGAAGTTGCAAATGGAGGAACGACAATTTTAGTTCCAGAAGATCAAGTGGATAATTTAAAAGTTTCGCTTGCAACACAAGGGTATCCCGATTCTGGTGAAATTGATAATACATTCTTTACGACAAATGCAGGCTTCGGTATGACGGATAATGAATTCGATGTCATTAAAAAGGCAGCAATTGAAACGGATTTAGCCAATCTAATACGCAAATTTGACGGTGTTAAAGATGCCAATGTCATGATAACGTTACCAGACTCGGGTGTGTTTTTAAAAGATGCACAAGGAGAGTCAACAGCGGCAATCGTGCTAAAAACTGCTCCTGGACATAAGTTTTCAGATGACCAAATTAAAGGGTTGTTCAACTTAGTGTCAATGAGTATCCCTAATTTACCAAAAGATAATATTACGATTATGAATCAATACTCGGAGTATTATGATTTAGCTGCTGCTGAAAACGGTGGCGGTGGTATGGATAGTGTGACGGGGCAAATGGAAGTGAAGAAAACAATCGAACGTGATCTTCAACGCCAAGTACAACAAATGCTCGGTACGCTTATAGGACCGGACAAGGTTGTAGTAAATGTTTCAGCAGATATTGACTTTAAAAAAGAAAACCGCAAAGAAGACTTAGTTAAACCTGTTGATGAAGAAAATATGTCGGGAATTGAAATTAGTACACAACGAATTACAGAAACGTATTCAGGTGGTGTAGGCGCGGAAGGTTCTCCAGAAGCAGAAAATCCAACAGATAATTTCATAGATTATGTTGAAGGAACAACTGGAAATGGAGATTATGAGCGCGTCGAGGAAACGATTAATAATGACGTTAACCGTATCCATCGTGAAATCCAAGAAAGTCCATATAAAATTCGCGATTTAGGTATTCAAGTAATGGTAGAACCGCCAAATCCAGCTGATGTAGCGTCACTACCTGAGGATGTTCGTGCAGATATTGAACAAATTTTATCCACAATTGTACGTACTTCTATCGATCAAGAGGCTACGGGTGACTTAACAGACGAAGAACTTGCTAATCGAGTTGTCGTATCTGTTCAACAATTCCATGGCAATGATACTAATGCAACAGCACCGGAATCTGTTATCCCTTGGTGGGTATGGGTAATCGGAGGCATCTTATTAGTTGCGATTGTGTTATTAGTCGTTTACGTAATACGTGTTCGTAAGCGTAAGCAGCAAGAAGAAGAGCAAGGAATTATTGAAAGACAGCAGGAGTTAATAGATGTAGAAGATATTTCTGAAGAAAAAGAAACTGAAGCGACTGTACGCCGCAAGCAATTAGAAAAAATGGCGAAAGATAAGCCAGAAGATTTTGCGAAGCTATTGCGTAGTTGGATTGCTGAAGACTAATAGGAGGTTCAGCTGTGTCCAAGAAAGATAAAGGTTTATCAGGAAAGCAAAAAGCGGCTTTACTGTTAATTTCTCTAGGACCAGAAGTTTCGGCTTCTGTATATAAACATTTAAGTGAAGAAGAAATTGAACGTCTAACGTTAGAAATTTCAGGTGTAAAAAAGGTTGAATCCACTGTAAAAGAAGATATTATTGAGGAATTCCATCAAATTGCATTAGCGCAAGATTATATCACGCAAGGTGGTATTGGATATGCAAAAACGGTACTTGAAAAAGCATTAGGCGCTGAGCAAGCACAGGCTATTTTAAATCGTCTAACTTCATCTTTGCAAGTGCGTCCGTTTGATTTTGCACGTAAAGCAGATCCAGCGCAAATTTTTAACTTTATTCAAAACGAGCATCCGCAAACAATTGCTCTTATACTTTCTTATTTAGAGGCAGGGCAAGCGGGTGTGATTTTATCTTCATTACCACAAGAGGTACAGGCAGATATAGCAAAACGTATTGCGATTATGGAATCCACTTCACCAGAAGTCATTAGTGAGATTGAATCTGTACTGGAACGTAAGCTATCATCGACAGTTACACAAGATTACACGGAAACTGGTGGCGTAGATGCAGTTGTAGAAGTGTTAAATGGTGTCGACCGTCAAACGGAAAAAACAATTCTCGATGCACTGGAGATTCAAGATCCAGAGCTGGCAGAAGAAATCAAAAAGCGTATGTTTGTATTCGAGGACATCGTTACACTCGACAATCGTTCTATCCAACGTGTTATTCGCGATTGCGAAAACGAGGACTTACTGCTTTCAATGAAGGTATCTTCAGACGAAGTAAAGGATATTATTTTCCGCAATATGTCACAGCGTATGGCTGATACATTCCGTGAAGAAATGGAAATTATGGGGCCTGTACGTTTACGTGATGTAGAGGAAGCACAGTCACGTATCGTTGCTGTTATTCGTCGCTTAGAAGATGCGGGAGAAATCATTATCGCACGCGGTGGAGGAGATGATGTAATTGTCTAGAATTATCCGTTCGACAAATGCACATCCGGCAGAAGAACAAATTGTAGAAATCAAATTACAAAACTTTTTTGAACCTATTCATTTTACAGAGGAGGTTGAGGAGGCAGATCATGCGCCTCAACTGACTTTAGAAGATATACAGCAAGAGCGTCAGCAAATGATGCAAAGAGCTGAGCAAGAAATAGTAGAGCAACGAGAACAATTCGAACAATTTCGCAATGAACAACTTGCCTCAATTGAAGCATTAAAGCAAACTTGGGAGGAAGAAAAGCTCGTACTTCAGCAACAAGCTTATGATGAAGGTTTTGCACAAGGCTATGAAGAAGGGAATCAAAAAGTACAAGCTGATATGGAGCAATCGCTACAAACAGCCAATGCAACGATGACCCTAGCTGAAGAGAACGCGCAAAAATATATAGAATCTCAAGAGTCAGTTATTTTAGAATTGGCATTAACTTCGGCAGAGCGTATTTTAAATGTAGCGCTTGATCGGGAAGAAGAATTATTTATTTCGATTATTAAACGTGCATTGAAAGAAGCAAGAGAAATGAAAGAAATCAAGTTGTATGTGGCACCTAAATATCATGGAATTGTTACGAAAAATCACGATGAATTAGCGGAAATGTTCCCAGTAAATGTACCATTTATGATTTTTGTTAATGAAGATTTACTCGATAATGAAAGCTATATCGAAACGAATCATGGACGCATCGTTGTATCATTAGACGAGCAATTGCAAGAGCTACGTATACAATTAAATGAACTATTAGACAGTAAGGAATGATACGGATGAAAACGGCTCAATTAATTGAACATATTCCAAATCTCAATACATTTAAAAAGTTTGGTAGGGTGACGAGAGTTGTCGGTTTAATGATTGAGTCACAAGGTCCAGAAAGCGCGATTGGTGATGTTTGCAAAATCCATGTTCAAACGGTTAAAAATGGCCAGCAAACAATTTTAGCAGAAGTTGTCGGCTTTAAAGATGAAATCGTTGTCCTTATGCCATTCTCTTCACTAAAAGAAATTTCAATTGGTTGTTTAGTAGAGGGAACTGGTAAGCCTTTAGAAGTAAAGGTGGGGCCGGAGCTGATTGGCAAAGTGCTAGATGCAATGGGCAATCCATTTGATGGACAAGCATTACCAAGAGGGCTAACATCCGTGCAAACCGAAAAAGAACCACCCAATCCACTTCATCGTCCACCAATCGAGGAGCAGTTAGAAGTGGGCGTAAAAGCAATTGACGGGATGCTAACAGTTGGTAGTGGTCAGCGCGTCGGAATATTCGCCGGTTCTGGTGTCGGTAAAAGTACATTGCTCGGAATGATTGCGCGCAATACAAAAGCCGATATTAATGTCATTGCATTAGTAGGGGAACGTGGTCGTGAAGTGCGTGAATTTATTGAGCGTGATTTAGGTCCAGAAGGTTTAAGTCGTTCTATTGTTGTAGCAGCTACGAGTGACCAACCGGCATTAATGCGCATAAAAGCAGCATTCACTGCGACGGCTATCGCTGAATATTTCCGTGACCGCGGTCATAATGTGATGCTCATGATGGACTCCGTTACTCGAGTTGCAATGGCGCAGCGTGAAATCGGCTTAGCTGTCGGAGAACCACCAGCAACACGAGGTTACACACCTTCCGTCTTTGCGATTTTACCAACATTATTAGAGCGATCAGGGACAAATATTCATGGGACAATTACGGCGTTTTATACCGTTTTAGTAGATGGGGACGATATGAACGAACCGATTGCGGATGCAGTTCGAGGGATTTTAGATGGTCATATTGTATTAGACCGTAATTTAGCAAATAAAGGTCAATATCCAGCCATCAATGTATTGAAAAGTGTCAGTCGTTTAATGAACCATATAGCAGAACCAGAGCATGTAAAAGCAGCAAGTCGATTAAGGGAATTGTATTTCGATTATTCGAAGTCAGAGGATTTAATTAACATTGGTGCATATAAACGAGGAACTTCACGTGAAATTGATGAAGCGATTCAATATGAGCCTTTAATTACGGCCTTTTTAAAGCAAGGATTTAAAGATAAAGTTTCCATACAACAAACTGTAAATGAAATGGTAGCGTTGTCGAATGGCGGTGCGAAATAATGTCTAAATATACATACCGCTTTGAAAAAATACTTGTCGTTAGAGAGCAAGAAAAAAACGAATCCGAAATGGCCTTTAAGGAATCTGTACAAGTGTTTGAGGAAATCGCAACGAAGCTTTACGATTTATTAAAGAAAAAAGAAGATTTAACGACATATCAGCAAGAGCGATTAGCTGTAGGCTCTTCTATAGATGAAATCAATCATTATTCAAAGTTTATAGACAGCATGGAAAAAACAATTGCGGATGTTCAACAAAAAGTAGTACAAGCACGTGCGAAAATGAACTGGCATGAACAAAAATTATTAGAAAAAAACTTGGAAGTACGTAAATACGAAAAAATGCGTGAAAATGATTACGAGCATTACAAAGAAGATCAACAGCGCATTGAAGCGATTCAATTAGATGAACTTTCAACGATTGCATATTACAAGAGGGAAATCAGGTGATTTCGTGGCAAAAAAGAATACGGGAAATGTAAATAACCTAGATGAACAAATGGACTTAGAAAAAAAACCACCAGGCTTCTTTAAAAAGTTTGTGTATTTATTTTTAATTCCGTTAATGTTTACGGTGGCAATTATTTTAATTGTTACAACGGTTACGGGTACGAATGTATTTAAATTAGCTGGAAATGTGACTGAAAAAATTCCATTTATGAATAAAGATGAAGCTGAAGAAATTGAAAACAGCTCATTAAGTGGAGAAAAAGTCGTTACATTACAAGCAGAAATTCAAGAAAAAGAAGTTCAAATTACTCAATTACAAACGCAAATAGAAGCAGCTGTAACGGAGAAAGATGAATTATTAGTAGAGCAAGAACGTTTACAAATCGAAATTGAAAAATTACAGCGTGATCAGGAAGAGTCACAAAAAGAATTCAAAGAAATTTTATCAACTTTTGAAAAAATGTCTGCTAAAACTGCGGCACCAATATTAGTGCAAATGAGTGATACCGAATCGTTACGTATTATGTCTAGCATGAAACCAGATACGTTATCTGCTATTTTTACGAAAATGAGTCCAGCAGATGCAGCCCGTTATACGGAACTATTATCACAGCAATAGTGGACCATTCGAGGGGAGGTGAAATCAATGAATATCGCTATGTTACAAACGATGGCAACAACTAAAGTGCAGGGTGCACCAAGTCCAAAGCAATCGGATGCACTAGCTACGAACAAGGAGCAGTTTGGAAGTGTCTTTCAATCGATTTTATCGAGCTCGAATCAACCTGCAAAAGTCGAACAAAATCCAACTGAATCTATGGCGGAAGAAATGGGCTCGATTCTTTCTACGGATAGTTTAGAAGAGCTATTTGAAAAATTAGGCATCGAAATGGATGAAGCGGGATTATTCGTTTTTGTTGGAGAAGCAGAAACACCTATCGCTATGGATGAACTATTAACGTTAGATAATTTATCAGAGTTGCTAGGAATGACAGAACAGCAAGTGATTGAAATTGTCGAGCAGTTATTAGGTGATGCTCAACAGCAAACGATTACAGATGTTTGGTCGTTACTTGAACAAGCACCTGCAATTTTAAGTGAAGTGTTGGCAGCAATCCAAGGGACTCAGCAAAAAGATGTACAATTGAATGAGTTACAACCAGTCGTCCAGTTGTTAAAATTGGCTCAGCTATTAGGAAATAAAACAGATATGACCTATCAGCAAGAACAACAGCTCAGTCAACTAAAAGACTTAATGCAGTCGATGTTGTCACAAGTCCAGCAAGTGGTAAATGTGAATCAACAAGAAGCACCGAAAGCGACATTCCAACAAATTATTCAGCAAGTAACACAGCAAACTGTTGTAAAGACTGAACAAGAAACATCCACACCAGTTGGATTGCAACAACAACAAGTATCACAAGTGAAAACTGTAACGATTACATTACCTGCTGAAAAACCTGCTCAATCTGAAGCGTTAATAAAAGAAATTCAAAACTTAATGAATCGTAGTCAGCTATCAGGTCAACAAGGAAATATGAAATTATTATTAAAGCTATTTCCAGAAAATCTTGGACAAATTCGTATTGAATTAGTTCAAAAAGATGGCATGTTGACGGCCCGATTATTAGCTTCGACAGCGTTAGGAAAAGAATTGATTGATAATAATATCAATCAATTGAAAGCTGGATTAGTTGCACAAAATGTCCAAATGGAACGAATTGATGTAGCGCAATCTTTACAGGATCCAGATCGTAATGCACGTGATCAAAACTTCTTCAATAACTTCTTCCGTGATCAAGAGCGGGAAGAGGCAGAAGAAAATGAGGATGACAACGAAGAAGAGAAAGTTTCGTTTAGTGATTTATTGAGCGAGGAGGTACAGTAAAATGACAAATGGTATTTCAAATGAGATTAAGAATGACTACTATTTACCCGCGAATGATCCGAACTTTAAAGTGACGGATAAACCGGCAAATGGTGATTTAGGGAAAGATGCCTTTTTAAAAATCTTAATTACCCAATTACAAAACCAAGATCCAACAAGCCCGATGGATGATAAAGAATTCATTGCTCAAATGGCGCAATTCTCTTCTTTAGAGCAAATGCAAAACATGACTAAGGCAATGGAAGGTTTATTAGCGTCGCAGCAACAAACCCAAATGATGAGCTATACATCATTTATTGGGAAAGAAGTGAAATGGCATGAATTAACAGATAAGCTTGATGAAAATAAAAAGCCAATTTTCAACGAAGGTACAGGTGTCATAAAAGAATTAAAATTCGTTGATGGCGATGTTGTGTTCATATTAGCTGATGGCAAGGAAATTTCACCAGGTAATATTTCTTCCATCTTAGGTAGTGGTAATGAAGTAACAGCACCGTCGAATCCAATGGTAGAAGCAAGTAATCTGATCGGCGAAAATATTCAATATAAAAAAGACGACCAGTTCATTGATGCCATTATTGAGGCGATTACAGTGAAAAATGGCATCGTTGAATATATTTTAAATGATGGTACAAGATTGAAGCGTGATGACTTTACACTTGTTGAGCAAGAAGATAACACGACTGATAAAGATGATACAACGGATAAAAAACCATCCGATGATACTCAAACGGATGACCCAACAGTATAAGAGGTGATCCAGATGAATCGTATAAATCTTCAACGTATACCGTATCATCCACCATTACAATCGAATGTTGCAAATTTAAAAACGAATCCAACAAAACAATCGTTTATTGATCATTTAAATCAAGCTTCAATAGAGGAATTGAAAATTAGCAAACATGCGTCCGAGCGAATACACGAACGTAATATTGCGATTTCAGATAGTGAATGGCAAGAGATTACAGAAAAAGTGTTTGAAGCGCGTGAAAAGGGAGTTAATCAACCGTTAGTTTTAATGGAGCAAGCAGCATTAATCGTTAGTGCGAAAAATGCTACGGTTATTACAGCGCTAGATCGCATAGAAGCAAGACAACAATTATTTACAAATATCGACGGTACGATTGTATTATAGACTGGACCTTCAGAAGCAAGGAAGTCTACAAGTTGTTGAATGATAGAGACAGCTTAAAAACGATGTGAATTTGAAAATCGAAGGGAGAACGACATATTATGTTACGTTCAATGTATGCAGGTATTTCAGGTCTTAAAAACTTCCAAACAAAGCTAGACGTTATTGGTAATAACATCGCCAACGTGAATACGTACGGTTTCAAAAAGGAACGCACAATTTTTAAAGATTTAATTTCACAAACACAATCAGGTGCATCAGGTCCATCAGCAACGCGCGGTGGTGTGAACGCAATTCAAGTTGGTTTAGGATCTCAATTAGCAGCAATTGACACAATTCATAACCCAGGTTCGATGCAAACGACAGCTCGTGGATTGGACTTAGCCATTTCAGGAGATGGCTTCTTCATGGTTGGAGATGCAAATGGATTGCCTGATGAAGAGGGAATCATTCAAGACCCTGGCTACTCAAATATCTTATATACTAGAGCAGGTAATTTCTACATGGACCGCAATGGTTATTTAGTAAACGGTGATGGGAAATATTTAGTTGGCCATGCTTCGGAGCAACTTTCAATTTCAGAAGATGGAGAAACAATTGATGGTAGTGAAGCAGAAGACCAAAAATTGAATAATGGTTTAGTTGATCATGAAGGAAATATGTCAGGTGAAGATGGATTAGATTTCGCAGAAGAATTTTCACCAATAAAAATCCCAACAACAGCACAATCAATGACAATTGGCAAAGATGGTACAGTAGAATATGTTGATTACAAAGGTGATTTACAATATGCGGGTCAATTAATCATTTCTAAGTTTCCAAATGCTTCAGGTTTACAAAAAGAGGGGGGGAACTACTTCCAAGTCACATCAAACTCTGGTGAACCTTATTCACAAGTTGCAACAGTAGCTGGTATCGGTTCTGTAAACGCTGGTTTCCTAGAAATGTCGAACGTTGACCTTTCAGAAGAATTCACTGAAATGATCGTTGCACAACGTGGTTTCCAATCAAACTCACGTATCATTACAACATCGGATGAAATTTTACAAGAACTTGTAAACTTAAAACGATAATTTCTTAGTTTTATAAAAAAATTCATTGTAAGGGAGGGTCGGGCCGGCTCTCTAATCAGGTCCGGCCCCATTTCAATGATCGAAGTTACGCGCCTTAATGGCAAAGCATTTACGTTAAATGCTTTATACATAGAAACAGTCGAAGCTTTTCCAGATACAACGATTACGCTAACGACTGGAAGTAAATATATTGTTTTAGAAAATGTAGAACAGGTACGTCAAAAGGTGAAAACCTTTTATCATCATATACAAGTATTATCAAACCCGCATATACGAGGTGAAGAAGATGAAGAATAATAAATTGTTAACAATTATGCTAATCATTTTAGTAACAATTACACTCGTTGGGGTCATAGCTGTTGTACTTGTTACACAGCTGAATAAAGGCCCTGAATCAAGTGAGCCAACAATTGATGACATCCTTGTTGCATCAGTAGATATACCTGAACTTACGACGAATTTAGCAGATGGTAGTTTCGTTCGTTTAGAGTTAAAAATTCAAACTACGAGTGAAAAGTCTGCAGAAGAGTTATTAAAACGTGATTTCCAAGTGAAGGATATTGTCATTCAAGAATTATCTGAAATGGAAAAAGTAGCTTTAGAAGGTAAGCAAGGAAAAGTGGCATTCCAAAATACGATTAAATCGCAAATTAATGAACTGCTACAAGAAGGTGAAGTAACGCAAGTATACTTTACCTCATACATCATTCCGTAAGAGGATAAGCGAAAAGAAGGCATTTTGAAACATCATGAAATGGAGGTGGGCAAATGGCAGGAGATATAATGTCTCAATCCGAAATCGATGCGTTGTTATCTGCAATATCGACCGGTGAGATGTCTGCAGCGGATATGAAAAAAGAAGAAGAAACACGCAAAGTAAAAGTGTATGATTTTAAGCGTGCTCTTCGATTTTCGAAAGACCAAATCCGAAGTTTGACCCGAATACACGAAAATTTTGCACGTTTATTAACGACATTCTTTTCAGCACAATTGAGAAGTTATGTTCAAATAACTGTTGCATCCGTAGACCAAATTCCGTTTGAAGAATTTGTTCGGTCAATCCCGAATATGACATTAATTAATGTATTTGAAGTGCCGCCATTAGATGGAAATATTTTAATGGAAATCAACCCTAATATCGCCTACTCAATGTTAGACCGATTAATGGGTGGAGCGGGTTCGAGTCATAGTAATGTCGATAACTTGACTGAAATTGAAACAAAAATCATGACGAATTTATTTGAACGTTCATTTGATAATCTACGTGAAGCATGGGAAAATATTGCTGAAATAGATCCAATGCTTGTTGAACTTGAGGTAAATCCACAGTTCCTACAAATGATTTCTCCAAATGAAACGGTTGTCGTTATTTCTTTAAATACGATTATCGGTGAAACAACAGGTATGATTAATATTTGTATTCCGCATGTTGTTTTAGAGCCAATCGTACCGAACTTATCTGTGCGTTATTGGATGCAAACGAATACGAAAGAAATTTCACCTGAACAAACGAAAATGCTTGAAACACGAGTGAAGCAAGCAAAGCTACCAGTCGTTGCGGAGTTAGGAAATTCGGATATTACAATTGAAGACTTCTTAACAATGGCGATAGGTGATGTCATTGAACTCGATCAAAAAATTAAAGACCCTCTTTTGTTAAAAGTAGGGAATTTACCGAAATTTACGGTTCAGCCAGGTAAATTAAATAAAAAAATGGCTATCCAAATTATCGACCCTTTGAAAGGAGGAGACGAAGATGAGTGATGAAATGCTCTCCCAAGAAGAAATTGAGGCTCTATTAAGGGGCGAGACATTGGAGGATATTCCTGCCAATAAGAACGATGAAGAAAATGAAAATGATGGTGAAATCAATGTAGATGACCACCTGGATCCAATGGAACAAGATGCATTAGGTGAGGTGGGCAATATCTCCTTTGGTAGTTCTGCTACTGCGTTATCCGCATTATTAGGACAAAAGGTAGATATCACAACGCCTAGTATTTCAATGATTAATCGCAAACGTTTGGAGGAGGAGTTCCCGCATCCATATGTTGCTGTACAAGTTGAATATACAATTGGCTTATCAGGTATGAATTTACTTGTCATAAAACAATCAGACGCTGCGATTATCGCAGACTTAATGTTAGGTGGCGATGGTTTAAATCCAAAGCCAGAACTTAGCGAAATACAATTAAGTGCTGTGCAAGAAGCGATGAACCAAATGATGGGTTCTGCTGCGACATCAATGTCGACAGTATTTAATCAAAAGGTGGATATTTCACCCCCTTCAATTGATTTGATGAATTTCTCTCAAAACGAAGGAACAGATAATATTCCAGATGATGATCTATTAGTTAAAATCTCATTCAGATTACGTATCGGTGAATTAATCGATTCGAACTTAATGCAACTATTACCTTTAAATTTTAGTAAAAAGATAGTAAAGTCATTAATGGGAGAGGTTGACGATTCAGAGGCAGCTGCAACAACTGTTTTGGATAAGCCTGCACCAGTTGCAGGGCCAGCACCATCAATGCCACAGCCTGTTCAACAACCAGCACCACCAATGCCACAACCTATGCAACAACAGCCGTACTATGAACAACCGGTAGCTCAGCAACAACCAATGTACCAACAACCGATGTATGCCATGCCTACACAGCAACAGCAGCCACCAGTAAATGTACAACAAGCACAGTTCACAAGTTTTGAGTCTGCGAATATTACACAATCTGAGGCACGTAATTTAAACATGCTATTAGATATACCTTTACAAGTGACGGTTGAACTTGGTCGTACAAAGCGTTCTGTAAAAGAAATTTTGGAATTATCAAGTGGGTCCATTATCGAGTTGGATAAACTTGCAGGTGAGCCAGTAGATATTCTAGTGAATAGTCGCTTAATTGCAACAGGTGAAGTGGTAGTAATTGATGAGAACTTTGGTGTTCGAATCACAGATATTTTAAGCCAAGCAGATCGCTTGAATAATTTACGATAGATTTTAATTGGAGGAATCAGTGTATGTCTAAAAAGATTTTAATTGTTGACGATGCCGCGTTCATGCGCATGATGATCAAGGATATTTTAACGAAAAATGGTTTCGAGGTAGTTGGTGAAGCAGCGGATGGCGTTCAAGCAATCGAAAAATATAATGAGTTACGCCCAGATTTAGTAACGATGGATATTACAATGCCGGAAATGGATGGTATTGCTGCGTTAAAAGCGATTAAAGGCACGGATCCAAGTGCGATCGTTATTATGTGTTCTGCCATGGGCCAACAAGCAATGGTTATTGATGCAATTCAAGCAGGAGCAAAGGATTTCATCGTAAAGCCTTTCCAAGCAGACCGTGTAATTGAAGCGATTCAAAAAGCTTTAGGTTGATTTTATGTTAGCAAAATTATCATTTCGATATTGGATAGTCATTGGAATTATCGTGATGTCCTTAAGCATCATACCAAGCTCGGATGGAACTTTTGCATCGGTTAAATTTTTGGACGATTGTATGGAAAACCCTAAAAGTTGCCAAGAAGACAATACTTCAGATGACGAAACAGAAGCTACTGACTCGTCATCTGTTAGTATGGGGTTCTGGGAATACATAAAAATATTAATAGCATTAGTATTCGTACTAGGGTTGTTATTATTTGTTTTAAAGTTTTTAAACAAACGTAATTTAAGCTATCAACAAAACTCAGTTATTCGTAATATCGGAGGGTTGTCGGTAGGACCGCAAAAGTCTGTTCAATTAGTGCAAATTAGTAATAAAGTTTATGTGTTAGGTATTGGTGAAGATATTCATTTAATTAAAGAAATTTCAGCACCTGAAGATGTTGAACAGTTGCTCGCTCAATATGGAGATAATCAGTTGAATGGGTCTGCTACACCATATATCGTAGAATTATTTAAAAAGTTTTCGAAAAAAAATCAACCAACAAATGTAACTGAAAGTCCAAAATTTAATGAAATGTTTAATGAACGTATTGATAAAATTAAACAGGAACGCAGTGAAGAGTTGGAACGTTGGAAAGAGCAGGAGAATGATAAGCAATGACAGATTTTTTATCGGTCTTTTCTGAAAGCGATCCAAGTAATGTTTCCACATCTGTTACATTATTAGTACTTTTAACGGTACTATCATTAGCACCGAGTATTTTAATATTAATGACTTCGTTTGCACGGATCGTCATCGTATTGTCATTTACACGTACAGCGCTGGCGACCAATCAAATGCCTCCAAACCAAGTAATTGTTGGTTTAGCGCTGTTTTTAACGTTTTTTATTATGGCTCCTACGTTTCAGCAAGTAAACGACCAAGCGATACAACCGCTTTTTGATGAAGAAATTGGACTTGAAGAAGCGTATGAACGTGCAGCGCTACCATTTAAAGAATTTATGGCGAAGCATACAAGACAAAAAGATTTACAATTATTTATGGAATACAATGAAGCAGAATATCCAGAAACAATTGAAGATATTCCATTGACAATGCTTGTTCCTGCATTTGCTTTAAGTGAAATTAAAACTGCATTTCAAATGGGCTTTATGATTTTCATACCATTCTTAGTAATCGATATGGTTGTCGCAAGTACGCTTATGTCGATGGGTATGATGATGCTGCCTCCAGTAATGATTTCACTACCATTTAAAATTTTATTATTCATTTTAGTCGACGGTTGGTATTTAGTAATGAAATCTTTACTTCAAAGTTTTTAGGGGATGATACATAATGACACAGGAAATGGTCATTTCAATTGCAGAAACCGCAATATTTACAGTGATAATTGTTTCAGGTCCATTGCTTCTAGTTGCACTAATTACTGGTTTAGCAGTGAGTATATTCCAAGCAACAACATCGATTCAAGAGCAAACATTAGCGTTTGTGCCGAAAATTGTTGCTGTATTAGTTTCAATTATATTATTTGGGCCATTTATGATTTCGAGAATGACAGATTATTTTCATAGTATTTTAAATAATTTAGTTCGATATATTGGGTGAGCAAATGACGGAATTATTACCGAATATTTCAATCTTATTATTAATTTTTGCGCGTGTTTCTGCCTTTTTCGTATCAGTCCCTTTGCTTTCTTACCGAACAATTCCGCCGCAAGTTCGTATTGCTTTGGCGCTGGTCTTGTCGTGGATGATGTATTACACATTTCAAATAGAACCATTTGAAATAAATGGAGACTATTTATTATTAGTTTTAAAAGAAGTGATCATTGGTTTAATGCTCGGTCTTGCTGCTTCTATGGTCATGTCTGCTGTACAAATTGCAGGTGGGTTTATTGATTTCCAAATGGGATTTGCGATGGCTAATATTATAGACCCCCAAACAGGAGCGCAATCACCGTTAATGGGACAGTTTCTTAATTTCATTGCATTGCTATTGTTATTAGCAATCAATGGTCACCATTTAATTTTAGATGGAATTTTTTATAGTTATCAATTTATGCCGATGAATCAGTTATTCCCGAACTTTGGGGAAGAAGTGACCGTCATGTTTATTATTAAAATGTTTACTGCAGTATTTGCCATCGCATTTCAAATGTCAGCTCCAATAGTTGCAACCCTATTCTTAGTTACATTAGCATTAGGGATTACAGGTAAAACTGTACCTCAAATGAATATTTTCGTTATTGGTTTTCCTATTAAAATAGCTGTTGGTTTTCTTGTTTTAATTGTGACGATGGGTGTATTAGTCGGGGTAATGAAGGATTTAATCGAATTGATGATTTTATCTTTACGCGACTTAATGGTTATATTAGGTGGTGAATAGTATGAAATTACATGTATCATTAGATCTTCAATTTTTCGCAGGTGAAAAAACAGAAAAAGCGACTCCGAAAAAACGTCAAGATGCAAGGAAAAAAGGGCAAGTATTAAAAAGTCAGGATGTTACTGCAGCTGTTCTATTGCTTGTCATGTTTGCTTTTTTAATATTTTACGCCCCATTTATGTACAATGGCATGAAAGGTGTTTTATTACAGGCACTTGAACGGAATATGTTGCTCGAAACAATGAGTGCAGAAACAGTAATGAAAATGTATGTTGAATTACTAAAGGAAATGGCGATTATGACCTTACCAATAATGGTCGTTGCAATGATTGCAGGTATTGGAGCGAACTATTTCCAGTTTGGCTTACTGTTTACGACAGAAACATTAAAATTTGATTTGAAAAAAATGGACCCTATTAAAGGGATTAAAAAAATCATTTCAGTTAGGTCCATTGTCAACTTAGTCAAATCGTTATTAAAAGTTACATTTATAGGCACAGTGACGACGTTTGTTATCGTTATTTATTTAGAAGATGTACTATCACTTGCGTTACATAGTCCTGCGCAAATATTGTCAACCGTTGCTTATTTATCAGCCATCATGGGGATCGCTGCGTCGTTAATGCTTATTTTTATTGCTTTAATTGATTATTTATATGAGAAATTTGAATATGAAAAGCAACTCAAAATGTCTAAGCAAGATTTAAAGGACGAATATAAAAACTCAGAAGGTGACCCGCTGATTAAATCAAAAATAAAGCAACGTCAAAGAGAGATGGCTATGCGCCGAATGATGCAAGAAGTGCCAACAGCCGATGTCGTTATCACGAACCCGACTCACTTTGCAATTGCCTTAAAATATGATGAAGATCAAATGGAGGCGCCAAAAGTTGTCGCCAAAGGAACAGATTTTGTTGCTCAAAAAATTAAGTTAATTGCAAAAGAACATGATGTAGTAATGGTTGAAAATAGACCACTTGCACGTGCGATGTACGATCAAGTAGAAGTTGGTCAAAATGTACCGGAAGAATTTTTCAAAGCCATAGCTGAAATTCTTGCCTATGTCTATCGAATTAAACGTAAAATTTAACAAATGAAAGCAGGGGGACAACAATGCAAATACGCGATCTAGGGGTTTTAGCTGCAGTTATTTTAATTGTAGCCATGCTCATTATCCCTCTTCCAACTTGGTTACTGAGTTTTTTAATTATCATTAATATTACACTTGCATTATTAGTGCTTTTAACATCGATGAATATGAAAGAAGCATTAGACTTCTCGATTTTCCCAACAATCATTTTATTACTGACACTTTTCCGACTCGCTTTATCAGTGTCAACGACGCGTGCAATTTTAGCAAAAGGTGATGCGGGGGATGTAGTAGAGACGTTTGGTAATTTCGTAACAGGTGGGAATGTTTTAGTCGGTTTAGTAATATTCCTATTGCTTGTTATTATTCAGTTTATCGTTATTACAAAGGGTTCTGAACGTGTTGCTGAAGTAGCTGCACGTTTTACATTAGATGCGATGCCTGGTAAGCAAATGAGTATTGATGCGGATTTAAACGCAGGTGTCATTTCGGAAAAAGAAGCACGCGAGCGCCGGGAAAAAGTGTCTGGAGAAGCAGACTTTTACGGAGCGATGGACGGTGCGACGAAGTTTGTAAAAGGGGATGCCATTGCATCGATTATTATGGTTGCAATCAACCTATTATTCGGTATGATTATTGGTATGGTACAAATGGATTTAGCATTTGGTGAGGCAGCAACAAGATACTCGATTTTAACAGTCGGTGATGGATTAGTATCACAAATTCCAGCACTTTTAATTTCGACAGCAACGGGTATCGTCGTAACGCGTGCGGCATCAAACGGAAATCTAGGCTCCGATATTACAAATCAATTATTTGCACAATCAAAGTTACTATATGTTGCGGGTGGAACGATTCTGTTACTCGGTTTCTTCACACCGATTCCACTATGGATTACGATTCCAATTGGAGCTGCATTAATATTAGGTGCGTATTTAATGGATCATAAGAAGGATGAGACGCCTGAAGAAATTATGGAAATTGAAGAAGAAGTGGCATCCGATACGATGAAAAGTCCAGAAAACGTTATTAATTTATTAACTGTTGACCCAATCGAATTTGAATTTGGATACGGACTGATTCCATTAGTGGATGCAGCTCAAGGTGGGGATTTACTTGACCGAGTTGTCATGATACGACGTCAACTTGCTTTAGAGCTAGGAATTGTTATCCCTATTGTTCGTATTCGCGATAATATTCAGTTACAGCCAAATGAATACCGCATAAAAATTAAAGGTAATGAAATGGCACGTGGTGAATTATTGCTTGATCATTACTTAGCAATGAGTCCAGGAGACGACGATTCAATCGAAGGAATTGACACAATTGAACCATCATTCGGTTTACCTGCTAAATGGATTACAGAACAGGTAAAAGAAGATGCGGAGATGTATGGGTACACAGTAGTAGACCCACCAAGCGTTGTTTCTACACACTTAACTGAAATTATTCGAGCAAATGCACACGAATTGTTAGGTCGCCAAGAAACGAAACAGCTTATCGATCATTTACGAGAAACACATGCTATTTTAATAGACGAACTGATTCCAAATCCTTTATCGATTGGAGAAGTTCAAAAAGTATTGGGCAGGTTACTTCGTGAAAATGTTTCTGTTCGAAATTTACCGATTATATTTGAAACGCTTGCAGATTACGCAAAGCTGACAAGTGATACAGATATTTTAACAGAGTACGTAAGACAAGCATTAGCGAGACAAATTACTGCACAGTATGTCGGTGGACAACCTGCATTGAAGGTTATTACCGTATCTGGGAAAGTAGAAAAATTAATTGCAGATAGCATCCAGCAAACGGATCATGGCAATTACTTAGCGATGGACCCTCAAGATTCACAGTTTGTATTAGAGGGTATTGCAAAAGAAGTGGAGCGTATCTCTTATATGGAGCAGTCTCCGATTATTTTATGCTCACCAGGTGTCCGAATGTATTTAAGACAATTAACAGAGCGCTATTTCCCACAAGTGCCAATATTGTCTTATAATGAATTAGATGCCGCAGTGGAAATTCAAAGTGTAGGGGTGGTGAATGTTGAATGAAAATGAAAAAATATAATGCGCCTTCTATTGCTGAAGCGATGAAGCTCATTCGTGCTGATTTAGGGGAAGATGCGGTTATTTTAAATTCGAAAGTTGTTGTAACGAAGAAATTTTTAGGATTGGTGAAGCATAAAAGCTTTGAAGTTGTTGCAGGAGTCGATCAAATTGAAAAGAAACCAATTTTGCCATCATTCCAAAACATTCAACCATTTTCTAGTTCCTCTATACAAGAACAAGTAAGTGTTCCGAGTACACCTATTATACCTCTTGTGGAGTCAATAAAGGCTCCACAAGAGGAAAAATCAACACTTCCTGAAGACTTAAAGAAGGAAATTGCTGATTTAAAATTAATGATGCAATCTATGCAACGCATGTCGACAAAATCTCAATATCCGGATGAACTCTTACCATTTGTCGATTTTTTAAAAGAGCAGGAACTTGGCGAAGAGCTTATCACAGCAATTAGTGATGAGCTTTTTGTCCATTCTAAAACGAGCGATTCTAAATTACAAAATTTAGAAATGCAAAAGATGACGCAACAATTTTTAAAGCAACGAATGGAAGCCTTACCGATAGGCGGATTGTCGTATGAGAAAAAATACATTAATGTTTTAGGCCCAACAGGCGTGGGGAAAACAACGACAATTGCTAAAATGGCAGCCCGTGCTGTTTTGGAAAAGAAAAAGAAAATAGGTTTTATTACAACGGATACGTATCGAATCGCTGCAATTGAACAGTTAAAAACATATGCTGGGTTATTACAAGCCCCAGTAGAAATTGTTTACAATGCGAATGATTATAACGAAGCGATAAAAAAATTGGATCACCTCGATTTAATATTTATTGATACAGCCGGTCGAAACTATAAAGAAGTTAAATATGTAGCCGATTTAAAAGTATTGATCAATTTTGATGAAGATGTAGAATCTTTTTTAGTACTAGCCTTAACATCTAAGCAAAAAGACTTAGAAGCCGTTATTGATCAATTCGATAATTTACCGATTGAAAAATTTATATTTACAAAGCTTGATGAAACAAATTCTATTGGCACTATGTTTAATTTAATGATTAAATATAAGAAGGGACTTGCTTACTATACGAATGGTCAAGAAGTACCAGAGGACATAGAGCGAGCGAATTTAGATAGTTTATTGGAACTGTTTTTTCAGGGGAGAATGTAAATGAGAGATCAAGCTGAAAAACTTCGATTGAAAATGCTTGAAAGCCAAGGAGCCCTAGGGAGATCTATTGCAGTTGTTAGTGGTAAAGGCGGCGTAGGGAAGAGTAACTTTACAACGAATTTCGCTACACTTTTAGCTAAATCTGGTAAAAAAGTCGTTATATTAGATATGGATATTGGAATGGGAAATATCCATATTTTAATAGGGAAAACGGTGAAGTATAGTTTAAAGGATTATTTAGATGGGAATTTAGCTATACAAGATGTCATGTTTGAAGGACCAGGCGGGTTGCGATATATTTCTGGTGGCTCAGGAATGGCAACGATTATGGAATGGTCAGAAAAGACATTTGAACGTCTAATTGAAGGTTTTGAACTGTTACAGAAAGAATACGATTATGTGTTGTTTGATATGGGAGCGGGTGTAGCTAATTGGTCGTTAGATTTACTCACGTCTTTAGATGAGATTATTGTCATATCTACGGCAGAACCTACTTCTATTATGGACGCGTATTCCATGATGAAATATATTCATATGAAAGATGAACATAAGACGTTTTACTTATTATGTAATCGGGCATTCAACATAGAAGAGGGACAAGATACAATTCATCGATTAAAAACAGTAATGGAACGTTTTTTATCAAAAGAGGTTGTTGTACTAGGCTCCTTACCAGAAGATGGCGTTGTGCGAAAGGCGGTAAGGCAGCAAACACCGTTTACGTTATTGTACCCAGATGCACCTATATCGAAAACGATGCAAAAAATTGTTAATCGATTTCTTCATCATCAAACAGAAGAAGTGCATTCTACAATAAAAACGACTAATTTTTTATCCAAGCTAAAAAGTATCTTTTCGAAAGGGCGTGAGTAATTGAACTTCTCAAATAAAAGTAAGCTTTTAGTTGTTGACGATTCTGCATTTATGCGAAAGCTAATTAGTGATTTTTTCGCCAATGATTCTAAAGTAGAGGTGGTTGGTACTGCTCGAAACGGAAAAGATGCGATCAAAAAAATTCAACAACTAAAGCCAGATGTTGTCACAATGGATGTTGAAATGCCAGAAATGAACGGACTCGAAGCGTTACAAGAAATTATGCAAGTATGTCCAGTTCCTGTTGTCATGCTATCAAGTACAACACAACGAGGAACAGATAACACATTAACTGCTATGGAATACGGGGCTGTTGATTTTATAACGAAGCCAAGTGGAACGATTTCATTAGATCTACATAAAATCCAAAACGAATTGGTGTATAAAGTGGCCCAGGCAGCTCAAATTCCAATTGCAAAATTAAAAAAACCAATTTCGAGACCCTATGTGTTTGCGCCACCTGTTGGCCAACCAATTAAGACTGAAAAGCTGGTGAGTTCACCTGCACCTGTTATGAAGAAATCAATACCACCTATAGTAACGGCAAGTAAAAAGGTGGACTGGAACAATAACGCTAAAAAAATCATTTTAATTGGTACTTCAACAGGAGGCCCGAGAGCGCTGCAAGAGGTCATTACTAAAATACCAGCGAATATAGATGCCCCGATTTTAGTTGTTCAACATATGCCAGCAGGATTTACAAAATCACTTGCTACACGTTTGGATCAATTGAGCCAAATTCATGTGAAAGAGGCCGAACAAGGGGATATTTTACAAAAAGGTACAGCCTATATTGCACCAGGTGGCTACCATTTGAAACTAAGAAAAGTAGGCGCCACATTTGCAATTGTTACAGATCAAACCGAGCCCCCTCGGTCGGGACATCGCCCATCCGTCGATGTTATGTTTGAAGATGTGAGTCAATACTCAGACTTCGACAAAATTGCAGTAGTGATGACTGGAATGGGGTATGACGGTGCAAAAGGTTTGGTTGCTTTAAAGAAAACAGGGAATGTAATGGCAATTGCTGAGTCAGCGGAAACTTGTATTGTATATGGAATGCCAAAAGCTGCCGTGGAGACGCAGCTTGTTGATGAAGTGGCAGATGTTGACGATATTGCACAAACGATTATGAAATATATGTCTTAAAAAGGGGAGCCATTCTAAATGGAAGTAAATCAATATTTAGAGATGTTCATCGAAGAAAGTAAAGAACATTTACAAGCATGTGGCGAGCATTTATTAGAATTAGAAAAAAATCCTGAAGATTTAGCAATTGTTGGGGAGATATTCCGTTCTGCTCATACGCTTAAAGGGATGTCGGCAACGATGGGGTTTGAAGATTTAGCAGATTTAACGCATAAAATGGAAAATGTGCTAGATGCGATTCGTAATGAAAAAATTAAAGTAACACCGGAAATTTTCGATGTTGTATTTGAATCGGTCGATCACTTAGAAGAAATGGTTTATGATATTGCGGATGGTGGGGACGGGAAACGTGACGTTCAAGTAACCGTAGAAAAATTAAAGCTAATTGAATCAGGAGAGACAGCCGCAACAACTGTCGCAATCGCACCTGTAGAAGCAACGCAAAAACTTGAGACAAAAGTGGACGCAGCTAACTTAAAATTAACATACGATGATTTTGAAAAAACGGTGTTACTTCAATCGTCAGAACAAGATTTCAAAGCTTACGAAATTTCAATTACGTTACGCGAAGACTGTCTATTAAAAGCAGCGCGTGTGTTTATGGTTTTTGAAATTTTAGAGAAGAACGGAGATGTCATTAAATCATCTCCAACAGTAGAGCGATTAGAAGAAGAACAATTCGATCATGAATTTTATGTTGCTTATATTTCAAAAGAAAATGCTGAAGATTTACAAAAGATGTTAATGAAAGTGTCGGAAGTCGATTCTGTTGAAGTAAATGAAATCCATCAAGGTGTATTTACGCAATCAGCGACTACTCATACGCATGCGGAAGAACAAGTAGAAGTGCAAGTACAAGAAACAAGCGTATCTACTACTGTTGTACCAGAGCCTGCAGTCCAACCTGTTCAAAAACCTCAAGCAACAAACAATAATAGCAAGACAACGGTTCACGCTTCAAGTAAAACCATTCGTGTAAATATTGAACGATTAGATATTTTAATGAATCTATTTGAAGAACTTGCAATCGATCGCGGGCGTTTATTATCGATCGCATCAGAAGTAAATCATGGTGAGCTAAATGAAACGGTAGAGCGTATGAGTCGTACAATGGGCGACTTACAAAATATTGTTTTAACGATGCGTATGGTACCGGTAGAAACAGTATTTAACCGCTTCCCGAAAATGGTTCGTCAATTATCACGTGATTTGAATAAGAAAATTACATTAGATGTCATCGGTGCAGAAACAGAACTAGATCGTACAGTAATTGATGAAATCGGTGATCCACTTGTTCACTTAATCCGTAATTCGGTCGACCATGGGATTGAAAGTCCAGAGGAGCGCCGTGCAAAAGGAAAGCCTGAAGAAGGTACAGTTCAATTGCGTGCCTACCATAGTGGAAACTATGTGTTTATCGAAATTGAAGACGATGGGGCAGGTATTAACCGTGATCGCGTATTAGCGAAGGCACTTTCGAGAGGGATTGTTACACATGAACAATCATTAACGATGACAGATAAGCAAATTAATGAACTTATTTTAGCTTCTGGTTTCTCTACTGCAGAAGTGATTTCAGATGTTTCGGGTCGTGGTGTTGGTTTAGATGTTGTGAAAACAACAATCGAATCATTAGGTGGAAATATTTCAATTGATTCTACTCAAAATGTAGGTTCAGTTTTCTCTATTCAATTACCATTAACATTATCGATTATTTCAGTGATGTTAGTTGAAATTGAAAAAGAGATTTACGCAATTCCATTATCATCCATTATTGAGACGTCGATTATCCGCAACTCAGATATTTTAAATGCTCATAATCAAAAAGTAATTGATTTCCGTGGCAAAGTAGTACCGCTTGTATTCCTTGAAGAAATTTTTGAAGTGCCGCGTAAAGAGATGAAAGAAGATGGGTTCCACTCGATTGTTATTGTGCGTAAAGGCGATAAACTTGCAGGGTTAGTTGTTGATTCATTCATCGGACAACAAGAAATTGTTCTCAAATCACTTGGCGATTATTTAACGAATATTTTTGCGATATCGGGTGCCACAATTTTAGGTAATGGTAAAGTTGCGTTAATTGTAGATTGTAACGCACTGATGAAGTAAATAGGATAAGAGGTGTAGAAGATGACGAATGCGGTAGAGCAAAAGAATCTGAAGGTTATAGTGTTTCAGTTAGCAGATAAAGAGTATGCCATACCTGTTTCACACGTTAAAGGGATCGAAAAATTAATGCATATTACACGAGTACCGAAAACAGCGCGTTTTGTAAAAGGTGTCATTAATTTGCGCGGTGTTGTAACGCCAGTAATTGATTTACGTGAACGTTTCGAACTGCCTATTCCGGAAAATGAAGAAACAACGCGTATTATCATTATTACGCTTGAAACAATGGAAGTGGGGTTTGTCGTGGATTCTGCTAATGATGTATTAGACATTGATTCTGAATCGATTGAGCAGCAACCAGAAGTTGTTGGTTCGTTGGAAGAAGAGTTTATTGCAGGAGTAGCGAAATTAGAAAATCGTTTATTAATTTTACTTCACTTAGAGAAAGTGTTAAATCCGCTTGATTAATTTCCTTCAACGAAACTTCTCCACTTTTTTAGTGGTTGATAAAGGCTAAATTTCCACTGGATTCAGTCGAGGCAGAGTTGAAAGAACTCTAGCTTAGGACGGGGAACAAAGGCTAAAAAAATTGTCATGTCCTGTGACAACGCTAATTGTGATTGGTTGAATAATTTTCTAGGAGGGGAAAGCTCTCCTAGAATCTATCAAAGTAGGGATTGTAAATGAATTTTAGTGACAAAATCAATTCGATCCACCTAGATGTATTAAAAGAAATCGGAAATATTGGAGCAGCCCATGCTGCAACGGCATTATCAGACTTATTGCAAAAGAAAATTGATATGCGTGTTCCAAATGTAGAAATGGTTTCTTTTAATGACATGATGGAATTAGCTGGTGGCTCGGAAAATGTAGTAGTTGGTATTTTTTTACGCATTGAAGGCGATGCGGAAGGTAGCATGTTTTTTATTCTTCCGATTGAACAAGCAAATCGCTTTATTCGTCGTTTAATTCACGATGAATCGTTTGATTTTTATGCGCCATCTGTTCCAGAATTAGGCTTATCTGCAATGCAGGAAATGGGGAATATTTTATCGGGTTCCTATTTATCCGCGTTGTCTGATTTTACTGGATTGAAAATTTACCCAACAGTACCTGGATTGAGTGTAGATATGTTTGGTGCAATTATTAGTATTGGTTTAATTGAACTATCCCAAGTGAGCGACACCGTAATTGTTATTAATACAGCGATTTTTGAAGAAGACATTAAAGATGAAGAGGCTGTAAGAGGGAATTTCTTCTTATTACCAAATCCAGAATCATTTGAAGCGATATTTAAAGCATTAGGAGTACCGATTGAATGATATTATCGCATGGAAATGAAGTCGTTAAAGTCGGAATCGCTCAAATGGATGTAGTAAAAACGCCAAAGACAATTCGTACATCAGGTTTAGGGTCTTGTGTTGGCGTTATTATTTATGATGAATCAAAAAAAATTGCTGGGTTAGTACATGTTATGTTACCTGATTCTAGTTTAGGTAGAACGGAATCAATTAATGAAGCGAAATTTGCAGATACAGGTGTTAGTGCTTTGGTGAACTTAGTAAAACTTCAAGGGGCTCAAAGTTTTAAACTGAAGGCAAAGATTGCTGGTGGTGCCCAAATGTTTCAGTTTACTTCAGATAAAAGTTCGATGCGAATAGGACCTAGAAATGTAGAAGCAGTCAAAGAGCAATTACGAAAATTGAGAATTCCAATTATCGCAGAAGATACAGGCGGTAATAGTGGAAGAACAATTGAATTTAATCCAGAGACGAGTATGTTGAATATTCGTACGGTCAATCGAGGTGTAAGTGATATATGATGTTTGGTTCGTTATTTTATAATTTTTGGGCTGCATTATGTTCATTCACGGTGTATTTTATATGGGCAGTGCAAGATCCATTTGCTTTTCCATTGCCGACAATTGGTGCATCATTAGTAGTTGCTTTGATTGGTTTTATCGCAATGTTTTTAATCCGTGCTTTTATAGGCTATGTGTTTTATACACCGGAGCATATTGCGTATTCAGAAGTGGATTCACCTTCAAATGTAGAACCGTTACATGCAGAGCAGCAACAATTTGTTCCTCAAAATAAACGAACAACGGTTGAGTTTGAAGAAGATAATACAGAAGAAATTGCCAATGTTGTACGCACAATGCTACATGGTCAAGAAGAAGCAATACAAAAATAGATCAAAAGTCGACATAGTCGGCTTTTTTTTTGGCGAAAAAATGATGAAATAGCCATGTATCATCCTTCTGTCACATGTTTATTTGTCGACTTTTTGATATAATAAAAGATAATTAAGTTTAAATGTCAAGGAGGGTGGATTCAGGTGACTCAGCAAAGGCATATGGAAGAGCAAGCACTATGGATTCGTTGGACAACTGACCGAGATCCCGATGCGGGGGACCTACTTATAAGAAAATTTAAGCCACTCGTGTCCTATCATGTACAACGTATTGCGGTAGGTTTACCAAAAAATGTTTCAAGAGATGATTTGACTAGTTTAGGGATGATGGGCTTATTTGATGCGCTCAACAAATTTGATATAAATCGTGATTTGAAATTCGATACATATGCCTCATTTCGCGTTCGTGGTGCAATTATTGATGGGTTGCGTAAAGAGGATTGGCTTCCACGATCGGCTCGTGAAAAGGCTAAAAAGCTAGAAGGACAAATCGAAAGTTTAGAGCAAAAGTTGATGCGCCATGCAACACCAGAAGAGCTAGCAGAACATATGGAAATACCTGTTGAAGAAGTGTATCAAACATTCCATGAACATTTTTATTCAAATGTTTTATCCATTAACGAACAATTAGATCAAGATGATAATGAAGGGAAATCTTTCGTTATTCGAGATGACCATACAAAGACGCCAGAACAACAAATTGTTCATTCCGAACTATTAGGAGATTTGGCTCATAATATTCAAAAACTAAATGAAAAAGAGCAGCTTGTCATTAGTTTGTTTTATACAGAGGAAATGACTTTAACCGAAATTGGTGAAATGCTAGAATTATCGACATCGCGTATTTCTCAAATTCACTCGAAAGCGTTATTTAAATTACGTAAACTATTAACTTCTGAAATGATGAATGCTTAGGAGGTATTGTTATGAGTTTAAAAGGCGTAGAGTTACAAATTGCCATTCCAAAAACGTTTGATGCTGGGAAAATGGCCGATCAACACCATCAAAGAACGATCAATCAACAGCTTGATGCAAATGAAGCGTTAAAACGTGAAATTGAACGGAAGCAATTAGCTGTGAATACATCAGAAGGTATGGATGCCATTGACGAGGAAGATGAAAATGATGCTTCAAATAATGGGCAAACATCGAATGGAAAGAATAAGAAAAAAAAGCAACAGCAAGAACAGGACGTGCATCATCCTTTTAAAGGGAATCTGTTCGATTTTAGCGGTTAGGAGAAATAATGGTTACAGGATTAATAATCGCATTGTTTATCATCCAGTTAATAACGATATTTATCATCATTCTTCTGAATAGTAAAATTTCGAAGTTTAAAGATTTGGAAATTCGCCAAAACCAATTGATTCGTGAAATGGATGATGCAATAGGTCTTTATTTAGTCGAAATGAAAGAAGAAAATGATCGTCTTATTAAGGAGCTTCAACAAACGAAGGAAAAAGGAATTGTTTCTCAGGTGACAAAACCTTTGCCCTCTGTTGAAAAAAAGGCACCAATTACAGTCCAACCTGAGCAAGCAACAACTATAAGTCAAAATGGACAAGTTTCACTTACAACAGAAGAAGTAACGGGACTTGAAGTGCGTCAATATATTCCGAAAGCAATGGTCACGAATGCTTACAGTAAACAAAAAGCTCAATCTCCCGAAGAAGTGCCACAAGCGGAATCAGAGCAAAATAAACAACTGTCGATAGCAGAGGAAGTAGTAGAAGATACAATTCCCAAAAAGCAAACTTACGAGGAGCAAGTGATATCCTATCATAAAGCAGGAATGAGCGTCGAAAATATAGCAAAAACGATGCAAAGAGGCAAAACAGAAATAGAGCTTCTGATCAAGTTTCATGCGTAAAGTAGTTGCACTTGCCAGATCGTTATGTTATATTAACAAACGGTGTTAAACATTACACACGTATTTTGATGTAGTAAGTGGTGCTAGACATATTCTAGTAGCTTGTTGCAGATGAAAAATACGGAGGGAAAAAACCAAACATTTTAGGAGGAAACACACATGTCAGTAATTTCTATGAAACAATTACTTGAAGCTGGTGTACATTTCGGTCACCAAACTCGCCGTTGGAACCCAAAAATGAAGAAATATATCTTCGTTGAGCGTAACGGTATCTACATTATCGATTTACAAAAAACAGTTAAAAAATTAGAGGAAGCTTACAACTTCATGCGTCAAGTTGGTCAAGACGGTGGTAAAGTTTTATTCGTTGGTACGAAAAAACAAGCACAAGAAGCGATCAAAGATGAAGCTGAACGTTCAGGCAACTATTACATTAACCAACGTTGGTTAGGTGGTACTTTAACTAACTTCGGTACAATTCAAAAACGTGTTAAGCGTATGAAAGATATCGAAAAAATGGAAGAAGACGGTATCTTTGACGTACTTCCTAAAAAAGAAGTAATCCAACTTAAAAAAGAACACGAACGTTTAGTAAAATTCTTAGGCGGTATCCGCGATATGAAAGCTATTCCGGACGTAATGTTCATCGTAGACCCTCGTAAAGAGCGTATCGCAGTTGCAGAAGCAATCAAATTAAACATCCCTCTAGTTGGTATCGTAGACACTAACTGTGATCCAGATGAAATTGATTACGTAATCCCTGCAAACGATGATGCTATCCGTGCTGTTAAATTATTAACTGCTAAAATGGCTGACGCTTTATTAGAAGCTAAACAAGGTGAAGAAGAAGCTCCAGCTGTAGAATCTGCTGAGTAATTCACCTTCAAAAAAGGTGATAAGTGGCTGATACCCTTATCGCCTTTTTTTGAGACAACTTTAACTTGAGGAAGTTTGCTTCAAACCTCAACTATCTAGTATAGTGGAGTACGAATGATTTCAAAAAATTAATATAAATTTTAGGAGGAAACTCAACATGGCAACAATTTCTGCACAATTAGTAAAAGAATTACGTGAAAAAACTGGCGCAGGTATGATGGACTGCAAAAAAGCATTAGTTCAAACTGAAGGTAACTTAGAAGCGGCAATCGACTTCTTACGTGAAAAAGGTTTAGCTGCTGCAGGTAAAAAAGCAGACCGTATCGCTGCTGAAGGTACAACTTATATTTTAGAAAACGGTAATGAAGCAATCCTTATTGAAGTAAACGCTGAAACAGACTTCGTTGCGAAAAACGAACAGTTCCAAGAATTAGTTTCTTCATTATCTGAGCAATTATTAACTGCTAAACCAGAATCAGTAGAAGCTGCTTTAGAATTAGAAAAAGACGGCGTGAAAATTGCTGACCAAATTTCTACAGCTACTGCAACAATCGGTGAAAAAATTTCATTACGTCGTTTTGAAATTAAAACAAAAACAGATGCAGACGCATTTGGTGCTTACTTACACATGGGCGGTCGTATCGGTGTATTAGTGGTTCTTGAAGGTTCTACTGACGCTGCTGCTGCAAAAGACGTTGCAATGCACATTGCTGCAATTAACCCAACTTACGTATCTCGTGATGAAGTTTCTGCAGACGAAGTTGAACGTGAACGCAAAGTATTAACTGAGCAAGCGTTAAACGAAGGTAAACCAGAAAACATCGTTGCGAAAATGGTAGAAGGTCGTCTGAGCAAATATTTCGAAGACGTATGTTTATTAGACCAAGCTTTCGTTAAAAACTCTGACCAAAAAGTACGTGACTTCGTTAAATCTTTAGGTGGTACAGTGACAAGCTTCACTCGTTACGGCGTAGGTGAAGGTATCGAAAAACGTGAAGATAACTTCGCGGAAGAAGTAATGAACCAAGTTAAAGGTAACTAATTTATAATATCTATATTAGTTAACGATAAATGAAGTAAAAAGAGTAGGGAGCACCATTTGCGTGTTCCCTATTTTTAACAGATATAATTAATGCAAGTGAAATAGCTTACATAAGTAGTAAGTATAGACTATTTCCTTTTAAATAAATGGGTAACGGAGGTCTACTATGGATGTGTCTCAATACAAACGAGTAGTAATTAAACTAAGTGGTGAAGCATTAGCAGGAGATCTAGGCTTTGGATTCTCACCAGAAGTAATCAAATCAATTGCAGGCGAAATTAAAGAAGTCATTGATTTGGGTGTAGAAGTAGCCTTAGTAGTTGGCGGTGGAAACATTTGGCGTGGTAAAATCGGTGCTGAAATGGGCATGGAGCGTGCAAATGCAGACTATATGGGGATGTTAGGAACAGTGATGAATGCATTAGCATTGCAAGATTCTCTGGAAAATCTTGGTGTTCCAACACGTGTTCAGTCGTCAATTGTTATGACACAAGTTGCAGAACCTTATATTCGTCGTAAAGCAGTGCGTCATTTAGAAAAGTCTCGCGTTGTTATTTTTGCGGCGGGTACGGGGAATCCTTATTTCTCTACAGACACAACGGCAGCGTTGCGTGCAGCAGAAATTAATGCAGATGCAATTTTAATGGCGAAAAATAATGTTGACGGCGTTTACTCCGCTGACCCAAAATTAGACCCTACTGCTGTTAAGTATGATACACTTACTTATTTAGACGTTATTCAACAAGGTTTACAAGTGATGGATTCAACAGCATCAACATTATGTATGGATAATGATATTAAGCTTGTTGTTTTCAATTTGTCTGAACAAGGAAATATTAAACGTGCCGTAATGGGCGAAAAAATCGGAACTGTAGTTAGGAGAGATGCGTAATGTCAAAGCAAGTATTAGATCAAGCTCAAGATAAAATGACGAAATCAATTGGTGCTTTCTCTCGAGAACTAGCATCAATTCGTGCGGGTGTGGCCAATGCGTCACTACTTGACCGTATTCAAGTAGATTATTATGGTGCACCAACACCGATTAACCAATTAGGCGGTGTTTCTGTACCAGAAGCTCGTCTATTAGTCATCTCACCTTATGATAAAACTATTTTAGGTGAAATTGAAAAAGCAATTATGCGTTCAGATATCGGTATTACACCGACAAACGATGGGAATGTAATTCGTTTAGCAATACCAGCTTTAACGGAAGAGCGTCGTAAAGACTTAGTAAAACTAGTTAAAAAGACAGCTGAAGAAGCAAAAGTAGCGGTTCGTAACGTTCGTCGTGATGCTAATGATGACCTTAAAAAGTTAGAGAAAAATGGAGAAATTACGGAAGATGAATTACGTGGTTTCGGTGAAGATATCCAAAAACTAACAGATAGCTCGATCGTTAAAGTAGACGAGCTTGTAAAAGAAAAAGAAAAAGAAATTTTAACAGTTTAACTTGTGGAATTAACGAATGGCCAACATTCTATTGGACCAAATTTTTTTTACGAGTAAGTGAACTTTAAATGGATAAAAACGTCCTGCTAGTAAGGACGTTTTTTTAAGTGGATAATATTTAATCCATTACGCCTCGTCGTAAATGCGTCTAGATTTTTTTCGGGCTTGCTCGAAAAATGCCACTAAAATTCTGTGACATCCGGTGGGAAATTTAACTTGCTGTAACAAGTTAAATAGGTAATTTATAGGTTAACCTATAAAGGCAAGAATGGAAAAAGTTTAGCAAAGAGTCATTTCGTTATGAAATACATAATAGATTAGTAAGAGAAGTGCGAATAAGAGGCTTCCTTGTTGAGTGGGTTTAAGAAGTAAACGAGGACATGAAAATACTTTTTTGATATGATAAACTAGAAAATAGTCCGATATGTGCAGTTGGGGGAATTAATGATGTTTAAAAAACTTTTAATGAAAAAAATGAATAAAATTACGCCAACAATGAATGAAAGTGTGGGCTTAGTTAAAGGTGAAGACATTCCTACCCATATTGCGATCATCATGGACGGTAATGGTCGTTGGGCAAAAAAACGTTCAATGCCACGTGTTGCAGGGCACCATGAAGGAATGAAAACCGTTCGTAAAATTACGCGTTGTGCTTGTGATTTAGGGGTGAAAGTATTAACGCTGTATGCATTTTCAACCGAGAATTGGAAGCGCCCTAAATCAGAAGTAGAATTTTTAATGAAATTACCTGAGCAATTTTTAACGTCCTTTTTACCGGAGTTGATGGAACGTAATATCCGGATTGAGATGATCGGTGTTATGGAAACACTCCCGAAATATACGCAAGCCGCACTACAAAAAGCAATGGATGCGACGAAAAATAATACGGGACTTATTTTAAACTTTGCAATGAATTACGGCGGTCGTGCCGAAATTGTGATGGCGATGCAACAGTTGATGAAAGAAGTAGAAGCAGGTACGCTTGCAATTGAAGAAATCAATGAACAACATATTACACAACATCTCATGACGGCTCACTTACCAGAGCCTGATTTACTCATTCGAACGAGTGGTGAAGTGAGAATTAGCAATTTTATGTTATGGCAGCTCGCATATACGGAATTTTGGTTTACCAATACGCATTGGCCAGACTTTGATGAGGCATGCTTAAAGGAAGCCATCACGGTGTATCAAAACCGTAACCGCCGTTATGGAGGGCTGAAAGGAGAAGGAACGAATTGAAACAACGCATTATTACCGGAGTAATAGCTGCAGCATTATTTATTCCATTTGTTATTTATGGAGGCGCTCCGTTTGCACTTGTAATTTGTGCACTAGCCATAGTCGGATTTTATGAAATTTTAAAAATGAAAAATATTTCTATCGTTTCAATTCCGGGAATTTTAGGCTTGTTAGCATTGTTAATACTTGTCATTCCAGAAACATGGTCAACTGAGGTCGTGCAAACCTTAGGCTATGACTCGAAATTAATGATTGTTTACGGGATTGCAGCGCTATTATTAATTTATACTGTACTTGTTAAAAATAAAATGACATTTGATGAAATTGGCTTTATTTTATTAGGTATATTTTATGTTGGACTAGGCTTTCATTACTTTATTGAAGCACGAATGATTGGTTTAGAATTTATCGTTTTTGCGTTGCTTGTTGTTTGGACAACCGATTCAGGCGCGTATTTTGTCGGACGTAAACTAGGGAAAAATAAATTGTGGCCAGAAATTTCGCCTAACAAAACGATAGAAGGATTTGTTGGGGGGATTGTCATCGCTGTGTTATTTGCCATCGCGATGCAAATGATTTATCCGTTTACTGCAAGCTATTTGCAACTAATTATTGTTACTATTGTTGCTTCGATTGTCGGTCAAATGGGTGATTTAGTTGAATCAGCCATCAAGCGTCATTACGGTGTAAAGGATTCAGGAAATATTTTACCAGGTCATGGGGGCATTTTAGATCGCTTTGACAGTTTATTATTTGTCGTACCTTTACTACATTTTTTACATTTTTTTGCGTAATTAAAAGAGGGGAAGTATTGCTGTGAAAAAGATTAGTTTATTAGGTGCAACAGGTTCAATTGGATGGCAAACTTTTGATATTTTACTGGCACATCCTGACCAATTTAAACTTGTTGCATTTTCTGCTGGACAAAATATTGAAAAATCACGTCAAATTATTGAAAAGCTTCAACCTGAATTAGTATCGATGCAAACAGAGGAAGCTGCACGTTTATTGCAAAAGGATTATCCGACGATTGCTTTTACATATGGTGAAAAAGGTCTTGTTGATGTAGCGACACATCCTGAATCGACGGTATTAGTGAACGCTGTTTTAGGCAGTGTCGGTTTAGAGTCAACGCTTGCTGCCATTCGCATGGGGAAAACAATTGCCATTGCGAATAAAGAAACGTTAGTAACGGCAGGCCATTTAGTGATGGCGGAAGCGAAGAAGTATAATGCGCCGATTTTACCAGTAGATAGTGAACATTCGGCTTTATTTCAATCGATGAACGGTGAAAATCCGAAACGAATCGAACGTCTTATTTTAACAGCTTCTGGTGGTTCATTCCGCGATAAAACGCGCGAACAGTTAGACGGTGTAACGGTAAGGGATGCACTGAATCATCCGAACTGGTCAATGGGCGCAAAAATTACAATCGATTCTGCGACAATGATGAATAAAGGGCTGGAAGTAATCGAAGCGCATGTGTTATTTAATATGCCTTATGACAATATTGATGTGTTGTTACACCGAGAGAGTATTATTCATTCAATGGTCGAATTTGAAGATACAAGTGTGATCGCTCAACTTGGTACGCCGGATATGCGTGTGCCGATTCAATATGCACTGAGTTATCCAGATCGTCTTCCGTTACAAAATGGGCAACGTTTAAACTTAGCGCAAATTGGTCAACTTCATTTTAAAGAGGTTGATTTTGATCGTTTCCGTGCGTTGAAGCTTGCTTATGATGCAGGACGAATGGGTGGTACAATTTTAACGGCAATGAATGCAGCAAATGAAGCAGCTGTCGCATTATTTTTACAAGAAAAAATGACGTTTCTACAAATTGAGGAATGCATTGAACGTGTGATGAATAAGCATAATAATATTTTAGTGCCAGATTTACAAACGATTTTACATGTAGATAGTGAGACGAGAAAATCTGTTGCAAGCATGGTAGAATAGGGAACTATGAGGGTAAACTAGAGGATATTTTCCGTGTTTACTCAAACGAAGGTGGGAGATTATGCAAACAGTTATTGCCTTTATCGCAATTTTTGGCTCACTAGTATTTTTCCATGAGCTAGGACACTTTATATTTGCAAAGCGCGCGGGTATTATGGTACGCGAGTTTGCCATTGGGATGGGTCCGAAAATTTTCGGAATGACGAAAGGTGAAACGGTTTATACGCTACGCCTTTTACCGATCGGTGGTTATGTTCGAATGGCGGGTGAGGACACAGATTCCGTTGAGTTACAGCCAGGGTATCGTGTAGCACTCGTGACAAACGAAGAGAATATCGTTGAAAAAATCGTATTAAACCAAAAAATGCAATATCAAAATGTCATTTTCTTAGAAGTGGAACGTGCGGATTTAGAAAAAGAGCTATGGATTGAAGGCTATGATGAAGAGGACAAGCTCGTTCGTTATAACGTCTCACGCACGGCGACAATCGTTGAAAATGGAACAGAGCTTATTATTGCGCCGCTAGATCGTCAATTTAACTCTAAATCGGTTGGTGCGCGTGCAATGGCCATTTTTGCAGGCCCATTATTCAACTTTATTTTAGCATTCTTCATTTTTGTCATCATGGGGTTATTCCAAGGGATACCTTCAAAAGACCCTGTTATTTCAGAAGTTATGGATGATCGTCCTGCGAGTGCAGCAGGGCTTCAAGATGGTGACCGTGTTACGAAAATTAATGGTGAGTCGATTAGTAGCTGGGAGCAACTGTCGGCAATCATTCAACAAAACCCAGGTAAAAGCCTAGAGTTTGAAGTGGACCGCAGTGGTACAACGGCAACAGCCAATGTAGTCCCACAAGGTGTCGAACAAGGTGAGGGTGAAATCGTGGGTCAAATTGGTGTTATGCGTCCGATCGAAACGAACCCTCTAAAAGCGATTCCTTATGGTGCTGAACAAACGTATGATATGATCGTTTTAATTGGTTCACTTGTAGGTAAGCTCGTTACGGGGCAGTTTTCAATTGAAGCACTTTCAGGACCAGTAGGCATTTATAAGACGACTGAAACGGTTGTGACATATGGTTTTTATAATATCCTTTACTTTGCTGCGATGTTAAGTGTCAATTTAGGGATTATGAACTTATTACCACTACCTGCTTTAGATGGCGGTCGTTTATTGTTCTTCGCATTTGAAGCGGTTCGAGGGAAACCGATGGATCGTCAAAAAGAAGGTATGATTCACTTTGTAGGTATTGTTCTATTAATGATTTTAATGGTAGTCGTGACATGGAACGATATTCAACATTTCTTCTTCTAATGGTTAATGGTAAATGAAATAAATATGAATTTAAAAATGGAAGCTTTGGGCGTTTTGTACGAATAGTACTAGCGTTCAAAGCTAAATTTTATTAGTATATAAGAAGGTAGAATTTCTTAAGCAACAATTGAATTTGTTATCTTATTCAATTATAGATTGGGTAAGATGTTTTGATCTATTACTAAATAATTATGAAATATAAAGGTGGCACTCTTTTATGAAACAAAGTTTAACGTTTATTCCAACATTACGTGAAAACCCATCAGATGCAGATGTGAAATCACACCGTCTTCTTTTACGCGCAGGTTTTATTCGTCAAAATGCATCAGGTATTTACTCGTATTTACCATTAGCGAAACGCGTACTAACAAAAATTGAACAAATTGTGCGCGAAGAGATGGAAGCGATTCATTCCGTCGAACTATTAATGCCTGCCATGCAAGCAGCTGAACTTTGGCAAGAATCAGGTCGCTGGGAAGCATACGGTCCAGAATTAATGCGTTTAAAAGACCGTCATGATCGTGATTTCGCATTAGGTGCAACACATGAAGAAGTGATTACAACATTAGTGCGTGACGAAATTAAATCGTACAAAAAATTACCTTTAACACTATACCAAATTCAAACAAAATTCCGCGATGAAAAACGTCCACGCTTCGGATTATTACGCGGACGCGAATTTATTATGAAAGATGCGTATTCATTCCATTCATCTCGTGAATCTTTAGATGCAACATATGATGATATGTACCGTGCTTATTCGAACATCTTTACTCGCCTTGGCTTAAACTTCCGTGCAGTAATCGCGGATGCAGGTTCAATCGGTGGTAAAGGGACACATGAGTTCATGGTATTATCTGAAATTGGGGAAGATACAATCGCTTACTCAGACACTTCAGATTACGCAGCAAATATCGAAATGGCGGAAGTTGTCGTAGAATACACAACGCCTGATACGCCGAAAAGTGCGATTGAAAAAGTGGCAACACCAGATCAAAAGACAATTGAAGAAGTATCTTCATTCTTAAATGTTGACGCTTCAAATGTGATCAAAACACTAGTATTTAATATTGATGAAGAGCTAGTTATTGTATTAGCGCGTGGCGATCACGAAATCAATGATATTAAATTGAAAAATGCATTAGGTGCAGCATCAGTAGAGCTTGCAGAAGATGCGGCAATTAAAGAATTACTAGGCTGTGCACCAGGTTCAATTGGTCCGGTTAAATTACCGTTAAATGTGAAAGTAATTGCAGATAATGCGATTAAATCAATTTGTAACGGTGTTGCTGGGGCAAATGAAGACGGCTTCCACTTATTAAATGTCAATCCGGAACGTGACTTTGCCGTTGCTTCTTATGAAGATATTCGCTTTATTCAAGAGGGAGACCCTTCACCAGATGGACAAGGTATCATTAAATTTGCTGAAGGTATTGAAGTAGGCCATATCTTTAAACTTGGTACGACGTATTCAGAAAAAATGAATGCAACGTTTTTAGATGAGCAAGGCAAGGCAAAACCATTCATTATGGGCTGCTATGGTATCGGGGTTTCTCGTATACTTGCAGCAGTTGCTGAACAATTCCAAGATGATAATGGCTTTACATGGCCGAATCAATTGGCGCCATATGATGTTCATTTAGTAACTGTAAATACAAAGGATGAAGCGCAAGTTCAGTTATCGGATGAATTATACGGTTTATTAAAATCATATCGCTATGATGTTCTTTATGATGATCGTGCAGAGCGTGCAGGTGTTAAATTTGCAGATGCGGATTTAATTGGCTTACCAGTGCGTATTACTGTTGGTAAAAAAGCGTCAGAAGGTATTGTAGAAGTGAAATTCCGTACAACTGGTGAATCGGCTGAGTGGGCAAAAGAAGAAGTATTTGACCGCTTAAACGAATATTTCCGTAAAAACTAATTTACTAGTGAAAAGATAGCAAATCAAAACTAAATGATGGATTTTGATTGATTATCTCGGATAATGTTTACTAGTAACTATATAAAAAACAGCAACTCGCGCTATTTTGGCGTGAGTTTTGTTTTTTAGGAGAAACTTAAATTAAATAAAATGAATTAAATTAGGAAGGTGAACGAATTGGCACAACAGGAGGCAAAACAAAAGTTCTTACTTCTGTTACAACAACTTGAACTAACAGATGACGTCTATATGTCCTTCTTTGAAAAAGGTGAGCTGGAACGAGTAACGGTTCATAAAAAGAAACGTCTATGGCACTTTAAAATAAAGGTGAACAATATTTTGCCTTTCGAAGTATATCAATTATTACGAATGAGGATGGCAGAAAAGTTTTCTCATATTGCATCTGTTTTATTAACGATTGACTCATTTAATCCCGTTGTTAACGAGCAGCATATTTTAGATTATTGGTACCCTGCGATTGAACAAATTGCGGATATGTCACCTTTATTACGTGAAAATTTATCGAAGCAAGTACCTAAGTGGACAGGTCATAAGCTTGTTGTCACTTCAATGCTAGAAGTGGAATTTTTAGCATTGAAGGCGAAATATACCGATAAAATTGCTGATTCATACCGCGCATTTGGTTTCCCACATATCCCACTAGAGTTCAAGCTTGTAGAGGAATCCGAAGAATTTATTGCACAGCAAGAAGCGTTTTATATGCAACGACAAGAAGAAGAAGAACGTTTATCGAAACAGGCGATGGCAGACTTTGCAATGCGAGAAAAGGAAAAGGCAGACAACCCAGGCGCAGTAACGAGCGATGTCGCATTCCAATTAGGTGCTCTAATCAAAAATGCAGAATCAACGGAAATTCGTACAATTTTAGAAGAAGAACGCTCGATTATTATTGAAGGATTTATTTTTGCAGTAGATGTAAAAGAATTGCGCAGTGGTCGCTCACTTCTTGAAATAAAAGTATCGGATTATACAGATTCCTTGATGGTCAAAATGTTCTCAAATAGCGATGAAGAAGTGGCGAAAATGAACATGATTAGTAAAGGAATGTGGGTAAGACTACGCGGCTCTATCCAAATGGATACATTCGCACGTGATTTAGTCATGATGGTAAAAGATATTAATGAAATCAAAAAAGAACCGCGTAAAGATCATGCTCCAGAAGGTGAGAAACGTGTGGAATTGCATCTACATACGCCGATGAGCCAAATGGATGCAATGACACCTGTCGATAAATTAGTCGCACAGGCCGCGAAATGGGGACACCCTGCCATTGCCATTACAGACCATGCCGTCGTTCAATCTTTCCCAGAAGCTTATTCTGCCGGAAAGAAAAACGGCATTAAAGTCATTTATGGTGTAGAGGTGAACTTAGTAGACGATGGAAAACCAATTGCTTATGACCCGATTGATTCACCACTAGAGGATACTACTTATGTTGTATTTGACGTGGAAACGACAGGTTTTTCCAATGTGTATGACACCATTATTGAATTAGCTGCTGTTAAAATCAAAAATGGCCAAGTGCTCGATACGTTTGAGCGCTTTTCGAATCCACATCGCAAATTAACGGCAAAAATTATAGAATTGACGCATATTACGGATGATATGCTTGTGAATGCGCCAGAAATTGAAGAAGTTATTACAGAATTCCATGATTTTATTGGTGATTCAGTCGTTGTAGCGCATAATGCAGCATTCGACTTAGGTTTCCTTTATGTTGCTTATAAAAAAGCGGGCTTGGGACATGTACGACATCCGGGTATTGATACCGTGGAGTTATCCCGCTTAGTCAACCCTACACAAAAGTCACATAGTTTAAAAACGTTAACGAAAAAATATAATATCGAATTAACGCAACATCACCGTGCGATTTATGATACGGAAGCGACAGGGGAATTATTGCTTCATCTACTGAAGCAAACGGCAGATTTAGGTATTCGAAATTTAAATGAATTAAATGATCATGTCGGAGGGGAAGAAGGGTATAAGCAAGCCCGTCCAAGCCACTGTACAGTTTTAGCGGTAGATGATGCAGGATTGAAAAATATGTTTAAGCTTATTACCATTTCACATACCCAAACATTTTATCGCGTACCACGGATACGTCGTTCGGACTTGCAAAAGTATCGTGAAGGTTTAATTATCGGCTCGGGTTGCTCGAACGGTGAGTTATTCGAAACGATGATGAATAAAACCCCAGAAGAAGCGGAACGAATTGCGCAGTTTTATGATTATTTAGAAGTGATGCCAAAACCGGTTTATTCGCAGCTAGTTGATGGTGGAACCGTGCATGATGAGTGGGCGTTAGAAGACATTATTCGTCGTATTGTCAAGCTCGGTAAAAAATTGAATTTGCCGGTCGTTGCAACAGGTAATGTACATTATTTACATGAAACAGATGCCAAGTTCCGTCAAATTTTAATTGGCTCTATGGGTGGTGCGAATCCATTAAATCGCCAGCCTTTACCGAAAGTTCATTTCCGTACGACCGATGATATGTTGAAGGAATTTGATTTTTTAGGCCCCGATTTAGCAAAAGAGGTCGTTGTGACGAATACACACCTTGTTGCCGATATGATTGGTGATGTTAAACCGATTAAAGACGACTTATATACGCCGAAAATTGAAGGTTCTGATGATGAAGTAACGAACTTAACGTATGAAATGGCACATGAAATATACGGAGAGACTTTACCGGAAATTGTGCAAGCGCGTATTGATAAGGAATTAAAATCGATTTTAGGTCACGGTTTTGGGGTAATTTATTTAATTTCAGCAAAGCTCGTGAAAAAATCATTAGCGGATGGCTACTTAGTTGGATCGCGTGGTTCGGTAGGTTCTTCACTTGTCGCAACCTTTATGGAAATTACCGAAGTGAATCCATTGCCTCCACATTATGTATGTCCGAACTGTAAGCATTCCGAATTTATTGCAGATGGTACTGTCGCATCAGGTTATGACTTACCGAATAAAGAATGTCCAAAATGTGGTGAGCAATATAAAAAAGACGGGCATGATATTCCGTTCGAAACATTCCTAGGATTCAAAGGAGATAAGGTACCCGACATCGATTTGAACTTCTCAGGTGAGTACCAACCACAAGCCCATAACTATACGAAAGTACTGTTCGGGGAAGATTATGTATATCGTGCCGGTACGATAGGAACAGTTGCTGAAAAAACGGCTTATGGCTATGTGAAAGGTTATGGCAACGATCATGGCATTACTTATCGTAATGCAGAAGTGGATCGACTTGTACAAGGCTGTACCGGGGTAAAACGAAATTCAGGACAACACCCGGGGGGAATTATTGTTGTACCAGACTATATGGATATTTATGATTTTACACCAATCCAATTCCCTGCAGATGCACAGGATGCTGAATGGAAAACGACACATTTTGATTTCCACTCGATTCACGATAATATTTTGAAACTTGATATTCTAGGGCACGATGATCCAACGGTTATTCGTATGCTACAAGATTTATCGGGCATTGATCCAAAAACAATCCCGACCGATGATCCGATTGTTATGGAAATTTTTAGTTCAACGAAATCGCTCGGTGTAACGGAAAAGCAAATTGGCACAAAAACAGGGACGCTAGGCATTCCAGAATTCGGGACTAAGTTCGTTCGCCAAATGCTTGAAGAAACGAAACCATCTACATTTAGTGAGCTCGTGCAAATCTCAGGGCTGTCACACGGAACGGACGTATGGTTAGGGAATGCTGCTGATTTGATTAAAGATGGTACCTGTGTTTTATCCGAAGTAATTGGTTGCCGTGATGATATTATGGTGTATTTAATTTACCAAGACCTTGAACCATCGTTTGCCTTTAAAATTATGGAATCGGTGCGTAAGGGGAAAGGGTTATCCGATGATATGGAAGCCGAAATGCGCGCGAAGAAAGTACCAGAGTGGTATATCGACTCATGTAAAAAGATCAAATACATGTTCCCGAAAGCCCACGCTGCTGCCTATGTATTAATGGCGGTCCGTATTGCTTGGTTTAAAGTACATCACCCAATTTTATATTATGCGGCGTACTTTACAGTGCGAGCATCTGATTTTGATTTAATCGCTATGACACAAGGTTCAGTCATGATTCGCAAAAAAGTCGATGAAATCAACATGAAAGGTTTGGATGCAGCACCTAAAGAAAAAAGTTTACTAACTGTAATGGAAATTGCTTTAGAAATGTGTGAGCGTGGAATGAACTTTAAAAAGATTGATTTATATCGTTCTCATGCAAGTGAATTTATCATTGAAGGCAATTCACTCATTCCACCATTTGATTCGATTCCAGGACTCGGTACAAACGTGGCGAAACAGATTGTCGAAGCACGTAAAAATGGTGAGTTCTTGTCAAAAGAGGACTTGCAACAACGTGGTCGTGTTTCGAAAACATTGATTGAGTATATGGATGACCTCGGATGTTTAGAAGGAATGCCAGATGCGAACCAATTATCGCTTTTCTAATAGGAAACCAAGTGAAAGTTTCGATAAGTAGCAAAATTTGCAATCAAAATGGCTTTGTGCTATGCTAAACGTAATAATTTGTTGATAGTTCGCCAGCAAAAGAGTGGGATTTCCCGCTCTTTTCTGTTGTTTAGACAACTATTTACACAAATTTTTCAATGAAAATTCGTCCTGTTTGAACAAAAATCTTCGCAATCTATAAAGATGTTAGATTTTTTGAACTTGTTAAACAGTGGCGTAAGGAGGATACGATGAGCAAAATTACGTCGATCATTGAAGAGCTAGTGACACCAATCGTTGAAGAACTTGAGTTAGAATTAGTTGACGTCGAGTTCATAAAAGAAGGACGCGACTGGTTCCTTCGTGTTTATGTAGACACACATACAGGCGGCATTGACATTTTACAATGCGCTCAAGTAAGTGAACGCTTAAGCGAAAAACTGGATGAAAATGATCCAATCGAGCAAAACTATTATTTAGAAGTTTCTTCACCAGGTGCAGAACGCCCGTTAAAAAAGCAAGAGGACTTCGAGAATGCAATTGGCAAATATATTTATGTGAAGACTTATGAACCAATAAAGGATTTAAAAGAATTCCTTGGTTATTTACGTGCATATACTGAAACATATTTAGAAATTGAAATCCGTATTAAGACACGTAAATTAACAGTACAAATTGACAAAGAAAAAATTGCGCAAGCCCGACTTGCCATTGATTTTTCAGATAAGCAAATTTAGGAGTGAAAACAAAATGAGTAGTGAATTACTAGATGCCCTAACTGCCCTAGAGGAGCAAAAAGGTATTTCAAGAGATGTATTAATTGAGGCGATTGAAGCCGCTTTAGTTACAGCTTATAAACGCAACTTCAACCAAGCGCAAAATGTGCGTGTAGACTTGAATCTTGATACAGGTTCAATGGTTGTTTATTCACGCAAAGACGTGGTAGAAGATGTAGAAGATGAACGTTTAGAAATCGCATTAGAAGATGCGAAATATATTAATGCAGCTTATGAAATTGGTGACGTTGTAGAAGAAGAAGTAACACCTCGTAATTTTGGTCGTATTGCCGCACAAACTGCGAAACAAGTTGTTACACAACGCGTTCGTGAAGCAGAGCGCGGTCTTATTTATGAAGAATATGTAGACCGTGAAGATGATATTGTTACAGGTGTTATTGAACGTCAAGATGCACGTAATATTTACGTTAGCATCGGTAAAGTAGAGGCTGCATTACCTGTAAATGAGCAAATTCAAGGTGAAGTTTATAAGCCACAATCACGTATTCGTGTTTATATTACGAAGGTAGAACGTACAACTCGTGGTCCACAAGTAATTGTATCTCGTACTCATCCAGGTTTATTACGTCGCCTATTTGAAATGGAAGTACCGGAAATTTATGATGGTACAGTAGAAGTGAAATCAATTGCACGTGAAGCTGGAGACCGCTCTAAAATTTCAGTTTATGCACATAACGAAGAAGTGGATCCAGTAGGTTCATGTGTTGGTGCAAAAGGTGCACGTGTACAAACGATTGTCAATGCATTAAATGGCGAAAAAATTGACATTGTTGAATGGTCTGAGGATCCGGTCGTATTTGTAGCAAATGCGCTAAGTCCTTCAAAAGTTTTAGACGTTCAAGTAAATGAAGAAGAAAAGTCAACAACAGTCGTAGTACCAGATTATCAATTATCTCTTGCAATTGGTAAACGTGGTCAAAATGCTCGTTTAGCTGCAAAGTTAACGGGGTGGAAGATTGATATAAAGAGCGAAACAGATGCACGTGAATTAGGGATTTATCCTTCAGAAACGAGCACATTTATTCCTCAAGAAGATTCACAAGAAGTTGTTTTTGACTTATATGGTGATGACGAAGAATAATCCATCATTCGTAGGCGCTTTGTAAGGAGGGTGAGTAAAATGGCTGTAAACAAAAAAGTTCCATTACGAAAATGCGTTGCAACAGGTGAAATGTTGCCGAAAAAATCAATGATTCGTGTCGTCCGTTCAAAGGAAGGCGAAGTAAGCGTTGATGTGACGGGGAAAAAAGCTGGGCGTGGAGCCTATGTTTCAAAAGCAGAAGCAGCTGTTGACATTGCACGTAAAAAGAATATTTTAGATCGCCAGCTTGATGCAAAAGTGCCGGATGAGATATATGAAGAATTATTGACCCTTATTCGTAGGGAGTCTATCATATGAATAAACCCGCATTATTACAGCTGTTAGGTTTAGCGGCACGTGCACGAAAAACAATTTCTGGAGAAGAACTAGTGGTCAAGGAAATTCGCGGTGGAAAAGCAAAGTTAGTTTTACTTGCATCGGATGCTTCCAATAATACTAGTAAAAAAATTCAAGATAAATGTACGTTTTACAACGTTGAGTATTATATTTTTGGGGATCGTTATGATCTTGGACATGCTACCGGGAAGGAAGCGCGGGTAGCGATTGCTATTACTGATAGCGGATTTGCTAAAAAAATGTCTAGTCTACTCAACGAAAATTAATCGGGGGTGAGCAGATGAGCAAAGTAAGAGTTCATGAATATGCGAAAAAGGTAAACAAGACGAGTAAGGAAATTATTGACCATTTGACAAAAATTGATCAACCTGTGAAAAATCACATGGCGGTCATTGATGTTGAAACTGTTTCGAAACTTGATTCTGTCTTTAAGCAAGTAGCAGAGCCAACAAAGAATACTTCAATGAAACCAACTGGCAAAGCTGCCAATGAAACACCAAAAGCGCAACAAGGACAACCGAAAAAAGAAAATCAAGTACGTCAACAATCTAATGCAACGAATGATCAACCAAAGAAATCAAACACTGCCACAGGGCAACCACAATCGCAACAGGGCGAAAAACAAAAGAATGCAAAAGGTAACCAAAACAGAAATATGACTCAAAATACAAATAATAACCGCAAAGGCGGCAACCCAAATAACAACAGTAACAATAAAGGCGGTTTCCAACAACGTAGAAGACCAGGTATTAATGGTGGTAAACGTCGTACGAATCGTCCAGCACCACAACCAATGGTACAAAAAGAATTACCAGAAAAAATTACATTCTATGAAAGCTTATCAGTAGCTGAATTAGCAAAAAAATTACACCGTGAACCATCAGAAATCATCAAAAAATTATTTATGCTTGGTGTAATGGCAACAATTAACCAAGAATTAGATAAGGATGCAATCGAATTAATTTGTGCAGACTATGGTGTAGAAGTTGAAGAAGAAATCCGTATCGACAAAACAGACCTTGATACGTACTTCGATGAAACAATCGTAGAAGTGGACGAAAATGCTTTAGAAGAGCGTCCACCAGTTGTTACAATTATGGGGCACGTTGACCATGGTAAAACTTCAACACTTGACTCAATCCGTAAAACGAAAGTAACAGCGGGTGAAGCAGGTGGTATTACACAACATATCGGTGCATACCAAGTTGAAATTAACGGAAAGAAAATTTCATTCTTAGATACTCCGGGACACGCAGCATTCACAACAATGCGTGCGCGCGGTGCTTCGATTACGGATATCGCGATTATTGTCGTAGCAGCGGATGACGGTGTTATGCCTCAAACTGTTGAAGCGATTAACCACGCGAAAGCAGCGGAAGTTCCAATTATCGTAGCAATCAACAAAATGGATAAACCAACTGCTAATCCGGATCGTGTACAACAAGAGTTAACAGAGCACGGTTTAGTGCCTGAAGCATGGGGTGGAGATACAATCTTCGTACCAATTTCAGCGTTAAAAGGCGAAGGAATTGACCAACTTTTAGAAATGATTTTATTAGTTTCTGAAGTAGGTGAATTAAAAGCGAATCCAACTCGTACAGCAATTGGTACAGTGATCGAAGCACAACTTGATAAAGGTCGTGGGGCGGTAGCAACATTACTTGTTCAAGATGGTACATTACGTGTTGGTGACCCAATCGTAGTAGGTCATGCATATGGTCGTGTACGTGCAATGGTAAATGACATCGGTCGCCGTATTAAAGCAGCCGGTCCATCTATGCCGATTGAAGTTACTGGCTTAAATGAAGTACCACAAGCGGGTGACCGTTTCGTTGTATTCCAAGATGAAAAAACAGCTCGTCAAGTTGGTGAGTCTCGTTCAATGACAGCGATTCAAGCACAACGTTCTGAAAAGCAACGTGTAACGCTTGATAACTTATTCGAACAAATGAGCCAAGGCGAAATGAAAGAGCTAAACTTAATCGTAAAAGCAGACGTACAAGGTACTGTGGAAGCAATGGCCTCATCATTAATGAAAATTGAAGTTGAAGGTGTAAACGTTAAAATTATCCACACGGGTGCAGGTGCAATTACTGAATCAGATATCTCTCTTGCGGCAGCTTCAAATGCAATCGTAATTGGTTTCAACGTACGTCCAGATACAAATGCGAAGCGTGCAGCAGAAGAAGAAGGCGTTGATATTCGTCAACACCGTATTATTTATAAAGTAATTGAAGAAATCGAACAAGCGATGAAAGGTATGTTAGACCCAGAATACGAAGAGAAAATCGTTGGTCAAGCAGAAGTTCGTCAAGTTATTAAAGTATCGAAAGTTGGTACAATCGCTGGTTCTTACGTTATCGAAGGAAAAATCGTTCGTGACGCAGGCGTTCGTGTTATCCGTGAAAACGTTGTTATTTTTGAAGGCGACTTAGATTCATTAAAACGCTTCAAAGATGATGCAAAAGAGGTAGCAAGAGGCTATGAGTGTGGTATTACAATTAAAAACTACAATGATGTTAAAGAAGGCGACATCATTGAAGCATTCATTATGGAAGAAATTATCCGTAAATAATGATTGTATATGCAGAAGTTGAATTCATGATTCCTGCTGCCCACTCATTGAAAGAAAAACGCGCTGTTCTCCAAAGAATGGTGACCCGAACAAAACAAAAATTTAATGTTTCCGTTGCTGAAATTGACCATCAAAATGTGTGGCAACGCACAAGATTAGCACTCGTGTCCGTCGCTTCTTCAAAAGATGCTGCGGAACGAGAGCTCATGCATGCCCTCTCTTTTTTACAGTCAAACCCACAATGGGAACAACTCGAATTTTATCGGGAATATTTATAACAAAAGTCCATTCACATAATGGCAACTTAGTCGTAAAATGAGGTGACTTTTATGTCTCTACGTTCTAACCGTGTTGGTGAACAAATGAAAAAAGAACTTGGTGAAATTATCGGACGCAAAATTAAAGATCCGCGCGTAGGATTTGTGACTGTAACAGAAGTAGCTGTTACGGGTGACCTACAGCAAGCAACTGTGTATATCACATCTTTAGGCAATGAACGCGAGCGTGCAGAAACACTGAAAGCTTTAGAAAAAGCATCTGGATTTATCCGTTCAGAAATCGGCTCTCGCATTCGTTTGCGCCGTACACCAGAGTTACTTTTCGAGTTCGATACAGCAATCGAGTATGGAAATAAAATCGATGCATTGCTTCGTGGTTTACACGAAAAACAATAAAATGCAACAAAAGCCTGCACTGCATATTTTATGCAGGCAGGTTTTTTGTTTTTTATCCAGTAAGACCATTAATCAATAGATAAAGGGGACGTTCACAGCGATGAATGGCATACTTCCATTATGGAAAGAGCGCGGAATGACGAGTCATGACTGCGTTTTTAAACTTCGAAAAATTTTAAAGACAAAAAAAGTAGGGCATACGGGTACGTTAGACCCTGGTGTAGAAGGCGTTTTACCAATATGTATTGGACAAGCAACCCGAATTGCAGAATATTTAACAGATACAGGGAAAACATATGAAGCAGTTATTTCAATCGGACGTACAACAACAACTGAGGATGCAGAAGGTGAAACGGTAGCACAAGATGAAACGTTTAAATCATGGAATCGTGCACAGATTTTACAAGCACTTGAATCTTTAACGGGGGAAATTGAACAGACGCCACCGATGTTCTCCGCAGTAAAAGTAAATGGTAAAAGATTATACGAATATGCTCGTGCAGGTCAAACAGTGGAACGACCTACACGAAAAATTACAATTTACGAGCTTGAACTTTTAGATGATGCACAAAAATTTGAAGGCGAAGAAGTTCATTTTTCCATTCGAATTAAATGTTCAAAAGGGACGTATATTCGTACACTTGCCGTTCAAATCGGTGAAGCATTAGGATTCCCTGCTCATATGCATGAACTTGTTCGCACGGCATCGGGTACGTTTACAAAGGAAAATTGTTTGACGCTTGCTGAAGTTGCTGAATTAATGGAAGCGGGGCAGTCACAACAATTTTTATTACCAGTGGAATATGCACTTTCCGATTATCCTTATATTGAAATAACAGCGGATATCGAAAAGCAAATTTTTAATGGACAAGTGCTCCCAATCCATGCATTATTAAAGGAACATGATAAGATTGTATATGGGGTAGCAGGAAGAGCATTTGCGGTATATATCGCGCATCCGACAAAATTAGACCAAATGAAGCCGGATAAAATGTTTCCCGAACTAGATTAGGAGGCACAGTATGAACGTTATACATTTAAAATATCCACATCAATTGAACGGAGAGCAGCATGCTGAAGCATATTCTTTAGCGGTTGGTTTTTTTGATGGTGTGCATAAAGGACATCAGGCAGTTATTCAAAAAGCAAAAGAGAAAGCACAGCAACTTGGTATTAAATCGGCGCTTATGACATTTGATCCACATCCGTCAATTGTACTTGGTGGACGCAATGAGAAAGTGTTCTACATTACACCGCTAGCTCAAAAGTTAGATACATTAACAACTTTAGGGGTAGATACTGTATTTGTCGTGAACTTTACATCGGATTTTGCTAAGTTGACGCCCGAACAGTTTGTTCAACATTTTATAATAGATTTGAATATTCAGCATGTGACGGCGGGCTTTGATTTTTCTTTTGGTGCATTTGGCAAAGGGAATATGCAAATGATGGAGCAACTGAGTCAAGGCAAGTTTGGTGTCACGATGGTCGAAAAGCAAGAGGATGTTGAAGATAAAATCAGTTCAACGCGCATTCGCAAATCTTTGCAGGATGGTGACATGGAGCAAGTTCGTGCCTTATTAGGTCGCGCTTTTGAAGTTCCAGGAATTGTTGTACATGGTGATAAAAGAGGGCGTACAATGGGCTTCCCAACAGCTAATGTACAAGCAATGGAAGGCTGCTACATACCGGCAACAGGTGTTTATGCTGTCAAAATATTAGTACAAAACGAGTGGTATAATGGCGTCTGTAATGTTGGATATAAGCCAACATTTAATAACCCAGATGAAAAGCGTTTATCAATCGAAGTGCATATTTTAAATTTTGATAAAAATATTTATGGTGAAGAAGTTGTTGTTGGCTGGTACAATCGTATTCGCAGTGAGCGCAAGTTTAATGGAATCGAAGCTCTTATCGAACAAATCGAACTAGATAAAGGGCAAGCAATCCAATATTTTGAACAACTATCATAATAGTTGATTTGTACAACTTATATATGGTATTATCCATAAGTACGAATTGCTCGTACGAACCTTAGCTCGGCTATCCGCAACTCCAGCGATTGCTGTGCTAGTGGGGATACAATAAAATTTAGGAGGTCATTTCAAATGGCAATTACACAATTACGTAAAAACGAAATTATCGCTGAGTACCGTACTCACGAAAGCGACACAGGTTCTCCAGAAGTACAAATCGCTGTATTAACTGCAGAAATCAACGCGTTAAACACTCACTTATCAACTCACAAAAAGGATTTCCACTCTCAACGTGGTCTTCTTAAAATGGTAGGTCGTCGTCGTCACTTATTAAAATTCTTACGTGAAAAAGACGTTCAACGTTACCGTGAATTAATCACTAAACTTGGATTACGTCGTTAATCTGACAATAAAAAAGCGGGATTTTTCCCGCTTTTTATTGTGTTTATCTACATTTTAAACGCAAAATCGTAATCATTTATATTTTATAATGCTCCTAAATATAATTATTGAATAATTTTAATGAAAAAATTTAGCATAGAAATAGCTTTTTTGATACACTAACTAATAGTACATAAAAAGATACGTCAAGTGTTTCAAATAAGAAAGGGGTTCATTTAATGAACGAAAAAAAGGTCTTTTCGTATGAATGGGCTGGCCGTCCATTAGTAATAGAAGTAGGACAGTTAGCAAAACAAGCAAATGGTGCAGCACTTGTGCGCTATGGCGAAACAGCGGTATTATCAACAGCAACAATGTCAAAATCTCCAAAAGCATTAGATTTTTTCCCATTAACAGTCAACTATGAAGAAAAACTATACGCAGCGGGTAAAATTCCAGGAGGCTTCATTAAACGTGAAGGACGTCCATCAGAGTCAGCTATTTTAGCGTCTCGTTTAATCGACCGTCCAATTCGTCCGATGTTCCCGGAAGGCTTCCGTAACGAAGTACAAGTCATTTCAATGGTTATGTCAAATGACCAAAACAACCCTTCAGATGTAGCAGCTATGTTTGGTTCTTCATTAGCATTAGCTGTTTCAAATATTCCTTTTGACGGACCAATTGCGGGCGTACATGTTGGATACATTGATGGCGAATTTGTAATCAATCCAACAACAGAGCAAGCTGCAAAATCAACAATTCAATTAACAGTAGCAGGTAATAAAGACGGCATCAACATGGTTGAAGCGGGTGCATTAGAAGTTACAGAAGAAATCATGCTTGAAGCAATTATGTTTGGTCATGACGAAATCAAGAACTTAATCGCTTTCCAAGAAGAAATTGTAGCAGCAGTTGGAAAGGAAAAAGTAGAAGTAGTACTTTACGAATTAGATGCGCAATTAACAGCGGATATTAAAGCTGCTTGTGAATCAGAAATGAACACTGCGATTCAAACAGTTGAAAAGCATGCACGCGAAGAAGCAATCAATGTTGTAAAAGAACGCATCATTACTTCTTATGTAGAGCAAGAAGTAACGGATGAGACGATGAAGCAAGTAAAAGGCATTTTAGATCAAATGGTCAAAGATGAAGTTCGTCGTTTAATTACGGAAGATAAAGTACGTCCAGATGGTCGTAAATTAGATGAAATCCGTGCCCTTTCTTCTGAAGTAGGTCTATTAGATCGTACGCATGGTTCAGCATTATTCACTCGTGGTCAAACACAAGCGCTATCAATTTGTACATTAGGTGCTTTAGGTGATGTACAAATTATTGATGGTATTGGTGCAGAAGAATCGAAACGTTGGATGCATCATTATAACTTCCCTCAATTCTCAGTAGGGGAAACAGGCCCAATTCGTGGTCCAGGTCGTCGTGAAATCGGTCACGGTGCATTAGGGGAGCGCGCATTACTAGCGGTTATTCCAGATGAAGAGGCATTCCCATATACAATTCGTTGCGTATCGGAAGTATTAGAATCAAATGGTTCAACTTCTCAAGCATCGATTTGTGCATCAACATTAGCAATGATGGATGCAGGTGTTCCTTTAAAAGCACCAGTAGCAGGTATTGCGATGGGTCTTATTAAAAAGGACGAGCATTACTCTATTTTAACGGACATTCAAGGGATGGAAGATCACCTTGGTGACATGGACTTTAAAGTTGCAGGTACAGCTAAAGGTGTAACAGCACTTCAAATGGACATTAAAATTGACGGTTTATCACGCAATATTTTAGAAGAAGCGTTAACACAAGCGAAAATCGGTCGTATGCATATTTTAGAATCAATGCTTGCGACATTAAACGAATCTCGCACAACACTTTCTAAATACGCACCGAAAATTACAGTGATTAAAATTAATCCTGATAAGATTCGTGACGTTATCGGACCAGGTGGTAAACAAATTAATAAAATTATCGATGAAACGGGCGTAAAAATTGATACAGAGCAAGATGGTACAATTTATATCGCCTCATCAGATGAGGCAATGATTAACCGTGCGCGTGAAATTATTGAATCAATCGTCCGTGAAGCAAAAGTTGGCGAGTACTACTTATCAACTGTTAAGCGTATCGAAAAATTCGGTGCATTCTGTGAAATCTTCCCAGGAAAAGACGGATTACTACACATTTCAGAAATTCAAGAAGAACGTACGAAAGCTGTAGAAGACGTATTAAAATTGGGCGATCAATTACTTGTGAAATGTATCGAAATTGACAATCAAGGACGAGTAAACTTATCTCGTAAAATTGTTGTTAAAGAAGAAAAAGAACGTGCAGAGCAAGCATAATTCATTATCAATTACGCCTCAGCGTAATTGCGTAATGAATGCATAATGAGCTTTAAAAATGCCATTTTGACGACAATCAAAATGGCATTTTTGCATATAAGTTCGCATATATACATTGCAAAAATAATAGTTCAATTATTGATAATTGATAGATAGGAGAATTACATGGTACAAGTACTTACATGTCAGAACGGTGTGCGCATTGTGGCGGAGCAAATGCCGCATGTGCGTTCGTTATCTGTTGGAATTTGGGTTAATGCGGGCTCACGCTATGAAACGATTGAGGAAAATGGCATTACGCATTTCATTGAACATATGCTATTTAAAGGAACGAAAAATCGAACAGCACGCCAAATTGCTGAACAATTTGACCGCATCGGTGGTGAAATCAATGCATTCACATCGAAAGAGCATACTTGTTATTATGCGAAAGTATTAGACCATCACGCGGAACTAGCAGTAGAAATTTTAGCAGATATGTTTTTCAATTCATTATTTACGGAAGAAGATATTGGGCGCGAACGTCAAGTAGTGCTTGAAGAAATTTATATGAGTGAGGATGACCCAGCGGATGATGTCCATGAGAAACTATGGGCCGTTATGTATCCAAATGATGCACTAGGACGCCCGATTTTAGGGACATCGGAAACGTTGGCAACATTTGATGAGGCGATGATTCGAAAGTATATGGCAAAGCATTACGGTCCAAAAAATGTTGTCATTTCAGTAGCTGGCAATATTAATGATGGTTTAATCGAAGCAATTGAACAATTATTTGGCACGTATTCCGCAAGTGCTGAATCAGAAGTCGCACAGCCTTCTTATCCGGCATTCACAGCGGGCGAAGTTGTCAAAACACGCGATACCGAGCAAGCACATATCGCGATTTCTTTCCCAGCAATTGGCGTGAAAGATCCACAAACGTATAGCTTTATCGCGTTAAATAATATTATTGGTGGTAATATGAGCTCACGCCTATTCCAAGATGTGCGTGAGGAGCGCGGGCTTGCGTATTCGGTATTCAGCTATCAATCATGCTATGAAGATGTTGGTGCCTATACGATTTACGCTTCCACTTCGAAGCAAAACTTAGACACATTGCAGCAGCAAATCGATCAAACGTTATTCGATGTCGTGGCAGGTGGGGTCACGGAAACCGAACTTGAAAATGCAAAAGAGCAATTAAAAGGAAGTTTCGTGCTAGGTTTAGAAGGTACAGATGAACATATGAATCGAAACGGTGTGAATGAACTGATTCACCAACATCATCGCACTGTTGATGATGTGCTTGCAAATATTGATGCAATCTCGATGGATACAATTGATGACTTAATTACAAAAGTTTTATTAAATGAACCAGCCATCGCGATTATTGGCCCAGAAAATGAATAAAAAATGAATCGGAGTTTTTCGTGAAACTCTGATTCGTTTTTTTTATAACTCGGCGTGATCAAACTTTGTGATGGCTGATTGGCAAAGCTTGTAGTAAATCCAAACGCTTACGATTGGTATGATCAAGCCGCCTAGTTTAATCGAGAAAAAGGCATTAAAAAATAAAATAAAAATGGCGTGCGGTGAAAATAATACAACTAATAAAAATACGAGATTCGATAAGTCAAAGCCAACCTTATTTGAAGTGGGATTGGAAAAATAATGTTTCAGCTGCATCCCCATATGGACGAGGCTAACAGCGAAAAGTCCTAAGAAAATATGAGGCATATATGGGTCCGTGTCCATACCATTACCTTGGTAAAAATGAAGAATCGTGAAAGGGATTCCAATTGCTCCTATAATAGTGAATGCAAATACATAAGCGCTTGTAATGAAAACTTTTGTTGTAATGGGCATTGTCCGTAAAATGCGCATAAAGTGATTTTCATGATAAAATGAAATACCGATTGATGCTATTTGAAGTAGGAAAATGAATGTAAATAAATCATACGTGGATTGCCCCCAAAAATAATTAATGAATCCAAAGGCTACGAGAACTAAAAACCCCATAAGAGCTAATACCTTCCGTGAAAAATAAAAGTGCAACTTCAACATCGTAATCATGCAATATCCCTCCTTGTAGCAAAATACCCTGTCATTAATATACTCAATATGAAACTTAAGACGGCCACACTAAAAAGCAGTGGAATCGAATCAGCAAGTTGTCCTAAATGAGGTGCATAAGTTGGAATGAATACTGGAATGAGAAAAGGAAATATCCCCATGACGAACTGCAAATTGATTAACTGTAAAATCATATAGAAAGCGAGTAAAGTAAGGCTTGCACAAATCAAAATAAGCCAATGTGTAACAGAAGGGAAAACGAGTTGTCCATCTAAAAAGGTGCTAAAAAATGCGCCAATGAACACCGAATACGTGCTATAACAAAGCGCAATTCCACTTAAAAATAAATAATCCGCTAACATAAAAGTTTTCTTTGGAACTGGAAATAACACGAACATTTTCTGGTGCTCCTTTTGAAAATCGAGAAAATAGATGCAAACAACGCTAAAGCTCATAAGTGTGATTAATAAAAGCATAGCTAGAGAATCACCTAGAAAAAATCCGATAGCCATAATAAAAGTTAGAAACAGGGGTGTGAGCACGACCCAATTCGCCAATCCATCAAAATAATAACGAAGTAAAAATGAAATCATTCATTTCGCCCCTTTACGTACAGCAACATAAGCTCATCAATCGTTGGCTTTTCTAATTCAATGACCTGGTTAACAAATTCTCGCTTCACTAAATATTTCACACCAAAAGTCGAGTCCAGTTTTCCGATAATCGCATGCTTTGGAAAGACAGTTGCTTGCTCGAGCGTCCCTTTCCATATGCCGTAACCGTATAATAAATCATCCTTATTTTCACTAAATAAAATTTCCCCTTTATGAATGAACGTAATGGTATCCGCAATTTTTTCTAAATCACTTGTAATATGCGAAGAAAATAAAATTGCATGTTCATCATTCTCCATAAATTTCAGTAGTAGCTCAAGCACTTCATCACGTACAATCGGATCAAGCCCGCTTGTTGGCTCATCTAATAATAGAAGCTTTGGACGGTAGGACAAGGCTAAAATAAGACCTAATTTCATCTTCATCCCGCGTGACATCGCCTTCACTTTATCATATTTAGGCACATCTAATTGATCGAGTAAAAGGTAAAAATAATCACGATCCCATGTCGCGTACACTTTCGAATAAATGTGATTGAGTTCCTTTACTGTTAGATTATCTGGCACGTGAAGTTCATCAAAAACAACACCTATTTGAGCTTTTAAAGCCGTCTCATGTAAAAGATGGTCCTTGCCGAAAATGAAAATGTCGCCCGCTTGTTTTTTGAGTAAATTTAAAATGAGCTTGATAGTCGTTGATTTCCCCGCGCCATTTTGTCCGATGAAGCCCGCAATGGTTCCGCACTCTACTGTAAAGGAAACATCATTTAATCGAAAACTTTTAAATTGTTTTGAAACATGTTTTACCTCAATTGCGTTCATCATCATTCCTCCAATAATAAGTTTAGTAAATCAAATAATTCTTCTGACTGGATATTTGCCATTTTTGCAATGGATACCGCTTTTGTAAAATGTCCTTCAATTTGCTTCACTAACTCTTCGCGCAAAAAATCTTGATTACGCTGTGAGACGAAGCTCCCTTTTCCCGCGACGGTTTCAATAAAGCCATCGCGCTCTAAATCGGCATAGGCCCGCTTAGTTGTCATGACGCTAATTTTTAATTCAGCTGCTAATGCCCGTATGGAAGGAAGTGCATCATCCGCAACGAGCACGCCAGATAAAATAGCTTGCTTCAGCTGTTCTGTAATTTGTTCATAAATAGGCTGGCTGCTTGCATTGCTCAATTTGATAAGCATAAATAGAAAACACCTCATTTAAATAACTGTATATATACAGTGTATACAGTAGGGGTTAGAAATGTCTACTGCAAATTTTAAAGGTAAGAAAGCACAATCAAAACTTTCAATGCATATAGTAATCATAAGCTCATTGAAGAGGAGGATGAGGATGCTATTATCTGAGCTTGCTGAAAAGGAATTAATCGAGATGGAAAAGGGGATTCGCTATGGTTTTTTAGCGGAGACAGAATGTATTTTTGATCCAAAAACGGGTAAAATTTTTGGATTTGAAATGCCTGCCCAAATGGTGAAAATGCCATTTCAAAAAAAGAAAACACCAGCGATTAAATATATTCCTTGGGAAGAGATTTTGTTAATAGGCGAGGATCGTATTTTATTTCAAAAAACTACTTCATCGATTAATCATCCGACCGAATGACAGAGCGTTGGCTTATTGTAGGGACGGATGAACGGATGAAGTTGCTTGCGAAAGAATTAACGGATCATCAACGCACGGTATATTACAAAAGCACAAACAAGTGGGATGACGCTTTAAATAAGGCGGCACTTGAATTTCATCCAACGATACTTGTGCTACCAATCCAGCCATTGAAAATTGAGGTTCCTGAACTATTTGGTATCAATCAAGTCCTCGTATTTGCGGGTCGTTTAGATGACCATTGGACCAAACATTTAAGAAATACAAAACCGATTTTTTATTTGCAAAATGAAGCGTTTATTTGGAAAAATGCAGCACTTACTGCGGAAGGTTTTTTAGCTCACCTTTATCAGCAGCGGATAAGTGTTCAACGAAAAAAGATTGTGATTACAGGTTTTGGGCGAGTGGCAAAATTACTCGCATTATTTTTAAGTCGCATGCATGCCGATATTCATATAGCTGTTCGCTCGGAAACACAATGTGCCGAGGCAATTGCGTATGGCTATACAGGGGTTTATTTAGATGAGAAAAATCAATGTTCAGCCGATATGATCATTAATACAATTCCAGATGCTTGGTTGACAAAAGAGTATACAAAATTCATCGAATGTCCGATTTATGACATAGCATCTGCACCAGGATGCTTGAAAGAACTCACTTTATCGCAATATGAGTTGTTGCCAGCATTACCTGGGAAATACTTTCCGCAAGCAGCAGCTAAAATCATGTATGAAACGATGCTCGATCTTATTGGGAGGGAAAACAATGCTTGAAGGAAAGCGAATAGGACTTGGAATAACGGCTTCACATTGTACGTATGAAGAGGTTGTCCCTAAAATTCAGCAGTTTCGTGATGTAGGGGCAACTGTCGTACCGATCATTACACCATCTGTATTACATGCGGCAACTCGCTTTGGTACAGGAGCAGAGTGGATCGAAAAAATTGAGGCTTTGGCAGGAGAAAAAGTAGTAAGTTCCATTGTAGAAGCAGAGCCATTTGGACCGAGAAATCCGCTCGACTGTATGGTAATTGCACCGATGACAGGAAATTCAATTAGTAAATTTGCCAATGCTGCGACGGATAGTGCTGTTTTGATGGCTGCAAAGGCGACATTACGAAATGGTTCACCTGTTGTTTTGGGAATTTCAACGAATGATGCCTTAGGGCTAAATGGCATAAATATAATGAAATTAATGAATGCGAAGAACATTTATTTTATTCCGTTTGGGCAGGATGATCCGGTTCTAAAACCGACGTCGCTTATAGCAGATTTCACAAAAATGCTCGAAACTGTGGAATATTCTCTCACTCATAAAAAACAAGTTCAACCAATAATTATACAATTTTTTAAATAATCCAATAAACTTACACAATTCAAATTATTTATGTTACAATATCCAACATTATGTATCTAGTTTATTTTAGGAGAGATGAGAAATGACAAAGCAATTGATAGTTGCAGTAGTGGGAGCAACAGGAGCAGTTGGTTCAAAATTAATGGAAAAACTTATTGAGCGTAAGTTTCCGATTAAACATATAAAGTTTTTAGCTTCAGCACGTTCGGCTGGTAAGGCAATCGAATTTAACGGTCAAACGTATACAATCGAAGAAGCGACACCAGAAAGCTTTGAAGGCGTCAATATTGCCTTATTCTCAGCAGGTGGTTCCGTTTCAGAAAAACTTGCACCAGAAGCAGCAAAACGAGGCGCAATTGTTATCGACAATACGAGTCATTTCCGCATGGATCCAGAAGTGCCGCTAGTCGTGCCAGAAGTGAATCGCCACGTCCTAAAAAATATTCCAAAAGGGATTATTGCTAATCCGAACTGTTCAACAATTCAAATGGTAGCAGCACTTCAGCCGATCCGTGAAAAATTTGGTTTAACAAAAGTGGTCGTTTCAACTTATCAAGCAGTATCAGGCTCTGGAGTTGCAGCAATTGATGAGTTACGTGAACAAAGTACGCAGTGGGAAGCTGGTAAAAATGTGGAGGCAAATGTTCTGCCTGTTAAATCAGATGCAAAACATTATCCGATCGCACGTAATGTCATTCCACAAATTGACAAGTTCACGAACAACGGATTTACATATGAAGAAATGAAAATGATTAATGAAACAAAAAAAATTATGGAAGCACCAGAATTGAGTGTTGCAGCAACTTGTGTGCGCGTTCCTGTCGTATCTGGTCACTCAGAATCAGTTTATATCGAGTTAGAACAGGAAGCGACTGTGCAAGATATTTTTGCGACATTACAAGATGCACCAGGCATTGTTTTACAAGATGATATTACACAGCAAGTTTATCCGATGCCCCTTTTTGCTGAAAATGAAGAACCAATTTTTGTAGGTCGTATTCGTCAAGATTTAGATAATAAAAAGGGATTCCATCTATGGATTGTTGCAGACAATTTATTAAAGGGTGCGGCATTGAATTCGATTCAAATCGCTGAAGCAATGTTAGAGGATAACTTACTATAAAAGGAGTGTATTTACATGGACTTTGGTCGTATTGGAACAGCTATGATTACGCCATTTACGAAAGATGGCGCGATTAACTATCAAGAGCTAGAACGTATTATAGATTTTTTAATAGAAAACGGAACAGATACTATTGTTGCTTGTGGTACAACTTCTGAAAATCCAACGATGTCTACAGAAGAAAAGATTGAAGTTGTTCGTTTTACAGTAGAAAAAGTGGCTGGGCGTGTGCCAGTAATCGCAGGTACAGGAGATAATGAGACGGCCTATTCAATCGCTATGACGCATAAAGCGGAGGAAAATGGTGCAAATGGGATTATGCTCGTAACACCGTACTACAATAAACCAAATCAACGTGGCATGTATGCTCACTTTGAGACAATCGCCAAAGAAACGGCGCTCCCGATTATGCTTTATAATGTTCCAGGACGTACGGGTGCCAATATTTTAGCGGAAACAACGATTGCCTTGAGCAAGGATGTTGAAAATATTGTTTGCATTAAAGAAGCAAGCGGTAATTTAGATCAAATGGGCGATATTATTGAAAATGTCGATTCAGATTTCTACGTGTACTCAGGAGATGATGGTTTAACATTACCACTACTTGCAATTGGTGGTCGTGGGATTATTTCAGTCGCTTCGCATGTTGTAGGAAATGATATGCAGCAAATGATTCGTGCGTTTGAAGAAGGGCGACATGAGGAAGCAGGACAAATTCACCGCGCATTATTGCCTTTAGTGCGTGCGCTATTTGCTCAGCCGAATCCGTCACCAATCAAGTATGCAATGACAAAGCTTGGATTTGATACATTAGATGTGCGTCTCCCGATGATGGAAATGTTACCGGAAGAAAAAGTGGCATTCGATCAAGTATGGGATACGTATCAAGAAAAAGCGAAGAAATTCCGCGCTTTACAAGAAGAAAAATAATCTAAAAAACAAAAAGTGGCGTTTTGACAATATGTCGAAATGTCACTTTTTTTATCAGGTTTATAGGATTAAGCGCCTCACAAAGACTATCCTAATATAATATTTGAAAGTATCAAACGGGAAAAATAGGTTGGAAAGGAATGACGAATTTACATTCAAATAGAAATTCCCTTTTTTTTATTTGTACTCTTATCATTCTCACCGTATAATGAAAATTAAGTGGTTGCTGTTCGGAACAATTTAGGAGGAAAAAGAAGTGACAAAAAATAAAAATGAACTAATCCGTGTCATTCCGTTAGGCGGAGTTGGCGAAATCGGAAAATCAATGTATGTAATCGAAATCGACGAAGAGCTTTTCGTAGTAGACAGTGGGCTCATGTTCCCAGAGGACGAAATGCTCGGAATTGATATTGTCATTCCAGATATTACGTACTTAGAAGAAAATAAAGATCGTGTAAAAGGAATTTTCTTAACACATGGACATGAAGATGCAATTGGCTCGATTGCCTATGTATTGAAAAAAGTAAAAGCACCAGTATACGGTTCAAAATTAACAATCGCATTAGCGAAAGAACATTTAAAAGAATTACCAGTACCGTATCAAGTAAAGTTCTTTGAAGTAACAAGCAATAGCCGTATGAACTTCGTTACGACACATGTGACGTTCTTCCATACGACACATAGTATCCCTGATTCATTAGGAATTGTATTCCATACGTCTGAAGGGGCGATTGTTCATACGGGAGAATTTAAATTTGACCAATCTGCAACAGGTAAATTTAAACCAAATTTAGCGAAAATGGCGATGCTTGGTGAAGAAGGCGTATTAATGCTACTTTCTGAATCGATGGAGGCAGAACGTCCAGGACATACTACGAGTGAATCAGTCATTGCAGAGGAACTTCAAAAAACATTCCTTTCTGCGCCGGGTCGTATTATCGTTGCGCTATATGCATCAAACTTTATCCGTATTCAACAAGTATTCAGTCAAGCTGCTAAATCTTATCGTAAAGTGGCAGTTGTCGGAAAATCTTTAGAAAAAATCGTTGATATCGGTGTAAACCTTGGCTATTTAGAGGTAGACGAGGATCTAGTAATCCCTGTTAACGAAATTCATAAATATCAAGATGATGAAATTATTGTTATGGCAACAGGTAACAAAGGTGAACCACTTGATGTACTTGATAAAATTGTGCGTAAACACCACCGAGATGTCAAAATTAGAAATACCGATACAGTATTAATTACATTTACACCGTCTCCAAGCATGGAAGTGCAAATGTTTAATACGATGAACCAACTCGCTAAAGCTGGTGCAACTGTATTGACTTCAAACAAGAAAGTGCATGTTTCAGGTCATGGTAGTGCGGAAGATTTAAAATTAATGTTAAACTTTATGAAACCAAAGTATTTTGTGCCAATTCAAGGTGAGTACCGCATGTTAATTGCTCACTCTAAGCTTGCGCAAGAAGTTGGCTTACAAAAATCACAAATTTTCATCGCAGATAAAGGCGATATTGTCGAGTATAAAAACGGTAAAGTGCGTATGACAGGACGTGTACAAGCTGGTAACGTCTTAATCGATGGAATCGGTATAGGTGACGTTGGGAATATTGTATTACGAGACCGAAAATTATTATCTCAAGATGGTATTTTCATCGTAGTCGTAACATTAAACCGCGCACAAAAGAAAATTGCATCGGGTCCAGAAATTTTATCACGTGGTTTCGTTTATGTTCGTGAATCAGAGCAATTGATGGAAGAAGCAGCAGATATCGCGCGTGAAGTAATTGAAAAATATGTTGGTAAAGAAACGTTCGAATGGACAAACATTAAACAAGAAATTCGTGATTCTTTAAACCAATATTTATTCCAAAAAACGAAGCGTCGTCCAATGATTATTCCAATTATTATGGAATATTAACTTGATTTGGCCGAATCAAGTTAAGCCCCGGCGTAATTGATTAATAACGTCTATCAGCAGTTGTCTATAGACGCTGAAAGACGCAATTATGCCAATGTATAATTGATAATAAAAGGGTTTTCTTGCCGAAGGGTGTAGGAAATCCTTTTTTTCTCTCATTGAAATAAAGTAGGTGAATAACCCGTTGAAACGTAAAACGAAAAATATAAAAGCAAAGTCGAAACCAACAACAAAGGCAACGAATCAAGACAAAGAGCTACATCCGCTTGCCTATGAAATCATTGGTTTATTATTAATTGCTTTTGCTGTCATTGAATTTTTTGAATTTGGCATTATTGGAAGGTGGACATTTTCCATTGCTATTTTCCTTTTTGGGAACTTGCATTTTATTGTACCAGTGTTGTGTTTTTTAATAGCGGGCATGCTAATGGTACGTAGAAGAGGAGTTGCTTTTAATAATCGCATTGTTTATGGTGTTTTATTTGTCGGGGCAAGCTTAACCATTTTCAGTCATAGCCTATTATTTGAACAACTTTATACAGCAAATGCGTTAATTTCAAATTCAATATTAAAGGAAACATGGCGTATTTTAATTAGCACAGAAGGCATCGTCAATCGAAGTAATGCATTAGGCGGTGGGATGATTGGTGGACTTCTATTTAGCGTGTTACACGTATTGTTTGATGCAGCTGGGGCGAAAATAGCAGCAACAGTCATTATGGCAATCGGTATTATCCTAATTACGGGAAAGGCTTTTGTCCCTTTATTAATAGAAAAGGCACCTAAACTAAAGGGAGTGTTAAGGAGAACGAATCGAAACCCAGACCCAAGCTCAAACCCAAGTCCAAGGGCCGCACGAGGAAACCGTTCGCGGCGTAGACAAGAGGAGCCAAGCTATGCGGAGGAAGCGGCAGATGAAGAACAGGTTGTTATTTTGAACACACCAATACAAGAAGAGCCGGTTATTTCAAACTTTGTGGAAAACATAAGAAATGAACAAATGAGAGAACCAGTCGTTGAAGAAGAAGGAGTATCACTTGAAGAAGTGAATCATGTGCCAAACACTGCTTCAGAGCAGTCCTATATTTTACCGCCAATCACATTATTAAACCCGCCACCAGAACAGGATCAAAGTGGTGAATATTCGATTATTCAACAAAATGCAAAAAAATTAGAGCAAACATTTTCTAGTTTTGGAGTAAAGGCAAAAGTAACGCAAGTACATTTAGGTCCTGCGGTGACAAAATACGAGGTCATGCCAGATACGGGTGTGAAAGTAAGTAAAATTGTTGGGCTACAAGATGATTTAGCCCTTGCATTAGCAGCGAAGGATATTCGAATCGAGGCACCGATTCCAGGGAAATCCGCTGTTGGGATAGAAGTGCCCAATAGTGAAGTATCGATGGTGACTTTGCGAGAAGTGATTGAGGCCAAGGAACAGTACAAACCTGATTCAAAATTAATGGTGAGCTTAGGACGAGATGTCACAGGACAAGCGATTACAGCGGAGTTAAATAAAATGCCGCATCTACTCGTTGCAGGTTCAACCGGTAGTGGGAAAAGTGTTTGTATTAACGGCATCATCGTGTCGATTATTATGCGAGCAACACCTTCCGAAGTTCGCATGATGATGATTGATCCGAAAATGGTGGAATTAAGTGTTTATAATGGTATACCTCATTTATTGGCACCTGTCGTAACGGATGCACGAAAAGCGGCACAAGCGTTACAGAAAGTCGTTTCAGAAATGGAACGACGCTATGATTTATTTTCCATGTCGGGCACAAGGAATATAGAGGGCTATAATGAGCATATTAATCAATATAATGAACAAGCAATAGAACACCAACCAAAATTGCCATACATTGTTGTCATTGTTGATGAGTTGGCAGATTTGATGATGGTTGCGTCAAATGAGGTAGAGGATGCGATTACACGTCTTGCTCAAATGGCACGTGCAGCGGGCATCCATTTAATTATTGCGACACAACGTCCTTCTGTCGATGTCATTACAGGTATTATTAAAGCAAATATTCCATCACGTATTGCTTTTGCTGTTTCTTCGGCAGTCGATTCGCGTACGATTTTGGACATGGGCGGTGCAGAGCGCTTACTTGGGCGAGGGGATATGCTTTATTTACCAGCAGGTGCATCGAAACCTACGCGTGTTCAAGGGGCCTTTGTAAGCGATAAGGAAGTAGGACATGTTATCGATAGTGTGATCCAACAGCAAAAGGCACAATATGAAGAGGCGATGATTCCAACCGATGAACCGATTCGCAACGAACTAGATGAAACGGACGAGTTATATGATGATGCGGTAAGACTTATTTATGAAATGCAAACCGCCTCTGTCTCAATGTTGCAACGAAAATTCCGCATCGGCTATTCACGTGCAGCGAGAATAATTGATCAAATGGAACAACGGGGAATTGTTGGACCACCAGAAGGTAGTAAACCAAGACAAGTATTAGGAAATCGCCTGTAGAAGTCCGTTAATTCACAAGTTTCTCAACTTTCAAATTGTTAATTTTTCCGTACAAATAGCAATTAAAATGACTAAAAATGAATTATTGTATGTCACATTACTATAAATATGTTTTCTTTTATCGATGAAAATGTTATATTAATCACGAATTAGTAGGAATGTTGTACATCAGATGTCTGATCTCTATATTATGGTGGTGATACAAAATGACAATTAAGGCGGATCATCGTCATTTGTATTTACAAGTGATTGACCGATTAAAGTCAGATATCGATAAAGAAATTTATCGAGAGAATGAAAAACTGCCATCTGAATTTGAACTTTCAAAAACACTTGGTGTGAGTCGTGCAACGCTTCGTGAAGCACTTCGACTATTGGAAGAAGAAAACATTATTGTAAGACGCCACGGTGTAGGAACATTTGTAAATCCGAAGCCCCTTTTCACTTCAGGCATTGAACATTTATCGAGTATTTCTTCGATGATTGAAAATGCAGGGATGGTTCCAGGTACGATTTTTATGAGTGCGCAGGAAGAAAAGGCGACCGAGGAAGATTCCGAACGATTCCAAGCAGACATTGATGACAATGTAGTCACGATTGAACGTGTTAGAACAGCAGATGGCGAGCCAGTTGTATATTGTGTTGATCGTGTTCCTGCGAGCTTATTGCCGGCAGAGTTTATTAGTAACCAAAACGTTTCAATTTTTTCGGCATTAGAACAAACTGGGAACATCCGTGTTGCATACGCAGTCACATATATTGATCCAGTTGGTTTCCACGATGTAGTCTCACCTATTTTAAAATGTGGGCCAGAATCGGCGTTGCTTATTTTGAAACAACTTCATTACGACGAGAATGATCGCGTCGTACTTTATTCAAAAAATTATTTTAGAGCTGACAAATTCAGTTTCCATGTAGTACGTAAACGGGTGTAGAACAAGTGATTCAACTATTTAATTCCTGCTAATTACAAAACCCTTTGAGGAGGACTCATTCATGAAAAAGCGTAAATTAGGTTTATTAATCACATCAGTAGTAGCAACAGGTGCTATTTTAGCAGCATGCGGTAGCGACAAAGAAAAAGATACTTCAAACAACAATGCAGATTCTGATTCAAAATCAGAAACAACTGGTGATGAATTTAAAGTTGCAATGGTAACTGACGTTGGTGGCGTAGATGATAAATCATTCAACCAGTCAGCTTGGGAAGGAATTAAAGATTTCGGAGCTAGCAACAATTTAACTGAAAAACAAGGTTATGATTACTTACAATCAGAATCAGATGCTGACTACAACTCAAACTTAAACAAATTATTACGCCGTGATTTCGATTTAGTATTCGGTGTTGGTTTCTTAATGGGTGATGCAATTGAAGAAATCGCAAATGAAAATCCAAATGCTCAGTTAGCATTAATTGATGCTGAAGTAGACGCGCCAAACGTAGTAAACCTTTTATTCAAAGAGCAAGAAGGTGCGTTCTTAGCGGGTGTTGCAGCTGCTAAAATGTCTAAATCAGGTAAATTAGGGTTCGTAGGTGGGAATAGTATCCCAGTAATTAACCGTTTCGAAGCAGGGTTCTTTGAAGGTGCAAGAGCAGTAAATCCTGATATCGAAATTAAAAGTATCTATACAGAGAAATTCGATGATGCTGGTTTAGGTAAAAGTACTGCAAATGGTATGTACTCTTCAGGTGTAGATATTATTTTCCACGCAGCTGGTCAAACGGGTAACGGTGTATTCTCTGAAGCAAAAGAGCGTAAAGCAAAAGATCCGAATGCAAATGTATGGGTAATCGGCGTAGATGCTGACCAATACGAAGAAGGTCGAGTGGATGACAAAACGAACATTACATTAACTTCAATGTTAAAAGGTGTTCACAAAGCAGTAGTGGAAGTTTCTAACGATGCAAAAGATGGAAAATTCCCTGGTGGACAAACACTTGTATACGGTTTAGCTGAAGACGGTGTTGGCTTAGCTGACTCTCGTGGTGCTATTCCACAAGATGTATTAGATGTAGTAGAAGAATATAAACAAAAAATCGCTTCTGGTGAAATTAAGGTTTCTGAATCACTTAAATAATTTATCTTGATTCAGCAGAATCAAGTTAAGCCCCGGCGGATGTCACAGATTTTTAAGGGAAGTTTTTCGAGCGAGCTCGAAAAAATCTGGACGCAATTACGCAGGGGCGTAATTGATTTAGGTACGATTATCATCATAGGGGAAAATATCTCCTATGATGATTTTGTGGTTTTTTGTAATTTTCAATCCGTTGCATGGTCACATCAATATGTTTGAAGATGTAAGCGTTCTTTTTAAAGGTAGGAAAGTACAGGTGTTCGGTGAAAGTTCTAAAGAAGAAGGTTATTTTTAATGTTTAGCGAAAGTTATAATAATGAAAAGTTGATAGATGAAAGATTTTTCTTTATTCGAGTGAGGATAGAAAAGCTGTCATGTGTTAATTTAAAAAAATTATCCTAATATAAGCCTAAGGGAGTGAATCAAGTGGAACATGTGATTGAGATGCTCGGAATTCGCAAAGAGTTTGGTAATTTCGTAGCAAATAATAATATCACCCTCCAATTAAAAAAGGGCGAAATTCATGCGCTACTAGGAGAGAATGGTGCAGGTAAGTCGACTTTAATGAATGTGCTTTTCGGTCTTTATCAACCGGAAGCTGGTGAAATAAAAGTACGTGGGGAATCCGTAAAAATTACAGACCCTAATAAAGCCAATGATTTAGGGATTGGGATGGTACACCAACACTTTATGTTAGTGGGGAACTTCACTGTAACAGAAAATATTATTTTAGGCAGTGAACCTACTAAACTAGGTGTCATTAATATAAAGGATGCAGCGAATGATATTGCCGCACTATCTAAAAAATACAATTTAGATGTGGATCCTTATGCAAAAATTGAAGATATTTCGGTAGGGATGCAACAACGTGTTGAAATTTTAAAAACATTGTACCGCGGTGCAGAAATTTTAATTTTCGATGAACCAACAGCATCGTTAACACCACAAGAAATAACGGAATTGATGAGCATTTTAAAGCTTCTTATAAAAGAAGGGAAATCAATCATCATCATCACCCATAAATTAAAAGAAATTATGGAAGTATCCGACCGCGTAACGATTATTCGTAAAGGTGAAGGAATTGGGACGGTTATTACAGCTGAAACGAATCCAGATGAACTAGCGGAATTGATGGTTGGACGCCAAGTAGACTTTACAACGGTGAAAAAAGACGCGACACCAGCCGAAGAAATTTTATTAATCGAAAATTTATTTGTAACCGATTACCGCAATATTGAAAAAGTAAAAGGTTTAAATTTAAACGTTCGCAAAGGTGAAATTGTCGGAATTGCGGGTATTGATGGCAATGGACAATCAGAACTTATTGAAGCGATTACAGGTTTACGAAAAGTGAAGAGCGGTAAAATTACGTTAAATGGCAAGGAAATTACGGGATTAAAGCCGCGTAAAATTACCGAATCAGGTATTGGACATATTCCACAAGACCGCCATAAGCACGGACTTGTATTGGACTTCTCAATCGGTCATAATATCGCATTACAAACGTATTACAAAGAGCCGATTTCTAAGGGCGGCATTATGAATTACAAAAAAATAAGTGAAAAAGCACGTCAAATCATTAAAGAGTTCGACGTTCGTTCAGGGCAAGGGGAAACGACACCAGCACGCGCGCTTTCTGGTGGTAACCAACAAAAGGCAATCATTGGGCGTGAAATTGATCGTAATCCAGATTTATTAATCGCTGCATTACCAACGCGTGGTTTAGATGTAGGAGCGATTGAATTTATTCACTCGCGCTTAATTGAACAACGTGATAAAGGAAAAGCTGTTCTTTTAATTTCATTTGAGCTGGATGAAGTAATGAATGTTTCAGACCGAATTGCTGTTATTTATGATGGAACAATTATCGATACGGTAAATCCAAAAGAAACAACTGAGCAAGAACTAGGACTATTAATGGCCGGCGAAGAACGAAAAGAGAAGGCTATTAAGGAGGGGAACGAATAAATGTCAAATCGTGTAGTAAATATACTCGTTCCTATTGTTTCAATCATTATTGGTTTAATCGTTGGGGCAATTGTTATGCTTGCCAGTGGCTATGATCCAGTATTAGGTTATACGGCGTTATGGAACGGTATTTTTGGAGATTCCTATTCAATCGGAAATACAATTCGACAAATTACACCGTATATTTTATCAGGTTTAGCGGTAGCATTTGCATTCCGTACAGGACTATTTAATATTGGGGTAGAAGGGCAATTATTAATGGGATGGTTAGCTGCGGCATACGTCGGTTATGCATTTGACTTACCGCGATTCATCCACTTGCCATTAGCTTTAGTTGCAGCGGCAGCAGCGGGTGCTTTCTGGGCATTTATTGTGGGCTTCTTGAAAGCGAAATTATCGGTGCATGAAGTAATTGCTTCCATCATGTTAAACTATACAGCACTATATATTACGAATGCTGTTATTCGAAGCTTAACAGATGGTAGTTTTAAAACGCCAACAATTTTAGAAAGTGCAACATTACGCATGCCATGGTTACGCGAAATTACCGATAATTCGAGCTTACACTTAGGAATTATCGTTGCGTTATTAATGGTGTTTGTCATGTGGTTTATTTTAGAAAAGACGACACGTGGTTACGAGCTAAAATCAGTAGGTTTCAATAAAAATGCTGCTGAATATGCTGGGATGAGTGTCAACAAAAACATTATTTTAGCGATGACGATTTCGGGTGTATTTGCCGGTCTTGCCGGTGCGGTGGAAGCTTTAGGTACGTTCCAAAATGCATCGATTAAAGCAGGATTCTCAGGTATTGGATTTGACGGAATTGCGGTTGCCTTACTTGGTGCAAACACGCCGCTTGGAGTTATATTTGGTGCCTCTTTATTTGGCTCATTGAAATACGGGGCATTAAATATGCCAAACGAAGCCGGTATTCCAGAAGAAATCGTATCGATTATTATCGCCTTAATTATTTTCTTCGTAGCAAGTGGTTATATTATCCGATTAGCTTTACAAAAATTCGGAAAGAAAAAGGAGGGCCAGTAACATGAGCTTCTTAGATGTGTTATATTTCATTGTCCCTTCCGCGATATTATACGCAACACCGCTAATTTTTGCAGGTATCGGCGGGGTATTCTCTGAGCGCTCAGGTGTTGTTAACATCGGGTTAGAAGGGATTATGGTTATTGGTGCCTTCACAGGGATTTATGTCAATTTAGAGTATTATGATGTATTTGGAAAAAATGTTATATGGGTTGGTATTTTAGCAGCATTAGTTGCGGGAGCGGTATTCTCCCTATTACTAGCAGTTGCGGCGGTGTCATTCCGCGCCGATCAAACGGTAACAGGGGTCGCATTAAATATGCTTGGCGTTGCGATCGCAGTATTCTTAGTGAAATTGATTTATCAAAAAGGACAAACAGATATGATTCAAGCACCGATTCAACGCTTTGAAATTCCATATTTAGCGGATATCCCGTTCTTTGGTAAATTATTATTCCATGATGTTTATAGTGTGTCGATTTTAGCATTTGCAGTTGCGATTTTAGCGTGGTTTATTATTTACAAAACACCATTTGGTTTGCGTTTACGCTCAGTTGGGGAACACCCGATGGCAGCAGATACAATGGGTGTTAATGTGACGAAAATGCGTTATATTGCGGTTATGATTTCAGGTGCACTTGGTGGTATTGGTGGTGCCGCATTAGCGATGACGGTATCTTCAGACTTCTCAGGTTCAACGATTGCAGGGCAAGGTTTCATGGCGATTGCAGCAATGATTTTTGGTAAATGGCATCCACTTGGTACATTAGGTGCAGCACTGTTCTTCGGTTTAGCACAAACATTAAGTATCACGGGTTCATTAATTCCATACGTTCAAGACATTCCAGCTGTATATCTTCAAATTTTACCTTACGTATTAACAATTCTTGCACTTGCAGGATTTATTGGGAAAGCTACTGCGCCAAAAGCGTCCGGCCAACCGTATATTAAGGGGAAACGATAAAAAAATCTGCCTACACAAAGCAAAAAAATGTGTGGGCAGTTTTTTCTTGCTTATAATTTTTTTGATTTGGGAACAATACAATAGAATGGTGTAGAGTAAGAATAATTTTCACAAAATGGCAAAACAGATGTATAGTAGGAGTATAAGTATTTATTTAGGTAATCAGGAGGGGTTTTTTTGTTTTTAACGACACAATTAGCGAAGGGTGTTTCACTTCATATACGACAAACAGCCCAATTTAAGACGGTCAATTTTTCGGTGAAATGGCGAACACAATTAACCGAAAAAAATGCTTCTGAACGTACAGTATTATCCAATGTACTTCAGCATAGTAATGCAAGGTTTACAACGTCTGCTGCGTACCGTAGTTATTTAGATGATTTATTTGGGGCGGTGCTCTATTTTGATACGACAAAACGTGGAGAAGAGCATACAGTACTAATGAATGTTGAAACAGTAAATGATAACTATTTAGCGCATGATAGCGTATTAAATGAAGTAATTGGATTACTTCATGATGCGATTTTTAAGCCAAACTTTGAACACAATGTATTTATAAAATCGATTGTTGAACGTGAGAAGGAAATGGTTATTCAACGGATTCAATCCATTTTTGATGATAAATCTCGTTTTGCACAAAAGCGCATAATGGAAATATTACGTCCAAACCACCCAGCATCGATTTCAGCGAATGGCACAATTGACGAAATAAAAGCGATTACACCAGAGTCTTTAACGGCAGCGTATGAAGACATGTTAAATCAGGATGCAATTGATATTTATGTCGTTGGGGATATCGATGTTGAGCAAATGACAGCTAAAATTAAAGAAGCATTGCCATTTATAAATCGTGAAGTAAAGAAAACCGAACGCAATCAGGAAGTACCTGAAAACATAAAAGGCTATACAAAAGAAACGCAAGAGATGAAGCAAGGGAAGCTGCATATCGGCTATCATACACCCGTTGTTTTTGGTGACGAAGATTTCCCTAAAATGCAAATTTTTAATGGGATTTTTGGCGGGTATGCTCATTCAAAAATATTTATGAATGTACGTGAACGTGAAAGCTTAGCATATTATGCTTCAAGCTCCTACGCTGCACAATACGGCTTATTGTTTGTTGTTTCGGGAATTGAGCCTGCAAATGAAGCAAAGGCGCGAGAAGTCATTGCAGAGCAGTTAGTTGCACTTCAAAATGGTGAAATTACCGATTTAGAATTAGCGCAAACAAAGGCGATGTTAATCAATCAATTAAAAGAAGCACTTGATTCAGCGCGTGGTCAAATTGAAATTTTTGACCAATACAAAGAATTAAAAGATTCATTTACATTAGAGAAATGGACAGCGCGATGGCAGGCAGTAACGAAAGAAGATGTACAGCGAATGGCCCAGCAATTGAAGCTTGAGGCAACGTATTTCTTATGCGGTAAGGAGGATTAATCCGTGAAAACGATTGAATTTAAACAACTAGATGAAACACTTTATTATAAGCAATTAGCAAACGGTTTAGATGTCTATATTTTGCCTAAAAAAGGATTTTCCAAAACGTTTGTAACGTTTACAACAAAATACGGTTCGATTGATCGTACATTTGTGCCGCTTGGTGAAACAGAACCGATTACCGTTCCAGACGGCATTGCTCACTTTTTAGAGCATAAAATGTTTGAAAAAGAAGATGGCGACGTTTTCCAAAAGTTTAGTGAAGTCGGTGCACAAGCAAATGCCTATACGTCATTTACAAGAACAGCGTATTTATTTTCTGCAACAGACCACTTATATAAAAGCACAGAAACATTATTGAATTTCGTTCAAGAACCGTATTTTACGGAAGAAACGGTCAATAAGGAAAAAGGGATCATTGGGCAAGAAATTACGATGTATGATGATTCACCAGATTGGCGTCTTTATTTTGGTGCGATTGAAAATATGTATCACCAACATCCAGTGAAAATTGATATTGCAGGTACAATTGAATCGATTGATGGCATTACAGCAGAACATTTATACACTTGCTATAATACGTTTTATCACCCTTCCAATATGCTTTTATTCGTTATTGGTGCAGTTGACCCTGAGGAAATGATGCAGTTTATTGAAGAGGACCAAAATAAAAAGCAATTCCCAGAAGCGACTGAAATTACACGTTTATTTGATGAGGAGCCTACAACGGTTGCCATTAAAGAGCGCGTGCTTCATATGGATGTTCAAAAGCCAAAAGTGTATGTCGGTTTAAAAGCTAAAGAAACAAACTTGAGTGGCGAGCAAATGTTAAAGCATGAGCTAGCTGTACAAATTGGTTTAGAGTGCTTGTTTGGTCGCGCAGCTCAGTTTTATACAGATATCTATGAAAGTGGCTTAATTGATGAATCGTATGCGTATGATTTTTCACTTGAAAAGGGTTATGGGTTTGCGCTTATTGGCTCGGATACGGAAAAACCTGATCAGTTAGTGCAAGCGATCAAAGATAAATTAGCGCAAGCAACGCAAGAAAATTTATTCACGACGGATGATGTAGAGCGAATTAAGCGTAAAAAAATCGGCTTCTTCCTACGTGCATTGAACTCGATTGAATTTATTGCAAATCAATTTACACGCTATGAATTTAATGACATGAATTTATTTGATGTCGTACCTGCTTTGGAACAGCTGACAGTCGAGGATGTGACAGAAGCATTTAAAACGATTCAAGGGGAAGAACAACAAACGGTATTTACGGTTTTACCGGTGAGTGAACGCGCAGCACAATGAAAAAATTCGCATTAGTTTGTGGTGCTTCGGGTGAAATCGGCCAATCCATTTGCAACAAGTTAGCAGAGGATGGCTGGTCACTGTATTTGCACTACAACGCGAATGTAGAAAAGGTGCAAGTGTTGCTAGAGCAATTAGTCGTGCGCTATCCTAAACAAGAATTTTTAATCGTACATGCGGATTTTAGTTTAGATGATGGTGCACAAACGTTAGCGAGTCAAATATTCTCGTTACAGGCCATACTATTTGCAAATGGTCATGCATATTATGGGCTATTAGAAGACACACCTGTGAATGAAATGGCGAAACTTTGGAAGGTACACGTTCAAAATCCGATGCAGACAACAGCTTTGCTAGCATCGAAGCTAAGAGCCAATCCGAGCAGTTATATCCTTTTAATTGGCTCCATTTGGGGAGATGCTGGCGCGGCTGGTGAAGTTGCTTATTCAGCTGTAAAAGGCGCGCAACATAGCTTTGTGAAGGCATATGCTCAGGAAGCAGCCTATAATGGCATTCGTGTAAACGGCATTGCACCAGGGATTATTGATACGAAAATGAATGGCATGCTGAATGAGCAGGAACGAACTGATATAGTGGAACAAATTCCGTTACAAACATTTGGGAAAACAGATGATATTGCTAATATGGTCGCATTCTTGTTCAGCGGTCAAGCAGATTATGTAACGGGGCAAATATTGCGCGTAAATGGTGGATGGTACATATAATGACGAACGGTCACTAAAAAAATCATTTTCCAGAATAAGATGTCACTCAGCAAAAGTGAGCGGCATCTTTTTTAGGTAGAATAATGGGAGAATAATCTATACAGCTGCAGATTTTGTTGAATGAAGATAAATTTATTAAAAATAAGGCGAAAAACAGTACAATCGAACTTTTAATTGCATAGAAAATCGGCTATTATGGAACTAATAAAGAAATTATACGTTTAACTTAATACAGCGGAAATTCCCTTCAAATTTAAGTATGATGTGGATGCCGAATATGCAAATCTATTCAGTCGGGGTTCAAATCCCAGCTGTATTAAGTTAAGCCCTGGCGGATGTCACAGATTTTAAGGGGAGTTTTTCGAGCGAGCTCGAAAAAAATCTGGACGCAATTACGCTAAGGCGTAATTGATTCAATGAAGGGATAGATTTTAATGGGTGAATGGTATTTCGAATATGAAATTCAAGTAAATAGACCTGGATTATTAGGGGATATCGCTTCATTGCTTGGTATGCTTCGTGTCAATATTGTTTCGATTAATGGTGTAGATGAGGCACATCGCGGAATGCTATTATCTACAAACAACGAAGAATCCATTCAACGTTTTATTTCAATTGTATCGACAATGGAAAATATTAATGTAACAAGATTCCGCCAACCAAAATTGCGCGATCGTTTGGCTGTACGTCATGGTCATTATATTCCAAAAGACGCTGATGAAAAAAATACATTTCGCTTTGTCCGTGATGAGTTAGGAATCTTAGTTGATTTTATGGCAGAATTATTTAAAAAGGATGAACATAAGCTTATTGGGATCCGAGGAATGCCACGTGTAGGAAAGACTGAATCCATTGTTGCGGCCAGCGTTTGTGCGAATAAAAAATGGATATTTATTTCTTCTACAATGATTAAGCAAACAATTCGAAACACACTGATGGGCGATGAGTTTAATGGCAATAATATTTTTATTTTGGATGGAGCGGTAACGCGTCGTGCGACAGATGAACGACATCAGCAACTTGTGAGAGAAATGATGGGTATGTCTACAATTAAAGTAATTGAACATCCCGATTTATTTGTCCAACATTCCCCATATAAAATAGAGGATTTTGATTATATTATTGAATTGCGTCATCATCCCGACGAAGAAATAACATATGAAATTATTGAAAAAAATAATGGATTATCTGAAACTAATAATTTTGGTGGATTTGGTAGTTTTAACCTATAAACATAGAGGATGTTGCTACCTTTTCCTATAAGGTATACTAGAAATTGAATATATTAAGAAGTAGGTGTTTTTTTTGACAGAACTAGGAGCTCGCTTGAAAGAGGCGAGATTAGCTAAAGGCCATAGCTTAGATGACTTACAAGAAATAACGAAAATTCAAAAGCGGTACTTAATCGGGATTGAAGAAGGCAATTATTCAATTATGCCAGGTTCTTTTTATGTACGAGCATTTATTAAACAATACGCTGAAGCGGTTGGACTCGATGCAGATCAACTATTTATGGACTATCGACAAGACGTACCAGAAGTGCAAAAAGAGGAAGTGGCACAGTCCTTTTCACAAAGCCCAAGTCGTCGTAGAATGGCTTCAAGAACTTCAAGTAAAACGATGGAAGCAATGCCAAAAGTTATTGCGGGCTTATTTTTGATTGTTATAATTGTCGTTAGTTGGACATTAATGGTACAAAAGACGGGGAAAAATCCGGATACTACAGATGATACTAATAAACCATTTGAATATGCACAAAACAATGCTAATAAAGATCAACCAAAAGATGTAATTGACTCAACGGACGAGAAAGATACTGAAACGAATAACGAACCAGAAGTACCGATTGTAGAAGAACCTGTCGTGACACAAGCCATTAGTGCAGGTGTCGTAAATGGAGAGAATACAGTTTATGAAGTATCAGGAACAGATACGTTAAATATTCGCTTAGTAGTATCGGGTGATACATGGTTAGGTATCCGAGATGAAGCTACTGCAGGGAAAAGAGCAACAGAACAAATTACGGACCGAGTATATAAAGCGGGAGAAGTTGTTGAAAATGATTCGACAGCAAATGCCTATGCACGAATTCGATTAGGGAATTCAAAAGTGGTAAAAGTCTTTGTGAATGATGTAGAATTAACATATGCACAAGATCGTACTACACAAAACATTATTTTGAAGCTAGTTACAGAACAACAGGAACAATAGTCATCGTCTAAGATGGCTATTTTCTTTCAAATGAAAGGTGTTAGAAAATGAATATTCCAAATAAGATTACAGTCTCACGCATACTTTTAATCCCAATATTTGTGATTGTAATGATGTTTGATTTCGGCTGGGGTACTATGACGCTGTTTGGTGCAGAAATGCAAGTCAACTATTTTATCGGAGCGTTGATTTTTATTTTTGCTTCAGCAACGGATTGGGTCGATGGTTATTATGCACGTAAATACGATTTAGTTACAAATTTAGGGAAGTTTTTAGATCCATTAGCGGATAAATTACTCGTTTCAGCAGCATTTATTTTACTTGTTGAAATCGGATTGGCCCCTGCTTGGATTGTCATTATTATTATTTCTCGTGAGTTCGCTGTTACAGGTTTACGTTTAATTTTAGCTGGCCAAGGAGAAGTTGTAGCCGCAAATCAACTTGGAAAAATTAAAACTTGGGCACAAATTGTCGCGATTTCAGCATTAATTTTACACAATACGATTTTCACATTAGTAGGTATTCCATTTGACGATATTATGTTGTACATCGCATTAATTTTCACAGTATGGTCAGGATGGGATTATTTCTATATTAACCGTCGTGCATTGTTAGAATCAAAATAAAGTAAAATTTTGATTAGTGCGAGGGGTCGCTTTTGAAACAAGCTGTGAATTGTGCGCATAAACAAGTATGCAATCAAGTAATACAGTCAAAAATCATCATTTTGGTTCTTAACCGAAATGATGATTTTTGGATTATGTAGCTTTTCATAAAGACAAGATAAAATTGGATAGGATGGTGACGTTTCATGAATGCAGAAATCATTGCAGTAGGCTCGGAATTATTACTCGGTCAAATCGCTAATACAAATGCGAAATTTATTTCGAATCAATTATCAGAATTAGGCATTAACGTTTTTTATCATACAGTGGTAGGGGACAATGCCGAGCGATTGGTGGAGACGATTAAAATTGCGGAAAGTCGTGCGGATTTAATTATTTTTTCTGGTGGGCTTGGTCCGACGAAGGATGATTTAACAAAAGAAACGATTGCCAAGCATTTGAAAACAGAATTAGTTATGGATGAAGTAGCTATTCGTTCGATTGAAGCCTTTTTTGCAAAACATAAACAACCAATGACTGAAAATAATCGTAAGCAGGCACTTGTTTTAAAGGGGTGTGACGTGCTCGAAAATCGACATGGGATGGCACCTGGAATGCTGTTCGAAAATGGCAATCATACGTATATTTTATTACCTGGACCGCCAAAAGAATTAGAGCCGATGTTTCAGTTTGAAGCGAAGCCAAAATTAGCAGCGAAAATGCATGATGGTGCAGTTATCATTTCACATGTCCTACGTTTTTATGGCATTGGTGAAGCAGCATTAGAAGTGCAAGTACAAGCGATTTTAGATGATCAGTCTAATCCAACAGTGGCGCCATTGGCTTCTGATGGCGAGGTGACGCTCCGCATTACAGCAAAGGCTGACGACGAGCTAACTGCTTGGCAATTAATTAACGACAAAAAACAGCAAGTCCTAGCGCTTGTAGGGGATTATCATTATGGCAATGATGATGATTCACTAGCATCAAAATTAGTAGAGCGATTACTGGATAATGACTTGACGATTGCAGCAGCGGAAAGTTTAACAGCAGGTCTATTCCAATCAGAGCTTGCCGAAGTTCCGGGGGTAGGTGGGGCACTTATTGGTGGTGTTATTACTTATACGGAGCAGGCGAAAATCGAACAATTAGGCATTTCAAAAGCTTTGCTCGATCAATATAGTGTTGTAAGTAGTGAATGCGCGGCAGCTATGGCCGTGCAAGTTAAGGAAAGATTCAACACTGCTATTGGTGTTGGCTTGACTGGTGCGGCGGGTCCTACTGGTCATGGGAGTCAACCAGCGGGTACGGTATGGATAGCGATTTGTATTGGGGATGAACAACCACTCACATATCAATTACATCTTTCTGGCTCGCGCAATACGAATCGATTGCGGGCTGTGAAATTTACGTATAGTTTTTTAATGCGTGAATTAGTGAAAAGTGGTTATAAAAAGTGAAAATTATTTAAATAAAATTAAGCAAAATATCATTTTAAATGAAAAATGAGGCTGATTTCTTCAGTTTGAAGTGAAAACCGAAAATACGTTCGCTTTTTTCTTGCAATGTGATGCCATTACCGAGTATAATAGGAATATAAATTACAAATTAGGTTTTTTTCTTAAGGAGGAAATAATTTGAGCGATCGTAAAACAGCGTTAGATATGGCGTTAAAACAAATTGAAAAACAATTCGGTAAAGGTTCTGTTATGAAGCTAGGGGAAGCAACTGACCGCAAGATGGAAACATCCTCTTCAGGCTCTATCGCGCTTGATACAGCACTAGGTATAGGCGGATATCCACGTGGACGTATTGTAGAAGTTTACGGACCTGAATCTTCAGGTAAAACAACTGTCACGCTTCACGCCATTGCAGAAATTCAAGCAAATGGTGGTACAGCAGCATTTATTGATGCCGAACACGCTTTAGATCCAGTGTATGCGCAAAAATTAGGTGTTAATATTGACGAGTTATTATTATCACAACCGGATACAGGAGAGCAGGCACTTGAAATTGCTGAGGCATTAGTACGTTCAGGTGCAATTGATATTATTGTTGTTGACTCTGTAGCAGCATTAGTACCTAAAGCGGAAATTGAAGGTGAAATGGGTGACTCACATATGGGTCTCCAAGCACGTTTAATGTCTCAAGCATTACGAAAATTATCGGGTGTTATTAATAAATCAAATACATTAGCTATTTTCATTAACCAAGTTCGTGAAAAGATTGGTGTTATGTTCGGAAATCCTGAAACGACTACTGGTGGACGTGCGTTAAAGTTCTATTCGTCAATCCGTTTAGAAGTTCGTAGAGGTGAAGCGATTAAACAAGGGACGGATATCGTTGGTAACAAAACAAAGATTAAAGTAGTAAAAAATAAAGTAGCACCACCATTCCGTACAGCGGAAGTTGATATTATGTACGGTGAGGGGATTTCAAAAGAAGGCGAAATCGTAGACATTGGTGCAGAGTTAGATATTATCCAAAAAAGTGGTTCATGGTATTCTTATAACAATGACCGCATTGGCCAAGGCCGCGAGAACGTGAAGCAATTCTTTAAGGAAAATCCAGCAATTCGTGATGAAGTTGCTGAAAAAATCCGTCAAAACTTTGGAATTGGTGAGTTAGGCTATACAATTGGCGCTCATGATCACCAAGAAAAAGAAGAGGAAGAGCTAGAATTAGACTTATTGACAGAAGAAAATAAGTAATTTGAAATTTCCCACGTAACAACATATAGCGTATAAATTCGGTAGAAAATATCATTTTGACTAACTGTCGAAATGATATTTTTTTACATATGGGATACTATTTATAAACGCGGAAATCATTTTACAACATTTAGAATGATTCATATTGCGCAGGAACTAAGATATAAAAATCATATGCAATGCGGCTAATCTTGACATTGCCAAAATGGAATTATACAATTAACATGTATAATTTCTAAATTTTGAAATGAAATAGGCAAAATGTCTTTTTTAGGGCGATTTTGCCGTCTTGAACATCAGACATATGGGCTTAGGAGGAGAATGCTATGATGGAATCAATACTCCTTGTTTTGCTAGGACTCGCTGTCGGTGGTGCTGTTATCTATGTTTACATGAAAAAAGTGAATGAATCAAAAGTGACTGGTGCCAAGCATATTGCAGAGCAAATCGTTGAAGAGGCGAAACGTGAAGCAGATGCATTGAAAAAGGAAGCACTACTTGAAGCAAAGGATGAAACTCACAAATTTCGTACTGAAGCAGAAAATGACATCCGTGACCGTCGTGGCGAGCTTCAGAAACAAGAGAACCGTTTATTGCAAAGAGAAGAAAATCTTGATCGCAAAGATGATGCTCTGAACAAAAGAGAGACAAGCTTGGAGCGCAAAGATGAAGCGCTAACAAGCAAACAACAGCATATTGAACAGTTAGAAAGCAAAGTGGAAGAACTGGTTGCAAGTCAAAAAACAGAGCTGGAGCGCATTGCAGCACTTACTCGTGAGGAAGCGAAGGATATTATTCTGAAGGAAGTTGAAAAAGAACTTTCAACGGATATCGCAGTCATGACGAAAGAATCTGAAACGCGCGCGAAAGAAGACTCTGACAAAAAAGCGCGTGAAATTTTATCGCTTGCTTTACAACGTTTTGCAGCTGATCACGTTGCAGAAACAACAGTGTCGGTTGTAAACTTACCGAACGATGAGATGAAAGGTCGTATCATCGGACGTGAAGGACGTAATATTCGTACACTGGAAACGCTTACGGGTATCGATTTAATTATTGATGATACACCAGAAGCAGTGATTTTATCTGGCTTCGATCCAATTCGCCGTGAAACAGCACGTCTAGCACTTGAAAAACTAGTGCAAGATGGTCGTATTCACCCAGCGCGTATCGAAGAAATGGTTGAAAAATCTCGCCGTGAAGTGGATGAACAAATCCGTGAAACGGGAGAGCAGACGACATTTGAAGTAGGCATTCACAACCTACACCCAGATTTAATGAAAATTTTAGGACGCATGAAATACCGTACAAGTTATGGTCAGAACGTCTTGAAGCACTCGATTGAAGTTGCACATTTAGCAGGCTTACTTGCTGCTGAGCTAGGTGAAGATGTGACATTAGCACGTCGAGCAGGTTTATTGCATGATATTGGAAAAGCTATTGACCATGAAGTAGAAGGAAGTCACGTAGAAATTGGTGTGGAGCTAGCAACGAAGTATAAAGAGCATCCAGTTGTTATTAACTCGATCGCCTCTCACCACGGAGATACGGAAGCTACTTCTGTTATTGCAGTGCTTGTTGCGGCAGCGGATGCATTATCAGCGGCTCGTCCAGGTGCTCGAAGTGAAACGCTTGAAAACTACATTCGTCGTCTTGAAAAGCTAGAAGAAATTTCTGAAAGCTATGAAGGCGTTGAAAAATCCTTTGCGATTCAAGCAGGTCGTGAAGTACGTATTATTGTACACCCGGAGAAAATTGATGATTTAGCTTCACATCGTTTAGCGCGTGATATTCGAAAACGAATTGAAGAAGAGCTCGATTATCCAGGGCATATTAAAGTGACTGTAATCCGTGAAACACGTGCTGTCGAATACGCAAAATAATTCATTATATTTTACGTAGGTAATATAAGAGCAATTTGCAATTATATCGAAAAATAACGAAACACCCATTTGATTATTTATGATCAAATGGGTGTTTTTTTATGTTTCTTATTTCAACTTAGACTACAAAATCACATAGAAAGTTATGAAGGAACAAGTAATATTACCAGTTTTATGAATAATATTGATGATTTCACTCTATAATAAATAGTAAATCCATTATGTGGGTTTTACACCATAGAATGATCCAGATGTGTGAAAAATACATCTATACCACAATGATATTAAAATGATGAAAAAGATTCGAGAAATTAAGTAGGAAATGAAAGGAGTAATGCAATGGTCGATACACATAGTCATTTGTTGTGGAATGTTGATGATGGTCCAAAAAATAAGGAACAAGCTTTACGCGTTGTCGAACAAGTTTTAAAAGCAGGAATAACAGATATTATTGCTACATCACATTTTATGCATCCACAGTTTCATGTTGATGTAGCCACTACTACAAAGGGCATCCAGCAATTACAAGAGGAGCTAAAAAAAAATCAGCTACCGCTGAAGATTCATACCGGACATGAAGTACGATTACATGATAAATTACTTTCCTATTATTCGATGCAGCAAATTTTTACATTAGCTAATTCCAGTTATCTTCTAATTGAACTTCCATCCTATAGCGTGCCACATTTCACAATAAAAATCATTCAACTATTACTAGAGAAGGGGATTATCCCGATCATTGCTCACCCTGAGCGTAATAAAGTATTCCAGGAAAATCCGACAAAATTAGAACAACTTGTCCATGCAGGTGCTACAACACAGCTTACTGCGGGCAGTTTAACTGGACAATTTGGAAGGACCGTACAAAAATTTGCATTAAATTTAGTAAGAGCAAACTTAGTGCATACGTATGGTTCGGATGTTCATAATGATTCGACGCGCCCATTTTTATTTAATGAGGGGCTCTTTTATTTAGAAAAGAAAAAGGAAGGGGAAGCAGTAGATCTTCTACTTGAAAATAATAGTAGAATCCTGAAAAACGAACCGTTTATTTATTATGAACCAGAAAAAATAGAATCTACGAAATGGTGGAAAATCATCTAAAAAATAGATTGTGACGAATAAAATACGATAAAAAAACATAAGTTTAAAGATGCCTAATAGATTGATTTGTTTAGATAACTCACGGAGGGGTGCGATGAAAAGAATATATAAAATTGTAGTAATACTAATATTCGTTACGATTGGCGCAGTTGCTTCCGTATTTTTTACAATCTATCATGACATTAAAACGACCGCAAATGAAATGTATATCCCAGTCATTGCTGAGTTACCCGCATCTAGGGAAGTAGTAGTGGATGTAGATTTAGGCGACCCTTTTTCAGCACTTATTTTAGGCGTGGATGAACGACAAGGGGACTCGGGACGTTCTGACACCATGATTGTTTTAACGGTGAATCCATCATTAGAAACGACAAAACTATTAAGTATTCCGCGTGATACGTATTCGGAAATTATCGGGAAAAACATGCAAGACAAAATTAATCATGCATACGCCTTTGGTGGGATTGAAATGTCAGTGAAAAGCGTGGAACATTTATTAGATATCCCGATTGACTACGTCGCAAAAATCAATATGGAAAGCTTTGTTGAGCTGATTGATATTGTGGGAGATATTTCGGTTGAAAATAAATTAGACTTTGAATACGAAGGGCAACATTTTCAAAAAGGTCTATTACAACTTGATGGTGAAAGTGCATTAAAATATGTTCGCATGCGTTACGATGATCCAGAAGGAGATTTTGGAAGACAAAATCGGCAAAAACAAATTATTCAAGGAGTCATGCAAAATAGTTTGCATGTCAATACCATTTTGAATTATAAATCGATATTAAAAACAATGGAAAACAATGTTGAAACAAATGTAATGCTAGATGAGATGCTAGCGATGCGTAAAAATTATTCGACTAGCTTTAAGAACATTGAGCAACTTTATTTAATAAATGGTACAGGAAAAAAGATGAACGGCATTTATTATTATTTAGTAAATGATACAGAACTCAAATTATTACAAGAGACATTAAAAAAACATTTAGCACTCGATTAAAGATGAAAACCTTAGCCCATCTGTAGCAATTGAAACTCCCTACTTACGGTGTCATAAAACGCCTAACCCCAGCAATCACACTCGAAAAATAAACACTACTAACTTACACAAACATCCAACTAAGCGCGATTTAATAAGAATAAAACCTATAAGCATGAAATGAGTGAAAATATGGTCAATAGATTACTTGCAAATATGAGTTTAGATGAATCATTAATTGGTATACATGTGAACTGGTCTATGTATTTTCCGACAGTCGCACTTATACACAGGCATTTAGAAAATGTTCCGGAGCAATTGAATGGCTGGGTAGATGATCCGTTACAGCAAAGCCCGAAACTGATTCAAGCTATTAATGAAACCGCACACGAAATCCAATTAAATGCGGATGTATTAGTGGTAGTTGGTATAGGTGGCTCTTATTTAGGGGCAAAGGCGGTACAAGATGCTTTAACACCGTATTTTGGACTGCAAGAAAATGGTGTAGAAGTGCTCTATGTTGGTCACAATTTGAGTGGCACGTATATGAAGCAACTTATCAATCATCTGCATAATAAAGAAGTTTATATGAATGTTATTTCAAAGTCTGGTGAAACGATGGAAACGATGCTAGCTTTTCGCGTACTTCGAAACTATATGAAAAATCGATATGGCAATACGCACAACAATCGAATCATCGTCACAACAGAATCAAATAATGGGTCTTTGAAGAAAATTGCTGACCAAAACCAATATCGAACATTTGCAATCCCATCCAATATTGGTGGACGTTATTCCGTATTAACACCAGCAGGGTTACTTCCGATTGCTACGGCAGGAATTGATATTAATCAGTTATTAGAAGGGGCAAAAGATGCAGCTATTCACTTTAAGGAAGAGCAAGTGGAGCGCAATATGGCTTACCGTTATGCTGTTATTCGCTATGAGCTGTATAAAAAAGGATATCAAATGGAATTACTCGCATGTTTTGAACCTTCTTTAGCAAAGTTGCAGCAGTGGTGGCAGCAACTATTTGCTGAAAGTGAGGGCAAGGAGCAAAAAGGGCTATTTCCTAGTTCTGTTTGTTATTCTTCCGATTTGCATTCAATGGGTCAGTTTATTCAAGATGGGAGTCCGATATTATTCGAAACGTTGCTTCATTTTAATGAAGTTGATATGGATTATTTCTTGCCAATTGAAGAACGCGATGAAGATGCGCTCAATTATTTAACAGATAAAAGTTTTAATGAAATTAATACAGTTGCAAAAGAAGGGGTGACTGCTGCTCATGCAGATGCAGGTGTCCCGATTATTCAAATTCAGCTAAAAAAGCTCGACGCATATCATTTCGGTTTTCTGTTGTATTTTTTTATGAAGGCATGCGCAATGAGTGCCTATTTATTAAAGGTAAATCCATTTGATCAACCAGGAGTAGAGCAATACAAAATAAAAACGCTCGAATTGCTCATTAACAGCGTCATATACAAAAATTAAAGGTATGCCTTGGATCACCTAAAAATTAAAGTGGCTTAGCAAACATAACGGATGTAGCAATAATCGTTAATTCAATGTAAAAAAGGAGGACTATTAGATGAAAAAAAGATTTGAAGTACACACACATACTGCATATTCACATGATAGTTTGTTAAATAAATGGTTGTATTTATTTATGTTAAAACGTAGAGGGATCGATGTCGTAGCGATTACAGATCATAATGAAATTGCTGGGGCATTACGATATCGTAAATTTTTAGAGAAATATAATATAGCGGTCGTTATTGGAGAAGAAATTTTTACAGAAAAAGGCGAGGTTATTGGACTGTTTCTTCAGGAAAAAATTGAGCCAGGATTACCGGTGAGAGAAACGATGTTACAAATTAGACGGCAGGGTGGACTTGTGTATATTCCACATCCATATGATGAACAAAGATATCAAACAGTATTACCAGAAATTGAAATTAGCAAAAATATCGATTTAATCGATCTTATTGAAATTCATAATGGGAGAAATAGCGAAAGTTACTTTTCAGAAAAACAATTTTTAATAGCTAAAAAATATCCAAAATTGCAGCGGCTAGTTGGAAGTGATGCACATACTTTTTTTGAGCTAGGTCGAAATTATAATTTGATTCCTAACTTTCGAAATGCCGAACAATTCATGCGGAGTGTCCCATCTGTTGTGCATGTGAAGCAGCCGTGTATACCACAGGCATATAAGGTGACGAAATGGGTGACAGCTATTAAAAAATTGAGGCAGGGACATTTTACTGAAGTGAGAATGATGCTTTTTGGAAAAGTGAAGCAAGGTAAACAGAGGATTGAGTAAAGAAATGACTAAATTACCCTTTGGAATTTTCGAAGGGTAATTTTTTACTTTGCTCTATTAGATTCTAGCGCGGTTTGCGTTTTCAATCATTTAAATGCTAAAATAAATGCTACAAGATAGAAAGTGTGGTTATACAAATGAAGGTTTTATTTATCGGCGATATCGTCGGTTCGATAGGTCGTGACGCAGTAGAAAAATATTTGCCGCGTTTAAAGAGAAAGTATGCAATAGATGTTGTTATTGCAAATGGTGAAAATGCTGCGGCAGGTCGCGGTATTACACGTGCCATTTATAATGATTTATTACAAATGGGTGTGGATGTTATTACGATGGGTAACCATACGTGGGACAACAAAGACATTTTTGATTTTATCGATGATGCGGACTACTTAATTCGTCCAGCGAACTTCTCAAAAGATGCGCCAGGTAAAGGGATGACACAAGTATCGAAAAATGGCGTCACAATTTCAGTTATTAATCTTCATGGTCGCGTTTTCTTACCACCTCATGAAGATCCGTTTGCGATGGCAGAAGAGTTAGTTGCGGAAGCACGCAAAACATCTCCATTAGTATTTGTCGATTTTCATGCGGAGGCAACGAGTGAAAAGATTGCACTAGGCTGGCATTTAGATGGGCGTGCATCCGTTGTAGTAGGTACGCATACGCATGTACAAACAGCAGACAATCGTATTTACCCAGGAGGTACTGCTTATATTACCGATGTTGGTATGACGGGCCCGTACGATGAAATTTTAGGTATGGGGAAAGAAAATGTCCTGTATAAATTCCAAACGAACATGCCCGTACGTTATGAAGTACCGAAAAAAGGCCGTGAAGTATTAAGCGCATTTTTTGTCGAGTTAGATGATAAAACAGGAAAAGCTGTACGTCACGAACGTGTATATATTAATGAAGACAATCCGTTTCAGCCATAAATAAAGAATACAAAATTTTACTAAATGAAACACCTTTCGTTGAATAGGATGGGGCGAATCCATCCTTCTTCGAGAAGGTGTTTTTTTGTCAGATGATAAATTATCAATTAGGAATATAGTAGATAAATCATTCATAAACTATTTAATACTGTTAATATACAAGATTCTAATGTGAAAAATGAGCTGGGGGTATAGGGATGAATGTCCTAGTTACTGGTGGTGCAGGTTATATAGGCATCCACACATGTGTTGCTTTATTGGAAAAAGGGCACACCGTTATTGTTGCTGATAATTTTTGCAATAGTACGGTAGATAGCGTAAATAAGGCAATGGAAATTACAAGTAAGGAAATTGTTTTTTACCATATCGATGTGACGGATGAGCAGGCGCTAGAATCTATTTTTTCACAACATAAAATAGATGGTGTCATTCATTTTGCAGGTTTAAAAGCAGTGGGCGAATCTATAATGCTCCCTTTAACTTATTATTTTAATAATATTGTCAGCACAATGTTACTTGCGAAAGTTTGTCTAAAACATCAAGTGAATCGATTTATATTTAGTTCATCTGCAACCGTTTATGGAGAACAAAAGGTACCCTTTATAGAAACTTTGGAACCCTTACCTACAACCAATCCATATGGAGAAACAAAAGCAATGAGTGAACGTATTTTAACAGATATTGCAAAAGCGAATCCCACTTTCTCAGTATCCTTACTTAGATATTTCAATCCAATTGGAGCCCACCCAAGTGGACTGATTGGTGAGGCACCAAATGGAATTCCAAATAATTTAATGCCGTATATCACTCAAGTAGCAAGCGGAAAACGAGAAAAATTGAGTGTTTTTGGCAATGACTTTTTTACCGTTGATGGCACCGGTGTTCGTGATTATATTCATGTAATGGATTTAGCAGAAGGGCATGTTGCCGCACTAGATAACCTTACAGCAGGTGTTCATATTTATAATTTAGGAACAGGGCAAGGCACGAGTGTTTTACAATTGATTCAAGCATTTGAAGAAGCAAATAGGCTTGAAATCCCTTATGAAATTGTTAATAGGAGACCAGGTGACATTTCTAGCAGCTACGCGAATGTATCAAAAGCGAAACGCGAATTAAGTTGGACAGCAAAACACGATATTACCGCGATGTGCAGAGACGCGTGGCGATTTGAAAACAATAGAGAACAAATAAAGATACGATAGATGAGCGAAAAGTATTTTCAGTGCCCAATACCCATAAAGTCAGAATATTAAACATAATAGGAATATAGCTATTCAATCAAAGCATATATTGAAAAGGAATAATATTACTAGTGAATAGTTTTAAATGAAAGAAATAAACAAACATGAAAATATTGTTCCATACACTCTTAATTAGTAGAAGTGAAATATGGAAACAAGTGTACATGATAGATAGTTTCAGCTTTCTCAATATGAAAGATCAGGAGGGTGTTTTTTGAAAAAAATAAAAAAGGCAATTATTCCTGCAGCGGGCATGGGGACGCGGTTTTTACCAGCAACAAAAGCGATGCCTAAAGAAATGTTGCCAATTATTGATCGACCTACAATTGAGTATATTGTAGAAGAAGCAATCTTATCTGGTATTGAAGATATTATTATCGTAACAGGAAAAGGTAAAAGAGCTATTGAAGATCACTTCGATCGGAATTTTGAGTTGGAACAAAATCTAAAAGATAAAGGGAAGTTCGACCTTTTAGAAAAAGTGAATAAATCTTCAAATATTAACATTCACTATATCCGTCAAAAAGAGCCTAAAGGATTAGGGCATGCAATATGGTGTGCACGGAAATTTATAGGGAATGAGCCGTTTGCTGTCCTATTAGGGGACGATATTGTCCAAGCAGATATTCCATGTACAAAACAATTAATGGATCAGTATGAATTAACGAATAGTTCAATCATAGGTGTACAGCAAGTAGCATATGAAGATACAAACCGCTATGGCATTATCGACCCCATTAAAAATGAAGATGGCATGTATCGAGTTCGAAAATTTGTTGAAAAACCAGAACAAGGAACGGCACCATCAGATTTAGCGATCATGGGGCGCTATGTGTTAATGCCAGAAATATTTGATTTACTAGAAAAACAAGAGGTGGGTGCTTGTGGTGAAATCCAATTGACAGACGCGATTCAAAAGTTAAACGAAATCCAATCTGTATATGCATATAACTTCAAAGGGAAACGGTATGATATCGGGGAACAGCTTGGGTTTATTCGTACAACAATTGAGTTTGCACTAAGAAATAATGAGCATGGTCCAGATATATTAAAAATGCTCGAGAAGATTATACTTGATAATAGGGAATTGAAACAAAAAACAGCCACAACAATTGCACGAACGGCGAAGAAAGATACGATTGTTGTGACCGAATATAACGTACCAGTTGGCACGAAAGATTGACTGCTGGAAACAATCAATCTTGTTGAATTATACCATAATTAATGTTGTTGGAAATGCTAAAAATATACAAAACTTTTTATAAATGAACTGGAGCTAAAAGATTAAGTCACTCATAAATAAATAAATAAATAAATAAATAAATAAATAAATAAATAAATCGATTAATAGAAAGTTGGTGAATCCATTTTGTCCAGTATTACTTCGAAAGAACCGTCAAATAGAGAAAAGTCTACAGTGTTTTCAATAGAAAATCCGAATCAAAAAGTGCTAATAAACAATAGAAAAGGTTATTTAATTAGCAAACGCGTAACGGATGTTATTTGTTCTTTACTTAGTCTTATTGTATTAACACCTATTTTTTTTATTATTGTCCTTCTGATTAGAATAGAAGATCGTAATTGTCCGGCGATATTCAAACAAATTCGTATTGGTCAAGATGGTAAACCATTTTATATGTATAAATTTCGTTCGATGGTAACGAATGCAGAGACATTAAAAGTTTATTTATTACATCAAAATGAAGCAACAGGTCCAGTTTTTAAAATGAAGGATGACCCAAGAGTTACAAAAGTTGGGCGATTTTTACGGAAAACAAGTTTGGATGAATTACCGCAACTGTTGAATGTATTAAAAGGCGAAATGAGTTTAGTCGGTCCAAGGCCACCCCTACAAGAAGAAGTGAAGCAATATACAAGTTATGAAAGACAACGATTAAATGTTACGCCAGGACTTACGTGTTATTGGCAAGTTAGTGGACGCAGTAATTTAGGTTTTGAACAATGGATGGATTTGGACATGAAATATATTCGTGAAAGAAACTATTTAGTAGATAGTAAGCTCATTATAAAGACAATCTTTGTGTTATTCGGTTCAAAAGATGCGTATTAAAAGGTGGCGCTAATATGGAATTGACTGCAAAAATTTATGTAGCGGGGCATAGAGGATTAGTTGGATCAGCGCTTGTTCGGAAACTACAAGAAAAAGGTTATACGAATCTAGTCTATCGAACAAGTGAAAAGGTGGATTTGAGGAATAGCGATCATGTGTTAGCCTTCTTTGAAGAGGAAAAGCCAGAGTATGTCTTTCTTGCTGCTGCAAAAGTAGGAGGAATCGTTGCGAATAATGCGTATCCTGCTAACTTCATTCGAGATAATTTACTTATTCAAATGAATGTAATCGACGCAGCGTATCAATATGGCGTAAAAAAATTACTGTTTCTTGGCAGTACTTGCATCTATCCGAAATTTGCACCACAGCCCATTAATGAAGCGTGTTTAATGACGGGGAGTTTAGAGCCGACGAACGAGGCGTATGCCATTGCCAAAATTGCGGGCATCAAAATGTGTGAAGCGTATAACAAACAGTATGGAACAAACTATATTTCTGTTATGCCAACGAATTTATATGGGCCGAATGATAATTTTGATTTGGAGACATCTCATGTTCTGCCTGCTTTAATGAGTAAGTTCCATGCAGCCAAAGTCACTAACCAACGTACTGTTGAAGTTTGGGGAACCGGTACGCCACGAAGGGAATTTCTACATTCCGAAGATTTGGCCGATGCATTAATCTACTTAATGCAATCTTATGATGAAAATCAATTAATCAACGTCGGTGTTGGAAAAGATATATCGATTCAAGCATTAGCTGAAAAAATTAAAGAAGTAGTAGGGTTTGAAGGACAGATTGAATTTAATACAACGAAGCCAGATGGAACGCCACGAAAATTAGTAGATGTTACAAAAATAAATGAGCTTGGCTGGCAAGCATCGATTTCATTAGATGAAGGGTTAAAAAAAGTATACGATTGGTTTTTAAATCATGTAGAAAATACAGTAAATGTCCGGAATTAGTAGGGGGGAATTACATGAAAAAGGCTTTGATCACAGGTGTAACCGGGCAAGATGGTTCTTTTTTAGCAGAGTTTTTGTTAGAAAAAGGCTATGAAGTACACGGGATTATTCGTCGTAGTTCTTCTTACAATCAAGAAAGATTAGAAGGTCTTTTATCTGAACACTCAAAAGTATTCGTAAATCACAAGAACTTTCATCTTCACTACGGTGACGTGACAGATGCCTTGAATATTACTCAGCTAATTGGTGCAATCCAACCGGATGAAATTTATAATTTAGCCGCTCAATCACATGTCCACGTTTCGTTTGAGATGCCAAGTTATACATTGGATGTCGATGCGAAAGGAACATTAAATATTTTAGAAGCGACGCGTATTCTTGATCTAACTGAAAAAACGAGAATTTATCAAGCGTCCACTTCTGAATTGTTTGGGGAAGTTCAAGAAGTACCACAAAAAGAGACAACCCCATTTTATCCACGCTCTCCATATGGGGTTGCTAAAATTTATGGCTACTGGATCACGAAAAACTATCGTGAATCATATAACATGTTTGCAGTGAATGGCATATTGTTTAACCATGAATCTGAACGACGTGGTGAAACGTTTGTGACAAGAAAAATAACGTTAGCAGCTGCACGAATTACACAAGGAAAACAAAAAACATTACAATTGGGGAATTTAAACTCTTTGCGTGATTGGGGCTATGCGAAAGACTATGTAGAATGTATGTGGTTAATTTTGCAGCACGATCAACCAGAAGACTTTGTTATCGCAACAGGTGAAATGCATAGTGTCCGAGAGTTTGTCGAACTGGCATTTAAACATGTCGGGATCGAATTGGAATGGGATGGAAAAGGCATTGAGGAAAAAGGAATCAATAAATCTACAGGTGAAGTCGTAGTAGAAGTGGATCCGAAATATTTCCGCCCAGCAGAAGTGCACCAATTATTAGGGGATCCTACAAAAGCGCGGACGTTATTAGGCTGGAATCCGACGAAAACGTCATTTGAGAAATTGGTAGAAATAATGGTTCGTCATGATGTAGAAAAAGTGTCAAATGAATGGCGCTTATTCGAGATGTTTGATTAGAGTTGTGTCGAGGAACGATTAATGAGTTTTAAAGGTGGTAGAAATAATCGATGCATCAAACGAATGTAAACAATAAAATTCAATATAATTCTCACATAGATAAAAGTGAAATTCCTACATGTGAAATTATTGGCGTTCATATTGCGGCGATTAATATGAAATGGTTAATGGAATTTTTGGCTAATAATTTGCGGGGGACGTTGGAAAATATTTTAGCTGGCCAATATATATGTGTTTGTAACGTTCATGCTACAGTGATGGCTAATGAAGATTCAGAATATAGGAGAATTCAAAATGAGAGCTTAATGTCCATTCCTGATGGAGGGCCCTTGTCCACGATTGGTAGAAGACGAGGACATAAAAATATGGAAAGAACGACTGGACCAGACCTGATGGAGGAAGTATTTAAACAGAGCGTTGAAAATGAATATAAACACTACTTTTATGGATCTACGGAAGATACATTAAAAAAAATGAACCACATTCTACAAAGGAACTACCCTGGAATTCAAATAGTAGGGATGTACAGTCCCCCATTTAGCTTACTTGAACCTAAAAAAGAGGAAGAAATAATTAAAGAAATAAATCGTACGAATCCTGATTTTATTTGGGTTGGACTTGGAGCGCCGAAACAAGAAAGATGGATGGCATCACAACAAGGGAAAGTGAATGGATTGATGATTGGGGTAGGGGCCGGTTTTGATTATGTTGCTACAAACATTAAGAGGGCTCCTATTTGGATGCAAAAATATAATATGGAGTGGTTTTATCGGTTGATACAAGAACCGAAAAGGCTTTTCAAGAGATATGTAGTTACGAACATTAAGTTTATCTATTACGTAATATTAGATAGTTTTAGTAAGGGTTGATGGATTAATGAGAAAAGTAAATATATGTATGGTCGTGCAAGAGCCATTAGTTAGGGGAGGTATTGCGGCAGTAGTAAATGGATACCGTACTTCGAAGCTAGAGGAAGCGTTTAATATTTATTATATAGAGTCTTATAAAGATGGTGGGAAGTTATCGAAACTTTGTAAAGTAATTTTGGGGTACTTTCATTTTATGTTTATTTTAATGTTCTATAAACCATCTGTTGTTCATATCCACTCTTCTTTTGGTCCTAGTTTTTATAGAAAAATTCCATTTATTTATTTTGCTCATTTTAAAAAGATCCCGATAATCAATCATATTCATGGAGCAGATTTTGAAACTTTTTATACGAAAGCCTCTCAAAAGAAGAAAAAATTAATTCGAAAGATATATAACAAGTGCTCAAAGTTAATTGCGCTATCCGATGAATGGAAGGACAATTTGATGAAGATTGTACCTGAAAAGTCCATTATTATCATCCATAATTATAGTCATCCACATTATGATGTCGTCATAAATAGAGATACACGAGAACTGAATTATCAAGTGCTATTTTTAGGCGAGATTGGCAAGAGAAAAGGTTGCTATGATATACCTAATGTTGTTGAAAAGGTGTCAAAGATCATTCCAAAAGTTAAATTTGTTCTAGCAGGAAGCGGCGACATCCAGCAATTAAAACGAATTCTTGAGGACAAAGGAATGAGTAAATACGTAGAATTCCCTGGATGGGTTCGAGGGACTGGAAAGGATAAATTGCTTAGAGAAAGCGATATTTTCTTTTTACCTTCTTATAATGAAGGGATGCCAATGTCTATATTAGATGCGATGGGTTACGGGTTACCTATTGTAAGTACAAATGTCGGTGGAATTCCCAAAATTGTTGTGAATGGTAAAAACGGATATACTTGCGAACCAGGAGATACGGACTGTTTTGCAAATTACATGATTGAATTACTGTTATGTAGAGAAAAGTTAAGAGATTTTAGTAATGGGAGTTATGAAATAGTGGAGGAGAACTATTCTTTAGATTTGCATATAAAATCACTTGAAAAATTATATTTAACCTATATATGTTGAATTTATGAAACTAACATCCCATTAGAATGAAAATCTGACTAAGAATACGTCGCCTCCCACGGCAGCGACGCACTCGATTAAGTAGGATCTTTTAGAACCAAAAACTTTATACAAGGCTGGTCTTGCACAAAGCACAAAGATGAGTCGTACGGATTTGTGCAACAAAGCTGTGCGCCTCATGTGCTTAGCCAGCCTAAACTAGCAAATACTTTATTAGAAGTTTTATTAAAATATTTACATCATAAGGATAGAATCTTTTGTTTAACTTATATATAAGTTAGGGAAATAAATGAGCCTACATTTTGACTAAAGATGGAGAAACGCATATGAATAAAGCTAAAAATGTAACAATCAGTGTATATTCAATTCTTCTTTTTAGTATAGCGTTATATACTTTGGCAACTTTAATTTATTCATTAATCCCGAATATTCCAGTCAATAAGCTGTTTGCAATGATTGTTGCCTTTACAATACTATATTTATATATTCAAAGAATTACTTTAGAACGAATCATAATATTGTTATTCTGTTTATTTTTTTCTATATATACGACCATTATATCTGAATATTCAAGTGATAATATTAATGACTTATTATGGATTGTTACTACTGTTTTAATAATAGGAATAGCTTCCGATCAAAAGTTTCGTAGCGGTCTGGAACAAGCTATTAAGAGAAATAAAAAATGGATGAAAATGATAATTATCGTAATTGAGCTCATATTATTAATGGCTGTTATCACTCCGTCTAGTTATGGAAATGATGTTGGATGGGGAAAAGATGCAAGTTATTTTGTTGGATTTGCAACACATAGTCATACTTTAGCAAGTGCCTGTTGTCTTTTAATTGTATTAATTATGACAGTTTATAAAGATAAGAAAATAAGTTTGATGGAATATGCGTATTATATATTACCTATATACAGTATTCTCTTTTCTGGGGCTAGGACGTTTTTAATTTCGGTTTTAATTTTAATAATGATTAATGTATATATGAAGAAAAATAGTAAGCTCATGCGGAATATGACACTTTTGGTCATCTTAAGCTCATTTATTTTCGCCTTGTTTAATAGTAGCATGATTAGTAAATTCGAGTTTACTTCTAATAATGTGTATGCAAAAAATATGTTAGATTCTATTACTAACGGTAGATCCGAATTTTGGAAGTATGATTTAGATTTATTTTTCAACTCCAATTTTTTTATCCAATTATTCGGTCGGGGATTTGAGTATATATATAATTATAATTATTTGAAAGTCGGCATTAAAATTTGGGCACATAATGATATTATAAATAATTTAATATCGATAGGGTTAATCGGGACTTTAGGGTATGTATATATTTGGTTTAAGTATATTAATAATTTCTTTAAAAGACCTAGGATTGATTTTTCTAAAGTCCAATTTATTATTTTTATGCTATTTACTTTATATATAGTAGCCCCAATGTTGCTTAATGGATTGTATCAATATCAGCATTATATTTTTAGTAGTGTTTTATTAGGACAGCTGATAAGTCAGAGGGATTAAGTGGGAAAGTTCCGAACGACCAAAAAATGATGACGAATATGCTGCTAAAAAATCTAGAAATATTGACAAAGACGACCTTCAAAAGGAGTAAATGCAATGAAATTAATTTTACTTTCAGGCGGTTCAGGTAAACGTCTTTGGCCGTTATCAAATGATGCGCGGTCAAAGCAGTTTCTTAAAGTATTAGAAAATGAGGATGGTCAATTAAAATCAATGGTCCAGCGTGTATGGATGCAATTAAAAAATGTAAATTTAACGGAATCAACCATCATTGCAACGTGTAAAACGCAAGTAGATATGATTCAAAATCAGCTTGGTCAAAAAGTGGACTTAGTAATCGAGCCGAGCAGGAGAGATACTTTTCCAGCTATTGCATTAGCAGCATCCTTCCTTTATTCCGAAAAAAAGTTACCGCTAGATGAAGTAGTTACCATCTTGCCGGTGGATCCATTTGTACAAGAAACCTTTTTTGAACAAGTGACTGAATTAGAAAATATATTAAATCAAACAGAAGCAGAAATCGCACTTATTGGTGTTACACCTACTTATCCTTCCTCTAAATATGGCTACATTATACCTAGTACAAATCCTACTCACTCACTTAATTATACTCGTGTTCAACGTTTTATAGAAAAACCGACAGAACTTTTAGCAGAAAGTTTAATCGAACAAAATGCACTATGGAACTGTGGTGTATTTGCATTTAAATTAAGTTTTATCCTATCCATCCTGGAAGAGCGTGGATTTCCACTTGATTATAATGAATTACGAACACAATATGACAAACTTCCTAATACTAGTTTTGACTATGAAGTTGTTGAAAAAACAGAAAATATAATTGCTCTACCTTACGATGCCTATTGGAAAGATCTAGGTACTTGGAGGACATTAACTGAAGAAATGAGTACAACACAAATTGGTAAAGGAATTATTACGGAAGATTGTGAGGAAACGCATTTAATTAATGAACTAGATATTCCTATCGTTGTATTAGGTGTTTCCAATGTCATAGTAGCAGCAAGTCCAGATGGAATTTTAGTTGCGGACAAAGACAAAAGTCCTCGCATTAAAGAAATTGTAGGTCAATCACATAATCGCCCAATGTATGAGGAGCGTCGTTGGGGATGGTATAAAGTTTTAGATCATCTAAAAACGGAAGAAGATTACGAAGTGCTTACAAAACGAATAGGTGTGAAAGCCGGTAAAAATCTTAGCTATCAATATCATCAACAAAGAAGTGAGATTTGGACCGTGATTAAAGGTGAGGGGCTATTTGTCCACAATGATCAATTACGTGTAGTCCGCCCAGGAGATGTGTTACAAATTCCAGTTGGCGAAAAGCATGGATTAAAAGCAGTAACGGATTTAGAAATCATTGAAATTCAAACAGGGGCGCAGTTAATTGAAGAAGATATAGTAAGAGTATTCATGACATGGGATGAAGTGGAAGAGCATTGTTATGAATTAAATAATTAATTAATATAGAGGGGTTTCGATTTAAACACCCATTTATTAAAAAAGGAGAGAACTTATGGGGGAAATTTTAGTAAGTATTCACTGTCCCACATATAATCATGAGCATTATATAGCTGATGCTATTGAGAGTTTTTTAATGCAAAAAACAAATTTTAAGTTTGAAATATTAATTCATGATGATGCCTCAACGGATAGAACAGCGGAAATTATTAAAATGTATGAGGAAAAATACCCCGACATCATCAATCCTATTTATCAAATAGAAAATCAAAGATCACAAGGAATATCGGTAACTCAGTTAAATTTCAAGAGAGCAAAAGGGAAATATATTGCCATATGTGAAGGCGATGATTATTGGACGGATCCTCAAAAGTTACAAAAACAAATTGATTTTATGGAAGGTCATCCTGATTGTAGCTTGAGTGTCCATGCTGGTACTGTCGTTTCGGCAACAGATAAGAAAAAGAAACGGAATAATCGCCCAAACCAAGGCGATAAATTTTATACGGTTGAGGAAGTAATTGAAGGTGGTGGTGGGCTTTTTTTGACAAATTCGATGCTGTTTCATGCGGAATTAGGTCAAAGTAGGCCCCGTTATTTAGAAAATGCGCCAGTTGGAGATTATCCTTTAGTAATCAATTTATCTTTACAAGGAAAAGTGCATTATATGGATGAATTTTTGTCGGCTTACCGTGTAGGAAACGGTGAATCATGGACTGGCAAAAACACTTCCACTATTGAAAAAGTTACTGCCCACTTTCATGAAATTTCTAATATGCTTGATGAATTAAATCTGTATACAAACTATCAGTATGACGATGCGATTAAGAGGAAAAAAAAGCTTGATCAAGTCCATATTTTATTAAAACAGAGAAAGTTTGATGAAGTAAAAAAAGGAGTATATAAAGATACTTATTTAAAGTTAGACGATAAAACAAAGTTAATTATATTTATGGAACAATATAGTCCATGGGTAGTGAACTTCTTTAAAGCTAGAAGGAGATGGATTAGTTGGATGGTGAAGTAACGAAATCGAAAGTTCTTACATCTCTTCTATGGAAACTAATGGAGCGCGGTGGAACACAAGGAATTCAATTAATCGTGATGATTGTGTTAGCAAGGCTGCTCTTACCAGAGGAGTTCGGTTTAATTGTCCTAGTAACTATATTTCTGACAATTGCCGGCGTGTTTGTACAAAGTGGATTTAATACGGCACTTATTCAGAAGAAAGATGTAGATGACATCGATTACTCATCTATCTTTTATTTAAGCCTATTTGTAGCAAGTGTTCTTTACCTCATTCTTTTTTTTACGGCACCATTAATTGCCGTCTTTTTTGAGCAACCAAATTTCATGACGGTTTTGCGAGTTCTATCCTGTACATTATTTTTAGGCGCTTTTCATTCCATTCAAAATGCGATTATTGCTAAAAAAATGGAGTTTAAAAAACTATTTATGAGTAGTTTAGGCGCGAATATAATTTCAGGGATAGCAGGAGTATGGATGGCCTATAACGGTTTCGGCGTTTGGTCATTAGTTGGACACCAATTATTGAATCAATTTATGATCACGCTATTTTTGTGGTTTACCGTTACGTGGAGACCGCAGCTGCACTTCTCAGTGAAAAGAATTAAAACATTATTTTCATTTGGCTGGAAGTTAATGGTGTCATCATTGATTGATGCGCTTTACTCGAATATACGCAACGTATTGGTCGGTAAATTATATAGCCCCGCGACCCTAGCTTTTTATAATAGAGGGGATCAATTTCCAAGCTTTCTTGTTAGTAATATTAATGGTTCGATTCAGTCTGTCATGCTTCCAACATTGTCATCCTATCAAGATGATAAACAACGAGTAAAGGACATTGTACGGCGATCGATTGTTACGAGCGCATTTATTGTATTTCCAATGATGATTGGTTTGGCTGTCATTGCAGAACCACTTGTTAAAATTTTATTAACCGAAAAGTGGCTTCCATCTGTTCCATTCTTACAAATTTTTTGTTTTATATATGCTTTATGGCCAATTCATACAGCGAACTTACAAGCGATTAATGCTTTAGGTAGAAGTGATATTTTTTTGAAATTAGAAATTGTTAAGAAACTAGTAGGACTACTTATTTTAGGAATAAGCTTGCCATTTGGCGTTCATGCGATGGCTATTGGCATTTTCATTGGTGGTATCATAGGATTATTTATTAATGCCTATCCCAATTTGAATTTATTAAATTATAGTATTCAAGAACAATGGAAAGATATACTCCCTTCTTTACTTATTTCGTTCGTTATGGGGGGGATCATTTACCCCATTCAGTGGTTCGGAATGTCGGATATGCTAACAGTTACCATTCAAATCGGAACGGGAGTCGTACTTTATATTAGTTTAGCGACTATTTTCAAACTAGAGTGCTTTACGTATTTATTAGAGACGATAAGAGAAATGCTTGGTAGAAAGAAAGGTATAGCGGTTAAAGAACTTTATTAAAATAAATCAAAACGAATAATGTCAGGTAGTTCGCTTTCATAGGTACGAACAATAAAACGGCGAAACAGATGGAAAAATCGATTTCAATTTAAGATAGGAACAGCGAACCATTAGTAAGGGAAGTGAATACATGTTAACTATAAAAGCAATTGATGGGACAAAAAACCGGAAATCAGAGCTTGATCTAATAAATTTTGATGAAAAGGAAAAATGGGATGCAATTGTAAAAAGCTTTACTAATTTTGATATTTATTACCTCACCAGTTATATAAAAGCGTTCGAAATCCATGGAGATGGTGTACCATTGCTGTTCTATTATGACGATGAAAATTTTAAGGCTATCAATGTTGTGATGAAAAGAGATATATCAAATGATATGCGGTTTAGAGGGAAAATAGAGTCGAATGTTTTTTATGATATTATGACGCCATATGGTTATGGTGGTTTTTTAATAGAAGGAAATGTAACACAAGCAAGCTTAAAGAAACTTGAACATGCTTATTGTACCCTATGCCTAAAAGAAGGAATTATTAGTGAATTTGTTCGTTTTCATCCTGTTAAAAACAATAGTGAGTATATGAAGGAGATTTATGATATTTCACTACTTGGAAAAACGATTACAATGCCATTAAGTTCACAAAATCAAATTTTGAGTAACCTTACAAGTGAAAAAAGAAAACGGATTAGAAAAGCGAAGAAATTAGGATTTGAAATTTATTGGGGCAGATCACCAAAATTAATTGCTGAATTTATACGTTTGTATAATTCTACGATGGAGAATAATCATGCTGCAGATTATTACTATTTTACAAGTGAATTCTTTGAAAGTATTCTTTATGATTTAAAATACAATTCATCCGTATTTTATGCTGTTGATAATAAAGAAAACATCGTAGCAATGGCAATTTTCTTATATATAAACGAACAAATTAACTGTTTCTTGTCTGCATCAAATAAAGAGCTTGATCATCTTGCACTAACTAATTTAATCATGTATGAAGTCGCTTGTTGGGGGAGCGAAAATGGGTATAAAACGCTTCATATGGGTGGAGGTGTAGGAGGGAAAGAGGATAGTTTATATCATTTTAAAAAGGCGTTCAACAAAAATTCGGCAACTAATTTCATACTCGGAAAAAAAATTTTTAATGAAGAGAAGTATGGGGAGTTAGTTGAAATTAGAAGAATAGCAGATGACTTTAATGAAGAAACACAGTATTTTCCAATCTATAGAAGCTAAACTTTAGTAATTGCAAGAAATACTTCGTTCATCACAAAAATGCGGGTGTGACAAATTTTGGATTACTGTCATAGTACTTAAATTTTTTTATAGAGGTGTAGAAAATGAAAAAGTTATTAATGCTAGGTGGTGCACCATCACAAGTTCCAGCTATTAAGAAAGCAAAAGAGATGGGGATTTTTGTTATAACATGTGACTATCTTGAAAAGAATCCCGGCCATCAATTTGCTAATGAATACTACAATGTTAGCACGATAGATAAAGAAGCAGTTTTAGCATTAGCCAAGTCATTACAAATAGATGGAATTATGTGTTATGCGGCAGATTCAGGAGCGCCCACAGTAGCCTATGTTGCGGAACAGTTAGGTTTGCCAGCATTTCCATATAAATCTGTTGAAATCCTGTCTAGTAAAGATTTGTTTCGCTCCTTTTTAAAGGAAAATAATTTTAACGTTCCACATGCAAAAGGATATTCCACGTTAGAAGAAGCAACTGCAGATTTTCATCACTTTAAAATGCCGGTGATGATTAAACCAATTGATGCATCAGGAAGCAGAGGGATTTCGAAAATAGATTCACCGGAGTTACTTAAAGAAAAGGTCGAATATGCTTTACATTTCTCAAGAGCTAAACGTTTTATTATTGAAGAATATATTGAAAAATCCGGTTTTCAGGTTGGGGTAGATTGTTTTTCTGTAAATGGAAGTTTAGTTTTTTCCGGAATTGCAAATAACCATTTTGAATCCCGACTGAGCAATCCATTTTTTCCAGTAGGAGAAAGTTATCCTAGTAATATTTCGAAGGGTATGCAGAATAAAGTTCATCATGAAATTCAAAGATTAATCGAATTGTTAGATTTAAAGACGGGTCCTTGTAATGTAGAGATTCAATTTGATGACAAAGAAAATGTTTATATTTTGGATATTGGTGTGCGAAATAGTGGAGATTTAACGCAAATAATAAAGTATGCAGATGACATTGACTTAATCGAATTTACAATTAAAGCGGCATTGGGCGAGGATTGTACGTCTTTAATGATGGGCCAAACAGAAGAATATTGGTCAAATTATTCAGTGATTAGTGAGAAGAGTGGTTTATTCAGAGGGATTACTATTGCAGATGAGTTTCTTAAACATAATATTATTGAATTAGAAGTTCAATTAAATCAAGAAAGTAAATTGGTAGAACCCGGTGATTTATTGGGGAAAATGATATTAAAATTTGATTCAATGAAGGATATGCTAAACAAAATGGAAAATATAGAAAATTCGTTGAATGTAATTGTTGAAGAAAGTATAGTGAGCGATGTTTTGAAATAATAAACGAGGTGCAAAATGAAAAAATTACTTATGCTAGGTGGTTCACATTTTCAAATTCCTGCGATAAAGAAAGCAAAAGAGATGGGCTATTACGTAATAACTTGTGATTATTTAGAAGATAATCCAGGCCACCAATTCGCTGATGAATCCTATAATATTAGCACTACTGATAAAGAGGCTGTCTTACATTTAGCAAAGTCGTTGGAAATAGACGGAATTGTTTGTTATGCAGCGGATTCAGGAGCACCAACAGTAGCCTATGTTGCTGAGCAATTAGGATTGCCGTCACATCCATATAAATCTGTGGAAATACTAACTAATAAGGATAAATTTAGAGAGTTCCAAAAGGAAAACGGTTTTAATATACCTAGGGCAAAGGGATATTTCACATTGGAAGAAGCTAAAGCTGATTTTCATAACTTTAACATGCCTGTCATGATTAAACCCGTTGATTCGTCAGGGAGTAAAGGCGTTTCGAAAATTGATTCAATCACACTGCTTGAAGAAAAAGTAGAGACTGCTTTAAGTTTTTCTAGAGCCAAACGTTTTCTTATAGAAGAGTATATCGAAAATTTTGGTCCTCATGTTGGAGGAGATGGCTTTTCTGTAGATGGTAAACTTGTATTTCGTTGTTTTTCAAATGAATATTTTTCAACGACTAATTTTAATCCATTTGTTTCGATATTTGCGAGTTGGCCATATATGATGCCGGCGCGTTTACACAATCAGATTCATAGGGAAATTCAAAGAGCATTAAGTTTACTCAATATGCAAACAGGTGCTTACAATTTTGATGTTCGTGTTGATAACAATGAAAATGTATATCTTATAGAAATTGCCCCAAGAAATGGTGGAGATTGGAATCCTAATGTAATAAAATACGCAACGGGTATAGATACGATTGAATATGCGATGAAGGCAGCATTGGGTGAAGATTGTAGTAATTTAACTATGGTAGAACCTCGAGGATATTGGGGGAGTTATGTATTGAATAGTGGGAAAAGTGGGATTTTTAAAGGGATTGAGATTCAGGAAGATTTTAAAAATAACAATCTTGTAGAACATGAATTAGTAGTACAACTAGGTGATGAGATTACTGCACTTACAGGAGCGCATGATAAAGTTGGAATCATGATATTGAAATTTTCATCAACCGAAGAAATGTTAGATAAAGTAAATAACATGTCTGACTGGGTGAAGCTTATCGTTGAAGAACCGTCCATTACGAATAACTAATAATATATCGTACATGTGGATTTTGAAGAATTTTTTTAATTCGAATTTTTTGAAAATTTAAATATTTTAAAGCTTACCAAAAATAGACATCGGATTTTTTATCTTCTTAGAGGTGATGGAATGAAAGACTTAGGTGGTTACTTTGGTATGGAGCAGTTAGTAAATAATGAATATCATGAGGGGTTAGTTGCATTAAATAATGCACGGAATGCCTTGTTATACTTACTTAAGTCAAAAAAAATTCGGAAAGTATATATCCCTTACTACTTATGTGAATCAGTAAGCAATATGTTGAATAAAAATAACTATGAATTTGACTATTATAAAATAGACGCACATTTTAGCCCTATTTTTAATAAAAATATTGATGACGATGAGATTCTTTATATTGTCAATTACTATGGACAGCTTTCTAATGAAAAAATCCTTCTGTTGAAACAAACATATAAGCATGTATTAATCGATAATACGCATGCCTTTTTTCAAAAACCTTTGAATGGGGTAGATACAATCTATTCTTGCAGAAAGTTTTTTGGGGTGCCTGATGGAGCGTATCTTTCAACGAATACCAAACTAAGTGAAGTACTAGAGACGGATGTTTCCAAAGAGAGAATGACACATATTTTGGGACGTTATGAAGGGGCAGCATCGGATTATTATTTTAACTATCAAGAAGCAGATAAGTTGCTTGATAGAGAACCCTTAAAGTATATGTCAAAACTTACGCATAACCTTCTCGGTGCAATTGATTACGAGAATGTACGTAAAGTCAGACGTGATAACTATGCGTTTTTGGAAAGAACACTTAAGAAAAAAAATAAATTGAAACTCATAACGCCTTATGGAGCATTTGCATATCCCTTTTATGCTGAAAATGCAGTTGAAATTAGAGTGAAATTAGTTAAGAAGAAGTTGTTTATTCCAACGTTATGGCCAAATGTACTTGAATCTACATTAGAAAATAGTGTTGAGTATCAATATTCCTCAAATATATTACCGTTACCATGTGATCAACGTTATGGAGAAGATGATATGGAGTATATTGTAAGATGTATAAATGAAGAAATAGAAATTTCAACGACCATGAAATGAGGTAGTTAGATGAATCATCCAGTACAAGTGACACGTTCATCAATGCCGGGCTTTGATGAGTATATAGAAGAAATTAAGGAACTATGGGAAACACAGTGGCTAACGAATATGGGGGTTAAACATACACGATTAGAAGTAGAGTTAGCTCGGTATTTAAACACCTCAAACGTTGCTTTATTTGCAAATGGTCATCTTGCACTTGAATATATAATTGCTGCCCTAAATCTTAAAGGAGAGGTCATTACAACACCTTTCACTTTTGCCTCAACAACCCATGCAATTGTCCGTAATGGTTTAACGCCCATTTTCTGTGATATTAATCCAGATGATTATACGATTCAAACGGAATATCTTGAAAGTTTAATAACAGAGAAAACATCGGCAATTATACCAGTGCATGTTTACGGCAACGTTTGTAATGTAAAGGAAATTGAGAGAATAGCAAAAAAATATAAACTTAAGGTCATATATGATGCTGCTCATGCTTTCGGGGTTACTGTGAATGGGGAAGGTGTAGCTAACTTTGGTGATGCTTCTATGTTCAGTTTCCATGCGACGAAAGTGTTTAATACGATAGAAGGTGGGGCAATAACGTGTGCAGATTCTAGCATAAGTGAATTGCTAAACACCTATAAAAATTTCGGTATAACTGGACCAGAAACGGTCAAGTACATTGGTGGCAATGCAAAAATGAATGAGTTTCAGGCAGCTATGGGCATTTGCAATTTACGAAATGTAGATCAAGAGATAAAGAAAAGAGAAAAAAATTACAATCGGTATGTTGAACATCTCAGTGAAATGAAAGGCATTAAATTATCATTACCTCCAAAAAACACGAAAAGCAATTTTGCCTATTTACCTGTTGTATTTGATGGCTTCTCACGTTCACGAAATGAAATATTTGAAGAACTAAAGAAACAAAATATTTTTGCACGGAAGTATTTTTACCCCTTAACAAATAGTTTGGAATGTTACCAAGGAAAATTCATTCCTAATCATACCCCAGTCGCAGAATATATCGCTGAAAATGTCTTAACGCTCCCATTATATGCAGATTTGAACCTAGAAGATGTTGATAAAATTTGTGCCATCATTAAAACACATCATCAGAACTTACAATTAATCATCCCAAGGTGAGATATTGATCGATTAGAAAGTTCAGTAAAAATCCAAGAGGAGGATGTGAAATATGAAAGGTATACTTTTAGCCGGAGGTTCGGGAACGCGGATGTATCCACTAACAAAGTCGGTTTCCAAACAAATATTGCCGGTATATGATAAGCCGATGATTTATTATCCGCTATCTGTTTTAATGCTGGCAGGAATAAGGGAAATATTAATTATCTCCACCCCTAGAGATGTTGACTTATTTAAAGAACTATTAGGAGATGGAAGTAAATTAGGGATGTGCTTTGAATATGCTGTTCAAAAATATCCCAATGGCTTAGCGGAGGCCTTTATTATTGGTGAGGAGTTTATCGGTGATTCTCCAGTGTCATTAGTATTAGGGGATAATATTTTTTATGGCTCTAATTGGAGTGATGTATTAAAAGATGCTGCGTCATTAACGAATGGAGGCGTCATTTTTGGATGTTATGTAAATGATCCAAGAGCATATGGTGTCGTAGAGGTAAATGAACAAAAGAACGCCATTTCAATAGAAGAAAAACCAGAAAATCCTAAATCATCATATGCAATACCAGGTCTCTACTTTTTTGATAATAAAGTTGTTAAGATAGCCAAAAGCGTAAAGCCTTCAGCGAGAGGAGAAGTGGAAATTACCTCAATTATTAAGGAATATATGAGGAGGGATGAATTAAAGGTGGAATTACCTGGACGCGGGTTGGCATGGTTAGATACAGGCACTCACGAATCCCTTTTAAAAGCGTCAAATTTTGTTGAGGCGATACAAAAAAGACAAGGATTATACATTGCTTGTATTGAAGAAATTGCGTTTAGAAGCGGATATATTACAAAACAACAATTAATTGAACTCGCTCAACCGCTTTTGAAAACAGAGTACGGTAAATATTTGGTAGAAGTTTCACATTCAATAAACAACGCACATGTGACAATGTAGCGTTGTTTATTCAGTTGAACAAGTTTGAAAGTGGTGAGCTAGGTGAAAAAGAAAAAAATCCTCGTAACAGGTGGAGCAGGCTTCATCGGAGGGAATTTTGTTCAGTTTATGGACAGAAAATATCCTGAATATGATCTTTATAATTTAGATGCCTTAACGTATGCTGGAGATTTAACAAAACATCATATGATTGAAATGAAGGATAATTATCATTTTATCAAAGCTAATATTGTGGATTATGATGTGGTTCTTTCCCTTTTTGAAAAAGAACAATTCGATTATGTCGTCCATTTTGCTGCTGAAAGTCATGTGGACCGTTCTATTACTGATCCTGGTATATTTGTTCAAACAAATGTATTAGGGACCCAAGTATTGTTAGAAGCAGCGAGGCGAGTGGAGCTTACAAAATTTGTTCATATTTCAACAGATGAAGTATACGGGGAATTGGATTTTGACCCAACAACCTTTTTTTCAGAAGAAACCCCATTACAACCAAATAGCCCTTATAGCGCAAGTAAAGCATCTTCAGATTTATTAGTTAGGGCGTATCACGAAACATATGGTTTACCCGTTAATATTACGCGTTGTTCAAATAACTATGGACCTTATCATTTTCCAGAAAAGTTAATTCCTTTAACTATTTCGCGCGCATTAAATGATGTGAAGGTTCCTATATATGGAGACGGGCAAAATATTCGAGATTGGTTACATGTATTTGATCATTGCGCGGCGATTGATTTAGTATTGCACAAAGGTGTGAATGGTGAGGTTTATAATGTAGGTGGAAATAATGAACGGACCAATTTAGAAGTTGTGAAAACAATCATTCAAGCATTAGGGAAATCCGAAGAACTGATTGAATTTGTCGAAGATCGTTTAGGTCATGATAAGCGTTATGCCATTGATTCGACGAAGTTAAAACAATTGGGCTGGAACCCTTCCTATACATTTGAAACAGGTATGATTCAAACGATTCATTGGTATATAAAACATGAGGAATGGTGGCAGCACATAATAAGTAAGCAATATCAAAGCTCTTTTAACTTAATTCAGCAGAAATCCCCTACTTCTATAAGTGGGAGATGAATGCCAAAAAGGTAATTTTATTCAGTGGAGGTTCAAACCCTGGCTGAAGGAGATGAACCCAGGCTAAGAACGCCACATCGTGTGGCAATGCCTGAGTGACCAACATCGTGTTGGCCCAAGCTCCGGCGGATGTCACAGATTTTTAAGGAGGCCTGCGTGATGCAGGTCAGTTAGCCGTTGTCGCATGGACGCGACGAACTTAGGCTAACTTCCTTAGTGAGCGAGCTCGAAAAAATCTGGACGCAATTACGCCGAGGCGTAATTGATCAAGTAGTATTCGTTATGAAATTCCTTATTTGTCTGGGTCCTAAATGAAATAGGATTCAGATTTTCTTTATGTTTAAAGGAACTATTTTTTTACCATACAAGTTGCACTTATGAAACAATCATCCATTTAGAATGAAAATCTAATTAAGCAAACGTCGCCTCCCACGGCAGCGACACATCATGAGCAGTAAGTTTCAGATTGCCAACTTTTAAATGGAGGCTGGCCTTGCACAAAGCCCAAGCTAGCCAATACTATAATTAGAAGCTTTGTTAGAAAACGCGCATCAAACGGATAGAATCTTTTCTTGAAATTATATAGGTAGAAGTAATTAAGAGAAAGGATTGCGCATATAAGATAAAGAAGCTCAATAATACCAAAATGCTATTCATACGAACGTTATTAACGTATAAACTACTCGAAATTTTTAGGGAGGTTCAGGGGGGATAGAGTTGGAAGAAACAATCAAGATACAAGAAGTCGTAGAAACAATAAGGAAACGATTATTGCTTATCATTATTTTACTTATTATTACCGCGGGGATTACTGCCGGGATTAGTTTTTATGTATTAACCCCCATCTACCAGGCACAAACACAAATTTTAGTGAATCAAAATAATAATACGAACGAACCTTATTCGAGGTCACAAATAGAAACGGATATACAGTTAATCAATACGTATAATGTCATTATTACAAGCCCTGCTATTTTAAATAAGGTAATTGAAAGAATGAAAATAAACATGTTACCAGAAAAATTAAAAGAGCAAATTACTTTAACGAATGAAAGTGACTCAAAAGTTATTAATATAATAGTAGAAGACTCTAGTCCACAGCAAGCTGTAGATATATCAAATACGGTAGCAGATGTATTTAAAGAGGAAATTCCAAAATTGATGAATGTAGACAATATAAATATTTTATCTGTCGCTAAATTAAGTGAAAATCCTAACCCGATAAAACCGAATAAGACACTTAATATCACCATTGCGGCGGTAATTGGACTAATGTTGGGTATCGGATTATCATTTTTACTCGAATTTTTGGATACAACGATTAAAAGCGAAAAAGACATAGAAGATATAGTAGGCTTACCGACGATGGGCGTAATCGGGTTAATAGCGAAAGAAAAGATTAAAAAATCGACCTTTAAGTCACGTAAAGGAAGGGGGAATTAAAGTGTTTGGGCTGAAGAAAAGGAAGTTGGAAAAAAAACGAAAACTTGCAAAGATGGCTCGAAAACTGGTTACCGTTTCAGATTCAAAATCAATTATTTCAGAGCAATTTCGTACAATCCGCACAAATATCTCGTTTTCTATGCCGGACCAAGAGCTAAAAACGATTTTAGTTACCTCCTCAACACCTGGTGAAGGGAAGTCAACAATTGCAGCGAATCTAGGGGTTGTTTATGCGCAGGAAGGTAAAAGAGTATTAATTATCGACGGAGATTTGCGGAAACCGACATTGCATCAGACGTTTAAAAGGTTTAACAAAGCAGGGCTATGTGGTGTTTTATCTAAAAAAACGCCATTTTACGAAGCGATACAAGAGACAGCTATTGAAGGACTAAATATTATGACAAGTGGTGCGATTCCTCCAAACCCAGCGGAATTACTTTCTTCAAAAGCGTTGGATATATTAATTCAAGATGTAAAGAAGGATTATGACATCATTTTATTCGATGCACCGCCATTGTTAATTGTATCAGATGCACAAATATTGTCGAATAAATGTGATGGTACGCTTTTAATTGCCAATACAGGTGTTGTCGAAAAAGAAGTTATCGTAAAAGCGACAGCAATTTTGGCTACTTCTCAAGCAAAGGTTTTGGGGGTTGTATTAAACAACTATGTATTTCCTCGTCATCAGCAATACTATGGCTATTATAGTTACGATGACTAAATTTGCTCGGTTTTCTAAAATTAGTTAGCATATATTACACTAAGTTTATCCTATAATTTTAACAAAAATTGTAGAACGGTAACTTTAGAAGTCTATTTCTTTTTCTACGCACATACAATAGGCTACGGACAATAAATACGCGTGTCCTAACACAAAAGAGGAACCATATGAGGAGGAATAGCTGTGGATTCATTAAAAGTATCATCACGTTCTAATCCAAATTCAGTTGCAGGTGCGCTGGTAGCGGTCATTCGAGAACAAGGGTATGCGGAAATGCAAGCAGTCGGTGCGGGTGCACTCAATCAAGCAGTGAAAGCAGTAGCCATAGCAAGAGGTTTTGTTGCACCGAGCGGCACGGATTTAATTTGTGCACCGGCATTTGCAGACATTACAATAGCAGGTGAAGATCGAACTGCACTTAAGCTTCTCGTTGAAAAACGAAGTCGATAATCTGAACATGTCGTCCACTTGTTGGGCACCTGTTTTATTGGATAATAAAGTTTAACTTAATTCAGCAGAAGTCCCCTACTTATAAGTGAGGGATGAATGCCAAAAAGGCAATTCTACTTGCGTGGGGGTTCAAACCCCGGCTGAATCAAGTTAAGCCCCGGCGGATGTCACAGATTTTTAAGGGAAGTTTTTCGAGCTAGCTCGAAAAAATCTGGACGCAATTACGCCGAGGCGTAATTGATTCATGTCTTCGAGTAAAGAAAAAGGGTGCTTTAGTAATTGTAATTTATAGAATATTCAAATTATAAAAACTGAATAATTATTGTTTACATCTTAATAATAAACTAATTTTATATAGGGGGAAATAGCTGTGGATTCATTAAAAGTATCATCACGTTCTAATCCCAATTCGGTGGCAGGTGCACTGGTAGCGGTCATTCGAGAACAAGGCTACGCAGAAATGCAGGCTGTGGGAGCGGGGGCTTTAAATCAAGCAATTAAAGCAGTTGCGATTGCACGAGGCTTTGTTGCACCGAGTGGAACAGATTTAATTTGTGCACCAGCATTTGCGGATATTACAATTGGTGGAGAAGATCGTACCGCACTCAAACTGCTTGTTGAAAAAAGAGTTCGACAACATTAATTAATAAAAAAATAACGCTTATGCAAAAGGGATGTTTATTCCTTTGCATAGGCGTTTTTTTATGTGGAAAGCTAAATTTTTATGAATTTTAGTAAAGAGAAGAATTTGTTTCACTTAAAATAATTAGACGTAAAAAGGAACTATAATCGCACAAAATCGTTTCCATTCAAAAGTAGTCCTTTTAAACTTTATTTCTTGAAATAGGCATTTTTCTAATTCACTAAAAATTATGAACATTATTTTCCGTCAAAGGTCTGATTTTTTGACTCTATATGACATTTGCAATAGTACACGTAGTCACTTCATGTTAAACTAATGTAGGAAAAATAACTCTAATTAGCCTCTTTATTTTGGACATAAAAAATAAAGGAAAATGATTTTAGGCTATTTTCATTCTACTAAAAAGCAATCTTAAGGAGATGTTGATATGTTACATCAGCTTTCATGGAAAGTCGGTGGGCAACAAGGTGAGGGAATCGAGAGTACGGGTGAAATTTTCTCGATGGCAATGAATCGTTTAGGTTATTATCTATACGGATATCGTCATTTCTCTTCCCGCATTAAAGGTGGCCATACGAATAATAAAATTACGGTTCGTCCAACAGAAGTACGCTCGATTGCGGACGATTTAAATATTTTAGTTGCATTTGATCAAGAAACAATTGACGTAAACTATAAAGAATTAACACCAGCAAGTATTATTTTAGCGGATGCAAAATTTGATCCAAAAAATCCAGAAGACTGTGTAGCACCATTATTTGCTGTACCGTTTACTGAAATTGCAGCAGAGCTTGGCACGTCATTAATGAAAAACATGGTAGCAATTGGTTCAACTGCAGCATTATTAAATTTAGAAGAGTCAGTGTTCCAAAGTGTTGTTAATGAGATTTTTGGCCGTAAAGGTGAAGAAGTCGTAGCGAAAAATATTGAAGCAATTCAGCGCGGTAGAGAAGCAATTGCGAGTCAAATTGGTGAGCGCGTAGGTGAATGGCAATTAGCTCCAGCTGATGGCAAACGCCGTATGTTTATGATTGGAAATGATGCAGCAGCTCTTGGTGCATTAGCAGCAGGTTCTCGCTTTATGGCAGCTTACCCGATTACACCAGCTTCTGAAATTATGGAATATATGATTAAAAAGTTACCGCTTGTAGGTGGCGCGGTTATTCAAACAGAAGACGAAATCGCTGCAGCAACAATGGCGATTGGTGCCAACTATGGTGGGGTGCGTGCTTTCACAGCATCAGCCGGTCCTGGCCTGTCACTTATGATGGAAGCAATTGGTCTTTCAGGCATGACGGAGCAACCACTCGTTATTTTTGATACGCAACGTGGAGGTCCGTCAACAGGTCTACCTACGAAGCAAGAGCAATCGGATTTAATGGCGATGCTTTACGGTACACATGGTGAAATTCCGAAAGTCGTTATTGCACCTTCAACGATTGAGGAAGCGTTTTATGATACGATCCAAGCATTTAATATTGCAGAAGAATTACAACTGCCAGTTATCGTCATGACGGATTTACAACTGTCATTAGGAAAGCAAACCGTTGATCCGTTCAATTACAGCAAAATTGAAATTCGTCGTGGTAAAATTGTGACGGAAGTGGAAGATCCTGAAACGAAGGACTACTTCAAACGTTATGAAAATGCAGAAGACGGCGTTTCACCACGTATATTACCTGGTACAAAAGGTGGGATTCACCATGTAACAGGTGTCGAGCATGATGAAACAGGAAAGCCTTCTGAAGCAACAGGTAATCGTCGCACACAAATGGATAAACGTATGCGTAAGCTTGCTTCAGTAAAATTTGATAATCCAGTTTATGTGAATGCGCCTCATGAAGATGCAGACGTATTATTAGTTGGATTTAACTCAACGCGCGGTGCACTAGAAGAAGTGCAGGAAGTATTGAATGCAGAAGGAATTAAAGCAAATCACGCGCATGTGAAGCTGATTCACCCATTCCCATCAGAAGAAATGGCTGCACTCTTTGACAAAGCTAAAAAGGTCATTGTTGTTGAAAATAACGCAACAGGTCAATTAGCGAATATTATGAAGATGAATATTGGCGGTCATGCGAAGATGAAAAACGTCTTGAAGTATGATGGTACGCCATTCTTACCACGTGAATTAACTAACTTAGTGAAGGAGGAAATTTAATTATGGCAACATTTAAAGATTTCCGAAATTCAGTAAAACCAAACTGGTGCCCAGGCTGTGGTGACTTTTCAGTACAAGCAGCAATTCAGCGTGCAGCAGCAAATGTTGGCTATGAACCGAATGAACTAGCTGTTATTTCTGGTATTGGCTGTTCAGGACGTATTTCAGGCTATATTAACTCATACGGTTTCCATGGAATTCATGGCCGAGCATTACCAATCGCACAAGGCTTAAAGATGGCTAATAAAGATTTAAAAGTCATTGCATCTGGTGGTGACGGTGATGGATTTGCGATCGGTATGGGGCATACAATCCATGCCATTCGTCGTAATATTGATATTACGTATGTTGTTATGGATAACCAAATTTACGGTTTAACAAAAGGGCAAACATCTCCACGTTCAGCGGCAGGTTTCATTACGAAATCGACGCCGGGTGGGGCAATTGAGCCATCTTTAAAACCGTTAGAAGTTGCTTTAACGAGTGGTGCGACATTTGTTGCGCAAAGCTTCTCAACGGATATTAAAGAATTAACAGCGATTATCGAGGCGGGCTTAAATCACAAAGGCTTCTCATTCATTAACGTATTTTCACCATGTGTGACATACAATAAAGTAAACACATATGAGTGGTTCAAAGAAAACTTAACGAAGCTTTCAGATATTGAAGGCTATGACCATACAAATCGTGAAATGGCGATGCAAACAGTTATGAAAAATGACGGCTTAGTAACGGGAATTATTTATCATGATCAAGAAACGACTTCTTATCAAGATAAAATTAAAGGCTACTCAGAATTGCCTTTAACTGATATCGACATTCGTTTAACAGAAGAGCAATTTGCTCAACTTACAAAAGAATTTATGTAATGAATTATTAAAAAACCACCATTTATTTTTATTAAAAGTCAACTAGATAATAAAAAAATATGATATTTATGGTTATATAAGATGTTTAACATTTTAATATCTAACCAAAAGGAGTCGACTATAATTTATAGTCGACTCCTTTTTAAATGTAAATAAATCATGGCTAGATAAGAGGGTTTTTACTTTAATTCGGTAAATTACATAAAGAGATAGTTTTTGAACTATTCTTTAAGCTATTAATAACTTTAGTAGAAAAGGAGCTATGATAAAGAATTAGAAGTCTTTGATAATATGTGATTACTGCCAACCCCAACTAAATGTACCAGTGTGTGCCAATAAGTTTACCATTACTCGTTCGGAGCCAGGCTTTATACCGAGCGGCGGGCATGATAGCCTCGTTTGGCAGAGCCAGCACGTACATAGCTGGTTCTCTGGCGCAAGTGTCAAGCCACATGAGTTCCACTTGAATTAGCAAGGATAAATAGCCATTTTAGCGTGTTGGTACATACATTGGCACTGTGTGGTAAATACCTTGGCATTCAGTGGTAAAAAAGATGTCACACGTGGTAAAAAGTTGTGGCAGTAATCATGCGATTTGGGTAGGTGTAGGAGCTGAATGTAAAGAAAATAAAATGCACATCACTAAAATTTGCATTTAGCAATGTGCATTTTCATTTAATGTGTAACATTTAATTAGAAACACTATTGAATAAGATATTATGGACGATTACCCTTACTTGTACTTAATCTTACAAGGTAGGTGTTTTTTTACTTTAGTGAAAGCCATTTGGTTCATCACCAAATTATGGGGTTGATTTTCCTAATCGACTTCTGTATTACTTTAGTGGGCTGACCGCATGTCCACACTAAAAACTCTCTACCAAAATAGAGTGCTGCGGAGCGAAGGGGGGCGACTCCTTGGGGATCAAGCGTGCGCGGAAAATCCACTGTTCTGTGCCACCGTCAGAGGCACAGAACAGTTAGTTGTAGCCACGCCCCCGGAAATAGTGGAAAAAATGCTAAAAGCGCCACATCGTGTGGCAACGCATTCGTGACCAACATCGTGTTGGTCTCCCGTAGCGTAGCAAAACGGTCCCGATAAAATAAATTAAATTTTGTCATCCCCACGTAATGGTAATAAACCAAAATAAAACATATATGGTTTATTTATAAAAGTAATTGTACAATATAGACAGACTAATTAAATGCTTTTTGAATAAGGTTATCTGAAAAGCAACTTAACTTATCGCTTATCAGATACATTCAGTACTTAGTCTTTTCGTTTCATAGGGGATATTTCCCATTTTATAGACAATCACTTACTTTGTTTCTAATTTAGTAGCTACATCAGAACGCTACCGAATTAAGATAAAGCCTTTGTTACTAATACATAATTTATGTGAAGTTCTAAGGCACAATTGATTTTAGGAGGATATATTAATATGAAAAAGAAATTTTACACAGTAGCAGTTGCTTCATTAGCAGCGACTGCAGTAGCAGTTGCTCCAGCTTCAGCTGCGGGATCTTTCACGGATGTCACTAAAGACAATACGCATTACAAAGCGATTACAGAATTGCACGCAGCTGGGATTATCAATGGTTTTCCAGACGGTACTTTTAAACCAGCGCAAGACGTGACACGTGGTCAGGCAGCGAAAATGCTTGCTGGTGCACTTGGTCTTGATACGAAAAATGTAGTGGATCCAAAGTTTACAGATATTCCAGCATCTCACCAATACTACGGTCCTATCGCAGCATTGGCATCGCTTGAAGCAATTGAAATCTATGAGGATAACACAATTGAGCCAAACGAAACGATTACGCGCGGCGAATTTGCTTACATGCTTGCACAAGCATTAGACTTAGAGGCTAAAGGTAAAAGTCCATTCAACGATGTACTTGAGGACAATGAGAACGCGTATTACGTAACTGCTTTATATGAAAACGATATCGCAAATGGCGTGAGTGATACGGAATTTGGTGTAGAGGACTCTGTAACACGTGGTCAGCTAGCAACCTATATCTTTAATGTCATGAACGAATTTAAAGAAGAAGATGTAGAAGTTGTTGAACCAACTGACCCAAAAGAAGAGCAGCCTTCTAAAACTTCGGAAGACACTGCGCTATTAGAAACTGTTTTTACAAAGGTTGTAGAAAAACAGAAGGCGACATCTAGCTTAAAAGCAACAATGACAATGACACAATCGATGGATATCCAAGAAGGTGAAGAACGAATTAAAATCGATGCTACTGGAAAATTAGATATGTCAATTGTTAACAGTCCAATGCAGTTCTTTATTGAAGGTACGATGTCTACGACTGACCCTACAACAGGTGAATCAATTGATTTGCCATTAAAAATGTATATGACTGAAAAAGATGGCATGTTTATGTATGAGGGAGCGACAAAAACATGGATTAAATTCCCTTCAGAAATATATACAGAGTTATTAGCTCAGTCGGGTGCGCAACCTAATGCTGGCCAGCAATTAGAAATGCTAAAACAATTTGCATCTGATTTCACAATTAAAGAAGCTGATGGTTACTACACGCTAACATTAACAGGTACTGGTGATAAATTTACTGAGCTCATTCAAGAGCAAATGGCTTCTATGAACTTAGGTCTAGACGAGGAAGTTCTTGCTGAAATGAAAAATATAAAGTTCGACAATTTCACTTATGAATTTAAAGTTAATAAGGAAACTTTTGATATTGAGGAAATCGTTATGGACTTCGGGATAGGCATGAATATGGAAGGCGTTGTAATGGGTATTAAAAATAAATCAACAACGAAGTATTCCGACTTTAATGCCGTGCCAACAATTACAATCCCTACTGAAGCACTAGAAAATGCAAAATCAATTGAAGAATTATCTGCTTTAGAAGCAAATCAATAACCCCTTAAGCTTTCATAATGAGCTTGAGAAAATACACTCTCTAAAATGAAAAGCAGTTCAAATTTTACGTTAATAAAATTTGAACTGCTTTATTTTTGTCTCCTTTACCTCTGCTGTACTCCGCTACAACGTATGCCAACACCCCAACGCATCTTGGATAGTCCTGTAAGATATTCCAAACCATTTACAGTAATTTAACAAATACAACCAATCACGTTAACAGTATTTACCTATACTAATAATAAAGATTACATATAAATGGGGTATTATAAAATGCGCTTTCGAAAGTTTATAAAAATTAAAGATCGTTTGGCCTTGTTAATGATTGTTTGTATCGTATCGAATGTAATTTTGACGGTATTTAGCATGGATTATTTAAGAAAAATGGAACAAGAAACAAAGTCCATGTATGAACAAAAGTTATTGCTCATTGATTTGACCTATCACATGAAGGAGCAACTTGAAAAAACAAATAGCATACCGAATGAGCAACTGCAGCAATTCAAGACAAACGCTTTTGATTCTAAAATGGAGTATTATGTGAATCAATTAAATTCGAATGCATCCAATTCGTTATTAGTGGAAATTAATGAATACATCCTATCACGTGCTTCTGCGCAGCTCATTGCACATGAAAAGGATATTGCATTTGGTTATAAATTAATCATGATTATCGGCTTTGTGCTGACTGTGCTTATTCTTATTGTTGGCATTCAGGCAACACGTGCAATTAATAGACCGACCCGTGAGTTAAGGGAGTTGTTTCGCTTGGCGCAGCAAGGGGACTTTACGAAATATGCTGCATACCGTGCGAATGACGAACTGGGAGAAACGACAAAATATTTTAATTTAATGGTGGACGATATTAAGGAATTATTAAAAACGGTCCGAAAAAATGCGAGTTCTGCCACAAAAGCGAATGAGGAACTTGAAAATAACTCGGAGCAAATTACGAAAGTCGCCGTTCATGTTGCAATGAATGCTGAATCCATGGCTAGCTCCATGCAGTATTCCACGGCACAACTTATAGAAAATGCAGCATCTGTTCAACAAGTTGCTTCGGGGATTGACGAAATGTCGAATCGAATGCAGCGCATTGAACATAATGTTCGCGAGACGATTGCTACTGCTATTGAAGGAGAGGAAATGGTACACAATAATTTAATGCAAATGCAAGACGTAGAGCAGGCGATGAAAAAGGCGAGCGCTACGATTTATACGTTAAATGAGCAATCGTTACATATTACGAAAGCGGTGGAAATGATTCATGCAGTCGCGGATCAAACGAATTTATTAGCGTTAAATGCATCGATTGAAGCGGCGCGTGCAGGGGAGCATGGTCGAGGCTTTGCTGTTGTCGCACATGAAGTCAAAAAATTAGCAAATCAATCAAAAGAGTTTTCAAAATCCATTTCACTAATTGTTACTGAAATTCAGCAAGAAGCATATGAGGCAACGCGTAGTATGGATGAGGCGATGATGACTGTCGATTATGGTGTTGTAACAACAGAGAAGAGCGCGACTAAATTCCAAGAAATTACCGATCAAGTGCAACAAATTGGTCCGCAAATGGAGCATGTTTCGCAAATTATGAATGACATTGCCAATCATACGCAAGCAGTCGCACAAAATTCGATGGAGTTAAGCAATCGTTCTGAAGAAAATTTAGTTTCTATGCAACAAGTAAAACAACAAATTGCCACGCAAAAGCTGGCAACAAATGATATTCATGAAGAAATTCTTCATATTGCCAAAAATATGCGCACGTTAACACACGCAATCGGTCGGTTTAGAATTTGACTAGTTTTAGAAGAAGGTGTTGTAATAAGGAGAATCCTATACTTTACAATTGGACGTAAAACTCCCATTAATGTAATATACCTATTAATTTAATTAGAATAATAATAATTTTTTTAATTTTTGCACTTTTAATAAAATATTGATTGTAGTAAACTAGTGATATTGAAAAAAATCATGCGTCACATTGAATTGCAAATAACCCTGTTTGTCATGCCATTAATTATGTATGTATTTTTTTCGTTACTAGATAGAGAGAGATGACTAGTAAAATTATGATTTACAGCTGAATGTAAGCAGTTGCAGCGTTTTACCGTGTACTACAACAAAACTTCAGTGAGGGGATGGATTTTATGAACAGTCAATTTCAACTTAATGTACCAGAGTGGTTTGTCCTTGATGAACTGCATATTCTTGAAACAATAATTAGTCCAGTATCAAATGATATGGGGATTATTGTAGCATCTGAAAATTTCGATGCAACGAAGCGATGCCATCCAACTGTTCGTCTTTATATGATTCACTTAGTAGATGATCAATTTGAATTAACGAAAGAACTGGATGCATTTCAATTTCAATCGGTGGCAGAAGCAAAGCAATTTGCGGCGAAATTACCTAACTTAAATGCGATGGACTTTATTATGATGATTAATAAAGAAGAACCCGCCTTTTCCATATAAAATATAAATTCGTACTCTTAAACTGGGTACGGATTTTTTTATTTTCATTAGTAGAAGACACCCTTAACAATTGTGTTTTACTAAAGAAACGCTACAATAAAGTATGAAATTGAATTTACTAAAGGAAGTGATTGAATGGCTAGAGGTGTATATATTCACATTCCTTTTTGTCATCAAATTTGTAATTATTGTGACTTTAACAAAGTATTTTTTAAAAATCAGCCAGTGGATGACTATATAGAAGCACTTGGGCAAGAGATGGAATTGACCGTGGCAGCCTATCCAGACGCTTTTTCAAATGTGGAAACAATCTTTTTAGGTGGTGGCACACCAACAGCGCTTTCTGCCGCTCAAATTCGTCGTTTAACACAATTAATTGTGAAACATATTCCGATGTCAAACGTAAAAGAGTTTAGTAGTGAAGCAAATCCAGATGAGCTCACTGTGGAAAAATTACAGGCACTTTATGATGGTGGGGTCAACCGGTTAAGTATGGGTGTTCAGTCATTTGACCAATCATTGCTTGAAAAAATCGGCCGCACTCATACAAATGATCATGTTTATGAAACGGTTGAAAAGGCGAAACAAGTTGGATTTAACAATATTAGCATTGATTTAATGTATGGTTTACCAGGGCAAACGATGGAACAATGGCAGCATACGCTAGAAAAGGCACTCGCATTAAAGCTTCCGCACTATTCCGCGTATTCATTAATTGTAGAGCCAAAAACAATTTTTTATATTCAATATGCAAAAGGAAAGTTAAATCTTCCGGCTGAAGATTTAGAGGCAGAAATGTACGGTGTATTAATGGATACGATGCAAGCACATGGACTTCATCAATATGAAATAAGTAATTTTGCACATGAAGGCTTCCTTTCTACGCATAATAAAATTTATTGGGATAATGATGAGTATGCTGGTTTTGGTGCAGGAGCACATGGTTATTTGCAAGGGGTACGGTATTCGAATGTTGCACCGATTAAAAAATATATCGAAATCGTACAATCCGGAAAGCGACCGTTGCTTCATGAACATGTTGTGACATTTGAAGAAAAGATGGAAGAGCAAATGTTTTTAGGGCTTCGAAAAACAAATGGTGTAACACATGAAGAATTCGAAAGTAAATTTCCGAAACCGATGAATGTTTATTACGAGGAAATTATTACGGAGCTTGTAGAACAACAACTAGTGTTAGCGGATGAATCAGGAATTCGATTGACGAGAAAAGGTCGATTCCTGGGCAATGAAGTTTTCCAACGATTTTTACTAGGTGAATAAATTTATGGAACGATTTCGTTGACATCATTCCAGAGATTTGCTAATTTATATAATATATTAGCACTCTTCTTATGCGAGTGCTAACAGAGGTGATAAAGATGTTAACAAATCGGCAGTTACAAATATTACGCGTAATCGTGGATGATTTTGTGATGTCTGCTCAGCCTGTTGGTTCGCGTCAAATAGCTAAAAAAGAAGGTATTACTTATAGTGCAGCTACGATTCGAAATGAAATGGCGGATCTGGAGGAGTTAGGTTTTTTAGAAAAAACACATACATCGTCTGGCAGAGTCCCATCTGAACAAGGTTACCGATTTTATGTGGATCATTTACTAAAACCTCAAGTTATTTCAGGAAATGATGTCGAACAAATTCATTCGCTCTTTGAAAAGCAAATGTTCGAAGCTGAAAAGGTGATACGAGAGTCTGCCAATATTTTGTCGGAATTAACTACGTATACAACGATTTTGCTCGGACCAGATGTAAAAAAGCATCGCGTAAAAAAAGTCCAAATCGTTCCATTGACGGAACAAACAGCAGTGGCCATTATCGTAACGGACAATGGACATGTTGAAAATAGAGTATTACCGTTACCATCAGGATTCAGTCCTTCAGAAATAGAGAAAATGGTGAACATTTTAAATGATCGCCTTGTTGGTGTGCCGCTTCAAGATTTTCATCTTAAATTAGAAACGGAAGCATTGTCGATTTTAAAACAGCATGTCAATGCAGCAGAATCAATCATTCAGTCTTTAGTATCCATTTCTGCTGATCAGTCTGAAGGGAAAGTGTATTATGGTGGTAAGTCCAATATGTTAAATCAACCGGAGTTCCACGATTTAAATAAGGTCCGGATGTTGATGGATTTAATTGATAAGAAAAGCCAAGTGCATACCTTATTTAATCAACAACAATCGGGTATTCAAATTCGAATTGGCTCGGAAAACAATCATTTGGCGATGGAAAATTGTAGTGTCATTACCGCATCGTTTTTATTGGATGAAGAGCAGCAAGGGGCTATTGCGATTATAGGTCCGACGCGCATGGATTATAAGCGTGTCGTTACTTTGCTGGAAGTAATGCGCAACGGTTTATCGCAAGCCTTTATGAAAGGCACACATGATAAGCTTTGAGGAGGATTATAAGTGACGGAAACAACTAAGACGAACGAAGAACTTGAACAAACAACAAATGAGGAAGCAGCACCAGAATCAGTAGAAACTGAAGAGGTTGTTGTGGATGAAAAAGAAGCAAAAATCGGGGAGTTAGCAGCAAAATTAGCGGATGAGGAAGCGCGTTACATTCGCTTACGTGCAGATTATGATAACTTACTACGTCGCGGTCGATTAGATCGAGAAGCAGCTGAAAAATATCGTGCACAGTCGATTTTAACAGAGCTTTTACCTGTATTAGATAATTTAGATCGTGCGCTTCAAGTAGAAGTAACGACTGAAGAAGCAACGGCTCTTTATAAAGGTGTAGAAATGGTATATCAGCAACTTTTAGCAGCGACACAAAATGAAGGCTTACAAGTTATTGCAGCAGAAGGGGAGCAATTCGATCCGAACGTGCACCAAGCAGTTATGCAAGAGCAAGATAGCGAAAAAGAAGCAGGCATTATTTTACGTGAATTGCAAAAAGGATATAGCTTAAAAGATCGCGTATTACGCCCATCAATGGTATCTGTAAACGAGTAAAGTACGAATAGACTTGCCATGCTTCGTCTAAAGCATGGCACCCTAGCAAAATTATTATCATGATTAAACACAATTTAATGTGTTTCAATATTAGGAGGAAGAATGAAATATGAGCAAAATTATCGGTATTGACTTAGGAACAACAAACTCATGTGTATCAGTTTTAGAAGGCGGAGAGCCAAAAGTAATTCCAAATCCAGAAGGTAACCGTACATCTCCATCAGTTGTTGCATTCAAAAATGGTGAAAAACAAGTAGGTGAGGTAGCTAAGCGTCAAGCAGTTACAAACCCAAACACAATCATGTCAATTAAATCAAAAATGGGTACAAATGAAAACGTAACAGTTGAAGATAAAGACTATACGCCTCAAGAAGTATCAGCGATGATTTTACAATACTTAAAAGGTTATGCAGAAGATTATCTTGGTGAAAAAGTAACGAAAGCGGTTATTACAGTTCCGGCTTACTTCAATGATGCACAACGTCAAGCAACAAAAGACGCTGGTACAATTGCTGGTCTTGAAGTAGAACGTATTATTAACGAGCCAACTGCAGCAGCACTTGCTTACGGTTTAGATCAACAAGATATCGACCAAAAGATCTTAGTATTTGACTTAGGTGGCGGTACATTTGACGTATCAATCCTTGAGTTAGCGGACGGTGTGTTCGAAGTATTAGCAACAGCAGGTGACAACAAACTTGGTGGTGACGACTTCGACCAAAAAATTATGGATTTCTTAGTACAAGAATTCAAAAAAGAAAATGGCGTTGACTTATCAAAAGATAAAATGGCAATGCAACGTTTAAAAGATGCAGCTGAAAAAGCGAAAAAAGACTTATCAGGTGTAACATCATCTCAAGTATCATTACCATTCATCACTGCAGGAGCAGATGGTCCACTTCACTTAGAAGTAACATTAACTCGTGCAAAATTTGATGAGTTAACAAATGACTTAGTAGAACGTACGATCATTCCAACGCGTCAAGCATTATCAGACGCAGGTCTATCAGCTTCTGAATTAGATAGAGTGATTTTAGTTGGTGGTTCTACTCGTATTCCAGCAGTAGTAGAAGCAATCAAAAATGCAACAGGTCATGAGCCACATAAAGGTGTAAACCCGGATGAAGTTGTAGCAATGGGTGCGGCTGTACAAGGTGGCGTACTTGCAGGTGATGTGCAAGGCGTATTATTACTAGACGTAACACCATTATCACTTGGTATTGAAACAATGGGCGGCGTTATGACGAAATTAATCGACCGTAACACAACGATCCCAACATCAAAATCACAAGTGTTCTCAACTGCAGCGGATAACCAACCAGCAGTAGACATTCACGTATTACAAGGTGAGCGTTCAATGGCAGCGGACAACAAAACGTTAGGTCGCTTCCAATTATCAGATATTCCAGCAGCACCACGTGGTATTCCGCAAATCGAAGTAACATTCGATATTGATGCAAACGGTATCGTATCTGTTAAAGCAAAAGACCTTGGTACACAAAAAGAGCAAACAATCGTAATCCAATCTGATTCTGGTTTAACGGATGAAGATATCGAGCGCATGGTTAAAGATGCTGAAGCAAATGCAGAGGCAGATGCAAAACGTAAAGAAGAAGCAGATCTTCGCAACGAAGCAGACCAATTAGTGTTCCAAGTAGACAAAACAATTACAGACTTAGGCGAGCAAATTACAGAAGACGAAAAGAAATCTGTAGAAGATGCGCGTGATGAATTAAAAGCAGCACTTGAAGCGGGTGAGCTTGAAGGCATCAAAGCTTCTAAAGAAAAATTAGAAGGTGTATTACAACCATTAGTAATGAAAGTCTATGAGCAAGCGGCAGCAGCACAAGCGGCCGGGGGCGGTGCAGAAGGTGCTGACTTTGGCGGCGCTGATGCAGGTAAAAAAGACGACGGTATCGTAGACGCAGACTTTGAAGAAGTAAAAGACGATAAATAATTAATTAATCTTTAGCCCAAAGAAGTAGAAAAAGCCAAAGACCGCTTGCGGCTTTGGCTTTTTCTAAGTGTTATGTAAAGTTATCATTTCGAGAGAATCCGATAAATGAGAATTTAAAAAATGAATGGTGTAGCAAATTGTATACATCATTTTTTCAACATGTTAAAATAGACGTTATGTAAAAGAGCGGAGAGTGAATAATGAGTAAGCGTGATTACTATGAAGTGCTTGGCATAGCAAAAAGTGCAAGCAAAGATGAAATAAAGAAAGCTTATCGTAAATTATCAAAACAATATCACCCAGACATTAATAAAGAACCCGATGCGGATGAAAAATTTAAAGAAGTAGCAGAAGCATACGAAGTCCTTTTTGATGAGCAAAAACGTGCACGTTATGATCAATTTGGTCATGAGGATCCAAATGCTGGATTTGGCGGTGGAGGTGCTGGTGGTTTCGGTGGCTTCGAAGATATTTTCAGTTCATTCTTTGGTGGTGGACGTCGTCAAGATCCAAATGCGCCTCGCAAAGGGGACGACTTACAATACCGCATGAATATTACGTTTGAAGAAGCGGTATTCGGAAAAGAAACAGAAATAGAAATTCCAACAGAAGAGTCATGTGGAACTTGTCATGGTTCAGGTGCAAAGCCAGGAACAACGCCACAAACATGTTCGCAATGTAATGGTGCAGGACAAATTAACCAAGCGGTGGATACACCATTTGGTCGCATGATGAATAAACGTTCATGCCCAAGCTGTCGTGGTCAAGGGAAAATTATCGTTGATAAATGTTCAACTTGTCGCGGTGCAGGTCAAGTTACGAAAAAGAAAAAAATTAAAATTACAATTCCAGCAGGTGTGGATGACGGGCAACAACTACGCGTATCGGGCCAAGGGGAAGCAGGCTTTAACGGCGGTCCATCAGGTGACTTATATATCGTATTCTCAGTTCGTAAGCACGAGTTTTACGAGCGTGATGGCGATGATATTATGTTCGAGCTAAAATTAACATTCCCACAAGCAGCATTAGGTGACGAAATTGAAGTACCAACGATTCACGGGAAAGTGAAACTAAAAATCCCAGTAGGTACACAATCAGGCGCGCAATTCCGATTGAAAGATAAGGGTGTTAAAAATGTACATGGCTATGGCACAGGGCATCAATATGTCATCGTCAACGTTGTGACACCAACGAAATTGACAGAAAAGCAGAAACAATTATTACGTGAGTTTGCAGAAATTAGCGGCGACATTCCAGAAGAACAAGGAAGCTCACTATTCGATAAAATTAAAAAGAAAATTAAGGGTGACTAACTTGTTTCAGCAGGGTTAAAACCCGTGCTGAAGTAGAGGAACTCAGGTTAAGGACGCCGCATCGTGCGGCAACGCCTGAGTGACCAACATCGTGTTGGCCTAATGCCCCGGCGGATGTTACAGATTTTTAAGAGGAGTTTTTCGAGTGAGCTCGAAAAAAATCTGAACGCAATTACGCCTCGGCGTAATTGATTAAGGGAGTGGATTGTAAGTGAAGTGGACAGAGCTTTCGATATTAACGACACATGAAGCGGTTGATGCAGTAACGAACATTCTACACGAAGCAGGCGCTAATGGCGTAGTGATAGAGGATTCAAAAGAATTAGATAAAGAAAGAATCGATAAATTTGGTGAAATTTATGCCTTAAACCCACAGGACTTTCCAAAAACTGGTGTCATTGTGAAAGCATACTTATCTGCATCAAGTTTTCTATCTGAAACAGTAGAAGAAATCAAACTTGCAATTGCCAACCTTGTGAATTTTGATATTAATATAGGTGAAAATGTTTTAACGCTATGTGAAATTGACGAGGAAGATTGGGCGACAGCATGGAAGCAATATTATCATCCGGTGAAAATTTCGGAGCGTTTTACAATTGTGCCAACATGGGAAGAGTATACACCAGTAAGTACAGATGAATTAATTATCGAGTTGGATCCAGGCATGGCATTCGGAACGGGTACACATCCTACAACAGTAATGTGTTTACAAGCACTTGAAGAAGTTGTGAAAAAGGGTGATACTGTTGTTGATGTTGGAACGGGTTCAGGCGTCCTATCAATCGGAGCGGCGATGCTTGGTGCGAAAAGCGTGCATGCTTTAGATTTAGATGAAGTGGCCGTTACTGCAGCGCGTGAAAATATTGCCTTAAATAAAGTGGATTCAGTTGTTGAAGTATTCCACGGTAATTTACTCGATACGGTAAAAGAACCAGCAGATATCGTAGTTGCAAATATTTTAGCAGATATTATTATTTCGTTTACGGATGATGCTTATTCGATCGTAAAATCAGGTGGACTTTATGTGACATCTGGTATTATCGGTGCGAAAAAAGATGATGTAAAAGAAGCGCTTGAAAAATCAGGTTTTATCATTGAAGAAGTATTGATGATGGAAGATTGGGTAGCGATTATTTCACGTCGCCCATAGATTAATAAAACAACAGCTGCATTTTTTACGCGGCTGTTGTTTTTGTCTAAATATAAGGAGTTAATGAAAGTTGAGGACAATTAAATGCAACGTTATTTTGTAGAACAACAAGCAAATGAGCATCAAGAGTTTACAATTAGTGGCGATAATGCACGTCACATCAGTAAAGTAATGCGCATGTCAATCGGCAATCAAATTATCATTGTTCAAAATGGTGTCGCGTTTATTTGTGAAATTATTTCGCTTGAGGGGGATGTGATTGCGCGCCAAACAGGACAAATGATTCCATCCCCAGAAATGACGATTCAAGTCGATATTGCGTGTGGATTGCCAAAAGGAGATAAATTAGAGCTCATTACGCAAAAAGGGACCGAGCTTGGGATGCATGCACTTCTCCCGTTCGCAGCAGAACGCTCGATTGTAAAATGGGATGAAAAAAAGGGGATGAAAAACCAAGAACGTTTACAAAAAATTGCCCAAGAAGCAGCAGAGCAATCGCATCGTACACATATCCCGGTAATCGAGTTTCCTATAAGTTTTAAGCAACTTTTACAAAAGATTAAAGACTATGATGCGGTATATATTGCCGATGAAGAGGATGCAAAATTAGCGGAACGTATAAAATTTTCGGATAAGCTTAAAAAACTTTCAGCTAATAATTCAACGAAAATACTATGCATCTTTGGTCCAGAAGGTGGTATTTCACGTCAGGAAAGCGCGGCATTAATCGAGGCTGGCGCACAAACGATGTCACTCGGCCCCCGTATTTTACGAGCGGAAACGGCACCGTTATATGCACTTTCTGCTATTTCTTATGAATTTGAATGATTGCAGGATATCAAATAATTTATAAATCCGCAGAGATTATAATGTATGGTATTATATGGATGTTCAAAGACACTTCGAAATTAGGGCAATAGTTAGTCATATTGTAATTGATAACTGTGAACAAAAGCGCTACCTAAAACAGGAAAGCGCTTTTGTTATGCATAGAAAAGGACTTAAAAATTATTGATTTCAAAAGGTTTATGTTATGATAAATGTCGTATGGAAAAAATAAATTCACTAATTTATATCAAATAATAAGAATCAAAGTGCAATATCGAAAGGTTGATTATTATGCAAGAAAAAAGCGTTGGAAATGTGAGTCTATATACGCTGGGTTGTAAAGTAAACCACTACGAAACTGAAGCGATTTGGCAGCTATTTAAAGAAAAAGGATATGGTCGTGTTGAATTCGATCAGCAATCAGATGTGTATATTATAAATACTTGTACAGTAACAAATACGGGGGATAAAAAATCTCGCCAAGTTATTCGTCGCGCCATTCGTCAAAATCCGGATGCGGTTATTTGTGTTACAGGTTGTTATGCGCAAACTTCACCGGCGGAGATTATGGCGATTCCAGGTGTTGATATTGTTGTTGGTACACAAGATCGTGAAAAGCTACTTGGTTATATAGAGCAATACCGTGAAGAACGTCAGCCGATTAATGCTGTACGTAATATTATGAAAAACCGTGTGTATGAAGAATTAGATGTTCCAGCATTTACAGACCGTACACGTGCCTCTCTTAAAATTCAAGAAGGTTGCAATAACTTCTGTACGTTTTGTATTATCCCTTGGGCACGCGGTTTAATGCGTTCTCGTGATCCAGAAGAAGTAATTCGTCAAGCACAGCAATTAGTGGATGCAGGGTACTTAGAAATCGTCTTAACTGGTATCCATACAGGTGGATATGGACAAGATTTCAAAGATTACAATTTAGCGCAATTATTACGTGATTTAGAAGCGCAAGTAAAAGGCTTAAAACGTTTACGTATTTCTTCTATTGAAGCATCACAATTAACAGATGAGGTCATTGAAGTATTACAAAACTCTGAAATTGTCGTGAACCATTTACACATTCCGATTCAATCAGGCTCGGATACGGTGCTAAAGCGTATGCGTCGTAAATATACGATGGAGTTTTTTGCAGAGCGTTTGGAGAAATTAAAAGTAGCCTTACCTGATTTAGCAATTACTTCAGACGTAATTGTTGGATTCCCAGGAGAAACAGAAGAAGAGTTTATGGAAACGTATAACTTTATCCGTGATCATAAATTTGCGGAATTACATGTATTCCCTTATTCACAACGTACAGGAACACCAGCTGCCCGCATGGAAGACCAAGTTGATGAGGAAGTGAAAAATGAACGTGTGCACCGTTTAATTTCATTAAATGATCAATTGGCAAAAGAATATGCTGCCCGCTTTGAAGGTGAAGTATTGGAAGTAATTCCAGAAGAACGCTTTAAAGATGGTGCCAATGAAAATTTATATGTAGGTTATACAACGAACTATCTGAAAATTGTTTTTGAAGGCTCAGAGCAGATGATTGGTCAGCTAACGAAAGTAAAAATTACAAAAGCAGGCTATCCATATAACGAAGGGCAATTTGTACGTATTTTGGAAGAGCAAGCACAATAATAAATGAAAGCAATGTAAACTGGAAAGTATTCTAGCGTTACATTGCTTTTATTTTCATTTAAATATGAATTGTATGTAGTTGAAATGTCACGATTATCTTGATGAATATGAACGATGCAACACGGACAAAATAATTGAACGGAGCTTTGCTAAAGGTGAAATCATTAAAAGTTATCTGACATTTCCCGTGGAAGTAATTACATGCTATTATGGAAGAGGTACGGACAACTTATTAAACGTAGAGGGAGCTATTTATTATGACTCAAAATTATGCAAAAATGATTGATCATACACTACTTAAGGCAGAAGCATCCGCGTCGCAAGTTCAGAAAATTTGTGATGAGGCAAAACAATATGTTTTCGCATCAGTATGTGTAAATCCTACTTGGGTAAAATTTTGTGCAGAGCAATTAGCCGGCACTGAAGTAAAAGTATGTACAGTAATTGGTTTCCCATTAGGTGCATCAACTTCAGCTGTAAAAGGGTATGAAACGAAAGATGCCATTGCAAACGGAGCAGGCGAAATTGATATGGTTATTAATATCGGGGCGCTAAAAGATGGCCGATTTAATGTTGTTTTAGAAGATATTAAAGCGGTAGTGAATGCTGCAAATGGCACTTTAGTAAAAGTAATTATTGAAACGTGTCTATTAACAGATGAAGAAAAAGTAAAAGCATGTGAATTAGCAGTTGAGGCTGGTGCGGACTTTGTAAAAACTTCTACAGGTTTTTCAACGGGTGGTGCTACAGCAGAAGATATTGCATTAATGCGTAAAACAGTAGGTCCAACAATCGGTGTCAAAGCTTCAGGTGGCGTTCGCAGCTTGGAAGATATGAAGGCAATGATTGACAATGGTGCAACGCGTATTGGTGCATCATCAGGTGTTGCGATTATGAATGGTTTAACATCAAAATCGGATTATTAAAATCTATTGTTTTTTGTTGACTCTTCTATAATGTTACGATATACTACTTTAGTACACATTAACTAATAGTTAATGTTTGTATTGACGTGTGTTCGGAGGGAGGGAAAGAGAGATGTCAAAAACTGTCGTTCGCAAAAACGAATCGCTTGAAGATGCTCTTCGTCGCTTCAAACGTACTGTATCAAAATCAGGTACAATTCAAGAAGTTAGAAAGCGCGAATTCTACGAAAAACCTAGCGTTAAACGTAAAAAGAAATCAGAAGCTGCACGTAAACGTAAGTGGTAATTTCCCTGTAAATCCCTACGTTCATAACACGCAATTTTCAGATTGAACTGAGCAGACAAATGATATAACCCACAAATTTCGATTTGTGGGTTATTTGCGTTTTTCAATAGATTTCCCATTTCCCCGCTGTTTCTAGCCAAACAATTCCCCAAACTAGCCACTAACTCGTTAAAACTAGCCGCTTTTAAAGCGTTACTCGCCAAAATACATCGAAAATTAGCCGAATTGGTGCAGTAAATAGCCGAACCACGTTTTACTAGCCAAATTTATTCATTAACTAGCCGATTTGTCCGCCCCTTAAAAAGATTTCAATATACTTCATCCGAAACTAATGCATAACTTTTTTTTAAAAGGACAGTTATTAACTACATAAAAGAGAATATATTTAATATTTGATGGGAAATAGCGTATAATAAAAAAGTGAAGAAATTACCAATGAATTACTTTTAAAAAAGGAATTCATAAAAGTTGAAACTTTTCACAAAGTCGTCCGTATAACAACTATACATACTTTTAACGTGCTTCAGCAAATGCTGAAGCACGTTAAGCCCCGGCGGATTTCACAGTTTTTTTGAGGAGTTTTTAAAGAGGAGGTCAGCCTAAAAACGTCACATCGTGTGACAACGGCTGACTGACCCATGTCCTGTGGCTCCGAAAAAAATGGACGCAAATATGCCGAGGTGTATTTAAAAAAGGGGGTGGCAGGATGAAACGTACAAATGGGTTTAGTTGGATAGCTCTAATGGTACTTTCATTTCTTTTAATATTACCTACTATGACGGCGTTTGCGAACGGTAAAGTGTATGAAATTACCATTGAGAATGAAGTGGAAAAAGGCCTGTATCAATATTTAAAGCGCGGTTTTGAGGAGGCAAAGCAAAACAATGCGAAGGCAATTATATTAGAAATTCATACGCCGGGTGGATTTGTCAATGCCGCAGAGGATATTGGGATGCTAATGGATGAAACAGAACTTCCGATTATCGCCTTTATTAATTCGAAAGCGCATTCAGCGGGTGCTTATATTGCGCTTCATGCAGATGCAATTTACATGACTCCCAACGCTACAATGGGTGCAGCGGCGGTAATTGATTCAGCTGGAAATGCTGCAGAAGTTAAGGCTCAAAGTGCATGGATGGCACAAATGAAGACGGCTGCTATCAATTCTGGTCCATCTGGTAGGGATCCAATTTATGCAGAAGCGATGGTTGATCAAGATGTTGAATTGCCTGAGTTAAGTTTACCAAAAGGGAAGTTGCTAACATTAACTGCCGATGAAGCGAAAGAAGTTGGTTATTCTGAAGGAACGGTTAAATCAATGGAGGAACTGCTAACAACATTAAAATATGATGATTTTGATGTAATCAAAGTTGACCCAACTTTCTCAGAAAAGCTTGCCAGACTCATTACAAATCCAGTCGTTGTACCAATTTTATTATCCATTGCAAGCATCGGATTAGTTGTTGAATTGTACTCACCTGGCTTTGGAGTTCCTGGTATTATGGGCTTGTCTTCGTTAGGATTGTTTTTCTTTGGACACACAGTTGCTGGATTTGCAGGTTATGAAACGATTATTGTCTTTGTTGTCGGGCTCATTTTACTCATAGCTGAATTTGTCGTTCCGGGTGGAATAGTTGGTATTATTGGGGGGATCCTCATCATAGGTAGTTTACTTTTCGCGGGTGCAAGCTTTGTTCATATGGCTTACTCAATTTTAATCGCAATGATTATTGCAATAATAGGAATGGTGATACTTATGAAATTTTTCGGCAAAAAAATGCATGTATTTAACAAGCTTGTTTTAAGAGATGCAACGACGACAGAGGATGGTTATGTGTCGAACACCAATCGAATCGAATTAATCGGAAAGATTGGAAAATCGGTAACACCTCTACGTCCAGCAGGTACAATTTTGCAGGACCAAGAACGCATCGATGTTGTAACAGAAGGTAGTTACATTGATGCGGGGAAAAATGTTGAAATTATTAAAGTAGAAGGCTCACGTATTGTTGTGAGAGAAAAATTTGAAAAAGGTGGAGAAGTTGAATGATTATTGATGCAGCAGCAATTACGTTAATTATTGCGATCGTTGTTATTTTCTTAATTTTGGCCGTATTTTTCACATTTGTTCCAGTTGCACTATGGATTAGCGCACTGGCAGCAGGTGTAAGAGTAAGTATTTTCACACTAATTGGAATGCGCTTACGTCGCGTAATTCCGTCACGAATTGTAAACCCGTTAATTAAAGCACATAAAGCGGGTATTGAAGTATCGATTAACCAATTAGAGTCACATTATTTAGCTGGTGGTAACGTAGACCGTGTAGTAAACGCATTAATTGCAGCACACCGCGCAAATATCGAATTAAGTTTTGAACGTGCAGCGGCAATTGATTTAGCTGGACGTGACGTATTAGAAGCTGTACAAATGTCAGTAAATCCAAAAGTAATCGAAACACCATTTATTGCAGGGGTTGCGATGAATGGTATTGAAGTAAAAGCAAAAGCGCGTATTACAGTACGTGCCAACTTAGATCGCTTAGTTGGTGGTGCCGGTGAAGAAACAATTGTAGCTCGTGTTGGTGAAGGGATTGTCTCGACACTAGGTTCAAGCGTATCGCATTCAAAAGTGTTAGAAAATCCAGATTTAATTTCTCAAACAGTTCTTTCAAAAGGTTTAGACTCGGGTACAGCATTTGAGATCTTATCGATTGATATCGCGGATGTTGATATCGGCAAAAACATCGGTGCTGAGCTTCAAATTGAGCAAGCACAAGCAGATAAAAACATTGCACAAGCAAAAGCTGAGGAACGTCGTGCAATGGCCGTAGCAAGTGAGCAAGAAATGGTTGCGAAAGTACAAGAAATGAAAGCAAAAGTAGTGGAAGCAGAAGCAGAAGTTCCAATGGCGATGGCGGAAGCATTACGTTCAGGTAACTTTGGCATTATGGATTATATGAATTACAAAAATATTCAAGCGGATACATCAATGCGTGAATCGATTTCAAAAGCATCTGATGATAAACCAGATACAACAAATAAATAATCGAGGAAGGGAGTGATCACTAAATGGAAGGTATTATCATTATGGTTATTATGTTTGCGTTAAGTTCTTTGTTTGCAAAGGGAAAAACGGAAGATAAAAAGAAACAAACGAAAGAAATGCCACCATTTAGCAATCAATCGGCTCCCAGGCAGCGTGAAGAGGTTCGTCCGAGTAGGGTAGAAACGAGACAACCGAAATCGCTAGAAGACTTTGCAAATGAAATTTTCGGTCAATTAAATGACAAACGAAAACCAGCGCCAAAGCCAATTGAAACACCTGCTAAAATAGAAGTGGCATTGCCAAAAGTGGAACCTGTTCGGGAGTTTATTGAACGTAAATCAGAGTCTATTGAAGAGCCGAAAAAAGCTCGAGGCCTTCAAGATCGTCCAATCATTCAAATGATTAAGCAACAAGAATCGGATCGATTAAAAGTGGTGCCATCAAATCAAAAAGAATTGATGCAAGCGATTGTGATGACTGAGATTTTAGGTCCACCAAAAGCAAAGCGACAATAAATGAAACCATCTTTCTTCACAAACTCTGTGAGGGAAGATGGTTTTTTAGTAAGTGGATTATAGCAAATCCATTTGTAAACACATGTCCTCCAAGTTGTACGCATATAGTATCGCTAAAGGGGGCATTTTGATTTGAAAAAGTTATTTCCAGCAGAGCCTACATTAAAAATTTCGAACACTGAAAAAATACGCTATAACGGTACGTACCAAGTTCGAAATATTACGACCGAGCAGTATGAATGCGTGATGGAAAAAATTCATATGCATGTAACAGGAAAAGAAATTGAAGTGCAGTTTTTACAGGAAGATGGATTTTTATTAACGTGTAAATCATTACAAAAAATCACCATAGAGCGCATTCAAAGATGAGTAAGATGAACAGGCGTCTATTATATATTACGTTAAAGCAAGGGAATGCGTCATCTTCTTTCATACAATATTTAAAAAGTCATCAAGTCCCTTTATACAACATCCGCTTTAAACAGCAGGAGATTACCTTTTCAGTAGCGCATTCACATCTACCTACAATAAGAAAGGCGCGTAGGAATTATTATGTAAAATTGAAAATACGTTACGCAACGCCGAATCGAATTTTACAAAAAGATTTCGTCAGTATATTTGGTTTGCTGTTATTGCTCGTTATACCCGTTGTTTTTTCTCAATTCGTTTGGAAAATCGATGTTGAGGCAAGTACGGTCGAGCTTGAAGATGAGGTTTATCAATATTTGACAGAGGAATTAGCGATTCAAGTGCCAGTGAGAAGTGGGCAATTTATCGATGATTATTTATTGCGCCAACAATTGATGGAACGGTTTCGTGAATTTTCATGGATACATATAACGAAGCAGGGAAGTCATATTACTGTTGCGCCACAATTAGCACCTAAGCTGTCTAATCCTAAGAAAACAACGCAAAAACAACATTTAATTGCCTCGAATAGTGGGGTGATTACGCATTTTAAAATTTCAAGCGGTGTCCGTAAAGTGTCTCCTAATGAAACAGTATATAAGGGGGACACGCTTGTATCAGGTGTACTGGAACGAGATGGTACGAATTTTGTAGTGGATGCGCAAGGAGAAGTTTTTGCGGATTATTGGTTAGAGTCTACTTTTTCGATTCCAAAACAGGTGACATTAAATGTATTGGTGGACTATGGATGGGAATATAAATGGAACTGGTTGCAGCTTCAAAAAGCGTGGCAGGAGCAATCGATTAAGCCGTTAAAAACAATTGTCACGCATAAGCCTTATCGAAAATTTGAACAAAAGACAGAACAGATAGAGGAAGATGAAATCGATACGTTTGTATTGCCATTATTGCATGAAAAAATGATTCAGTCTTTGCCGCTCAAATCAACAATTAAAAATGAAAAACTTTTGCACGTAACGACTGATGATGATACAGTAAAAGGGAAAGTCCTATTTTTGGTAAATGAAAATATTGCACAACCACGTCCAATTGATCAAGGAGAATGAGTATGTCAGAAAAATTTGTAGAGCTCCAAATCGACAACCCGAATGAAGCGGTAATGCTTTTAGGGATGTCCGATGCGAATATTACGCTTATAGAGGAAACATACGGTGTTCAAATTATTACGCGTGGTGAAGTAATCCAAATTGCCGGTGATAATGATGCACAAAAACATAAAGCACATGCTGTTTTAGAGGCGCTTTTAAACGTGATCCGTAAAAATATCAATATCGATCAACGCGATGTCTCAACAGCTATTGAAATGGCGAATAAAGGTACAATTGAATATTATGCTGAGCTTTATGATGAAGAAATTGCAAGAAATACAAAGGGCAAATCCATCCGTGCCAAAACGATTGGACAACGTGAATATGTTCGCGCGATTCGCCATAAGGATTTAATTTTTGGAATTGGTCCTGCGGGTACAGGGAAAACGTATTTAGCAGTTGTAATGGCCACACAGTCATTGAAAAATGGTCATGTGAAACGTATTATCTTAACACGTCCAGCGGTTGAAGCGGGAGAATCTTTAGGGTTTTTACCGGGAGATTTAAAAGAAAAGGTTGATCCTTACTTACGCCCATTGTACGACGCCTTGCATGACATTTATGGGCAAGAACAAACACAGCGTTTAATTGAGCGTGGAACGATTGAAATTGCTCCGCTTGCCTACATGCGTGGACGAACATTAGATGATGCTTTTGTTATATTAGATGAAGCACAAAATACGACACATCCGCAAATGAAAATGTTTTTAACGCGTCTCGGTTTCGGCTCTAAAATGGTTATTACGGGTGATAAAACTCAAATTGACTTACCGAAAAATACAGAATCAGGTTTGATTGTCGCTGAGCGCTCATTAAAGCATGTGAAAGATATTCATTTCCAAATTCTTGAGCAAGGCGATGTTGTTCGTCACCCACTCGTTGCGAAAGTCATTCAAGCTTATTCAGAAAAAGAATTGTAAGAATATTTTATATTCATAAAGCTTTCATTCCTTTTCATAGGGAATTGGAAGCTTTTTTTACGGATGTGAAACACTTTTTCCCTAAAAACGACAAATATTATGAAAACTTATGGGGCTTTTCATAAACAGACGAACGTAAATTTGGTAGAATACTTATATACATAAATGGAGGTGCATGATGGTAAAGCAAATAAAGAAGATGATCGAGCTTATTAGTTTTCGAACCTTTTTAATTATAGTCCTTCTCCTCACTGCATTATTACAGTTTACATTGATGCTGGATAATGTGAGAGGCATTACATATGATATTCAATTAACGGAACTAGCACCAGAAACAATTCGCTCCGCCAAAACGGTAGAAGACGTCGCAAAAACAGAATTTGATAAAGAAACGGCTGAGCGATTAATCGATCCAATCTATGTCCTCAATGAGGAAGTTGCCAATCATCGTTCGACATTCGTAACAACAATTTTCGATATCGTCTTAGAAGTAAAAGAGGAAATTGAAAAAGAAGATAAATTACCGCCGGCAGCCGAGCAAATTACTTTATTGAGAAAGAGTTTAAAAGATATAATAGAAAATCAATCAAGTTTTTCCATTTCGGAAGCACAACTTGCCAATTTATTAAACGCATCAATTGCTGATATTACGAGCACGCGAGATACACTTTCTAAATTAGTAGAGGAAAGTCTTGCAAGACCGATACGAAAAGATCAACTCATTTCATTCCGCAATGAGTTTGAAAGTAAAATACGTCAGCAATATGCAATCCCTGAACCGCTAATGAGCTTAGCAGTCGTTATCGGCCGAGCTGCTATTGTGGAAACCGAAATATTAGATGATGAAAGAACAGAAGTTGCTAAACAACAAGCACGGGAAGCGGTTGAGCCTACGCGTATACTGCAAGGACAAATCATCGTACAAGAAGGGGAAGTCATTACACGGGAGGTATATCGTCAGCTTGAACTGTTATCAATGCTTGATAATAAAACGTCCGTAAAGCCGATTATCGGATTAGTTATTTTGATTTTGCTACAAATGTCGTTTCTCTATATTTTATTCGAACGTTCGCAGCAAGACCTATCCAAAAAACGAAATGCCTTACTCGTTACCGTCATTGTTTATTCGATTGCGATTGTAATGATGAAACTCATTAGTTTAATTGCGATAAATTTTGAATTAGTAATGGCCTTTGTTTATCCTTCTGCCATGGCGACAATGCTGGTACGTTTGCTGGCAAATGAACGCGCGGCAAGTGTCGTAACGATTATGACTGCAGCTTCTGCCGGCATCATTTTCCAGGAAGGGTATGCAACCGTACTTCAAATGGATGCTGCGCTGTATATTTTATTTGGAGGATTTGCATCTTTATTCTTCATGAGAAGCGTAGAAAAGCGTTCTCATATTTTACAATCCGTTGCGGTTGTAACGGTTATGAATGTATTGTTTATTGCGTTTTATTTATTAATGGCCCAGTCAGGATATGGATTGAAAGAAGTTTCGTTTTATATCGCAGCAGGAGTTATTTCAGGATTGCTTTCGGGTGCATTAACTATGGGGTTACTACCGTATTTTGAGTCAGCGTTCGGTATTTTATCAACGATGCGATTAATCGAACTATCTAACCCGAACCATCCGTTATTGCGCAAAGTGTTAACAGAAACACCAGGGACCTATCACCATAGTGTGATGGTTGCAAACTTGGCAGAAGCGGCAAGTGAGGCGATCGGTGCTGATGGTTTGCTTGCTCGTGTAGGTTGCTACTATCATGATGTAGGAAAAACGCGAAGACCTTTATTTTTCATTGAAAATCAGATGGGAACAAATCCACATGATTCTTTGCCGCCTGAAAGTAGTGCGAAAATTATTATTGCGCATACGACGGACGGAGCAGAGTTGCTACGAAAACATAAAATGCCGCAAGAAATTATTGATATTTGTTTGCAACATCACGGAACGAGCTTGTTAAAATTCTTCTTGTTTAAAGCGAAAGAAGAAGGGAAAGAACTGGATGAAAATGTTTTCCGTTACCCGGGCCCAAAGCCACAAACGAAGGAAGCAGCAATTATTAGTGTGGCGGACAGTGTAGAGGCAGCTGTACGCTCGATGCAAAATCCGAGTGCAGAAAAAATACAAAAATTAGTACAATCGATTATTCAAGACCGTGTTCAAGACGACCAATTTGATGAATGTGATATTTCGTTAAAAGAGCTGAAAATTATTGAAGATGTGTTATGTGAAACATTAAATGGAACGTTTCACTCACGTATTGAATATCCAAAATAACGCTAGGAGGAACTACATGTTAACGATTGATTTTTTAGATGAAACAAATGGAGTGAAGGAAGCGGATATTGAACTAGTTGAAAAATTGCTTCAGCATGCGGCCGAAATCGAAGGGATTGAAGATGGTTCGGAAGTTTCGGTAACGTTCGTAACAAATGAAGCAATCCATGAAATTAACCGTGAATATCGTGATAAGGATCAGCCGACCGATGTGATTTCTTTTGCTATGGAAGAATTAGGGGAAGATGAAATTCAAATTATCGGTGAGGGGATGCCACGAGTGCTTGGCGACATTATTATTTCGACGGACCGTACACGTGAACAAGCGGAAGAATATGGGCATTCCTTTGAGCGCGAGTTAGGTTTCCTTGCTGTTCATGGTTTCTTACATTTACTCGGTTATGATCATATGACAGCTGAAGATGAAAAATTGATGTTTGGCAAGCAAGATGAAGTATTAGAAACTTACGGCTTAGGTCGTGACACAAATGAACGTCCGTAAATTTTTCCGTTCATTTACCTACGCGCTGCAAGGGATTTTAACTGCAGCGAAGGAACAAAATTTACGTTTTCATCTAGTAAGTGCACTCATTGTAGTAATTGCGGGATTTGTTACAGGACTTAGCTTGACCGAGTGGCTTATTTTAACGCTCATCATAGCGCTTGTCATCGGTGCTGAAATGTTCAATACGGCAATTGAACGAGTTGTGGACTTAACTTCATCAGAAATCCATCCTTTAGCGAAGGACGCAAAAGATGTTGCAGCAGGTGCTGTACTTGTATTTGCGAGCGCAAGTGTTATAATCGGACTACTCATATTTTTACCAAAATGGTTCTGATTTTCATTTGGTACATGTTAAAAAATCTACTGAATGAAGAGAGAGCCTCTAGCGTAATTGACTGAAGAAAAGGGGGGCATTCCCATGAACATGGAACAACTAATCGCACAATCAAAAGTTGCGCGTGAAAATGCCTATGTTCCGTATTCTAAATTTAAAGTAGGGGCAGCTCTACTTACGGAAGATGGAAACGTTTATCATGGCTGCAATATTGAAAATGCAAGCTATAGTATGACAAATTGCGCTGAGCGTACAGCGTTTTTTAAAGCGGTTTCTGAAGGCGTGACGAAATTTACAGCAATCGCAATTGTAGCAGACACACCAGGACCTGTTTCGCCTTGTGGTGCATGTAGACAGGTAATGGCAGAGTTTTGTTCACAAACGATGCCAGTTTATTTAACTAATTTGAATGGCGACGTTCAACAAACAACGGTGGGAGACCTTTTACCAGGTGCTTTCACATCGGAGGATATGGAAAATGCAGCAAAATAATAGCGGCTTCAAATCGGGCTTTGTTTCGATTGTAGGACGCCCAAATGTAGGGAAATCAACATTTTTAAACCGTGTAATCGGACAAAAAATTGCGATTATGTCAGATAAGCCACAGACGACACGTAATAAAGTACAAGGTGTATTAACACAAGACAGTTCACAAACAATTTTTATCGATACACCAGGTATTCATAAGCCAAAGCATAAGCTAGGCGAATTCATGTTAAAAACATCTCGTAATGCACTGCGAGAAGTAGATGCAATCATGTTCATGGTGAATGCTGAACAAAAGATTGGTAAAGGCGATGAATTTATAATTGAATTGTTGGAAGGTAATAAAACGCCAGTCTTTTTAATTATTAATAAAATCGATCTTGTTCATCCGGATGAATTATTAAAAATTATTGATTCTTATAAAGATAAGTTTGATTTTGCAGAAATTATTCCGATTTCTGCATTGCAAGGTAATAATGTGGAAAACTTACTGACAACGATTGAAAAATATTTACCAGAAGGTCCACAATATTATCCGGCAGACCAAGTAACAGATCATCCGGAGCGCTTTATTATTTCGGAACTGATTCGTGAAAAGGTATTGCATTTAACACGTGAAGAAATTCCGCATTCAATCGCTGTTGTGATTGATCGTATTAAACCGCATGAAGAAAAGGAAAATATGATTCATGTGCAGGCGACGATTATGGTAGAACGCGATTCGCAAAAAGGGATTGTTATCGGCAAGCGTGGAGCTCTTCTAAAAGAGGTAGGTTCATTAGCGCGTAAAGATATCGAAATGCTTTTAGGCTCAAAAGTTTATTTAGAGCTATGGGTAAAAGTGCAAAAAGATTGGCGCAACAAACAAACGCATTTACGAGACTTCGGTTTCCGCGAAGACGAATATTAACTTGCTTCAGCAAAAATTCTCTACCTTTATAAGTGAGGATGAATTCCCAAAACAACCTAAATTCAATGGATGTTCAAACTTCAGCTGAATTTGGGGAACAAAGGCTAAATCCGTCACGTCCTGTGACAACGCCTTTGTGACCAACGTCCTATTGGCCCAATGCCCCTGGCGGATGTCACAGATTTTAAGGGGAGCTTTTCGAGCAAGCTCGAAAAAATCTGGACGCAATTACGCCGAGGCGTAATTGATACTATTGCAGATGTGACTTTTGTCGCGTCTGTTTTTTTGTTTATTTTGAAATCTAAATTAACTATGTAATTTTTTGTTATTGATTAAAAAAATAGATTTGGTATTATTATGATTAGGCAAAATTTTACACTTGATTCAGCAGAAATCCCCCGTAAGGGGATTTCTGCTGAATCAAGTTAGCCCCGGCGGATGTCACATATTTTTTAGGGGGAGTTTTTCGAGCAAGCTCGAAAAAAATATTGACGCAATTACGTCGAGGCGTAATTGATTAAAAGGTGGTACTAATCGTTTTGAGTAAATTAAATAAAGTTCTTTTCGGATTTTGGATATTATCGCTTGCGGCGTTAGTGTTTGTTGTCGTTGCGTTTGGAATTGATCCGATTGATATGGAAATAAAAGATGTAAAAAATACCGTAGCGATTACGGAAACATATGAAAATCCTGTAAGTGAAACGTCAAAAAAAGAAGAAACAGTAGTGGAGAAAGTGGTTGAGCCAGAACCTGAACCTGTACTTGTAAAAGACTCCATCCGTTTTGCGATGCTTGGTGATGTTTTATTGCATTTGCGCTTGGCCAAATATAAGGATTATTCTTCGTCATTTGCTGCGGTTACACCACTGATGCAAAGTTATGATTATTTAATTGCGAACCAAGAATCTCCACCTGTTGGCAATAAATATGCACTTAGTGGGTATCCCCAATTTTCAAGTCCTCCACATATTATTCGAGATATACAAAATGCCGGTGTAGATATGGTTAACCTTGCGAATAATCATACGGTTGATAAAGGGGAAGGCGGAGTGCGGACAATTTTTGAAAATTTGGCAACATATAATATGCCTTATGTAGGTGCGTATAAGTCGAAGGAAGACGTATCAAAGCCGAGGATATTAGAATTTGGTTCATTAAAAATTGGCGTTTTAGGCTATACATATGGCACGAATGGCTTATATTTACCTAAAGGCTCGCCGTTTATCGTGAACTATATTCAACATGAAAAGATGACGGCGGATATCAGGGCGCTTCGGGAGTTAGTCGATGTCGTTGTCGTATCGATGCATTGGGGTCCTGAGTATACCGTTGCAGAAAGTGATGTTCAACGTCATCATGCAAAAGTGCTGAATGCAGCAGGAGCAGATATTATTTTTGGCTCGCATCCGCATGTATTGCAACCATATACGAAAATCAAAAATGAAGCTGGGCATGAAACGCATGTATTTTATTCGCTCGGAAACTACTTTTCTACGATCTTAACAGTGCCTAACACAATGGTCGGCGGAATTGGAAGTTTTGAAATTACGAAAGAAGGCGACACCGTTACGATTGGCGAACCTCAATTTGATGCGACGGCAACATTGCTTGATAAAGATGGTGTTTATCGCGTTTATCCACTAGCAGATGTAGAAGCACGCGCGGTTCAAAATTTAGGGTGGGTAAGAAAAGTGCTCGGTGAAGGTGTAACAGTTCATTAAAGTGATTTCAACGGGGCAAGTCATGTATAATAAGAGGACGAACGAAATAAAGGATGTGCGAAGATGCTACATAAATGGGAAGGCATCGTTTTAAAAGCGCGTGCCTATGGTGAATCCAATAAAATTGTGACCTTAATGACACGGGAAGCTGGGAAAGTTGCTTGTATGGCGCGCGGTGCTAAAAAACCAACAAGCCGTTTAGCGGGAATAACACAGCCCTTTATGCATGGTGTTTTCCTCGCGCAACGTACGTCAGGGATGGGGACGTTGCAACAAGGCGAACATATAAATGCGATGCGTCATATACAGACTGATATTATAGCGACGGCATATGCTAGCTATATTATGGAGCTTGTCGACCGTTTAGTGGAAGAAGGCAATGCAGAGCCATTTGCATTTGATGTGTTGCTACAGGCTTTAAATGCGATTGAAGAAGGTTATGATCCGGAAGCAATTACATTATTTGTGGATTGGAAGATGCTTGCTTATGCCGGAATTCAGCCTATTTTACATGCATGTGCGAGTTGTGGGGCAGTAGATGGGGAGTTTGCGTTTTCATTTACGCAAGGTGGATTTTTATGTCATCGTTGTTTTCATAGGGACCCTTACATTATCCGATTATCGCCGACGCAACTTAAGTTGATTCGTATGTTTTACACCGTGCCAATTGACCAAGTTGGCAAGCTAGATTTAAAACCACAGACGAAGCAGTTTATTAAAAAAATTGTCACGACGATTTATGAAGAACAAACGGGGATTCGTTTAAAATCAAGAAGCTTTATTGAACAATTAGAGCGAACACCCTTATTATTACGCGAAAAAAAAGAGTCATCAGATTAAAATAACGATGAAGTCGACATGCCAGCTTGCGGGAATTCCTAATAGCTGGTTTTTTAACTTAATTCAGCAGTAGTCCTCTACTTCTATAAGTGGGGGATGAATACCAAAAAGGTAATTTTATTCAGTGGGGGTTCAAACCCCGGCTGAATTGGGGAACAAAGGCTAAAACCCGTCACGTCCTGTGACAACGCCTTTGTGATCAACATCGTGTTGACCCAAGCTCCGGCGGATGTCACAGATTTTTAAGGGAAGAAGGAAGTCAGCCTAAGAACGTCACATCGTGTGACAACGGCTGACTGACCCACGTCCTGTGGGCCCTCGAAAAAATCTGGACGCAATTACGCCGAGGCGTAATTGATTATATAGGGGGAGCTTAAAATGATTCACTATCAAAACGAAAATATGACGGTCTTTCAAAGCGCTTTGTATAAGACAACGACCACTTTGATTGAAACGACAGATGCCATTATTTTAATAGACCCAAATTGGTTGCCAAATGAAGTGGAAGAAATAAAAAGTTTTGTTGAGCGTGTTTTAAATAATCGAAAGCTGTATTTAATTTTTACACATAGCGATTTTGATCATATTATCGCAGCAGGAGCTTTTCCAAAAGCATTTGTTATTGCTTCAAAAGCATTTGCCAATAATCCAAATAAAGATGAAGCCGTGCAACAAATTATTAATTTTGATGCGCAATATTATATTACGCGGGACTATCCAATTTATTATCCAGCTGTTGATTTGGTCATTGAAGAGGATGGGCAAAAGCTTGAATTAGCATTATTAACGCTGACTTTTTATTTAGCTCCAGGGCATACAGAAGATGGTTTATTTACAATTGTTGAGCAGCAACGTACTCTATTAGCTGGCGATTATTTGTCGGATGTTGAGTTTCCGTTTATTGATAGTAGCTATGCGGATTATGTAGCGACTATGGAAAAGGCTGAGGCGATTTTTCACAAACATGCTATTCATACACTTGTACCGGGGCATGGGACAGTAACAACAAAGCCTGCTGAAATTGCGGAGCGTATAAAGGAATCGAAAGTATATTTGCAAAGTTTAGCAAATCCAGAGGCAGGACTTGAAGTACAGTTGCAAAATAAATATCAATTTTTTGATGGAATGAAGGATGCTCACCGCCAAAATCTTAAAATAGCAAAAATGGGGGATTACATTGAATAGGTTGATGAGTGCGATTGTGTGTATCGTCATTTGTTTTCCGTTTCTTGTAGCCGGTGCTAGTGTTTATCATAAAAAGACATCAGAATTTGAGCAACTTGTACTTGGGGAACTGTTCCAATACCTTTCAAGTGAAGAGATAGTTGTTCCCACTCAGGAGTTTCAAATTGAAAAGCCTTCATTGGTTTCTAGTTATGATGAATGGATTATTTATCATAAATCGATGGAAAAACAGTATCAATATGTTGCTGGTGAAATAGTGGAAATAGCAAGCGATTAATTTTTTTCAAGTCACCATTCATGAAAAAACGTCAACTAAACTTGGAATTCGCTTAGTTGACGTTAATTTATATAGTTTTTTCAGTAGCTAATCGCTCAATAACCCGACGTTTGCGATACAGCATCATACCCGCCTCGGCAATATCCTCGATCATGGACTTATTAATAAAGGCGCCAAAGACCATCCCAGCAATCGGGATCATTTGTAAAAACTTCTTCACACCGAAATTATCGCGGTACGTATAAAACACCTCTTGCCAACCTTGCATTTGCGACACCATATTTTCTGCTGACTTCGGTTCGGAATAATCTTTTGATAATTCTTTCAAAATCGCTTCCTTACCAACAATATCAGAAGAGGCAAACTGTAAGCATTTGACGATAAAAATTCGTTCCATTTTATCATTCGGATCATAGCCGTGAATAAAGGAAATTTCTTGCAATGTTTTAAGGGCCATCCCTAAGATGATGGGAATATCGATGGCCAATGTAAAAATGCCCCCAAAGCCTGTTGATGCACCTTGGACAGTTGCCAGTTTAGCTCGATTCTTTTGAAGTTTTTCACTTAGCCCAATCATATCGGCAATCGGCATGTTTTGAATATCCTCAATGGACTCGATTGAGTGTAATGTATGCTTTTGGATATGTTGAAGCATCGACTTTTCGCTCAATAAGTATTTTCCACCCGTTTGAACATAGCTCACTAATTCGTCGATTAATAAGGAAATCTTCTCTTGAATGATTTTGGGTGTTAATTTATCAAGTATTTTAAATGGAATTCGACCGATTTTCTCCCAAAACCATAACCCTTTTTGATCTTTTTCCCATGCTTCAATTGTTGTTAAATGTTGCATTAATTGTTCTGTTGATTCCACCGAGAGGCCTCCTAGTTAATATGGATAGTCTATTTACGCCTAGAATCCGAAAAAGTTTCAAAAGGTTCTATCCAATAGGCATAATATCTCCTATTCAAACTGCGTAAGCATTGGGACTAAATCTTCTTTTAATTGCTCATAAAATGAACCATCTAAGTTTAGTAGTTGCCAGTAATTTTTTTGCTCCCATAGTAAATACATTGTATCTAGTTTTTCTGCATGGAAACGAAAACGATGGTTGAAATGATCGCGCTTGTTTTCGTCGCTCAAATGCATATAGCCTTGGATGATATAATAAAGTTGATGATATTTTTTCGTTGCGACTTGATAGGCTTCAGTGCTAAATTTACCGATTTCGGTTGCTGGATCTTCAAACTGACGGAAATGTTTTTGTGCTTCTAAATAAGCTTCTAATTTTTGATTGGCTGAATATAAAATATGGTGATTGGCACGATGTTCTGGGCATTCTTGATGGATAATAGCACTTATAAGTTGAAAAGCTTTATCGTATGTATCAGGTATTGTTTTTGGTGACTCTTTTAATTGGAAAAACACACAAATCCCCCCTCTTAATAACTTGTCAGAAAATTATAACTTATTTTCGGCGAATTTGCTTCTTAATTTTTGTAGGGGATTCGTAAAAAAAGACCAGCATGTTATATGCACAACATGTTGGTCTTGCTCTATTTGTTTAGAATTGTAAGTGTTTTTCAATATATGCTTTTACATCAGCGATAGGCATACGTGTTTGTTCCATCGAATCGCGGTGACGTACTGTTACTTGACCATCTTCTTTTGAGTCGAAGTCATACGTAATACAGAACGGTGTACCGATTTCATCTTGACGACGGTAGCGTTTACCGATTGATTGTGATTCATCGAAGTCTACTGGGAAAGCTTTGCGTAAATCAGCCCAAACATCGCCAGCTTCTTCAGATAATTTTTTCGATAACGGTAATACAGCTGCTTTAAATGGTGCTAAAGCAGGGTGGAAGCGTAATACAGTACGTTTGTCATCGCCTTCTAATTGCTCTTCATCATATGCATCACATAAGAATGCTAATGTCACACGGTCTGCACCTAATGACGGTTCGATACAGTATGGTACGTAGCGTTCGTTTGTAATCGGATCAATATAAGTGAAATCTTCACCTGAATGCTCCATATGTTGTTTTAAGTCGTAGTCTGTACGGTCTGCAATACCCCATAGCTCACCCCAACCGAATGGGAAGCGGAATTCGATATCCGTTGTTGCATTTGAATAGTGAGAAAGCTCATCATCCTCATGGTCACGTAAACGCATAGAATCTTCTTTCATTCCAAGGTTTAATAACCAATTTTTACTGAAGTTTTTCCAGTATGCATGCCATTCAAGGTCTTCGCCTGGCTTACAGAAGAATTCTAATTCCAATTGTTCGAATTCACGTGTACGGAATGTGAAGTTACCTGGTGTAATTTCGTTACGGAATGATTTACCAACTTGTGCGATACCGAATGGCGTACGTTTACGCATTGAACGTTGAACGTTTTTAAAGTTGACGAAAATCCCTTGTGCTGTTTCAGGACGTAGGTAAATTTCGTTAGAAGAAGATTCTGTTACACCTTGATGTGTTTTGAACATTAAGTTGAATTGGCGAATATCTGTGAAGTCCACTTTATCGCAATTTGGACAAGTTACTTCAAGCTCTTCCATTTTCGCCTTCATTTGGTCGAAGCTCATACCATCGACGATAATTTCTTTGCCAGTCTTTTCTAATGAAGCATCTTCAATTAATTTATCTGCACGGTGGCGAGCTTTACATGATTTACAGTCGATCATTGGGTCATTGAAGTTACCTACGTGACCAGAAGCTACCCATGCTTTTGGGTTCATTAAAATGGCTGCGTCAAGACCTACGTTATGTTCAGATTCTTGAACGAATTTTTGCCACCAAGCTTTTTTTACGTTGTTTTTAAGTTCTACACCTAATGGACCGTAATCCCAAGTGTTTGCTAAACCGCCGTAAATTTCAGATCCAGGGAATACAAATCCACGATGTTTTGCTAAAGCAACGATTGTTTCCATTGATTTTTGTGTCATAAAAAATTCCTCCTATATAAAAATTAATCAATTTCGCCTTGGCATAATAAAAAGCACCCGTCTCCGGGCACAGTAACTATGCCCGGGGACGAGTGCATCATATGTGATATACCCGCGGTTCCACCCCGCTTGTTTTCTAAATTATGTAACCAACATCGACACATTATGAAAAAGTATGCATAATGTGTCGATGTTGTATGAAAAACACAATTTAAAAAACCTCTTTTAAAAAAAGCTCAGGGTGCCGTTTCTCAATTTGAATGTAGGCTTACACTATTCCTACTCGCTGTGTGTTAAATTGATACTTATTAATCCCATCATCGCTGTACTATTAAGTTGTTTATAAAGAACAATACAGTTCTACGCTCATATTGTAGCATGGGATTGTTTTCTTCGCAATATGGAGCGAAATAGTATATAATAATTAAGAAATAAGTATAACATTATTTGAAGCGGGTGAGTCTAATAGAACTCAATAAACGTCAAGATGCGATCTTGCAAATTGTTAAAGAGAACGGACCAATCACAGGTGAACATATCGCAGAGCGCCTAGGATTAACGCGTGCAACGTTGCGCCCTGATTTGGCCATTTTAACGATGGCTGGATTTTTGGATGCCAGACCACGTGTTGGCTACTTTTATGCTGGAAAGAAATCTACTGTAGCAATTACGGAGTCTATGCTGAATTTAAAAGTAAAGGATTTTCAAAATGTACCTGTAGTTGTTTCTGAAAGTATGACGGTTTATGATGCGATTTGTCATATGTTTTTAGAGGATGTTGGAACGTTATTCGTAGTGGATAAAGATAGCTATTTACAAGGGGTTTTATCACGTAAGGACTTATTAAGATCGAGTATAGGTACACAAGACTTAAATAAAATACCGGTACATATTATTATGACAAGAATGCCCAATATTGCATACTGCTTAGATTCAGATTCCTTAGTGTTAACAGCGACGAAATTGATCGAACGCGAAATTGATTCGATGCCTGTTGTCAAGGAAACTGAAAAAGGGATTGAAGTAATTGGACGTCTAACAAAAACGAGTATTACACGTGCCTTTATCTCTTTAGCAGAAACTCATGATTTGTAGGTGGATTTAATGAAAAGTCTAACAATTTTTGTTGTTTCAGATTCAGTGGGTGAAACGGGTGAAAATGCAGTAAAGGCAGTTGTCAGCCAATTCAGGCCGAATTTCGACAAAGTAAGAATCCGCAAATTTCCCCGAATAAATGATATTGAACTCATTGAAAAAATCGTTCAAATTGCGGTAAAACAACAAGCGGCGATTGTTTTCACTTTAGTTGAAAAGGAAATGCGAAAAGCGCTTTATAGTTTGGCAGTAGAAAATAATGTACCGACTATTGATTTACTAGGCTCGATGATGGATTTAATTGAACTCTCATTTAATGAGTCACCGTTACAAGAACCAGGCCTCGTTCATCGACTTGATGACGATTATTTTAAAAAAATTGAGGCGATTGAATTTGCGGTAAAGTATGATGATGGTCAAGATCCAAGAGGACTATTATTAGCGGATATTGTATTAATTGGGGTGTCACGAACTTCAAAAACGCCACTTTCGCAATATTTAGCACATAAAAGCTATAAAGTAGCGAATGTGCCACTTGTCCCTGAAGTGGAACCACCCATTGAATTGATGCAAATCGATCCAAAAAAATGCTTTGGTTTAGTTATTTCGACGGAGAAATTAAATAATATTCGTAAAGAACGTCTCATTGCACTTGGATTAACTGAAAATGCTGCTTATGCACAACAGCAACGAATTGAGCAGGAAATTAGCTATTTCCATCAAATAGCTGATAGAATAGGTTGTCGGGTTATTGATGTAACAAATCGGGCAGTCGAAGAAACAGCGAATACGATTTTAGATATGCTAGAAGGCGAAAAATAATAGCCCACTTAAACCACCTCAGTGAAAAGAGGAGGTTTTTTGTTCGTAAAACGTTGTAATAAGAAAATAACGCATTTACTTAAAAAATAAATCTACTATTTTTTCTGTTTTTAGTAGGAATTTTGGTGTATAACACAGAAATAGTAAAAAATAGATAGCAACGTTCAGTTTTTTGTTTTATAATAATAAAATTGTGGTAAAAATATTAAGAATGGGCAGTACAACCTGCTTTAGCAAAATCCTTCCAATTTTTTAAAAAGAGGATGAACGCCAAATATGGCCACGATTCAGTGTGGGTTCACCCTAGCTGATAACACAGATTAAAATAATATTAAATTTTGTCGTATTTTAGAGGGTTTTTGTAATTTTTCTCGAATTATGTAGATAGCAATAGGTGATAAGATGGCTGGGAAAATACCTGAACATGTGATTGAGCAGATTCGTTCGCAGTCTGATATAGTCGATGTGATTAGCGATTATATGCAGTTAACGAAAAGAGGGCGCAACTGGTTTGGATTATGTCCATTTCATGGAGAGCAAACACCCTCTTTTTCCGTGTCTCAAGAAAAACAAATCTTCCATTGCTTTGGTTGTGGAGCTGGGGGAAATGCAATAACGTTTGTGATGGATATCGAGCATATCGCATTCCCAGAAGCATTAATCAAATTGGGAGATCGGGCAGGTATTCCATTAGACGTCGGGGTGCAATCAGAGCATACGACGTCAAATAATCCATATTCAAAAAAAGAAGAAATGATGCGGGAAGCACATGCGTATGCCGCTGAATTTTATCATCATTTGTTGATGAATACCGAAGATGGAGAGCAGGCATTAAATTATTTACTAGAAAGAGGATTTACGCGTGAACAAATCGAAACTCATCAAATAGGATGGGCATTACCGAATTGGGACACACTTTCGATATTGTTAGAACGAAAAGAATTTCTTTTAGAAGTGATGGCAGAATGTGGGCTTATCATTCAAAAAGAAAGTGACCAAACATATTTCGATCGTTTCCGAGGAAGAATCATGTTCCCGATTCGAGATGAGAACGGGAAAACGATTGCTTTTTCGGGTAGGATTCTTAACAAAGATGCCGATGAAGCAAAATATTTAAATAGTCCAGAAACACCCATTTTCCATAAAAGTCAGGTACTTTACAATTTGGACAAGGCTCGTGCGTCGATAAGAAAAACACGGCACGCAGTCTTAATGGAAGGGTTTATTGATGTACTTGCCGCCAATCGAGCAGGTGTTTATAATGCAGTCGCAACAATGGGTACGTCGCTTACTCCCCAGCATATTACAAAGCTCAAACGCTTAGTTCAGCAAATTACGATTTGCTACGATGGTGATAATGCTGGTTTTGAAGCGGCGAAACGTGCTTCACAAATGTTACATGAAGAACGCATAAAAGTTGAAGTGGCTGTTTTACCAAATAAGCTTGACCCGGATGAATATATTCGCAATTATGGTCAAGAAGCGTTTACAAATCAAATAATTGAAAAACCGCACGCCTATATCGCATTTATGATGATGCATGCGAAGCGCGGGAAAAACTTCCAATTCGAAAATGACACATTACAATACATTCAAGAAGTTCTTGAAACGTTGAAAGATAATTCTTCACCGACTGAACGAGATTTATACATTCGTCAGCTTGCAAATGAGACAAATATTTCTCAAGAAGCGATTAGTGCGCAATTACGAAAAGTTGTAGCAGATGGCGCAAAAGAACAAAAACGAAGTCAAAATGCATTACAGCAACCAATTGAGTTGGTTCAGCAAAAGCTTCCGAAAACGGGGACGGATCGGGCAGAACGTTTATTACTTGCTCATATGCTACATGATGTGAATGTCGTGAATAAAGTTTTGAAATTAGGAAACACCACGCCATTTATTCATGAAGAATATTTATCCGTATTTGTCCGTTTAGTGGGTTTTTATGAAGAATATGAAATGGCAGATTTTCATCGTTTTGTAGAAGTTTTAAATGACAATGAATTGCGCAAAATAGTTATGGAAGCAGCATATATCGACCGTGACCCAGAAAATGGTGAAGCGGAAATTAGTGATTGTTTAAAGCATATTGAAAAGCACCGTATCGAACTAGAAATAGAAAAATTAACGCATAATCAAAAAGAAGCTGAAAAGATGCACGAACATAGGCGCGCTCTTGAAATAGCCCAACAGATTATCCAGTTAAGAAGAGCGGTAAAAGGAATATAAGGCGATTTGTTTTTAGAAGGAGGAAGGTTTATGGCGGAAAAGTCAAAACATTCAAAAGAGACAGTAGTAAATGGGCTTACATTAGAAGAGGTAAAGAAGAAACTTTTACAAAAAGCAAAGCAAGTTGGAGAAATGTCTATGAAGGAAATTTCTGAAACTCTGGCTTTATACGAAGTAGAGAATGAAGAAATTTTTAACTTTGCCGATGAAGTAGAAAAAAGTGATGTAACAGTTGAAGGTAAAGAAGAGTTTGAAGAAGAAGCGCTTTCGAAACAAGAAGCAAGCGAAGAAACTTTTGATTTAAACGATCTAAGTGTTCCTCCTGGCGTTAAAATAAATGACCCAGTTCGTATGTATTTAAAAGAAATTGGTCGTGTAGACTTACTTTCTGCAGCTGAAGAAGTTCGCCTTGCAGAGCGTATTGAAGAAGGGGACGAGGAAGCACGTAAGCGTTTAGCAGAAGCGAACTTACGTCTTGTTGTATCGATTGCCAAACGTTACGTTGGGCGCGGTATGTTATTCCTAGACTTAATTCAAGAAGGGAATATGGGTCTTATTAAGGCGGTTGAGAAGTTCGACCACCGCAAAGGATTTAAATTCTCGACTTATGCAACATGGTGGATTCGTCAAGCAATCACACGAGCAATTGCTGACCAAGCACGTACAATCCGTATTCCGGTACACATGGTTGAAACGATTAACAAATTAATTCGTGTACAACGTCAATTGTTACAAGATTTAGGTCGCGAACCATCTCCAGAAGAAATTGGAGAAGAAATGGACTTAACGCCTGAAAAAGTTCGTGAAATTTTAAAAATTGCTCAAGAGCCTGTATCACTTGAAACACCAATTGGTGAAGAGGATGATTCGCACTTAGGTGACTTTATCGAAGACTCAGAAGCACAATCTCCTTCTGATCATGCGGCATATGAGCTGTTAAAAGAGCAATTAGAAGATGTTCTAGATACATTAACAGATCGTGAAGAAAATGTATTACGTCTACGTTTTGGTTTAGATGATGGCCGCACACGTACACTAGAAGAAGTAGGTAAAGTATTCGGTGTAACACGTGAGCGTATTCGTCAAATCGAAGCGAAAGCACTACGTAAATTACGTCACCCTTCTCGCTCAAAACGATTGAAAGATTTCTTAGAATAAATAGTATATAAAGTAAATAACATAAAAAGGGTGAAGAAAATAATTAAATTTTCTTCACCTTTTTTGAATAATGAATTTATTGTACTTAGCTAAAAAGTACGGCATAGAAGTGGGAAGGTTGTTACTTTTTACTGATGTATGAACTCTCATTAGTACTTACAATGGTAGTATAATGAATATCAATACATAATTAGTAGATTTGGGGAGTTTTACATGTCCAATCAAAAAAAACAAATTATTATGAATGAAATTACTTTTTGGAAGCAAAATAAATTACTTCCAGAGCATTACTGTGATTTTTTAATGACGCTTTATTCAGAAGGAAATGATAGTGACCAAATATCTGGAAATGCAAAAAAAGCAATCAATCCAGTAATTAAAAGAAAAAAATGGAGCATTGCATCGATATTTCCAGTAATTGCTTTATTGTTTACGATATTATTATTTACAATTCAATATGAATGGGTAGTCGTAGCTATTGCCGGTATTTTTGCTGCCGGTTGCTTTGCAGGAGCATTTTACTTTGCAAAAAGAAATAAATTACTCGCTACGATGCTTCAACTGGCAGTCGCGTTATTAATGCTAGGAATTTCGGTTAAAATCAGTATGACTTATTTTGCTGGAAATAATAATATGCTTTTTGCTTTAATTATTTCAAACTGTATTTTATGGATCATTAGTGGGGTTAAGCTGAAAATAATCTACTTTACTATTTCTGGTGTCATTGGTTTTTGTATTATTATTGGTGCTTGGTTTTACGTATGAACTATTTAAAAGGACAAACGCTTTTATGTGCGTATTTGTTCTTTTTTTATTTGTTTTTAACCAAGTTGTAAAAAAAAGCTACGTTAAGCTCGATTTTCCTGTAAAAAACAATATATATCATATAAAATGGAAGGTGATACATGAGTGGAAGAAAGGGTGGGATAAGATGAATTTTGACTTAACAGCGGAACAACAAATGTTGCAAAAAATGATGCGAGAATTTTCGGATGAAGTTGTAGCACCAGGCGCAATTGAACGTGATAAGACAAAAGAATTTCCATTGCCTATTTTTGAGGAATTATCAAAAATGGGGATAATGGGCTTACCATTTCCAGAAGCTTACGGGGGAGCGGGGGCAGATACGATTAGTTTTGCAATCGTTACTGAACAGTTAAGCCGTGTTTGTGCTTCGACAGGAATTACGTATTCTGCGCATATTTCATTAGGTGGGGCACCACTTCATTTATTTGGTACAGAGGCGCAAAAGCAAAAATATCTTGTGCCAATTTGTACGGGCGAATCCTTTGGGGCATTTGGTTTAACAGAGCCAAATGCCGGATCTGATGCAGGGGGCACGGAAACAACGGCCGTTTTAGAAAATGGACAGTATACGATAAATGGTTCCAAAGTTTTTATTACAAATGCGAGCTATGCCAAACATTTAGCGCTAACAGCTATTACGGATCGACAAAATAATGAAAAAGAAATTAGTTCGATTATCGTGCCAACTGATGCAGCAGGTTTCCAAATTAAATCCGACTATGAAAAAATGGGCTTAAATGCTTCGAATACAACCGAGTTACTATTAGAAAATGTTCCAGTGCCTGAAGAAAATCTTTTAGGGATACGTGGAAACGGCTTTAAGCAATTTTTAACGACATTGGATGGTGGACGCATCGGAATTGCTGCGATGGCGGTTGGAATTGCACAAGGTGCTTTAAATAAAGCAGTTCAATATGCCAAACAACGTAAACAATTCGGGAAAACATTAGCGCAGTTTCAAGCGACACAGTTTAAATTAGCGGATATGGAAGTGAAAATCGAACTGGCAAGAACTTTTGTTTATAAAGCGGCTTGGCTAAAGGATCAAGGTCGCCTATTTGGCAAGGAAGCGGCAATTGCGAAATACTATGCATCCGAAATGGCGATGGAAGTGTGTGATGAAGCAATTCAAATTCATGGCGGATACGGATATATGAAAGAATATGAGGTGGAGCGCTACATGCGGGATGCGAAACTACTAGAAATTGGCGAGGGAACTTCAGAAGTCCAAAAAATGGTTATTGCAAGACATATATTAAAAGGTTAATGTCAAATTGTCATAATTGTTACAAACATAGTAAATTGTATGGAATAGGGCTTTTCGTTTTCCAAAATATGCAGTACAATTGTTAGTGTTTACTAGGTTCTATTTATTTTCATTCAGTATATCTCTCTCGTCTATATGATGTTTGAGGTGAATGTGGCTTCACTTTTTTTAAAAAGGTGTTTAAATTCCTACTGAATGAAAACAATGCCCCTGGCGGATGTCACAGATTTTGAAGGGAATGAATTGTGCAAGCACAATTCAAAATCTGGACGCAATTACGCCAAAGCGTAATTGATAATAGAATTAAAATAACTAATGAGGGAGGGAACGCAATGAGAAACAATCCACTTATTCCTTATGTACTTATCATGGCTTTCGGTATTGGACTAATTTTCTTCATGTCATTTGAGGGTGCAGCAGATAAGAATAGTGCAGATGGGGATACTTCAGGAGAAACAGTTGAATTAAGTGGTGAAGATATCGCTAAAGCTAGCTGTATTTCATGTCACGGCGGTGATTTAAATGGTCAAGGTTCGATGCCTGCAATTGCTGGCTTAGATGCTGACCATATTAAAGATTTTGCTTTAAACGGTTCTCCAAGTGGAGCTATGCCATCAATTCTTAAATCAGAAGCAGAGGCTCAAGCTGTAGCAGATTACATTTCGGGTCTATAATATTGGAAATGCAAAACATAGGTACTGGAGCAATCTAGTGTCTATGTTTTTTTTATTGTGTGATGAATGTAAAATCTGAACTTATCATATATCCGCTAGATTCTATCAAATGTGTGTGATTCCAGATTGTCGATTAACAGGGAATTTAGCGGGAAAAGTTCTACATTCTAAGGGCAATGATATGGTGGGTTAGTAACTATCCACTCTTTTGTCGTAATTTATGCCCAACTCATAGCAAAAACCTCTCAACTACAAGACGGATGAGCGGTTTTTTTATATAATAGGGGTACATTGTAAAATAGAAAAGAGGAAATTGAAATATGAATGCACAAAAGCTCTCAAAACGTTTAGAAATGGTCGCATCATTTGTTCCAACAGGTGCGGTTGTTGCAGATATCGGGAGTGACCATGCGTATTTACCATGCTATTTAGTACACAAAGGGATTGCTTCGCGCGCCATAGCAGGAGAAGTTGTAAAAGGTCCATTTGAATCTGCTGTACGCCAAGTACGTACAGAAGGCTTAACAAATCAAATTACCGTTCGCATGGCAAATGGATTGGCAGCCGTTGAAGAAGCGGACCATATTGATACAGTAACAATTGCTGGGATGGGCGGTCCACTTATTGTTTCGATTTTAGAAAAGCATCCACAAGCTTTAAAATCGGTGACGCGCCTTATTTTACAGCCGAATATTCATGCCAAAGCAATTCGGGAATGGGCAATCCGTAATGGGTGGGCATTACAGGATGAAGTCATTTTAGAAGAAGATGGAAAAGTATATGAAGTACTTGTATTGCAACGAGGACAAATGGAATTAACTCAAGCTGAAATTTTATTAGGTCCAAAATTAATTGCAACGAAATCACCTGTTTTTGTCGAAAAATGGTCACGTGAAGTGGCAAATTGGCAGCGTGTTCAGCAAGCGATTGAAAAAGCTGAAAAAACGGTGGATAATGAAGCGAAATATGCAGAGCTAGAACAGCTTGTAGATATGGTACAGGAGGTAGTTCAGTGAAAAAAGTAAATGGTCACGAAATCATTCAGTTATTTGAATCTTGGTCACCGAAAAAATTCGCTTGTATGCCAAATGATCCAATTGGTTTAGCGATTGGGACGTTGAATAAAGAAGTTTCAAAAGTGCTTGTGACATTAGATGTGACGCATGAAGTAGTTGATGAAGCGATTGAACAAGGATGCGCACTTATAATTGCCCATCACCCGCCTATTTTTATGAAGCTATCCAATTTGCGTACAGACAATCCACAAGGTGCTTTATATGAAAAATGCATTAAAAATGATATTGCGGTGTATGCAGCACATACGAATTTAGATGTAGCACCAGGTGGGGTTAATGATTTACTAGCGGATGCACTACAATTAACGAAACGTGAAATTTTAGAGCAGACGTATGAGGAAAATTTAATGAAATTAGCCGTTTATGTCCCACAAAATTATACGGATGAAATGCGCGCGGCTTTAGCGAAAGCAGGGGCGGGGCAACTAGGCGACTATAATTCATGCAGTTTTTCTACGGATGGACAAGGGCGTTTTCAAGCATTGGACGGCGCAAACCCGACAATCGGTGAAATCGGTCAATTAGAAGTAGTAAGCGAACAAAAAATCGAAGTTGTGTTCCCGCAATCATTAAAAAATCGTGTATTAAAAGCGATGCTCAATGCACATCCATATGAGGAACCAGCGTATGATGTTTGGACGACAGAAGTGGAATCAAATGAGCAAGGTCTTGGCCGAATTGGTTTATTAAATAAACCGATGACATTAAAAGAGTTTGCGGAGTTCGTCAAAGTACAATTGGACGTGCCATTTGTGCGTGTTGTTGGTCCAGTTGACGGACTTGTTCAAAAAGTCGCAGTCGTTGGTGGTGACGGCAATAAATACATTCGAACAGCGAAATTTGCCGGGGCTGATGTATTTGTTACAGGAGATATTGGTTTCCATATGGCACAAGATGCAGAGCAACAAGGACTAAGCATTGTTGATCCAGGACACCATGTAGAAAAGGTAATGATTCAAGGTGTTGCGCAGAAAATGACGCAATTATGCGATGCGAAGAAATTACCAGTGCAGTTCATTCAATCGAAAGTTCATACAGAGCCGTTTACGTTTGTTTAAGTGGTGAAGGAAATATAGATTGAAATCGTGAATCTTTAGGATAGTCGGTTCGATCCCGAGTATCGGTATCATTAGGTTAATTTACGTTACGATTAACAAGTTAAGAAAGCTCATAAACCTTGATATGATAGGATTTGTGAGCTTTTTATACTTTCAGGGGATACTATAGAATCCTCTCTAGCAAATTCCCTAATTCTTTTGCCATGACATTAGGCGGAGAAAGCATTCCATTCTAAGGAGACATTTCAGTAGCATAGTATCCTCAAGTGTAAAGGTGTCAATATATCTTTTTAGGCAGTGTAATCATAAACGTTGTTCCTTTAGAAGGTTCGCTCTTTACAGAGATAATGCCTTTATGAGCTTGAATGAGGTTATGAACAATTGCCATACCTAGTCCAGTACCTTCAGAAGAAGAATCTGTTGTCGTTCCACGATAATATTGCTGGAATATATTTTCTAACATGTGTGGAGACATACCTGTTCCATTATCAACAATGTGGATATCTACATGTTCGTTGTTATCGAAAATCTGTGTATAAATATTTGTGTTAGCTGGATTGTGAATAATAGAATTCATAAGAATGTTTTGCAATATTCGTTGCATGAATTTAGTATCAAATTCAGTGTTTATGACAGGTGTATCTGTTTTAAAATGCAATTTATAGTCTCTGCCTTGTGGATTATTACTAATAGTAGCTACAACTCTTTTGGTGAATTCCACAATATCCTGATTTGATTTATGCAATGGTAACTGACCATCTGGACTATTAAGCTGAATAACGAGACTTAGATCTTGTATAAGCTCCTCCATATGCTTACCTTTATCTGCAATTTCTTGAATAAAGGAACGGGCTTCTTCCTTGGACCATTCGTATTGATCGTTTAATAATAGAGTAGAGTAGCCTGTAATATAAGTTAATGGTGTTTTTAAATCATGTGAAATACCAGCAATCCATTCTTGTTTTGCTTGTTCAACTTTTTCGCGTTCTGTTTCAGCAACTTTCAATTTTTTTGATAAAGATTGTAGGTGTTGAAGTACTTCTTGATATAACATATAACGCATACGGAGCTTACCTTTACGGGCATAGATTTTTGAAAGTCCAGCAGGCTGAGTATAGTTTTCCTGTGATAGCTGATAAATCCAAGACATAATAAATCCAAGAGGACCTCCAAAATACCATCCAAATACAGCTATACAAACAATGGTACTAAACCCAAAAATCCATACTACGATTAAATTCTCATACTCTTCACTAACAGATTTTTTAATGAGAGGAAGAATACCCTCGAGTCCGATAACAATACAAATACCACTCAAAAGCATCCATAGAATAATCCCCAGTGCAAGATGTAACGTAAATCGAGTGTTTATTCGCATAGTGAATCCTCTTTTGGTGGAATTAATTTATATCCAACTCCCCTTAAATTTACAATAATTTTTGGTTTACGCGTATCATCCCCAAGCTTTTTCCGTAGCTTTGAAATATGAATCGTTACAGTTTTCTCCTCTCCATATACATCATTTCCCCACACGAATTCATAGAGCTGTGAAGTTGTAAAAATGCGATTTGGATTTTTACAAAAGAAATGTAGTAGCTCTAGCTCCTTAGCTGTACATTCGACGAGCTGATTGTTAACGATTAATGTAGCAGATTCAGGATTAAGGGCAAAGTAACCGAAATCAAATTTTGAACTCTGTTGTTGGTGAGAACTCTCATACATTTTTTGACGTCGAAGGATGACCTTTATTCGAGCAACGACTTCTAAAGGATTAAAAGGCTTTGTAATATAATCATCTCCACCAATACCTAATCCCGTTAATTTGTCAAAATCTGTAGAGCGAGCACTGATAAAAATAATGGGTGTATTTGTATGCTTACGTATTTCTGTGCAAAGTTCAAAGCCACTTATATCTGGTAGCATTATATCGAGCAAAATAATATCGTAATGATTTTCTTTTACAAGCTGTAGTGTACCCTTGCCTGTTGAGGCAGCATCTATATTTATAAAGTTTTCTTTACGCAACGTAATTTCTAATAATTTTAAAATACCAAGCTCATCATCTACGATTAGGATTTTTTCTGTATTCTCCATTTTATCCCTCATTTCAATCTTTATCATAACAGCTTCTGAACTTCATATCCTTAATCTCTGGAAAAAATTACTGTCATTTTCCATTGAGTTTACTTTATTTTTACTTTCGCGTAATAAGCTTAATGTAACAAATTCAAAATGGTAAGGAGTAAACAAACATGGAAACCGTTATTCAAATACATCAATTAAGTAAGAGCTTTAAAGGAGTCGAAACCGTCTCAAAGGTCAATATGAACGTTAAGAAGGGGGAGATTTATGGGTTTTTGGGTCCGAATGGGGCTGGGAAAACGACGATAATGAAGATGATTTTAAATTTAGTAAAACCAACGTCAGGTGAAATTAAAATATTGAATCAACCCATTTCTACTACTTCATATCAATACTTGAGCAAAATAGGCAGTATTATCGAGTACCCAGAATTTTACGAAAGGCTGACAGCAAAAGAAAATTTAGAGCTTCACTGCGAGTATATTGGGGTTTATGAAAAAGGAGCAGTTGAGGAGGCACTTAATATAGTAGGTCTCAAGGGTGTTGATCATAAAAAAATACATGAATTTTCGCTAGGGATGAAGCAAAGATTAGGCATTGCACGGGCAATTGTTACAAAACCAGAGATTCTGATTCTTGATGAGCCGATTAATGGTCTTGATCCTATAGGCATTAAAGATATACGTGAGCTTTTAATACTTTTAAAAGAAGAGCACGGGATCACTATTTTAATATCAAGTCATATCGTGTCAGAAGTGGAATCAATAGCAGATACTATTGGCATCCTTCATCATGGGGAATTATTGAAAGAGGTAAGAATGGAGGATATTCGAAAAGAGAATATGGAGTATCTAGAGATTAAAATAGACGATGTGAAAAAAACGATTCATGTGTTGGAGAACAAGCTTGGTATCCGAAATTATGAAATTGTTAATCAGCATTGTATTAGAATTTTTGAACATGATATTTCTCAATCTCAAATTAATAAAGAACTTATTTTAAATAACATTGCTGTCAATGGCATTGAAAAACAGCAACAATATTTAGAAGAGTATTTCTTAAACCTTATTAATGGAGGGAATCAATTTGCTTAAACTATTAAGACTTGAATGGAAAAAGAATCGTATGACTAGCTATTTTAAAGGCTTAATCATTTGTATTGTTGGAATTTTAGCAGCAGTTGTACTTATGGCTGTTGGTTCTGGAGATGAACAGGTTTTTCAGGATTATACAGATTTTATGTCTTTAACAAATATTTTAATTCGAATTGTTTTCATCATTTTTTCGAGTGTAATTTTATCTCGCATAGTCATAGATGAATACAAAAATAAGACGGTTCAATTATTATTTACGTATCCGTTAAAAAGGAAAAAAATTATTCTTGCTAAGCTGTCTCTAGTCTTCTGGTTCTGTTTCTTTAGCATTATAATTGCGACTTTAACGATTAATATCGGTGTTTATTTCTTAAATCCAATGATGAGTTTGTTTGAAACACCTGTTAAGATACAGGAGATGATAGCCACAATACCGTCCACTTTTATCAATACTTTTATGATGGCTGGTGTAAGTTTAATTCCTTTGTACTTTGGCATGCGAAAAAAATCAACAGCTTCGACAATTACATCAGCTGTGTTAATTGGATTTCTTATTAATGCAACCGTTGGAGATACATCGTCCAGTTTATTTCAATTTATCATTGTCCCAATAATAATGTGTACATTAGGGCTTATGATCGGCTATCTGTCCTATTATAAAGTTGACAAAGTAGATTTAACCTAAAACGAGAAATGAGGATGTAAAGTGAAAAAAGCGATCATGGCTTTGATATTTGTTATTTCGATAGGGGGGATTATCATCACCCTTAAATTAAATGATGAAAAGAGCATCGATGGAGAACAGTCCTTTGATGTTAAGCAAATTGAAGAATTAGAAATAAACATAGAGTCTTGGAATATAGCATTAGAAAATACTGAATCTGAAAAAATTACAATTGAATTTGAAGGTAAGCAACAAAAAAAGGAGAAAAACAATCCTGTTGAAATTATAAAAGACGGAAATAAAGTCAAGGTACTTCAACAAGATGATGAAGTAGGAGTTATGAAAAATTTTAGTTTTGGAAAAACAGATACTATTCATATTTCTATTCCAAAAAATGCAGTGAAGAAGATTGCATTAAAAAACAGCTATGGCGATGTCAAAATTAACAACATTGAAACAAAAGAACTTTCGATTTCTACAGATTCGGGACATAAAACTATTAAAGGACTAACGGCAAATAAAGGTATAGTCACATCAAAAGATGGTGAATTGATTATTGTAGACAGTACTTTAAATGAACTACTGATAAAATCTACAAATGGTGATAGCTATATGACTAGAGTCAACAGTCCAAAAACGAAAATTACTTCGACTAACGGTGAAGTATTTATGAAAGAAATCATCGAAGGAAAAGCACTATTTGTAGAAACTACTTCAGGAGATATTACAATAGCATATAAAGAAACACCCAAATCATTAGAGTTTACAGCGAACAGTGAATCATCCGATATAAGCGTTAATTTAGAAGGTTATCAGAAAGAAAAACATACAGAAAAATTAAAGAAAGGCAAGATTGGTGAAGCCTCAAACAAATTAGAATTAATTAGCGAAGGAGGTGTAATAACTGTAAAATAAAAACTTATAATCTGTGTGGTTAATGAATAATGTTAAGACGAGAACTTGAACAACAGGGACCACATTTATCTACTGGGATTGATATTTGTGAGAGCCATTATATTTGTCGTTATATAAAAAACAATTGTTGAATTAAGAAGTTGAAAAAAATCAATGAAAGGACGGTCAGGCATTTGAATTCAGCTAATATAAAGTTAACAAATCGTATGTTAAGAATAATAAAGAGTGCGGAAAAAGAAGCTTCCTCTTCACAGCATAAGTTGTTTGAAATAAGGGATTTTTCTAATTTTGTTTTATGGGCTTCCTAATTTTGAACGTATTCCTTATGATAGAGAAATTGAAGTTGATTTTGTTATAGACACAAATAGAATATACAGCCCCTTTTATGGCTAACGGGGCTTAATTAAATTTTCAATTCACAAAATATCGGAAAAAAGGCAGAATTTAATCTACACATATTGTAGATTAAACCTGCCTTTTTTCACTGTAAGGGAACTTCCAGCTCTAATCTCCTTACCAAAGGGAAACACGGCCTTCTGGAGCTACATACATCCCATCTCCTGGCTTAATTCCATACGTTTCATAAAATTGCGGGAAGTTCACAATCGTACGGTTTACCCGAATTTTATTGGCGGAATGGACATCATTTTTGCTCAGAAACGCTGCAACTTCTTTTGTCGTTGTGGATTTCCATATTTCTGCATTGCGGTCGAAATAGGCTTTATAATCCGGATTACTCATTTTTGATACGATTTGCAGGGAAGCCGCCATTCCACCTAAATCAGCGACATTTTCACTTAGTGTAAGTTGCCCATCATTTAATACACCCGGAATAATTTCGATACCATTATAGAACGCAATCAGTTCCTCGTTTTTCTCTTTGAATTTCTTAAAGTCCTGTTCAGTCCACCAGTTATTTGCATTACCATTTTCATCGTAGGCAGATCCGTTGTTATCGAATGCATGGCTGATTTCGTGGCCAATGACCATGCCAATCGCACCGTAGTTTTCTTCAGGTTTTGCGTTAATATCATAGAAAGGGGCTTGGAGAATACCAGCAGGGAACGTAATTTCGTTATTAAAAGGATTGTAGAAAGCGTTTACAGTATATACGCTTATTCCCCATTCTGTTCTATCCACCGGTTTTCCTAGTTTAGCTTTCGAACTATCGATATATGCTTTCGTTATGGTAAATGTATTAGAGAATAACGAACCACCTTCGTCATATGTCTTAATCGCTACTTGATCTAATGTCGTATCCCACTTATCTGGGTAACCAATCTTAACAATCATTGTATCCAGCTTTTTAATAGCTTTTGTTTTTGTTGTTTCTGACATCCAATCAAGGGATTTAATTCTTTCCTCATACGTAGCAATTAACTCGTCTACCATTTGCTCAACATCTTTTTTCGCGTTTTGAGAAAAATGTTTCTCGGCAAACATTTGCTCCAAATAACCACCCATTGCGTTAGTTGTCATGGCTACTGCGTTTTCCTGATCTGTTTTTTCTCCTGTAACGCCGTAGAATGTTGCAGCAAACTCATTCGAAGCATCACGGAATTCATCTGATAACAAACTACCTGTTGCCATTAGCAGTTGCATTTTTGCGTATGCTTTAAGCACGTTTAGATTCGCTTCAGTGAAAAGTTCTGCACTTTTTTGAGCTAGCTTTACATCGAATACAATGACTTGATCAACACTGTCAATTGCCATCGATTTTAAAACTTGTTTCATATTCACTGTTTTGAATAGGTCATCAAATTGTCCGATTGCATACGGGTTATAGTATTTATTGACGTCGCCTTGTTCATGCGGTTCAAGAGATACGGCAGCTAAAGTTTTCTCCATGTCGTAAACATTCTCGGCAAGTGCTTTCGCAGTAGACTCTTCCTCGCCTGATAATACGAGAATTTTGGTCATATATTGGAGATAGGCTTTTTTTGCCGTCGGGTCTTCCGTTACAAAGCTGTTCTTATCCAGGCTAATAGCTAATCCAGTGTAATACAAAGCATTTTTACTGCTGTTTTTTGCATCATTCATAATTGTAAAGTTGAATAATGAACTCAAACCCAATTCTTTCTCCAAGGTAAGATCTGCTTGAACGAGTTCATCCAGTGTTTTCGCTTCGTCAATTGCCTGTACATATTTTTGAATAGGTTCAATTCCTTGTTTATTTCTATTTTTTGTATCTAATGCTGTTGCATAGAAGTCGGTAATTTTTTGTTCTTTTGTTCCTTTTTCAAACTTTTTGCCAGCAAGCTCATTGATTATTTTTTCTATATTATCGTTATTTTGCTTTTGCAGCTCAGAAAAAATGCCACCCATAAGTTCCCCGGCAGGAATTGTCGAATGATTTAACCAATCTTTATTAATTGCTTCAAAAAAATCGTCATTTAAATGGGAGCCTTCAAGCATCCATATTCTTGCGATAATAGTTTGGAACTCAGCGATCGTAATCGTGTCTTTTGCACCTAATGTGCCATCAGGTTTGCCTGTTAGTACGCCTGCTTTTACCAGTTTATCGATATCTTTCTTAGCCCAAACTGGCACATCGGTAAACTCGACGCCAAAAGTTCCAATGCGAAGATTATTTCCGACAGGCTTTGGTAATTCACCGAATGCTCTGCTCAACATGACTAAAGCTTCAATCTTCTTAGCAGGTTCATTATCTCTTAAATTTCCGTTACTAGAACCTTGTATAACGTCTTCTTTTTTAATTCCTGGATGATAAGCGTCTGCTGCCGTTAATAAGGTTTTAACGATTTCACCCCTTGTCGCTGGTGAAGACGTTTCATCGGCATACACCGATATGCTAACGGATAGGACCATTATTATGGCCATGAGTAAGGATAAAAACTTCTTTTTCATCATTGTTTCCTCCTCTATACTTTTAAAGATAAATATATAATAACAAAAAGTTAACTTTTATGGAATTTTATACAACAACTATATTTTATCAAGCGCATTTCTATTTTGTTGAATACTTCCGGCTATCAGAGCTTATTAAAATGTCTATTCTACGCTCGTTTTTTCTCGACTTTTTGATAAAGGGACATGATAACCCAAATAGCAGTCGGCAGTGTGATTGCTCCAATTACCATAGATGCAAACATGTAAACTGAACTATCTTTAACAAATAACAAAACAATCACCGCGATGGCTAAAAGAAGAAATAGTAAACTCTTTACTAAATTGACTAGCCTCACTCTTCCTTCTACCTTCCATTTATTCGTGTAGGTAGTGAGTACAGTCCAAATTGTTGGAAGAACGATTACATTGAGTATAAGCGCTACTACATAAAGTACGGACTTTAAGGTACCCGAGCTAAACAAGGCCCCAAACCATACAAGTCCATTTAGTAAAACAAGTGGGATTGCGAATTTGTTCATAGAGTTTATTGAATTTCCATACTTTTCAGCTGTTGTGTCACGGTCCGTATAAATCGGTTTTGTACCAGGATGCGCTCGAAATAGATGAATACCAGCATCTGAGACGATATGCGACCATCCAAAAGATGAAAAAAGCTCATAGTATTCCTCTGCGTCATCTTCTTTTAATGAACGATAGTCTATACTGTAGATGTAATCGCAGCTTTCTCCTTTTTCAAGCGTATACCCCATTAAACTAAAATGACTGACATGCGACCCTTTCAAAGAAAATCGGCGTAACTTTTCCATGTCCTTATCCTCAGAAAAAGCTAAACCACCTGATGAAATATACTTTGTCTGTCTCATTCTTCAACCTCCTTCAATCCAGTTTCAGCTAATTGCATCATCCGTTTTCTTACCTTCAAATCTTCTTCCAATACTGCTGTTCCTTCTTTAGTAAGCAGATACGTTTTCCGTCTGGAATCCGATCCATCATACAAATAAATCCACTCTTGTTGTAATAACTTTTTAATAATTGTGTACATGGAAGCAGGGCCTATCGTAATTGCCCCTTTTGATGTTTCTTCGATTAAATTCATAATCGCATAACCATGCCTTGGTTTTGTTAAAGCAGTCATAATATAAAACATTGAATCTGTTAATTGCTCTGATTTCTTCAATCAATCACCTCCTGTATCCTTTTTTTTGATATATCGTAAAGTGATATATATATCCAAAAACAATATATCATAATGTGATATATGTGTCTAGAGGTATATCACATTATTTTCCTTTTATTTTATAACTGGATTGGCGCATAATAAAAACTCCTTTTTCGGATTGAACCTGAAAAAGGAGTTTTTTTATGTAAATAAGGGGCAGATTGAACAGTGGTTTTTTTCATTTGTATCTTTAAGTAGTAGGTAAGATCGGCAGCACGTTTGTCGCTTACCACTGAAATCATCTAAAGACATATACGGACGCACTTCTTCACAGCACTCAGTAATAGAATTGAAAACTTGTGCTATTTTTTCAGTTGGTAATTGTGTTGTATAAAATCTAAAAGGACGGTTAATTCGTATAACGATGTTTTCCCAAAGTATATTCTGTGGTATTTTACACGCGTTACAAATAATTTTGACGATAGGGGTAAAGAAATCAATTAAAAGTCTATGTTGCCAATTTATTTGTAATGTTGTAAATGTTTTATAGGGCACGAGCAATTGAAAGTTTGTCAAATCAAAATAGGCTTCTGACCACCAATCGTCTTTTTGGTTTTGGAAACCAAAGTAATCGATAGACGAAGATGCGGTTAATAAAGCTAATTTCTTTAAAAATAAGGATCCCGCCGTAGCGATGGAATCTGTGTTAAGTGTTTTGGCATATTGATGAATAAGTGGCATGAGTATGTCCCGTTGCTGTAACCGATTTAAAGGGATAGCCGTTGAAGAAATTGTTGATTGTTGTATTACTTTGTATTGTTGTAAATCCATAAGTCACCTACTTTAAATGATCATTTTAGAAAAGCACTTCACTCATAGCGGAAGTGAAGTGCTAATCCTATTATTTAGAAAAGATCTCTTTGATCTCATCTAGTACGATGTTTGCAGAAAGGATCCCTCCAGAAGTGTTCCAGATCGCATCATCTACTCTATGAACATTGCCTTTTTTAACTACATCTAAGTTATTCCAAAGTGGATCAGCTGTCCATTCTTTTTCAGTAGTTAAAGCACTATCATCACCTGTTGGGGTGAAAGTAAAGTAGAAAAGTACATCACCGTTCATATCAGGAATGGCTTCTTTACCTACATCGACCGCTAATTTACCTAGCTTGTCGTTATTTTTAAAGAATTTTTCTTGCTCTGGTACTCGTGGGAATCCAAGTTGTTCAAAAATAACACCAGAGAATGAGTCGGTATAATAAATACGGCTCTTATCTGTCATGAAACGAACAACAGAAACTTCTTGTGTTGTTTTTTCGCCAAGTGCTTCTTTTGTAGCTACAATTTTATCATCATAAGCTTTTAATATTTTTTTACCTTCTGCTTCTTTGTTTAAAGCGCGTGAATAAAGCTCAAAATTACTTTTGAAGTCACCGCGTAATGTTTCAGAGAAAACTGTTGGAGCAATTTTACTTAATTTTGCATAGTCTTTTTCTTGACGAATTTTAGTACCGATAATCAAATCTGGTTTTAATGATGCAACTTTTTCAATGCTTATTTCAGATTCTGTACCAACTACTACCGCATCGCCCATTTGGTCTTTAATATGATCATACCATGGGTCACCTTCATGTGATTTTGCAGCGCCAACTGGTGTTACCCCTAGTGCAAGGGCAGCTTCCGTTCCTTCATTTGAAAGGACAACTACACGTTTTGGTGTACCTTTAATTTCAGTAGTACCCATAGCATGCTCAATCGTTATAACCGCTTCAGCTTTTGTATCACTTACTTCTTTGGCGTCATTTCCACATGCTGCTAATACAATAAGTGTAATAGATGTCAGTAGAAGTGCAAATACTTTCTTGAATGTAGACACTTTTTTTCCTCCAATTTCTATGATAAAATGTGATTGTCGCTTTGAGAGTGATAATCGTTTTCAATTACAAGTTAAATCATATAATGGCACAATAGCAATGTCAATAATTATTTGGAGGTTCAATACATAGATGATTTTGGTAAAAAATAAATTTAAAGTGTTAGGTTTGATACTTGCACTGATACTCATGGTGTTCTTTATATGTATTAGTATTTTATATGGATATGCAGATACTTCATTACATTCAACGATTCAATCCTTTGTGAATTTCGATCATTCGAACGAGCAAATCATTATTCAAAACGTACGGATTCCACGTGCGCTAATTGCTGCTAGTGTGGGTGCTTCATTGGCTATTACGGGTGTTTTACTACAAACATTAACAAAGAATCCTTTAGCATCATCTGGCATTCTAGGCATCAATGCAGGTGCAGGTTTTGCAGTTGTTTTCGCATTAGTATTTTTTAATGTAACAAGCTTACAAGCATTTGCATGGATCGCATTTTTAGGTGCGGCAGTAGCGACGATCGTAGTTCTCGGAATAAGTGCTTCAGGAGGTACCGCTTCAACACCTCTAAAAATCACGCTTGCAGGTGCGGCAATTAGTGCATTATTTGCTTCATATACACAAGGATTATTAGCGATGAATGAAGCAACTATGGACCAGGTGTTATTTTGGTTAGCGGGGTCAGTACAAGGTAGAAAGATGGAAATTTTATTATCTGTTTTACCTTATTTAGTAGTAGGGTGGGTTATGGCAATGGCAATTTCATCAAAAATGAATGTACTTGCTCTTGGAGATGATGTTGCTAGAGGCCTGGGTTTACGTATTGGGCTATTCAAATTCATTATCGGTATAATTACTATATTACTTGCTGGTGGAGCTGTTGCCATTTCTGGACCAATAGGCTTCGTTGGTATTATAATTCCTCATTTTGCACGAAAAATAATAGGGACAGATCATCGCTGGTTAATTCCTATGTCAGCTTTACTTGGGGCAATACTCTTGCTCGTAGCGGATGTCGGTGCGCGTTATATTATTATGCCGAGTGAAGTACCTGTTGGTGTAATGACGGCATTTATAGGAACCCCATTCTTTATTTATTTGGCTAGAAAGGGTGGGAGAAATTCATGAAAAAATTAAAATCAATTCGTTTATTAAATGGGAAATTTTCGTATTTATTAGACTTACATGTTACGAAAAGAGCTACTATTATTTGTATTCTTGCAGTGCTTGCGTTTCTTTTGAGCGGTTCTTTTGGGGAATCGTTCATAAGCTCAATCGATGTATTGAAAGCAATTTTCGGATACGGTGATGATTATACACAGTTGGTCATTAATGAATTTAGATTACCAAGAATCTTCGTAGCAGCGTTTGCTGGAATTGCTCTTGCCGTAGCCGGTGCAGTATTACAAGGTATGATTAAAAATCCATTAGCATCTCCTGATATTATAGGGATTTCTGCTGGTGGAGGTGCTGCTGTAGTTGGTTTCTTAGCTATATTTAGTGATTTAAATCATTCATTAACCGTTAGCATTCAATGGATGCCTTTAGCAGGATTTATTGGTGCAACATTAGTCGGACTAGTCGTATATTTACTAGCATGGAAAGATGGTGTTACACCATCAAGATTAGTATTAATTGGGCTAGGTGTTTCTATTTTTTTACAAGCATTAACGACGCTGTTGATGATTGTTGGTCCGATACATCTAGCAGCTGAAGCACAAAAATGGATTATAGGAAGTGTCCGAACAGCTGAATGGCATGAAGTTCAAATTATGGTACCAGTCATAATTATTCTGTTAATTATATTAACATTCCTTGTGCGGCATTTGAACGTACAAGATTTTGGGGATGAGACGGCAACGGGCTTAGGACAACCAGTTCAAAAATTTCGATTTACTTTAATAATTTTATGTTCGAGCTTAGTGGCGAGTGCTATTGCATTTACAGGTGCAATTGGTTTCGTAGGATTAATAGCTCCTCATATTGCAAGACGTTTAGTTGGCTCGGCTTTTGGGCTGTTAATTCCAACTAGTGCAGCAATCGGTGCATTTTTGGTCATTGTTGCTGATATTATTGGCAGAACAGCCTTTAATCCTTTAGAGGTGCCAGCGGGTGTATTTACTGCAGCAATCGGTGCACCTTATTTCATTTATTTATTACTAAAAAAACCAAAGAATTAAGGGAGTTTGTAAGTTATGGCAGAGTCGCTAAAAATTGATTCACTCACATTAAGTTATGGCACAGAGCCTATTATAGAAAATTTAAATTTAACGATACCTATGAATGAGATTAGTGTATTAATTGGTGCAAACGGTTGTGGGAAATCGACGCTCCTACGTTCGCTCGCCCGCCTATTAAAACCAAAGCAAGGTGCCGTGTTATTGGATGGAAAAAATATATTTGAATTATCGACAAAGGATGTTGCGAAAAAGCTATCTATCCTACCACAATCGCCAATCGCACCAGAAGGTTTAACGGTGCTACAGTTGGTGAAACAAGGTCGATACCCTCATCAAACTTGGCGTAAACAATGGACTGAAAAAGATGAGAAAATTGTACTCGATGCCATTAAAGCGACAGGGATGATTGATTTACAACATAAAAATATAGATGAATTATCAGGAGGCCAACGACAAAGAGCTTGGATTGCGATGACTTTGGCACAAGATACAGATATCATTTTATTAGATGAACCTACAACTTATTTGGATTTAACGCATCAAATTGAAATTTTGGATTTATTGTTCGAGTTAAATGAAACACAAAACCGTACAATCATAATGGTATTGCATGATATTAATTTAGCATGTCGATATGCAGATCATATTATTACAGTAAAGAATCGCACAGTATTTAAACAAGGGAAACCAGAGGATATAATGGTAGAAGATCTTGTAGAGAATGTTTTTGATATGAAATGTAAAATCATTGCAGATCCAATCTTTGGTACACCTATGTGTTTACCATATGGAAAAGGTCGCATTATAAAATAATAGTAAAAAGTTCTATGAAAAAGTAATACTATTTTTTCAAAACTTCATTGGATGATGAGCCGAGTGCAGTATTATTAAACATATTTTAAACAACAAAAATGAATGAATTGTACAACTTATCACAAAAAAAGCGAAACAAAAAGGCAGAATTTAATCTACACATTTTGTAGATTAAATCTGCCTTTTTGCCTTTTAAACTGTAAGGACATTTCCTGTTCTAATTTTCACCAAAGAGAAACGCGATCTTCTGGAGCTACATACATCCCATCTCCAGGTTCAATTCCATACGTTTCATAAAATTGCGGGAAGTTCACAATCGTACGGTTTACCCGAATTTTATTGGCGGAATGGACATCATTTTTGCTCAAAATCGCGGTTACTTCTTTTGTCGATGTGGATTTCCATATTTCTGCATTGCGTTTGAAATAGGCTTTATAATCCGGATTGCTCATTTTGGATACAACTTGCAGGGAAGCCGCCATTCCCCCTAAATCTGCGACATTTTCACTTAATGTAAGCTGACCGTCGCTCGATACACCTGGAATAATCTCAATATCATTATAGAACGCAATCAGTTCCTCATTTTTCTCCTTAAATTTCTTAAAGTCCTCGTCAGTCCACCAGTTATTCGCATTGCCATTTTCATCGTATGCAGAGCCATTGTTATCAAATGCATGGCTAATTTCATGACCAATGACCATGCCAATTGCACCATAGTTTTCTTCAGGTTTCGCGTGAATATCATAGAAAGGTGCTTGGAGAATACCAGCAGGGAATGTAATTTCATTATTTAATGGATTGTAGTAAGCATTTACGGTATATACGCTCATGCCCCATTCTGTTCGATCTACTGGTTTTCCTAGCTTGGCTTTAATGTCATCAGAGTATGCTTTTGTTACGGCAATCGTATTCGAAAACAGCGAACCACCATCCTCATATGTCTTGATCGCTACTTGATCTAATGTTGTATCCCACTTATCTGGGTAACCAATTTTAACATTCATTGTATCCAGCTTTTTAATGGCTTTCGCTTTCGTTGTTTCGGACATCCAATCGAGGGATTTAATTCTTTCCTCATACGTAGCGATTAACGCGTCTACCATTTGTTCTACATCTTTTTTCGCGTTTGATGAAAAATATTCTTTAGTAAACATTTGCTCCAAATATCCGCTCATTGTGCTCGTTGTTAAGGATACTGCAATTTCTTGCTCTGTTTTTTCTCCTGTAATGCCGTATAATGTTGCGGAAAATTCATTCGCTGCATCTTTGAAATCAGTAGACAACAAGCTGCCTGTTGCCTTAAGCAGTTGCACTTTGGCGTAAGCTTTAAGCACATCAATATTCGTTTCATTAAGGAATTCCGCGCCTTTTTGAGCTAGCTTCACATCAAATACAATCACTTGATCAACACTGTCAAGTTTCAACGATTTCAAAACTTTCTTCATATCTACTGTTTTGAATAGGTCATCGAATTGTTCGATTGCAAAAGGGTTATAGTATTGATTGACGTCACTTTGTTCATGCGGTTCAAGCGATACAGAAGCTAAACTTTTTTCCATTCCATAGATTTCTTCGGCAAGTGCTTGTGCAGTAGAATCTGCCTCACCTGATAGCTTGAGAAGTGTGGTCATATATAAAATATAGGCTTTTTTCGTATCGGAATTTTCCGTTACGTAACTGTTCTTATCTAGGCCAGTAGCCAATCCAGTATAATACAAAGCATGTTCGCTGCTGTTTTTTGCATCGTTCATAATGGCAAAATCGAATAATGAGTTTATCCCTAATTCACTTTCTAATGTAAGATCTGCCTGAATGAGCTCATCAAGTGTTTTGGCCTCGTCAATTGTCTTTATATATTTTTGAATGGGCTTAATTCCTTGTTTATTTCGATTTTTTGTATCTAATGCTGTGGCATAGAAGTCGGTAATTTTTTGTTCTTTCGTTCCGGTTGCAAATTTTTTGCCCGCAAGCTCATCGATTATTTTTTCTAATTTATCGCTATTTTGTTTTTGCAGCTCGGAAAATACGCCACTCTTACGTTCACCAGCTGCAATTGTCGAATGATTTAGCCAATCTTTATTCATTGCTTCATAAAAATCATCATTTAAATGGGAGCCTTCTAGTGTCCATATTCTAGCAATAATGTTTTGGAGTTCATCGATTGTCATTGTGTCATTTGCGCCTAATGCACCATCCGAGTTAGCCGTCAATACGCCTGCTTTTGCCAATTTATCAATATCTCTCTTAGCCCAAGCAGGTACATCGGTAAACTTGATGCCGAATGTGCCCCTGCGCAAATCATTTCCGACAGGTTTTGGTAAATTACCGAATGCTCGACTTAACATGACTAAAGCTTCAACCTTTTTTACAGGCTCATGTTCTCTTAAATCTCCATTTTCAGAGCCTTTCATAACGCTTTCTTTATTAATACCTAACCGATAAGCTTCTGTAGCTTTCAACAAAGTTTCAACAATCTCTCCTCTTGTCGCGGTTGGAGATTTTTCAGCGGCATCCATCGTCATGCTAGAGGAGAGAGCTATTAGTATGACCGTAAGTAAAGATAAAAACTTCTTCATTTTCTTGCTCCTTTACAGATTAATATATTTATTATGAGATGAATTAAAGTTTTTATAAGGTGAAAAATGAAGGGAATTAGGCGTATTTTTACAGTGATTTTAAGGGCATCAACTTTAATTACCAACTTTGATAGAAAAATCTTGGCTTATCACCTTGTGGTAAATATAGTAAAATAAAGATGGCAATGGTAGAATCCATTTGATAAAATTAGTGCATAAGGCGAAAACTTTACTCGTGGTTTGTCTCAACAACAATGACGATATGTGAGTTTTCGCTTTTTTCTATCTTATAGTGGAAAATTCCATATTGTCATCTATTTTTATAATTCGCTTGGGGGGATCGTATGATTCAAGGTTCTTGGAGAGCATTGCTATGGATTGGCTTATCACAACTATGCGCTTTAAGCTTATGGTATAGCGCTTCAGTAATTGCACCTGAACTAATTGAAAATTGGAATCTTAGCTCGAATTCAGAAGCTTGGCTTTCTGCAGCTGTTCCTATTGGATTTGTAATAGGCGCATTATTTAGTTCCTATTTTGGGATTGCTGACCGCTTTAATCCCCGAAAAATTTTGGCGCTTTCCGCATTGTTAGGTGCACTATTGAATGTATTATTAATTACAGTCGATTCCGGCTTTTTCGGTATTTTACTAAGGATATTAACGGGAATCACTCTCGCTGGTGTATACCCAATAGCTGTAAAAATTATATCAGAATGGTTTCCTAGAAAACGTGGTTTAGCAATGGGAATCTTAATTGCGGCGCTAACATTAGGCTCATCATTACCCCATTTTATTGTCATGTTCTTTTCTTCAGTAAATTGGAAAATCGTTATCATTTGTAGCTCAGTATTAGCTTTAGTATCATCTTTCATTGTCTCGTTTATTTTAGAAGATGCCCCAGTAAAATCAAAAAAATTACCGTTCTCTTTAAAAGTAATTAAAAAAGTAGTGATGAATAAACCGGTAATGCTTGCGAATTACGGCTACTTCGGCCATATGTGGGAATTGTATGCGGTGTGGACATGGCTTCCCGCATTTTTGACTGCTAGTTTTTTAACTTATTCACCAGAAATTCCTCATTGGTTCATTGCATTATCATCTTTTGTGTCAATAGGAATTGCAGGAGGGATTGGGTCTGTTGTCGGTGGGGTAATCTCAGATAAAATCGGTAGAGCGAATTTAACGATTCTTTCCATGTTTATTAGTGCAATCTGTTCGATTATAATAGGTTTTACATTTGGACAATTTATTTGGGTAACTTTAATCATCTCCATTATTTGGGGAGTGTCTGTCATAGCTGATTCCGCCCAATTTTCTGCAGCAGTTTCAGAAATTGCTGATGTTGAATATGTAGGTACAGCCCTTACTTTTCAAATGTGTATCGGTTTCCTCATTACGATATTCTCTATCAATTTAATCCCTATTATTCAGAGAATAGTTGGTTGGGAGTGGGTCTTTTCAATATTAGCGATTGGACCTATTGTTGGAATGATCACGATGGTCAAATTTAGACGTTACGAATTTAATAAAAAATAATAAAGAAATTTTCATTAAAAGGATTGAAGGAATATGGAATTGCGTCATTTAGAATATTTTTTAATGGTTAGTAAGGAACTACATTTCACAAAAGCAGCTGAAAAATTAGGCATCTCCCAACCGACTTTAAGTCATCAAATTAAAATGCTTGAAAAAGAGGTAGGTTATTCATTGTTTAATCGTATTGGCAAGAAAATTGAGCTGACAATGGTAGGGGAAATTGTTCAGCAAGAAGCATTGAATATTCAAAGTACCATTCAAAGTATGTCTTCTCAAATTGAAGCATTTTCGAAAGTAGAAATAGGAGAATTGAAAATAGCCGTGTTACCTGGGGAAATAACGGATTTAGTGTCTACTTTATGTATACAATTTAACAAGCTTTATCCGAATATTAAATTATTCATCGAAACGACAGATCAAGTTGAAAAGGCTGTTCTGGAAAATCGAGCTGATTTTGGTATTGGCTTTCACCTTAATGCAAATGATCTATTGCAAGTAACGAAGCTGTATGATGAGGAATTTTATTTGATTAGTAATCAAAACAATGGGGAACGAAAAATCGCATTTTCTTCGATTTTAGATGAACCGCTTATTTTATTTCCTACTATGCACCAGTGTAGAAAATTACTTAATAAAACGAGCGCTGATATCGGGATGCAATTAGAGCCTATTGTGGAAACGTCTAGTATTAAGTCTATCTTGAATTTAGTTCGAAATGGTGTAGGACGTAGCGTTGTCTCGCGCACATTGTACGAGTTTTATGATACGGAAGATTTATTTTTCCAACCGATTGAAAACCCAACTTTAACGAGGGCAGTTAATCTCGTCATGAAAAAGGATTGCTTTATTAATTATGCAGCACGTGAATATATAAAATTATTAGTACGTGAAATCGAAAAGCTTCATTTTGAAATCGAAAAAGATGCGATGAATTGTTTAGCACGTTTTGTATTATAGTTTTTATCTATCATTATCATAGAAATAACGGAATAGACGAATGATAACTTGCTCTTTACAATGTAGACAAGTCAACTATGAGGTTAAAAAATGTTGCGATAAAAATCTAATTCGGGGTGATTGATAATGGGAAAAGATTTAAATCAATTAATTAGAAATAAAGCGTTTTTAGACAAAATTGTTTCGGCTGAGGAAGCGGCTTCTTGGATTGAAGATGGAATGAATCTTGGGATGAGTGGGTTTACACTTTTTGGGGAGCCAAAAGAATTTCCACTTGCACTTTCTAAGCGTGGAGAAAATGAAGATTTCAAAATTAATTTATATACGGGCGCTTCATTAGGACCAACTGCTGACCAATCAATGGCTGAAGCGGGCATTATTAACTTGCGTGTTCCATATCAAGGCAATGCTGTTATGCGCGGGAAAATCAATGCGGGTGAAATCGGTTATATTGATCAACATTTATCGCACACAGCAGAAGAGGTAAGAAAAGGGTCATTAGGAAACATTGATTATGCCATTATCGAAGCGGCTGCTATTACGGAAGAAGGCTATATTATTCCAACTGGTTCGGTTGGGAATTCACCAATCTTTGTAGAAAAAGCAGATAACGTAATTATTGAATTAAACATGACTGCACCGAAAGCATATGAAGGGCTTCACGATATTTTTGTGCTGAAAGAGCAAGGCGAGCGTAGAGAAATTCCACTATACAAAGTGTCTGATCGAATTGGAGAAATTGGCATTAAAGTGGATCCAAGCAAAGTAAAAGGCATTATTTTATCGGAACAACCTGATATTCCATCTCCATTATTTGAGCCAAATGAAGAAACACAGCAAATCGCCGATAACTTATTAGCCTTTTTAGCGGGTGAAGTGGAAGCAGGGAAATTGCCGCAATCATTAGCGCCATTACAATCTGGTGTAGGATCTGTTGCGAATGCCGTTTTAAATGGGATGAAGGATTCTCAATTCAAGGATATCGAAGTGTTTTCGGAAGTATTACAAGACGGCATTTTTGACTTAATTGATGCGGGTGTCGTTAAATTTGCAGTTGGTACAGCGTTCTCGCTTTCTAAAAAGCGTGTAGAAACACTAGCGGAAGATTTAGAAAAGTATAGTGGGAAAATTTTGTTCAGACCTCAGGAAGTTTCGAATCATCCAGAAGTGATTCGTCGATTAGGTATTATTTCATTTAATACAGCGTTAGAAGTGGATATTTACGGAAATGTAAACTCAACACATGTAAGCGGCACAAAAATTATGAATGGCATTGGTGGATCTGGGGATTTTGCGCGTAACGCTAGAATTACAATTTTTGTAACATCATCTTTAGCGAAAAATGGCGCAGTGTCAGCGATTGTACCTTTCGTATCGCATATAGACCATACCGAGCATGATGTAGATGTCATTGTAACAGAACAAGGATATGCGGATCTTCGCGGACTTCCACCAGTGAAGCGAGCAGAAAAGCTAATTGAAATCGCACATCCGACGTATAGATCGCAATTACGCGCTTATTTTGAAGAGGCAAAAGAGAAAGTGGGCGGCCAGACACCTCACATTCTTGAAAAGGCATTTGCATTCCATACAAACTTAAAAGAAAAAGGCACGATGTTAAGTGAAGAGGAAGTAAAAGCAAAATAAATGAATTTTAGCCTGCTAAAGTAAGTTTTCTCTTTTAGGCGAGTTCAAGCAAATGAGTCGTACAGATGATGTGAGTGCATATCTGTATGGCTTTTTTGTGTAGATTGTTTTAATTGAACTTATTTTTTAAAAAGGGAAATGGAAAATTTATGTTAAAATCTAAATATGGTATTCGAATATTTTTCTTAAACGAACGGGCAGTTTAATAAAATAAAATGGGGGTGAATTTTTGAAAAGAAACAAAGTAATAATTTTCATTATATCTGTGATTCTTTTATTGTGCTTAGTGTGGATTTTATTTCCTAATAAAAGTGCAGAAGTGAAAAGTTTCACCTATGAGATTGAGGAAAACAATGACGAACTTATTATTGAAGTTAATTATCAATTCACTAACAATACAGGCAATTTTAGTTATGCAACTATTGTATTAGACAGTTTTTTTTATCAACGACTTAAGAATCCAGAATCTATTGAACCCATTTTTTTAAACGGTGGAGTATCTGGTTCTACAAGAATAATTATTAACAAAGAGGACTTAACTTCAGACTTTATTGAATCGTTAAAATCAAAGGAAAGAAATCCTTTTAATGCTATAAGTATAGGTGAAGAAATTAGTTTGTAATAACTCAACTAACTTAAGTAATACCGAAAAACGCTCAGTAGTTTAAACTGAGCGTTTTTGCTTGCCATTTACATAGCCAAGTTACTGTTAAAATGTATGTTAATTGGGTTGTTAATTACATTGCTTTTAGGGTTTTTCTCCCCATCAACCGAACCCGTTAAACAAAACTCATAGCCTTTTTATATTTATTAACCTTTCACAGGCATTGCTTTTGCAGCCATCTCCGCATCGAAATCATTCTCCGATTTAGAAATAACGACACATGCAACCCCGTTACCGATTAAGTTTGTTACAGCACGTGCTTCTGACATGAAGCGGTCAACCCCGATTAAAAGAGCGATACCTTCAACTGGTACCATTGGGAATGCAGCTAATGTGGCAGCTAACGTGATGAAGCCAGAGCCTGTTACACCAGCAGCCCCTTTAGATGTAATCATGAGTACCCCAAGAAGTGTCGCAATTTCCAACCATGATAAATCGACACCATATGCTTGTGCGATAAATAACGCGGCCATTGATAAATAAATCGACGTACCATCTAAGTTGAATGAATAGCCTGTTGGTACGACTAGACCAACAACTTGTTTCCCACAACCCAAATTTTCTAATTTGCGCATCATGGATGGCAATGCGGATTCAGAAGAAGATGTACCAATTACGATGAAAATTTCATCTTTAATGTATGCGATAAAACGGAAAATATTGAAACCGAAATATTTTGCGATTGAGCCTAATACAAATACAACGAATAAAAACATTGTCAAGTAAACGGCGACCATTAATAGTCCTAATGATTTGAGTGAACCTAAACCAAAGAATCCGATTGTATATGCCATCGCACCGAAAGCCCCGATTGGCGAAATTTTCATAACCATTCCAACAATTTTGAAGAAAATTTCAGAAACTTGTTCAAAGAATGTGATAACAGGTCGTGTTCGCTCACCTAAAGAAGCAGTTGCGATACCAAATAAAATCGCTGAGAATAATGTTGGTAGTAAAGCACCTGATGCGATTGCACCGACAAAGTTCTCTGGAATAATATCATAGATGAAGCCACCTAAACCAGCCTCACTAGAAGATGCCGCTGCGGATGTAAAGTTTGAAATGTCCGCATCTTGCGCTTTAGAAGTATCAAAACCATCACCAGCATTGATCAACACAGCTACCATAATCCCGATAGCAAGGGCAATTGTTGACACGATTTCGAAGTAAAGTAATGCTTTACCACCAATCTTCCCAACCTTTTTCATATCACCCATACCGCCAATTCCAATAACAACTGTTAAGAAGATAATAGGAGCGATTAACATTTTAATTAGCTTGATGAATAAATCAGCTAGTATTTTTAAGCTTGCCCCAAATTCAGGCCAAATCGCACCGACGATAATCCCTAAAATGATGGCAATAATAACTTGCACTGTTAAGTTTTTTAGTAATTTCAATATGGTAACCCCCTGTATGTAGTTTTTTGTTACCGTTTACATTTGCAATCATAACGTAAGATTTTTCGAAATATTTATTTTGATAATAAAAAACTTATCGTTCATTTTGTTCAAAAACTGTTTGAAATCGCGTAAGAGCTAGTCATATAAGGGTTTTTGTTGTTATAATACTGTTTTGGTGTAGGGGTAATTTGTTATAGTACAAAAGAAAAAACTACTTATTATTTATAAGTAGTTAGGTTTTGTTCATTAAGTTTATTTGTCGGATGTCAGAAATTCCCGTTCAATTTTTAATATCTTGATACAGCTGCGCTAAAAATTGAGGATTTCCAATATTGTTATACGATTGATAAATGGGTTGTAAAGCAACTCTCCATTCCTCGCGTTGCTGTTTTGAAAGAGTATAAAGCGTTACATTTGGATCGGCTTGTAATTGTTGGAGATTTTGTTCGTTTAATGCGATAGCTTGTTCATGCTGCCAACGATCCATTTCCTTTAAAGATTGTGTGATAATCTTTTGTGAGGATTTATCTAAAGACTGCCAAAAATCTTCATTCATTAAAACGCTATAAGCTAATAAGCCATGATTAGATAATGTAATTTGCGGCTGCATCTTATAAAAACCTTTTGAATACAAGTTAGACAGCGTATTTTCTTGCGCTAAAATTTCATTGTTTTGTATTTTTTTATATAAATCATTGAATGTCGTGCTAATGGGCTCTGCGTTTAATAAGTTAAATTGCTGTGACAATAAATCACTTGTCATAATTCGGACTGTTAAATATTGAAATTGCTCTACTGTTTGAATCAGTTCATTTTTTGAAGCGATTTGTTTGAAGCCATTATTCCAAAAAGAAAGCCCGTGCACATTGATGGAGGATAGTTCTGCTAGCAATGTTTTACTTAATTCACCATGCAGCGCGGCATAAATTTGATCCTCCCGCTCAAAAATAAAGGGCAAATCGAGCACTTGCCAGGAAGGGAGCGCTTCGGTCATTTTCGAAATTGTTGGCGCAATCATTTGAATATCGCCATTTTTTAATGCGGCAAGTTCGTTTTCATCATTGTATAAAATACCATTCGGGTAAATTTGGACATTTATTTTTCCGTTTGATTTCTCTTTTACAAGCTGCGCAAATTTATCAGCTGCCAGTCCTTTTGGTGTGTTTTCAGCTACAACATGGCTAAAATTAATCGTAATTTGGTCATTCAAGCCGACCTGTTCTTCATCATAAGGTAATGCATACGTTTGCCAAACATCTTGGCGAAATGAAATAACCGTGATTAAAATAATGAGTGTAACAATGGCTGAAATTAAATAAAATCGCAAAAAAATCACCTCATTTATCGAAAGTTTCTCAAGTAATTTTACATATGTTGACCTTTTCCAACGGTTGTCTGTTATATTATAGAGCAAAAAAGGAGGCATGAAATGAAAATTAATAAATTATCGACAAATGGGAAAATTGTACTTTTGACATTTTTCATTATCGCCTTCTCCTTTTTAGTTGCGGGTATTTTACTGTTAAACAATTTAGCTGATAACGATGAAACCGATTTAGGGCAACGTGCGATGTTAGTTGCGCAAACGGTTTCCGATTTACCAGAAGTTCAAAAACAGCTGGAGAACGCAGATTCCATAGAAAATAATAGCGCGTTCAATCAAATGATTAACCGTATTAAAGTAATTAACAATGCGCAGTATATCGTCATCATGAATATGGATTCCGTCAAATTATCGCATCCTTCACCAGAGCAAATCGGTCAGGTGAGTAAGTCGAGCGATATTCAAGCGGCTTTTAATGAAAACTACTATATATCAAAAGCAGTAGGGGAGCAAGGGATTGTCGTACGTGCTTTTGTGCCGGTATTAAACGCTGAGCGTATGCAAATTGGTGTCGTCGTCGTTGGTTTTTTATTGCCGACTTTTTTACAGCTTATTTTAGAAAATTTAAATGAAATGATTGTGACGATCTTGCTGTCCATTTTATTTAGTATTTGGGGGGCGCGTACACTTGGGCGCCACATCAAAAAACAAATGTTTGGACTTGAGCCACATGAAATTGCGAAAATGTACGTGGAACGGACGGAAACGTTTAATGCGATGCATGAAGGAATTATCGCGGTTGATAAAGAGATGAAAATTACGATTTTTAATAAAAAGGCGAGTCGAATTTTAGGCGTAGCAGGAAATCCCAAAAAATATATCAGGAAAAATATTTATGATGTGCTTCCAGATACGCGACTTCCTGAAATTGTAGAGAGTGGTCGCGCGGTTTATAATCAGGAAATTTACGTCAATAACCATAGTATTTTAAGCAATCGAATTCCGATTTTTGTAGGTGGTCAAGTGGCTGGTGCAGTGGCAATTTTTAAAGATTTAACGGAATTTAAACAGTTAGCAGAAGAGCTGACAGGGGTAAAGGCTTTTGTACAGGCACTCCGCATCCAAACGCATGAATATAAAAATAAATTGCATACAATTGCGGGATTATTACAGCTCGGTCATAATAAACAAGCGCTTGATTATTTATCGCAAGTGAAAGTGCAGCAAGAGCAAGTGACCAAGTTTTTAAATGAACGCATATATAATGAAAATATTTCGGGGCTATTATTAAGCAAAATTAGTCGTGGGAAAGAGCTTGGCATTCAAGTGTTGATTGATGAAGAAAGTAAATTGACGCGTTTTCCCGAACAGTTGGACCACCATGATTTTGTTGTGTTATTTGGGAATTTAATTGAAAATGCATTTGATGCACTCATTGCAGTCGAACGCGAGCAAAAGGAAGTAACGATTTCAATTGATGATAATGATGGCATTTTAGCGATTTTAATAGCGGATAACGGAGTAGGTATTCCGTCAAATGATGTAGAAAAGATTTTTGAAAATGGCTTTTCGACGAAACATAGTGAAAATCGAGGGATTGGCCTGTATTTAATTCACGAAATTATTACTAAAGGAAATGGCACAATTGAAATAGTGAGTGAGGAAAATAAGGGGACAACCTTTATTTTGACTTTTGATCTTTAAAAGGAGATTTTTATTGTGAAAACAATCCAGGTATTGCTAGTAGAAGATGATCCGATGGTACGTGAGGTAAATCGTCAATTTATTGAACGTGTGGACGGTTTTGAAGTGATTGATATGGCGCCAAATGGGATTAAAGGAATTGAAAAAATTAAAGAGCTATCACCAGATTTAGTTTTGATGGATATTTTTATGCCAGAACAGGATGGCGTAGAGTCATTGCGCCAAATTCGTCATCAAAATTTAGAAGTTGATTGTATTACGGTAACAGCAGCGAATGATGTGCAAACAATACAGCAAATTCTCCATTTAGGTGTGTATGATTATATTATGAAGCCCTTTACATTTGAACGGATGGAGCAAACATTGCTAAATTATCGCTTGTTCAAAGAGAAGATGGGAGCCGTAGAAGAAGTAAATCAGCAAGAATTGGATGAAATGATGGGGCAAACAAAGCAGGCAAATTCGGAGCCAGAATCTGTACAGCCCTTTTCACAAGAACTTCCAAAAGGATTTAACCGAGCTACGTTAGCGAAAGTTTTACAGTACTTAAAGCAATCAAACAATGGTGCGTCAGCGGATGATGTGGCAGCGGGCATCGGTGTCGCAAGAGTAACCGCAAGACGCTATTTGGATTATATGGAGAAAAATCAGATGATCCATGTCGATATTCAGTACGGAAGTGTAGGGCGACCTGTAAATCAATATTTTTTTGAAGAATGAAAAAGGCAGTAGCACGTATTTGAATGTGCTACTGCTTTTATGTTTAGTAAGGTAGTATTTTTTCGACTGGTTTTGGTGTTTTAATTTTTGGTAGAATTTTGTCGAGTGTTACCGAGCGAACGATTTCATGTGTTGCGGGATCATTTTTATCAAATTTCTCTAAAAATGCAATAACTTCTTTCACAATAGGTGTTGGTGTAGATGCGCCTGCTGTAACGGCAATCGTTTCAACATTTTCTAGCCACTCTAACTTAATTTCAGAAATATCCGAAATGCGGTACGATGGTGTGCCTGCAATTTCAACCGAAACTTGTGTAAGGCGATTGGAGTTATTTGATTTTGGATCGCCTACAACGATTAATAAATCAGAAACGCCAGCCTGTTCAGCAACGGCCTCTTGACGAACTTGTGTTGCTAAACAAATTTCTTTATGCACTTCCACATGAGGGAATTTTTCCTTTAAGCTGTCCATTAAGAAGGAAACATCCCATTGGCTCATTGTCGTTTGGTTCGTAACTAATATTTTTTCGTTCTCAAATTGTAGATTTTCAATATCTTTCATTGATTGCACAAGGTGAACATGGTCGGGTGCAACACCAATTGCTCCCTCAGGCTCTGGATGTCCTTTTTTACCGATGTAAATAATGTCATAGCCCTCTGCCGTTTTTTCACGAATTAAATCATGCGTCACAGTAACATCTGGGCAAGTCGCATCAATAGATACAAGCCCTTTACGTCGCGCGATTTCACGAATTTCAGGTGAAACTCCATGTGCAGTGAAAATGACTGTTCCTTCTGTTACCTGTTCAATAATCTCTTTACGATTTTCGCCATCAAGCGTAATGATGCCATCTTGTTCAAATGCATCGGTTACATGTTTATTATGCACAATCATACCTAAAATGTAGATTGGTCTTGGTAAGGATGTATCAAGCGCAGCATTGCGTGCAATAACCATTGCATCAACTACCCCATAACAATAGCCGCGTGGATTAATTTTAATAACTTTCATTATGCAAACCCCTCTCAAAGCTCAGTACGTCCATTATAGCCGACTCAGAAGTTTAATTCAAAATATCGTTGCTGGGGGGAGGTTGATAGAGTTGTAGGGGGATTGGGAGCGTTGTCACATGGGGGAGTTTCAATTCGTAATTTTGGTTAATTGTATTATGAAACTTGGAAACAAAAAGTATCTTAATACGTCTTTGTAATAAATGGATGAAATTAGGGGGTAAAAATGTTTAGGTATATGTTGCACATAATAATAGGACTTTTTATTTTAACAATATCAACATTTTTCGCATGGTACGAAGGGAGCGCAATAACAGATATCAATTGGGAATGGAAATATTCTACACCATTTTCAAATTTGTTTAACATTGAAATTGTGAATGGTCATGATATTAATCAGCTGGATTATTTTATTTATGCTGCTAAATTTCAGCCGCTATTTCCTGTGATCATGTTAATAAGTATATTTTATATTTACATTGTAGCCGGTCATTACTTAATAACATATCAACCAAAATGGGGACTTATTTTTTGGGGGTTAATAAGTTGTGTCATACTACTATTTGGTAGCTTTGTTTTTAATTCTTCGACAGTAGGAGGAAGAATGATTTTCTGGATTACCTTATTTATTGGTCTTATTAGTATAGCTGTTACAGTTTTCGGATACTTGAAATATTCTAAAATGAGAAAATCGGTTGATGCAAAAACCTTTTCAGATTGATGTTGAAAGACAAAAAGTTGGGAACTAAAAACTTGATCCATTAGCTGTGGGGCGAGTTTTTTGTTACACTAAATAATTCAAAAAGGGTTCCGTCTAATAATTGTTAAATATGTTAATAAAATTACAAGTGATTTATGAAGCAGTAGTAATTACTTTGTTGATTCAGATGTATATAAAAATGATTTTATCTATTATGTGGTCACGTCAGATTTAAGCTGTTTACAACGCTAAGAAAAGAATAGTTACCAACGACGCTTTGGGAACTATCATAGTAATAAAGAAGAATACATGAACCACACTATAGAATTAATTAAAAAATTGCCTTGTGTAAGGGAGAGAAGTCTTATAAAAAAGTTTGTTCTGATAGCATTATTCTTTATGGCTTTAATATTATCTGCTTGTACTCAAGGTCAAGAAGATACACAAGAATATTCAGGAATTATTAGTGAAAGAAAAGTTATAGGCTATGAGTACACCGTAATCAAAGAGGAAAATTCATACTCTTGGAAGATTGGTTACAAAGGAGATATAACTACTATCGAAGAAAGTATCGACAATGAAGATGAATTAGGCAACTTTATGATGGCTGTAAATGACAGTAAATTAAAACTTTCAAAACTAGTCACATGGCTAACATACTTTTTAATTGTTGCAGTAATTTCATTTTATCTTTATAAGAAGGATAGAAAAACACTAAAAGATGGTGCGATTGTGATTGTGTTAGCAATTATTATTTCATTATATATTTCCATTGATGCTTCTATTGATTTGAGTACTTTATTAAAAGATGTGAAACTATATTATTTAAGGCTAACTATTTAAAATCGTTCTTTAATAGAGCCTATTGGAACGTTATGCTTCATACATGGGTTATTCAAATAACGTCCCCAAATCAAAGTTTGGGGACACCGTAAAACACTTAAAATGCTGTCATACCAACGTTTTAAGTGTTTTTCTATATTTCATTCATATACATTTTTTTATGTACTAGCGTTTGAACTTAGATACAACAGCGCTATCGATGCTGTTTAAAAGAGATTGCTTTGGATCATATTTTGAATAAATTCTTGCATATACAGCGGATTCCTTAACGTTATAAATCAGCGTTTTTAACTTACTTTTCATCGAATTTTATTCAAAAGCTACATTAACCACGCTTGTAACTTACTGAAATTGGAAAAGCTTCATGCTAAACTAGAAGAACTAATAAGTTGGAGGGGAACGCATGCAAACGATACATATTATTTTTGGTGAATCTGCCTATGGATCTTTGCGCTTCGCAATGAAAGGGAGGAAAGAATCAATTATTGCTTTCCCAGGACTTTTAGGTGAAGGGCCTATTAAAGATATTCATACCGAAATGGGTTTAAAAAATCGGTTGCAATGGCTTAAAGATCATTATTTATTTGACGCGGAGGATATTGAGCGGTATCAACAATTATTTGAAACGGGACTTCAGCAAGTAGAACAAATAGCAGAAGGTTCGAAAATCATTATTTGGACATGTGAAAATGCTGCAGAACAGTTTGGTTTACGTTTTGTTACGAAACTGCTCGCAAGGAAAAAGGTCACGTGCTATGTATGTAATACGTATTTCAATGTTCTTGAATCTTGTAAAGGTAGGGATACATGGTGTGAAATTCGTTATTCAGGTGAAATAAGCTCGGAGGAAATGAAGAAGTTTATAGAAAACGAATGGATCGAACGTATGGCGGATGAGCTGTTCGCTACTTATCAAAAAGAAGCGGAACAGTTATTATCAAATGAATGTGCTGTACGTACTTGGCGGCACGGGGAAATGCATTATGAGGATGAAAACCGCGATGATGCTTTTATTATTAAGACAGCAAAAATGCTTCATGAAGAGCAGGATGAAAGAACATGGCTTCGTGCAGTCCGTTTAATCGGGCTAGTGTTAGGTGAAACGGAGCATAATATTTCTGATTCCTGGATTAACTACCGCGTACACAAATTAATCGAGCAAGGTTTCTTCCAGTCTAAAGGGGACTTACGTAAAATTCGTCAGTATGAAGTGAAATTGAATGAGGTATAAGTGAAAGTGTTCATACTTTAGCATGATATATGAGTAGATTTAGGCGTACTAGAATCATTCGAATGAATCATTGTGTATAATCAGAATTAGGAAAACTATACATAATGGGGGAAATCGCATGGTTTTTTCATTTTTTAAAAAGAAAAAAGAGGGAAAAGTACTTAAAAATCAACTCGAATTTTGTATGACGAACTTATCATTAGGCGCTGTCGATGCGTATGATGTGCTCATCGAACGGGATGATGTAGAAATTACGGAAACCGGCTGTACATCAAATTGCGAAATTTGTGAATGCCATTTATTTGCGATTGTTAATGGTGAAATAGTGCTCGCAGATGATGCAGATGCATTGCTTCGAAACGTGCAGCAGGAGCTTGAGGAAAATTCAGTTTAAAAAATTAGGTGCAACATTAAACTTGGCTAGTTAATGCGTTAAATTGGCTAGTTAAATATGGTTTGGCTAGTAACTGCATAAATTCGGCTAGTTTTCGATGTATTTTGGCGAGTAACGCTTGAAGAATGGCTAGTTTAAACGAGTTAGTGGCTAGTTTACATAAAAATTTGGCTAGTTACAGCGGGAAATGGGGAAATCCATTGAAGAATCCTAAACAAGCGCATGTTTTGGTGAAGAAATATAAATAATGAAAAGCCTGTCACTCCATAAAGTTTTGGAGTAACAGGCCTTTTCATTATTTCGTCGGTTGAATATAAGGAACGATTGGAGCTGTAACCCCAACAGATGCACCACGAATAAATGGCGCGTCTACTAATTTCTTGAAGCTTTCTGAACGCCCTGTTAACATGACGCCCAGTACTTTTACGTCGCGGAAGTTTTTCCCGTCGTTTTCAATAATAAACTCTTGAATTTCTTCGATGCTATTATTGTTATCATATTGTCTTAAACTTTCAATAAAATCGTCGTACATATTTTCATTAAATTCACCTGGGCTAAAGCCGTAAACAGGCATTCCTAAAGGTCCCATGCTTTCATCCCCAACAGTTGAAGTCATATATAGCCAGTCGATATTGAAGCTATCTTCTGGAATGAGCTCGGAAATTTCATCGGTTGTCAGTGGTCCATTAAACGAAACCGCCACCTCTGCTACATGATTTTCAAGCTGTGCGACTTCGGCCAATTCATTTTGAACGCCGTCATAATACTCTATAATAGAAGGATGGTAAAACGTTGCTACTTTTTGCTTCGTTTGTTTATCGTATTCATAAGAGTTTTTTCCAGCTAAACGGAAGCCAGGGGTAAGTTCATTATGATCAATTCCAATTCGAATCCATCCATATGAACTTGTCAGCGTGCTCCACGGAACTAAGTAACCATTCACATTTTTGGAGCGGTTCGTAATAATATTGCCCCCAAACATTGATCGATTGCTCGTCACCTGGGAGTTAATTTGAACGTTTGGCTCCGCTACGGCATTGTGTAAAAATAACGTTTCATGTAGCCGAGCTGTACTTTTCGCTGCAAAATGATTGCCGACTTTATAAAAGCTAATAAGTAAAATAAATCCAGCAATCATTGAAATAAGGCTGATTTTGAGCAATTGCTTCCATTTTGCCTTTCTTAATGCTTTTTGAATCGTTTTATCCATGATTTTTTCTCTCCTGCCTGTGTTTGAATTGATTTTCGTGCGCGATATAATTTTTGCTTCACACTATCACTTTGAATACCTAAAAGTTGTGCGATTTCGTCATATGAAAATTCGTAATAATATTTTAAAAGGAAAATTTCCGTATATTCCTTTTTCACATCTTTCAACAAAAAGAAAATCTCATCTTTATTAAAAATCGCGTCAAAATCATCTTCACAATGCTGCAATTTTGTATGAATTTCTTTTGAAAAATGGATATTTTGGTGTTCCTTCTTGCGTTTGAAATCGATATATTCATTTAATGCAACGCGGAAAAACCATGGGCGAATCGTTGCATCGTTTAATGTATCGAGCAATGTATAAATTTTATAAAAGGTATTTTGAATAATGTCCTCCGCATCCTCTTTTGACGCTCCTTTTGCGCGTAACAACCGAAACACTTCCTCTCCTATTTCAATAAGGTAGGAGGTAAATTGATCTTCTTTTTTCATGTTTTGTCCTCCTTATACTTATACAACGAATGAGGTTTGAAAAATGTATACACAGATGTCCAACTTTTCTTTCCCCTATTGTACTGAAAGTTCGTTACAATAGTCGGTAGAGGTGAGGAAATGATTTTTGTATTTGATTTAGATGGAACGCTTTGCTTTCAAGGGCAACCGCTTGATCAGGAAATAACAGCGGCATTGAAATTTTGTGAGGAGCTAGGACACGAAATTATTTTTGCGTCGGCTCGTCCAATTCGGGATATGTTACCGGTCATACCAAAGGATTTTCATTCATGTCGTATGATTGGTAGCAATGGGGCCTTTACATTTGTTGAGGGTAAAATCGAGGTGGAGTTTTTAGACGCAGCGATTCAAACGCAACTTATGGAGCTAATTGCGCAACATCAATTATCGTATTTAGCAGACAGTGATTGGGATTATGCGTATTCGGGCAGCGAGGACCATCCGATGTACCGTGGCATAAATAGCGAGAAAAAAGCAAAGCGTTTAGCGATTGAGCAATTAAATGGCTTTTCAAAAGTATTATTATTTGATCCGCCGTCTCATGTTAAGGAATATGTACATACATTACCTGTTACGATTTTTGAATATACCGAGGAAAAAATTATCGACATTTGCTCGAATGATTTAAATAAAGTAAAAGGTTTAAGTCGTTTAGGCGTCCAAAAATACATCGCTTTTGGCAATGATGTGAATGATGTATTAATGTTCCAACAAGCACAGCATAGCGTTTGTGTTGGGGAGCATGAAGTAGGGGATCATGCAACTGAACGGGTAGCGCAAAAGGAAGTCGCACATAAAATTGAGCAACTTGCAAAACAGTGGGAGAGAAAGCCAATTTTCGCCAACTAGTTCAAAACATAGGGACTGTCACGAAAGAATTTCCTCTTTTGTGACAGTCCCTTTTATATGTGAAATTATTGGTGAATTGATGAAGTGGTGGATAAAAAGTTAAAAGTGACGGATAAAACTTCAAAAGTGTTGGATAGAATCACAAAAGTGACGGATAGAGCCATTCAAACGGATAGCCGCAAACAATCATGCGGGTAAGGGGCATCGAATTTTCGATATAGTAACTACTTGTATCGAGAAATGCCCGATTTAAAGGTTAAAAATCAAAGGGTGGTTGAAAGATCCTCGGTACAGAAGGGCGTGGAGTTGCTGGTGCGGATGGGGGTCTTTGATTTTCTTGCTGTCCTGTTGGTGGAGAAGATGGTGGTCTTTGGTTACCTCGCTGTCCTGTTTGTGCAGATGGTGGTCTTTGGTTACCTCGTTGTCCTGTTTGTGCAGATGGTGGTCCTTGGTTATCTCGTTGTCCTGTTGGCGCGGATGGGGGTCTTTGATTCCCACGTTGTTCTGTTGGGGTAATGGCTGTCGACTCAAATATTTCTCTTGCCAAGTCGGCAGATGTATCCGGCTCACCTTTAAAACCTTTATACATTCTCCACAATGCAGGAAGATTTTTGAACATTGGAGCAGCTTGTTGAACGTACGGTGTAAATTTTTGGGCATTTGAAAATAATGAATTTGCGCCCGCTAAAAAACCTTCTAAGCGTGGGGTACCGCCAGCTGCAGCTGCGCCTGCTATACCTGCTTCTCCAGCTGCGCCCGCTGCCCCAGCCAAACCTGCTGCACCCGCTAATCCAGCCCCGGCTAATCCAGCATCTGCCAACCCGGCTCTTGGGGCTTGGAACGGTATTTGTCTCGGCATCGGCATTTGTGAAAACATCGAACCTCGCATTTGATAAGGTGAATACATAGGATAACGCATCGGCATTTGCATTGGGTTCATCATAAAACCAGATGGATAATAATATGGAGGACGCATAATAAACTCCCTTCTTTAATTCAGCATAATTTTGCTAAAATCGACAATTAATTTTCATTTTTTTCCCCTATTCCCTCATTCCTGTTTGACGACAAAACTATTTATCGTTATGATATGCAGATGGTCACTTAAATGTACGAAACATGGTACAATAGGACAGATGTTAGGAGTGAATAAACATGTCAAAATATACTGATTATAATTTCAAGCCATTTTTGCAGGACGCCATTGCAAAGCTTGGATTTACAGAGCCGACACCGATTCAAAAAGAAATTATTCCACTCGTACTAAAGGGAAAAAGTGCGATTGGACAAGCACATACAGGTACAGGGAAAACACATAGTTTTTTATTACCAATTGTGCAACGTATTCAAGAGGAAAAACAAGAGGTGCAAGCCGTTATCACATCGCCAACACGTGAGCTTGCGCAACAAATTTTTGATGCGTTAAACCAGTTAACAGAAGGTACGGAAATTACTTCTAAATTATTTATCGGCGGAACGGACAAACAACGTTCAATTGACCGATTAAAAACACAACCCCAAATTGTTGTAGGTACACCAGGTCGTATTCGCGATTTAGTAAAAGAAAATGCCTTACTTGTACACACTGCACCAATTTTAGTTGTTGATGAGGCAGATTTAGCCTTTGACATGGGCTTCATTGAGGAAATTGATGGTTTTGCTTCAAGCATGCCAGATAAGCTAGAAATGTTCGTGTTTTCAGCAACAATTCCAGAAAAATTAAAGCCTTTCTTAAAAAAATATATGGATGCACCTACGCATGTTCATATGAATGATAAACGCCCAGTTGCAGAAGGTATTGATTTTGTATTAGTACCTGTACGTTCGAAATCACGTAATGCACGTTTATTAGATGTCATGAAGGGAATTAATCCATTTTTAGCAGTCGTATTTTGTAATACACGTAAAAATGCTGAGTCTGTTGCGACATTTTTAGCAGAGCAAGGCATTCGTGTAGGACAAATTCATGGTGATTTATCGCCACGTGACCGTAAAAAAATGATGAAACAAGTTCGTGATTTAGAATTCCAATACATCGTAGCGACAGATCTTGCTGCGCGCGGTATTGATATTCAAGGGATTTCACACGTGATTAACTATGAGCTTCCAGAAGACTTAGAGTTTTTCGTTCACCGTGTAGGTCGTACTGCTCGTGCTGGCACAAAAGGAACAGCGATTACATTGTTCCAACCAGAAGATGAGGATGCAATTGTTCGTATCGAGAAAATGGGCATTCCATTCGTACAAAAAGACGTGAAAAATGGTGAATGGACTGAGTTGAAAGAGCGTCACTCACGTAAAAACCGTGTGAAGCAAATCGACGAAATTGACCAAAAAGCGATTGCTCTTGTTCGTAAACCGAAAAAGGTAAAACCAGGCTATAAACGTAATATGCGATGGGAAATGGAAAAAGTTAAAAAACGTGAACGTCGTATTAAACGTCGTACAAATAAATAGGGGGAAATATTGATGTTGCTAGGTTCTCACGTATCTATGAGCGGTAAGAAAATGTTACTTGGAGCAAGTGAAGAGGCACTTTCTTACGGAGCGAATACATTCATGATTTATACAGGTGCGCCGCAAAATACGCGTCGTAAGCCAATTGAAGAATTGAATATTGCAAAAGGTCTTATGCATATGCAAGAACATGGCATGAGCAATATTATCGTCCACGCGCCGTATATTATTAATCTAGGAAATACGACAAAACCCGAAACGTTTGAGCTCGGTGTCAATTTCCTGCAAGAAGAAATTAAACGTACAGCCGCACTAGAAGCAAAACAAATTGTGTTGCATCCAGGTGCGCATGTCGGTGCAGGAGTAGATGCTGGGATTGCGCGAATTGTGGAAGGGTTAAATGAAGTGCTTTCACAAGATTATCCGGTTCAAATTGCACTGGAAACAATGGCTGGCAAAGGTACGGAAATTGGTCGCAATTTTGAAGAGCTTGCGCGTATTTTTGATGGTGTAACGAATAATGAACGTTTATCTGTTTGTTTCGATACATGTCATACACATGATGCAGGCTATGATGTCGTGAATGATTTTGATGGTGTTTTAAATGAATTCGACAAAATTATTGGCTTAGATCGATTAAAAGTACTACACATTAATGATTCCAAAAACGTGCGTGGTGCTGGGAAAGACCGTCACGAAAATATTGGTTTTGGTGAGCTTGGTTTTGAAGCATTGAAATATATTGTGCATCACCCGCAGTTAATGCATGTACCGAAAATTTTAGAAACGCCATTTGTAGGGACAGACGCGAAAAATAAGCAAGCGCCTTATAAAGTAGAAATCGCGATGCTGCGAGAGGGCAAGTTCCAACCAGAACTAATCGACGCAATGCGTGGGTAACTTTGATTGGGGATTTTAAATAATTAGCAAAAAGGGTCTATCAAGTTATCTTGATAGACCCTTTTTACGTTGCTTTGAAAGCGAATAAGTAAAATGACTAAATCGGCTTGTAAAGTTACGGAAATTAGGTGTTGATTTACCCCATAGAGGATAAAATTAACACTTGTAAAAACGAACAATTGTTCTTAAAATAAAAACAAGAACATACGTTTTGTAAGGAGGTGCTTTTATGATGAATCATCCACTGCCGAATCGTTCAATTATTTGTATTGACATGCGGTGCTTTTATGCAAGTTGTATAGCGGTGTTGGAAGGTCTGGATGTCATGAAAGTACCGATTGCAGTCATTGGTAATTTCAAGCAGCCTGGAAGTATCGTATTAGCTGCATCCCCGCCTATGAAAGAACAATTTCGTATTAAAACAGGCAATCGTCTTTATGAAATTCCGAAACATCCAGACATCCGTTTATTTGAGGCGAAAATGTCGTTTTTTTTAAATATGTCAATGGCGATTACAAAGTTGATTGCACAGTTCGTTCCACGTGAGGCGATTCATGTATATAGCGTTGATGAAAGCTTTATTGATTTAACGGGGTGCGAGACACTTTGGGGATCACCTGAAAAAACGGCAAAAGCGATTCAACAAGCAATTTTTCAGCAATTTCATATTCGCTCTGCCATTGGATTAGGTCCGAATCGATTAATGGCCAAGTTGGCGCTCGATATAGAAGCAAAAAAGACAGGCTTTGTACAATGGACGTATGAAGATGTGCCCAAAAAATTATGGCCTGTTCACCCGCTATCTAAAATGTGGGGAATCGGTCGTCGTATGGAAGTGAATTTGAACAATATGGGGATTTTTACGGTTGGAGATTTAGCGAATATGAACTTGGAAGCGCTTGAGCAACGGTTTGGTGTAATGGGCAATCAACTCTATTATCATGCACACGGGATTGATTATTCGAACTTTGAAGAGCCAATTACTAGTGAGCAAATTAGTTTTGGTAAAGGACAGATGCTAATGCGTAATTACGCGACACGCGCCGAAATTTGTGTCGTCCTGCTTGAAATGTGTGAGGATGTGGCGAGGCGGACACGTACAGCCGGTTATGTAGGACGTACGATTTCGCTTGGATTGTCTTATAGTAAAGCAGCGATGACGAAAGGTTTTTACCGTTCCAAAACAATCGCGGAACCGACAAATGAAACGTTGACGATTTATAAGGTGTGTAAAGAATTGCTCGATACACATTTTGCTGGAGAGCCGGCGCGCCAGTTGTCAGTACGGATTTCCAATGTAGAACAAGAGCGTAGTATTCAACTTGATTTATTTGATACAGGTAAAGAGCAGCGTTTACTTTTAGGACATACAGTAGACAGTATACGAGAGCGATTCGGTGCAACATCAATTTTACGTGCCGTTTCGTTTACAAAATCAGGAACGGCAATCGCACGTAAACGATTAATCGGTGGGCATTTAGCGTAAAGGAGTGAATGGAAATGAATAAAGACCGAGGAAATTTAAAATGGACGGCAATGATGTTACCAGAGCATATTCAGCGTTTGTATGAATGGGAAAAGGAATTAGCGTACACAGCACCGAAAGAAAAAACAGAATGGGAACTAGAAGACCTACAGCAAACGATTGAACAAGCGTACAAACAAGGGCTAGCGATTACTTTTTCGATTTTTAAGCAGGGAACATGGTCCATGGAATTCGGAATCATTACAGCATTAGAAATAGCTAAAAAACAGCTGTTAGTTGAAACAGAAACGGCTGTAAAGAAGCTTGATTTTGCAACGATTCAAGCTGTACAAGTAGTTGATAACTATGATTAGTTTAGATGATCGACCGATTGTGCATGAGTTTATTGTGCTTGAGTTAGCCATACGTTCACTTCAACAGGACTATTTAAAACTAGAGGGCTTGAAGATGCATGGGTTTTATAGTCGCTGGACAGATATGTTGTTGAAGCGACTTAATGAGGCGTACATTTTACAAAAAAGACAGCTAGCGAACAAGCGAATTCGAATTGTTCGGTGGATAAAAATCGATGCGTATTTTAGTGACGTAATTATAGCGACGGCAGGTGAAGATATAGCCCTTCGTTACGCCAATCAAGTATTAAAAGCAGAAGTCGAACAATTGCTTATACAAAAGGCGACTTCGGTATAATTTCCCCTCTCTATTATTTAACTGTTATTTACGCTAATTCCGTTAATCACCAAACAAAGCCCTTGAGTAAACTTAATTGGAAATGCTCATAGGGCTATGGGTATTTATATTAGATTGAATATTTCGATATATAATTCACGGGTAAATAAATAGTGTTTTATAACAATTTTAAATGAGAGAGATCATTTATTTGATTCATTATATCTATATAAAATATGGAAGTAATAGATTATTTAAGTAATAAACAACTATATACACTCAAAAAAAGGATGAATTCATGATATATTTATAATTGTTGTAATTATATGAAAATAGTTATAGTGCATAGAAAATTATAAATAACAGGAGGATAAAATGTTTAGTAACCTGAAGTTCTTTACAAAAAATATTCTAGTTACCATTTTTAGTATTTTAATCGTAGGTGTAATTCTCATAAGTGTCAGTTACTTTATACAAGGAAGTTTATTAAAGGATCAGCTTAGAAATCAAACAAAAGGAATTTCTGAATCATGGTACGAAAAGATTGATGGTAGCGAAGTTGAAAGATTAATGCAAGATACGAATGTTCAAAGTGAAGTACATAAGAAATATACAGATATGTTCAACAAAATGAGTGAGTATAATCCTACCGTCGCACAAGGTTATATTTATGGAGTTGAATTAAGTGGTGAAAAGAAAAATGAAACGTCTTTAATTGCCTTTGATGATGCCATTTGGGAAATGTTTATAGGAGAAGGTTTAGAGCCTGGTGGTTTATATGAACAACCTGAAATCGTTGTAAAAGCTTTAGAAGTTTTAAAAGCGACTGGCGAACCAGAATTTACAGAAATATATAAAGATGATTACGGTACATGGCTTACATTTTTGTACCCAATATTTAATGCACAAAAGGATTTAATCGCCTATTATGCAATTGATGTAGATGCCTCTAGTGTTGGGGAAGGACAAGCAGGCCTCTTAAAATGGACTTCTATGTCATTAGCAGTATTAATGATTCTTTCGATAATTATGCAGTACTTTATCGTTAAGTCTCAATTAAAACCTTTAAACTATTTATTGGCAGGAATTAATAAAGCAAGCAAAGGTGAGTTAGTAGCGGATTTACCAGAGGGCAGAGATGAATTAGGTACGGTCAATGCAAGATTTAATGAAATGATTACATCTTTAAGTCATATGGTGAATGGCGTAACGAATACAGCTTTAAAAGTGAAAGACGATTCAAAACGATTAGAAAACGCATTCAAGTCAACATATGATTCTTCAGAGGAAATTACAAACTCTATTAATGGTATGGAGTCCAATTTAAAAGGGCAAGAAACGTCAATTGAAGAATCAGCTCGCTCAATGGAAGATATGTCGATTCAAGTTCAAAATATTGCTACTGATGTAGCAGACGTTTATAAATATGCCGAAGAAGTTACGTCCTATTCAGAAAATGGTAACGAAATTACTTATGAAGTGGCCAATCGAATGGAATCGATTGTGAATGATGTGGAAAATTCAAATAAAAACATCGGTAATTTAGTGAAATTATCCGATGAAATCGGTCAAATTTTAGGCGTTATTACAGACATTTCGAGTGCGACCAATTTATTAGCTTTAAATGCAAGTATTGAAGCAGCACGCGCAGGGGAACATGGTAAAGGCTTTGCAGTAGTGGCGCAAGAAGTCCAAAAACTTTCTGAGCAATCTGCTAAATCTACGGAAAGTATTCGAGAGCTTGTTAGCCGTGTTCGCGCGGCGGTAAATGAAGCGGAATCGTTTATGGAAAATATTAAAAAGGGTGTTGATGGCGGTAAAGCATCCACTCAAAAAACAAATGAAATGTTCACAAAAATTCATGAATTCAATAAAGAGATTACTTCAAAATTACAATCTGTGTCGTTGGCAACGGAAGAAATTTCGGCAGGTGTAGAACAATCAGCTGCAATGGTTATTACATTATCTTCGAATGCTAAAGAAATTGTAGATGGTTATGGAGGAATTGTAGATAACGTTGAAAATCAACAAAGTACGTTAAGCAACATCAATAGTATGTCAGAGAATTTAAAAAGTACTTCTGAAGAATTAGAAGAGGTAGTAAGTAAGTTTAAAAACTAGCACGATTATTTTTAGCCAGATGCTATCATCAGTAAGCGAAAATCAATGACGGTAGCATTTGGATGTCATTAGTTGATTACTAGTATTTGAAAGAGGTCGTAAATGAAATGGAAACTATTTTAAATAAGTTTAGTCAAGTTGTTACACAGCACGGAAATTCAATTGCACTAAAAGAACGAAATCGACAATTAACTTATTTGGAGTTGGATAATGAATCGAATAAAATTGCGAACTATTTAATTTCAAATGGTCTTAAAAAGGGAGATTTTGTTGCAATTTATTTGAAAAGAAGTATTGATACGGTCATTTCATTACTAAGCATTATAAAGGCAGGGGGTGTTTATGTTTCTTTAGACCCTACGCATCCGGATGATCGAAATAACTACATTATTGAGGATATTAATACTTCATTTATTATTAGTAATACGGACTCTTTCGAGAAAATAAAAGGGTTACAGTTAAATCCTTCAATGAATATTTTACTTGTTGATGATTTAAAGACGAATTTTGAGCCAAAATCATTTAAATATGTCGAGGATAATAGTAATGATGTTTGCTACACAATTTTTACATCTGGTACTACCGGCAAGCCAAAAGGTACGCTCATTCGTCAACAAGGTATTCTGAATTTAGTTCATTACATGCAAGAAGATTGGCAAGTGAATGAGCAAGATCGAATTTTACAATTTGCTACTTATAGTTTTGATGCGTCGGTATTAGATACGTTTCTATCACTCTTAACAGGCTCTTTATTGTATTTAATTGATGATGAAGAAAGAATGGCTGAAAGTAATTTTTTAGATGTTGTGAAAACCGAAGAAATAACAGTCATTCCAGTACTACCAACCGTTTTCTTTAATCGAATTGTCAATTATTTAACAGAAGAAAACTCGAAATTATTCGCCACTGTTAAACTTGTCGGTGTAGGTGGAGAATTATTAACGGGTGATTTAGCGAGAAAGTTTAAAGCGAGTTTTTGTGGCGAAGCGAGATTTTTTAATTTATATGGACCAACTGAAATTACAGTAATGGCAACTGCATATGAAGTACCGAAAGATTTGGGAAGTGATGTATACAGCGTTCCAATCGGGAAGCAATTGCCAGGGAATAAAATTTATATCGTGAACGAAGAAGGAAAAGCATGTGAAGAAAATGAAGTAGGGGAACTATGGATCGCTTCTGTCGGTATTTCTTTAGGTTATTTAAATAATACTGAAAAAACGGAAGAAGTATTTATTAAAAACCCATTTGACCCGCACCTTTATGGGGGAATTGTCTATCGGTCTGGGGATCTTGTAAAAAAATTAAAAGACGGCAATGTTGAATTTGTTTCGAGAATGGACACTCAAGTGAAAATTCGTGGGCATCGTATTGAAATTGCCGAAATTGAAACAAAAATGAATGAAATAGAGGATATTGAAAATGCGGTTGTTGTAGTAGAAAAAGAAGAGGATGACCAAATTTTAAAAGCTTTCTTCACTTCAAATAAGCAAGTTGAACTTACATCGATAATCGAGGCTTTGAAAATAGACTTACCGAGTTACATGCTCCCTACAAAATTGCAACAGCTAGAAGACATTCCATTTGCGCCCACAGGTAAAGTAGATCGTAAAGCTTTAGAGAAACTCGAAGCAGAACGTGTATCACTTTCGAGATCAGAACAATTCATTGCACCGCGTAATGCAGTGGAAGAAGACATTGTAGCTGTTTGGAAAAAGGTATTAAAAATTGATGAAATTAGTGTCCTTGATAATTTATTTGAAATTGGTGGACACTCTTTAAAAGTAATTGAAATTTTATCATACTTAAAACCAGCGTACCCAGTTTTAACAATTAAAGATTTCTTCGACTTGAAAACGGTAGAAAATTTAGCGAATAAAGTGTTAAACACATCGAATGTAGTGGAAGAACAGTTTAATGGTGAATTCACATATTTAGCTGAACTTCCGGAAATACCTGTTAATGGAGCGTTACCTGAGGCGCAGACGGTATTTGTTACGGGATCAACAGGGTTTTTAGGGAGTCATATAACGAATAAATTGCTTGAAGAAGGAAAAGATGTCATTTTACTTGTGCGCGGTGAAACAGCAGAAAGCCGTGTAAAAGATACGATGTACAATTATTTTAATACAGGGTTAAGTACAAAAATTACGATTGTAAATGGAGATTTGACGAAGAAGTATTTAGGTCTTCCAAAAGAAGAATTTAGACAATTAGCATTAAAAATCGATGCGATTATTCATTCAGCAGCTGATGTAAGGCATTTTGGGGATCGAGAACATTTTGAGAAAGTGAATGTTCAAGGGACGAAAAATATTTTTGAATTAGTCGATTTTAATACGAAAATTACTTTCCATCATATTTCTACTGTAGGCGTTATACAAGATTTATTAGCAGAAGGAAAGTGGGATTTATTAAAGGAAGCGACTGAATTCCCTGAACAGTTACATTTGGAAAGTGTTTATACAGATACAAAAATGATAGCTGAAAAATGGATATTAGATAAAGCGAAAGAAGGAAAACAAGTTTTCGTTTACCGAATGGGTAATTTGACGGGGCGCTATAGCGATGGGCGTTTCCAGAGTAATATTGATGGAAATGCATTTTATCGTATGATGAAGTTAATCATCATGGTAAATAAAGCACCTAAAGTACAATGGATGGTAGACTTTACACCTATTGATTTTGCAGCGGAAGTGGTAGTGAAATCTTTACTAACAGCCAAGCATTTAGGACGTGTGTATCATGTATGCCACCCGAACCCGATTCCATTTGAACACTTTATTTCAATTTTAAATGAGTTGGATTTAAATATAGAAATGGTAGAAAAAGCAGTGTATGAGGAATATGTTTTAAGTGGAAATGTGAATGAAGAAGTGAAAAATTTAGGTGTTGCTCAGCTAGATGGAGATGGTGCTAGTGATTCAAATGCTGTTTTCGATAGTAAAAATACGATGAACCGTCTAGGAATGAATCAATTGCCTCTATTAGAAAAAGAGTATATTGGAAAATTAATTGATTATGCAATTGCAGAAGGCTTTATTAAAGTAGCTGTTCGCATATAAAAAATGGGGTAAGGATATATTTTTATATCCTTGCTTTTTTTATGGGAGAAATGAGCGTTTATGAAACTATATATTGTAAAAAATTGGTTGGAGAAAGTGGGTAAGAGTGAACGTAAGACAAATGGGTCCGTCCTTTTAGTGAAAAAAATAGTAGGGGATATGGATATACAAAAAAATGCAAATGGTAAACCGTTTATTTTGAATGACAAGCAATTTATCAATTGGTCCCATAACGATGAATATTTAGTCATTGCATTGAGCGAATTAGGTCAGATTGGTGTAGACGTAGAAATGAGTCATTTACCATATGATGAAAAGTTATACGGCTGGATTTTACATAAGGAAGAAAAAAGTAAACTACAGCAAGGCCGTTTGTTTTCTGAAATTTGGACTCGAAAAGAAGCCATTTTAAAATGTAGTGGTGAAGGAATTAGTGACAAAATGTGTGAATTAAACAGTTACCAAATGATGAATTTGCATGTTACGACTCTATTTTTAAGTGGGTTATGCATTAGCATATGTAGCGAGTATCAAGAAGCGATTGAACTCTATCAAATCTCGTGAGCAGCAACATGATTTTGCATGTAACAGCAGGGATGGAGAAGGAAATTCAAGAAAAGCACCTAGAAACGACAGGAGTACTTATTACCATAAGCGTTTCTAGATGCATGATGAAAAGCGTGCCTAATAACAAACAATTCCTTATAATTGCTGTGGCTAATTTTGTAGAGGTTGACTATAGATCCAAAAGCTCAATTACTTATCCGTGATACCAACCCGTCTTTGGGTTAATCGATACGACTCTATACCACTGACCAACACCATCAAATTGTACATAAAACTCTAGTGAACCAACCCCATTAAATGCGCCTGCTTCAACTAGTTTGTATTTATCATTTTTTCCGACAAACTCCATTTTAAGTTGGTTTAACGTAGTGTCTTTTATGCCTGGTGCCCAACTGTACGGGTTTTGGAATGATAAATGATGCGTTGCAACCCAACCTGTTAATCCCCCATATTGTACTTTCGACCAACCGTATTTTTCATAGCTAAACCAATCCTCTTGATCGTAACCAGTTGGTACACCACCTGTGACATTTACGTTTGCCCCGTCTGAAATGACACCAATCGTGCTATAAATTTCACCAGGGGAAGATTTGATGTCGGTTGCTTCTAGTGCGACTGCGCTCTCGAATTCGCCTGCATTTACGACGATTGTTTTATCGCCTGCCGTTAAAATTGCTGTTTCTTCTTTTGCGTTCCATGTAGTTTTTACACCAAAGGATTCACTAATAAAGCGTAATGGTACTAATGTTGAGCCGCTATACACTTGCGCAGGCACATCAATTGTAACTGCTTTTTTGTTAATTTGTGCTGTTTTTGAGCCGACCTTTAACGAAATTGTCGTTTGCCCTTTTTTAGCTGTAATTGTTTTATCTTTTTGATTCCATTGAACAGTCGCGCCTAATTCTTCAAAAATCGCACGTAATGGTACGAGGGTACGATTGTTGACGACTTTACCACCGTCTAAAGTGACAGTCGTATTCGCACTTGCCGTTATCCAACTAATGCTGCTTAACATTATGATGACTAATATTATCGTTGAAAATTTCTTCATATTTCTCACCCTTTCTGAAAGATAACAATATTATATTACCATAAAAGCTAGATATTTTACCTGATTTTACTATGAAGTTTATCATATTCCCTGCTGTAACTAGCCAAATTTTCTCTCAAACTAGCCAATTTCCTGTTAAAACTAGCCAATTTTCAAGCGTTACTCGCCAAAATACATCGAAAACTAGCCAAATTGATGCCGTAACTCGTCGAATCCCGTTTTCCTCGCCAATTTCCCTGTTGATCTAAACAATTTGAAAAAACCACCTAAATTATCCTTAAATTGAAACTTATTCGTATGCTCAACCGTAAATAGAGTACATTAAAACACCAGGAGGAATTCATATGACGAAAAAAGTACTTGTTAAATATACGGTTATTACTTCTGTTTCTGCCTTAACGTTAGCTGGATGTGGAGGCACTGAGGAGACGGTTTTCTATCCTAGCGAAATGAGAGAAGTCGATTCATCATCTAGTAACCAAGTGGAAATAGAGGAAGTCGTACAAGAGGATTTCGAAAATAACTTTGATAATGAAGTTGAAGTGGTACATGAAGATACTTATACAAATTCCAATGAAGTGCTAACAGAAGAATACACTGAAACGAATTTTGATGAAGAACTAGTACATATTGAAGAGAGCGAATATTATGGAGACTGTGGAGCATGGCAAGAGTCTGACGATGGTTCAAGTGAATGTATAGACGAAAATTCGCCACTGTATTCGCAACATTTCTTTAACGGGTTAATGTTCGCTTCATTGGGAGCATTAGCGGCAAGTGGAATGTACAAATCAATGAATAAGCGTGACGGAGAAAATCGATCCGCCGTTTCATCAGGCGGTGGCGGCGGATATAGCAGTTCGAATACAAATAAAACAAATTCTTACTCAAGTGGTAAGCAAGGCTTTAGTTCTGGCGGTACTTCTCGTGGCGGATCAGCCTCTTCATGAGCAATACGGAGGTGACTAATATGAAGGAAAAGAATCACTTAAATGCAATTACAGAGCAACGTACCGCATTTTACAGTCAATACCCTCATTTTTTTGCAAATGTGGATGAGTTGGAATATGCCTTGTATGATATTTTGCCGATGACTCAGGAAAAAATCGACGAAATTGATTATGCAACGAATATTTTGTGGCGCATTTTTCAGAAGGTAGCGAAGCAGTTTAAGCACTTATCAGTGGAACAGCTACTTTTGCTCGGCATTCGAGAAGAAATGATTCCGTTTATTTCACTCGATTATTTACCGCAGCAATCAGTTTTGGCACGCTTTGACTTTATTTGTACAGAAGATGGTGGGATAAAAGCGATTGAATTAAATGGAGATACGCCATTTTTAATTACCGAAACTTTTGAAATGAACCAGTATTTATGCGATGAATTTGGTTATGAAAACCCGAATCGGGCTGACATGTTAATTAAAAGTCTTTCGCAAGCGTTATTTGCATCGATTCACTATTTAAAAAAGCCAACATCTGCACCAATTAAAGTTGTAATAACAGGGAAAGAGGCGCATGAAGACTTCGAGGAAAATGTGCATGTCGAGTATATTCTAAAGCATTTGCCTTTCGACATTGAGTACGTGCCGATTAAACAGCTAATTATATATGAAGCAGATACCGCTACAATTGAGCGCGGCTTATATACGCCGAGTATGGAACGGATTGATATTTTATATCGCCCAGCGCATCCCCTCGAATTTTTAATTGATGATGTATCCGATGACGGCGAGCTAACTCGAATCGGTATTTCCTTGCTAGAATTGGTTCGAGATAAACAATTAGCAATTATTAATTCACCTGCAGCATATGTCCTTCAATCCAAAATTCTGCTGTGGTTAATTTGGGAACGCCGGGGCGAACCGTTATTATTTACCGCTGAAGAACGTGCAGCCATTGAAAAATATATGTTACCTACATACATGAGCGCAGAACCATTTGTTAGTGAGGGGATTGGCTATGTAAAAAAGCCAGTATTTTCACGGGAAGGTAATACGATTGAAATTCATAAAGCAAATGGAGAAAAGCAAGCAGCATCTCAATTTGCGCATTATACAGATAATCTTTATATTTATCAGCAATATATAGAAATGCCCTCCATTGATATTACATTAAAGGATGGCAAGCATTCGAAAAAATGGCTGATTGGTTCATTTGTTGCAGATGGGCGAGCTTGCGGGCTTGCTTGTCGTGTAGGCAATGACATAACAGAATGGGATTCACATTGGTTGGCTGTAGGTGCAGAGAAATAAAGAAGTTAAAATTAGTTATTCCAAAATCTCAAAAGCATAAATGGAAATCCTCGCTAAGTTTCTAAAGAGCATAGTGGGGATTTTTGGTGTACGCAATATATCTATTCGGCATAAACTGTAAATGAGAAAGGGATGATCATTAATTAATGAGTACGTCTAATCTAAAAAAGCCCATTACAAATTCATGCCTATACTATGGTTACCCAAGTTCATTCAGTGGTACTTATAAAGTAGAGGATTGTGCAACATTATTCGCTAAATATGATTTAGTTGTTTGGGGAGATCGGTACCAAGATCCTAGCCATCAGGATTATAGTAATGCAGTTGCCATCGCAAAGTCTATGTTGAATAAGAACTCTACAATGGAGTTCCTTGGCTATATCCCAATTGGCATGGATAATAGTGCCGGATCTAATTTAAAGATGAATGAACTGAAATCTAGAGTATATGCATGGAAAACTCTCGGCTGTACGGGGATTTTTCTTGATGAATTTGGATTTGATTATAGAGTAACGAGAGAACGCCAAAATGAAATTGTGAATTATATACATACCTTAAGTATGAATGTAATTGCTAATTCATGGAGAATAGATTACGCATTTAGTTCAAAAAGTATGCCACTTTCATGGTTGAGTAATTTTGATGGAAACCCAAATAAATTACTTCCTGTGTTAAACGAAAATGATTACTACATGTTCGAAAATGCTTGGTATGAATGGAATTCGGATACAACACAAACAGAAGTGAAATATGCTGAAGGTAGCCTCCCTAAAAATAGAATGTATGAGGCGATTGATTATTACCAAAAAGCACAAACCGATTATGGTGGATTAAGTTATTATGAAAAATTCAAAACGAAAACATTTGCATTAGATGGTGTAAGTAAAGAATTGCTGGATGAAACAAAAGAAAAGTACTTTATGACAGGTATGATGGCATCTCTTCTTATGAATATAGACACTTACTGTATGTCTACAGATAGTTGGGGGGCCCGTGGAAAATACCATAAATTTAATCAACCAGACTATTATGAGCTATATAAACCGAATAAACATGTCATTAAAGCGGCAAAAAAATACAGTAGTTTTGATGATGTATTTACGGCTGTCATTGGAACGAATACGTTAGAGCTAACGTGGGTGCAAGATGCTGCTCGTCCAGAAAATCCAGAATTGGGAATTCATAAAGTAACATGGAATGGGCAGCTAGTTGATTCTTTTAATTTTGTAATGGAATCTCCGCCAGAAATTCCAGAAAACCCAGACATTTCGAAGCCATGTATCATTGATTCAGTTGAAAGTGATCCTCTTAAACCGGAAGTTGGTCAAATATGGTTAAGGAGTGACAGTACGTCCGATCATCCATTAAGAATCATGACAGTTGATGGGATTAAGGGGATTCGTTTAGTAGATCCAATAGACAATTCACCAACCATCGAAAAGAAAATTGTGTTGGATGGTTTAGCGGGATATTGGAATGCGAAACAAGGATTGACCACTGGAACTTGGAAAAATATAGCCCCTGCAACAATCGGCTCACATAATGCGATTAATAAAGATATTGTAGTGGATGAAAAAGGAGCTAAATTTAACAGTACGTTATTATCTAGAGTTGATATACCGCATGCAAATAGTTTAACAAATACAACGCTTGAATTCTTTTTCACTCATAATACGATTAGTCATGAAGGACATTGGCTATTTGGAACAAGTTCGGGAAATCGACTTGTTATTTATGGAAACAACAAGCCAAATTTCAAGCAAGTAGTTGCAGGGAAATCAGTTAGTACTAGTCCAAATATCGTACTTGCAGCAGGAACGTTGAATCATATAGCGATTCGGATTGCGGGTACAACAACAGATGTGTTTGTAAATGGTGTGAAAATTCCTGTAGCTGTGCCAACTGGACTATTTGAGTGGCGTCAAAAAATTTTCCTTGGAACCTATTCTGGTTCGGAATATAAGTTTGATGGCTATTTACATTCATTCAAATTATACAATCGCGCGCTGACGGACTTGGAAATAGAACAAAATAGAGCAGTAGGTATTGATATAGGATTGTAGAGAATGGAAGAGGGGGAGCCTTATAAGCGCCTTTCGAAGTGAAATAACATTAATAAATAGCAATGTCCCCACTAGATTTTTAAAAGAACATAGTGGGGATTATATAATTTTATAGGCTACTCAATCACTTCATTTAATCGTTGGTGTAGGTAAACTAAATAATCTTTTATAGAGAGCCAGACTAATGAAGGCACTTAGTAAGATAACACTAAAAATAGTAATAGGTGATAGCCATGTTGCTAACAATACCGTAATGGGTGCTACGAAACGCCCTAAAGTAAATTGCATATTTGCAGCGCCCATATATTGTGCTCTCGCTTTTGTAGGTGCATGTTTACTAACAAAATTATAAATAACTGGTGCTCTTACAATTTCTCCAAATGTAAAAATAAAAGTTAAGCAGAAAAGGATCCAAATATTCGTTGTAAATCCAACAGCAAACATACCAAATCCGGCTAGAAGACAAGATAGTATAAACACACTTTCATCTGTCCAAGATTTTAACCATTTCGTTATTGGTAAAACAAATAGAACAAATAATACGCCATTTAGTCCTAATATTAAGCCTAAAACCTCTGCTCCTTCAATTTGTATCAACCAGTCATTCCAATGAAATAATGTTTGTAAAGGTACATATTCTGTAATGTATATGGCTAAATATAAATCTAATTGCATAATGGCGATGACAGAAAAAATGCCAGCGACAATATAATACATAAAAGCCTTGTCTTTTCGCATAGCAATATAGTCTTTGAATTGCGTTGAGAGTACTTGAGAAGCTGAAAATTTCGCAGACGTATTTTTTTGAGGTACGGTTTCTTTTAATTGAATAAATAAAAGTACTGTATAAATAAGTGTTACAGTCGTACAGCTCCACAATAGTAGAGAACGATATTCAAAAAATAAAATAGCCCCAATGATTGGACCTAGGACAGCCCCGATATTATTCATCGTCATAAAAGTGGCAAACACTTCTTTTCGATTAGATTCATCGACTAAATCTGCCACCATCGCATCACTTGCAGGTTTATAAAACGCTGTGCCTATACCAATTCCAAGAAAGGCGGCATAATCCAACCAAGGTGAGGGGGATAGAGCGAATAGGGCAAACATCCCCGTTTGTATGCTACTACCTAGAATCATTGTGGGACGACGCCCGAAAGTATCTGCTAAATAACCACCAATTAAATTGAAGAGTAGACTAATAATTGGGGGGATCATTAGCAAAAATCCTGCCCATGTTAAACTAATTGTTTGGCTAAAATACACAGCGATAAAGGGGAAATACATCCAATATAACAAATTAAATAACGTTTCACCTAGCAGTCGAATTTTCAAATTGACATCCCAGTGGTATTTTTCCATTGTTTTCTCCCTATACATAGACTCCTCGGCCGAGTAATTCAATTTTACGAAAGCATACTGGTAAAATATAGACTTATATTCAAATTTATTTTATACTAATAATATGGAAGTTAACTAATGACGAACTTCAATTTATGTGCGATATAAAACGAACGTTTGTTTCTTTTTTGCTGTAAATGATAATATTCTTGCCTTAAATAAAATAAAAAACATGTACTTCAAGTGATCCAATTACTCGAAGTACATGTTTTTTTATTTCCAAAAGTTGATTTTAAATACAATTTTTAGTAAGGGAATTAAAATAAGCAATATAATCTTTAGTTAAGCAATCAATTTCACAAACCAAGCGACATAATGCGCCCCTGGAATAAATAACAGCTGGGCGAATAAAGTACCTAAAAATCGGGACGCCATCATCATGACAGACATTCTTTTTAAATCTAAATAGCTACCTTTTTTATTAAGTACATCATCGGCGAGAATTGAAATTTTGGGGTCAATAAATAGTATCAAAAGAATCGTAGCGACACCATTGATTAATCCTGAAGCCATCGCAGCCGTTGTCCCAAGCTCTGGGACGAGTAAAGCCGCATAAAGAGAAGAGAGAACCCCAGTTGTATAAATCGCCGTAATTAAAATATTAATGACGAAAAGTTTCATGGGAATATCTTTTACGCGAATCCCTTTTACAAAAGCAAAACTAGGCTTACGAATGTGCTTCATACCACGTTTGATATATTCAAGCGTCAATCCCTTTTTCATTAAAGCAGGGATGTTTCCTCTCTCTTCAGCCAAATGAATGATTGCTCTAGAAAAGATGGCAATAAAAGTAGGCAGAAGGAGAATCCCGATTAAGGTACCAATAGATGCTGCACCGATAATTATGCGAAACTGATTTTCTACATAGCTTAAAGCATTTTCTTGCGGTGCATGATCCACTAAACTTCCTGTAAATGGTTGTTGCATCATATTCGCTAACCTTGAAACCATGACCATTACATTAAATAGAGATAAAGCGGATGCGAGTAACTTTACACGAGCACCTGATAAACGCACGGCATAGGCTAACGTTTCGATGGAATGAATAATTAATATGAAAAGTGCGATGATGATTAATTTATCGGTAAGTAAATCGATGATGAACAACTCCTAAATAATTTTATAGTTGTTAGTGTAGACGATTTGGAAGTAAGTTAGTTCTCGTTTGTTTGAATGTTTAGAATGAAAAGATAAATTATAAGCGAAACTTGGAAAGAGAGGGAATTGAGGGGCCGAGATTACTATTCGATTTAAAAAGTTAGAAGTTAGAGCCTCTCTACATAATATTGTAGAGAGGCTCCTTCAAGTTAAACAGGATTATTCTATTTCAATCTCAATATTTTTCACAAAAACAGCTGTACCTGAAATAGAAATGTCTAGTTGTTCATTTTCTTCATTTACATGTACATATACCTGTCCATCTTTATTGATTTCATGTCCTTGCTCAACAATAAGTGTCGTAGGTAAATTAATATATTGATTTACATACTTTTTATAATATGCTCCCATCACGCCTGAAGCTGTTCCAGTAATGGCATCTTCAATAGTTCCTGAATGAGGAGATGAAAAGTGACGCGCATGCATGTCGTTTCCATGATCACGCACTTCAAAACAAATAGGGTGTACAGAAGCTTCTGGCATCTCTAATAAAACCTTCGGAAATTCTTTAGTATTAGGAGTCATTTTTGAAAAGCTTGATAATTCTTTCACTGGAATAATTAAAGTCCAAATGCCTGTACTCCCATAAACAATTGGATATTCTGAATGTAAATCTTCTTCTCGTAATCCAATGGAAGCTGCTAAATCAGACTTTGAACCGCCAAATGATTGAAATTGTGGTTTTGCATGTTGCATCGTTATAAGGATTTGATTATTTTCTTCGCGAATTTGTATCGGCAATATACCTGCCTTTGTTTCAATTGTAAAAGTTGATTTTTCTAATAATCCATTCATTTTTAGCGCATAAACCGTTCCCATTGTCGCATGACCGCATAAATTATTCTCATGTCCAGGTGTAAAATAACGAATGTGAAAATCTGCAACATTCGAAGGCACAACAAAAGCGGTTTCATTAAATCCAACTGCTGCAGCAATAGCGAGCATTTGTTTTTCTGTATAATCCTCGCCATTCAATACGACACCAGCTGGATTCCCTTTCTCAGGAGTGGAACTAAACGCATCAATATGTTTTATATTTACTTTTACCAAAATATGTACCTCCTTAAATCGTAATCTCCAATATAAAGAAAATTATCATTATTATTGTAGCGTAAATTATAAAGTGTGACACTATTCATTTTGAGGGGGAGTGAAATCGGCTAGTAAAACGTGGTTTGGCTAGTTACTGCATTATTTCGGCTAGTTTACGATGTATTTTGGCGAGTAACGCTTGAAAAGTGGCTAGTTTTAACGGGTTAATGGCGAGTTTACGGAAAAAGTTGGCTAGTTACGGTGGGAAATACTATTGAAGTAGATGGAGTTGTAGGAGCAGAAGGGAAGAAAAAAATCATTTACACTAAAAAAGCTTCTAATCTAACACACTTAGATTAGAAGCCCTATTCTAAATAACAGTAAATCGTTTTTATTCAGTACAATTGTTTTTCAATTTCTGATGCTGTGGTTTTAATTCTATTTATTAATAGCTGTTCATCATAATCGGCATATCGTACCTCTGGAATGAGGATTGTCACCGAAGCGATAATTTGATGAGAAGCATTTAAAATAGGCGCTGTGACAGAGCATGCTCCGCGCACACGTTCGCCGCTACTTTTGGCGTAGCGTAGGGAACGAATTTGATGTAATTCCGTAACTAGCAAGTCTTTTGAAAGGATTGTCTGATCTGTAATGGGTTCAAGCACGATATTTTCTAAATACTCTTCAAGATGTGGCATAAATGCGAGCAATGTTTTAGAAGATGCACCTGCATAAAGAGGGGAAGTATCTCCAACAAACATTTTCGTAGATAGTGGATGGGTTGAATCATAGTTTAAAATGCAGCGTCTTTCCCATCCATCGATAATACTCATGGAAACACTTTCGCCCATTTCTTCGTTTAGCTTTTTTAATAAAGGTTCAGCGACAATAATTAAACTCGATTCTTGCTTAACTAAGTTACCTAAGTACAGCAATGAATGTCCTAATTGATAGCGTTTCGTAAGCTCATCCTTATGCAGAAAACCTTCATACACAAAGGTGGAAACGAAGCGTTGTAAACTAGAAATACCAATCCCAGTCTTTTTACTTAGCTCCGTTAAAGAAAGGTTGGGCTCATCTTTTGTAAATGCTTTTAAAACTTTGATCGCTTTGTGCAGCGACGACATGGTGTAGTTTTTTTCGAAAGTCTCTAGATTCATTACGTCACCTACTCAAATGATAAATTACCTATACTATAGTATATCGCACTTTTATTTTGAAAGAGTGGATTTTTGGAAAGTTTCTGTATGTTCTCCTAAAGTAGGAGGGGCTAAATTGTATTGAATATTTAAGCTAGAAAACTGCAACGGATTTTTGACAAACTTCACTTTTCCATACAGTTCGTGCTCTAACTCACCAATCATCTCACGTGCCAGTATTTGAGGCTGTTCAAGCGCTTCAGCAATTGTATTGACACGCCCACCCGGAATTTTGTATTGCTGTAATAAGGCAATCCATTCATCTCGTGTTTTCTTTATTGTTAATTCCGTAATCATTTTAACAAGCTCAGCTTCATGTTGTTTACGCAATGTATTTGTTACAAATCGCGCATCATTGGCCCATTCTTTACGGTCCAATATCATGCAAAGCTTTTGGAATTGTCCATCTGTTCCCGCACAAATCATTAATGGACCATCTGCACAGTCAAATACTTGATAAGGCGCTACGTTATTATGGCGATTTCCTAAACGCTCGGAAGAAAAGCCTGTATTTAAATAAGCACTTGCCACATTAGCTAAACTGCTCATTTGAACATCAAGTAAAGATAAATCAATAAATTGACCCTCATGTGTTTGGTCGCGCATGCGAAGTGCTGCTAAAATACTAATGACAACATAGTTCGAAGTTAAAATATCTGCAATCGGGACACCGACTTTTGTTGCTTCTCCATCAGATGCTCCAGTAACACTCATCAAACCACTCATTGCTTGAATAACAGGGTCAAAGCCTGGTTCATAAGCAAGTGGACCTGTTTGACCAAAACCCGTTACCGCGCAATGAATAATGCGAGGATTTACTTTTTTTAACTCCTCATAACTGAGCCCCATGCGCGCCATATCACCGGTTTTAAAGTTTTCAAGTACGATATCGGCATCTTTAACAAGCTCTTTAAATTGCTCTTGGCCTGCTGTCGTTTTTAAATTTAATGTGATCGATTTTTTATTGCGATTTGCACATAAGTAATACGTGCTTTGCTCATTTAAAAATGGTCCCCAGTCACGCATGCTATCTGAGCCGTCTGGATGTTCTACGCGAATGACTTCAGCGCCTAAATCTGCCAGCATCATGGAGCCAGCAGGGGCAGCATAAACACGCGATAAATCTAATACACGAATATTTTCAAGAGGTTGCATTTTGGTTCCTCCTTTAGCTCATCTATTATAAGTAGGTTTGCGTTTTTCTACGACTGCACTAACGCCTTCTTTGAAATCATCTAACTCGGTTACAATGGCCATTTGAGAGGAAATATAGTCAAGGGCAGAACGTAAATCCATCTTTTGACTTTGGTAAACCGCGCGTTTAATAAATTGTAATGTCGTTGCAGGGCGGCTTGCTAAATCTTTTGCATAATTGTATGTGTATGCCTCTAGCTCATCATCTTCTACAACAAACGTTACGACACCTTTTTCTTTCGCTTCATCAGCCGTTAAGACACGAGCAGTCCAGAACATATCTAATGCTTGGTCAATCCCAATTAATTTTGGTAAATAGTATGCGCCACCGTCACCAGGAACGATTGCCACGTTAATATAGCTTTCTGAAATTTTCGTTGACTTAGCAGTAATCCGAATATCACACATTAACGCCATATCAAGACCCGCACCCATTGCAAAGCCGTGAACTTGCGCAATAACAGGCTTATCAATTTCCTCGAGAAGAAGGGGAATACGCTGAATCTTTTTCCAAAGGGAATTTTTTCGTGCTAGGCCAGTAGAAGTGATGTCATCTTCACTTTTGAAGAAACCTTCACCTGCTTGCATTGCCTTAATATCGCCACCTGCACAAAATGATTTGCCATTACCTTTAACAATCACGACTCGAATATCATCTGAATCACGAACCGTTTCTAATGCTTTGATCCACTCAGAAATCATTTCTTCACTGAACGCATTATACGCTTCAGGTCGGTTTAACGTAATTGTTGCAATATGATCTTTCACTTCAAATAGTAAATCAGCCATTGAGATTCCCCCTATAATTTGATTGCCGTTTGTTTAGTATCCGTTAAGTAATTCCATAGACTATCGCCGCTATTTTCTAAAAGCTGCGTTGCCACAACATCCGCCCAATAGGAAGCGTTCGCACCTTCATCGCGCCATGCCCAAAGCCTACGTGTATATTGATGCAGAGCATGTTCATGTGTTGTACCAATTGCTGCATGCACTTGATGTGAAATCGTTGCTACTGCTTGAATGGACTCTTCGAAACGGATGCGCGCATAAGCGACTTCATTATTTTGACGATTGTTCAGAAGCGCATCTGTAATATTATTAAAAGCGGCTAAAGCAATTGCCGTTTCTCCTGCTAAATTCACAATATGTTGCTGAACGAGTTGGAAGCGATGAATCGGACGTCCGAACTGTTCACGTTCTTTCGTATATTGAACGGTTAACTCGTTTATTTTATCGATTGCCCCTGTCATTAATGCTAATTGGAAGGCTGTCTCAAGCGTTGTCATCGCACTGATTTCATCAAAAGATAATGCAGCAGATACTTGTGAAACGAGCGCATGATCGAATGTTACGGTATCACGAGGTTCGCTTGCTAAGTTCGTACCAGGAATAATTTTTGCATGGCTCAAATCGATTTCTACTAAATGAATGCCATCTGCGCTGTTGGCAAGTGTTACGAAATGCTTTGTATGGCGCGCCCAAGGAATATGAACCGCTTCACCTGTTAATTTGCCATCTTCTAATACAAAAGCTTGATTCGTAGCGAGCATATACGTCGCTAAACCGTCCACCACTTGTAAGTTTGTTTGTTCCAATAAATAATTCGCTAATGTCGTTTCGATAAAAGGAACGGGTGCAGCATACTTTCCTGTTAACCGAACGATATTGAGTAAATCTTCTAAATCCCCACCTGCACCACCGTTATCTTCAGATATAGCAACGACATTCATGCCATTCTCTTCTAATAGACGCCACAAATCAGATGCCCATTTACCTTGCTCGATTATATCGACTAAATCTTTATCCACGTTTTCCTTTAACATACGTTCTACAACATCTAAAATCATATCTTTCATTTCACTCATTGCGTTACAACCCCTTTCGCTACAACACCGTATAGTACTTCTGAAGTTCCACCACGAATTGTAAAGCCTGGCGCATGTAAAATGGATTCGGCCATAAGGCGGTCAATTTTGCGCTTGGCATCTAATGTTGGATACGTTTGCACTAATAGGCGTGTAATTTCAGGTATGCTTTGCTCAAATTTCGTGCCAAATGCTTTAACAAGAGCAGCAGGAATGGCCACATTTTCGCCGTCACCAGATTCGAGTAACTGTGCGACTCCGATTGAAAGATTACGTAATCCCCATAAACGTGCGACAATTTTAGAAGCTTGTTTTAAGCCTTCCGTATTGTTTTGGCGCTTCAGTTCTTGAATGAGTTCATCAATTAATGGGAATGTACTTAAAATACGTTCTGGACCACTGCGCTCATAAGCAAGTTCTGCTAGTCCTTGAGCCCAACCGTTCCCAATTTCCCCGACAACCCTATTGTCAGGTACAAATACGTTGTCAAAAAACACTTCGTTGTAATGAGATTCGCCTGTTAAAAATTTAATTGGCACAATCGTTATTCCATCTGCATGTAAATCGACAATGAGCTGACTAAGTCCTGCATGTTTGTTTTTCCCATCGAATGGACTAGTGCGCACTAAAGTAACCATATAGTCACAAATATGCGCGTTACTCGTCCATATTTTTTGTCCATTTACAAGCCAGCCACCTTCCACTTTTTCAGCGCGTGTACTAACTGAGGCTAGGTCGGAGCCGCTATTTGGTTCACTTAAGCCAATTCCAAAATAGCATTCGCCTTTAATAATTTTCGGTAAGAAAAATTCACGCTGTTCTTCTGTTCCGTAACGTAAAAGAAGGGGGCCCGTTTGTCGATCCGCAAACCAATGTGCTGCAACAGGTGCACCACTCGCTAAAAATTCCTCCGTTAAAATGTACCGGTCGATTGTACTGCGTTCTTGCCCACCATATTTTTTAGGCCAAGTGATACCGATCCACCCTTTTTGCCCGATTAGTCTAGAAAATGAAGAATCATCCCCGCTTAACCATGAATCGCATTTCGGTATGAACGTACCTTTTGCGATTTCCTCTTGTAGAAACGCCCGAACTTCTAAACGAAATTGTTCCTGCTCTTTAGTAAATTGCACAGTTGGTAATTGAACCATAAATGAACCTCCCTAAGTTTTACCGTATTGTGGTAACGATTACTCTATATGTGTATTTTAAATGGATGTTCCATAATAAGTCAATTGTTTTTTGAATATTTAGATATTTAGATATTTAAGATTAGACAGATGAAAGAAAATAGGGTAGAAGAACTTAAATATAGGACATTTAAATAAAAATTGGTAACTAATAGAATAAAAGTGTTATTATGTAGAAAATTCAGTCTTGGGGGTGGGGGTTATGCAAATGACACTTAAAACTACACAAAAAGTAACACAAATACTGACAGCGCAACTTGTACAGCATTTAGATATACTACAATATTCCATTAATGAGTTAGAACAATATATTTATGAAAAGGCAAATGAAAATCCTTTATTAGTCGTGACGGATGCAGAAGCGAAAAGCCAGTATGATGAAATAATGAAACTAGCAAATTATGATTTCAATACTTTTTCATCACAATATTCAGCATCAAAAAATGGTGAATTCAACATGATTGAGATGAGGCTCGCTGAAAAAGAAAGTTACGAGCGGTATTTATTTGAACAAGTGCCGATGCATGAAAATTTATCTGCAGTGGATTTAAAAATTTTAACGTTTTTAATTCAATCATTAGATCACCGCTTATTTTTAGATGTTCCTTTAGAAGTCGTAGTAGAAAAATTTAATACGACTTTTTCACATGTAGAGGTCATAGTGGATTTACTGCAAACGTTTGAACCAGTGGGGGTAGGGGCACGTAGTTATAAAGAATACTTACTCATTCAAATCGATCTTGATTTGTTTGCACCTAAACTGGCGGCACAATTTATTCAGTCGGATTTAGAGCTAGTTGCCACACAGGCAATCAAACAGCTTAGTAAAAAATATAAGATGCCTATACAAGAAGTGAAGCAAACAGTTCAATATATTAAAAATTTAAAGCCTATGATACAAGGGGAAGTATTTGAAGCGACTCCGTATGTAATTCCTGATATCGAAATAAAAGAAGTGAGTGGTGAGTGGATTGTAAAATTAAATCGTCACTATTTACCTGCTGTTTCAATTGATGAGGACTATGTGGCGTTGCTGAAAAATGATCCAGCTTATAAAGGGTATTACCAACAATCAATGAACGATGCGCTTGTGTTACTCCAAGGAATCGAACAACGGGATAAAACACTTTACGGATTAGCAAGATGGTTAATCCAGCTACAACAAGCCTTTTTTACATCGGGGTTGGAGGCAATAAAGCCGATGCGTTTAAAAGATATTGCAGATGTACTAGGCGTTCATGAATCAACGGTTAGCCGTGCGATACGTGGCAAGTTTGTACAAGTACCTCATGGGGTTTATGCTTTACAATCATTATTTACAAAAGGCTTAATGAATACTTCTGGTAAAATCGATTCCATCATGCATATTAAAAAGCGATTAAAACAACTGATTGAAGCGGAAGACAAACAAAAACCATTAGCAGATCAGCAACTTACAAACATTTTATGCGCAGAAGGCATTCAAATTTCAAGACGTACCGTAGCAAAGTATCGAGAAGAATTGAATATTGTTAGTTCATTTAATCGAGCTTACGGCTAATATGATGCAATAATTATAGTAGTGATGCAATTTTGAATCGAAAATGCAATAACTCATACTTACCCATTCAAGAGAGAGTATAGCTGAAAGTATAGAAGACTGAATTTTCACACTTCCATCACCCGAAGTTGATTTTGGCATTAAACTTGCTTGATTAAATAGTGAAAGTATAGATTTTTTCGGTTATCTTTTCGAACGTACTCGAAAATCTAGATACAATACCGCTGATGCACAATTGATTTGGAAGGGGCAAGTAATGTCAATAATCAAAACTTGAAGGAGTGGTTGAATGGGAACTTTGCAAAAATCACTAAAAACGCGGCATATTACGATGATTTCTATTGGAGGAGTTATTGGTACAGGGCTCTTTGTTGGTACGGGGAAAAATATTTTAAGTACGGGTCCAGCAGCAGTTGTATCTTATGCGATTGCTTGTCTACTCATCGTTTTAATCATGCAAATGGTTGGAGAAATGGCATCGGGGGAAATGGCTTTAGGACAAAAATCCGGCAAATCAGCTGACCTAGGTTCATTTGCTTCGTATGCAGAAAAATACATCGGTCCATGGGCGGGGTTTACAGTAGGTTGGTTATATTGGGCGAGTTGGGTATTTATCGTAGGCTTAGAAGCAGCCCTTATTGGTTGCATGTTGCATAATTGGTTCCCATTCATCCCAGTTTGGGTTGGTGGTGTAGGCATTACACTTTTAATGACGATTATTAATATTTACTCTGTCAAATCATTCGGTGAATTTGAATATTGGATTTCATTTATTAAAGTGACAGCAATTATTGTATTTTTAGTTGTTGGTGCAGCTATGATTTTAGGGATTTGGCCAAACTATGAGCCAAAAGGATTTGGTATTTTAACAGATTTCGGTGGTTTTGCGCCAAACGGTATTGTACCGATATTTACAGCAATTGTATTCGTTATCTTCTCTATTTGTGGTGCTGAAGTTGCGGCGATTGCAGCAGCGGAATCTGAAAATCCAGCGAAAAATATCGTTCGTGCGATTCGGAATGTCGTATTTCGACTAGGGCTATTCTTTGTTGGTTCGGTAGCGATTATGATCATGATTTTACCGTGGAATGATTCAGCAATGCTAGCGGCGCCGTATGCGAATATTTTATCGATGGCAGGGCTACCAATTGCGGCTCAAATTATTCAAATCGTCATTTTTGTATCACTTATCTCCGTGTTAAACTCGGCACTTTATACGAGCTCGCGTATGTTGCTCGAAATGTCTCGCCAAGGCAATGCACCGAAGATTTTCTCGCAAATTAAAAATCGACGCGGAGCACCAGTTCAGGCAATCCTTGGTAGTACAGTAGTGGCATATATTTGTTCATTACTCTATTTTGTCTCACCTGAAGTCATTTTCTACTTTTTAGGGAACTGCGTAGGGGGCTTAATGATCGTTGTTTATATTTTCATCGCCATTTCGCAAATTCGATTCCGCCGCGCTTATGATTTACAAACGAATGAGCCATTAGCGATCAAAATGTGGTTATTCCCGAGCTTATCGTATGTAACAATCGGTATGTTAGTAATCGTTTATTTCTGCCAAGCGCTCATTGAATCTTTACGCACGCAATTTTATTTAAGTTCAATTGTTGTTGTCGGTTCAATTTTGTTATTCTTTATTCTCGGCAAGTTAACTTCAGAAGAAACAGAGCAAATAGAGGAAAAACTAGCATCCGAGTAGAAATTTAAATATTACGATGAATCCCCTTAGATAGTCAATTATCTAAGGGGATTTAAGTGTGGAAAGGGTGTGACCTTATATGTCGACAGAAGTAATAGATAAAGAGGAACATTTCTTTGTTGTGAACAATCAAGAAATCATTGCAAAAAGCGATATATCAACAGAGCTAATCGAAAAAATTGTCAACGAATATAGCAATGGTCAGGAAACGTTTAAGATTAGCGGGCATTTTGTCCATGTACTAGAATCGGCGCAGGGAGACTTATTTTATGTAAGATCTATGAAGCAATTTAGTGATCTTGACTTTATGAACCCCTTATCATCAAAAGTATTAAACTCCATTTCAGATGGCATTACAATTTGTGACAGGCAGAGCAAAATCTTATTTCAAAATGACAACGATATTGAAATTGTCGGCATGAACTTAATGGGGAGATATGCAAAAGATGTTATAAAAGAAGGTTTGATGAGTGATTCCATCTCAATGAAAGTAATTGAATCACAAGAAAAGGTAACAATTTTGCAAACATATATTAATGAAAAATGCTTGTTAGTTTCGGGAAATCCCATTTTTGATGAAGACGGTGAGTTGCAATATATTGTAGCGATTACACGTGATATGACACAACTAAAAAGCTTAGAAAAAGAAGTGAAGAAATTAGAAGTTCAAAATGAAAATTTTAAAATTAAATTGCAAACATTACAAAATGAGGGGACGATCAAAAGTAATTTAATCGCCGTATCTCCTGCTATGAGACAAGTTGTTGCGCGTGTTATGAGAGTGGCAGAAGTAGATTCTACTGTGTTGATTGGTGGCGAATCGGGTGTGGGGAAAGAAGAAATTACGAAGCTGATTCATGCATATAGCAGACGTAGCCATAAGCAAATATTAACGATTAACTGTAGTGCGATTCCAGAGACATTATTAGAGTCAGAGCTTTTTGGCTATGAGGCAGGGGCGTTTACAGGAGCGGTTAAAGGTGGGAAAGCAGGGTTATTTGAAATCGCATCGGGAGGCACTGTTTTTTTAGATGAGATTGGTGAGATGCCCCTACTTATGCAGGCGAAATTATTGCGTGTACTACAAGAATCCGAAGTGCAACGTATTGGGAGTGGCAAGCCGATTACAATCGATGTACGCATTATTGCAGCGACGAATCGAAATTTAGCCGAAATGGTTAGACAAGGTAGCTTTCGAGAGGATTTATATTATCGTTTAAATATTATTCCAATCGAAATTCCTTCATTAAGGCAACGACGCGAAGATATTATTCCAATGGTCAATCATTTTTTAGCTTTAATGGAAGAAAAGTACGGCGTCTATCGGAAAATTGAATCGTCTGCACTAAAAATATTAGAAGCATATGACTGGCCAGGGAATGTCCGTCAGTTAAAAAATACGGTAGAACGCATGTGTTTATTAGCGACTCAACCTGAAATTACAATAAATACAGTACAAGAAGAGTTAGATGGAAGCCCTATTATGGTGCGACATACTGAACCAAACCGTTTTGAAAATCCTATCCGTGAACAAATGGAGGCACCTCATTTAAGTGGTTCGTTAAAGGAACAAGTAGAAGGGTTTGAAAAGTTATTAATTAAACAAGCCTTATCCGAACATGCAAGTATACGCCAAGCAGCTAAAACGTTAGGGTGCAATCAATCGACATTAGTACGAAAAATACAAAAGTATCAATTAACACGCCACGTTACATACGAGGAACAGTGATGCGGTTTTGCATCGGTTTTGCGTTTGTGCATGAAGGTTGCGGAAATGAAACGGGTGTTATGTAATAAAAATTTGGACTCCTGACCATATGGATTTATTACGCCGCTTACCATGGGAGGCGGCGAATTTTTCAATAGATTTTCCCTGTTTCCGCAATATCTAGCCAAACCTTTCCATAAACTAGCCACTTTTCAAGCTTACCTCGCCAAAATACATCGAAAACTAGCCGAATTAATGCAGTAACAAGCCAAACAATGTTTTCTCTGCCTCGCAAAAACTTTTTCTACTTACTTTAACAGTTGGCACGGAAATTGCTACTTAATAAAGTGTATACAACTATTAAGGGAAAGAGGTTGGTATTGATGACAATTAAACTAAAAGAAGAGCTAAAGGTATTAGATCAGAAGCATTTTCTACATCCAACTACATCCATTGAACAGCAACAAACACAAGGACCTTCTGCGATTTTCACAGAGGGTAAAGGAATTTATTTAAAAGACTTAGAAGGCAATACATATATTGATGGTATGTCTTCTTTATGGAATGTAAATGTCGGCCATGGTCGTGAAGAAATTGCTGAAGTTGCGAAAGAGCAAATGGCGAAATTAGCATTCAGTTCATGTTTTGCAACATTTAGTAATGAACCAGCAATTCGTCTAGCAACGAAAATTGCTTCAATAGCTCCTGGCGATTTAAATACAGTATTTTTCACTTCGGGTGGTTCAGAATCAAACGATACAGCGATTAAATTGGCACGTCATTATTGGTTACTAAAAGGGCAACCGCAGCGCCAAAAAATTATTTCACGTACGCAATCTTACCACGGTGTTGCAATGGGTGCTACAAGTGCGACAGGTTTACAAGCGTTCCGTGATTTTACAAACTCGCATGCACCTGATTTCCATTATGTCTACAATCAATCCGCGCGCAATTTACGTGAAACGATTGAAGCGCTAGGCCCAGAAACAGTAGCAGCCTTTGTGTCGGAGCCAATTCAAGGTGCTGGTGGTGTGAACATTCCACAACAAGGCTATTTTGAAGAAGTGCGCGAAATTTGTGATGAATATGGAATTTTATTCATTGCAGATGAAGTCATTACAGGCTTTGGTCGTACAGGTAAATTTTTCGGTATGGAGCATTATGGGGTTGTGCCGGATATGATGACGTTTGCTAAAGGGGTATCGAGCGGTTATGCACAGCTTGGTGGGGTAGTTATCTCGGAAAAAATCCATCAAGACTACTGTCAATTATCAAAAGGTACATTAATGCACGGTTATACGTACAGTGGTCATGCACTTGCTTGCCAGGTCGGGCTAAAAAATATTGAAATTATCGAGCGTGAAAACCTTGTAGAAAACGCTGCGAAGATGGGTGAGGCGTTATTGGAAGGTTTTAGAGCGCTTCAAGCGAAATATGACTTTATAGGTTGTGTTCGTACAATTGGTTTACTCGGCGCGATGGAATTAGTAAAAAGCCGTGAAACAGGCGAATTATTCGAAACACCTTTAAGCCCTATTTTCGTACAGGAAACGATGAAGCGCGGTTTAATTTTACGAACGGTTACGTATGATCAAGATACGGTTGTCTTCTCGCCACCTTTAATTTTATCGAAAGCCGAATTGGATGAAATGTTACGTATTTTAGATGAAACATTTGAATACGTGCGTAAAACAATTGTAGAGAAAATATAAGGAGGGGTTTTATGGCAATTATTACGAGAGCAATTCGAGATCAATTTAATCCAGCGAAATTATCTGAATGTGTTGGTCAGGTTGAAATGATTACAATTGATGAGACGAAGGCAATTGTTGCAGGTGCACATGATGCTTTTGAAAATTGGAAAAATACATCCTCTGTTACGCGTGGAGAAATATTACGTGTGACGGCGGATTTACTGGAACAAAATATCGATACAGTAGCTGAAACAGCAACGCGTGAAATGGGGAAAACAAAAAATGAAATGATCGGCGAAGTGAAACGCGGTGCCTCCATTTTACGTTATTTCGCACAAGAAGGAATGCGCGCAACGGGTGAAGTATTACCTTCTGCCAGTGAGATGAAAATATTGTACTCTACGCGCGTTCCACTTGGTGTTGTCGCAGCGATTACGCCATGGAATTTCCCAGTAGCGATTCCATTATGGAAAATAGCACCGGCATTAGTATATGGCAATACCGTTGTTTGGAAACCTTCCATTGAAGCCGCATTAACAGGCCAGCTGATTGCAGATTTATTTGAACAAGCAGGCTTACCGAAAAACGTATTAAACATTGTGCAAGGGCGTGGCTCCAGTGTCGGGCAAGTTTTACTGGAAGCGCCTGAAGTGAAAGCAATTACGTTCACGGGTTCGAATGGTGTTGGGCAAAATATTTTAAATACAGCAGGCCATACGAATAAGAAAATTCAACTGGAACTAGGTGGGAAAAATGCCGCCATTATTTTGGCAGACGCAGATTTAAACTTAGCTACTAAGTTGACGATTGAAGGCGCGATGAAGCAAACAGGTCAGCGTTGCACTGCCACTAGCCGCGTGTACATTGAGGAAGCTGTTTATGATAAAGCTTTAGACCAATTACTAGTCGAGGCGCAAAAGATTGAAGTAGGCGTTACAATGGGACCTGTTTCATCTCAAGGGCAATATGAAAATATTTTAGCCGCGATTGAAAAAGCAAAATCAGAAGGAGCAAAACTTGTGTTTGGCGGAGGTCCTACAAAAGATCAATCAGATGGGTACTTCATTGATCCAACGGTTTTCACAAATGTAACGCATGACATGGCGATTGCGCATGAAGAAGTTTTTGGACCAGTTTTGGCCGTTATAAAGGTGAAAGATTATGAGGAAGCGCTTCGATTATCGAACGACTCCGAGTTTGGCTTAAGTGCTTCTATTTATACAAGCAACATTCAAAAAGCATTCGATTTTATCAATCGTAGTGAGGTCGGGCTCGTTCAAGTAAATGATGAAACAGGTGGTGCAGAGCCTCAAGCACCATTTGGAGGAGTGAAAAATTCCAGTACTGGTGCCCGTGAGCAAGGTCAGGCTGCTAAAGAGTTTTTTACAACAATGAAGACTGTGACGATTAATACAAAATAAATTGCGCATATGAAAATATATGTGTTTGAAATAAAGAAGTAATTAAAGAATGGATCAAAATAACACGTTTCTAACGCTATTTTGATCCATATTTTTATTATTACTGAACAAATCCTTTATAACTAAAAAATGAAAGAAGGTATCTCTATGGCACATACTCGTTTAGCAATTGATGTTGGTGGAACTTTTACAGATGTATTTGTTTTTAACGAAAATACTGGAGAAGTGTTTGTAACGAAAACATCGTCTACACCATCCAACCCTGAACAAGGGATTCTAAATGGGATTGAGAAGGCGCAGCTAGACGGCAAGGATATTAAAATTTTCTCCCATGGTACAACGGTTGGTACAAATGCTTTAATTCAACGGAAATTGCCAAAAACTGCACTTATCACAACAAAAGGCTTCCGAGATGTACCTGAAATCCGTCGTGGTACGAAGGAAGATATTTGGGATACGTATAAAGATACAGCAAAACCATATATTCAGCGTCGTGATCGATTTGAAGTCACTGAACGTGTAGATTATGAGGGAAAAGTTATAGAAGCAATCCAAGAAGAAGAAGTTCGTCTGTTAGCAAAAAAGCTAAAGCGTCGTAATACAGAATCTATTGCTGTTTGTTTTCTGAATTCGTATGTAAATGGAGAAAATGAAGCGAAAGTAAAAGCAATTTTAAAAGAGGAACTACCTGATGTATACGTATGTATATCAAGTGAGGTACTTCCGGAAATTTTCGAACATGAGCGTATGAGTACAACGATTATTAACGCGGTACTTGGACCAATTATGAGTAATTATATTGCAAAATTAAGTAAAGAAATGAATAAAAAAGGCTATGAAGAAGAAATTTTAGTTTTACACTCTGGTGGGGGTGTTATGACTTCGAGTACAGTACCTCGTTATGCTGCACGATTAGCAAGTTCAGGTATTGCGGCTGGCGCGATTGCTAGTAAACATATTGCAAAATTATGTGGATTCGAAAATGCAATTGGTCTTGATATGGGTGGGACGAGTACTGATATTTCCCTCATGTATGAAGGCGATATTCGCATCACCAAAGATTGGGCTATTGAATATGGTTACCCAATTGGATTCCCAAGTATTGAAATCTTAACAATTGGTGCGGGTGGTGGAAGCTTAGCTTGGAAAGATGCAGGTGGTTCCTTACGTAATGGTCCGCAAAGTGCAGGTGCAGTGCCTGGTCCTGCCTGCTATGGTCAAGGTGGAACAGCACCAACTAACTCAGATGCCAATTTAGTTTTAGGACGTTTAGGGGTCGATTTATTAGACGGTATGATGCAGTTGGATAAAGATGCAGCGACACAGGCCGTTAAAAAAATTGCGGATGAATTTAATCAGCAGATTGAGGATGCGGCTAATGCGATTATCCAAGTTGCCAATGCCAATATGTGTGATGCTGTTCGATTAATTTCTGTACGTCGAGGCTATGACCCACGAGATTTCGCACTAGTAGCATTTGGAGGAGCGGGACCTCTACACGGTGCATATTTAGCAAAAGAATTGAATATCCCAAAAGTGATTATTCCACCACATCCGGGGGTAGCAGCAGCGATGGGTTGTTTACTTGTAGATGTGCGACATGATATTTCTAAAACATTCGTAAAAAACTTTGCGGATGTATCGATTGAAGAACTAACTAGTCAATTTAATGAATTACAAATCGAGGCACAAGAGCTATTAGTTGAAGAAGGAATTTCAGCTGAATCATCGACATTAATGAACTATATGGAGCTTCGTTATAAGGGACAATGGCGTTCATTAGCAGTTGTCGTTCCGAATCAAATTACATCATTAGAAGATGTACTCGTTGCATTCCATAAAGAGCATGAGAGAGAATTTGCTTTTTCTGATAAAGAACAAGTCGTTGAAATTTATGGATTACGTGTGACGGCAATCGGAACAGTACCAAAACCAGATTTCCCGCAATTTGCACCAGAAGGCTCGTTAGAAGAGGCTTATAAAGAATCGCGTCCTGTTTACTTTGAAGGTGAGTATATAGACACGAAAGTATACAACCGTGATTTGATTCCGGTCAAAACTCAACTAATTGGTCCTGCAATTATAGACCAATTAGATACGACGACAGTTATTCCACCAGGATTTACAGCGGAAGTAGATGTTTATAAAAATATTATTATTTCGGTAAACTAATATACGGTAAGGGGGAAGATATCCATGCTAACAAAAGAATTAAAAGAGCACAATGGGATAAAAAATCTAGATCCCGTAACATTTGAAGTATTAAAAAATGGCTTTGTAAATTTAGTGGATCAAATGGCTGAGCAAATGTTACGTACATGTTATTCGTTTGTTATTTATAACCGTGATTTTAGCTGTGCTTTATGTGATGCACAGGGAAATACTGTCATGCAAGGTACACAAGATATTTCAGTACATGTAGGGACCCTGCATTTAACTGCGAAAGCTGTATTAGAAGATTTCGCAGGTGATATCCACCCAGGCGATGTATTTTTAATAAATGATCCATATCGTGGAGGGACTCATTTTAGTGATGTCCGGGTCGTATTACCTGTATTCCATAATGATAAGCTAATTGCCCTTATGCAAACGAATGGACATTGGGCGGATGTTGGCGGTTCAAATCCAGGATCATTTGATATTACAGCGAAAGAACATTACGGTGAAGGTTTACGTATTCCGCCGGTGCGTATTTATAGTAAAGGGCAATATTTAACAGATGTCGTTAAAATTATTACGATGAATATGCGTATTCCAGAGGAACGTATTGGCGATTTACGTTCACAAGTAGAGGCAGCTAAAGTTGGTGAAAAACAACTGAGAGAAATGATTGAAAAGTACGGTGTAGATACGGTGTTATTAGCATTCGCCGAAGTGCAAGATTACGTAGAACGCTTAACGAGAGCAGAAATTGCAAAATTGCCAAATGGAGAATGGGAAACGGTTGATTATATTGATATGGATCCTCTGCTAGGAGATGGATTAATCCCAATTCGTGTGAAAATGACGATTTCAGATGATGAGATTTTATATGATTTAAGTGGCTCCCATCCATACATTAGCTGTTTCTTAAATGCTGGATTTGGTTCGGCATTATCAGGAACATATGCAGGCACAAAAACCTTTTTCCCAGATATTCCATTGAACTCAGGCTTTTATCGCGTAGTAAAAACATACCTTCCTGAAAACTCGGTAGTGAATGCGCCAAGTCCAGTTGCTGTATCAGGCTATTGTTCTGGTTCATTTGAGAAAATTATGAATGCCTGTTTTGAACTATGGTCGAACATTATGCCTGAACGTGCCATCGCCTGCTCATTTAACTTAGAGTATTTACTAATTGGTGGGTATGATAAGCGACAAGATAGTAATGAATACTTCATGTGGTACGACTGGATGGCTGGTGGTCATGGAGGCCGTGTTGATCGGGACGGGGCGAATACGACATCACCAGTATTCGGAGTAGGATTAAGTGTTCAACCATGTGAAGGTCAAGAGCGCTTGTCTCCTGTCATTACGACGAAGCATGAAATTATTACAGATTCTGCAGGTCCGGGAAAATATCGTGGTGGTTGTGGTGTTGAAAAAGGTGGTATTTTAACAGATATCAACAATACAGTTATGTCATATTGTTGTGATCGCTCTCGTTCTATTACTTGGGGCATTATGGGCGGACTTCCTTCAATCGCTCAAGGGGCTATATTAAATCCAGAGCAAGAGGATGCGGAGTTTTTAGGAACGATTTTCTCCAATGTTGAAGTGAAAAAAGGAGATTCCTTTACACGCCCATCTGCTGGCGGCGGTGGTTTAGGTGATCCTTTAGAGAGAGATGTAAATGCCGTTTTAGAAGATGTCATTGATGAGTATGTTTCTATTGAACGTGCGAAAATTGACTACGGGGTAGTGATTTGTGAAATTGATCGTGATTTAGATGTATTTGAAATTGATCATGAGGCAACTGCTTTGGAACGCGATACTATTCGTAAAAATCGTCGTCTTTGGTTAGAGGAAGATCCGATTGTGGTGGAGCAAATGTACAATAAGGGCGACATTAATCAAATGGATGTCGTACGAAAATATGGAGTAGTCATGGATTACAAATCGAATAAAGCATTACCAATTTCGACTGAGCAATATCGTGAAGCAATGAAGAAGCGCTCGTTAGCTTTCTGGGCATAGAAATTACCTAGTCGCGATTTAATTATTTTGTTAGAAAAAAAATATGCGCATCTTTATCAGATGCACGGCGAATGACCGACTATCTGGAAAAAATTTATGCCAAGACCTAATCGCTAGACATAAAATAATGCTTCTAATCCGAAAAGGAAGATTGGATTAGAGGCATTTTTAGTGTTTTAAGCAACTATTGCAAGTTAAAATAAACCTTTTTCAACACATGTATGGACATTTAAATACATAAAAAAATTGCTGGACAATCGCTGAGGCAATCATATCCGACATCGCCAATGCCTCCGCTTCAATTGCATCAAAAATGGCAACATCTGCCTTGTAGTTTTTTTGAATCATTGTCACGGCTTCAGTTTTTGTTAATTCCAAATGCTTATACAACATTTTTTGTAAAGCTTCTTTAGATAAGTATGGATTGATGCTACTTAAAAAGAAGGCAATTTCATCTGCATTTTTATACCATGCTTTTTCTTTGGCCTCTGCTGTAGCTGTATCACCTTTTGCAGCTGCTGTTACGAGCTCGGCAGCAAGTACTAAATGTTCTTGAATAAGTTTGGCATAATGATCTGCTATTTGGTCGCCATAAAAAGGACGAAGACAATTGCCTAAATCGGTAGCATTTTGTAAAAGACGTTGCTCTACAAATGGAAAATCGGGTAACTGGAAAACGATGCTAATAATCGTCATTCGAGTCCAGTTGACATGCTCCAGCCACAGTAACCGATTCATCGCCATAAAATCTGCCTCTGCCTGACTTATACAACGTTGCTGATTGTAGCTCGGTTGTTGGGTCGTAAAATGCCGAACTGGTGCAGTATATTGCGCGTGTGGTTGGTTGTAAAAAACGGTAAGTGGGTTCATAACAAAATCATTTGTGTAATAAGGATACACTTTTCCATCATTCCTTTACAGCCTCATTGAATAGTTGATTGCAAAAAAATAGGCTTTTTTACTAGCGTATTCAATGACATTATTAAATGTGAAAGTTATAAAAAAAGGGGATAACTTTAGTTTATCGCAAAATTTTTATTATGTATCTTTTTATGCAGGAATTCATGTTAAACAAGGGTGGAAATGAAGTATTGTAAATTGGAAATACCAATTTCCATAAGTCTATTTCTCCCAAACATAAAGGTCTTGTACCACAAAATTTGCAGTACAAGACCTTCATAGTTTTAAACGGCCTCTATCACCGTAATAGATAATCCAAAATCGGTTGGATGAACTTTTGCATGCACATCATAAACATCACGTAAACTTTGTTCAGTAATGACTTCAGATGGACAGCCTACATTATAAATTTCACCTTGATTCATTAATACAACATAATCTGAATACCTAGATGCCAGTTCCAGATCATGCAGTACGACAATGACTAAACGATCTTCATTTGCTAATTGTTTGATAGAATTTAATACTTGTATTTGATGTTTAATATCTAAGGCAGATATAGGTTCATCAAGCATTAAAATAATTGGCTGTTGTACTAATGCACGTGCAATCGATGCCCTTTGGCGTTCTCCACCGCTCAATTCATCGACATAATTTTGTTGTAAACTTTCTAACTTTAAATACTGTAACATCTCATTTACCACTTGTTGATCTAAATCTGTGACATTCCATTTAATATACGGCTTTCGCCCAAGCATGACGTATTCTTGAACCGTCATCGGAAAACTCTGTAAAAAATGTTGTGGGACGTATGCAATTTTTTTTGCACGTTCCTCACCCTTTAAGTGATTTAAAAGAACACCGTCAATTGAAATTGTGCCTGATGTAGGCTTAGTTACAGCTGCTAAACATTTGAGAAAAGTTGATTTTCCGGCACCATTCGGTCCAATAATTGACACAAATTTTCCATGTGATAATGTTAAGTTCAAGGCATGTAAAATTTGCTTTTTCCCTGCAGAGAATGATAGATCTTGTACGTGTAACACCGATTTTACCCCCAATAATCCTTTTTCTTTTGTAATAAAATATAAATGAAAAATGGCGCACCAATACAAGATGTTATAATACCGACTGGGATTTCAATCGGAGCTAGTATAGTTCTTGCCACAGTATCACTTACTAGTAAGATCAAAGCACCTAGTAGACTAGAAATAGGAATTAAAAAACGATAGTCTACACCAACAAGCATGCGACCTATATGCGGCGCAACTAAACCAATAAATCCAATAATACCGACAAAAGCAATAGAGCTGGAAGCGAGTAATGTAACGAGTAATAAACTGCAGATTTTTAGTACCTTTACATTAACACCTAACGTCTTTGCTACTTCATCACCTGCATTAAGAGAATTAAAACTCCAACTTAAACGAAGTAAAATCAATAAGCCGATTGTTAGTAAGGGGACAAGTATATAAACGACTTCCCAGCTTGCTCCCCAAAAACCGCCCATAAGCCAGATAACTAAATTTTTTAATGCTTCGTTATCTGAAAAGTATTTCATTGCTGAAACGCCTGCAGAGAATAAATTGCCAATCGCCACACCTGCTAATAATAAAACGGTCGTTGAGCCATTTTTTATTGTGGCAATTCCATAAACGATAAAAACAGAAATACATCCAAAGAAAAAGGCATTAAATGCAATGAGCCATTTACCAGAGGCAACTAAATCCATTCCAAAAATACTCGTTCCTAAAACAATGGCTAACGCAGCCCCAAAAGAGGCACCACTTGAAACCCCTAATGTAAATGGACTCGCTAACGGATTCTTCAATAACACTTGCATAACAACCCCTGCAACTGCTAAAGACATGCCTGTTATAATTGCTAGTAGAATTCGAGGCATTCGAATTTCTTTGATTATGTATCGATTGATTTCATCCGTCATGGGTTCAAGACCTATTAACTGCTTAATCGGGATATTTGCACTGCCTGATAACGAGGCATAGCATACGGCAAGCGCCAATAAAATAATTAATAAAAATAGCACAAACCAAGATTTTGGAGAAGACAAGTTACCTTGTTTAGACATTCACTTCACCTAGTCTTAACCAACTATTTTGCACCATGGAACCAAATCCCATTTGCTGCAACTCCTAACCAATTTTCAAAATACTCTTGAATGTAATCTTCTACAATAATGTCTTCAAATTTGTCTGAATATAAATATTTCCCTAATTGTAAGCGACCAATATATCCTTTATCAGAACCGAAGAAGTTCGTATAGAACATATAAACATCTTTATTCTTTCCGGCTGTCATTTGGCTAACCGCTGTATTCGTAACAACATTGTCTAATACCTCTGTATAGCTTGTTGCATCCTCCGCATCATAGCCTCCAAAGAAATTACCATGTAACGTAACGACGTCGGGATTTGCAGTTAAGACAAATTCTTCATCAACATTTACAGTTGTAGATGACTTTGTAGACTCCCATAAAATACCTGGCGTAGGATCAATACCCCCTGCTAAAATCGTGGCAAAACCTTCACCTGGTCCAGCTTGCCTGTCAATTGTTGACGTTGGATAAATATTATATTTTTCATTAGTATTGAGTGCACCAGCAGATAATGCTAATACGGATTTCTTTTGGTCAGTTGGAATATCTTTTGTGCGTTCTGCTAATATTTGTTCAATACTTTGCTTCCACGTAATATACTCTTCAGCGCGTTCTTCTTTACCGAAAATTTTCGCTAATATACGTAGTTCCTCATCCATTTGATCTGCTAAATAGTTATTTAAACGAACCACCTTAATTCCTACGGGCTCTAATTTTTCCTCAAGCGTATTATCTGGACGGTTTGTAAATGTAAAGACAACTTCAGGTTTTAAAGATAAAATTGATTCCATATTTAGTTCGTCTGTTTTCCCTACATCGGGTAAATCATTTAACCCTAAATAGCCGTTATTTTTAATTGTATTGTCACCTGTTGCGATAATCGCGTCTTGTGCACCCAGTAATGTAATAGCTTCTGCTGTATTACGGTTAATGACAACTGCCTTTGTTACTGGTAAAGATAATGTAATTTCTTTTCCTGCTGTATCTGTGAAAGTAATCTCATTTGATTTTTCTTGCACATCTTCAATTGCATTCACCTCAGCAGGTTCTTCACTAGAGCAACCTACAAGTAAAAAGGTTAATAAAAAACCGTAAACTATAGTTTTTACATATTTCCCCACTAAATAACTCTCCCTCAAAATGTTTTATATTAAGTGCTAATACACGAAATACCTTAAAAAACAAAAAAGCCTACTTCCAGCAAGAGCTAGAAATAGGCTTAGACATCCTAAAAAATGTATACTAAAATACAAAAACTATATTTGTCGCCGCCCTTCTCCCACCGAAAAGTCATGTTGCTGTAACAAAGCAGGTTTCCTGGCTCAAGCGTCATTTTACTCTTACATCTTCCCATCAGATTGACAGTGATTTATTGTAATTTCATCAGCTATTACAGTAGCGGGGGCTGCATTAGATTTTTACTAATTTCCCTTTTACCTCTTAATAAATAAGAGCACTTTACTACATTCATTATGAAATTAACGTAACTTTATCATTTAATTTCCATTTTTACAATGGTGATTAATTAAAAATTATCACTATTTGGAAGAGAAAAGCGTTTATGGAAGAACATAATTCTCATATTCAACAAAAAAATTAAAAATTATCTTTTTTAGCCCCCTTATTTAAAGAATAATCAAAAAATAATAATGACAAATATTAGTCGCCGTGATACTATTTTCCACATGATGAAAATTGAATGATTTTTGGTGCTTTTTAAGCTTAATAGGGAAACCAGTGAGATTCTGGTACTGTCCCGCAACTGTAACTTGGAGTATTACATATTACGTCACTGCATTTTTTTATGTGGGAAGGCATGGAATACGTTGAAGAGAAGTCAGGATACCTACCAAAAATTTATTGATTCAGACCTACGAGGATAGGTGCGTGAAACAAGCAATAGGCGCTTGTTTTGTGATGCACTTTTACTCTTAAAAAGTGTATTTTTTTTATGCACTTTTTCATCAAATATGAAAAAGGAGTAAAAACATGAAACAATTATTACCAAAACTTGCTTACTTCGGTATCATTTTATTATTTATACCAAAGCAAGCACACGCCATGCACATTATGGAAGGATTTTTACCGATAGGTTGGGCTATCTTCTGGTTTGCACTATGTCTACCGTTTCTTATGAAGGGGTTCAAAGTCATTCGCGTAATCGTCAAAGAGAATCCGGAAAGCAAACTATTATTAGCTTTGTCGGGGGCATTTACATTTGTTTTATCCGCATTAAAAATTCCATCAGTAACAGGTAGCTGCTCTCACCCAACTGGGGTTGGGTTGGGGTCAATTTTATTTGGCCCTTTTGTTATGAGTGTACTTGGATCAATCGTTTTATTATTTCAATCGATTTTACTTGCACATGGTGGTCTTACAACATTGGGAGCGAACATTTTCTCCATGGCGATCGTTGGCCCATTTATTGCCGTGGGTGTTTTTAAATTGGCAACTCAATGGGGATTATCTTTTAGTATCGCTGTATTTTTAGCTGCGATGCTTGGTGATTTTGGTACATATGTTATGACATCTGTCCAATTAGCGTTAGCATTTCCTTCTGAAGTTGGAGGTATTTTAGGTTCATTCCAAAAATTCGCAAGCATCTTTGCATTAACGCAAATCCCATTAGCTATAAGTGAAGGGTTATTAACTGTGATGATTATGAACTTCTTACAAAAATATAATATGAAAGAATTAGTTCAACTACGTATTTTAAAGGCAAAGGAGAGCTAACATGTTTAAGAAAAACCTACTTTTACTAATTGGCGTTATCATTTTAGCCATTTTACCACTCTTATTTTTACAGGATGCAGAATTTGGCGGTGCTGATGGTGAGGCTGAAGAAGCAATTACAGAAATCGTAACACATTATGAGCCTTGGTTTAGTGCAATTTGGGAACCTCCAAGTGGTGAAATCGAAAGCTTATTATTCGTTTTACAAGGTGTTATTGGCGCGCTAATTATAGGCTATTTCATCGGCTTTATGCGTGGAAAGCATACGAAAGATCATGCTAAACATTGATTTTATTGCGAGCCATAATGCGATACAAAAAGTAGCAGCTAGCCAAAAAATGGTGTTAAGTTTCCTTACGTTATTATTAACCACGCTATTGCGAAATAATAGTTTTTCGGTGTGGACACTGGTATTCATAAGTGCTGTCATCATCTTTTATGCAAACATCCCTTGGAAAACGTATATCACATTACTCATTGCGCCCATAGGTTTTATTTTGGCTGGAATAGTTGCTATTGTGTTTTCTGTTACATTTACACAGTCTGTTCCCACACAGGCTTTATGGCACCATTCATTTTTGACGATGCAACTATTTATTTTACCAAACGATGGACTACGTGCAATTACGTTATTTTGCACCTCTATTAGTGCGACCAGTTGCTTATATTTTTTAATTTTAACAACACCGATGTATGAAATTAGTTCGGTACTTACGAGATTAAAAGTGCCAATTATTATTATAGAAATAATTGAGCTTATGTATCGTTTTATTTTTTTGTTTATAGAGATGATTTCGCAGCTTTATACAGCGCAGCACGCTCGTTTAGGCTACAGGTCTTATAAAAAAAGCTTTCAATCATTAAGTTTACTCATAAACGCATTATTCCGTTCGATTTTCTTCCGTTATCAAGTGATGTCTCATGCGATGGCTGCAAGAAATATTGATCAATTCGTTATTCCACAACAATTTTTAAACGACAAAGAATGGGACAAAAAGTTAACATGGCTTACGGTGATATTTATCGTAGTTGGTATAACGATACTTGCTTTGTAGAGGGAGGTTTTGATTATGACTGAAAGCTATTTTAGATTAGACCACGTCTCATTCCAGTATAGCGATGGTACACAGGCACTACATGGGCTTTCACTTTCTATTCCGAAGGGGAAAAAAGTTGCCATTCTAGGTGAAAATGGTTCAGGCAAATCAACATTTTTTAAGTTACTCATTGGGCTTGAAAAACCTACTAATGGTAAAATTCAATTTTTAAATGAAACCTTACATTATTCTAAAAAACAATTAATTAGTTTGCGAGAGCGCGTTGGCTTTATTTTTCAAGAGACGGATAATCAGTTATTTGCCTCTACTGTTAAACAAGACATTTTATATGGACCTATTAATTTAAAATGGCCACATGAAAAAATTGAGCATAATGTTTCAAGTGCCATACAGTTAACAGAACTTGAAGACTTAACCGAGCGTCCTATTCATTTTTTAAGTGGTGGACAAAAGAAGCGCGTAACAATTGCAGGCGTTTATGCGATGGATCCAAAAGTTTATATTTTAGATGAGCCAACGAGCAGTTTAGATTATTATTTTTCCAATCAACTTACAAAGTATTTAGATGAACTCGATGATGGAGAGCGAACATTTTTATACTCAACGCACCAAGTCAATTTGATTTATGAATGGGCCGATCATTTTATCGTCTTTCATAGAGGGGAATTACTTTATTCAGGACAACGAGATGCGCTGTTTTCAAATGACGCGCTGTTAGAAAGAGCACATATTGAAAAACCATGGCTCGTAAAATGCTATGAAACGATGTTACATGAGGGGCTAATTCAACCACAATCATTACTTCCTTGTTCAATGGAAGAGTTAATGCATCTCATTAAATAACATATATTCATAACTGCTTGAGGAGGCAATCGATGAAAAACGAATTACAACAACCTAATGAAATACAAGGATTAGATATACTTTTGGAAGATGATATTGATATAGACTCAGAAACTTGTTTTCTTCAATTTGTAATGGGTACTTATCTAAGTGAATCTAATTAATCGAAATAAAAAGTTGAGACTACAGATATCAATTCTGTAAACTCAGCTTTTTTACATATCATCAATCCTTTTCATTCATCCATGAAAGGTTTGATGCAATAATTATTGGGCTTCTTATCGAATAATTAAAAGTAAATTCTTGAAGTGTATAGCATGTAAAATTTAAAAATGTCCATATTTAATTTTGTATAAGTTAAAGAAAGAAATCCAAACTAATAAAGCAATTTAAAATAATTGTGGAGGTTAGTAAATGGAAAATCAAAAACGGCAAAAATTCAATGGTAAGGCGAATGCACTCAGTGTTGAAAGGATGATCAAAAATACGAAGGCGAATATAGAAGAAGCAGAAGTAGGTATGGAGTTCGCGATGCCCGAGGAACTTGAACATTTACAGGAAAAAAATGCGCGCCGCAAACGTTCAATCGAGACAATGGAAAAGCAACTGAGGGATGAGGCCGCATTTAAAGCTAGGAAGAAAAGTTTTGAATAAGGTTGTTTAATAAAAATCCCCTTGCAAATTTTAATGCAGGGGGATTTACTTGGTTAATTATGGTATGTTACGTGAGGATGAAAACATAAACTAATATTTTTAAAGATAGTTTCAAATTTTTGTAACGAATTACAGTTTAAATCTATATATAAGTATACAGAAAAATAGGAAGGGGGATTGAGGTGGAAGATTTAAGTGAATTATACGAGGCTTATGCAAAAGAAGTGAAAACATTTCTTATTCTTTTAACATCAAACGTAGATTTAGCTGAAGAACTAACGCAAGAAACTTTTTATCAAGCTGTAAAATCAATAAGGCGATATAACGGCGAATGTAAAATGTCTGTTTGGCTATGTCAAATTGCAAAGCATACATATTATAACTATTTAAAAAAAGAGAGCAAAAACAAGTCTGTCAGTGTAGAAGAGATGATGCAAAGTGGAGTTGATATTCCATCCAATGTTGGTAGCCCAGATGTTGAAATCATAATCCGGCATACACTTATTTCCATACATAAAGAAATACATCTTTTAAAAGAACCTTATCGCGAAATATTTTTGTTAAGGACATCGATTAACCTGAGCTTTAAAGAAATTGGCGAGATATTTGATAAAAGTGAAAACTGGGCTCGCGTCACTTATTACCGCGCTAAAACTAAGTTGGCAGAAAGGATGCAAGGTGATCAATATGAAATGTAATATTATTAAAGATTTAATACCATCATATGTTGATGAAATTTGTTGTGAAGATACGAAAGAGGTAGTTGGAGAACATTTACACAAATGTGAAGAATGTAAGACTTATTTAAATGGGATGCAAACGGATTATGTTGAAAAAACACCGGTATATGATAAAAAAGCAAGTTTACCTTTTAAAAAAATAAATAAAAAACGACGGATTCAAGTTATTATAGCGACTCTTTTAACTTTTAGCTTAACGGTGATAGGTGCAATGGTTATTCAAGAAGTTGGGGTAGTGAATCAATTTTTTTTCCCGATGAAAAGTGCCATTATTGAAATCGATACAGTAGATAATAAGCAAGAGTGGAAAAGTTTATCCTTTGAAGGGGAAAAACACTTGAGGTATAAAGGCGTTTTTTGGAATAAGGAAATTATTAATACTGCCAATAATGAAAGTGAAATATTGCTAAGAGTAAAAGATGAAGAAGGTAATATTGTAATAGAAGAATTGAAAATATTACCTGGTACAAGTGTAAAATTGAAAGAATTGAAAAGGAATGAGAATTATTTATTTGAAATCAAAGCTGAGAATGGGCGCTATTTTATAAATGCAACATAAATAACAAAGGGTTTTATTTATTGGGAACCAGCGATTATTTTTGATCGCTGGTTTTCATACTTTTTAATGTAAAGTTTCTATCCAAATTTGCTATAATCAACATACGTTAAAATAACTGAAAATTCCATCATCTGGACGGAGGGAAAAATAATTGAAAAAAATTGTTTCATTAATCATGCTTATCACACTATGCATGGCGCTTCCACTGCAATCTTTTGCTTCTATTAATGAGGTGATTACACAAGGTTTAGGGAATAATAATGCAGCTGTAACAATACGAGATGCGCAAACAGGGAAAATAATTTATGAGCATAATGGTGAAAAATTGATGCGCCCTGCCTCCAATATGAAATTATTAACAGGTGCAGCTGCGCTTGATATTTTAGGCGAGGATTATCGTTTTTCAACGGAATTATATATTGATGGGGTAATCATGAACAAAGAATTAAACGGCAATGTCTACATAAAAGGGACAGGGGATCCGACATTAAATAACGATGATTTTCTAGCATTTGCAACCGCGTTAAAAAATCAAGGCATTCAAAAAGTTAACGGAAATATCGTAGGGGATGATACGTACTTTACTGGAAATACGTTACCACCAGGTGTTGATAAAGTCGATGAAACGTTCTACTTTGGTGCGCGGACGTCAGCCATTACGATGTCACAAAATCCAGACTTTGATGCAAGTACGATCATTATTACAGCAACAGCGGGAAAAGTCGGAGCGAAGCCAAGCTATGAAATTATTCCGAATGTAAGTGGGATGACCATTACGAATGAAGCAAAAACCGTTGCAAAAGGACAAAAAAATACGATAAAAATTGAACGCTCCTATAATACAAATCGCATCATTATTTCGGGTAATTTACCACAAGGAAGTAGCAAAAAAGAGTGGGTAACTTTGCAAGACCCAACCAAAAATACGCTACAGGCAGTCCAACTAACGCTTCAAAGTGCAGGCATTCAATTTGCAAAAAATACGCAAATTAAAACAGCTCCTATACCAGCCGACGCCAAATTTATTCATATGAATAAATCTCGTGCATTGTCTACGATTTTCCCTGCTTTTATGAAGTTAAGTAATAATAGTATTGCGGATATTTTAGTGAAATCAATGGGGCAGCAACAGCAATCGAATGGGAACTTAACGGCTGGATTACAAGCGATGAAAGAATATGGACATACATTAAATATTCCAATGGATGCTTGGATATTGGCGGACGGCTCAGGCTTATCTGATCGAAACCGTGTGACAGCGAATGGCTTGTCTTCTTTATTATATGAAGTGCAACAAAAATCGTATTTCCAAACATTTTACAAATCACTCCCTGTAGCAGGTTATGACGACCGTCTCATTGGTGGAACATTGCGGAAGCGCTTTACAACAAGTGATGTAAAGGGGAAAATTATTGCGAAAACAGGCTATATTCCAAATGTGAATACATTGGCGGGCTATGTAACAGGCAAAAGTGGCAAAACGTATATTTTCACAGTCTTATTAGAAAGTGAATCCAATGGAGTGGCGCGTATAGACCAGATGATGGCGGACATTATGAAAAATTTATAATTAATAAAGGGGAAAAGTAGATGAAAAAAATATTATTAACGGGGTTTGAGCCATTTCTATCAAACCCAATCAATCCAACAATGGACATTGTAAAGGCACTACATGGAAAGGGATTTTCAGATTACCAAGTGGAGGGGCGTATTTTAAGTGTGGATTTTGAAAAATCGCCGTCACAATTTTTGAGTTATGTAGAAGAAGTACAACCGAGCATTATTATCTCTCTCGGGTTAGCAGCGGGGCGCACGAAAATTACGCCGGAAAGAATCGCGATTAATATAAAAGACGGAGAACCAGATAATGCAGGTGTGGCGCTTGTAGATGAACCGATTCGTGCGGGGGAAAATGCGGCTTACTTTTCAACATTGCCAATACGCGCGATGATCAACAGTTTAAATGAAGCTGGTTATCCAGCCGCTATTTCAGATTCAGCGGGCACGTATTTATGTAATAATATTATGTATGAAGGGTTGCGTTATGCAAGTAAGCAAGCGAATATAAAGGCAGGATTTCTTCATATTCCAGCGTCATTTGAACTTGCGATTGCACATGGAAAGATACCAGGCTGGTCTGAGCGGGATTTACTTGCAAGTATTGAGCTCTGTATCGAAGAATGTGTGAAAAGTGGAAATGAATCTATTAAGTAATAAAATAAACTGAGTAAGTAATAGAATGGGGTATGGAAAACGCACTTATACGTTTCCCATACCCTTTTTGATGGTGGAAAAAATCAATCACATCCCAATTACTTTTCTTAATTTTTTTAATCGTTTTTCTCCAATAAGAGCCTCTGCTTTTTTTAATTCAGCAGCAGGAATCCCAGAGAAAAGCCAGGTAAATGAAGCATTTTGAAAGATGAGTCGTAGCTGCCTGATTTCTTCAATTGAAAATTTTAAGTCCTCTTTTTTAGCAAATTTCCGTAGTTCATGATCATCCATATGTTGAAGATTCTCAAACCATTCTAATTTATTCATAACATGCATTCCTTTCAAGTTTATTTTCGTTCAGTAGAAGTCCCTTACTACTGAAGTGGTACGGTGAATATGGTTTTCGTAATTTTTCAGAGGGTGTTTCAAAACGCACTGGACGCAATTACGCCGGGGCGCAATTGATATACTTTACATCTGATGGAAAATAAATTATACTAACATCTTGTAAATCGTAATGATTTTGAATTAGAAAGAAGCGAAGAAAATGAAAAAACCTTTAATCGAACTAAAAAATGTGTCGTTTCAATATGAATATACGCAAGTGTTAAAAAATATTTCATTGCGCGTGGAAGAAGGAGATTTCCTAGCATTACTTGGTCAAAATGGCTCGGGAAAATCGACCTTATTAAAATTGATATTGGGATTATTAAAGCCGATGACAGGCGAAATTGAGTTATTTGGTGAAAATGCGAATCAATTTAAACATCGTGAAAGGATTGGCTATGTTTCACAGAAATCCAACGCGTTTAATTCAGGATTTCCAGCAACTGTACAAGAAGTTGTGAAAAGTGGTTTAGCGAAAAAAACTGGATTATTTAAAAGTTTACCGAAAAATGCAGATGAACTTGTGTCTCGTGCATTAGCCGATGTCGGAATGGAATCATTTGCGAAACGAAACATTGGGCAACTATCGGGTGGCCAACAGCAGCGGGTATTTATTGCACGTGCACTTGTAGCGCAGCCAAAGTTGTTAATTTTGGATGAGCCAACCGTTGGGATTGATCATGAAAACGTGCAGGCATTTTATGATATGCTCGCACATTTAAATGTTCAACACCAAATGACAATGATTTTAGTTACACATGATGTAGATATTGTGTCAGACCGTATCAGCCATGTTGCTTGTTTAAATCAAACGATTCATTTCCATGGTTATAAAAATGATTTTGATACGCTTTCGCAAGAGCAGATTGATGCATGGTATGGTCATTCAGTGCGAAAGATTCATTAAGAGGAGCAGGCGTAGATGATTGAAGCAATATTAAACTATGAATTTTTACAAAATGCCTTTTTCTCAGGGCTCATTATTGGGATTATTGCGCCATTACTTGGGGTATTTATTGTTGTACGAAGGTTATCCCTTATTGCCGATGCACTTTCACATGTAACGCTTGCAGGAATTGCAGGGAGTCTTTATTTAAGCCAGTCGGTGGCGGCATTTGCGTTATTAAATCCGATTTATTTAGGGATTGTGGCATCGGTAAGTGGATCGATTTTAATTGAGCGCTTGCGTCGAGTGTATAAACATTACGAGGAGCTTGCCATTCCGATTATTATGTCGGGTGGTATTGGGATAAGCGCGATTTTAATTTCACTAGCGAGCGGCTTTAACACTGATTTAATGAGTTATTTATTTGGTTCAGTATCAGCTGTATCGCGACAAGATTTGTATGTCGTTTTGGCAATTGCCATTATTGTAGTGTTATTTTTACGCTTATTTTTCAAGGAGTTATTTGTGCTTTCATTTGATGAAGAATATGCAAAAGCGAGTGGTTTACCTGCAAAATGGGTGCACTTATTATTTATGGTAGTTGTCGCGCTTGTCATTGCGGCAAGCATGCGCATTGTTGGCATATTACTCGTTTCTAGCTTAATGACGTTACCGGTAGCAGCAGCTATGCGATTAGCTCGTGGCTTTAAAGAAGCGATCATTTACTCGATTATATTCGGTGAACTAGCTGTTATTATTGGACTTGTATCCGCCTTCTATTTAAATTTAGCACCAGGTGGAACAATTGTTGTCACTTCGATTTTAATTTTATTGTTTGTCATATTGTTGAAAAAGGTAATGTTAAAGATGGCAACTAAAACGAAAGGGGAAGATTTACTGTGAATGAAACGCGCGCGTGGGAAATATTAAAGGACAATGGCTATAAAAAGACAGATAAACGAGCACTAATCTTGGATATGTTTGCAGCTACGGACAAATATTTGACTGCCCGTGATTTGTTGTCAGTATTAAAAAAAGACTCCCCAGGGATGAGCTTTGACACAATTTATCGCAACTTAGCAACATTTGTAGAGTTAGATATTTTAGAGGAAACCGAGCTCAATGGCGAACGAAACTTCCGCATGCACTGCGAGTCCGATCACCACCATCATCACTTTATCTGTCGTGACTGTGGCAATGTAAAGGAGCTTGCGGTATGCCCGATGGAAATGCTCGGTGAAAAGCTCCCAGGTTATGAAGTGGAGGCACATAAGTTTGAGATTTATGGGAAGTGTCCGGAGTGTCAGGTTGGATGAAAGCTCTGTAACCTTGTTAAATAAAGGGGTAAAGTATATTTTATCATACCGTGGTCATTTTATTGATCATAAGCGCCAGTAAATCACTCTAAATATGAAGGTCTTTCATCAATTTATGGAATTGGTGGAAGGCCTTTTTAGTTAAGGAACACTATTGGGTCTGAACTCGAGTGAGCGTACCCTTTGAGAAGAATCATTAAGTTTGGTAGCTATATCATCAATGCGAGATTGCCCTATTATTATAGACTGGTATAATGGGGTTATTATTTAATAGTGTTAAAATTTGGATTGTTACATTAAGGGAAGATCAAGTGAGTGCATAGGGAAAAGAGAAAAGGGGGAAGGGTTTTGAGTAAAATAGAAGATTCTACATCAATTACAGAGCTAAGAACACAAATAAGAGGTATGAAAGAATTGCTGGGCAATAAAACTTTACTTACATCTATGGGAATTACACCGCTTCAAAAAAGTCAACTCTCTAATCAAGTGAAAAAGATTGAGATGGAATTTACTTCGCTCTTCACTTTACCGGACAATTTTAATGAAACTTTCAAAAATACAGGATGGATTGCTTCCGAGTTTCTAAGTGTTGAAATTATAAAAAAGAGTATTGAAATTGCAAACGATAAGGGAATTGATGTTGGAGAGGAATTTTTAGCTAGTTATTATACAAATAGAGAAAAAGTAAAACATTTATGTATACGAGCTAAGAGAAACCTTGGGGATAGGTCGTCATTATTTGAGTTAGCTACTGATGACCACTTCAGTGGGAGATATTATTCATGTATACCGCTCTTTTTGATGATAATTGATGGATTTGTTAACGAAGAAGAGGCAACCGGTTTTTTTGCGGAAAGTACAAATTTAATTGCATGGGATTCAGTTGTAGGTCATGAAACGGGACTAAATGAAGTGTCAAAATTGATGTCGAAAACTAGAAGAAAAACCAATGTTGAAGAAATTAAAATACCTTACAGAAATGGTATTTTACACGGGAGGGATTTGAATTATGCAAATTCCTTTGTTTCAAGTAAATTATTAGCCGTAATCTTTTCACTTATGGATTGGGTAAAAGCTAAAAAGAAAATGAAATCCGGAGAATCGAAAGAGATGTATACAGCCCCTAATTCGGAAGAAATTTCCTCTTCGCTATCGAAGTTGGCTGAAACCAGAGAAAAAATGGGTCAGCAGAAAGGCGAGATAGATGAATGGAAAAAAAGGGACATTGTAGTCGGTGTTTCAGTCTCGAAGAATGGGAAAGTCGAAGAATATGGGGAAGGTACACCAGAAAAATGTTTGATTGAAGTGTTCAAATACATTAATGATAACAACTTTGGCTATTTAGCGGATAGAATATTTTATGATTCGAGACAAATGTCAAAGGCTAAAAAGGCTAGTGAAATAAAGGAACAGTTTAAAAATATTAGCATAAGTAATTACGAGATACAAGAAATACAGGATGTGGCTCCTGCAGTAACTGTGATTAAAGTAAAAATTAATTTGGAGGTCAACGACAAAATCGAGTCTGTAGATGAGGAATTCAGACTTATTTACTCGGATAACGAGCAAAATCCTTTTGTCCGGGGGGCAACTGGAGGTGAATGGAAGGTGATGGATAATTTTTCTGCACAATGGGAGTTGATACAACTTGGAATAAAGTAGTCCGCCTGGCTAAGCAGAGGATAACGATTAATAAAGGCATTGTTTCGTATCATACCTCAAATTCAGTGCCTCACTGTGGATGTCGAGGTGAAGAAAAAATACAGACTCCGGCAATTTGTAATGGTAGGAGGGGGAAAAGAAATTAATCCGACACAGATTGAAGGATTAGCATATCAACCAGAAAGGAACATGTACTAGTGGAAAAGCGGGATGAAAGTTAGTTATCGCAAAACGGTCCGTACAGCGTGTGAATGTTTGAAACTACCTTGTGAAACACGACACCTATACCGAAAATAAACTATGTTCATGTTTGAAAATAGCCATTTAGGATGGTTGAGCAATAGTATGAACGTTGATACAAAGGGGTTTTTAATACCTGTTTTATTGTATTTTTAGCGGTGTTAAATGGGCGGCAGCATGATGTAATAAACCGCTCGATCTTTTGATATAATGGGATTTATGTAAGGTGGAAGTGTGATGTTAACATAAAGGACTATAATCGAGGCTTCTCATGAGTTGGTTATACTTTTGAGAAGTTTTTTCATTCTTCCAGTCCATTGCATCCAGATTCACTTGATGATGTATCGCATTTGTATAATATTCATTTTGTGTAAGTGCATTTTTAATATTCAATAATCGGACCATATTCTTGAATAAAGATAAAAATAAGTTAGGTTATATTGAATCTTTATATCCAAAATTAAAAGTTCCGATTTAGATATTGAATATATGAAACTGTATACTCATACTTAATGAAGATAGTTACTACTAATAATCTAGGTTGTAAATTATAATTTTATAACTTGGACCAACAACCAATAAAATAACTCGGGGGATAAAATTATGAAAGAAACGGGAACCCTATACTTTTTCTGCGGAAAAATGGGTGCAGGAAAATCAACTAAATCAAAACAATTGGCTATAGAAAAACATGCAGTACTATTATCTGAGGATGAATGGCTGGAATCACTTTATCCTAATCAGATTATATCATTTGAGGATTATCTAAAATTCTCAACGCGACTCAAGCCGCTGGTGAAAAAGCATGTCCAAAATATATTAAGTGTTGGTACAAATGTAGTGATGGATTTTCCCGGGAACACTCAAAAGCAACGCAAATGGTTTTTGGATATAGCGTCAGGGATCAATGCAAACCACCAACTCATTTTCCTTAATTTAAATAATGAGCAATGCTTACGTCAAATTGCACAAAGGCGTAAGGAACAACCCGAAAGAGCAGCTTTTGACACGGAAGAGACGTTTATTCATGTTACTAAATTTTTTGAAGCACCAGAAGCATCAGAGGGTTTAAATATTTTAGAGTTAAGTTGAAGATAAAAAAGGATTGGTTTTGCTTTTGTAGGAACAAATTAAATATGTACATTGGAGGGGCTGTCTAATAAGCCCCTTCAATTATTTTCTTACGCAATGCCCCTCATCCAATTTAGAGATTAAATGGAACAATAGTTTCATCTATCCCTACCTTAGAATCGACAAAAAATTTATCTCATTTTTAATAATGGGCGATAAGCATCGATGTTTTTGAACATTAAATAGGTGTTCATAATTAAAATGAAATAGGCACCGAAACCTGTTAATTGCTCTAAGAAAATATGGAAAACGACCATATTTACTGAAACAGGCATAAAGATAATTAACGCTAACGGTAAATAACGGTTTGTAATAAATGCGATACCACAAACAATTTTTACTAAAGCTAAAAACAGAACAAAGTATCCCGTATCTACCAATGCTGTCATATATTGATTTGCTGCTATATTTTCATATTCAATCGGGAATCCACCTAATATAATCATGCCGATACCCGATCCAACCATCATGACTCCAAAAATAATTCGAACAATTTTATAAAATAAACTTTGATTTTTCATTTCAATATTCCCTTCTTAACTAAAAAAATAACTTAGATTACTATATTAGTTGCCGGCAACATAAAATTATCACAGAAATTTAGATGATGCAACTCAAACGAATTATGATAGAAAACTAAGTTGGTTTTGTTGTTCCACTTGGCAATTGTCAAACCGGCACGTAGTAGAACGACTTTCAAATGGTGTATTATTATATAATGGTTTAAAAAGCGTATTCTTTGAGAAATCGTAAAGGATATGTGGAATATCAAAAAGTGGCAATCAATATTTATAAAAGGGGAGCTTTTCATGTCAGAAAACCAATGTTCTAAAACGCTATCTGAAGTTGATGGTATTTTCACTGCTTCAGAATTCCCTACTAATTTCGCAATCATCTCACTCGCTCGCCTCCATCGCGCAACAGCAACTGATCTATTACGAAAGGTTGGGTTATTTCCAGGACAAGAAATGATGCTAATGCAGCTTTGGAAAGAGGATAATCAATCACAAAATGCACTTTGTAAATCATTAGGGATTAATCATTCAACCGTTGCAAAGTCCGTACGACGATTAGAAGATGTTGGCCTTGTAACGATGAAACGTTCAGATTTGGATAAACGCGTAACACTCGTTTCCCTTACGCAAGCAGGTATGGATATAAAAGAGGAAGTTCTAAATGTTTGGAGAACGGTTGAACAAGTCTTCACTGAAAATCTTACAGAAGATGAAAAAACTTTATTTTTGGATTTAATGAAAAAGATTTTGAATAAAGGTTAAATATTTACAATATTAATTAATTTTGTAGGAGGAAATCTGAAAGTGGATTTTCCCCTACATATTTTTTTGCACATTTCTATAACTGGTCAAGGTTACATCCATATTTAGCACAATAATGGATGGTCCTTAGTAAAGAAACCGTGGTAAGATTATGGAAATGTTTTCAAATAGGAATGGGGGGAGTTCAATGGAATGGTTAATCCTGCTTGTCGTTTTAATTTGGTTTATATTATTTATACGCAAAAAACGCGCATTTACATTTAGTTTAGCTCCACAAGTATTAGATATAAAATCAATTAAAGGATTAAAAAAGCTCAGTGTCGACTTGGAGCAATCCCTTAATAAAGGTTATATGGAAAATGTAGCGGATCGGGTAAGTAGACAAAATAAGTTAAAGGGAAATGAGTACGGCTGGCGTCTTCTGGATTTGAAACGTTATTTTATTTTGACTTCTCTTTTAAAAGAATCGCCAATGTTTAGTGAGAAAGTCGATGAATTATGGCATGAGATGCTTATGTTTACCCGTGAGTATGAGGACTTTTCAAAAAATTATTTAGGGACAACACTTCATCACAGTCCGAATGTTAATGTGGAACCAGATCCAAATTTACGTGGTTTTTTTGATTGGATATATGCGGAACTTTTCTACATAAGAAAGGAGAACATTCATCTATATAAAGGCTTTTTCAGATTCCCTGTGCCTCCCAATATTATTGATGAATTTAAAGATTTCCCGGAAAATGAATTAATAGATAAATATTTTAAGAGTGATGCCAAGAGTATGCCAGTTGTCCTTTCACTGATTGCATCCATGAAAAAAACGGCAAATAGAGTGAAAGACCATGATAAAAATGCCATACGTGCAATGATGAAGAAAGGGAAAAGTCAGCAAAAATACAACGCAATGCTCATTCCTTTCCTATCTGTTTCCTATTTTCATTATGATGAATTTTATAATTACATGAATGAAAGCAGCAACGGTTCATCAAGTTGTACGAGTTGCGGGTCTGGAAGCTCTTGTAATAGTTGCTCGTCTGGTAGTTCTTGCTCAAGCTGTGGTGGGGGTGGAGATTAATAACTTCCAATTCAACGCGAATCTACATGAGAATACTCTTTTTTATTGTTTTTTTACAGAAAGGTTAGTCAATCAACAGACGTGTTAAAATAACGTTATACCTAAATACTTATTTGCATGTGAACTTTCGTATGGTACAGTATGTTTATCAATTTAATAAGTTTGCAGGAAAAAGTGCTATAAGCATAAATTGGGAATTCGGTGTGAATCCGAAGCTATATCCGTAACTGTGAGCGCTGATAAATACTGATGAAAAGAGACTGCTAAAAAGTGGGGATATTTTCACGTGTATGATAAGCGCAAAGCCAAGACACCAAGCTTTTTCTGATCGTAACAAATACTCTTCGGATTTAAAGAGAATGTGCGGCAGGAATAATCGTAGTTTTCTATTATGATATTTATGATGCCATCCATTTCCTTGGGTGGCATTTTTTTATTGCCGTTACAAATAATTAGAACAAAAGTGAGGGACTTGCATTGAAAAAGGACATGCGTTATTCGTGCTATCCATTTATGCGTGAAAAAATTTCTTTAGTGGATTATGAAATCCGAACAGATTCATTGACGACTAGAATTGGTGCGGTCTTACCAACATTAGTAGAGGATGATAAAGGAAGGATTGTTTTAGAAGACTTGCAAATTATTCAGCCACTTGCTTATCATGTAAATGGTTCTGTACGAGGGAAAATGGCGATTACTTTAGATGATTTAAATTGGTTAAGTGAGCGCTATGATTTTTATGTCAGTCATGTTGAAGACGTGATTCAACAGTTTTTATTGCCACAGGGAATAGAAAGTGCTGTAAGGCTTCATATTTGCCGAAGTGAAGCGAAAAAGTCATACCGTGCTTTACATAAAGTGAGTGAAGAACGAGATGTACCGGAAATTTTATTTGATTTCTTAGGGCTTTTAGCGAATGTATTTTTCGTTATGGCTGTTTATATGAACAAACAACATGCTTATAATGAAATTCCGTTTATTAGTAAATCTTATCCAGTTAAAAAAAGAAAAGAGGAACACCGATGAAAATTAAAATGAAATGGGTTGCACCACTCGCAGCCGCGCTTTTACTAACAGCATGTGGAGTGGATGAAAAAACAGCGAGCCAGCCAAAAGGCGAAGTAAATCAAGAACAGCAAGGATCTAATACGAATGAATCTTATAAAGTTATTGATGATCGTGGTGTAGAAGTGACATTTGATGCTGTACCTGAAACAGTTGTGTCATTACAACCAAGCAATACTGAAATTTTATTTGAATTAGGTGTAGGAGATAAAATTATCGGTGCAACAGATTATGATAGTTACCCAGAAGCTGCCCAAAAGATTGAGCGTGTTTCAACATCTACTGTTATTAATGCAGAACGTATTGTAGAATTAAACCCGGACGTTGTAGTTGCCTATACAGTTGGTGATGAAGCACAAATTAATCAGCTAGAAGATGCTGGATTAAAAGTATTTGTTATCGAATCGGCTGCTCAATTTGAGGATGTATATTCAGATATTATTCAATTATCAGAAGTAATGGGTGTGAAGCCAACTGGTGAACAAATCGTCAAAGATATTCAAACTCAAATTAAAGAAGTACAAGATAGAACAGCTACAATCGCAACAAAGAAAAAAGTATATTACGAAATTTCACCTGCACCAGATCTTTGGACAACAGGTAATGAAACATTCCAACAAGAAATAATGGATGCAGCAGGTGTCGAAAATATTTTTGCAGATCAAAAAAGCTGGATAAGTGTTGCTGAGGAAGATGTTATCCTACGTAATCCCGAAATCATTATTACAACGACGAATTATATAGACGATCCAATCGGTGAAATTATGGGACGCGCTGGCTGGGATAAAATTAGTGCATTGACGAATAAACAAGTGTTTTTAGTTGATGGAGATATTATGTCTCGTCCAGCACCACGAATAGGTCAAGCTGTTCAAATCATGGCAGAAACAGTCTATCCAGAGCTATTTAACTAGATTCAGCGGGGGTTCAAACCCCGGCTGAATTGGGGAACAAAGGCTAAACCCGTCACGTCCTGTGACAACGCCTTTGTGATCAACTTCGTGTTGACCTAAGCCCCGGCGGATGTCACAGATTTTTAAGGGGAGTTTTTCGAGCGAGCTCGAAAAAATCTGGACGCAATTACACCTCGGCGTAATTGATATAAATCTATAATTAGAGAACAGGCTAAGAAAACGGCTTGTTCTTTTACTGCTTTAAGGGGTGAGAAATAAATGATTTTTATTACAGGTGGCGTAAGAAGTGGGAAGAGCGCCTTTGCAGAGCGGTTTGTTCAGCGATATGGACAGGACGCGCGGTATATTTATGTTGCAACAGGTGTCGCGTTTGACCGAGAAATGGAAGCGCGAATTAAACGGCATCAGCTAGACCGCGAACAGCAAGGGTTACACTGGCTAACTGTTGAAATGCAAGTGGAAATACCGGCTGCAATGAAGCAGCTTAATGCTCAGCATGTGCTATTATTTGAATGTGTCACAACATGGCTGGCCAATGTGTTGTATCATACAGAAACGCTTGATAATCGTGAGCAGCGGATTGCGGATTATATATTGGCCTTTCAAGAACAGCTACTTGCATGGCAACAGCAAGGAGTGCGGGTTGTCATTGTATCGAATGAAATATTGGATGAACCACGCTCACCATTTGATGAAGTGGAACTGTACCGAAAGCTGATCGGACAATTTCATCAATGGATTGTGACACATTGTGAATCAGCTTATGAAGTACAATACCAACTTGTACAACAATGGAAATAAGAGGTGAACAAGTTGAAAAATAGTACAATTGGATTTTTATTAGCGTGGCAATTTTTCTCGGCTATTCCCGTGAAAAAATCGTTTGAGATGAACGCAAAAACCGTTACATGGATGTATGCCTTTTTACCGATACTTGGATTACTAATGGGCGGCATATATGCGACAACGGCTTATGGATTATTTACATATAGCGATATTTCACCGTTATTATTAGCAATCATTCTCGTTGTCGGGATGATTGTAGTGACAGGTGGCTTACATTTAGACGGCTGGATTGATATGAGTGATGCTTATTTTTCATACGGAGATAAAGAAAAGCGTTTAGCCATTTTAGATGACCCGCGAACAGGTGCGTTTGGTGTCATTAGTGTCATGTGCTTACTATTATTGAAAATAGGCTTTGTTTACGAGGCGATTGTGCAAGGAAACTTAGCGATTATTCCATTTTTATTATGCATACCATTTCTTGCGCGGATTGGTGTGTTAACTGTATTTTTAACAACTGAAACGTCAAAACAAACGGGACTAGCAGCCTATTTTAAAGGGATTATTATAAAAAAGCAGCTTGCCATCAGTGTCGTGCTTTTATGTGTGGGCTACATCGTTATTTGTATTGCGCTTGCAGACTATCATATGGTGTTCCTTGTGGTGGCTCTGCTTATAGGAGTGTTCCTGTACCGCAAGTGGATTGTAAAAAACTTTGGCGGTGTGAGTGGCGATTTACTCGGCGCACATTGTGAAGGGATGGAGGTATTTTTATGGCTCGTGGTGTTACTATTCATTTAATTCGACATGAAAAAACGCAAGCGAATGTAGAACGAAAATACATCGGTTGGACAGATGAACCGATTTTACAAGAAGTAACGGCACAGTTGCCCATTGCACCAACTATCATCTATGGTAGTGATTTACTGCGCTGTCAACAAACCGCCGCATGCTATTTTCCGAATGTAAATTATATTGGGATGCAGCAACTGCGGGAAAGTAATTTTGGCGATTTTGAAATGCATACATATGAGCAGTTAAAAGAGCAGTCTATTTATCGCGCTTGGATTGACGATCCTTATACAGTATCACCACCGAATGGCGAGTCATTTAAGGCATTTGAACAGCGTGTATTACAGGTATTTCAACAACTAGTCGTGCAACAAGGAGCTTATACGTTTGTTGTACACGGAGGCGTAATTCGGCTATTGCTCTCGCATTTTGGACAGCCGCAGCAATCGTTTCAAAATACGCTCGCTAAGCACCGGGTCCTTTATACATTGCACTGGGAACAGCTAGAACAATTTTTAGGAGGAACAGCATGTACGTTATTCTCGGAGGCGCCTATAACGGTAAACGAAACTATGTAGAAACTATGCTACAAAAACGAGGCAATGTTGCTGTGCATGATATTGCGGGGGAAATTCCAGACATTAAAGCTATTGCAGAAAAGGATATTGTCGTAATTAGTGAGTTTGAAACAATCGTTCAAGCTATGCTAGAGCAACGAGAAGAAGTAGTTGCTGAACAGATTGCCAAGCAGCTATGTGAGCTCAATAAGCAAGCTCAAGTCATTTGCATATGCACGGATATGAGTCGCGGGGTCGTACCACTTGAAAAAGACGTACGGCAAATGCGTGACACATGCGGTAGAATTTATCAAAAACTTTGTCAGGAAGCCGAAACAGTCATACGCGTTTGGTACGGGCTTCCTCAAATATTAAAAGGGGAGATTAATCATGGATAAAAATAAATTACGTTTAATGGTGTTAACGGCTTTAATTTCCGCAATTTGTGTAATCGGAAGTTTTATAAAAGTACCTGGACCTATTACAACTGCTGCACTTGATTCCGCACCAGCATTCATTAGTGCTGTTTTCTTACCCCCACTTTTTGCCGGGGCTGCGGGAGCGCTCGGACATATTGCAACAGGTTTGACTTCGGGGATGCCACTTGGGATATTCCACGTTATAATCGCGGTTGAAATGTTTTTCATCATTTATATTTTTACTGTACTACACCGAAATGGTTTTCATATGTCAAAATGGATTTTTGCAGTAATTGCGAACGGGGTTATTGCACCGCTCCCGTTTTATTTTTTAATTTCAGCTGAATTTTACATGGCTTCGATTGTTACACTGTCCATCGCAACAGTCATTAATGTCATAGTTGCTATGCTTGTGATGCCTGTATTAAAAATGGTTGTTCAACGACAAGGTACGCAAATATGAGAAATGCAATCCAAGTAGGAGAGCTGTTTGTAACGATTGATAATTCAGGCTGTATTGGTGAAAACCCACAAGATGAAGTACAGGTGCCTCATGAGGTTACTGGTTACTTTACAGCAAGAACGGCGATTTTAGAGCAATGGTGTGCTGGGGCAATGCCAGTACAGCTAGTAGTAGCCAACTTTTCAGGAGACGACGCATGGCAGCCATACATTAATGGCTTTCAACAAGTTTTTGATGAAATAAATATACCGACGCCACCAGTAACTGGCTCTAGCGAAACGAATTTTCAAGCACTTCAATCCGCTGTTTCATTGACGATGCTCGGAAAAAAAGCATTTGCAAATAACACGACCAATTGCCGCTATTTTGTCGTTGGCGAGCCATTAGTAGGGGAAGAAGTTGTTAATAATCCGCAAAAGATCGCTTCGTTAGGCGAGCTTTATACTGGATTGAATGAAGGTTTTATCCAAGCGATATGGCCCGTTGGATCAAAAGGAATTGGCACTGAAATTGAGCGTTTTACGGGAAGTGACAAGTACGAAGTCGACCTACCTTTAAAAAAATCAGCAGGTCCATCTTGTGCGGTGTTAGTTGCGGTTAATGAACAAAATATTTCGCGTTTTTTTCAAATAATGTCTGCGCCAATAACTGAAATAAAGTTGGAAATCCTGGCTGAGTAAGTATTTCTTCAGAGGCAAGGTAATGAAAGAGAGCAATTATTTCCTAGGGAATAAATTGCTCTTTTCTTTTTTTATAGGAGCGATACTAATAGAAATAGATGTATAAGAAACCTTACTAAAAGTCTTGTTGTGCTAGATTAATGAAAAAAATGAACAAATAGTGAAAAATTATAAATATTCTAAAAATAACGTGGTATGATAGAGTGTATCAAGTTTAATTTTTTGTTAAGGAGCAATGGACATGACGACATACCAAATTACAACAGAGCTAACAGCCAATAAAAAAGACAAAATCGAAGCCGATCAGCTCGGTTTCGGACAAGTGTTTACAGATCATATGTTTGTGATGGATTATGAAGAGGGCAAGGGCTGGCACAATGCAAAAATTTCACCTTATCAGCCGCTAGAATTAAGCCCAGCTGCTATGGTATTCCATTACGGCCAAGCGGTATTTGAAGGATTAAAAGCATATGCAACGGCTTCAGGTGAGATTCATTTATTCCGTCCAGATCGTAACTTCAAGCGTTTAAACGCATCCAATGATCGTCTTTGCATTCCTAAAATTGACGAGGAATTTGCATTAGAAGCATTGAAGGAACTCATTCGTGTGGATCGCGATTGGATCCCAACTGCACCAGGCACATCTTTATATATTCGTCCATTTATTATTGCGATAGAGCCTTACTTAGGTGTGAATCCTTCGAAGCACTATAAATTTATTATTATTATGTCACCAGTAGGCTCGTATTATAAAGAGGGCATCAATCCCGTGAAAATTTTAGTGGAACAACACTATGTCCGTGCAGTTGTTGGCGGTACAGGAGAAGCAAAAACGGCAGGAAACTATGCAAGTAGCTTAAAAGGTTCAGAGATTGCTAGTCAGCAAGGTTATTCTCAAACGCTATGGTTAGATGGGAAAGAAAATAAATATGTTGAAGAAGTTGGGAGTATGAACATCTTCTTTAAAATTGCAGGGAAGGTTATTACACCAGCACTTAATGGTAGTATTTTATCTGGGATTACGCGAGATTCGATGATTAACGTATTAAAATCAAAAAATATCCCAATCGAAGAGCGTGCGATTGAGTTTGCTGAAATTGTAGAAGCTGCGAAAAATGGGACATTAGAAGAAGCATTTGGAACGGGTACAGCAGCAGTCATTTCACCAGTAGGAGAATTTAAGTGGCTAGATGAAATCTTAACAATTAATGATGGACAAATCGGTGAAGTAACACAAATGCTTTATGATACATTAACAAGCATCCAATACGGCACAATGGAAGATCCATTTGGTTGGACGATTAAACTATAACTTAATATAGCGGATGTCTAGACATCCGCTATATTAAGTTAAGCCTCCGGCGGTATGTCATTGAATCGGAAAGGAGTTTTTTGTGCAAGCACAAAGCCGATTCCAGACGCAATTATGCCAAGGCATAATTGATTAATTGCAGTGATATGAAAAGCAAGCAGGTAGTGATAAAAAACTACTTGCTTGCTTTGTTTTATAGATACGTAATGTTTAAATTCACCAATGTTCAGGTACGCTAAAATGAGGAGGTAATACGGTATTCCGGTCGCCATTAGCGGCGTTTATTTGTGCTTGCGTGAGAAAAATACTACCTAACAGATTAGCCCCACTTAAATTCGCGTCGCGTAAATCCGCCCCGATAAAATCTGCTATTCTCATATCGCTATTTCGGAGGTCAGCGGCTATAAGTAATGCACCCCTTAAATTCATCCCTCTAAGGTCCATTCCTTTTAATTTAGCCCCGATAAAGTCTGTTCGCGTCATATGTTTAGCAGGATTTTTATTGTTTTTAACATTTGCCCGAACGCGCTCACTTGTTTGTAAAAGCAATTGATTAATTCCATCTCTATGAGCTTTAATATTAAGCTGTAAGAGCTGCTGTGGACTTAAATTTGTAAGCTGTTCGGTTTGTGCAATCGCTTCTTGTAAATCTTTGTACAGCGGCTGCGCTTCTTTCAAATGAAGTGCTTCATCTAAGTAGTAAAGCATTTCATGTAACTGTTGCATAATAGGAAATACATCAAACATTTCGTTTGCAATATCCAGATTATTTCGCCAACTGTTTTGCTTGTACGTTATTTTGGAAACCTTTTGACCGGCGCCAAAGCATTCATATACAGTGCATCCTCGAAAGCCTTCTATTCTTAATTTTTGATGGATATTGCAACGATAATCGGCGTTTAAGTTTTTACAAGGTGTCCCACTGTCCTTATTAAAAGCAAAATCAGCAGACTTAGCATAGGGGAGGGCGACACAACATAAACCGAAACAATTGCCACAATCAGCGCGTAAGTTTTTTAATTTTTGAGTAGACACGAATTACACATCCTTTATGAACGGTTAGTAAGATGAACTTGCTACGATAACTAAATAAGTAAAATAAAAAACAAACAGATAGTGGAAGAAACTACCTGCTTGTTTTATTATAAACGCAATTATAATTAGGACACCAGAAATAAATTGGACTTTTTTGAATCTAATTTTTCGTGATGTATTCCCTATATACGATTCAATTTGATCTTTACTAGACTAACCGATACGAAAGCACCAGGTAGCTGTTCCCACTATTGCTCGACTGTTTCTTTTACTTCTTCATCAACTGTTACAGGTGTGTGCTTTTTCTCAAGACCCATAGCAATTTGCTCTAGTTCCGGACGTAGCGTATGTTTACCTGCATAACTTTCAATTAGCTCTTTTACATCAAGCCCAGATGTTTCTTTCAGTGTTTCTTGCAAAGTTGACATGAGGTTCGTTGCATATGATGTCACTTTATTGGCACCGCCACCGCCTTCACCACTACCTGTATCAATTACTGTAAGCTTATCGATATTCGCAAGTGGACTAGCAATTTCTTTTGCATATTCAGGCATCATCTTCACAACCATATCTAAAATCGCTGCTTGACCGTATTGCTCGAATGCTTCGGCAATTTTTTGTTTCGCTTCGGCTTCTGCAAGACCACGTAGGCGAATAATTTCTGCTTCCGCAGTACCTTGTGCGCGTTCGGCATCCGCTTTAGCAATACCATCTAAACGAATGCGCTCTGCCTGTGCTTGTGCTTGTGTCTCAACGCGGTATTTTTCCGCATCAGCTTCCGCAAATTGCTTCATTTTTTCCGCGCTGGCACGTTGTTCAACAGCATAGCGCTCCGCATCCGCTTTTTTCTTCACTTCAGAATCATATTGCTTTTCACGACGTAAAATTTCACGTTCTTCAAGTTCAATTTGCTTTTGGCGTTCTATAATTTGAACTTGCATTTCTTGCTCGGTTACTTCCTGTTTCGCACGTGCTGATTCAAGTTCATACGCTTGGTCCGCTCGTGCTTTAGCGATATCTTGCTCGCGTCGGTATTCGGCAACTTTTAATTGGTTATCTTTTTCTGCCTCAGCAATTTCAGTAGCGCGTGCTAACTCAGCTTGTTGCGCTTCTTGAGCAGCTTGAGCGCGTTTAATACGTGTTTCTTTATCCGCTTCGGCAGTGGCGATATCTGCATCACGCTTCACTTGAGCAATACGTGGTTTACCAAGAGATTCTAAGTACCCATTTTTATCGCGCACATCTTTAATTGTAAAGGAAACGATAATTAAGCCCATTTTTGCTAAATCTTGAGATGCAACGCGTTGTACTTCCTGAGAGAATTTATCGCGGTTTTTGTAAATTTCCTCCACTGTCATTGAACCTAAAATCGAACGTAGGTGACCTTCTAATACTTCGCGTGCTTCAGCTTCACGTTCTTGTTTTGCTTTTCCTAAAAATTGTTCAGCAGCAGTAGCAATTTCAGAGATGGAGCCACCAATTTTAATAATGGCTGTTCCATCTGCCATTACCGGAACGCCTTGTTCTGTATACACTTCAGGAGTTGTCACATCGAGCTTACTAGATAGTAAACTTAATGGTTGTGCTTGTTGGAACACAGGATAAATGAATGCACCACCACCGCGAATAATTTTAATGCGGTTACCGGATTCGTCGGTATGTACATTTTTGGAACCTAAATAGCTTCCTGTCACGATTAATGCCTCATCTGGTCCTGCAGTACGATATTTTGTTACATAAACGGCAACGATTGCTAAAACTAAAAATACGACAACGCCAATTACGATAAATAAACTATTCATAAAAAATCCTCCTCTAATTTAGAAACCTTCTTTTTCATAAATTGCTACAAAAGCCGTGCCATCCTTCATTTCAATAATTAATACTTGCGTGTCATACGGAATTTCAACACCATGATAGCTAGCAGTACGTTTGGAAATAATGCCATTGACAGATTCAATCACCATTTCCCCGAAACCATTTAGCGGTACAGGAACGATTATTTTCCCGACTTGCCCCTCTAAAGACTCATCTGTATAGGCGAGAGAAACTTCGGCAGAGCGTAGTGGAACGAGTAAAAAATAGTAAATGAGTGCAGTAAAGATACACGCAATGATGATTGCAATGATGAGATTTACTCCGCTTGAAAAAGAGAAAAAGCGTTCGAATAAATAGCCTGCAGCTGAAATTAATGTAATAAAGGATAAAATAACAGCGGGATCCAAAAAGGGTATACCATCAAGCGCACCATCCGCGACGTCTGCAAAAAGTAAATAAACAACCGTGAGACAGCCGATTCCGATTAAAATGGTCAAATAAATGAGCTCTATTGAAAATCCAAACAGCATGTAAACACCCCCTCATTTTGTATGTACTACCATTTACGGATGGGATTGTAAAAAGTTTCAGAAAGATTGAAATTAACTAAAAAAAGATGTTGTCATAAAATAGGACAACATCATTACAATCAGCATATATTATTTTCGAACTTGGAAAGAGCTCGCCAGTGTAATTTCCAATGGGCTTTGCTCCTGAATATAGCGCATCATTAATTGAGGAATAATCGTAGTGACTTCTCGAATCGCCTGTTTTTTCATCATCGTAAACTGGTGGGAACCGGTAGCACGGTAACTATTAACAGCTACTTCAAAAACATCATCTGGCTGGATTTTCCGTCCTTGATAATGCAGTTTTGTAACACGTTGGCCAACAGCTTGAGCAATGGTTAATTCATAATCGAGCCCGCCCCAGCAATCATACGTGTAAGGCTGAGGATCGGGGGAATGAACCATCGAACTAAAATCAATTTCATTTGCATCATTTATTGCAAATACCGCTGCACATAATTCTAGTGCTTCTTTAATTTCTGCCCCAGTTAATGCAATCACTTTTAAATAGTTCGCGCGTGGTAAGTTATGGAGCACATCACCGTTGCGGATATTTTCCGGAAACCCACCTATTGAATGATAGGGAAGCTCCGTTACGGAAAGCTGCGCACCGGTATAATGTAATTGCATTTGATGGATGAGTTGTGTATACGGAATGCTTTGGAACCTAGGGGAGAAGAAATCAAAATACGATAAATCGATTTTACTGTTACCAATCTGAGTATTTTTCCATTGAATAAATTTTTCAAAAGTTTGTTGTTGAATGGAATCGTCTACATAGATGAGTTCAGGTGAATGCGTTATTTTATCATCCTCAATTGTTACCGTAATTTGAGCAAAACAATGGGCATTTGCACCGGGCTGCACGACCGAAACACCATTCACTGTTGTCGCGATTTCTAAATGCTGGTGCCCCGTAATAAAAATATCGATGCCGTCGAATTGTTGCAGCATTTCATAGCCTTGATTTTCGCCAACTTCTAAATCGATTTGATGCCCCGTATGTAAATCCCGCTCAAAGCCTCCGTGGTAACTTAAAATAACAAGTTGTACATTTTCATGTGTTCGAACATGTTGCACGGTTCTTTTTGCGCTTGCTAATGCATTTTCGAAACATAACGATGCAGTAAAACCTTCTTCATCCCATTGCGATACAAAATGTGTCACAACCCCGATGACAGCAATTCGAATGCCATGTACTTCTTTAATGAAATAAGGCTGTGCAAAATCTTGAATATTTGCCGCAATCCATGGGAAATGACAAGCTTTTCTCATCTTTTCGATTTCGTCTATTGGATAATTAAATTCATGATTGCCAAAAATTGCGACATCATAGTGCATTTCGTTTGCCAACGTGATTTGCGGATGAATTTCTTTTTTGATTTGTTCATAGTAATAGCTTAAATGACTGCCTTGTAAAAAATCGCCGTTATCAATTAATAACGCAGGATTTTCCTTTTGAATCATTTTTGCCAGTTGTGAAAAGCGTTCGGTATGTCCGTGAATATCACTTGTTGCAATAATTGAAAACTTCATTATAAACTCCCTCGTAACGTAATTTCATATGGCTATTATAACGTGTTCTTGCAAGAAAAGGATTGTTGTAAGATAATTGCGAACAGTTATTAATTGCATGTGTGCAACGAAAGTGATTAAATAAAATTGTTTAGTGGATTTGTAGTATAAGATTTAAGGAATCTACATAGGAAAGGCATGACGTTGCGAATGTTGCTACAAAGTGTGTTTTTCTACCGATAGAAAATATTAGTTTTGAGGGAGATGGCAAAATGATTACTGTAACGAACCGTATAAAAGTGAAAAAAGGCATGGCGATGAAACTGGCACCAAACTTTGTCAAACCAGGTCCTTTACAACAATTTGAAGGATTTGAAAAGGTAGATGTTTTAGTTTCAACACAGTTTGAAGAGTATGATGAAATGAGTGTTGTTATGTATTGGGCGACAAAGGAAAACTTTGAGGCTTGGCGTGAAAGCGATGCATTTAAAGAATCGCATAAGCGACCAGCTGCTGGTGCACATGGTGAGCAAGCAGAATCACCAATGCTAGGTGCACAAATTGTCGTTGCTGAAGTAGCTGCATCTGTTTCAAAATAAAGAACGAAAGCCCGCTGTGGAGATCACAGTGGGCTTTTACTTAAAATGGAATTATTTATTTGTCGGCTTTGAAAGGTGTCGTTATAAATGAATCTCGCATCATCACAGGCACTTTTGATTATGCGTTCGAATGTATTGGCATGCGATAATTCATACACTAAAACTTTTACGACGCGGGCTTGATCATTAATAAACAAGTGAACCATATCCTCTTCACCAAGATGAGATTCGAAATAAATTTGATGGAGCATGCGTTCAGCAATGTCATTTAGATGATTGTCGGTTAATAATTTCAAATACCAACTATTTAATGCCATCGTTAAAAAGATTGTCGCAGTATAAATAAGCTCAGGAGTCGATTTTGGGTGTGTACGTATAAAATTAAATTGATAGTCATTTGTTAGTGCAGTAATAATAATGTGGTTCGTTGAATAGTATAAAGTTTTATCAAAAGATTGGATAATAAGTTCATCATCTGGTTGCAATAATACCCAAATATTAAATGCCGTTAGCCATGTTTCTTCAAGATTCAATGCGCCAGTTTGCGATAATGTGATGAAATTCTCCATCTTTTTTGCCATTTTCTTAAAATTCTCGACATGATGTTCCTCAACAAAGAAAAGGCTACGTTCTGCTGTTACTGTAAGATACATAGAAAGAAACACCTCTTTTATTTGTAGTTAAATTGAAGGAAACTCATTGCGCACGATTTTACATAAAATAGATTTATATTAAAAATCTATGATGTTAGTGTACTCCAATTGTGAAAATAATCAAGTAAAAACCTATTAATCTAATGAAGTTGTCGTTATAAGTGAGAAATTTTAACTAAACATATTTTGAGGGAATCGATGGGGATTTTTTTGAGTACGAGGCAGTAATTTTATTTTAACGAATTTTGTGTTAATAATTGCTCATTTTGCAAGGTCAATGATAGGGAACATGATTTTACAATAATAAATCATGTATAATAATTAATGAAAAAGGTAGGGGGAGTCGACATGTCAAAGATTGAAAACTTTTTTTATAATGGCCAGTTTTTAGCTTGCTATGAAGCCGCGAAAAAAAATGAAGATGAAAAAGAAGAAATAATTTCCCAACAATTACTTCAATTATTTGAGCAGTATGAATATGATAAATTCCCAGCAACAGTAAAAAAAGTACCGCAAAGTATTGAGCGTAGTAATGAATCTTACGAAGAATTAGATGAAGTAGAGGAAATCCGTTCGATTAAGGAGGAGGAGTCGTTTACACTTCGCATTAAACAACTTGAAAAAGATGCGACAGAAGCAGATGATGAGCGCAAAGCACAGTCCTTTTTTGTACAAGGACAGCTTTTTTTAATGGCCCATCATTATGATGAAAGTGTGCATTGCTTTTTACAAGCAGTAAAACATAATCCAAATAAAGCTGTATTTTATGGCATCGTAGGTCAAACAATGAATCGATTTAATTGGTCGCCATTTGAAGCGATGATTTATATTGAACGTGCGATTGAGCTAGACCCTGAAAATGCACGTTGGTATTGGAATAAGGCACTGATTTTAACACAGCTGTATAAAGACTTGCAGCAAGAGTCATTTTTAGAAGGTGCACTCATTGCTTTGGAAGATGCAGAAAAATATTGTCGTGCGGATCAAAAATCCTTGAAAAATGGTATTGATACAACTGTCGAAAATATGAAGGAATACATATTTAACTAATTACTGTGGAATTTTTCAATGCGAAATGCCGTGTCATCTTAATTGAAACGGCATTTTTACTTTTAATCATATAAGTTAAACAAAAGATTCTATCCTTATGATGTAAATATTTTAATAAAGCTTCTAATAAAGTATTTGCTAGTTTAGGCTGGCTAAGCACATGAGGCGCACAGACAATGTTTGCACAAATCCGTACGACTTATCTGTGTGTGCATGTAGCAAGGCCAGCCTTGTATAAAGTTTTTGGTTCTAAAAGATCCTACTCAATCGAGTGCGTCGCTGCCGTGGGAGGCGACGTATCCTTAGTCAGATTTTCATTCTAATGGGATGTTAGTTTCATAAGTTCAACATATATATATTGAAAAGTAAGCGATTGATTATATCATTTCTTTTGACATTTGACCAAGATAAATTTAAAGGGGGGTTTACTGTCCATATTTTTATGGGGCTCGGTAATTGTTGAATGATCGATTAGTCCATGTTTGCCAAACTCTTGTTTGACTGAATCAAAATCATAAAAAAACATTTTTAACCCATCCATAATTTCAAAATAGTCCTTTTCGAGTTGTTTGCCTTTTCCAAACATAGGGGCTTCTTTTGAAATCGTAGTAAAAATCATATATCCATTTGGCTTTAACTGATTATAGCAATCATTAATCAGTTTCGCTCGCTCCTCACGATTCAATAAATGGATCAGCGCATAACAAAATATGCCATCATAAAGCTTGTTCTCGAAAGGCATATCCGTTACGGAACCATGGAAAATACTCAAATTTAGCCCATTTTCCCTTGCCAATTCAATCGCTGTATTTGAAATTTCGATTCCTGAAACCTTGATTCCATTATCCATAAAGACTTTTGCATTTCTACCATAGCCAATGCCAGGAATTAAAATATCCTTCACATTCTTCTCAAGAAAGAAATCCTTTGCCAAGATAGCGGAGTCTGAAGGTTCAAATCCCCACATCATTTGATTTTCTATAAAGCTTGATTCCCAAAACTCAGTCATATATCTATCTCCTTTAAAAATTCATAATGTTTGTCAAAGATCCTTTGGAATAAAAAAACCAATACCTCCAACACCATTCAGTGTAGGAAGTATTGGAGAGTATAAACAACTATTATAGAGGTAATTTACCTGCTGTATAGCCACCATCAACTGGTAGTGTTACACCGCTGATTTGTGTAGATAAGTCTGAGCATAAGAATAATACAGCGTTCGCTTGGTCTTCAGCTCTTGTCATTTCACCTGAAGGCATCGCTTTTAATACTGCGTTATATTGCTCTGGTGAAGTTTCTGCCCAACGTTCGATTGCTGGTGTAACAGTAGAACCTGGTGCAATTGCGTTTACACGAATTTTATCTTTACCATATTCTAATGCAGTACTTTTCGTAATTCCAACTACGGCATGTTTTGAAGCTACATAAGCAGCCATGTTTACTGCGCCTTCAATTCCAGCACCTGAAGCTGTGTTGACGATCGAGCCGCCACCATTTTTCAACATTGCATTTACTTGGTGTTTCATGCTATAGAATGTACCGTATAATGTAATTTGGATTGTTTTATCCCATGCATCCGAATCAGCTTCACCGATTTTCGTGCGTTGTAAGTTTACGCCAGCATTATTGTGTGCGAAATCTAATTTACCGAAAGCGTTTACAGTTTCGTCAACAAGTGCTTTAACTTCATCTTCAATCATAACGTTACATTTAAAGAATTTTGCCACGCCACCGAATTCTTCGATTAATTTAACTGTTTCAAGACCTGCTTCTTCATTTACGTCAGAAATCATTACTTTTGCGCCAGCTTTTGCTAAAGCTATTGCACTAGCACGTCCAATTCCTGATCCTGCAGCTGATACTAAACCAGCTTTACCTTCCATTAACATCATAAAATGTCATCTCCTCAAAATTTGTTTATTAGTAAAAAAATCTACATTTAAAATGGTTTAACATTAAACTATATTAATAATATACAATAGACTTTTCCAATGGTCAAAGAATTTGTTCTTAATTTTGACATAATTGATAGGGCATTCGATTGAAGGGGTTTGATAAAATTTTTTGATTAATCTCTTGTGGAGCAATCAAATGAATGTGTAGCGCAAAATTGTATTATGGGTAAAGCCGTAAAATTTTATGCGTTGTATGCCCAAAAAAGTTTCTGAATTTATTTTGCTAAAAGTATTTAAACGCTCAAAAGCCCATTTGTCAAAATCGCTATACTACATATTTAAAAATATGTGTCAAATTGATGTAAAAGTCCCGAATTGGCGCTTATTTAAAAATATGTTGTATGTCAAAAGTGACGATTCGAATAATTGCGGTAAATTTAAGTTGGAATTAAAGTTTTAATGTAAAAAAAGAAGAGAGCGCAACGATTATTTTGTAGGAATGAAATAGGCGTAGCAGTGAGGATATCAAGTGATTCCTTATGATAGGGAAGACGATAGGTTGAGGTGAATTACAATCATTTCAAGTGAGTTAGAACGATGCGCGTGGGAAGAATAGATGGAATAAAATATGTTTTTTTTATCGGGGTGCGGTTGTTTTTAGCTTTTTAATAAAAATGGTATGAGTCTATTGGTCTATCTAATTTATTTTTTAACGTTATGAGAGGAGAGAAATACGTTTGTTTTTATATTATTTCACTCATTTTTGATGAATAATCACCATTTATTTGCGTAAAAAAAGCTGATTCAAATTATGAATCAGCTTACTTTTATTGTGGATATTATGCCTTGAATTGACTTAGCGCTTTGTTGAGTTCTTCTGATAATGATTTTAGGGTAGCTGAACTTTGGACGATTTCTTCCATAGATGCGAGTTGTTGTTCAGCCGCCGCTGCTACTTGGTGTGTTTGACCATGAGCAGATTTAGCGCTATTTGCGATTTCTTCTGAGGCAGCAGCAATTTCTTCTGAACCTGCTGACATTTCTTCAGCAATTGCTGATAGTTCGATTGCTTCTTTAACAATCAACTCAACAGAAGTAATAATTTCTTTGAATGTGATATCTACTTCCTGCATGCGTTTAATTCCTTCATTTACTCCGTTTTCATTTCTATCCATAGATTCAACTGCTTTTACGGTATCTTCTTGGATTGCGCCAATTAATTTTTGGATATCAGCGGCAGAGACATTTGTTTCATCGGCAAGTTTTCGTACTTCATCAGCAACAACTGCAAAACCTTTGCCGGCTTCACCTGCACGTGCTGCTTCAATTGCCGCATTTAATGCCAATAAATTGGTTTGTTCTGAAATCGTAGTAATAACAGAAATAATTGCTTGAATTTTATGGGCTTCAGATTCCAAATGGTCAATTACTGATTTTGTTTCGTACGTTCCTTGGGAGATGATATCCATTTGTCGCACGGCATTTTGTATCACTTCTTGGCCGTTGTTTGCTTGATTGATCATGTTTTGCGTTGTATCGGAAACAGTTGCCGCTGCGTGTGTAATCGCCTGAACACCATGGGCCATATCCTCCATCGCTTTTGCACTTTCTTCAGCGCTTTGCAATTGAACTTCAGCAGAGGCTGCCACTTGTTCAATTGCGGCTGTTACTTCATTCGCTGCACGAGTTGATTCATTTGTTTGAACATCAACGGCATTGGCTGATTGATCTACTAGTTGGGCGTTCTCTTGAACTTTGCCAATTAAATTTTTCATATTGTCACTAATAGATGCGAAAATAGAAGCTAATTCACCTAGCTCATCATTTCGTTTTAAATACTTGTCTGAAATTTTTTGAGTAAAGTCTCCCTGTTGCATGATTTGTCCATAGCCAACAGTTGCACGGATAACTTGTGTTATTTTTCTTGTTACGAAATAGATAATGAGTGCAAGAATTGTGATAATGATGAAACTACTAACGAGAATTTTCGTAGAGAGTGCTTTTGCCTCTTTCGTTACTTCATCGAGAGGAGCGACTAATAGTGCACTCCAAGGTGTTTGTACGCCCCCGACATAAATCGGTGAATATAAGCGATAGACATCTTTATTTGAAGCTTCTGAAAAACCTGAAATCGTGAGTTGCTGCCCTTGGTGTACTGCATTTTTAACGTCTTCCACATTAGCCACGCCGTTCATAGCATTACTATCGAAGTAATTATTGCCGATGAGGTCGTTGTTTTGATGTGAAATAACGGTTCCACCATTCGATAATAATCCGGCAAATCCAGTGTCATAAAAGGTAAACTGACTCACTAATTCATTCAATGTCCCTAATTCCATATCCACGGCTGTTAAACCAACAGCCTTCCCGTTTACGAAAACAGGAACCACAATCGATGTGATGTAAACAGATTCGTCATTGATTTCATAAATAAAAGGTTCAAAGATTGTATTGTCGCCAGAATCTAATACATCCTTCAAACTCGCCCATAATTCACTAGGCTCTTCGTAATCTGTTACCGGTTCGATGGCAAATGTTCCATCCGTATTTTGAGACCAAATAGGAATGAAGCGTCCTGTCCCATCGTGTCCTAATGTATTGGCATATTCTGCATCTTTTCCGTCAAATGCATTCGGCTCCCAAAACATCCATGAGGCCAGTGTGTTCGGATTACTAATTAGTAATTGTTGCATCATTGTATTGGCGTCATCTCGTGAAAGAGTTGCACCGCTTTCAAGTAGACCACCAAATGACTGTGATAATGTTTGAAGTGCTACTATATTTTTTTCTAATTCAAGACCAAGTTCTTCGGCAAGTAAGCCGCCATGTGTTTCTAGACTTGCTTCCGCTTCATTTATGGTCATTGTCTGGACTGTAAGAGAAATATAAGTACCTAGTCCGATAAAGAATAGAATGGTTGGCACTAAAATAAAAAGCAACATTTTTGTTTGAAGTTTCTTCATATGCTACTACTCCTTTGTAATTATACTTCCACTTTATTAATTATCGGGCGTTTAACATCATTTGTTAGCGTTTTTTGAAAAAAAGTAGGACATTTATATTAATTTGGTAAAAAGGGTTAAAGGGAGGAAAGGGGAGGTAGAAGAGTTTATTGGTTCTAAAGATTCATTTAAGACGCTTAGCTATATGTATTTTGGTTGTAAAACTCCATAAGTACATCAGAAAAATTTAGTCCTTTTCTCATTGCCTATAGAGATAAAATAATGACCACTTAAATCATCTTACAATATATAACAAAAGCACACGATGATGACTGTGTGCCCTACTGTTTAGATATTCATTATTGTTCTTTAAAAAAATGAGTTAGCTCTTCAGCAAATAGTGGTCGGCTAAAATAGTAACCTTGTGCTTCGTTACAATTTCTTTGTTGGAGGAATTGTAATTGCTCTAGGGTCTCAACCCCTTCGGCAACAACATTTAAATCTAGGTTATGAGCCATATTAATAATAGTGCTCATAAGAGAAGCATCTTTTGGATCTGTAAATATATTTTTTGTAAACGCCTGATCAATTTTTAATGTATCGATAGGGAGCGTTTTTAAATAGCTTAAGGAAGAATAACCTGTTCCAAAATCATCAATAGATAAATGAATGCCCATTTCTTTTAACTGATGCATTGTAAGAATCGCGTGTTTTGAATTTTGAATAATGCTTTCTGTTAGTTCAAATTCAAGGTACTTGGGATCAAGTCCAGTTTTAGATAAAATTTTACGTACCATCTCAACGAAATTACTTTGTTGGAATTGGCGAGAAGAAATATTTACAGCCATTCTTAAAGGTGGATACCCCTCATTTTGCCAAGTCTTGTTTTGTAAACACGCTTCATATAGTATCCATTCTCCTATTGATAATATTAATCCAGTTTCTTCTGCAAGTGGAATAAATTCTGCTGGAGAAATATTGCCCCATTCGTGATGGTGCCAACGAATTAATGCTTCAACACCCGTTACTTTTGAGGAACTTACATCGATTTGAGGTTGATAAGCAATCCTAAACTCTTTTCGTTCTAACGCTTTCCGCAATCCAATCTCGAGCGTCATCTTTTTAGTTATCAATTCATTCATATCGGGTGTGAAAAAGCGGTAATTATTTTTTCCCTCTTCTTTTACGCGATACATAGCCGTATCTGCATTTTTGATTAAAGTCTCTATATCTTTACCATCAGATGGGTATAGGGCAATTCCAATCGATGGTGTTACAAATAATTCATGTTCATTTAACTCGATCGCGTGACTAAATAAATTGACTATTTTTTGAGCGGTTTGAGTAGCTTCAGCAGGTGTAGTACATGTAAGGAGCACAATAAACTCATCTCCACCTTGACGACTAACTGTATCTGTTGGGCTCGTACAGTTTTGAATTCGCTTTGCAACTTCAACTAATAATTGATCTCCTATGGCATGTCCTAACGTGTCATTAATATTTTTGAAACGATCTAAATCGATAAACATGACAGCAAGAGCATGCTCATTTTCATGTGCTTTTTCTAGTGCTTGTATAAGTCGGTCATTTAATAAGAGTCGGTTAGGCAATCCTGTTAAAGGGTCTCGATATACCATTTGGTTGATTTTTTTTTCTGCCTGTTTTCTTTCTGTAATATCTCGAATAATACTACTGAAGTAAATACTCCCATCTTCATGCCAAGTGGCGATGGAAAGTTCTATTGGAAATTCTTCGCCATCTTTTCGGAGACCTTGTAATTCAATCGTTTTTCCGATTACGTGTGGGATTCCAGTGGCAAGATATCGTTCTATCCCTTTTTGGTGAGCCACTCTAAATTTATCTGGTATGATCAACAGTATCTTTTTGCCGAGAGCTTCCTTTTCATGATAGCCGAAAATACTTTGAGCGCTGTTATTCCATGAAATAATCGTTCCCTTGCTATCGGCTAAAATAATAGCATCCGTAGCAGACTCTATAACAGAGCGAAACTTTCTTTCAGATTTAATAGATTGAGACACAAATTTTTTATAAACAAAAATACTAATAAACACAACCGCTAAAATGACGAGCATCCCAAATCCAATACAATAAGCTAAAAAAGTACTATTAGCGACTGTTTCTGATAAGTTAGGCTGGTGATCGGATATAAAATTTGCTGCAGCCATACCTGAATAGTGAATGCCTGAAATCCCGATTCCCATAATTAGGGCACCACCTGTTTTTTTCCACGCCATTCGTGTTGTTTTTTGATTTTGGCTTACAAATAACAATAAATATAAAGCTACTAAAGAAGTAATAAATGCGATGATAGCGGTAAGAAGCCCAAATAAGTAATTATATACAATTGTCGCTTCCATCTCCATTGCTCTCATGCATATATAGTGCATTAACACAATTCCAATAGAAATAAAGAGGGCGCTTAATATGATTTTCATAGTGCCCATAGTAGGTTTAATGATTATATAAAATGTTATGGCTGAAGAAATAATAGCTGGGAAAATTGAAATGATAATTAAAATTAAATTGTAAGTGACGGGTATTGATAAATGGAAAGCAAGCATAGCAATAAAATGCATAACCCATATGCCCAACCCTAATACAAATGCGCCCGCACTAAGCCATATATAACGGGTGAAACCTTTTGATTTATTTATTCGAATGCCTAAGTCTAATGCAGCAAATGAGGCAAAAATGGCGATAAAAACAGAAAATAATACTAGAGGTAAATGGTAGGTACTCGAAACTACTTCCAATTGAAAAAGACTCCTTTTATAGTAATAAAAATGTTAACTTGTTGTTTGACTATTTTACCTCAACGGATTACATATTTAAAATTAAACTGTGTGGGGTGGAATAGGAACAAGGATGTTGTTCTTAAAGTCAAATACGAGGGGTATTGATAATCAATATAGCATGTTACGTAATAGATATCAAAGTAAGAATATGCTTTTTGATGAATAAATTGAAATGATTTTAGCGAAATATTAACATTGTTGTAAAGTGATTTAATTGTAATTTTACTGTAAACTAATGGTATTAAATTGTAAATGAAATAATAGGAAGAGATTTTTTTAGAAAGGGGTAATTAAAATGAAAAAGTTTTTTGTATTATTTTTAATGATGGCTATGATAATCATGCTTGCTGCTTGTTCAAACAATGCAAGTAAAACGAAATTACTTAGCAAGGAAGGCGTTGCGCCATATGAGTTATCGGAAAGCGATGCATACCTCCTGCAGTCGTTAGGGCTTGAAATGGATGCCAATATTTTATCTTTCAAAGCGCCTAAAACCGCAAAAGGTCTTAACGTTAATGCTTATGTTTTGAATAATGACGGCACTTGGGAGGATATAGGTGGCGTAGGAGTGTCGTTAGGGCAAGATACAGGTACAGACGAAAGATTACAAGGTACGTTTGCCATGCTGCTTAAAGAGAACTATGCAATCGATTTCAATATTCACATTAACGGAAGATTCACCTCACAAACGGAAGCACTAAATGTCAATTTTGAAAATATGGCATCATTAAAAGGTTTTTTAACAGATTTTCGAAAGATTGAACTGAATAAAGAAATACCTGTTGCGTTGATGGTTTATGATGGAGGGGATAGTATGAGAAGCTATGAGATGGAAGATTTCTTTTCTCCATCAATATTTGAAGGAATGGACTTAGTTCAGGCAGTTACGCTGACTTTTACCGATGAAATCGATTAAATTAGTCTCACTAAATGGGTATATAAAGTGTTAGAGGGACGTTCTTTCACAGCCCTCTAACTACTTGTTTAATTAGATTTTTTATTTTTCTTAAACGAAATAATCATTACGCTTAACTGTAAGATCACAATCGCGATTAAAAAGTAAAAATTCTTGCTTGAGCTGCCTAAGCTAAGCTCATCTGCTAAAATCCCACCGATAATATGAATTTGCGCCATGAGTAAAATGATAAATGCACTGATAAAAAGCATAATTTTAGGATTTATGGCAAAGCGCAAAACAGCAATGAGTAGCAATGCCGAAAATAATAAAGCAAGTATATAAAGTGGATCGAGTAATGTTAAAACACCATCAACCGCAAATTTTTCGTATGTAAAAGTCGTTTCCATAGAGTGCTCCTTTATTTTTGCTGATTAATTATTAACTTTATCCACAATCAGAAATTTATCATCCTTTATATAATAGTCCCCATAATTTCTAGAAATGGAAACAGTTTTGACTACTTTTTTATTCTTCGCAAATACTAATAAAAAATTTGTTTCCATTACATCAATTCCACCAATTGATAAAAATTTAACGCCCATTGACTCTTCAATTATTTCATCCGTTGAATACGGTCCAAATGCTCTTACCTCAGTCCATTCCAAATCGGTTATTGTTGTTAAATCAATTTGAGTTTCCCCTTGCTCTAAAAGGGCATGAATTTCACCACGTGTAATCGGATCTTCCGTTTCTTTCTCCCAAATAAATAGGCCTAATAAAACGGTGAAAGTGATTATGAGGAATGTGTAAATTAATTTCTTCATAAATTCCTCCATTTCTTCACATTGTATTTTACCATAGTTATAATGACAGTTTTCTATAAAGAAGGTTCGTTAATACTCTTCAAAGTAGCAAAAAGCCTGCCAATACTAACTGTATCATTGTAAATACAGGTTAACCATTAGAACGTTATATAGATGAAGTAATGGGGTATATAAACGATTAATTTTTTTAAGACTTATTCCCACTAATCTCTAAAGAATAATTCCTCCTATGTTGCGCACATTACTTTGTAGGAGGTGAAAATCCATGGGGAATAATAAAAACAACAACAAAACAATGAATACAAGAACGCATAATCCATTTGATACGTACAAAAGCAAAAGTCTTGACGTCAGTAATAGCAATAATAATAACCCAAATGACAACCTAAACGAAGAATTCGCTCCAGAATTTGATGCGAAAGCAAAAAATAAAAATAATAAAACGAACCATGACAAAAATCAACAATCTAATAAAAATAAATAGTCAAATTTAGCTGATTTTTATTAATTTTTGGAGGTGGACAAGTAATGGCGAAGAAGGGGAAAACAAGTTTTAAGAAGAAAAAGAAAGACGATAAACCTAAAAATAACAACAATCGTGAAGAGTATTCAGCGGAATTCAATGCAGTGATTCATAATAATGTTCAACAACCGAAGCAGTAAATAAAATAGGTACGAAACGAAATGCGCCAGGAGTAAAATATATAAACTTCTGGCGTATTTATTTTTTGTTGTTATGACAAATTTATGCCTATTAAAAATAGAAATGTTAGGTCCATACAACTTAAATCATTGAGTGTTGAAAATACATATGTTACTTTGTAATAGAAAACTGAAAATTAAAAATTATATTACGGGGGATTGATTCTAATGATTAGACATATTGTAATGTGGAATCATAAGGAAGAATTTAATAATGAACAGAAAGCAATGAATGCTAAAAATGTGAAAGATGAGTTGGAAAGTTTAACAAAAGTAATTAATGGAATAATATCGTTAAATGTTACTATAAACCCGTTATCTTCTAGCAATCGAGAAGTGATATTAGATAGTTTATTTGAGAGTGAAGAGGACTTGCAAAAATATCAAATTCATCCGGAACATGTGCGCGTAAGTCAGTTTGTAGGTACTGTACTGAATAATCGGGCTTGCATTGACTTTAACGAAGATTAACTGGCTAATTTAATTACATCGTTACATATTTAATTTCAAATGTCCTATAAAAAAAATGGTGCGTGCTATCGAGTGATTTCTTTTAAATTGAGCAAGCTATAGATGAGGTGAAAAGCTCAATGATGCGAAAATTAATAGTTGCACTTAGTGTTTTTTCGGCTGTTTTATCGATACCACCACATGCTTCAACTATTGTTCATGCACAAAAAGAAACGCCTGCCTATGCGAAATGGGGAGCGCTCGCTATGAGGGAAGCGCAAAATCAATATCCGCATGCGCAAATTATTGATTATTTGCACCGCGGTAGGGAAACGCGAGAGGACGTAATAATCGAGAAATTTAAGTTTTGGTTAAAACAGGGCGACAAAGAATTTGGTGTATATGTCAACATTATATTTGTCGCTACAACGGAAAAAATAGTGACAATTGAATTTCAAGAAACAGATAGATAACAATCATTGTTGAGGCAAAGTATGTGATTTTCACTCGGACGAAATTTGTAGCATGACAATAATAATTAAGAGGAAGCCTGAATATTTTGGGTTTCCTCTTTTTATGTTAATCGTATCCTTTCTTCATATTTGTAAGCGGCTATACTTTACATGATATAAATCGAGGCGTATAGTATTTACTTAACTAGTTAAATAAATGGAGAGGTGAGAGCATGAACCTAGTATTCCATGCATTATTCCAAAAAAGTAGGTATTTAACGAATTGTTTGAATGAAACATTGAAGCAACATAATTTGTATAGTTCACAATGGTCGATTTTATATTGTCTACATGTTCATGGGCCAATGACGTTAACGCAAATTTGGACGTATTTAAATGTCGAAGCGCCAAGTATTACAAGAGCTGTCAAGAGACTTGAAACGTTAGGATGGTTACAACGAGTAGATGGGGCAGATAAACGTGAAAAAATTGTGACATTAACAGAGATGGCAGAAGAAAAATTACCAATCATTCTAAAAACAATTTTAGCTTTCGAGGATGAAATGATTGGCGACATGACGCTTGAAGAGCAACAGCAATTTATGAATCTGTTGCAAAAAATGAAAGGTTGATTGATTTGCAACAAGAAGAAAGTACTCAAATATGGACGACGAGGTTCATCAGTTTATTTTTAGTCAACATTACGGTGTTTTTTGTTTTTTATGGTTTAGTAACAACATTACCGCTTTATGCAATCGGCGTACTTCATCAAACAGATAAAGAAGCAGGATTACTAATTTCAAGCTTCTTATTATCTGCCATTATTATACGCCCATTTTCAGGGAAATTACTCGATGTTTTTGGCAAGAAGAAATTGTTAGTCCTTTCTTTAGTCGGATATTTTGTTTGTACGGTTTTGTATTTATTTATTGATCCATTTGGACTGTTATTAGGTTTACGTTTTATCCAAGGGATTTTCTTTAGTATTATTACAACGGCTGTTAGTTCATTAGCAGCGGATATTGTACCAAAAAATCGAAAAGGGACAGGGCTTGGATATTTTGCGATGTCTACAAATTTAGCCGTTGTTATTGGCCCATTTTTCGGCTTACTAATAATCCAATATAGTAGCTTTGATCTATTATTTATTGTGATGAGTATTTGTGTGCTAGTTGGAGGACTTTTAGCGACTTCCATACATACGGATGATTTACCAAAGCCTGCAAACAAAGTGAGGTTAACATTTACAATTAGTGATTTACTGGAACGTCAAGCATTGCCAGTTGCTGCGATTGCTAGTTTAGTAGCTTTCGCATATGCAAGTGTTTTATCGTTTTTATCGGTGTATGCACAGCAAAAGGATTTAATTGAGGTGGCGAGCTTTTTTTATGTAGTATTCGCGGCATCCATGCTCATTACACGTCCGTATACAGGCAAGCTTTATGATACAAAAGGTCCTCAATATGTGATTATTCCTGGAATCATTACGTTTGCGATAGGCTTAGTCATGTTAGCATTTGTGTCAGGACCGGTTTGGTTTTTAGGCTCCGCTATTTTTATTGGGTTCGGCTATGGGGCTATAACGACGAGTTTATTAGCACTAGCTATGCAATCAACTGCACATAATCGTAGTGGCTATGCAACAGCGACGTACTTTACGATGTTTGATATTGGGATTGCATTAGGTTCCTACATTTTAGGAATCGTGGCGGTGAATGCCGGCTATTCTGCTGTTTATTTAACAGGTGCAGGTGTAGTTATCGTTGTTTTCATTGTTTATTTACTAAGATTAGCAAAAATCAAAGCAAAAAAAGTCGTGCATGTATAAGTAATTTCAAAGTAGTATAAAAAAACTACAAAAGAGGCAGCAACCCACATTATTTCAGAGTGGTTGCTGCCTTTTTACAGTTTCTTATTTCACAAGCCCATTCTGAAATGCATAAACGACTGCTTGTGTGCGATCTTGGACTTCTAATTTACTTAAAATATTACTGACATGGGTTTTCACTGTTTTTAAGGCGATAAATAATTGTTCGGCAATTTCTTGATTGGCTTTGCCGGCAGCCATACATAACAGTACTTCCATTTCGCGTTCTGTTAAATGGTCATGGAGGGCTGCATTTGTACCACGCATGCGAGCCATTACTTTTGTCGTTGCTTCTGGTTCTAATACGGTTTCACCTGTCATCGTTTTGCGAATGGCATCCGCAATTTGGCGGGCATTCGATGTTTTTAAAATATAACTTACAGCACCAGCCTCTAGCGCGGGGTAAAGCTTATCATCATCGATAAAACTTGTGACCATCATTACTTTTGCTTCAGGCCATTGTTGTAAAATTTCAGCTGTAGCTTGTGCACCGTTTTTAATCGGCATCACATTGTCCATTAGCACTAAATCGGGGCGTAATTCGAGCACTTTTTCGACTGCTTCTTGACCGTTTGTTGCTTCACCAATCACTTCAATATCCGGTTGCGCTGATAGATAAGAAGAAACACCAATTCGCACCATTTCATGATCATCCGCTATGACGACTTTAATCATTTTCCTGCACCTCCTTTTGTAAACTCACTTCCATTTTCAAAGGGACTTTCACCTCGACAATCGTTCCCTCATTCGGTACGGAAACAATTTTATACGTGCAACCAATTTCCACGGCACGTTCCGCAATATTACGTAAGCCGTATGATGAGGTTTTGTCTCCATCTACATCAAAGCCTAAGCCATTATCCTGAATGCGTAAAATAGCTAATTGATCGCGGGCAATAAATAATAATTCGACCTCATTCGCTTTAGCATGACGAAGCGTGTTCGAAAGTGCTTCTTGTGCGATGCGAAAAAGGTGATCTTCCTCGGTTTTAGATAAAGCAATTTCTTCAATTTGGTAGTCAATATTGAAATACACTTTTTCTTGTAATTCTAAAATTAAATCTTCAAGACCTTCTGCTAATGTTTTATTGCGCAAGGCGACAGGGCGAAGGTGTAAAAGAAGGGCACGCATTTCAAGTTGTGCTTGCTGGACAACTTTTTCCACCTGACCGAGCTGTTTTTGTGATTTTGGATCTTGTTCTTGTTCTGTTAAAGCAGAAAGTAGCATCGAGGCCGCAAAAAGTTGCTGAGAGACCGAGTCATGAAGCTCACGCGCGAGACGTTGTCGTTCGGCAAGGAGACGTTCTTGTACGATGGCATCATTCGTTTGTACTTTTTCTGTTGCTAAACGTTGTAATGAAGCACGCTGCGTTTCAATTAATTCATTGGCAACACGCATTGCCTTATTAAGTGAACTGTTTGACTTTCCAATTGTTTGAGAGAAATTCGGCTCAGCAATTTTTCTTACGTAGCGCGTTGTTGTACTTTCTTTTAATAGTAAAGAAAAGCCCATCCAAAGCGAGATGACAAAGCTAAGTGCAAATAAAATGGCGAGCATAATGGCAATGATCGGTACTTGATTGGGAGGTACAAGATCTTCCCATAAAAATCGCCAATTTTCTTCTGTTGGTTCTCCTAAAATCAAAAATAGTATTGTAAATAGCGTAATAGAAAAGGTGATGAATAATGTGAACAGTCGGCTGATAAATGCAATCATCCTCGTTGCACCTCCACATCCCCAATCCAAGAAGTAATATAAATGACAAGCACTCGTTTAGCATCTGAATCCCCATGTTCAAAGGCTAATTGCTCATTGATGAGGCGTTTTGGATGATGGTCAAAACAAGTGACTTCTCCGTAAAGTGTTGAGTAATGGAGTTTAACGGTCACTTCGTAAGGGACAATGACACGAACTTTACCTAAAGATTGTTGAATCGATATAATGGATTTCCCAGGAGGTAAAATGGTTTGCGTCACATCTAAAGTAATATCACCGATAAAACGTTGAATTTGAATATCTCGCCATTGAAATGCTTCGGTTTCAGCTGGAGTAGTCCCGATTAATGTATTTGGCTGAAGCTTCTCATTGAGTGGATGTTTAAAGATTTCAATTTGTTCCTCTTTTTTCGTTAAATATTTATAGAGGACAAAAACGAGAACGCCAATTATAAGAAGTCGAAGTGTCCATAAAGTGATAATGGCAAGAAATAATAAAGTAACACCGAGCCAAAGAGGAATTTGTTTTGTTTTTTTCTTTTTGAAACTATAAACAACAAGTGCCAAACCAGCAATTAATAAGAAAACACTCCCATTATTAAAGAGTGTCAATTCAACTAAAATAACTAACACAAAACTAATCGCAATAACCGCAAGCTGGTCGGATGAAATTTTTGACATGGGCTAACCTCCTTATCCATTATGCTTTTGCATAAATGCGTCTGATATAACTTAAACGTGCAAAATGGAGAAAGTACGAGGACTTTCTCCTTATTGCAGTATAACATTGATTTTTATATAAAATATAACTGTAATTAAGAAAGCTCGATAACTTTTTGTTCTTTTTCTAATTGTGCTAAACGAGCTTCAAACGTTGTGACTTCATATTTACGGTCAATATTTTGTGCTAAATCATCAATATAAGTTGATAACTCATCGAAGTTTTCCGTTTTATTTGCCGTTAATACTTTGTCCATTTGGTGATGGGCACGTACAACATTTTCCTTGCCCATTAATTGAAGTTGACGTACTTTCATATCTTTAATTTTATGCTTCATCGTTTCAAACTTGCGTTCAAGTGCAAAATATTCTTCATTTGCCACGTCCATGCTTGCAAGTAACGCTTGTTTTCGTGTTCCATAAGCGATCACTTCATCATTTGCAAAAGCGATTAATTCCGCTTCTTCAGTTGTTGTAGCAAGTGCTAGTTGTTTTTCGCGTTTTTCAAGCATTTCATCTGTTTGAATAAGCTGAGCTTCCAACTCTTTTTTCAGCTGTGCTTGACGCGTTAAAAGTTTGCCAGTTTGTTCGGTTTGTTTTTCAGCTTCTCGGATATACTGATTTAACATGGAAAGAGGATTTTTTTCAACCTTTTTATCAAATAAATCATGTAAATCTGCTTGAATTGAATATTTAAATTTTGTTAATAAGTTTTTCATTTTTCCATCCGCTCCTTAGTTGTTTAATTTTGCCCATTCACGCTCAAAGTTTGTGAAAGGATCTTCTTCTTTTGGTTGTGCTGCAAAAATTTCTACTTTTTCATTTTTACGAGATTTGTAAATGTAATAAAGAATACCGATTGCAACTAATCCGATAAATCCTGGAATGTTCGATAATGCGCTAATTAATCCTGCAAGTGCTAACACTAAGCTCATTACTTTCCCGAAAGTCGATTTACTTTCTGTGTAGTAATGTAAACCAGCTGCTAATAATAAGCCGGAAACTAGAAGTCCTGCAACGGGTGCAAGTAACACAAGTGCAAAAAGTGCTGCGATGAAACCTGCTGTGTATAAAAATAGTTTTTTCATGTTTTGTTCCTCCTCGTTTAAGATATCTCTATCTTATCTCGTGTATCAGTTTCGGGTAACGACCTGTAACTGTATTTCTGGCTAGGTCTAGAGGCTGAGGGGAACTAAGTCTGATTTGTCCTAAATTAATATATAGAAACGCCTATCTTTTTAGTGTATAATCCATCTTGGAGAGTTTTTCTCGGTATATCGGTAGTGGAGGAGGTTGGAAGGTATGACATGGGCATGGATTTTAGGGATTATAGTAGCATTAATCGCAGGTGTAGCAATTGGTTTCTACGCTGCTCGTCAATATATGATGAAGTATTTAAAAGAGAATCCACCAATTAATGAACAAATGATTCGTATGATGATGGCACAAATGGGACGTAAACCGTCTGAAAAGCAAGTACGTCAAATGATGTCACAAATGAACAAGTTCCAAGACAAATAATAAAGCTGAAACTATCTTTGTAGAAATTTTGCAAAGGTAGTTTTTTTGTTGTTTTTAATAAAGTGCGTGCTTGTTTAGGCTGGCTAAGCACATGAAATTCTATTAATCGCCAAACAATCAATTGTATTTATAATTTACTGAAATTTCTAAATGTAGTGTTGCTTTTTAAAATCCTTTGTAATAATATAAAACTTATCAAATAACTAGGTATTGAGATTGGGGGAAGTAACAATGAAAAAAATAGTAACATCTTTAGCATTGGCAACATTAGTACTTGCGGCATGCGGAGGGAAAGACGAAGCAAAGAATACAAATAAGTTGCAGCAAATTGAAGAGGAGGGAGTCATTCAAATTGGCTTAGAAGGTACGTTCCCACCCTTTAGTTACCACAATGAAGCAGGTGATTTAACAGGTTTCGAATATGAAATTGCTGCACAAATTGCAGAAGACTTAGGCGTGAAGGCGCAATTTGTTGAAACAAAATGGGATTCACTCATTGCGGGTTTAGATACGGATAAATATGATTTTGTCATTAATAATGTTTCGATTACTGATGAACGAAAAGAAAAATATGATTTCTCGATTCCTTACATGGAGTCAGTAGCCGTACTCGCTGTCAACAAAGACAATACGGATATTACGAAAATTGAAGACTTAGATGGAAAAAAAGCGGCTCAAACGATTACGAGTAATTTTGCGAAAGATGCGGAAGGCTTGGGGGCAGAAATCGTACCGGTAACAGATTTAACAAGCTCGATTGAATTAGTTACACAAGGGCGTGCAGATGGGACGATTCATGATCGCGTAACATTTTTAACGTATTTAAAAGAACAGCCTAGTGCGAAATTAAAAATTGTAGATGGTTCAACCAGTTCATCTGACATTGCGTTAATTTTAAATAAGGACAACGAAGAGTTCCGCAAAAAGGTAGATGAAATCATTCAAATGCGCTCAGAGGATGGCACGTTTGCGGCGATTTCAGAAAAATATTTTGGAGAAAATATTATTTCGAATAACTAAAAACGATGGGGCCACCTTTTAAATAGAAAGGAAGTGCGAATGGATGAGTAGGGAAATGCAAATAGCACTTGATTCTATTTGGCCGATTTTGAAAGCGGGGCTTATTGTAACAATCCCGCTTTCGCTTATTGCATTTGCGATTGCCTTAGTAGTGGCAGTAATAACCGCTTTGGCTCGTATATCAAACTATAAAATTTTACGTGGTATTTTTGGAGTTTATGTGTGGATTTTCCGTGGAACGCCAGTGCTAGTGCAATTATTCATCGTGTTTTTCGGGTTTCCAAAAGCAGGTATAACGTTAGATGCATGGACAGCCGCGATTATTACATTTTCTTTAAACACTGGCGCATATGCTTCGGAATCCATTCGCGCTTCGATTTTAGCGATTCCAAAAGGGCAATGGGAAGCAGCCGAATCGTTGGGAATGACCTATTGGCAAGTATTGCGCCGTGTCATTGCACCTCAAACAATTCGTATTTCATTGCCTCCTATTACGAATGACTTTATTGATTTAGTAAAAGGAACATCGCTTGTTGCTAGTGTAACGCTTGCGGATATGTTTATGATTGGTCAACAAATTACAGCCCGTACATATGAGCCTTTACTTATTTATTCATTATGTGCTGTTATTTATTTAGTTTTTATTAGTGTGTTGATGTTTTTACAAGGTAGGCTTGAAAAATATGCATCTAAATATGTGTAAGAGAGGGGTGGCTTCATATCGTACAATTTGATCAAGTGTATAAATATTTCGGACAGCAAGAAGCGTTGAAAAATATTAATTTAACTTTTCACAAAGGCGAAACTACGGTTATTTTAGGTCCATCTGGCTCTGGGAAGTCCACACTGCTTAGATGTATTAACTTGTTAGAAAAACCAGAAAAAGGTACAATCTCTGTGGGTGACATTAAGATTGATTTATCGAGGCCTGTATCGAAAAAGGATACATTAGCAATTCGCCAACGCACTGCGATGGTATTTCAAAGTTTTAATTTATTTCCGCATATGAAAGTGTTAGAAAATGTCATCGAAGGTCGGTTAACAGTGCTAAAAGAAATGCGGATTGATGCTGTTGAGAAAGGTAAACTATTGTTAGAAAAAGTAGGGCTTAGCCAAAAAATAGATAGCTATCCTGCACAATTGTCAGGTGGGCAACAGCAAAGGGTGGCGATTGCGAGGGCTTTGGCGATGGAGCCGCAATTTTTACTTTTTGATGAACCGACAAGTGCGCTGGATCCAGAGCTTGAAGGGGAAGTATTGAAAGTGTTAAAGGACCTTTCGGAAGAAGAAAAGTCCATGATTATCGTGACGCATAATTTAAATTTTGCTCGCGAAGTAGCAGACCGTATTCTTTTTTTAGAGCATGGGGAAATTGTATTCGATGGTGCAACAGTTCATTTTTTTGAGCACAATGACAATGCACGCATCCAATCATTTATTCAATCAATGCAATTTATCTAATGTAAATTAGCTTGTGTTCAAACACTTGCTGATATAAATTAACTCGCAGCATTATTAATTAATTAATTAATTAATTAGGAGGAACCAACTATGACAACCGAACAAACAAATGTAGAAAGCTTTGATTTAGACCATACGAAAGTGATCGCGCCATATGTACGCTTAGCAGGTACGAAACAAGGGAAGCACGGGGATGTTGTAACAAAGTATGATATTCGCTTTAAGCAACCGAATAAAGGACATATGGAAATGCCAGCACTTCATTCATTAGAACATTTAATGGCAGACCGCATCCGCAATCATTCAGACGCGATTGTAGATCTGTCACCAATGGGCTGTCAAACAGGCTTTTACGTGTCGTTTCTAAACTATGATGATTATGAAGGCGTTTTAGAAATTTTAGAAAAGACGGCACAAGATGTACTTGCTGCAACAGCTGTACCGGCATGTAATGAAGTCCAATGCGGTTGGGCTGCAAGCCATAGTTTAGAAGGTGCACAAGCATTAGCAAAGGAATTTTTAGAAAAACGTAATGAATGGCATATAGTATTTCAACCAGAATAATTAAATTATAAAAAGAGCATGGAAGGTCACCTAGGAGTGAATTTTCATGCTCTTTTCAATTTAAGCGATTGGATCACTATCTAAATTAACCCAATAATTCCCGATAAAGTCATGCAAAAATTTAGTGATTACTTGTTCATATTCGAATGGAGAATCATTGAAGGATTGTGCATGAGCACCCACCTTAAAAATTTTCAACATTTTAGCATCCGGCTTTGCTTCAAAAAGCTGTTCTGTCATTGAAGAAGGGATAAAATCATCGGGTTCACTGTGAATAAATAAAGTAGGTTTCATTATATTTTTTACAGCTAATTTTGGATTTACATGATCAAAAGAATAGCCCTCACGCATCCGGATGAAAATATTCGTAAAATGGATAGCGAATTTAAAATCGATGGAAATGGAATTTTTAATAATAAGTGCAAGCAATTCTCGGAAATCTGAAAATGCGCAATCTGAAATATAAAAAGATGCATGATCCTCGACTGTGCCTGCATAAAGCAAAGTCGTTGCAGCACCCATTGATTCTCCGTGAATGCCTAATAATGCTTCCTCACCGATAATCGCCTTTACTGCTTGCACAATTGCCTGTAAATCATACTTTTCATAATGACCATAGCTCGTCGTTTTCCCTCCAGAATCTCCGTGGCGGCGGTGATCATAAACGACTGTGTTAAAGCCTAGTCTTTCATACATGCGTGCATATTTAACCGAATTCATTTTACTTTCGGTCACACCATGACAAATAATCATTGTATTTTTTGTTGATAGCGGTTTTAGAAAAATTCCTTTTATCGTGTAGCCATTCGGGGATTGGACGGTTAGTTCGTCTTTTGAACAACCGTTATACCACGCCTCATCAAATCTTTTTGCTTTCACTTCGCGGTCATAAATAAAGGCTGCTTCTTTTGGTTTAATATACATCAATCGATTCGTTAACATAAATCCTGAAACAGCCGTTGCGGTAGCCAAAAAAGTTGTCGCGATGCTAGAAGCTAACATAAATTTCTTTTTCACCATTCGCACCTCACTTGTTTTAGTAGTTACCTATTTGAAACCTTATAATACAGTAGATATTCTATAATATTCAAAATGAAACAAAAATCCTATCTCGAAAAACTTCAGAATGTTTGGTAAAATTATGCTGACGAATGAAATTGAAACATTCGCTTCACAAAGGGAACTACCAAGCAAAGGGGGAATTTTTATGACACAAGAAGTCGTAATTGTCAGTGCAGTACGTACAGCAATAGGTTCATTTCAAGGAACGTTAAAAGATATTGCAGCGCCGGTTTTAGGTGGAATCGTCATGAAAGAGGCGTTACAACGAATTCATTTAGATCCTAATTTAGTAGATGAAGTAATTATGGGAAATGTGTTAGCGGCAGGTTTAGGGCAAAATCCGGCACGTCAAGCGAGCATCCATGCAGGCTTACCGAATGAAGTGTCGGCAATGACCATCAATAAAGTATGCGGTTCAGGTTTAAAAGCGGTGCATTTAGCTGCCCAAGCTATTGCAGTAGGGGATGCTGACATTATTATTGCAGGTGGCTTTGAAAATATGAGTCAGGCGCCATATGTATTGCAAAATGCACGTGAAGGTTTCCGAATGGGCGATCAAAAAGTTGTGGATACAATGATTAAAGATGGACTATGGTGTGCATTTAATGACTACCATATGGGGGTTACTGCTGAAAATTTATGTGATTTACATCAAATTACAAGAGAAGAGCAAGATGCTTTTTCTGCCCGCTCACAAGCACGTGCCACAGTAGCCATTACAGCAGGTAAATTTACAGATGAAATTGTGCCCGTTGAAATACCGCAACGTAAAGGGGAGCCAATTATTTTCGCACAAGATGAATATGTGAAGCCTAATTCAACAGCGGAAAAACTAAGTGCGTTACGACCTGCATTCAAAAAAGAAGGTTCGGTTACAGCCGGCAATGCCTCAGGAATTAATGATGGCGCTGCTGCTGTCATTGTCATGTCGAAAAGAAAAGCACTGGAACTTGGTATAACACCAATGGCGACAATTTTAGCGAATGCGAGCGCAGGTGTCGACCCGTCCATTATGGGGGTAGGACCAGTTCAAGCGGTGAAAAAGGTATTGTCAAAGTCAAATTTAACGTTAGAACAGATGGATTTAATTGAAGCAAATGAAGCGTTTGCTGCCCAAGCAATAGCAGTTGATCGCGAACTTGCCTTCAATCATGATAAACTAAATGTAAACGGTGGCGCGATTGCACTCGGACATCCAATTGGCGCGAGTGGCGCACGTATTTTAGTCACGCTTTTACATGAGATGCAAAAGCAAGATGCGAAGCTTGGTCTTGCTACTTTATGCATCGGAGGCGGGCAAGGTGTCGCAACAATCGTCCAACGCTAAAAAAATTGTAGGTGATTAAAAAATGGCAAGAAAAAAACAACAACAAAGAACGAACAATGAATTTGAACTACCGAAAGAAAAGGCCGCAACATTAGCCGATCAATTAGGTGGCGATGTGCTAGCGAAGTTAAAGGCAGCTAAGAAGGATATGCTTGCGGAAGAAAAGGTTCAAGAAGAGGAGCGTATTGCAAAGGCTGCTTTTGAGCGCAAGCAACGCGAGAAGAATATGAGCTTTGAAGAGCTGTTAAATCAGTACGGCGATAAACGTTCGAAGTTTTAATCGATTCAGTTGTCTAGTACAAAATAAGAATTAAACACATAAATAGACTGCAAATTGGCAATACAATAAGCAGTCTATTTTTCATTAGAAAAAAACAAAGAATAAGGGAATGTAACAAAAGAAGTAGTATATGCTCCTTGATTAAATATTTCAGAGATTATCGGTTCAGTGATATTAGCGAATGCTAAAGTGGAATTTGAGAAGGGGTAAATTATGGGGAGTTATTGTACAAATGTAACATCTACATAGTTTGGATTTAAAAACCTTCATCCAAATAACTAAAAAACATCGCTGTTACTAAATCGTCTTGGCTGTTTATAATTCAATTAAGTTATTAAACGAGGGTTTGGGAAGGTTATACTTCAACTATGTAGCAGGTTAATTGAAGTATTTAAAAAAAGACCAATAAGATTTTATTAAAAGTCAAGTAAATGTTTATAAAGCTCTATAACTAAATAATTTAATACAATGTCACACATTATTTAGGGTTAAAATGAAAGGATAGATGAACAGGGGGATTACCTGCTTACATCTATCCTTTTCACATAGATATTGAAAGAAAAAGAAGTTAAGAACAAAAAGATTTAAAAAGGATTACGCCTAATAATTGTTAAATATGTTAATATAATTACAAATGTTTTATGAAGCAGTTGCAATTACTTTGTTGATTCAGATGTATATAAAGATGGTTTTATCTATTATGTGATCACGTCAGATTTAAGTTGTTTACAACGCTAAGAAAAGAATAGTTACCAAACGATGGTTTGGGGACTTTATTCTTCAACTCCCATGAAAATTAAAAGCCAGACTTCGCAAAAATGACAACACTAAAGGAAACCGCAGCTCATTTTTAAAAAAAGAGTGTAGCGTCTAGTTGTTGGTCCAGGTTATTTGTTGGATTAGGAGACTTTTGGTTCAGTGATTGAAACGTTGTATCCTAAGTTTTCGAGCCTTCGAACAGAATACCGTACAATGGATTGTTGTTTTTGCTTGTCGAAATAATCTTCGCCTAAATCTACATACTTTTCTTTGCGCGTTAAGAGATAATAGGCGATTCTCAAAATGGCGTGGGCGACAGAAATACCTGCACGTTTTTTGCCTTTACGTGCCGCTGTACGCCTATACATTGCTCCAAGATAGGTCTTCGACCCTCTTATAGAGTGAGCAGCTTCTACTAAAGCTGATTTTAGATATTTGTTCCCTTTTTTCATATTTGTCGATTTCCTTTTGCCAGCACTTTCGTTATGTCCAGGTACTAATCCTGCCCAGGAACATAGATGAGCAGAACTCGGAAATTGGTTGCCGACATCGGTTCCGACTTCAGCTAAGATTTGTTCAGCCATACGAGTGGCAACGCCAGGTATGGAATCCAACCGTTCAATATCTTCTTGGTGTGAAGAAAGCCTAGAAGCTACTTCCTGGTTTAGTAACTCAATTTGTTCACTTAAAAAATCAATATGAGCGAGAATGGTTTTTATCATGAGGCGTTGATGTGAATTGATGTATCCCCGAAGGGCTAGTTCAAGATCATCTTTTTTCTTTTTCATAGTACGTCGAGCGTAGCCCGCAAGTTTTATAGGATCATCCTCGCCATCTGCGATGGCATTAAGCATGTCACGAGCTGAAACACCCATAATATCGGAAACAACGGAGCCTAACTTGATATTCGCTCCTTCTAATACTTTTTGAATCCGATTATGTTGTCTTGCGCGCTCTTCAATAATGCTGCGACGATAGCGAACTAACTCCCGCAGTTCCCGTTGATTTCGGTCAGGAATAAAGCTGGCTTTGAGTAGTCCGTGCCGAAGTAACTTGGCAATCCATTCGGCATCCTTCACATCGGTTTTGCGACCCGGCACTGCTTTCATATGCTGGGCATTCACGACTAAAAACTCAATATTCTCAGCTTCTAGTATGTTAACAATAGGCTTCCAAAAGACACCTGTACTTTCCATTGCTACGTGGGTACACTCATACTCCTTAATCCAGTCGATTAACTGTAATAGAAATACAGTCTTAGTAGAAAACGTTCGAATCTCCTTTCCTTTTGGAGTCATAATACACGCAGTAATCGAATCTTTATGAATGTCCATACCGCATGCATACTCAATGATTACTTCCATTGTAATCATCCTTTCTACGGCGAATAGTATTGGAGGCTGGTGCAACAACCAGAGTAGGATTAATCTCCCATGAGTGCTTCCCGAAAGGGAGCGACATTCTGTGATGCACCGTGGTCGTTGGAGTCAGACTAACGGATGGGCTCTACGGCACCATAGTTGATCGACCTTCCTCTCCCAGCCGTAGTATCCTATACCCGTTCTGCACACATTTTCATCCTCTGTGGTGTAGCGCTGATTTTGCGCTACATGTATGGCTAACGGGGTGCTTTAGTGCAACAAACATTATAATCTTCCCAAACACCGCTTTGGGAAGGTTATACTTCAATTAACGTAGCAGGGAAGGGATTGATGAGATATTGAGGAATAAAATTATTTTCTTAACTTATCTAAGTATAATTTTTATCTTTTTGTCTGCTTGTGGAAGTGAGAATGAAAAGTTAAAGTATCCTGTTATTGAAAGTGCTTCTGTTGAAATTAATTCCGTTGAGGGTTCCGATGTTGAGGTACTACATTTTAGCGTAGAAATTAACGATTATGGAAATGAACCAGAGCAAGAGTACAATGTTAGATTCGTTATTCAAGATACTCATATAAGTGACCTGATTGCCGCCGAAGTAATAGAAATTCCTGAAACTTTCAAAACGGTGTCAGTACCAAAAGGTGGAGTACACTTTATTAGCGCAGCAGATTTTAGGGAAATAAAGGGAGAATGTAAAATAGGTGAAATAAAAAAATATATAGAAAATAATAAGGCAGTTATTGTAGAACTATATGATGAAGATCGAACAATTACTCAAGAAGTAATTACTACTTTTGTTGACAAGAGAGAAAAATAGAGTATTATTCGTTTTTTTATGGATGTGTGAATGTTAGTAATTGCATTTTGTGCTTCAACGGGGGCTTTAGTTCAACAAGGATTTATAACGTATACATAAATGCCACTTTGAGGGCGATTTGAATAGATAACATAATAATTTCATTTGAGGTGGTATTATTTTTAAAAAAATAGCATTAGTTTTAATTATTTCTAGTGTCATTTGTTTTTTATATTTTTATAAATCACCCATACTTAGTGCAGAAGCAGCTTTAATTAATGCGGAAAAATATTTATTAAATCCATCTGAAGAATGGGGAACGATTTCATTTGATGGGCTAGAAGGGATTCCAGATTACGATATACATGTAAACCTTTCCGAAAAATCTGGATTTTTGAATGAATTATTTAATAGAATGCAATGGGAAGTGACAATAAAAGCACCTGAAATGAATGCAACGATTGTGATAGACGCCCATAATGGAAAATTTATAGATTTAGTCGGCGCTTTTAGCTAAGTGTAGAATATACAATCTCATACAAATAAACGTTCCCAAATGACACTTAGGGAACCAATACCTCTTATTCAATTGAATAAGTGGTATTTTGGCTACTTATGAACAGTAAGTCCCCAAACGACGCTTGACGCTTTGGGGATGTTTTATTTAAAAAAGGGTTTGGAAGGTTTTAATTGAATCTAATTTAGTGAGGGGATTGAATAAATGAAACAAATTATAGTTGGAATAATTATAGTTGGAATTTTTGGAATTGGGATTTATCTATATTACTCGGAGCCAACTTATTCTGCGACGGATGTTTTAAAGCGTGCCGATTTTAGTGTAGAAGAACAAGCTATGGAGTTTTTAAAGTTTAATTATGATAAGGAAGAATTACTTGTTCCTATTGAATTAACAGGTAAAACTCAGAAAGAATTGATAAAGGCTTTCGAGAAATCTAAATTTAAGAAAAATAAAAAAGGTGGTTCAGTATATTTAACTTATGACTACTGGATGAAAATCACTCTGAATACAGGTTATGTAATGTATATGGATGTTATCAATAAAGGAATAGCGGTTGGAGACAATAGAGGTTCATACGAAGAATATCTTTTTAAAGATGATGAATTTTTTAGTATTTTAGAAGAAAAATTGACAGAATAAATAAACTACTTTTATTAGTCAATAGACGCTTCGGTTGATTGGATTGTGGTACCATTTTCTCATTGTATAAAGTATTAAAAATAAAACTAAATAACGTTCCCAAATGGAAGTTTGGGGATACGCCATTAAGCTGCGAATGTTGTTAAATCAACGTTTCGTAGCTTTTCTTATTGCACATTGTTTATACATAAATTTATACACTTTCTTTAAAAGTAAGTCATAACAATGTTTTCGTAGTATTTAGAACGCGGCTTCACAATCAAAATTAATGAATAAAATGATGCATATTTCTTAAAAGTGATTGGTTAAATTTCCTTTTTCAGTGAACGAATCATTGCTTATCTTTGGATAGGTTAAGTCAATGAAAAAGAAATAGTTCATTAAGCGAACTATTTCCTGTTTCAATCTTATTTTGAATGTTAATACCACTGAATTGAACGGTTATTTTAAAATGTGCCCAGCTTTTTTAGTGATAAATCGTTTAATGGAAACAATGATTTTCACTAATAGTAAAAAGAAAAGCGCACCCGCAGCATCAATGAGCACATCATCGAAAATGCCTGTTCGCCCAGGAATAAGGCTTTGACGATATTCATCTAAACAAGCGATCATGAAAATTGTGACAAATGATAATATACTTGGATAACGCCATTTTAGTTTTACATATAGAAAATAAAAAATAATCGAAAGTATGCCATATCCGATAAAATGTGTGGCTTTGCGAATTAAAAATTCAATAAAATAAAAATAGCCTCTGGATTCTATCGAAATAATTGTTCCCCAATAAGGAATTTCAAGAGTACTTAAAGCGTCTTCCAACGGCTTGTCTTTTAACAGTACGCGGAGTTCTGGGACAACCGTTTGCTGCTCATAGGTCATATTAGATGCATAAAAAACAATGAACAGCGCACTAATCGTTAGTAAAATTCCCTTTTTCATCTATGTTCTGTATACCGCTTTGGCTGTATCCATTCAAGTAAAGTAGAAATCGAATCGAACTGTTGTGCTTTCTCATACGCTGACATATTTTGCTGAAGCTGTTCGACCGTTCGTGCTCCAATGACAGTAGAAGCAATTGTTTCATAATGTAAATTAAAAGCAAGAGCAGCCGCATGAACATCGTCGTAGTTGTGCTCAATTTTTGCAATGATTTCTTGAACTTGTTCTTTTTCATACCCCATATAAGATTGAAGACGATTACGCCAATCATTTGTCAGTAAGCCTTTTGCAATCGAACCTCTCGTCACAACGGAAGCACCTGACTGTTGAATCGTCGTAAAATATTCGCTCGCCCGTTGATCCAAAATATTAAATTGCATCATATTACTAATAGCGGCACTATCATTTAAAAAGGGAATGAACACATTTGGACGAATCGATGAAATACCGTATTCGCGAATGAGTCCTTCTTTTTTTAGTTGATCAAATGTGTCGATAATTTCTTCAAAGTTGTCATCAATTGTTCCACCGTGTAATTGATAAACATCGATATAATCCGTTTGTAGTCGACGCAGGCTGTCTTTTACCGCTTGTTTCAAGTAGGCGGGGGAAGCGTCCCAGTGCCAGCCTTCCTTGCCTTCTTCCCAACGATTGCCTCCCTTTGTTGCTAAAACAATTTCGTGTCGATTTTTCTTTAAGAGTGCTCCGACAATTTCCTCGTTTATCCCTTTATCATATAAATCAGCCGTATCAAAATAATTCATGCCATAATCAAGTGCGGCCGCAATGACGTTCGCTGCTGCGTCTTTATTTGGCGGCAATGACATACACCCGAGACCCATTTCAGAAATTTCAATTTGACTCGTGCCTAAAATTCTTTTTTTCACGGTTATTTTCCTCCGAACTTCAGTATGATAGAAATAGATATACTAATGGTACAATGGATAGAACATGCAAAACAAGTAGGGGGCCTAGTAATGAGAAAATTCGAAGAGAAAACGATACAATCCGAAAAAATTTTTGATGGGAAAATCATTTCGTTAAAAGTTGATGACGTATTATTGCCTAATGGTGCAACGAGTAAGCGTGAAATTATTAATCATCCTGGTGCAGTAGCCATTATTGCCATTACAGAAAACAACAAAATTCTGCTTGTCGAACAATATCGTAAAGCACTGGAGCGTTCGATTATTGAAATTCCAGCTGGAAAAATTGAAAAGGATGAAGAGCCAATTGTTACGGCACGTCGAGAGTTAGAGGAAGAGACGGGCTATACAACTGATTCATTACACTATTTACAATCCTTTGCAACCTCTCCTGGCTTTGCAGATGAGATTATTCATGTTTATGTAGCACGCCATTTAATAAAAATGAAAACACCTGTGCAATTAGATGAAGATGAATTTGTAGAATTAATGGAAGTTTCGTTGGATGAGGCGGAAAAAATGGTGAATGATCAGCAAATTTTCGACGCAAAGACTGTTTTTGCTGTGCTATGGATGAAAATCAATTGTGCTTCGGAATAATTGCGTACTAAAACGGTTTTGTATATGTATAAAGTACGCTTTTTCGGAGACTAGGAATCAATAATTCCCCTCTTTTTTATGAGTAGGTAAACTACAAAGTGAAATTATGGAAGTTTAAAAATGTTGGCATATGAGCAGTAGACGAGCATAGATTGTATGGACAAGGGGGAGTCCAACATGCGCAAAATGATTTATGTTCAGTATGCAACAATGATTGTCCTATGCTTTATTAGCGGGGTAGCTTGCTATCAACTGTTTGACATACAGCAAGTAACCCAAATTATTGAATGGGGGGACCGCCGTTTACTGTCGGTGGACAAACCGAATTTTATTTGGAGTACAGTCCCATTTATTGCAGCCATTATGATTGTCTTATTATTTTCTACACATAAATATTTAACGATGATTGCCCCGATCTTTATCGCGATTAAGGTAACATTTTTAGGATTTAGTTCTGTCTTTTTACTTGTTCAACACCATTCTATTAAACTTTATGCATTTTGGTGGTTTCCTTTTCAATTTGTGTATTGTCTTTTATTGATTGCGCTCTATAAAAGTGGACAAAAAAGCAATTTCGGCCGCCCGATGAGAGGGGTTGTCCCATGGAAACAAGTAGCGGTAGTACTCGTTGCAATGGTGATTGTATTTGCCTTAGAAAATTTCGTAATATCATATGTCTTTAAATAAAATCATTATCTTGTAATCGTATTTACTCCTTTGGTATAATGGAATAAGTTTAGGAGGGCGTCGCATGGAGAGCCGTATTGATCGAATTAAAAAACAACTGCATAGTGCGAGCTATAAGCTGACGCCACAGCGAGAAGCAACCGTAGCAGTTTTATTAGAGCATGAAGAAGACCATTTAAGTGCTGAAGATGTTTACTTATTAGTAAAAGAAAAAGCACCTGAAATTGGCTTAGCGACAGTATATCGCACACTGGAGCTTTTAACAGAATTGAAAGTCGTTGACAAAATTAATTTTGGTGATGGTGTATCTCGTTATGATTTGCGTCAAGAAGGTGCAAAACATTTCCATCATCATTTAGTTTGTATCGAATGTGGCGCGGTAGACGAAATTCAAGAAGATTTATTAGAGGACGTAGAAGTCATTGTGGAGAAGCGCTGGAACTTTATCATTAAAGACCATCGACTAACATTCCATGGCATTTGCTGGCGTTGTCATGATCAAGAAGACAATGTTGGAGACAGTAATGCTTAGTAACATTTGAATAAGTTATGAAAAATTGGACAGCTGAGGGGCTGTTCATTTTTTTTACGCTAATTTTAGATGAATGTAATACAAAGATGATAATTTATTGGTAATGTGATGCAATTAATAGTATAATAGTATTATACATAGAGTAGTTTAAAAGTATTACATTTAGGTGAGTAGTACGTGATTTATTTTGATCAATAGTAAAATGTAAGAGATATTTATAAGGTATGGTGTATTTGTATGAAATATTTAGAAGCGAAATTACTTCTTAGTTTATTACTATTTACGATTATTATTGTAAGTGTTATTGCACTCACTAATAGGCATCTATTAGTACAAGATATGAAGCAGCAACAGTATGAAAGTCGGGCGCTAATCGAAAGTCATATTTTATCGGATATGCAAAAGGTTGATGAAGCACATTCTTATAATAACCGAACCTATTTTGAACAGATGAAAACCGAGCTATTTTATTTACAAAACTATTATGAATCCAACCCGGATGTTTATTCGTGGGATATGCAAGAAATATACGACCGTACAAGGATGGATCTTAACATAATCGATGTACAAAATAAAATTGTCGTTTCAACAGATGAGCGGGGCATTGGATTGGATTTGACAAAATGCTGTGTAAGATTTGCTTCGTTTTTAGATGAAAGCAGACAGCGGGATGACTTTTATTCAAACGGTATAGAAAATGCAGAAGTGACGAAAGATTTATGGAAATATAGTTTTATACCGACAAAAGATCATCGATACATATTAGAACTAGGGGGCGAATTGGAAGATTCACCCATTTTTAAAAACTTTAACTTTTTTGATACAGCAGAAAGTTTAATTAGGCAATATAAAGACTTAAATAATATTGAAATGATTAGTGATGAAGGTTTTTTTCTACAAACAAGAAACGATGTTAAAACGATTGATGAGTTAAGCCCTAAAATAAAAAAGGTGTATCAAAAGGCAACAGAAACTGAACAACCTACAGAAGTAATTGTACGTTTTAACGGTGGAAAAAAGGAGACGCACCGGTTTATTCCATATCATTCGGTAAATGAACAGGGGAATTCAACAAAACGGATTGTTTATGTACAATATAGCAATCACATCGAATTACAGCTCGTCAATAAAAAAACACAGCAGTTTTGGTTGTTGCTTGTGGTAGGGATTGTCACAACAGGCATACTGTTTGTTATTATTATGCGAATTTTAAAAGAGACTATTCGCTTAGCAACATTCGATTCACTAACAGGAGTATATAATCGCACCTCCTACATAGAGTATATGGATCGATTAGTTCAGAAGAAAAATAAAGTTCAAATCGGTTTATTATTAATTGATTTGGATAACTTTAAATTAGTAAATGATCAATTTGGGCATTTGGAAGGCGATGAAGTGCTCAAAGAAATCGCGCACATTTTGCAGCAAGCTATCGGTGAAAAGGGGATTGTTGTACGGTTTGGTGGGGATGAGTTCGGTATTGTTATGGACGATGCAACGGAGCAGAAGTTACATCAATTAGCGAATGATATATTAACAAATGTCCGACAAAAGCAACAAGAACATTCGATATGGCAGCATTTATCTATCAGTATTGGTGGGACAATACAAAAGACACCTCAAGAAAGAGAAGTAAGTATTTTCATGCGTGGTGATCGGGCACTTTACCAATCGAAATATATGGGGAAAGATCAATATTCATACATTACTCCTAATTAGTTAACAAAAATGTCCTCCTACCGAAAAAAAGGTAAGAGGATATTTTAGAAGACTCATTCTATTAAAATAATAATTGTATTGGTTTATTTTCTATAATTTGGTAGAGTTGTAGTGTATAATATATGATGTAAAAGTCATGTTTTCGCTAAGTAAAAGTGATTACTTTTACTTGCTTCAGCATTCATATTCCCACGAAAGGTTGCTGAAAAGGTAAGTGATAATTATAGGGTATGGTGTTTTTATATGAAAAGTTTATGGGTAAAATTACTTCTTAGTTTATTATTATTTACAGTCATTATCGTAAGTGTTATCACACTAGTAAATAGACAATTATTAATTCAAGACATAAAGCAGCAACAGCATGACGGGCGTACGCTCATCGAAAATCATATTTTATCAGATATGCAAGCGGTAGATAAAGCATATCTTTATTTGGATTATTCCTATTCAGAAAGTATGGAAGTAGAGTTGCGTTCTTTGCAAAAATATTACGAATCCAATCCGGATATTTATTCATGGGATATAAATGAAATTAAAAATCGAACAGGAATGGATTTTTTCATTATTGATGAACACAATAAGGTTATTATAGCAACCTATGAACCGAGCGTAGGATTAGACTTTTCAGAATGCTGTGTAAATTTCGCCGCATTATTAGATGACAGAAGAAATAGTGGGGAGTATTACTCTGATGGCATAGATATTTCGGCAGTTACGAATGAATTATGGAGATATAGCTATTTAGCAACGAAAGATCGAAAGTATTTATTAGAAATGGGTAGTGAGTTGAAAAATTCCCCTATTTTTGAATCGTTCAATTTTTTGGAAACCGTAAAAAACTTAGTGATGAAATATGATGATTTAAACAATGTGGAAATTATAGGTGATGAAGGTTTTTTATTAGGAGCGAAAGATGACGTAAAGACGATTCAACAATTAAGTCCGGAGTTAAAAATAGCATATAACGAATCCTACGAAAACAGCGAAAAAGTTGAAGTTTTAATAGAATCAAAAGATGGAATTGTTGAAACACATCAATTTATTCCATACTTAGCTAAAGACCAGCTTGGCAATTCCACGAAGAGAATCATTTACATAGAGTATAATAATTATACAGAATTGCAACTTTTAAAAAAGAATACACAAAATTTTTGGATTATTTTAGTTATCGCGATGGGAACGGCGGGTTTATTGCTGTTAATTATCTTAAAAATTTTGAATACTACCATTCTTTCGGCAACGTACGATCCGTTGACTGGGGTATATAATCGTTCCTCATATATACAATATATGGAACAATTAATTTTGAAGAAAGATAATGCGCACATTGGCTTATTATTAATTGATTTGGACAATTTTAAACAAGTAAATGATCAACATGGGCATTTAAAAGGGGATGAAGTGCTCAAACAATTAGCAGCAATTTTGAAAGAAGTTGTTAGTAAAAAAAGCTCTGTCGTACGGTTTGGTGGGGATGAGTTTGCGATTGTTGTAGAGGATGCCAATGAGCAAGCACTACATAAATTGGCGAGTGAAGTAATAACATGTGTCCGAAAGAAACAGCAAGAACATTCCGGATGGGATTTATTAACGGTCAGCATTGGGGGGACGATTCAAGAAACGCCTCAGGAAGAGGAAGTTAGTATTTTCATGCGGTGTGATCAGGCACTTTACGAATCTAAAAACAAGGGGAAAGATCAATATACATTTATTTCAACTACCTAAAATAATAAATAAAAATGTCATCTTACTAAAAAATAAGTAAGATGACATTTTTTATGGAATCACATTATTTTTAAAAAAGGAAATGATTTAAGCGTTTTCTGTAATTTCCACTGGGGCTACTTTTTTAATTTCTAAATATTGAATTTGGTGTCCGTCAATTTCATTAATTTTAAATTCATAGCCTTCATGAATGAAAGAATCTTCAATATTTAAATCGGGCATATTTGAAAAATACCAGCCACCAATTGTATCAATATTTGGATCCTCTAATTCAAGATGTAATAATTTTGCAATATCATCTAATAAAGCTTTTGAATAAACGAGGTAATGATCATCCCCAACTTTTCGGATTTCAGGAATTTCATCATCGTCAAATTCATCACGAATTTCACCGACAAGCTCTTCTAAAATATCTTCAACTGTCACCATACCACTCGTACCACCATATTCATCTAATAAAATCGCAATGTGAATACGTTTCTTTTGCATAATTTGTAATAAATTTTGAATTGGTGTTGTTTCGATAGTGCGAATAACAGGGTTAATAAAATCTTCTAACTTAAAGGTTGCAGGATGAATTCGATTACTCATACCAAGCGTTAAAAAGTCTTTAATGTTTAAGAAACCTAAAATCGTATCTCGGTCACCATCGTAAACAGGATAACGTGTATAGCGTTCTTCTGAAACTTGTGTTAATACTTCTTCAAACGTTGCATGCACATCAAAGCCAACGATATCTGTACGAGGGACCATGATTTCACGTGCTATTTTATCATCGAATTCAAATACATTATTTACATACTTTAATTCGTTCATATTAATTTCGCCTGATTTGTAACTTTCTGAAAGTAATAATCTTAATTCCTCTTCTGTATGAGAAATTTCATGTTCGTTTGCAGGCTGCATACCAAAAGCTCTTAATAACAAACGAGAAGAACCATTTAATAACCAAATTAAAGGGAACATAATTTTATAGAATATTTGTATAGGCTTTGAGAAAGCTAATGTTACGGCCTCTGCTTTTTGGATCGCAATCGTTTTTGGTGCTAATTCTCCAACAACTACGTGGAAAAATGTAGCTAAGAAGAAAGCTCCACCAATTGTGAACCAATGAATATAGTCAGTTGGAATCCCAATTGTGTTGAATAGTGGGTTAAGGATGAATTCGAATGTCGATTCACCAACCATACCGATACCAAGTGCAGTTACAGTAATCCCTAACTGACAGGCTGATAAATATTCATCTAAATGAGTTGTAACATTTTTAGCAGATAAAGATCCAGACTTTCCTTCTGCAACAAGTTGATCAATACGAGATTGTCTTACCTTTACAATAGCGAATTCGGTCGCTACAAAAAATGCGGTTAAAGCGATTAACACCGCGAAAATCGTTAAGTTTATTATTGTGGTCAATCAGACGTTCTACTCTCGAAGTAGAACGTTCACCTCCTAGGTATTTAAGATTAATATAAGGGACTGCATAAGTGCCGCGCTTTCAAGGGACACTTTTTTCTTTAATTTTTGCTTTTCATTGTCATCTAATTTCGCCATAAGCAAAGCGACATCTTTTTCAAGTTTGCGCATTTGAAGTCGAATTTCTTGCACATCTATTTCTTCATGTACGGAAGCTATTGGAGACAATAAGATATGAATTTCTTCCAAGCATTTTCCGCGTTTTTTTTGATCTTCAATCCAATGAATGCGTTCAATCATCGCCTGATCATAATAGCGATAATTCGTTACGGAACGCTCAACTGAAAGAAGTCCTATATTTGTATAGTAGTCAATTGTACGCTTTGTCACGCCGGATGCAGTGGCAAGCTCACCAATTTTTAGTTTCTCGATCCCAAAATTATCACCTCAGACTGTCACGTTATGGTTTTAAGAATAACGTATGAAAAATAAAATGTAAAATAAATACGCTCATTTTTTACAAATGAGCTAATGAGAATAGTACCGACATCGGAATAGAAAATGATACTATATATAGATAGAAGTATTTATTGGGGGCGAATTAGATGCAATCATTACAAGATCCAATTGAAGACTATCTTCACTTTATTAAAGTAGAACGTCAACTTTCTGAGAATACGCTGCAATCTTATAAAAGGGATTTAATTGCTTATGCACGTCATCTACATGCCAAGCAAGATATTCAATCCTTTAATGTTGTTACACGTCATCATATTTTAAATTTTTTAGATAGTTTACGGGCTGCCTCTAAATCGTCTAAAACCATTTCAAGACAAATATCGTCGATCAGGTCCTTTCATCAATTTTTATTGCGTGAAAAAGTAGCTGAGCAAGATCCGACAGTGCATTTAGAAATGCCAAAAAAGGAGCAAACATTGCCAAAAGTATTATCAATTGAAGAAATCGATGCATTAATAGCTGCGCCAACAATTGAAAAACCACAAGGTGTGCGGGATATCGCGTTATTAGAATTATTGTATGGTTCAGGTATGCGTATTAGTGAATTAATCGATTTAAATTTGGAGGATGTTCACATTACGATGGGTTTCGTTCGTGTGTTTGGTAAAGGTGGTAAAGAGCGAATTATCCCTTTAGGGAGAGGAGCCATTCATTCGTGCACAAAATATTTAGAAGAAGCAAGACCTGAATTATTAGGAAATGCTCCAAAAAATGATGCGTTTTTAATTACTCAGCGAGGGAAACGTTTTACAAGACAAGGTTGTTGGAAAATTATTAAAGGCCATGCGTTAACAGCAGGGATTCAAAAAGAGATTACACCGCATGTATTGAGGCATTCATTTGCGACGCATTTGATTGAAAATGGGGCGGACTTACGAGCGGTTCAAGAGTTATTAGGGCACGCGGACATTTCAACGACCCAAATTTATACACATGTAAGTAAAACAAGATTGTCGGAAGTTTATAAGCAATTCCATCCAAGGGCATAATTATTTGAAAAGAATTTAAAAATCCAGCGTTATCGGATGTCAGACCTTTCTTTGTTGTGAAAAATTTTGTAAAATGAAGTAGATAAAAGAGGAGTGGAAGTTTTAATGAAACGATTTAAAAAAATTCACGTTATTGTAATGGATTCAGTAGGGATTGGCGAAGCACCCGATGCACATCTATTTGGAGATGTAGGTTCACATACGTTAGGTCATATCGCTGAAAAAATGGATGGATTAACGATGCCTACAATGGCCAAGTTAGGATTATCGAATATTCATGAACTAAAAGGGATTGAAAAAGCAGAAAATCCACGCGCATTTTATGGCATGATGCAAGAAGCGTCTGTTGGAAAAGATACAATGACTGGACACTGGGAAATAATGGGGTTAAATATTGATAAACCGTTTAAAGTATACCCAGAAGGCTTTCCACTAGCATTAGTTGAAAAAATAGAAGCAGCTACAGGTCGCAAAGTTATTTGTAATTTACCATATAGCGGGACACAAGTAATTGACGATTACGCGAAAGAGCATATGGAAACAGGCGCCCTTATTGTTTACACATCAGCGGATCCTGTTTTACAAATTGCTGCACATGAAGAAGTCATTCCAGTTGAAGAATTATATAAAATTTGTGAAATTGTACGTGAAATGACACTTGAACCGGAATTTTTAGTTGGACGCATCATTGCACGTCCATTCGTAGGGACACCAGGCAACTTTACACGTACGTCAAACCGTCATGATTATGCATTAACACCATTTGGTCGCACAACAATGGCGGAAATGAAAGATGCAGGATTAGACGTAATTGCTATAGGTAAAATTTCGGACATCTTTAATGGCGACGGTGTAACAGAATCAATTCGTACAAAAAATAATACTGATGGCATGGATAAAATGGTAGAAGTCGTTAAGCGTGATTTCCACGGCTTGAGTTTCTTAAATTTAGTTGATTTCGACGCCAATTTCGGGCATCGTCGTGATCCACTTGGGTACGGAGAGGCGCTTGAAGAATTTGACCGCCGTTTACCGGAAGTTTTGGCGGAGTTGTCAGATGAAGATTTATTAATCGTTACAGCAGATCATGGGAATGACCCAACATTTGAAGGAACAGATCATACGAGAGAGTTTGTTCCATTACTTGTTTATTCACCACGTTTTGAAAAGGGATCACAATTACCGTTACGCGAAACGTTTGCGGATATTGCTGCAACAATTGCAGAAAACTTTGACATTGAAGCACCTGAATTTGGGGTAAGCTTTTTAAATGAGTTGAAATAAGGGGGATACTTCAAGTGAGAATGGTTGATATTATTGAGAAAAAACGTGATGGTGGAGAGCTGTCAAAAGAAGAAATCCAATTTTTCGTAAAAGGATATACAGACGGCTCGATTCCTGATTATCAAGCAAGCGCATTGTGTATGGCCATTTACTTTCAAGATATGACAGACCAAGAACGCGCGGATTTAACGATGGCGATGGTGGAATCAGGTGATCAAATTGATCTTTCTGCAATAGCAGGGATCAAGGTAGATAAGCACTCTACTGGTGGTGTTGGTGATACAACGACATTGCCGTTAGCTGCTATGGTTGCTGCAGTGGGTGTACCTGTTGCGAAAATGAGTGGTCGTGGGTTAGGGCATACGGGAGGAACGATTGATAAGCTAGAAGCAATTGAAGGCTTCCATGTCGAAATTTCTAATGACAAGTTCGCAAAACAAGTGAACGAAATTGGTATGGCAGTTATCGGTCAATCCGGAAATTTAACCCCTGCAGATAAAAAGCTATACGCTTTACGGGATGTAACAGGCACAGTATCAAGTATCCCGTTAATTGCAAGTTCCATTATGTCGAAAAAAATTGCTGCGGGTGCGGATGCGATTGTGCTTGATGTGAAAACAGGCGATGGCGCATTCATGAAAACGGTTGAAGATTCGAAACTGTTAGCACAAGCAATGGTGAAAATCGGTAACAATGTAGGTCGTAAAACAATGGCGATTATTTCGGATATGAGTCAGCCTTTAGGATTTGCGATTGGTAACGCATTAGAAGTAAAAGAAGCGATTGACACATTAAAAGGCAATGGTCCTGAAGATTTAAACGAATTATGCTATGCACTTGGCGCTCAAATGGTTGTGTTAGGTGGAAAAGCAGAAACAATCGAAGAAGCACGAAAAATGCTAGAAGAGGTTGTTGCAAATGGTGCTGCTTTAGAAGTATTGAAGAAATTTATTACTGCGCAAGATGGTGATGCATCGGTAGTAGATGAACCATCACGTCTGCCGCAAGCGCAATTTAAAATCGAAGTGCCAGCAAAGGAATCAGGCTATATTTCAAAAATTGAAGCGGATGATATCGGTACGGCAGCGATGCTATTAGGTGCAGGGCGTGCGACGAAGGAATCTGAAATCGATTTAGCTGTTGGGCTTATTTTACGTAAAAAAATTGGGGATTCAGTAAAACAAGGCGATTCTCTTATGACGATTTATTCAAATCAACAAAATGTAGATGCTGTATTGGAGAAAATTTATAAACATGTTCACATCTCAAATAATAAAGTAACTGCACCAAAACTAATTGAAGCGGTAATTACAGAATAAAATTTTACAGGTGCCTTCAAAATAAATAACAAGATCAAGCTATTAGTCATTCGCGGTATTGGAATGCTAATAGTTTTTTTGTGGAAGAAAACGGAATGAATTTTTGTAACTCATTTATGCATTCCTATGAATATGTTAATATGGTTCATATAAGGGTATAAAATACAACTATTTTCTGCTTTAAGCACTTTTTTGAAGGAGGATTATATGAAGATTAAGTGGTCGGGTAGGTATGAAGGCTATTCGATAGGGCATTTGAAGAAGGATTTGCTATCAGGTATTATTGTTGGAATTATTGCCGTTCCACTTGCCATGTCTTTTGCGATTGCTTCGGGAGTGAATCCAGAATACGGAATTTATACAGCGATTATTGCAGGGATACTTATTTCACTATTAGGAGGCTCTAAATATCAAATTGGCGGGCCAACAGGTGCGTTTGTGCCTGTGTTGCTTGGAATCGTTCTCGTTTACGGCTATGAAAATCTATTAATTGCGGGCTTAATGGCGGGGATTATGCTCGTTTTGATGGGGGTTTTTAAGCTAGGTACACTCATCAAATTTATTCCTCGCCCAGTTACGGTAGGGTTTACCGCTGGAATAGCAGTCATTATTTTTACAGGGCAAGTCGCGAATTTTTTAGGACTTTCGAATATGCAACAGCATGAAAAGTTTCATTTAAACATTTTAGAAATTGCAACCCATCTTACAACGTTGAATATGTATAGCGTGCTCGTTGCAATAATTAGTTTAGTCTTAATTTTATTGACCCCACGTCTATTACCAAAAGTTCCGGGGGCGTTAGTAGGAATTGTCCTCTCATCGATAATTGCGATATTGTTTTTACAAGATCAGGTGGCAACAATAGGTTCGACATATGGTACGATTCCAAATACATTACCACACTTTCGAATTCCAGAAATCACGTGGGAACGTATTTATTTACTACTTGGCCCAGCATTTGTCATTGCGATGCTAGGAGGGATCGAATCGTTATTGTCGGCAGTTGTTGCGGATGGTATGACAGGAGATAAGCATCATAGTAATCGAGAGTTAATTGGGCAAGGGGTTGCCAATATTGTGACGCCATTTTTCGGTGGAATTCCGGCTACAGGTGCCATTGCAAGGACAGCTACTAATATTAAAACAGGGGCTGCTTCACCGATGTCAGGTATTATTCATGGTGTTTTTGTATTATTAACGCTACTCGTATTAGCGCCATTAGCTGTGCATATCCCACTTGCAAGTTTGGCGCCAGTACTGATGATTGTCGCATGGAATATGAGTGAACGTCACCATTTTTTACATATTTTAAAGCAAAAATCGGGTGATTCACTTGTTTTGCTTATTACGTTTTTATTAACGGTTTTTATGAGCTTAACATTTGCTGTACAAGTTGGTTTAATACTCGCTGTCGTTCTTTTTGCGAAACGTATGAGTGAAATGCTTATTGTGACGAAAGTTTTACCGGATTTAAATATAAATGAAGGCAAGCTACAAGCCGATATTGTTTCACAAACACATGATTGCCCGCAAATTAGTGTGTATACAATAGAAGGACCTCTATTTTTTGGTGCTGCCCAAACATTTGAGCAAGCGATTATGAATACCGTTCAATCTAAGCCGAGCGTATTAATTTTAAGGATGGAGAAAGTTCCGTTTATTGACTCAACGGGCGAGGCATATTTCCGAAATATTGTTCGGCATTTTAAAGCGCATGGAGGGCAAGTGTTTATTTGTGAGGTTCAACCAAGCTTAAAAGAGATGCTGGAACGAAATGGGTTGCTTCATAAAATCGGGGAGCAATATTTTTATCAACATACAGGAGAAGCGATTTCTGCAGCGCTTCAATGTATTGAGCCAAACCATTGAATCGGTTGTGAGCATTGCGCATTTTAAGAGTGCAAAAAAGATTACAGGAACCCATTTTGAAAATCAAAGAAGTTGTTGAAGTAATTGGATAAACTACTGAAAGTCTCGAACAATGTTTCGAGGCTTTTTCTATGCTAAAAAATGTATAAAATCACTGAAATATTCCTATACTACTAGCAGTTGTCGCACAGACACTACTTTTAGCGAATTTATTCTAGTTTTGTCAGTCGTAAAGGAAACTAGAAAGAAATAGAGAATTTGCGAACAAGAAGGAGGGCGATACTGTGAAATTTAATATGACACTTCATCCAAATCAAGTTCTTGTCATTAAATTATATGGAGAGCTTGATCATCATCAAACAGAAAAGGTGCGCGCACAAATTTCCAAGGCGATTTTACAAGGGAATGTGAAGTTGCTTATTTGGAATTTAGAGCAATTGCACTTTATGGATAGTTCAGGTATTGGACTCGTGTTGGGGAGGATACGTGAGCTACGAGCGGTAGATGGGCAAACAGTCATTTTAAATCCATCTGAAACGATGCAAAAAATATTTCAATTTTCAGGGTTAGGTGGCTTAATTATGGAGGGCTCAGAGCAAGAGGTAATTTTACAGGCAAGGGGGATTGTCAATGGATAACCAAATGACACTAACGTTTATAGCACGCAGCGAAAATGAAGGACTTGCACGAGTTGCCGTGACAAGTTTTATTGCGCAATTAGACCCAACAATTGAAGAATTGTCCGAATGCAAAACAATTGTCTCAGAAGCTGTTTCAAATGCGATAATTCATGGCTACGCAAATAATCCAGATGGCATCATCACGATTCATGCGATTCGTGATGGGTCAGCAATTAGTGTTGTGATTAAAGATGAAGGATGTGGTATTGAGGACATTGAACAAGCGAGGGAACCACTGTACACGACAAAGCCAGAAATTGAACGCTCAGGAATGGGCTTTACAATTATGGAAAGTTTCTCAGATTTTTTGCAAGTTGAATCGAATGTCGGTGTTGGAACCGTCATTACGTTTACGAAACAAATATCTTCAGCACGCACACTTGTTACGTAACGAAATAGGGGGATGAGTAACATCGAACAGTCATCTGAAACGTTATTAACGCAAGAACAAATGAGAAAACTCATTGCTAGTTCGCAAGCCGGTGATAAAGAAGCACGAAAAACGATGATTGAAGGGAATACACGACTTGTTTGGTCGATTGTTCAACGATTTTCATCAAGGGGTGTTGAATTAGAGGACTTGTTTCAAATCGGGTGCATCGGCTTAATGAAATCGGTTGATAAATTTGATTTATCCTATGAGGTGAAATTTTCAACGTATGCAGTTCCGATGATTATCGGTGAAATTCAACGATTTTTAAGGGACGATGGCATGGTGAAAGTGAGTCGATCGATTCGAGAGCTCAATTTTAAAATTCGCCATGCAACGGATGAATATTTAAAAACAAATGAAAAACCGCCTTCGATTGGGGAGCTTGCACAAATTTTAAATGTGACACATGATGAAATTTTAATGGCCGCCGATGCGATGCGTGACCCGACAAGCCTTCATGAACAGTTATTTGAAAATGATGGGGATTCCATTACATTAATGGATCAGATGAAGGACGATAAATCGGAACTACCTTTTGACTATATCCCGCTAAAAGAGTTACTCAAAAAGCTAGGGAAACGAGAACAAGCCATTATTTACTTCCGCTATTATTTGGATTTAACCCAAACAGAAATTGCGGAACGACTCGGAATATCCCAAGTACAAGTATCGCGTCTTGAAAAGAAAATACTCGCACAGCTAAAAACTTGGATGGATTTAACAACGACTTCAAAGACGGTGAATAAATAAATGACGAAAACTAATCAATTGTTTAAAACACTAGAGCAAGCAAAGGCACACTTTGAAAAAACATTTGATTCAGAAAATACGTTTGATGTTTGTATAAAAGAAATAAAGATAAGAAATTTACCAACGCTTACGGTTTATGTTAGTGGATTAGTCAATGGTGATACATTGACAGAGCTTTTGGCTAGTTTACAATGGCAAGAAGAAGAGGATATTGACGATGAAGTTGCTTATTTCCATGCTCATTTCAATTACTATGGCAATGAAGAAGTAACTTCGCTTGATGACTTTTTACTAGGTGTTCTTAGTGGGAGAATAGGATTCGTTACGCTGAATGGCTTTTGCTTTTTATCTGAATTTAGGCAATATCCTGGCCGTAACCCGGAAGAGCCTGATAATGAAAAGGTCATTCGAGGCGCGCGTGATGGTTTTGCAGAAAACATCATTCAAAACGCCGCACTTATTCGTAGGCGGATACGAAGTGAAAAGTTACGATTCCAACTACACCATCTCACAACGTATGGGCAAACCGATGTCTCGATTACGTATATGGAAAATTTGGTAAATGACAGTCATTTAAAATGGATTGTTGAGCGTTTACATCAAATTGAACATGACGGATTAACAATGGGAGAAAAGTCATTAGAGGAATGGATTTTTAAACAAAAATTCCACCCCTTGCCTTTCGTTCGTTATTCTGAGAGACCCGATATTGTCGCAGCGCACTTATTGGAGGGACATATTGCGATTATTGTGGATACGTCACCATCTGTTATGCTCATACCAGTGACGGTGTTCCATTTATTGCAACATGCTGAAGAATATCGCCAAGCACCAGTAATTGGTTCGATGATGCGAATATTAAGATATATCGCTGTATTATTTAGCTTTCTTTTACTACCGATATGGTATTTATTAGTAACAAATGACCAATTACTCCCCGAAAAGTTAGCCTTTATAGGGGTGAAAGAAGCGAGTCATATACCGCTGTTTTTACAACTGATTGTCGCGGATATAGGGATTGAATATTTGCGGATTGCAGCGATTCATACACCGACACCACTATCGACCGCGATGGGTTTAATTGCCGGTATCATCATTGGGCAAATCGCAATTGATGTTGGCTTATTCTCAAGTGAAGTTGTGTTATATACAGCAATCACCGCCATCTTTACTTTTGCCATTCCCAATTATGAGCTTAGTATTTCGGTTAAAGTTTTCCGAATCATATTATTATCTATTACCGCATTGTTTGGATTGAATGGTTTCTTTATCGGTATTTTCCTGATATTCAGTTATTTATGTTCATTAAAACCGATGAATGTGCCGTATTTATGGCCGCTCGTTCCATTTTTCCCAAAAGCCTTTGCGCGCGTCATTATTCGATTCCCTATGTCTGATGATGCACTCAGACCGTATGTTGTCGGTGCAAAACAGCGAAAACGTTCATGAATCGACATTGCATGACTTTCTCTCCTATGTTAAAGTTCTCATATAATATTTTGTGACTTTTAAGAAAATTAGTACACCTGTGCTAAAGTTAGGGGAGAAAGCTATGCATTTTTACGGAACACAGAGCATCAACGAACAAGGGCATTTAACAATTGGTGGTGTCGATACGACCGAGTTGGCGAAACAGTACGGAACGCCGTTATTCGTATACGACATCGCTTTAATTCGTAAACGCGCACGAGGTTTTATTCAAACATTTGAAAAATTAGGTGTGACAGCCCAAGTTGCCTATGCATCGAAAGCTTTTTCTTGTATTGCGATGTACCAATTAGCAGAGCAAGAAAATTTATCGCTTGATGTTGTATCAGGTGGTGAGCTTTACACAGCAATCCAAGCAGATTTCCCAGCAGAGCGCATTCATTTTCATGGTAATAATAAATCATTGGCAGAATTAGAGTTTGCATTTGAAACGGGTGTTGGCTGTATTGTCATTGATAATTTCTATGAGATTGCGTTAGTGAAAAAAATTGCGCATGCACGACAACAGAAGATGAATGTTTTACTACGTGTAACACCAGGTGTGGAAGCACATACACATGATTTTATTACAACGGGTCAAGCAGATTCAAAATTTGGTTTTGATTTAAATAACGGTCAAACGGATGAAGCGTTCGAACAAGTAGTACAAGATGAATACATCCAATTACTTGGATTGCATTGTCATATTGGCTCGCAAATATTTGAAACAGATGGTTTTAGCCTTGCTGCTGGAAAAGTGATGCAAAAAATGGGTGCATGGAAAGCATCTCATAACTTTGAAGCAACTGTTTTGAATTTGGGCGGTGGATTTGGCATTCGTTATACAGGTGAGGATACGCCACTTGAACCACACGAATATGTGGAAGAAATGATCAAAACTGTACAAGCTGAAAGTAGGAAGCTGAAGTTAGCGATGCCGGAGATTTGGATTGAACCTGGTCGCTCTTTAGTAGGAGATGCAGGAACATCACTTTATACGATTGGCTCACAAAAGACAGTACCTAATGTTCGTGAATATATTGCTGTAGATGGCGGAATGAGCGATAATATCCGTCCTGCTCTGTATGATGCGAAATATGAAGCAATTATTGCAAATAAAGCGCAAGAAGCGAAAACTTGTACATACACGGTCGCAGGGAAACTATGTGAATCTGGTGATAAATTGATTATTGATGCTCCATTACAACAGGCACAAGCAGGTGATATTTTAGCTATGTTCTGTACGGGCGCATACGGGTATTCAATGGCATCCAATTATAATCGTGTTCCAAGGCCAGCTGTTGTCTTTGTAGAAGATGGCGAACATCAATTAGCGATTAAACGAGAGCGTTATGAAGATATTGTTATAAATGATCTCTCGTTAACATTGAAAAAGGGTGAGTAATCTATGAAACTTTCAAGGCAGGCAAAGTGGGGCATTGGTTTATTAATGGGTGTTATTACTTGGTCATTACTGTTCATTTACGTGATCAGTCCGTTATTTTACATGTTTTCAACGAAGTAAAGTGCCGTCTATTTGAGCATTGGAAAATTGTGTTATTGCATTTCTGATTCACTTTTGATAGGATTTGCAATGGTAGAATTGAGGGAATGTGAAATGTTAGTACGATATAAAAAAGCACTTGAAAAAATTGCAATGGGCTTAATTTCATTAATGCCGCAGGAAAAAGAAATTAAGCGCTTAATGGAAACCATTCAACATTATGAACAAGATGAAAATTGGGTTTTGTATTTATGGAAAAAGGATGACGAATATGTGGGGACAGTGGGGCTTGTAGAGCAAGATGCCATTGCTACAATCCAACATATTACCGTAATTCCTTCATATCGTGGGGAAGGTGTAGCAATGGAAATGTTACAGGAACTACGAGAACTTGGATATGAAACAATTCAAGCAAATGAAGAGACAGAGCCGTTTATCCAAAAATGCATACCTATTTTAAAAGAAGCCGACTAATGTTGGCTTCTTTTTTTTGCTTCACGTGCAGCGAGAATATCTGAACGGTCTCGAAGCATATGCTTATTCATAATAAACTGTGTCGAAAGTGGAGGAAGCGAAGTTATTTTTTGTGATACGAGAAGTTGTAATCCATCATTGACAATCGGGAGTTTAAACGCAACAAAATGCTGCGCTTCCTGGATAAGCTGTAAACTGTTGTGCATTTGCTCTAGTAGGTCAGACATATTAAGATATTCATAAAAGTGCGAAGGATCATTTTTTTCGAAAATCGTCATTGCTTTTTGCAAAATTCGGCTTGCACCTACGAAATTACCTCGTCGCCAATGATACAAACCTGTTGCGAGTTGTACATAGCCAACAAGAGGATGCTGTTTTTCGCCAGGGGCAATTTCTTTCCAATATTCTTCTAACACCTCGTGGCATTCAAAATAGTCTTCATTGCCATTAAAATAGCTACAATAATCGACAAACAACGGATGAAACAAAGGATGCATTGTTCTCACCTTTCCTCTATACTATTAAGATGTAATAAGTATTCATAACATAAATGGATGCATATTATGATAAATTTCGACTAGAAATGACAGGTGGTTTCGTAATATGTCCTACGAAGTAAAACTAGATGCCTTTTCAGGGCCACTAGATTTATTATTGCATTTAATTCATCGTTTGGAAATTGATATTTATGATATTCCAATGGCCGAGCTAACGGAACAATATATTGATCATATCCATGCGATGCAAACATTAGAACTAAATGAAGCAAGTGAATATTTAGTCATGGCAGCAACACTTCTTGCGATTAAAAGCAGGATGTTAATTCCGATACATGAAGGGGAAATAGATGATCCTGAAATTGATTTAGATGATCCAGACCCTCGTGACGAGTTAGTCATGCGCTTAATAGAATATAAGAAATATAAAGAAGCCGCTGTTCAATTGCAAGAATTAGAAAGTGAGAGAGGCCAAGTATTTACAAAAGCGCCCGCAGACCTTTCTGAATATATGCCTGATGAGCAACTTGCGTTATTTGATAAAAATGTAAATGTTTATGATATGTTGAGTGCTTTTCAAAAGCTAATGCGCCGCAAACAATTAAAAAAGCCATTAGCAACGCGTGTAGCAAGACAAGAGATATCTGTAAAAGAACAAATGCGTGCGGTTATAAATGTGCTAAAAAATAATGGGGGAAAAGTGATGTTTTCGGAGCTTTTCACTTATGAAGATAAATCAATGCTTGTGTTAACATTTTTAACGTTACTAGAATTAATGAAACGCCAAGTCATTTTTGTTGAACAACAAAAAAACTTCGATGATTTATCGGTTTTGTTACAAAAGGAGGAAATTGGCGATGAACTCGAACAAATTACTGAGCCAAATTGAGGCGTTATTATTCGTAGCTGGTGATGAAGGAATGACCGTAAAACAGCTTGCTCAATATATAGAAGTAGAACAAATGGATATTGAAGCGGGTCTTAGTGAGCTTCTTTCGCAATATAATGAAGGAGAGGCACGCGGTATTACTTTGAAACAACTTGCGGGTACTTATCAAATTACAACGAAACCTGAAGTTGCCGATACGTTGAAAAAATTGATTGAAAATCCGACCAATCAAGTATTAACAAGCGCCTCTTTAGAAGTATTAGCAATCATTGCCTACAAACAGCCAATGACGCGCGCGGAAGTGGAAGATTTACGTGGGGTGAAGAGTGAGCGTCCAATTGCTACGTTAGCAGCACGTGCGCTTGTTCAAGAGGTAGGTCGAGCAGAAGGGACAGGTCGTGCCATTTTATATGGGACAACGAAGGAATTTTTAAATTATTTTGGTTTGAAAAACATTAATGAGCTGCCACCCTTACCGGAGCATATTGAGCAAGATGATGAGCAGCCGACAGATTTATTTTTAACGAAATTCCAAGAAACATTTACCCAATGAGAAAAGCGTAAGCGCCCTCGTTCAGCCCCGACAAGCACTGGAAGTACCGAATCAAAAGCATTCTTCCAGCTTTTGACCGAGGGATTGTAAGTGACCTCGAGGGGCTAGGGTGCTGGAGCTAGACACTGTTCCAGCTTGAAAAAAGTTATACTTTATCTATAAATAAAGGAGTGGCTCGTTGAAAAAATGGTTTGTGGTCGTAATTTTAGCAAGTTTTTTATTGTTCAATCATGGGACCGTGAGTGCGCAAGGAAGTAGCTATGCGGTCATTGATGCAGAAAATGGACGTGTATTACTCGGTTCAAATGTGGATGAAAGGCTACCGATTGCGAGTTTGACAAAAATTTGGACTGCCATTGTCGTCATTGAAAATAGTGAGCTGGATGAACAGGTTATTATCTCAAGAGAAGCGGACTATGTAGAAGGTTCCTCCATATATGTGGAAGAAGGAAAAAGCTACTCCGTGGAATATTTATTGTACGGCTTAATGATGCAATCAGGGAATGATGCAGCAACGGCACTTGCGGAACATGTAGGTGGATCGGTAGAAGGTTTCGCCAAATTAATGAACGAAAAAGCAAACTATTATGGCCTCACACAAACGTATTTTACAAATCCAACAGGTTTACACCACCCAGATCACTTATCCTCTGCAAAGGATACGGCAAAAATGTTGCAAATTGCGATGAAAAATGAAACGTTCAAAAAAATTGCTTCTACGACACAATATAATGAGGGTGCACATTGGAGAAATAAACATCGCCTTTTGCATTTAAAAAATGGCGCAGTTGCAGGGAAAACGGGTTTTACGAAGGTCGCTGGTCGTACGCTCGCAACGTATTATGAGCGGGGGGAAAAAAAGTTCGTTGTTGTGACATTGAACAGTTCGAATGATTGGAATGTTCATCAAGGGTTAGCGGATGAAATTGACCGAACGTATAAATTAGAAACAGTTGCAGATGATGGGAATTATAAAAAAAGTGGAGTGACCATTTTTTTAGAGGACCCAATCAAAATGCTCCTAAAAAAAGGTGAAAAGAAGCAAATTCGGCATATCGTCTATCTTTCACGGCACAGTCAGTCTAAGCGAGCAGTGTGGCATGTGTTTTTGAATGATGAAATGGTTTTTGCAAAACTCGCCGAAAGAAAATGAGGCGGTCTTAATCTAAAGGCCGTCTTTTTTTGTGTGGTTACTCCATTCTAGCGTTTCGATTAAATGAAAAGAAAAGTAATTTCTCTTTTCTAATGAAGCAAAATGTGACATAATTTTCAACAGTTAATATAGTTAACACAGTTATGCTTTATCGAATGCAGTGAATGTATACGATCAAGGCAACTGATCAATCAATGAGGTGAACTTATGGAAAGATTACAAAAAGTGATTGCCTATGCAGGTGTCGCATCAAGACGAAAAGCAGAGCAATTAATTGTCGAAGGTAAAGTAAAAGTAAACGGAAAAGTCATTCGTGAATTAGGAACAAAAGTTTCAAGTTCAGATACAATTGAAGTAGAAGGCGTAAAGCTTGAAAAAGAAGATAAAGTGTATTTCTTACTGTACAAACCACGTGCTTATATTTCTGCTGTAACAGACGATAAAGGGCGTAAAACAGTAACGGATATTTTCAAGAAGCATGTTCATCAACGAATTTTCCCAGTTGGCCGATTAGATTATGATACAACAGGTCTTCTTTTATTGACGAATGATGGTGAGTTTTCAAACTTAATGACACACCCAAAATTCAAAATAGATAAAACGTATATTGCGCGTGTAAAAGGGGTTCCGACGAAGCAAGGTTTAATGAAGTTACAAGGTGGTATTAAATTAGAGGACGGTAAAACGGCACCAGCAAAAGTAAGTATGACGAGTTTCGATGAGTCAGCTGGAAAAGCTATTTGTGAAATTACGATTCATGAAGGACGCAATCGCCAAGTGCGCCGCATGTTTGAAGCAATTGGTACACCGGTTGTAAAGCTAAAACGCGAACGCTTTGCCTTTTTAGATTTAGCTGGTTTAACTCCTGGAGAGTACCGAGAATTATCGAAGCATGAAGTAAAACAATTACGCGTTCTTGCTGAAACAGGCAAAATAGATTAACTCAAGTAAATATTAGATTAACAACAAGTAAATAGTGGTAACGTTCATAAATCATTCATATTTGATGAAACTCGTTACTACTATTTATTTGCTATAATAGGTGATAGTGGAAATGCTTCTAGAAGGAGGTTTTTTTGTTGGATAAGAAAAAAAGACGTTCTATCACCCGAGGGATTATTTTAGCTGTACTTGCAGTAGCGATTGGTTACACCGTTTATGCAGCATGGACAAAAGACAAAATTGAAATTGTAAATGTAGGTTCAAAAGCGCCTGATTTTGAGGTAATCGATTTAAATGGTGAAAGACATCGATTAGAGGATTATAAAGGGGAAGGCGTACTATTAAATTTTTGGGGAACTTGGTGTGCACCATGTGAGCGTGAATTCCCTGCTATGACAAGGCAATATGAAACGTACAAAGATTTAGGGGTACAAATTATTGCGGTAAACTTTGCACAATCAGACTTTGAAGTACGAAAATATGTTGATAATATGGGGATGAATTTCCCAGTTGCTATTGATAAAACGAAAAGTGTTTTTACAGCCTATAATATTGATCCACTTCCAACCTCTATTTTTATTAAGCCAGACGGGACAGTAGATCGCATTATCACGGGCGAAATGAGTGAATCTCAGATCGTATCATATTTAGAATCGATAAAGCCGGAATAGGAGTTTTTACGTGATGAATAAATTACTATGTGAATGCGGCCATGAAAATCCAGAAGGCACAAAGCTCTGTCAAAAATGTGGACGTCCTTTATCAGCAGAGGAAAAAGACAATAAAATAGCAGACATGCGCTATGAAGGAACAGCCATTCGTTCGAAAACGTATAATAAGTCGATTATTGATAAAGTTTGGAATTTTTTCTCGAGTGTAAAAGTCGGGATTACACTAATTATTATTAATTTAGTTGTAGCATCCATCGGTACTATTTTACCGCAGGAGTTTTATGTAAGCGTTGCAACAGATGCAGAAAAAGAAGCTTATTATTCAGATGTGTATGGATGGTTCGGTGAGGTTTACTATGCACTAGGATTATCGGATGTTTATTCGTCCATTTGGTTCCAAATACTTGTATTGATGTTAGGTGTTTCGATTATTATAGCAAGTATAGACCGTGGTTTTCCATTACATAAGTCGTTAAAAAATCAACGTGTAAAGCGCCATGCAAGCTTTATGAAGCGCCAACGCGTCATTGCAGAAGGGCAGCCTGCTGAAAAGGGTGATGAAACACTAGCATTAGTAGAACAGAAATTAAAAGAACTCAACTACAATGTGCGCCGTGAAGATCAATCAATATTAGCGGAACGTGGTCGTTTCTCTCGTTATGGTCCGTATGTGAACCATGTCGGCTTAATTGTATTTATTATGGGGGTTATGCTCCACTTAATACCAGGCTTTTATGTGGATGATTCAATGTGGTTACGTGAAGGCGAAACACGCGCGATTCCAGGGATGGAAGGTTATTTCTTAAAGAACGATAAATTTATATTAGAAACACATGATAATGTTCCACAAGGCGAACAGTTGAAGCAAGGTGTCAATGTTGTCGCAAAAAACTTCCAAACGAATGCGACGCTGTATAAGCAAAAGGAAGATGCGGTTGCTGGGCAAGCAGATGATTTGGAAAAAATTAAAGATTACGAAATTCGAGTTAATCATCCTTTAAAATATGAAGGGTATGCATTCTATCAAATGGATTACCGATTAAATGAATTAAAGAGTATGATATTTGATTTAACGCATAAAGAAACGGAACAATCACTTGGGCAATTAACGGTTGATTTAACAAATCCGGAAGAAGAATATGAGTTAAATGACGGTGCAAAAGTGAAATTACTCGCTTATTATCCTGATTTTGCAGGATTTAAAGATGGCGTGCCGCAAACAGCGACAGCATCACCAAATAATCCGGCTTTCATTTTCAAAATGTTTACACCTGAAAAGCCTGATGGGGAAACGAGTTTTGTTGCTATTCAACAAACGTTAGAACCGAATGGCGAAAATATTTATAAAATGAAATTTGCCAATGTAGAAACGAGAAACATGACTGGTTTAACAATACGTTATGACCGCACGTTGCCAGTTTTATTCATTGGTGGCATTATCTTTATGATTGGTGTTGTCATGGGTTCTTATTGGAATCACCGCCGTATATGGATTGAACAGTCGGCAGATGGCACGGTTCACTTAGCAGCGCATACGAATAAAAACTGGTTCAGTATGAAGAAAGATTTAGACAAACTTACGGATGCTGCCTATTTACCACGATACGTGGATCAACAAGAATCTAAACTAGATGAGCAACAAGAACTGGAAGACAAGCAAGAAACAGAGAAGGAAGGTAAAACTTTATGAGTTTAATCGATATTAGTGGTAACTTACTATACGTTGCATTCTTCTGTTATTTAATTGGTACATTTCTTTTTAGTGGTGCTATTAAAGAAAAAAAAGATACTACTGCAAGTCGTGCAGAAAAGTTTGGTAAAGTTGCGATTATCATTACGATTATCGGCTTTATTTCACATGTAGCTTACTTTATTACACGTTGGATTCACACAGGACATGCACCAGTAAGTAATATGTTTGAGTTTACAACGGCTTTTGGTATGTTCATAGTCTTGTCATTTATTGTGATTTATTACATGTACAAAGTTGCGGCATTAGGAGTGGTAGCGTTACCGATTGCTTTACTTATCATTGCCTATGCTGCGATGTTTCCGACAGAAGTTAGTCCACTTGTACCGTCATTACAAAGTCACTGGTTAACAATTCATGTTATTACCGCCGCACTTGGTCAATCGATTTTAGCGATTAGTTCGGCTGCTGGTTTAGTATACTTAATGAAAAATGTAAATACAAAAGTACTTTCATTTGAAAGTATTATGTTTGAAATAGTTATGTATTTCGGTGTACTTGTACTTGGTTTCGTTGTCGCAACATTGACGTTTAGTGCGGTGAATTATGAAGCGAAATTCGAATACGTCGATACATTAGAGAATGTCAATCAAATGACGTATACGATGCCGGCTATTTTTGGGATGAATGAATATAAAGAACTGTCAGAGGACAAAATGACACCAATCATGGAAATGCCTGCATTAATCGATGCACGCAAATTAACAACGGTTGTTTGGTCTATCCTATTCGGTTCTGTGCTTTATTTATTAATTAGGCTCTTACTCCGACGTTCGGTTTCGTCAATGCTTCAGCCATTGGTGAAGCGCGTCAATTCTGAATTAATGGATGAAATTGCGTATCGATCTGTATTAATCGGCTTCCCGGTATTCACGTTAGGCGCTTTAATATTCGCGATGATTTGGGCGCAAGTCGCATGGAGTCGCTTCTGGGGCTGGGATCCAAAAGAAGTCTGGGCATTAATTACATGGTTATACTATGCAGCATTTTTACATTTACGCCTATCAAAAGGTTGGGAAGGTAAAAAAACGGCATGGTTAACATTAGTCGGTTTCTTAATCATTATGTTTAACTTAATTGTCGTGAATCTAGTAATCGCTGGTTTACATTCATATGCGTAAATGGTAACTTGCTTCAGCGGGTGTTCAAACCCGGCTGAAGCAAGTTATGCTCCCGGCGGATGTCACAGATTTTTAAAGGAGTTTTTCGAGAGGGTTCGAAAAAAATCTGGACGCAATTACGCCGAGGCGTAATTGATCGAAATGACATGATAGAAGAGAAGTTCCTCCTAACTTGGTAGAACTTCTCTTTTCAATTGTGGTTCTAAAAGGTACAATAGAGAAGAGAAATAGAGATTTGAAAGGGGCAACACCAGTGTCTGAAAATATTTCTGTATTAATTGTAGATGACGAGGACCGCATTCGTCGCTTATTAAAAATGTATTTAGAGCGTGAAGGCTACTCTGTAGATGAAGCTGAAAATGGTGAACAAGCGATTGAAATGGCATTTGAAAAGGATTATCACTGTATTTTATTAGATATTATGATGCCTGAAAAAGATGGTTTAGAAGTTTGTGCAGAAATACGTGAAAAGAAAACAACACCAATTATTTTATTAACGGCAAAAGGTGAAGAAGCGAACCGTGTACAAGGCTTTGAATTAGGCGCGGATGATTATATTGTGAAGCCATTTAGCCCACGTGAAGTTGTATTACGTGTGAAAGCGATTTTACGTCGCTCAGCAGTCTTTTCGCCAGTAGCGAACACCTCTACGTCAAAGGATTTAGTTGTGTTCCCACACTTAACAATTGACCATGATGCACACCGCGTAACAGCAGATGGAACTGAAGTAAATTTAACGCCGAAAGAATATGAATTATTATATTTCTTAGCAAAATCGCCGGATAAAGTGTTTGACCGTGAGCAATTATTAAAAGAAGTATGGCATTATGATTTCTTCGGTGACCTACGTACGGTTGATACACATGTAAAGCGCTTACGTGAAAAATTAAACCGAGTTTCTGAAAATGCTGCCAAAATGATTGTAACAGTTTGGGGCGTCGGTTATAAATTTGAGATCGTTAATGAATAGAATATGGAATAGTATTGTCGGGAAGCTATGGGTAACCATTTTGCTTCTCGTTTCATTTGTCCTTTTTATATTCACGATTTTTATGCTCGAGTTTCTAAGTAATTATCATAAAGAACAGTCGGAGGAGTCTTTACGTCAAACAGCTGCTGCGATTGCTAGTATCGTTGATGATGAAGATTTGGATGATAGGAAGCTATCCGTTATTTCAGAGTTAATGACGAATACAACAAGTGTGTTAGTTGCCCAAAATCCAAATGATGTTATTTATGCCAAACAAGAAGGCGTCAACCAACAGCAAATCCAGCAAGAAATTATTTCTAGTAAAGCATTTAAGGAAGTTTATAAAATTACGGAGCCGATTGTAAAGGAATTGATCCTTCCTTCTAATACAGAAGAAGATAAAAAGAGTTCCTATATGGTTCTTGGATTTCCGTTAAAAGGAAATGGGGAGCTTCACGGGGCAATTTTTATTTATAAAAATCCCGATGCGGTAGATCAAGCGAGCAAAAATACGACGACCATTGTTTTTTTAGCAGCAGCCATTGCCTTTATATTAACGACAATATTTGCTTTTTTCCTGTCCTCTCGAATTACGTATCCATTAAGAAAAATGCGTGAACATGCATTTGAACTTTCTAAAGGACGTTTTGATTCAAAACTTGATACGAAACAAAATGATGAAATTGGGCAGCTTGCAGTTGCTTTTAATCAAATGGGGCGACAATTAAAGCATCATTTAGAAGTAATCAATCAAGAAAAAGAACAATTATCGAGCATATTAACTTCGATGACAGATGCGGTTATTACATTTAATCGGGATCAAACGATTTTAGTAAGCAATCCACCAGCGGAACGTTTATTACAAAAATGGTTCGTGACTATTGGATTAAATAGTGCACGCCCAATACCTGAAGAACTTTATCATATGTTGGATCACGTTTTAAACTTTGAAGACGAATTGGATGAAGAATTAGAGCTTGGAAAATCATATTACAGCATTACATTCAGCCCATTATATAGTGGAAATGCAATTCGCGGTGCAGTAGCAGTCATTCGTGATAAAACCGAGGAGACGAAATTAGAGAAGTTAAAATCAGATTTCATCGCCAATGTATCACATGAATTACGCACGCCAATTGCGATGCTACAAGGCTATTCGGAAGCGATCATTGATGGGGTTGTGACATCTGAGGAAGAGCAACAAGAGATGATTCGTGTCATTTATGATGAATCACAAAGGATGGGACGTTTAGTGACAGATTTACTCGATTTAGCACGCATGGAATCAGGGCATATGACCTTGTACAAGGAAATGGTGCCATTAGTATCTGTTATTGAACGTATGACGCATAAATTTGGACAAGTAGCAAAAGAACATCAAGTCCGTTTACAGTTTGAATCAGAATTTACACCTGATAGTACAATTCGGATTGATGAAGACCGCATTGAACAAGTTTTAACAAACTTAATTGATAATGCGATTCGACATACTTCTGAAAATGGTTCTGTTACTGTGTCTATTTTAAGGGAGAAGACGTTCGCGAAGATTCAAGTGAGTGATACGGGGCAAGGCATACCTCAAGAGGATCTACCGTATGTATTTGAACGTTTCTACAAAGCAGATAAAGCGAGAACACGCTCAAAAGGTGGCACGGGTCTAGGGTTAGCCATTACACGTAATATTATCGAGGCGCATAAAGGAAGTATTACAGTCGAGAGTGGCGAACAGCAAGGTACGACATTTACATTTTATTTACCACTACCTGAATGAATCGACGACAAGAATTAATCAAATGCAAAAGGTGTGGCTATTATTTTATAGCACACCTTTTTGACAATGGATTAACTTACCATGCAACTTTTTGCGTTTAAAAACGACAAATTAGTAGAACGGAGGTGGAATGGGTGCAAGAGTCCATTTTCCATCGGTTATATGATACTTATCATCAAGATGTTTTTAACTTTTTAACATACTTAGTTAAAAATCGTACGATTGCGGAGGATCTTTCTCATGAAGTATACGTGCGAGTCCTCAAATCGTACGAACGTTTTGAAGGGAAAAGCAGTGAAAAGACTTGGCTATTTTCAATCGCGAAAAATGTCGCCATTGATTATTTCCGTAAAAAACAAATTCGAGATCGTCATTCTTTTACAACCTTTGATTGGGAAAACGAGCAACTAGTTTCTCCTATGTCTACGCCAGAGCAATTTACGGAATTAAGCGACCAAATGCGCCAACTCCTAGAAGCGTTAGAGGCATGTACAGGAGATCAAAAAATGGTGATCATTATGCGCTATATGCAGGAACTAACGATTCAGGAAACAGCGGAAGTATTAGGTTGGACTGAAGGGAAAGTAAAAACGACACAACATAGAGCATTAAAAAAGCTGCGGGAAATTTTACAAAAATTAGACGGAGAGGGGGCAAATGCATGAAGAAAAGGGAGTTTTGGGATGAAAATCAAATCGAGAAGTTACTAGAAAAAGCACCGAAAATTACAGATGAACGATCAAAAGATGAAGTATTGCAACGACTAAAGGAAAGTGCCGTCTTTGATTCTCATACGGAAAAACAACCTATCAAAATGAAGAAAAAGATGAGCTGGAAGCCTTTAATTGCATCGATTGCCTCACTTTTTGTTCTTGTTTTTATTGCTTCTACTTTTATGGGGAATGCACCTGAAATATCGCTGCCATCGGATACAGAGGATGCGCAATTGGAAGATACGTCATCACATGAGCCAGCCACAACGAGAATGATGGAAAGTCATTCAGTGGATATGGAGAATGATACGCTATCACCAAAAATGGCTGCAACACCGATTCAAACAGTAGTTAATGAGCAGCAATTACAAGGATTCACATTATTTACGATTGGGTTAGCAGGCGATGATGCAGAAAGTGTACCCGTTAGTTTTTTAATTCCCAATGAAATTGTGGAGCGTCAATTAGGTACAAAAACGCCGACAAAATTACAGCTGTATCAGGAGTTTGCGCCATTCATTGAGGAACAATCATTGGGCTTTAAAGAATATCATCCCATTAAAGGAAGCTTTACAGAAAAGGGTGATGATTTAGTGCATCAGTTACCAGATGACCATACGTATGATATTGGCTCTGCAGCACTATCGAATTATGTAGGAGCTTTAATTGATACATTTGGTGAGAGTTATAACCGAGTACTGTTAACCAATGCAGAAGGAACACAAATGACGCTTAATCACATGGGAGAAATAAATAATCCGATCGAATTAACAGGGAAAATGACACATTATAATTATTTTAGTTATCAAATGCGAGATGGTTCAACTTATTTAAGTCCGAATTTTCGAATGAGTTTTAGCAATGTGAAAGATGCTTTATTAAATATGACGACAGAAGCCAATGATATTTTTCATACGGCAATTTTGCCCGATGTTTCCTTTCAAGTAAAAGTAAAGAAAAACATAGTAATTGTTACTTTTGATGAGTTATTGGATTTAGAAAATTATGATTCTACTCAAGCAATGCGCATGATCGAAGGAATTCTTTTAACGGCAGCTAGCTTTAATAAAGAAGTAAAATTCGAACAAATCAAGCAGCAAGATTGGGGCGGCTTTCATTTTTCAAAACCGTTGCCTAAACCAGTTGCAGCAAATTTAGTTGTCTACGATTTTAGTGCAATTGAATAGTTCAAAAGAGAATTGTAAGCAGATGGCTTTACAATTCTTTTTTTTATCCTATAATGAAGGTGTAACATAATTAAATATTGATTCATCTTCGGGGCAGGGTGTAATTCCCGACCGGCGGTAATATAAAGTTGTAGCCTCTGACCATTTATTTGGAGGACGCTACATTCAACTTTTCGAGCCCGCGAGCCACTTTTTTGTGTGCAGGATTTGGTGCGATTCCAAAGCCGACAGTATAGTCTGGATGGGAGAAGATGGAGGTACGGTCGTTATTTCATGAAAATACCGTGTTTTTTGTAACCACAATTTTTGTTTTTCTAGTAAGAAGAAAAGCTCTATTTCCTATACAAAGAAATAGGATGGGGTTATGTTTTTGAAAAACATGGGGTAGACCTTTATTTAAGTGTGCCTATTCTCCCTTATGCTTCTTTATATGCATAAGGGTTTTTTCATGGAATGATTTTGATTCGTCCTTTCTTCTTGCAAGAGTGAATCAGCAATGAGGAGAGATATTTTATGCGTAAGAAAAATTTAAAGTTACGTTCATTCGTAACAATTGGTATGTTGAGTAGTATTTCGTTTATTTTGATGTTACTTAACTTTCCATTACCGTGGTTCCCAGTATTTTTGCAAATTGATTTTAGTGATATCCCTGCGTTAATTGCAGCAATTACAATGGGACCGGTTGCAGGTATTTTAGTAGAGTTAATTAAAAACGTATTAGATTGGATTTTTACTGGCGCACCAGAAGGGATTCCGGTGGGGCATATGGCCAACTTTGCAACAGGTATTTCGTTTGTGATCCCAGCGTATTATATTTATAAAAAATTCCCAACAGTAAAAGGGCTTATTGGCGGATTAGTAATTGGTACATTTACTATGTCATTTGGAATGGCGGTATTAAATTACTTCGCGTTTTTACCAATGTATACGTATTTATTAGGAATGCCAGAATTTAATATGTACGAAACGATTATTTTAGGTATTTTACCGTTTAATATAGTAAAAGGGATTATTCTAGTAGTCATTGCGACGATGATTTATCGTACGATGCGTGTATGGATTGAAAATCAGCGCGCGCAGTTTTTAGCGTAATACCAGAGAAGTCAGCATGCCATTAACAGGGTGCTGACTTTTATTTTTTCTATAAATTTAAATTAATGATTGAAATCAAGTGACGAGACTGGTATCATATTGTACATTGTTGTGAAAAATCAATTTATTTCGAGAATGGCAACTATTAAACTAACATCATAGGAGAGACTTAAATGGATAAAAAAGTACCCTTTTCAACGTATGCTGTCATTGGGACGATGTTATTTGGCATGTTTTTTGGTGCAGGTAACCTAATTTTCCCGATTCAAATGGGACAGCTTGCAGGCACAAATTATTGGCCAGCGCTTATTGGATTTTTAATAACGGCGATCGGATTACCCTTTTTAGGAATATTGGCAATTGGACTTTCGGGAAGTAATGGTTTAAAGGATTTGGCAAGTCGTGTGCATCCTGTTTTTGGCGTATTATTCGCACTTGCACTGTATTTAACAATTGGTCCGTTTTTTGCGATCCCACGTACGGCAACGGTTCCGTTTGTTGTCGGGTTTGAGCCGTTTATTGCACCAGATCAAATTAAATTATGGCTAGCTGTTTTTAGCTTTGTCTTTTTTGCGATTGTATTTTACTTTTCATTAAATCCAGCAAAAGTAATGGATTACATAGGGAAATATTTAACACCTGCTTTTTTAGTGTTTTTATTTATACTTATTGCGATTAGTATTTTCTCTCCGATGGGCAGTTTTTTCAGTCCAGCAGGTAGTTACGTGAATGAAGCGTTTATGACTGGTTTCAAAGAGGGCTATAATACGATGGATGCCCTTGCTTCGTTAGCATTTGGGATTATCGTTATTAATGCCATTAAGCGCGCAGGAATTACGGATAAAAAAGAAATCGCCAAAGCGACTTGGAAATCAGGAATTTTTGCGATGGCATTAATGATGCTAATTTACGGGTTAATTACGTATATGGGGGCATCAAGTGTCGGAATGGTCGGGACATTTGATAATGGCGGTCAAATATTTGCGGCTGTTGCAGAACATTACTTCGGTGCATATGGTGCCATTTTATTGGCAATCATTATCGTGTTAGCTTGTTTAAAAACGAGTATTGGGCTCATTACAGCGTGTAGTGAGTTTTTCCATGAAGTGTTCCCGAAAATTAGCTATAAATCATTTGTTGTTGCATTATGTTTAGTATCATTTACAATTGCGAACTTCGGTTTGACGAATATTATTACGTTTGCAGTTCCTGTTTTAATGTTCTTATATCCTTTAGCAATTGTTCTAATTATACTTGGACTTGCTTCAACATACTTTAAAAATAAGCAATCGGTATACGCAGGTGCAATTATTTTGACAATCTTTATTAGTACGATTGACGGTTATAATGCATTGATTACGAATGTACCAGCATTTGAAGTGAATTTTTTAACAGCGATTTCTAATTTTTATGCGGATATATTGCCATTCTATTCAATCGGACTTGGCTGGATTGTGCCGGCAATAATTGGCGTACTCATTGGATTAATCATCCCTAAAAAAAGCATAATAAACTAAATGAAACCTTAATTGGTCGGCGTTCTATTGCAATTGATGGCCATTATAAGATAAATAAAAAAATGACATTACGACTCGTTCGTGGTGTCATTTTTCTGTTTTTCGCAAAAAAATTAATAAACGTATATTTTTTTCAAAAAAATATATATTTATCGTTTTCAAATAGATGAAAAATAAGGAATAATAGTAGAGAAAGATGTATCGTTATGGATCTTCAAACTGTGGATGTTCTAATACACAGGGATTGAAACAAATACAAGGAAATGTATTTGCTATTTAAGTTAAAAGGAGAGGTGTTTGAATGCCAAAGCAACACATTAGTAAAAAGAGTAAGGCGCTCAATCTGACTCGCCGCATTGTTATGATTGCAATTGGTGCAATTATGACGGCCTATGCATTAGAAGCTATATTAATTCCGAATGCAGTAATTGATGGTGGAGTAACGGGTGTAAGTATTATGGGGAATTATTTATTTGGGATTCCACTTGGTATGTTACTATTCGTACTAAACATTCCATTTGTTTATTTAGGTTACAAGCAAGTCGGGAAAACATTTGCCATATTAACGATGGTAGGAATAGCTTTACTTTCGATATCGACAAGTTTATTACATGGAATTAAGCCGATTTTAAGTTCTAATGATCCGCTGTTAATTGTATTATCAGGTGGAGTCATGCTAGGCGTCGGTATTGGGATTGTACTACGTAATGGTGGAGCGCTAGATGGTTCAGAAGTGTTAGCGGTACTAATTTCACGGAATGTACCATTTTCTGTAGGGGATATTATATTATTTATTAATGCCTTTATTTTCACAGGTGCAGGCTTTATTTACGGTTTAGAAGGTGCTTTATATTCAGCAACGACTTATTATATTGCTAAAGTAGTTATCGACGTCGTGCAAGTCGGTTTAGAGAAGTCGAAATCTGTTAAAGTGGTTAGTAAATATTCAGAAGAAATTGGTTTGACCATTCAAGACCGTTTAGGACGCGGCGTTACATATTCGGAGGGACGCGGTGGATTTTCGAATGAAGTGATGGATATTGTGACGTGTGTTATTACAAGAATGGAAGAAAATAAAATTATTACAATTATTAAAGAAGTTGATCCAAATGCGTTTGTTGTTATTACAGATGTAGCAGAAGTACGTGGCGGCAACTTTAAAAAGCGCAACATCCACTAAAGAAGTTACTTAATCAATATGTTCTTTAACATACTGGTTAAGTGATTTTTTTTCGGTTAAAATGGTGTAAGTCGCTTTTTGAGCAGGGAGTTTAAGAAATTTAGGGGTGGTTAGTTATGGAAGGGCAAAGTACGATACGCAATGAAAAATGGAAACGGGATATTACACTTTTTTTAAGTAGCCAAACGATTTCTTTATTTGGTTCATCGCTCGTTCAGTATGCAATGATGTGGTATATTACGCTGTCTACTCAATCGGGTATGATGATGACACTTTATATAATTTGCGGATTTATTCCGACTTTTTTATTGTCCCCAGTGGCGGGGGTTTGGGCGGATCGATTTAATCGGAAAAAGTTAATTATAATTGCGGATGGTATGATTGCATTTGCTACGTTAATTTTAGCCATTGTTTTTATGCTTGGTTATGATTCTATTTGGCTATTATTCGCCATGGCATCTATTCGGGCAGTTGGAGCGGGCATTCAAACGCCTGCTGTTGGTGCTATCTTGCCGCAAATTGTACCAGAACAGCATTTGATGCGTGTCAATGGTATTAATGGGACGATTCAAGCGGTTATTATGTTTGTGTCACCAATGGTCAGTGCTGCGTTATTGTCGTTCGCCACTATGAAGGTAATTTTCTTTATTGATGTTATTACGGCTGCAATTGCAATTATCGTTCTTTTAACATTATTAAAAATCCCGCTGCATGCGAAAGCGGCACAGCAACAAGAAATAAGCTATTTAGGTGATTTCAAATTAGGCATCCAATATATTAAACAACATGATTTTTTAAAAAGCTTTTTTGTATTTTTTGCGGCCCTTTTTGTATTAATGGCGCCCGTATCATTTTTAACCCCATTGCAAGTAGCGAGAAGCTTTGGTGAGGATTATTGGCGCCTTACAGCGATTGAAATTACCTTTTCTATCGGGATGATGATTGGTGGTATTGTTATTGCTTCGTGGGGTGGTTTCCGAAATCGGATTTATACGATGATGTTCGCTGGTGTGGTCATGGCAATTTGTACAATTCTATTAGGCATTCTTCCAATTTTTTCGCTATATTTATTTGCGATGGCACTCTTTGGAGTAGCGATGCCGATTTTTAATACACCGACGATGACGATTGTCCAAGAAAAAGTAGATCCAGATTATTTAGGTCGAATATTCGGGGTATTTGGCATGATTTCTACGTCTATGATGCCATTAGGAATGTTGATTTTCGGACCTTTAGCCGATATTATTTCGGTGGAGACATTATTAATAGGAACAGGAACACTCATGTTGATTGTGACGCTACTTATTATTAGGAGTAAGTCTTTAATAAGAGCAGGTGAGCCAGTCCCTAAAAAATAGAATAGGTTATTTTAAATAATAAAGGAGTATTTTGATAATAAGTCAAAATGCTCCTTTTTTTGCGAGATTTACGTCCAATTTGTATTTGTTTGCTATTACGAATAGATCCTTGCAACTCGCAAATACTAAAGAAAACAATCAAAAATTTGGAGGTGTAATAGCTTGAACTTTAAATTGAGCGTAACAATATTTGTTTGTATTGGTGCAGCGTTTTTACTTTTTGCGAGCTATAGTTACTCTTCGGATAAAGGAAGGAAATATTATGAAGAAACGGAACAAATACTATGGGAAGTTGATACAAACGAAAAAATCGTTGCTTTAACGTTCGATGATGGCCCGCATTATAAATATACACCTGAAATTTTAAATTTATTAAATAAATATCATGCAAAGGCAACGTTCTTTATTGTTGGTAAAAATGCAGAAAAAAATCCCGAAGTTATTTTACGTATGTACGAAGAAGGTCACGAAATCGCTAATCATACGTATTCTCATCCGACAAAAATAAAGACGGCAGATTTATTGGAAGAGATACAAATGACGAGTGAAGTATTGTTTAGTATGACTGGGAAAATCCCTGAACTGTTTCGACCCGTGGAAGGACAATACACAGATGAAATGATTGATGCTGTTACAAAAAAAGGGTATAAAGTGGTGATGTGGTCTTGGCATCTCGATACGGAGGATTGGAGAAATCCAGGAGTTGATATAATTACCAAGAAAGTAATCGATGGAGTTGGAAATGGGAAAGTTGTTCTTTTTCATGATGGCGGGGCAAATCGGAGACAAACCGTACAAGCATTAGAAAAGATATTAGCCAATCTCGAAGGGCAAGGTTATAAATTTGTTACGATTAGCGAATTACTAGCTGTTAAGAAAAGGGATGAAAATAGAAGGAAAACTATTGAAAAAAACCAGGAATCGGAATGATTTCTGGAGTTCAGCGTTGGGAAAACTATAAACAGGGAAAAGCAGAAATCTAAACATTTCTGCTTTTTAATTTGTAAAGTTAGCCCATAATATTGTAGCCACAATCGATATAAATTGTTTCGCCTGTCACGCCTCGAGATAGATGGCTTAGCATAACCATTGTCATATCCGCAACTTCTGCTTGATTCGTATTGCGTTTTAAAGGGGCTGTCTCTTCAATTTTGTGTAAAATTTGATTGAAACTTGGCACACCTTTTGCCGCTAATGTACGAATAGCCCCAGCTGAAATCGCGTTGACACGGATATTTTCAGCACCTAAATCAGCCGCTAAATAACGCATCGATGCTTCGAGTGCAGCTTTTGCTACGCCCATCACATTATAGCCATCAAGCACGCGTTCTGCGCCTAAATAGGACATTGTAACAATCGAGCCACCTTCAGTCATAAATGGCTTAGCAGCGTTACTAACAGCGATTAGAGAATATGCGCTCGTATCTTGTGCAAAAGCGTAGCCGTCACGCGTCGTTTGTACAAATCGATTTTTTAAATCTTCCGCGTGTGCGAAAGCGACAGAGTGAACGATACCATGAATGACTTGGAACTGTTCGCCGATTTGTTGGAAAGCCTTTGCGATACTTTCATCACTATTGACATCGCATTCAACGATGGCTACATTTTGTCGGTCTAATTTTTCGAGCATTTTTTCGATTTTCCCTTTCGAACGCTCTTTTCTATATGTGAAAATGACATTTGCTCCAACTTCAAATAATTGTTGTGCAATTCCCCATGCGATACTGCGCTCATTGGCAACGCCCATTACGACGATATTTTTCCCTTGTAATTGTAATAAATCCATTTAAACACCCCTATGAGTAATTAGTTATTATTAGTACCTGCTACTAATAATAACTATAACATCATGAAATTTGTATCGCAATAGGGAGTTTGAGGAATTTATTTACTTACTAAATAAGTTCACCAAAAGAGTATATCCTTATGAGGGAAGTTTTCTAATAAAGTATGTGCTAGTTCAGGCTGGCTAAGCACATGAGGCGCACAGACAATGTTAGCACAAATCTATACGACTCATCTGTGTGCTTTGTGCAAGGCCAGCCTATTTAAAATTTTATCTACTGTAGCTTTCTGGATTAATTGCGCCGCTACCGTGGGAGGCGGCGTTATCTTTAATCGATTTTTATCCCATTAGGAAAAACCCATCCTATTTTTTGCTATTGAGGATCAAAAATCATACTACCTTTGCGCAAAATTGAACCTTTGAAGTGACAAAATATGCTATAAAAATGCGAGCAAACGGATTGTTTTGCAGTCACAATGATATTGCATGAAAGAATTTTATCGTCGAGCGCGTATATCAAAAAAGATATTAAGTAGCTGAAATTAACTTCATATTCAAAAAAATGATTAGAAATTGTATTGGGGCAAAATTGAATAGAAAGAGTTAATTGGAATGGAGGGGAGGCGACTCCAGCGGGAACAGCACGAGGCCTGAGACTACAGGCTCAGGAGGTGCCCGCGGAAAGCGTCCGGACTGGAATGGAAATTAACTCCCCCCTTTTTCAGAGGGAATTAATAATGATAGATTCTTTTATTAATTATATACGGGAATTGACTTCAATTAAAAAAGACATCTCCTTGCACGGTTTAGCGCAAAGGGATGTCTTTTTTTATAAACGACTATTCAAATTTTAAAGAATCGCCGTCGAATTTTTCATCTGCAACTTTGATTGAATCTGTTGGGCAACCTTCGAATGCATCTTGCATGTCTTCTAATAGATCTTCTGGAACTTCAGTAGTCCCCATGTTATCATCTAAAATAACGAAAGCAATTCCTTCATCATCATAATCATAAATGTCTGGTGCAGCAGCGCCACAAGCGCCACAAGCGATACATGTATCTGCATCCACGATTGTATATTTTGGCATTGTTATCTCTCCTTTTTCCGTTCGCTTCCAATAAGCTCTTTTTTATTCTAATTGTGTTTCAAACACATTTCAACCTAATACTACGAAAATGAGGGATTTGATTTGCTAATTCAACAAATTCTTTTGAAAATTTTTACAACATTTCAAAATGAACGCACATTATCTGCCGCTTTTCATTTGCTAAAAGGGAAACGCTCAGGACAGACGATTCAAGATGTCGGATTGTTTCAATTACATCCGTTTTTTGGGTTACTACCAAAACTTACGAGAGGGCAATTTGATGAGCAAGTTGATTTATTATTTGCGAAAAATTATATTCTTATTGAAGAGAATGGCTATTATCATATGACCGAAATTGGTATAAAGCAAGCGAGTGAAGTGTTATTGTTTCATTTTGATGGATGGCATTATCGTGGAAATGAACATGTCTTTTTTGCGCGGTTGTCTTTAGTTCTCCAAAGCTTATCGCATCAAGCAGCAGGGATAAAATCATTTATTGCCATCGAAAAAGATGAGGATGTCCAAAGATTTGTGCGCGAATTTTTAGTGGGAAATCAGTTTCAACAGCAATCTTTACAAATGAAAGTTTATTTAGAAATGGAACGAAGCCTGGAAAAGATTCAAGTAGATGAGCAAGTAAAAACAATCATTGTATACCGTTTGTCAGGTTTTCAGGAGCCGGGGTTAACATGGCAGCAAATGGCGTTTGGCTTTCATAGGCAAGAAATGGATATTCAGTTAATGTACGTCAGTGGCCTCCATCTATGGTTAAATGGAATTTTAGATGATGCGCAAAGTTATCCGTATTTATATCAACTTGCTCAGGGAATTCGTGTCGACCTCATGCTTACGAGTTCGGCAAATGAAACGGCGAAATTGTATAGCAAAGGGCATTCCCTGGAGCAAATCAGCGCGATACGTAGGTTGAAACTAAATACAATTGAAGATCATATTGTTGAACTCGCGATGAATGATAGAAAATTTGATATTCAACCGTTTATTAACATAGAGGATCAACAACTAATCATCAATGCGTCAGAAGATTATCAAACAAAAAAGTTAAAAGTTTTACGAGAAATTATTCCGCATGTGAGTTATTTTCAGCTGCGTTTAGCATTGGCAAAGGGGGCAAATCATTAATGCAATTGGAGTCGTATTTACACCAATATTTTGGCTATGAAACATTTCGTTCGGGACAAAAGGAAGTGGTGGAACAATTAATTGCAGGGAAGGATGTCGTTGCCTTATTGCCTACAGGAATGGGGAAATCCCTTTGCTATCAACTGCCAGGCTATGTTTTTGATAAACCTGTATTAATTATTTCACCGTTGTTATCTTTAATGCAAGATCAAGTAGATCAGTTAAAACAAATGGGTGAAAAGCGCGTCATTGCACTGAATTCTTTTTTAACGCCTGCGCAAAAAAATTATGCACTACATTTTTTGCATGAGTACCGTTTTATTTTTATATCACCGGAAATGCTGTTGCAGCCACAAGTAAAAGCGCGCTTGTCAAGCATGGAACTATCATTAATTGTTGCGGATGAAGCGCATTGTATTTCGCAATGGGGCTATGATTTTCGGCCTGATTATTTACGTATTGGTGAAGTTATTCAAGTGACGAATCGCCCACCAGTACTCGCATTATCTGCAACGGCAACAACGAAAGTATTGCACGATATTGAACATTATTTAGAGATGGATTGTCCTTTTACGTATGTGCATTCTGTCGATCGTCCAAATATTCACCTCGTAAAAAGATCTTTCGTTGTTAAGGAAGATAAATTAGCGTGGATTTTAGAGCATGTTGAAAAAACGTCTGGTCCTGGAATTATTTATACGCAGTCAAGGGCAAAAACGGAAAGTATTAGTTCGCAGTTATTGCAGCGTGGCATTGCAGCTGCAGCGTATCATGCAGGAAAAGAGATGCAGGACCGCCAGTTTATTCAGCATCAATTTTTAGCAGGGCAGTTGGACTGGATTGTAGCGACAAATGCTTTTGGAATGGGGATACATAAAAATAATGTGCGACAAATTATTCATGAATCTATGCCGTCAACTGTCGCGAATTATATGCAAGAAATTGGTCGAGCAGGTCGTGATGGCAAGGATGCCGTTGCATTTTTGTTATTTTGCGAAGGCGACGAGCAATATGCAAAGTTTATCGTATCGGAAGACTTGCCAAAGGACTTTCATGTGGATCGCTATGCAGAGTATAAAGCAAATGGGGAGCAACCTAATGTCATGCTATCCAATGGCGAAATTTCGGAAGTAGCGTTTCGTGTTGTGAATTATTGGATGGAACGCGAAACAGTTGAACAAGTAAAGGAAAGACTTGGAAACATGCAAATGGCAAAGTTTGACGAAGTGATGGCGATGTTGAAAATTGTTGAAACAACATCCTGTATGCGGGAACTTTTAATCGACTATTTTGGTCAACAAGTAGAGGAGAAGCATGAAAACTGTTGTAGTAATTGTGGTGTGGACATTTCAGCGTTATTAAAAGAACGAGTGGAGCCGAAAAGTCAAAATTCAATGACCGATTGGAAAGCTCGATTGCAACAGATTTTGCTGCGAAACTTGTAAACTGTTGATGAACCGTTTACTTTTTAGTAAAATTTCGTCATAATATGATGAGTAGGCGTAATTGATATGAGTTGGAGGATTGCAACTATGACAAAGGAAGATTACCGAGAAAAGGTAGAAGAACATCGTCAGGAAATCGATTTACATAATGAGGAAATAGCTAAAGTATCTCGTGTAAAGCGGCATCGAAAACCAGGTGCTAAAAAACGAAAAAATCCACTTATGACAGTACTTGTTGTTTTCTTTATTTTGCTACCATTAAGTATGTTGGGGTATGTTTGGTTATTTTATGAGCCACAAGCAAAGGCCCCTTCAGATAAAGAAGTTGTTGAAAGTGATACACAACAAGTCGTGATTGAAAAACAGGACCCAGAAAAAACACCTATTGTTGATGTAGACGAGTCAAAAGAAGATGACGAAGCTAAAAAGCAAGAACAGGCGGATTTAGCAAAATCTGAACAAGAAAAGCAACGTTTAATCGCGGAAGAGGCAAAAAAGGCTGAAGAAAAAGCCATGCAGGAACAAAAAGTTGCTGCTCAAAAAGCGAAAGAATTAGAAGAAAAGAAAAAAGCGGAAGAACAAGCAAAAGCTCAGCAAAAAACACATTTGGTTAGTCCTACAGACAATTTATACCAAATTGCGATTAAATATTATGGGGATGGAAGTCCAGCCAATATTGAAAAAATAATAAAAGCAAATAATTTACCAAATGACAATATTTTTTCAGGACAAAAATTGATTATTGCACCATAAGGTCGAGTATTTTGTATAATAACTATAGAAAAGACGAATCCGAAAAAGGCATCGTCTTTTTCTTTTGAATTGGGGGGAAGTAAATGACCTTTATTGCAATAATAATCGCTCTGTGCTTGAGCATTTTAGTGTATATGTTCAAACAAGCACATGAAAATAACGTACGTATGCACACCATTCATACTGCTGGAGAGGAAGAAACCTTTCGATTATTTTTTATTTCGGATACACATGCGCGAAAAATTAATGAACAAATGATTGCGTCGATTACCGAGCCGGTAGATTGTGTTGTAATTGGTGGTGATTTTGTGGATAGAAGAACACCTAAACACATCATGCAAGAAAATATTCGACTATTGAAAACGTTGGGACCTGTTTATTTCATTTGGGGAAATAATGACCGTGAGCAAGGTGAAAACACACTTCGCCAATTGTTTGATAAACATGAAATTATGATTATTGAAAATGAGTCTATTGCATTTAAAAGTAAAAATAATGTAAAGATAAGTGCAATCGATTTTCAATTTGCATCAAGAAATGTTGAGCAAGCATTTCAAAATTGTAGCGAGCAATCGACCATTTTCATTGCCCATAATCCCCAAGTATTCCCGAAAGTTCATTCGAAGTTTAAGCCATTACTCAGCATAGGGGCACATCTACACGGTGGCCAAATTCGTATAGGAAAATTCGGTATACAACCACATGGCTATTTTGCGAAAAAAGACGGACATTATGAGCTTGTAAGCAATGGATATGGGACGACATTAATGCCGCTTAGGCTTGGTGCAAAACCAGAATGTCATTTAATTAAAATTAGATTCAGTAAGAATGTAAACAAATCATGATAATTCACAGTATAATGGGAATGACTTTTCAATTTTCTGTATATGTAAAAGTATCCCAAATAGGTTGAAGGAGATGTTTTTATGCAAAAGGTAGATGCAATCATTGTTGGTGGTGGACCTTGTGGCTTATCAGCAGCGATTGAACTACAAAATATCGGCTTATCCCCGATTGTTATTGAAAAAGGAAATGTGGTGAATGCTATTTACAATTATCCAACGCACCAAACCTTTTTTAGCACAAGTGAAAAGTTAGCAATTGGTGATGTGCCCTTTATCATTGAAGAGCGTAAACCAAAGCGCAATCAAGCGTTAGTATATTATCGTGAAGTAGTGAAAGCAAAAAAAGTTCAAGTCAATCGTTTTGAAAAGGTGCAAACCGTCGAGAAATTAGAAGATAGGTTTATTGTTCAAACAGATAAAGCGACTTATGAAACACCGTATGTCATCATTGCAACGGGTTATTATGATCATCCTAATTATTTGAACATACCAGGTGAGAAGTTGCCGAAAGTGCATCATTATTTTAAAGAGGCACATCCTTATTTTGATACCGATGTGCTCATTGTTGGCGGGAAAAACTCTGCCATTGATGCCGCACTTGAATTGAATAAAGCTGGAGCGCGTGTGACGGTTGTCTACCGAGGAAGTGACTATTCTCCAAGCATTAAGCCGTGGGTATTGCCAGAGTTTTTAGGGCTTGTGCGTGAAGGGGAAATCGCGATTCATTTTAATGCAGCAGTGAAGGAAATCCATGATAAACAGGCGATTATTACAATTGACGGGGAAGTGCAAACGATTGCAAATGATTTTGTATTTGCGATGACAGGCTATCACCCGGATCATGACTTTATTCGTGCGATGCATGTCAAAATCGATGATGAATCGGGCAGACCGCATTTTAATGAAGAAACGATGGAAACAAATGTGGAAAATTTATTCATTGCAGGAGTTATTGCTGCTGGAAATAATGCAAATGAAATATTTATTGAAAATGGTCGCTTCCATGGCGGTCAAATCGCACAAAAAATTGCCAACAAGAAAAACTAAGAGGTGAATCGCTTGAAGAAAAAAGTCGTTTTAATTACTACGGGTGGTACAATTGCAAGCACAAGAAATGAAAAGAATAAACTAGAATCAGGTAAATTAAATGGCGATGCGATTTTAGCGATGTGTCAGTTGGAAAACGACATCGACATCGAGTTAATCGACCTGTATCAAATTCCGTCGATGCATATGACCTATGACCATCTGAACTTATTAAATACAACCGTTCATCAAGTGTTTAAAGATGCTTCGGTTAGCGGGATCGTTATTACACATGGAACAGATAGTTTAGAAGAAACAGCCTATTTTCTAGAGCTTACAGTGAATGATGAACGTCCGATTATTGTGACAGGTTCGCAAAAGTCACCGGAAGATATTGGAACAGATGTGTATTCAAATTTACGAAACTCACTTTTAGTAGCTTTGAGTGAACAAGGGAAAAACATTGGCACATGCGTCGTGTTTAATGAACAAATACTTCATTCGAAATATGTGAAAAAAATCCACTCTTCAAGCATTAATGGATTTGGTGCAATTGGTTATGGCATGCTTGGGTATATTGATAATGATGAAGTTGTAATTTATCAAAAGCCTACGCAAAGAGAGTTTTATTCGATTCAGTCAAGTTACCCAAATGTTGAAATCATTTATGCATACTTAGGGGCAAGTTCGATTTTATTGAATGCTTTAAATGAAGCGAAGGTGGACGGCGTTGTATTGATCGGTGCGGGGCGTGGTCAAGTTGTTCCAGCGATGATTGAGCCGATTGAGCAATTATGTCACAACGGCACGAAAGTTGTTTTGACGACATCAACGGAGGAAGGTCGTGTATTCCCAACGTATGATTATCCTAGTAGTGCCAATAATTTAAAGGACATCGGTGTTGTAATGGGTGGCGATTTTGATCCGAAAAAAGCACGACTTAAATTGATGCTCATGCTTGCAAACGGCGCAACAAATTTTGATTCATTCATGCATTAAGCGAATATCTTCTTAACTCGGCTGAAATTTTGCCGAGTTTTTTGATTTTGTTAATGACTCAGTTGTAACCAAGTTAAACATGTTATACTAATAACAACTTGTTTTTTGATACAGTTAATGTCCAAATACCAATTGTATCAAGGAACTTAGGTTAACATTCTGTCCAAACACACTTCAAAAACTTATTGCAATTACGCCAAGGTGTAATGGATTTATAGAGAGGAGCCGGCCGAATGTTCATATTATTAATTTCCGCAGCAATTGCGCCGGGATTGGCCCTTTTGAGTTATTTTTACCTTAGAAATCAAATGGACACAGAACCTCGAAGAACGCTTCTTCAATCATTTATTTATGGTGCGATCATTACGTTCCCTATCCTTTTCATTCAATTCGTCTTAAAGGAAGAGCAGGCGTTTTCAAATGTCTTTTTTTCAAATGTCATTTTTACGAGTACAATTGAAGAGTTTTTTAAGTGGCTCGTCATTTTTGCAGTTATTTTAAAACATGTAGAGTTTGATGATCCTTATGATGGGGTTTTGTATGGAGCAGCTGTTTCGTTAGGCTTTGCTACAGTTGAAAACGTTATTTATTTATTATCCTTTGGCATAGACCAAGCGTTTATGCGCGCATTTTTACCTGTATCGAGCCATGCTTTATTTGGCGTTGTGATGGGGTATTATTATGGAAAAGGGAAATTTTCGACAGTGGATATTCAGAAAAGATATATTTTTTTAGCATTGCTCGCACCAGTCATCCTACATATTACGTATAACTCCATTTTAATGATGAAGGAATACTTTTTGTATGCGATGTTGCCATTCATGTTCTTTTTATGGTGGTTTGCCTTAAGAAAGGTGAAACAAGCGCACGAGCATTTAGTGGAACATTTATCTCGCATGGGGCCTATGAGTTAAAACAGAACGAAATTAATAACGTGTGCGATTGAAATTTTCAGTCGCGCGCGTTTTTTTTGTGCCTAAATTTTAGGCCAATATATCTTTTAGCGTATAATAATCGCATAATTTTACATCCTATTAAGAAAAGGGAGTGAAAGAGTTTTGAAAAAAGTTATTTATTTATTGGCTATTCTTTCATTAAGTCTTTCCATTCATGCATCCGCTTTTTCAAATCAAGATATTCAGCGCGGTGCATTTGGGGATGATGTTGTAGAATTACAAGCTCGTTTGCAGTATATAAGTTTTTATCATGGAGCGATTGACGGAAAGTTTGGCTACGGTACGTACTGGGCTTTACGAGAATTCCAAGAAAAATACGGGTTACCTGTAGATGGTATTGCCGGAAAAGCAACGAAGGATAAACTGGCGAATAACTCAGATTTCGATAAAGCGTATGTAGATAAGCAAATTAAAGCAGGTAATCGTTTTACTTATTACGGCGGGATGCCATTAGACCAGCAAGTGAAAAAAGGGGGCGGTTCAAATTCGACATCTTCTATGCAACTGCCAGCAAAATATAGTGAACAAGATTTACAACTTATGGCAAATGCTGTTTATGGAGAGGCGCGCGGAGAAGTTTATGAAGGTCAAGTCGCAGTCGCGGCAGTTATTTTAAATCGATTGGAATCACCTGAATTTCCGGATACAATTTCAGAAATAATATTCCAACCATTAGCATTTACAGCGGTTGCGGACGGTCAAATTTGGCTTCAACCGAATGAACGAGCGAAACAAGCTGTATTGGATGCAATCAACGGTTGGGATCCATCTGAAAATGCACTGTATTATTTCAACCCTGTGACAGCTACAAGTAAATGGATTTGGTCGAGACCACAAATTAAACAAATAGGAGAGCATATTTTTTGCTTATAAAAGGGTGATAGCATGAGAAACTTTTCGTATTTATTAGGTTTATTCGTTGTCATATTAGCATTTGTTGCATATGATTTATACGATAAAAATAAGCAACTCGAACGTAGCGTGCATGCAGCTTATACGAACGATTTATCTACTGCAACGGAAAAATTAACTGCACTGCATCGATCTGTTTCACAGTCTTTACTGTTTCAAGATGAGCGCGCATTAACGACAGAGCTAGATAATATTTGGCGGATTAGTGGTGAATTAAGAAAGTCAGTATCCAATTTACCATTACAAGATGAGGTCCAAACACAATGGATGCGTTATTTAGGGCGGATTGGAAACGCAGCGAAATTGACAGCAGATAGTGGAGATTTCAATAGTTGGAAAGCTACAATGGAACCCGTTTCAGCCAATTTGAATGCATTTGCCGAAGAGTGGAATGTGGCAACCGTTTCATTTTATGAAAATAACGGGGATTTTAATAAATGGCCAGCCAATAAGGCGATGGAAATTAAAGATTCACCATTTTTAGGGGCATCCAAGCAACTCAAATCCTATAACGAAACGGATTTCCCGTTAACGGCAAGTGAGTCCGATTACGAAAAGAAACGTGATTTGGAGCATTTATCGGATCAACCAATTACGAAAAAACAAGCGATAGAACAATTCAAAAAATATTTCCCAGAAATTTCGGATGCAGCGATTACCGTAACAAAGAGTAGAGATGATGCGCCGTATCCTTTCTATCATATTCAATTTATTCGAGGGACGAGAATTGGCTATGCGGATATTACAGAAAAAGGAGGGCATCTATTATCCTTCTTAATGGAAAGACCTGTTGCAAAAAGTGCATTGTCGCATGAAGAAATACTTAGTACTGCAAAAGGTTTCATGAAAAAAGTAGGCTATGAAGATGTTGAATTATCTGAATCCCGTGAAAATCATGAAGCGTGGCATTTAGTATTTACACGCGTCTATGGTGAAGATAAGGCGCTTGTTTATCCAGACAGCATTCAACTAAAAATAGCTAAGGATAATGCGGAAATATTAGGTATTAATGCGATGGAATATGTTCAAGAAGAAAAGATTCCACAACAAGCAACACTTCCAATTAATTGGGATGATTTTTTTGCTAACAATGTTAAAGTTGAGGAAGTAAAAAATATTTATACAGCAGATAATACATTTACACTCCGTAAATGCTATGAAGTCATTGCTCGAATCGATAATAACTTCCAAGACACCTTCCGAATAGTGATTGATGCGGAGACGCATAGAGTTATAAAAAATGAAAAAATGCAGTAAATTCTCTGGAAAAAGTATGAGGAGATAGTAGCTAATTTTATTGTACCATGCGATAATAGCACTATTAATCTTTATTGTACGAGGAGAATAAGATGGAACTAAAAATAGGTACTCATTTGACATTAGAACCAATTTATACTGAACTTGTAGAAAAGTTTCGTTGTCGAATTGTGGAGCAACAAGATAATGTAATTTTTATTGATTATCCAGTAAATGTACTAACGAAAAAAATAGCTTTTTTAGTTGATGGAGCGCAATTTCGAGTGACTTTTAGTACGGACTCGAAAGAAAATTATGCATTTAATACAGAAGTTCTTGGTCGTAAAGCGGGCAATGTGCAAATGATTATGCTCTCACTCCCACCTAAAGAAGGATTTCTTAAGGTTCAACGAAGAGAATATGTACGGATTGAAACACCTGTGGATGTAGCGATTGAATTTAATAATCAATTTTATCAATTCGTAGCGGAAGACATTAGCGCAGGTGGTACAGCGATTCATATTAAATCCCCCGTTGGATTTGATGAAGGCGATCGAGTAAAAATGGTTGTTGTCCTGCCATTTACAAATGGTGACGTGAGTTATGTAGAAACAGATGCCATCATTGTGCGTATTTTTGACAGAGATGAGATTCGAATCGCTTCTGTCCATTTTACGGATACCGATGATGTGGATCAGCAACATATTGTCCGCTTTTGTTTTGAACGTCAATTACTATTCCGCAAAAAAGAATTGAATGAAATATAATGTAAACCGCCATAAAAAAATGGCGGTTTTTTCAATGGGATGAGTGAAGGTAACCTCTGCAATGTGCATGAAAAGTCAAAGCAGATTATGATACAATATATACGGAAAGTAGGGATTATTTATGATAAAAAAAATTCAAATTGCAATCGATGGGCCAGCAGGTGCAGGTAAAAGTACAATCGCAAAAATCGTCGCTGAAGCATTGAACTTTACTTATATCGATACAGGGGCAATGTACCGTGCAGTTACGTATAAAGGAATAAATGAAAACATACAATTAGATGACGCGGTAGCTCTTGAAAAAATGCTGCGCACAACAATAATTACATTAAAGCCTTCAGCACAAGGACAACTTGTATTTGTTGATGGTGAAAATGTTTCTGAAGCAATACGTTCAAACGAAGTTACATCCAATGTTTCACAAGTTGCAGCCCATGCGAATATTCGTGAGATTTTAGTAGCTATGCAACAACAACTTGCTGCAAATGGTGGAGTTGTTATGGATGGTCGAGACATCGCAACACATGTTTTGAAGGAGGCAGAGTTAAAAATATTTATGTCTGCAACGGTTGAAGAACGCGCACAACGTCGTTATTTGGATAATCAACGTCGCGGGATTGCTTCTACAATCGAATCATTGCAAGAAGAAATTGCACGACGAGACAAGTTAGATAGTGAGCGTGAAGCGTCACCGTTAATTCAAGCTGAAGATGCCTTGTTTTTAGATACGACTAATTTAACGATTGACGAAGCAGCGCAAGCAATTTTAAAATTGGCTCATGAAAAAAAATTTTAATTTTTCCCTACATGTAAAAAAATTCTAAAAATAAAGGGATATTTTTTGTTTTTATCGAACATTTGGAATAAACTAATAAGTGGAATATGCGAAGGAGGGTTACATATGTCTGAAGAAATGAATTTAGGGTTAAACCAAGAATTTCGTGAAGGAGATATTGTGAAAGGTGTTGCTGAGCAAGTTGAGGATAAGTCAGTAACAATTTCGATAGAGGGTGCGCCTTTTAATGGAATTATACCGATTAGCGAACTTTCAAGCTTACACATTGAAAAAGCTTCGGATGCAGTATCGGTAGGAGATACGCTTGAGCTGATGATTACAAAGATAGAAGAAAGTAATTTTGTTTTATCGAAACGCAAAGTGGATGCATTACAAGCGTGGGATCAATTAGAAGCAAAACTTGCATCAGGTGAAATTTTTGAAGCGGAAGTCAAAGATGTCGTAAAAGGCGGCCTTGTCGTAGATCTAGGTGTGCGCGGCTTCGTACCAGCTTCATTAGTAGAAGATTATTTCGTTGAAAACTTTGATGATTACAAAGGTAAAACAATGAGTTTTAAAATTACTGAATTAGATAAAGAAAAAGGTCGATTAATTTTATCACACCGTGCCGTTTTGGAAGAACAAAAATCTTCTAAGAAAAAACAAGTGATTAATTCGATCCAAGAAGGCGATATTTTAACAGGTAAAGTACAGCGTTTAGCGAGTTTTGGTGCATTTATCGACCTTGGTGGAATTGATGGATTAGTGCATATTTCTCAAGTTGCACATGAGCATGTAGATGATGTATCAGCCGTTTTACATGAAGGACAGGAAGTGAAAGTAAAAGTGCTTTCTGTAGATCCGTTAAATGAGCGCGTTTCATTATCAATTAAAGATACGTTAGCTGGTCCTTGGATTAATATTGAGGCAAATGCTGCTAAAGGCTATGTGTTAAATGGTGTAGTAAAGCGTTTAGTAACATTTGGCGCATTTGTTGAAGTGTTCCCAGGTGTAGAAGGGCTTGTGCATATTTCGCAAATTGCCCATAAGCATATTAATACACCGCATGAAGTTTTAAAAGAAGGACAAGAAGTTGAAGTGAAGGTGCTTGAAGTGAACGAGCAAGAAAAACGTTTAGCATTAAGCATTAAAGCATTACAAGAGAATCCTGAAAAAGAAGAAGAATTCGAATATGAATTACCAGTTGAAACAACAGGCTTCTCATTTAGTGATGTTATTGGAGACCAATTAAAGGGCTTTAAATAAACAATAATCCAAAACGAATTTAGGAAGGGTAACCTTTTCCTAAATTCGTTTTTTAGTTTGAATGTTGTGAAAAAATGATATAACAGACAAATTCGTGTATAATACATAATAGATAAGTGTTTGGAAGGATGAAGTACAGATGACAAAACCAGTAATCGCCATCGTAGGACGTCCGAACGTAGGTAAATCAACAATTTTTAATCGTATTGTTGGAGAACGTGTATCGATCGTGGAAGATATTCCTGGCGTAACGCGTGACCGTATTTATAGTTCGGCTGATTGGCTAGCACATGAATTTAATATCATTGATACAGGTGGTATTGAAATAGGAGACGAGCCATTTTTAGAGCAAATTCGTCAGCAAGCAGAAATCGCAATTGAAGAAGCAGATGTAATTATATTCTTGACGAATGGTCGTGAAGGTGTAACTGCAGCAGATGAACAAGTGGCAAAAATTTTGTATAAAACGAAAAAACCAGTCATATTAGGGATCAATAAAATCGACAACCCTGATATGCGTCATATGATTTATGATTTCTATTCTTTAGGTTTCGGAGAGCCTTGGCCAATTTCTGGTTCACACGGCTTAGGTTTAGGAGACTTGCTTGATGAATGTGCTAAGCATTTCCCACAACAAGATGAAGAACAATATGGGGATGAAACAATTAAATTCTCATTAATTGGACGCCCGAATGTAGGGAAATCTTCATTAGTAAACGCATTTTTAGGTCAAGAGCGTGTTATTGTAAGTGATATTCAAGGAACAACACGTGATGCAATTGACTCACCTTATACGCATGATGACCAAGATTATGTCATCATTGATACAGCAGGTATGCGCAAAAAAGGGAAAGTGTATGAATCAACAGAAAAGTATTCTGTTTTACGTGCACTTAGAGCGATTGAACGTTCAGATGTTGTTTTAGTTATTTTAAACGCAGACGAAGGCATTCAAGAACAAGATAAAAAAATTGCTGGATATGCTCATGAAGCAGGAAAAGCGGTTATTATTGTCGTGAATAAATGGGATGCTATTGAAAAAGACGAAAAAACAATGAACTTCTATACGGAGCAAATCCGTGAGCACTTCTTATTTTTAGATTATGCACCGATTGTTTTCGTATCAGCTAAAACGAAACAGCGTGTATTAACAATTTTACCAATTATTAAACGCGTTAGTGAAAATCATGCGATGCGTATTCAATCATCAATCTTAAATGAAGTGATTGAAGATGCAGTTGCACGTAATCCAGCACCAACAGATAAAGGACGCCGCTTACGTATTTACTATGCAACACAAGTTGCGACTAAGCCGCCTACATTTGTTGTCTTTGTAAATGAACCAGAGTTAATGCACTTCTCTTATGTGCGTTTCTTAGAAAACCGTATTCGCGAAACATTTGATTTCGAAGGTACACCGCTTCGTTTAATTACACGTGCTCGTGACTAATTAATCGAATCCAGAAAGTATTAAATCACAAGTAAAATAATATGTCCTTTTTACAGCAGAGACGCTAGTTTATTTCGATGAACTAGCGTTTTTGTACAATAAAGGATCGTACGCGTAAATTACAATGGGGAAGTGACGGAGGATAATCATGAAGGAAAATGTAGTAGTATTAGGGGCTGGTTCGTGGGGTACTGCGCTAGCGATTGTTTTGGCGGAAAATGGCCATGACACATTGATTTGGTCTCATCGCGAGGACCAAGCAAACGAAATTAATGAGCAACAAACAAATAAAAAATATTTGCCTAACACAATCTTACCGCAAAATTTAGTCGCGACACATGATTTAGAAAAAGCAGCAAAACATGCTACAACAATTGTCATGGCCGTTCCTACAAAAGGAATTCGAGAAGTTTGTGCAAATATATCGCAATTTTTAACGGAAAAAACATTATTTACACATGTATCAAAGGGGATTGAACCCGATTCATTAATGTGTATTTCTGAGATTATGAAGGAAAGCTTAAAACCCGAAATACTCGGGGATATTGTTGTGCTATCAGGACCTTCTCATGCGGAAGAAGTTGTTTTGCAACATCCTACGACAATTGCTGCAACATGTGAAAATTTAGAGGCAGCAGAAAAAGTGCAAGATTTATTTATGAATCACTATTTCCGCGTGTACACAAATGATGATGTGATTGGTGTAGAAATTGGTGGCGCGTTAAAAAATGTTATCGCCTTAGCTGCAGGTATTACGGACGGTCTGCAATACGGTGATAATGCAAAAGCCGCGCTCATTACACGTGGTTTAGCTGAAATTACTAGATTAGGTGTTAAAATGGGCGGTAATCCATTTACATTTGCCGGTTTGACAGGTATGGGTGACTTAATTGTGACGTGTACAAGTGTTCATTCGAGAAACTGGCGCGCAGGAAATATGCTAGGTAAAGGGATGAAGTTGCCACAAGTGTTAGAAGAAATGGGCATGGTTGTGGAAGGTGTTCGAACAACGAAAGCTGCCTACCAACTCGCACAAAAATATGACGTTACGATGCCAATTACATCCGCTTTATATGAAGTGCTCTTTAATGATATGGGTCCAAAAGAAGCGGTTGATCAATTAATGATTCGAATGAAAAAAAGAGAAATCGATGAAACACAGTAATTCGAAGTGAAGGTGTCAACTACGCGTAAAAAGATGATTAATTGTCACAATTGAGGAGGTATGCGCGCATACCTCCTATTCTTTTAGTTGTGAAAACGCTATAATTATTAGCGGAAGTGGAAGTAATTAGTTATGAAAGGCGGTTTTATCGTTGCAACACATATTGCAGTTTATGGATCCTTCGTTTTTAATTTTTGCATCAGCACGTGGTCCTTTAGATGCGATGAGTGCACTTGATGTGATGTGGGTATCATTTTATTCAATCGGCTTATTGTTATTATCTGTTATTATGATTTCTGCAGTGCGTAAATGGGTACATAATGCGTTATTATCATTTATACTCCGATTGATTGCTTTCGGAATGTTTTTGATAGGGTCAATACTTATGGTGCTCGTAATCTTTACGTGGCCAAATTAATGATGGAGGAAAAACAACATGAAATGGTCTAAATTGTGGCTTATTTTTTCGCTAGCAACAATCATTTTAGTTGGTTGTGGTTCGCCGACTAATTTTGATCAGTCAAGCATGCGTCCCGATGTGGATATGTTAGCAGGCGTGCAAAGAGCAGTAGATGAATTCCAAAAAGATACGGGTGTTTTACCAATTAAAACACGAGATCAAGATACGGATATTTTCATTAAATATTTAATTGATTTCGACAAGCTTGTACCGAAATACATAGGTTCACCACCAGCCAATGCGTACGAAAAAGGTGGCATATTCCAATATATGATATGGAACCCAGAGGAAAATCCAACAGTAAAGCTGGTTGATTTACGTGCCCCTGAACGTATACGCGAAGTTAATATTCGTTTCTCAGCAACGAAATATCCACAGTTTAAGGATAAAGTAATTGAGCATGTGTATACGATTAATTTTAAAAATATTGGTTATAAAGAAGATATAACCGTTCCAAGCCCATATTCAAATAACGAATTGCCGATTTTAGTCTCTTCAGAAGGCAACTTGTATGTGGATTATTCAATCGACTTATATCAATACATGCAGGACAATAATATTACTGCGACACCAGGAGAGGACATTCGAGAGCTGTTAGTGGATGCCTATTCAATCGTTCCTGCCTATTCATTGCCTTACACAGTCGATGAAAATAACGAACCGGTCATTATGTATGATCCGTTGAAAATAGAAGAGTAATGCTTAAAAGTCTCGTACATATGTTGTGCGAGACTTTTTCATATTTAGTAAGAGGAAAACATATAGTATTGTTGAGAGTGCTTCAAATTTGAACATCAAACGAGTTTTTGTGTACGCATATCGGTGTTCATGTAGATTGTGAAGTTTTGGAAAAGGGAGGAACGGCAATTAGCGATCAAATTTTTCAGCAACTCGCGGAACGAACAAATGGCGATATTTATATTGGGGTAGTAGGACCGGTTCGAGTAGGGAAGTCAACATTTGTTAAAAAGGTCATGGAAGGCGTTATTTTACCGAACATTACAAATGCAGATGATCGTATGCGTGCTATGGACGAGTTACCACAAAGCTCTCCTGGACCCGTTATTATGACATCTGAACCAAAATTTGTTCCAGCTCAAGGGACAACGGTGACGATAGGGGAAAGTGAAATGCCATTCCGCATACGACTTGTCGATTGTGTTGGGTATGTCATCGATGGGGCGAAAGGTTATCAAGATGAATCTGGCCCGAAATATGTGCATACACCTTGGCATAATGAACCGATTGCATTCCAAGAAGCTGCAAAAATGGGTACCGATAAAGTCATTCGAGATCATGCGAATTTAGGGATTGTCGTGACTACGGATGGATCAGTAAATGGTATGAGTCGAGCAGCTGCACAAGTAGCGGAAGAGCAAATTATTGAGCAATTAACGGATATCGGGAAGCCTTTTGTTTTAGTGTTAAATAGCTCGATGCCAACCTCTAACGAAACGACCAATCTGCGTAATGCCCTAATTGAGCGCTATGATGTGCCGGTAATCGCGATTTCAGTCGATAAGATGCAACCAGCAGATGTGGCGTATATTTTACAGGAAGCGTTATTTGAGTTCCCAGTAAATCAAATCGAAGTGGAGAAGCCGGATTGGTTAGAAATACTCGATGATCATCATGAATTAAATGAAACATTAACATTTGCTATAGAGCAATTGCAGGATGGTTTGATGAAAATTCGAGATGTGGATTCTGCAAGTGCGATTTTACAACAAATCGATTTTGTTGAAAATTGCAATGTGGAAAGAATGGACCCTGGTTCAGGCGTTGCGACGCTCCGGGTAACAGTGGATAACGAGACATACAAAAGAGTGTGCCAACAATGGCTGGAAAAACCAGTTGATACGAAAAAAGATTGGTTGTTATTTATAAAGGAAGCTGCGGAGGCGAAACAAGCTCAGAAAAGATTCCGTGAAGCCATTTCAGATGCGCGAGAGGAAGGTTACGGTGTTACATTACCGGCGATGGATGAATTTGTTCCGAGTGAACCAGAGTTAATTAAACAAAATAACTTTTTCGGTGTTCGTATGAAGGCAAGCGCACCATCGTATCATATTATTCGTATCGATATGGACGCAGAATTTTCACCGCTCATTGGATCTGAATTCCACAGCCAACATTTACTCAAAGATTTACAACATGCATATGACCATGACCGTCAAGCTTTGTGGGAAACACAATTATTCGGTACGCCGTTACATGAAGTGTTAACGGAAAGTATCCGCTATAAAATGCAAGTTGTGCCAACAAGTGCAAAAAATAGAATGCGCTTAATGATGGAACGAATGGTGAATGAAGGCGAAAAAGGTCTAATTACGTTTATTATTTAGTCAGTAAATGAATTTAAACAATAAAGAAAAACGCACAGGACAGTTCACTTTATAGGTGAAATGTCCTGTAATTTGTGTTTTTCCATACAAAATACTAAAATTTAGTTAAAACATGTATGAATACAGTTGCGTCGCGGTTTTCTGTGTGTTACTCTTTTTACAGGATTTAGATTCATGACCCTTTGAGAGGAGGTGAATGGTGTGAATAAAACAGAATTAGTAAACGCTGTTGCTGAAGCGGCAGGTCTTTCTAAAAAAGATGCTTCTAAAGCAGTTGAATCTGTATTTGATACAATTCAAGATGCTCTTGCAAAGGGTGACAAAGTACAATTAATCGGTTTTGGTAACTTTGAAGTTCGTGAACGTGCGGCTCGTAAAGGTCGTAACCCACAAACTGGTATGGAAATCGAAATTGCTGCGAGCAAAGTACCTGCTTTCAAACCAGGTAAAGCGCTTAAAGACGCTGTAAAATAATTTTTGCCGTCTAGCGTTACATAGAGCAGCCTTCAGAATTTCTGAAGGCTGCTCTTTTTTAGCGACAACAACGACAAAATCACGTATTTCTAATATAAAAACAAGGAACTACAATTATACATATGAGTTTTCACCTAGTCGAAATGCATTTGTCGAATTAAGTATACAGTTTTTGAACTTATTGACGAGATATGCTACGATTCACTTGGTGAAATGCAAACGAAAAGCGATCTACATAGATAGAACAGATCCTTAAATAAACGAAAAATAATATAAAAACTTAATGATTCCGTTTTGGGTAATTTAGGAGGAAATAGTTTCATGACGAATGTTGATTTAAAAAAAATTGAAGAAGCAGTAAAAATGATATTAGAAGCGGTTGGCGAGGATGTTGAACGGGAAGGTTTACTCGATACACCAAAGCGCGTTTCAAAAATGTATGCAGAAATGTTTAGTGGTTTAAACGAAGATCCACGTGAATACTTTAATACCGTTTTTCATGAAGATCATGAAGAGTTAGTACTTGTTAAGGATATTCCATTTTTTTCAATGTGTGAGCATCACTTAGTACCTTTTTACGGGAAAGCGCATATTGCTTATATTCCAAAAGACGGTAAAGTCGCTGGGTTAAGCAAGTTAGGACGTTGCGTCGAGTCGGTTGCACGTCGCCCGCAATTACAAGAACGTATTACTTCAACAGTAGCGGACACAATTATGGAAATGTTAGATCCAAAGGGTGTTTATGTCATTATCGAAGCAGAACATATGTGTATGACAATGCGTGGCTTAAAAAAACCTGGTGCAAAAACAATCACATCCGTTGCACGTGGCATTTATGAGCAAGATGATGTGAAACGAAATGAAGTTATTACATTTGTTCAAATGTCATAACTGACGTTGTTTATGGTATGATAAACGAAGGAATTGTAATGGTGAGGAGAAGCGAAAAATGGCACAAGATTATATTATCATCGAAGCAGAAGAAGATGGCGTTCATGTGATTGGTTTGACACGTGGAACGGATACAAAATTTCACCATTCTGAAAAATTAGATGCAGGTGAAGTAATGATTGCGCAGTTTACAGAACATACATCAGCTATGAAAATTCGTGGGAAAGCAAAAATTCATTCGACACACGGTATTGTTCAAAGTAACGGGAAGAAATAATAATTTGAATTGAAACAACACTGAAATGGAGTAATTTCTATGAGTGCAACATACATTACACAATCTATTCAGCAATTAAAATCAAATATTTTCATGCATGTTCGTCATAGAGCATTACTACAAAATGTCGGAGAACCAATGTTGAATGATGAACAATTGTTTTTTATTCAATTGCCGTTTTTAGATGGAAAACCATCAGATGACGACCGGGAAACAAGTGCAATAACGGTTGGGATTGTGCATGCATCCCTTTTTGAGCATGAAAAAATCAAAGAACAAAATGCGACGAGTAAACAGCAACAGTTAACTGTGCTCGCTGGTGATTATTATAGCGGTCGCTATTACCAATTATTAGCGCTTTCTAAAAATATTCAGCTCATTCAAAAATTGTCTAAAGGGATTGTCAATCGCTGTGAACAACAGATTAAAATTTACGAACCTGTGAAAAGACCTCTTCAAGAGTGGATTGACAGTATAAGCATAATTGAATGTGAATTAATTGAACGCTATTATGAAGCATATGAATTTACACAATATAAAAATTTAATGAAAAAAACGTTAACTTATTTACGATTGAAAAAAGAGTTTTCATTGATTGGAAATGGTGAGGAAGGCTTTTTTAAAAAGCAATTACATACGGATACATTCAACTCACCGACCGTTCAAAAAGATTTGCAAGAAGAACTTAAGAAGAAACAGGATGAATTGCAAGGGATTGTGAAGCGCACACCAATACAACCCGAATTAAAACAATATATCGAGCAATTGATCACTTCATAAGTGAATAAGAAAGGTTTTGAAAACATGACAAAATCGAAAGAACAACATGTGCATGAAGTATTTGAGAGCATTTCAGAAAGCTACGATAAGATGAACTCAGTTATTAGCTTCCAGCAACATATTAAATGGCGCAACGATACAATGAAGCGAATGGCTGTTCAAAAAGGTTCAAAATGCTTAGATGTTTGTTGTGGCACAGCGGATTGGACAATCGCGTTAGCACAAGCTGCTGGTGAAGAAGGCGTTGTCAAAGGTCTAGACTTTAGTCAAAACATGTTGAATGTAGGTCTTCAAAAAACTGCAGCCATGCCACAAGTAGAGTTAATTCATGGAAATGCGATGGAACTGCCATTTGAAGATAATACATTTGACTTTGTAACAATTGGTTTTGGTTTACGTAATGTACCGGATTATTTGCAAGTATTACGTGAAATGCATCGTGTCGTAAAGCCAGGTGGTATGGTTGTATGTTTAGAAACATCACAATCTGAAATCCCGGGGTACCGCCAGCTTTTCCGCTTCTACTTCAAATATATTATGCCGATTTTTGGAAAGCTCTTTGCGAAAAGCTATAAAGAATATTCTTGGTTACAGGAATCAGCTAACGACTTTCCAGGTATGAAAAAATTAGCGCAAATGTTTAAAGATGCGGGATTAAAAAATGTAACATATAAAGCTTATAGTGGTGGGGCAGCCGCTGTGCATATGGGCTTTAAAAAAGAATAATAGTGAGAGTGGGTTTTGACGCGTGGAAAAGATGAAGCTAAAAATACTATACACTGATATTAAATCAGATATAGAAATCATCGAAAAAGAATTAGAAAATGCGCTAAGTTCATCTTCTCACTTATTGAATGATGCCTCACTTCATTTATTGCAAGCGGGTGGAAAACGAATTCGACCGGTATTTGCGTTACTAAGTGCGAAATTTGGTGACTATAATATCGAGCGAATGAAAAATATCGCCGTACCATTAGAGTTAATTCACATGGCATCATTAGTTCATGATGATGTCATAGATGATTCAGACATGCGTCGAGGTAGACATACGGTAAAAGCGCAGTGGAACAATCGTGTCGCGATGTATACAGGGGATTTTATATTTGCGAGAGCATTAGAATATGTCACAATCATTGAAAATCCCCATGCCCATCAAATTTTAGCCAAAACAATGGTTGAACTTTGTAATGGTGAAGTCATTCAAATTGAAGATAAGTTTCGTTTAAATCAAACGATTAAAGATTATTTCCGTCGTATTAAGCGTAAAACAGCCCTGTTAATTGAATCGAGCTGTGAACTAGGAGCAGTTGTTAGTGGAGCAGATGAAATAACGACACGACATTTAAAGCGCTATGGCTATTTCGTTGGGATGAGTTTCCAAATTATTGATGATATATTAGATTTCACGGCTACGGACAAGCAACTAGGCAAACCAGCAGGCAGTGACTTCATTCAAGGGAATATTACATTGCCTATATTATTGATGAAAGAAGATCCTCAAATCATGCCGTATATAGAAAAAGTAACAACGGGTGAACTGTCGGAAGAAGAGCGCCAAGCAATGTTGCAACTTGTACGTAAATCAAATGCGATAAAAGAAGCAACAAAAATTAGTAATTTATATTTAAAAAAGGCTTTAGCTGAAGTTGAAAAGTTACCAAACCATCCGACGAAGAAAAAATTACGAGATATTGCTTTGTTCATGGGTAAGCGAAAATTCTAGTAAATTAAGCAATATGCTAATATTTGTTGCAGTTTGAGCGCGTCTTTGGTAATATTTATCGGTAGGTGTAAACCTTTTACCCAAACTTAAGGAGTGTATAACAACATGGCAATCGAAAAAACATTTTTAATGGTTAAACCAGATGGCGTAGAACGTCAAGTAATCGGTGATATCGTTGACCGCTTTGAGCGTCGCGGTTTCGTATTACGTGGAGCAAAATTAATGGTTCCTACTCGTGAATTAGCTGAAAATCACTATGCAGAACACGCTGAGCGTCCATTCTTCGGTGAATTAGTAGACTTCATCACATCAGGTCCAGTATTTGGTATGGTTTGGGAAGGCGAAAACGTTATCCAATTAGCTCGTATCATGATGGGTGCTACAAAACCAGAAGATTCAGCTCCTGGTACAATCCGCGGAGACTACGCTGTAACTTTATCTCACAACGTAATCCACGGTTCTGACTCTTTAGCTTCTGCTGAGCGCGAAATCAACTTATGGTTCGGCGAAGGTTTAGCTGAATAATTGGAATGAATAAATAGTGTTCACTTTTAAAGTGGACGCTATTTTTTTACATAAATATATCAGAATAATGAAACTATTGTAACGGCAAAACGTATATAAAAAGAAAGGAGAGGATTAGATGGTTTTTTGGGGAGCAATTGTTATTATTTCTGCCATGGCTATTTTAACCGACACGTATACAAAAAATAAAAAAATAGAATTGAAAAGATTAGACAAGGAAATTGAATTAGAACGCCTTAAATTAGAAAACTATGATAAAGAGACAGAGAAAATGCGCTTAGAGTTAGAACATTCAAAGCAACAGTTGTTAGAAAATAGGAAACCTTCATAAATAAAGCAGAATGGTATTTCAGTTGCTGCGATAATCAGATATAATAGGTTTACGATATATGAGGGGACAGATGTGAATGTCAGATTACGAACGTTTCATAGATGGCATTAAACGTAAAACAGGAATTGATTTAGCACTTTATAAAGAAGCGCAAATGAAGCGCCGACTCACTTCACTGTATGAGAAAAAAGGTTTTAAAAATTTTGTGGATTTTCTTCAAGCATTAGAAAAAGACCGAGATTTAATGAATGAATTTTTAGATCGTATGACGATTAATGTTTCTGAGTTTTATCGCAATGGAAAGCGTTGGGAAGTATTGCAAAATAAAATTTTCCCAAAGTTACTTCAAACAAATAAGCGACCAAAAATTTGGAGTGCAGCTTGTTCGACTGGAGAAGAGCCGTACAGCTTAGCAATGGTGTTATCACATCACATATCATTATCTCAAATCGGTATTTTAGCAACAGATTTAGATGAGAATGTGATTCAAAAAGCAAAGCTCGCATTGTATCCAGAACGCTCTTTAGCAGAAGTCCCAAAAGATGTACAAGCAAAGTACTTCGAAAAAGAGGGCCAATTTTTTAAAGTGAAAGATGATATTAAACGAACTGTTACATTCAAAAAACATAATTTATTAAAGGATAATTATGAATCCAATTTTGATTTAATCGTTTGTCGAAATGTCATGATTTATTTTACAGAAGAGGCGAAAGATCAAATTTATGAAAACTTTAGTAAAGCATTGCGTCCAGGTGGTATTTTGTTTGTTGGCTCGACGGAACAGATTTTTAATCCAGCACGCTATGGTTTTGAAGTTGAGGATACATTCTTTTACCGAAAAAAATAATACTACAAAAATAATGCTCTGTATGTGTGTTGCGAAAGTTTGGGGAAGTATCTACTTTTCTGACGAATAAAAAAAGCGCTTTTCGTACAATTGGCGAAAGGCGTTTTTTTGTTTAACTTGACTCAGTGGAGGTTTCCCCCGGCTGAAGTAGGGGAACAAAGGCTAAAATCTGTCACGTCCTGTGACAACGCCTTTGTGATCAACATCGTGTTGAGCCAAGCCCCAGCGGATGTCACAGATTTTTTAAGGGAAGTTTTTCGAGCTCGCTCGAAAAAAATCTGGACGCAATTACGCTGGGGCGTAATTGATAATTGCTCGTGCATGCACAGTATTTCGCTTTAAATGTTCAGAATGTTCTAAAATGGCTGTGTATCCAGATGAAAATGATACTGATATTTGAATTGAAATATGTTATAGTGAAAAATACATACTTTAGCGAGTTGAAGGGAGAAAGTGTTTAATGCGATATTTAACAGCAGGTGAGTCACACGGACCACAATTAACTACAATTATTGAGGGGTTACCGTCACTATTGCCAGTGACTGCAGAAAAAATAAATTACGATTTAAAACGACGACAAGGTGGCCATGGCAGGGGGCGCCGTATGCAAATCGAAACAGATACAGTTGAAATTGTTTCAGGTGTTCGTCACGGAAAAACATTAGGGTCTCCAGTAGCACTAGTTGTAACGAATGATGACTGGAAGCATTGGACAAAAATTATGGGTGCAGCGGAATTGCCAGAAGATATTGATCCAGCTGAAATGAAGCGTCAAATTTCTCGTCCACGCCCAGGACATGCAGATTTAGTTGGTGGGATGAAATACGGTCACCGCGATTTACGCAATGTATTAGAGCGCTCAAGTGCCCGTGAAACGACGGTGCGTGTAGCAGTAGGTTCGGTTGCTAAAGCTTTATTAAATGAGCTAGGGATTTCGATTGTGGCACATGTGACGGAAATCGTAGGGATTAAAGCGAATACAGCGCTAGTTGAGGGCAAATCAGCAGATGAAATTCGCACGATTGTAGAGGAGGATGCTTGCTACTGTGTGGACCCAGAAGCATCAGCGAAAATGGTTGAAGCAATTGATGATGCGAAAAAAGCAGGTGATTCAATCGGTGGAATCGTTGAAGTAATTATTGAAGGGTTACCAGCGGGCATTGGCTCTTATGTTCATTATGATCGCAAATTAGATGGAAAATTAGCAGCCGCTATGTTAAGCATCAACGCATTCAAAGGTGTTGAATTCGGTATCGGCTTTGAAATGGCACGCAAAAAAGGCTCGGAAGTACACGACGAAATTGTATGGGATGAAGAAAATGGTTACACACGCACGACAAACCGTCTAGGTGGCTTAGAAGGTGGTATGTCTACGGGAATGCCAATCGTTGTACGTGGTGTTATGAAACCAATTCCTACGCTCTATAAACCGTTACAAAGTGTGGATATTGAAACGAAAGAACCATTTAAAGCAAGTGTTGAGCGTTCAGATAGCTGTGCAGTACCGGCAGCATCAATCGTGGCTGAACATGTTATTGCTTGGGAAATAGCGAGTGTTATTGTGGATCAATTCCACAGCGACCAATTCCCTCAATTAAAAGCACAAATTGATGCGATGCGTCAGTACACAAAGGAGTACTAAAATGAAAATTCCAGTTCGTACTGCATCACATTCGTATGTTGTGACGATTGGGAATGGCATATTACAAGATGTCGTACAATCGCATAAAGCACTGTTTGAAACTGCAGACAAAATCATTGTATTAACGGATGAATTTGTATGGGCGGAACAAAAAGAATATTTTGAAGCGAATTTCTCTTATTCCTTTGATGTGCTCGTCATGCCTGCAGGAGAACAATGCAAAAGCTTTGAAAATTATCATGTAACACAAACTTTTTTATTAGAAAAAAAATGTACACGTAAATCATTAATTATTGCATTTGGTGGTGGTGCTGTTGGCGATTTAGCAGGATTTGTAGCTGCGACCTATATGCGCGGTATTCCGTTTATTCAAGTGCCGACGACGATTTTAGCGCATGACTCTGCAGTTGGTGGAAAGACGGCAATCAATCATCCACAAGGGAAAAATATGATTGGTACTTTTTATCAGCCACAAGCGGTTATTTATGATACAAAGTTTTTAAAAACGTTAAGTGAAAAAGAAGTGCGCTCTGGCATGGCGGAAGTTATTAAGCATGCACTGATTTCCGATGCAAAATGGGTGGAAGAATTAGTAGAAGGTCATTCAATCACAAATTTACCGGAGCAGCTGTTAGGAGATTATTTAGCACAAGGTATTCAAGTAAAGGCCAACATCGTGGAACAAGATGAGACTGAACAATCGGTGCGCAAATATTTAAATTTAGGTCACACATATGGTCATGCGATTGAAGCGGCTGCAGGTTATGGAAAAGTCGCGCATGGCGAAGCGGTTATGATCGGTCTCATTTATTGTTTATTATTAAGTGAACGGTATGGGAAAATCGATCACGCCTTCACAAAGCGATTTTTACAATTTGCAATCGACAGTGGCTATCCGTTTGAAGCGGTTCATCAATTCACATTTGAACAGCTGACGGACTATTTATTAAAGGATAAAAAGGCGGACTATGGTGTGTTGCAATTTGTTTTGTTAGAAACAGTTGGGAAGCCGTTCGTTCAAAAAATAGAGTTAGATGAATGTAAAGAAATCGATGAACAGTTAAGACAATTACTATTGGAGGTGCAAGCATGATTCGTGGAATACGTGGTGCAATTACGATTGATGAAGATAGAGCTGAGTTAGTATGGGAAGAGACAGCTAAGCTTGTACAAGAAGTAGTGAAACAAAATAAAGTAGATCCTTCAGATATAGCTTCTGTTACCATTTCGACAACACCAGATATTCGCTCGGCATTCCCTGCGAAGTCTGTTCGTTCAATGGAAGGTTGGCAGTATGTGCCGATCATGTGTATGCATGAGATGGATGTACCGGGTGGACTTCCGCTTTGTATACGTGTGTTATTACATGTTAATACGCATACACCACAGCATGAAATTCATCATATTTACTTAAAAGATGCCGTTAAATTACGACCAGATTTAGTGAAATAACAGCCAATTAAGGGGAGAGATTCAAGGATGAAGTGGAAACAACAATTAAACGGGATGAAAGCTTATCAACCAGGTAAGCCGATAGAAGAAGTAAAGAAACAATTTGGATTAGATGAAGTTGTAAAACTCGCATCTAATGAAAATCCATTCGGTAGCTCGCCGAAAGTAAAAGCATTTTTACAATCAGACGCTTCGAATCATGCCATCTATCCAGATGGTTATGCACAAAACTTACGTACAAGCCTAGCAAAATTTTACGGGGTAGAAGAAGCAGAGTTAATTATCGGTAACGGTTCGGATGATTTAATCGCGATTATTACGCGTGCGTTATTATATCCAGGAGTGAATACAGTCATGGCTGATCCATCGTTTTCACAATACTGGCATAACGCGGAAATTGAAGGCGCGGAAGTACGAAAAGTTCCATTAAACGATGGCGTGCATAATTTAGATGCGATGCTTGAAGCGATTGATGAAAATACTTCTGTAGTGTGGGTTTGTAATCCAAATAACCCAACAGGAACAATTGTTTCAGATGAAGTATTACGTGCATTTTTAGCGGCAGTACCAAAAGATGTTTTCATCGTATTAGATGAGGCATACATAGAGTATGTCAATGATCCAACATATGAAGACACATTGCATTATTTCCGAGAGTATTCGAATTTAATATTATTGCGCACGTTTTCAAAAGCATATGGCTTAGCTTCATTCCGTGTAGGTTATGGAATTGCCCAAGCAGAAGTGATTGCGAAGCTCGATCCAGTGCGCGCACCATTTAACAATACAAATTTAAGCCAAAAGGTTGCGCAATTGGCTCTTGGCGATCAAGAATACATTGCAAGTTGCCGCGTAGCGAATGAAAAGGGCAAGCAGCAATTTGTCGCATTCTGTGAAGCGCAACGATTGAAATATTTCCCTTCTCAAACGAACTTCATCATGTTTGAAGTGAAGATGAGCAGTGAAGTTGTTTTTGAAGAAATGATGAAGCGCGGATTTATTATTCGTAGTGGGGCGGCGCTTGGCCTAGAAGGGTTTATTCGTGTAACGATTGGTACAGAACAGCAAAATGAAAGATTTCTACAATTGCTGGCAGAAGTTTTGAAAGAGCAAGGGGTTTTTGCATGACACGGAATGTTTTCGTAATCGGACTAGGGTTAATTGGTGGTTCTGTTGCATTAGCTCTGCAAAAGGCTCCGCATACGAAAGTGTTTGGTTATGATGCACATGAGCAAACAAGAGAATTAGCGAGCACATTAAATGTTGTACATGAAGTGGTAGAAGATCCTGTACAATTTGCTGAGCAGGCAGATGTTATTATTTTTGGGACACCCGTCAATATTACGCTCGATTTTATGGAGCAGTTAAAAAGTTGGAATTTAAAACGCAATGTCATTATTACAGATACTGGTAGTACGAAAGCCCGTATTATGGAAAAAGCGCTTGAATTACGAGAATTAGGTATCACCTTTATCGGAGGGCATCCAATGGCGGGCTCACATAAAAGTGGAATCACAGCAGCGAAGCCGTATTTATTGGAAAATGCTTATTATATGTTGACACCAACTGAAGGTGAAGAAATTGAACGAATTGCAGCGCTTGATGATTTATTAAAATTTACGCTCGGGAAAATGGTTGTAGTAGACGCCAAAGCACATGATCATATGACCGCTGTTGTCAGCCATTTCCCACATATCGTTGCGGCCTCATTAGTCCATCAGTTGAATTTTGAGAAAAAAGCATTCCCAATGACATCCTCTTTAGCAGCGGGGGGCTTTCGTGATATTACACGTATCGCATCCTCTAATCCGACATTGTGGCGAGATATTACGCTACAAAATCAAAAAGAGCTCGTTGGTCAATTGGATACGTGGTTAGAAGAAATGGGACGTGTAAGGCAGCTACTCGATCAAGGTGACGCGGAAGAAATTGAGCGCTACTTCTCTGATGCAAGAGATGTTCGTGATAAGTTGCCAATTGCCAATGGTGCTTTATACATGCCATATGATTTATATGTGGATATCCCAGATTATCCAGGGGTAATTTCTGAAGTGACAGGTTACTTAGCCGAAGAAAATATTAGCATAATAAATATTCGAATTGTTGAAACCCGCGTCGATGTGTTTGGTATTTTAGTAATCAGCTTCCAAACAAATGAAGACCGTGAACGTGCGGCAAAGTGCATCACACAAAAAGCAAATTATGATACGCATATATCTTAACGAACAACACATCTCGCTAAATAAACTTGCGAGATGTATTTTTTCTAGGGAGGAATTGTTATGAGTTCAAAAGTATTGCAATATAATGGACCGGCACTTCAAGGAGAAATTACAGTACCGGGTGATAAATCTGTTTCACATAGGTCTATTATGTTGGGTTCAATCGCACAAGGGAAAACAACTGTTTCCGGTTTTTTACTTGGAGAAGATTGTTTAGATACGATTGATTGTTTCCGAAAGCTCGGTGTTGACATACAAGTAGATGGAACGAATGTCGCGATTGAAAGTCCTGGCATGGATAACTGGCAAGAGCCAAGTGAAGTATTATATACCGGTAATTCGGGTACGACAACACGGCTCATGCTCGGCATTTTAGCAGGTACAAACGTGCATACGATTATGACAGGCGATGCATCAATTGGTAAGCGTCCTATGCGCCGTGTAACAGATCCACTCCGTCAAATGGGTGCGCAAATTGCAGGTCGAGAAAATGGCCAATATACACCGCTAGCTATTCAAGGAACAACTTTGCAAGCGATTGATTACACGATGCCGGTCGCGAGTGCACAAGTAAAATCCGCTATTTTATTTGCTGGTTTACGCGCACAAGGAACGACGATTGTGCGCGAAAGTGAAGTGTCCCGTGATCACACAGAACGCATGCTACGTCAATTTGGTGCGGCAGTTACCACAAAGCAAGGGGTCGTATCTTTTGAAGGCGGACAGCAGCTTACAGGCACGCATGTCGACGTTCCAGGGGATATTTCTTCTGCGGCCTTCTTTTTAGTTGCGGGAGCGATTGCGAAAAATAGCCGTATTACCTTGAAAAATGTCGGTGTGAATGAAACACGCAATGGTATCCTAGAAGTACTCCAAAACATGGGTGCAAAAATGGAAGTCGTAGTAGATGACGAACAAGCTGCGGAGCCAACAGCAACGATTACGATTGCAAAATCCGCTTTAAAAGGAACGACGATTGAAGGGGCAATTATTCCTCGATTAATTGATGAAATTCCGATTTTAGCGCTATTAGCAACTCAAGCTACGGGGAAAACGATTATTAAAGACGCAGAAGAGTTAAAGGTAAAAGAAACGAATCGCATTGATGCGGTTGTGGCGGAATTAAAAAAACTAGGCGCACAAATTGAAGCGACAAGTGATGGCATGATTATTGAAGGGCCTACAAAATTACACGGTGCCAGTTTAAAATCATACGGTGACCACCGAATCGGCATGATGGCAGCTATTGCAGCATTGGTAACAGACGGTGCAATCGAGCTGGATGATGCACAGTGTATCGCCGTGTCGTACCCAACGTTTTTTGAACATATTGATCAATTGAAAAACAAATAACCGAATAAAAAGTCATGTTGATGAAGATCAGGATGGCTTTTTACGCTACATACAACAAGATATACTTAATAGGTACTAGATATTAAAAATAGCAATACTAAATTGACAGTCGTTCAAAATCGGATTTTTACTTCAAAATCGATTCTTTTTCTTGTGATGCAAGGAAAGGTCATGTAGCATTAGAATGAAAAAGTAGGAAAAGGTGAATGACTAGATGAATGAATTATTACAAGCAATCCAAGAAGGAAACATAGAACAAATTGACCTTCTCCTAGAAACATTTTTAATAAATAGCGAGCCTTCAGAGCAATATGAAATTGCAGAAGCATTGATGCATTTTGGTTTTTTGAATGAAGCCAATCGTGTATTCGAACATTTGCAATTTTTATTCCCGGAAGAAGCTCAAATTGCGATAGATCAAGCTTCAGTTCTTATTGAAATGGGTGAAGAAGACGAGGCACTTAATTTATTAATGGGGGTAAGCGATGAAGCCCCCGAATACCCACAAGCATTATTAGTTCTTGCAGATTATTATCAAATGCAGGGATTATTTGAAGTAGCGGAGCAGCGTATTAATGAGGCGTTACAATTAATGCCAACAGAACCGTTATTACAATTTGCGAAAGCGGAACTCCTTTTTGAAACAGGGCGTTTTTCTGAAGCAGCTCGCATATATGAAGAGCTTTATACAGTAGATAAAAAATTTGCCGGCGTTTTATTGGCGCAAAGATTAGCGGAAGTTTATCGAGCAGGTGCGGGCTATGAAACGGCGCTTGAATATTATATGGAAGCGCTTGAAGAAGAAGTAACACCGGATTTACTATTTGGTTCGGGTTATGCTGCTTTCCAAATTCAAAAATATGATTTAGCGATTAAACAGCTGGAAGATTTAAAAGAATTAGATCCAGATTATTTTTCAGCGTATTTATTATTAGCGGATAGTTATGCCATGCAAGATGACAATGTCCGCGCACTTGCGGTAATAAAAGAAGGCATCAAGCGAGATGAGTATGACAAATCCTTCTTCTTATTTGCTGGGAAGATGGCGTTAAAAAATAGTCAACCGGATGAGGCAATCGGCTATTTGACGGAAGCAATTGCGCTGGATTCTGAGTACATGGAAGCAATTTTAGTGCTCATGTCAGTCTATAGTTCACAGGAAAGATATGACGATGTGCTCGAATTATTTGAACAGCTACAACAAAATGAATTTGAGTGGGTTTCACTATATCCATTCGTTGCACATGCGTATAATATAAATGAACAGTTCGAAAAAGCATATGAAATTTACAAACTTGCATATATTGAATTCAAAGACGACGTGGAATTTTTAGAGAAATATTGCTTATTCTTATTGGAAGATGGCAAGCAAGAGGAAGCAAGAATTGTTGCCGGACAGCTCGTGGAATTACAGCCAACTGACCAGCAATGGATTGATTTATTAGATCGCTTTGAATAGAAGGAGGATATAATGGTGACTTACTCCGTACCACTAAATGATAAGAAAGTATTCATTAAATGGTTCTTGAAAAATTTTCAATTAAAGCGCAGGGAAGGGGTATGGATTTTAAATTATTTGCTTAGTAACGATGAACTGCTAACAAATATTCATTTTGTTGATGATGCACATTATTGTCCAAGGGCCATTGTCATGTCGACTGTGGAAACAACCGCTATTCCATTCCGATTTTATAAAAAAAATATTATGACGTCCGATGCAGAAAAATCGTTTCATGATTTGCGGTTAAATCCGCAAGAATTAATGTATGTTCAATTAAATTTTCCGAATGTCCCACCAAGCCCTGTGTATTTGGCAGTTTTAGAAGAAAATCCATATATGCCAAAAGATTTAGTCATTCATGAAAAAGATCGTCTAGCCGCACAACGATTATTGGAAAACAGTGTGATGGCATTCCAAGAACAGCAACTTTTACGGGAAATTGATGATGCATTGGATGCTGGGGATAAAGAGAAGTTTTTTGAGCTATCGAACTTGTTGCAAGCTTTAAAGGTTGTCAATAAATAGCTTTATTCTAGCAAGTGAGAAATATAATCTTTGAGGGAATCCAAATAAAAGGACATTACCTTACGTAAATTCTAGTAAGAGATGTCCTTTTTGTCTAGGCAAAATAAGTACCAACAGCACAATCGATTTGTCTAGATAAGTTAAATAAAAGATTCTAATCTTATGATTTAAATGTTCTAATAAAACGTCTAATAAAGTATTTGCTAGTATAGGCTGGCTAAGCACATGAGGCGCACAGACAGTGTTTGCACAAATCTGTACGACTCATCTGTGTGCTTTATGCAAGGCCAGACCTGTATAAAGTTTTCCGTTCTAAAAGATCTTACTCAATCGAGTGTTCACTAAAAAAAACAGTTCAAAATGCATGTATACATAAAAAATGCCTTATTTTTTTGTGTGGACATGTATATAGAAAGAGGGATAATCAAATGAATTTTACCGTAAAGGATATTGAGCAATTTCAAACACAAAAACAATTTATTGATACAGCTATCGTGCCGTTAGTGCAATTAAACTTATTGGATGAAGGTATGAAACAAAGCAGTTCGGCTGTCGAGTATTTAATTACATTAACGATGTTTATCGAACAGCAGTTTAGAGGTAGAGTAATGTTAATGCCGCCATTTTCATATACAGACCGAACAAAAAATGAATTATTACCAATTCAATTGCAAGAAGAGTTACATAATACTGGTTTTAAATCTGTCATTTTTATTACATGTGATCATTCTTGGAAAAAGGATAATGAAGATTTGGACATATTATGGCTACCAGCAATACCCTTGGAATCAATGGATAAAACAGTAAAACAGCGCATTCTGGAAGACCAACTAAAGCAAATTATTCCGGTTTTAACAGAAGCTTGGGTATAATATGATTCCATAGTTTCATGAAATGTTCACAAAGTCGCCAAATGAAATGAAAGCGTTATTGACCAACCTATTTTCTTGATATATCATATATATGTCCTAGTTATTTACTATTTATAAAAGTATATGTCCGTTGGACTGACCTTTTAGTAAGAGGGGGGAAAAAAATGAGTAATAATCGAGTTACACGACGTCAATTTTTAACTTACACAATTACTGGCGTAGGTGGATTTATGGCGGCTGGTATGTTAATGCCAATGGTTCGTTTTGCAATTGATCCAGTTCTTCAGACGAAAGAAGAAGGGGATTTTGTATTAACGAGTCAGAAAATTGCTGAAATTACAGATGCACCAGTAAAGGTTGACTTTACGTTCGAACAAACGGACGGCTGGTATAAGTCAGATGTAACAGAAGCAGCATGGATATATCATAATGGCAATGAGATCGTAGCACTTTCACCTGTATGTAAACATTTAGGCTGTACTGTCAACTGGGAAGGTGACCCAGCGCATGCAAATCAATTCTTCTGTGCTTGTCATGCGGGACGTTACGAGAAAACGGGTGTAAACGTAAAAGGTACACCTCCACTTGGGCCGCTTGATCAATATGAAGTGGCAGAAAAAGATGGTTACTTAATGCTTGGGAAAAAAATCGCAAACACTTTCAGTTAATAAGTTAGGGGGTACGACACAGTGCTAAATAAAATTTATGATTGGGTCGATGAACGTTTAGATATTACTCCTATATGGCGTGATATTGCCGACCACGAAGTGCCAGAGCACGTTAACCCTGCACATCACTTTTCAGCATTCGTTTACTGTTTCGGTGGATTAACATTCTTCATTACAGTAATACAAATTCTATCAGGTATGTTCTTAACAATGTATTACGTACCAGACGTAGAAAATGCTTGGAAATCAGTTTACTATTTACAAAACGAAGTAGCATTTGGTGAAATCGTTCGTGGTATGCACCACTGGGGGGCTTCATTAGTAATTGTAATGATGTTCTTACATACGCTTCGTGTATTCTTCACTGGTTCATATAAAAAGCCTCGTGAGTTAAACTGGTTAGTAGGTGTAGGTATCTTTGCAGTTATGTTAGGTTTAGGTTTCACAGGGTATTTATTACCTTGGGATATGAAAGCGTTATTTGCAACGAAAGTAGGTATTGAAATTGCCGCTTCGATGCCATTTATTGGTGGAATGATTAAAACGTTGCTAGCAGGGGATGCAACAATCCTTGGTGCACAAACATTAACTCGTTTCTTTGCAATTCACGTATTCTTCTTACCAGCAGCATTATTTGCATTATTGGCAGTTCACTTTATTATGATCCGCCGCCAAGGTATTTCAGGTCCACTTTGATCTGATACTAACTGTATGATTTACTAAAGGAGGGGACACTATGCAACGCGGAAAAGGTATGAAATTCGTAGGCGATTCACGTGTAAAAGCGAATAATCGTATGCCGAATGTGCCAAAAGATTATTCCGAGTATCCAGGTAAAACAGAAGCGTTCTGGCCAGACTTTTTATTAAAAGAATGGATGGTTGGTGCTGTATTCTTAATTGGATATTTACTATTAACTGTCGCTCACCCTTCACCACTTGAAGGCCCGGCAGACCCAACAAATGCATCATATATTCCGTTACCGGACTGGTACTTCTTATCAATGTACCAATTATTAAAATATTCATTTGCATCTGGTCCATATAACCTTATCGGAGCAGCAATTATTCCAGGTATTGCATTTGGAACATTAGCATTAGCGCCATTTTTAGATACAACGCCAGAGCGTCGTCCATCTAAACGTCCATTACCAACAGCATTCATGTTATTAGCAGTAGCTGCACTTATTTATACAACTTGGGAATCTGTTGCAGCAACGAACTGGGAAGCAGTTAAAGCGCAAGGTGTTATTTCAGACAAGGATTTAGGTTTATTGCCTAATGTTGAAGTTGATGAAACTTCTGTAGGGTATGAAATATTCCAAGCACAAGCTTCTTGTATCGGATGTCATGGTGGTGATTTAGCTGGTTCTGCGTCAGCTCCAATGTTATTGGGCAACGAATTAACAGCTGAAGAAGTATCTGAAGTTATCACTAATGGTCGTGGTGGTATGCCAGCAGGAACATTTGGTGGTACAGATGAAGAGCTTCAAGTATTATCTGAATTCATTGCAGGTTTAAAAGAAAAATAAGCATGACGTGAGGGCCAGAGTTTTGGCTCTCTTTTTTAATTGCTAATAATGATTGTCCGTATATAATATAAGGACGAAGCGGATGTTAAAAAGTTGCGCAATGTACATAATAAATTTAACTTGATTCTGCTGAATCCAAGGGGAGCATTTTCTGCGAATGTATGAGAAAATGAAACTTACTTGAAACCTTTTTCGTATAAAGTAGAGGAGAATATAATGAAAGCATATATGACGCAGTGGTGGTATTTGATCAATCACAAAGCTTTTTTACTTTTACTATTAGTCATTAATATTTTAGGGACGATCTATGGATATTATTGGTATGGCAGTCAACTAGCTGATACAAAGCCGATTTTCTATATTTTCGTACCTGATTCTCCAACGGCAAGCCTCTTTTTCTGTTTTGTTCTTGTTGGATGGTTACTTGGAAAGCATTTTAAATTAATGGAAGTATTAGCTTTAATTACGTTAATTAAGTATGGGCTATGGGCGGTCGTGATGAATTTACTCACATTAGCTGAAACGGGTACATTAGGCGGGCAGGGATGGATGCTTGTTGCTTCACATTTTATGATGGCTGTGCAAGCTGTACTTTATTTACCGAAGTACCGATTTGAACTGTGGCATGTGATGGTTGCTGCTGTTTGGACGCTCCACAATGATGTGATTGACTATTTATTTGGTCAGATGCCATTTTATCGTGTAATCTATCAATATCCAAGTGAAATTGGTTATTTTACATTTTGGCTATCTATTGCATGTATAATGCT